>NZ_JAFBCZ010000029.1 GCF_016907925.1 Herpetosiphon giganteus | reverse complement strand
GGGAGTCATGGTGGTCCTTTCCTTGGTCTGTTGCATTTCCAAGTATAGTCCACCTGGCTCTCGTTAATTTTGCACCACTTTCGTTATACCACCGTAGTTATTGTTGACGGTCCCCAGCCAGTGATCGTAATCGTTGATGTGGCATGGATTGATGCATTGCCTGCTGCAGAGGCGATAGTACAAACATAGTCATCCAAGAGCGTATTCGCCGGAGCAGGCCCAACTACTTGGATGCATGGCGATGCATTTGGTGTAGGTGCTTGCTGCGGTACGGTGTAGGCAACCGCAACATATGGTGAATCGCGGTGCGACCCGGTTGGGTTGGTGTGCTCATACCCCCAAAATGCCATACCTTCCAGTCGTGCTATGCTCACAACAATCCGCGGGGCATCCGATGTGCCTTCATAGCTGGTTGCCATCGAAACAGGCGACCAAAATTGGCCAGCGACATCAATTGCTTCCGTAAATGCATACAGATGAACGTCATCGAGCGACACATTCTCTGGCAGATTCGCAAGCGGAAATCGGATATCAACTGCATGATCAAACGAACCGCTGTGGACAAATACATCGGAAAGGGCGGTAACTGATGCTGGAACTTCTGGTACCACATTAATCGCGAGTTTGCCCAATTCAAGATCGTCTACGTCTCCCGCGCCGCGCTGGGTAATGGTCATATCATTGAGGGTTGTTGCGGGATCAGCAACCGTTAAGGTATCGCCGAGACGTGTTACAACTAAAGGATCTGGTTGCATAACCATGATCTGAAATTGCGTCTCGGTGAATCGATGACCGTCATTGACTGAGACCCCAATCGTATACTGTTGGCCTTGGTCGGTTATTTGTGGAGTCCACGAGATGATACCGGTACTGAGTTCAATAACCATTTGATCGGGGGCTTGTGTTAAGGCAAAGGAGAGGAGATCATTTCCTGTATACTGGACAACTGGATGGATCGTCGCAGGGATGTTGGCAATCAGCCTATCTCCGTCATCAGGTGCAGAAAGCTCTAATAGAATCCCGCTCAGGGTGACATCTTGCGGGTCAAGTCCCTGATAGCGAGGATCATCCGAGACCGCAGCACCGAGAAGAATTTGGTAGGATTGCGCATCATTTTGAACCCGCTCAGCGGTACCACGAACAACAACTGTTTGTGCTTGGAACCAATTTTCTGGGGTAAAGCGGACCACCGCTTGTTCTGGGATCCCTTGGGTTTCATCACTTGATCCAAGAGGAATCGTAACGAGCGCGGTTGGCTTACTTGTGAGTTGGACAGGAAACTCTGCAACCGAGCCGAATTCGGCAGTGTTTCCATGCACAGCACCAACCGTTATTCCTGGTGATGAAGAGTCACTATCACGCGTTGGGTTTTGGTCGATGTCGATGCTTGGAGCGGGAATCGGTGTTTGATCAGGATCGGTTGGTGGGTTGGTGCTGTGCGTGACGGTTGGTGGGTTGGCGGGTGCAGAAGGCGAAGGCAGCGTTGATGAACTACATGCGCTGAGGATAGCAAGCGCGAAGCTGGTGAAAATGGCTATCCGTTTCATAGGAGAACTCCTTGTGATACACGACAACAGAAGGCTTATTCGTAGTGATATCGCAGCGAGGTGTCATCAACGGTGAAGCACGATACCTATACGAAGAGCAGGTGTGTTAATTATAATCTCGGCATGGGTGCGCCTCCTGTACTGTCGCGCTCAAACGCTATTCGGTTCTGATGGCGGCTGGATAGGAGTGATGCTTGAGCGGTTCTTCCTGATAAAAAGAGCCGTATGTTAAGATATTCTGACATTGGTGTCATCCCACGATGTGCGTCGTGTGGCTATTCTTTTTTTTCCTATGTCTTGCAAGATATAGGAATTATTTATTAAATGGGAAGCATTAAAGGAACTAAAAGGCCCATGACCAACATTGACACTGGTGGCGAATTCAGATGGACCTTGCGTCTTTCATACAAAACCGTCTAGCATTGCGGGGAACGGTGTGTCTTTGGACAAGGAGCTTGGCCAGGTCACTGCATCCGCAAACGACCTATTGTATTCCTGAAGAAACGGCACGGGTTGCCCATGCCGCATTCCCCAAAGGGAATCTGTATCTCCGGATTGCCGACGAACTCGGTGTTATTGATACCGATCACCAATGTGCCGATCTCTTTCCACGTCGTGGTCAACCAGCGCTCTCGCCCGTTCGCCTCGCCGTAGCAACCATTCTTCAGTTTGCCGAAGGCCTCTCGGATCGCCAAACCGCCGATGCGGTTCGCGGGCGCATTGATTGGAAGTATCTCCGGTGTCTTGACTTAACCAATGCCGGCGTTGATCATTCCGTCCTTAGTGAATTTCGCGCCCGTGTCCGTGCAGGCAATCCCGAGACATTGCTCTTAGATACCTTGCTGACGCAGCTTCAGGAGCGGAGGTTGCTTGAAGCACGCGGAAAACAACGCACCGATAGGACCCGCGTTCTTGCGGCGGTTCGCATGCTGAATCGGCGCGAACGGGTGGGCCAGACCCTGCGCGCCGCACGCAATGCCGTTGCGACCGTTGTGCCTGCATGGATTCCTGCCGACTGGATTGAGCGCTATGGGCCACGGGTTGATACCTATCACTTAGGACCCGCGTTCTTGCGGCGGTTCGCATGCTGAATCGGCGCGAACGGGTGGGCCAGACCCTGCGCGCCGCACGCAATGCCGTTGCGACCGTTGTGCCTGCATGGATTCCTGCCGACTGGATTGAGCGCTATGGGCCACGGGTTGATACCTATCACTTTCCGAAAGCTGAATCGACCCGGACGACCGTGGCCAACCAAATCGGCACGGATGGGGCGCTGTTGCTTGCACAGATCGATACCGCTGCCGAGCCATGGCTCACCGAGATTCCTGCGGTCAAAACACTGCGGGCTGTTTGTTTGGGTGGATCACGATACCACGAGCCCTGAACCCATACGCGGGCAAACCGTTGCCGAGATGCCATCCGCTGCCGACCCGATCGTTTTGCCGTATGACCCTGATGGGCGCTGGAGTATGAAGCGTGATACAACGTGGATTGGGTATAAAGTCCATAGCACGGAAACATGCGATGACCAGCAACCACGCCTCATCACCCATGTGCGGGTATCAGGCTGACCATAGTGCTCAATGAGATAGCAAAGATAGTCCCGCTCATCGGGATGTTGGCGCAGCGCCCTCAGATCGGCAAGGCCGTGCTCAATCGACGCACGATGCGCTGACTTGAGGGTGGGTTCATCCAGCAGCGCTTCAAGGGCAAGGCGCAGGGCGCTATCATCCATGGTGCAATCCTTTGGGTTGACATGTGTGGTGTTCTATCGTAGCAAAGCAATGGTCACGATGCAAGCACGTGCTGACGGTTTTTGTGCAGCCACGGCGCATCGTAGCGGTGTTCCGCTGCCAATATCCCTGCGATGTATCGTTCGATACACGACGGCACAGGCAGGAACCGACTATCTTTTGTATGTAATAATTGGCACTGGGAGGGATTAACGATGGAACGATGGGCAACGCCGCCGTGGTGGCTCTGGATGCTTGTCCAAGTGAGTACGTGGTTCTTTGGCATCCTCGGGGTGTTATGGTGTATTGCGATGTTCACATCCATGAAGCTCTATGCACTTCCATGGCCACCACACTCGCTGATTGATCGGGTGGTTGTCGCCTTTGGCTGGAGTTGCCTGAGTATTGGGGTTTTTGGCTGGCTCATCCTGCGGGGCACGCAGACGCGGTGGCGGGAATTGGTCGTCTATGGGGTGTTGCTGCTCTTGAATGGAGCACTCGTCGCTACCTTTGGCCTCCTGTTTGAGTAAGCGAATTCGCTCTATCAGCGTCACGAGTGAGGATCGGGGGACAACATCTGGATCCCGTCGTTTCACCGGGGCTGAGCATGTCGTCCTCGCGTCCAAAAAAGAGACAGAACCAACCTTGGGGCGAATGCTGATACCGAAGTGGTGGATAAAGCATGAGAATTCCCTCCAACGACGGTGATGGATTAACGATACGATGGGGAATGATACGCTCATATACTATTCCCCCTGCTTACCCAACAAATATACCAATCAGGAAGATGCACAACGAGACGAGGAGCAAGAGCGTACCAATCACGGACAACCACCCCGTGTTGGCGCGTCGGTTCTGCGCAATCGCCCGATATTCGTTGATGAGTCCGATGAATCGCACACGGCAGATAGAGCATGAGCGGGACCAGTGATGCCGTTCCTGCATCACTGGCAAGGTGTCGGACGATGACCCCAAGCCATGTATGGACCGGATAGCGCCCAAGATCAAGATCCATGAAGAAGAGACCGACCACCACTGCGATGATCGCGGTCAGCCAGGTGACGATTTGAATCATGATTCATCGAGCGGACGAGCGCGGTGGCTGATTGTCTGGGACGTGGTAGCTCATATGTACCTCTTTATTGGTCGGCTGTGATCCGGTCACGATCGCCTGGACAATCCTCACCCCATGAACCATAGCCCTGTCTGTCCAACAGAAAAAAACCGCTCAGTAAGATTAATAATGAGAACAGAAGCAGCAGCCCACAGATCCCATACCACACGCCGGATGGAGCGCGTTTCGAATACTCGATATAACGATACTCGTGATAGATGCAGATCCATGAGCACGGGAGAAAGGGAATCAGCTGAATCAAGGATTGTGTTCCAGAATCCTTCGGATCATCCATCATTGCCTTGGATACGATGGTTATCCATTCCTGCACCGGATAGCTGAACAGATCGATTAACACAAAATATGCGCCGACAACAAAGACCATGATAAACGACAGAAAGCAGAAACTATTAAAAAGCATAAGCCGTCTCCGCGAGAGCGGGGATTGATTCTTTGGTATCTAGTAACTCATAGAGACCCCTCCATTGCTTAGCTAGTCGATAAGCGCATGCGTGACGCTAATGCGCTCCACGTGGCTGCTGCGCAGCAGCTTCCCATGATCAATCCGATACCGTTCGATCGGTAGGTTGCACGCGAAACCAGCCATTCCCAAAAACAGCGGCTTTCCCAAGATGGACGGTTGATGCCATCGTGAGGAGTGTTGCCAAGGCGGGGGTTATGCCATGGACATCGAGCGTCCCGATCATCCCTCCCAAGTGCATCGTTTGGCCGGTTGCCTCGGATGTTCGTCCCCAGTCCACCCACCGCATGCGATCGCCTACAATGTGAGCGGCGCGCGCATCCGCGAGCAGCGCATCGACGGGGGGCTGCCATGGCATTGTCCCATAGAGGGTATTGAGGTGTTGCAACCGTCGAATAGCGGCGCTGACTAGCAGCGGAATGTCAAATTGGCGACGCATTGTGCCTGCATGCTTGATGCGGGTTGGTGTGACAAACTGAAGGTGATAGCGATTCCCTGTATCAGGCACAGTAGCATAAAAAAATTCGGGTTGGATGGGCGGGGCCAACGGCAACCATTGTCCATTATGAAAGCATGGGATGAACCGCTGCGCTTGATCGGAAAAAGTGAAACCTTGGATTAACGTTGCAGGGCTACGATCTCCGCCTAATCCCAAGCGACCTAAATGGGCAAAGGCTGCCATCATAACATGGGCATAATGTACCGCTGATCCGATCAAGACTACCTCAAACACGAGTTGATCGCCGCGCCGCATGCTCGTGTGATCGGTCAACGGAGGGCGAACCAGAAAGGGACGGGGCGCATCACGGACTCCAGCGACATGGCCGGGTGGAGCTTCGGGGGTAAACAGCGTACGGTAAGGGCAGGCATGCGAACAGTGAGCCGGCTGATCGCAATGCGGGTGGCAAAACACGGCAGAGAGGGCACGCCCCCAGCCGCCACGCAGTAACGCACCTTTCCAGCGTGGGAGGCGGGAATCCGCCAACAGTTCATATACAAATCGTCCGTGCAGGATGGGTAAATGGGGGAGCAAATCCATCAGCAGATCCTCGATCCTCAATGCAGCGTGCGCCTATGATAGCACAGCCATCGTGTGGATGCACCAAGGGCAGATAATGCCACGATGAATTTGTATAGCTGACGAACGCCTTCTCTTTACTCGAAGGGGATAAAAATCTCTCGAATGGAATATTTAAGCTGAGCCGCCTGGTGGTGCTTTAGATACACGCGACGATTCGTAGACGATGAGATGATACCGCTGATTGATGTTCATTCGTGAGGAGCTATCTATGTCGCCATCGTATCAGGTGCCAGCAGAAACGAAGCCCTGGAAACAGGTTATTCTGCGTAGTATTGTGCTGCTTGTCTGCTGCGGATTGCCCGCGCTTGGGATTGCCATGGCGTTTCGGCTTGATGCTGCTCCCCAGATTGTGGAGGTGCGTTACGCCCCACTTCGATTTGTCTACGATGAACCGCATCACGTTTGGTCATACCGCCCCATGCTGATGCTGACGGAATATGCGCTTACCGCATTAATCGCCGGATTGGTTGCCAGAGACTGGTACGACCTGACGCACGCCATGCACCTTTTACCGCGCTGGAAGTATGGGTTTGGATTAATTGTGGGGATCGCGTTGACGCTCGGGATGGCGTTCCTCTGGTTCCTTGTTATTCCATTTGCTGGATAAGCCGCTGTCGTTGATTCAGCACGGAGCCATTCTCAATAACCAGTTACGTTAATTACATTATGTAAATCAAACATGTAATTATCCACCAGCAATGCCCAAACTCAGAATGGAATCTGTGCTGAATCAACGTTCACGCAGCAGTTTGCATATGCCGGGCTGCTCTCGATAGCCTAAGCTCTGATTCAGCGCCACAATCGCCGCGTTCGTGCTATCGTTGCCCGTGACGATCCGCTCCATGTTCAAGCGTTGGGCAAGCAGGGCACTCTGCACCTTGAGGGCCTGCCCAGCCGACGGCCCCGATAGGCTCGATCGACCGCGCTAAACTCATGACTCATCGTCCGCGCTGCATCATCAAAGCCCATACCAACCAGCCCAACCCAGCGCTCACCATCGGCCACAATAAACTGTCCCTCAGGCCGGAACCAGTCAGCTCCAATAATTTCATGGGCGTACTCTTCAAATGTGGGAAAAGAATCGTCATTCCCGGGGAGATCGGGTGCTAAGCGCCGGTTAAGCTCATAAAGTTTGCGCGCTGCATCAGGCTGGTTGGCCACATCGGCAAAGGTGAAGAAGGAAAATCCTGCTGCCTCTGCTGTTTGCACAACCGATTGAAATCCGTTGGCATCGAAACTGGCCACATCGAGCACCATGGTAAAAAAACGCTGGCTCAGGCTGAATCCATGCTGCTGGGCAAAGCGCAGCGCCACTGCATCGCCATCGCGAACATGACACTGGAGCGTGCGCCAGCCCTGCTGCTCAAGCAATTGAAGGGCATCAACGACCAATGCAGTGCCAATCCCTTGGCCACGCTGCGCCGAATCGACCACGACTTGTAGTTCAAACCAGCCATCAGGCCGCCACGGAGCACGAGCAACCCAACTCGATCCTAGCAGGCTGCCATCATGCGCCAAGGCAACCATCCGTTGAGCAACATACCCGTCTGGAGCGAGTTGATCATGCGGAAGTGGATTATCGCCTGTAAGTACGCTGCTGCCTTCGCTGGCAATCAGCCGAACCAGCGCTGCTGTATCACGCCTGTCTGCGGGCCTGATAATGCTATCCATTGCAACTCCTTGCAATCTGGCAAGCCCCAAAAACGTTATCTGCCACTGGTGCTTGGCCTAAACGTGTAGCATCCATTCCATGAGTTGGCACAAATCACCAAAAGCTGCCGATTTGCCCATCCCATGAAGAATTTCAGTATGATACCCGAAGCACGTGGATTAGATAGCAAGGTTTGCTGATCATGATTTTTTCTTACGCAGTGCAAAGCCGCTTTGGATGCCAATAAAGATCAGCGTCAGCACCCCAACGCAAATGCGCGTCCACCACGAACTGAGCGTACCGTTGTATTGGAGAATTGAAATGATCGTCGCTTCGATCAGGATTCCAAACAAGGTGCCGATCACGTTGCCAACCCCACCAGTAAGCAGCGTGCCACCCATCACCACCGCTGCGATCACATCCAGCTCCACGCCAGTCGCGAACTGCCCATAGCCAGCCAACAGCGAAATGCTGAATACAATCCCAGCCAAGGCTGAACAAAAGCCACTGAAGGCATAAACCAAGACTTTGGTGCGGCCAACCGGAAACCCCATCAGCGCCGCCGACTGCTCATTATTGCCGATCGCATAGACAATTCGTCCAAAACGGGTGAAGTAGGCCAGATAGACCGCCACCACCAAGAGCGCCGGGCCGACGAGGGTTGGAATGTAAATATAGGCTTTGGCAAAAAAAGGCAGATAGATTGGGGTCAGAGCCAAGTATTTATACAATGGGTCAGTAATTGTGACCGACGTAAGGCTAATGATGTAAGCCAGCCCACGGGCAAAAAACAGGCCCATCAAGGTAACGATAAATGGCTGTACTTTGAAGAAATGGATGAGGCTGCCCAAACCAAGCCCAATCATTGTGCCCATTACCAGCATCAGCGGCATAACCACAAGCGGGCTGACTCCAAGATTGAGCAATGCCGCCGATGCTGCCGTTGTCAGGGCCAAAACACCACCGACCGACAGGTCAATCCCTCCCGTCAGAATCACAAAGGTCATGCCAATCCCCAGGATGAGCAGAAAGCCATTGTTAATAAACAGGTTGAAAAATGCCTGAGGCCGTTGCATTGCAGGGTACAGCTGCGCACCAATGATGTAGGCCAGAAGAAAAATCGTGATTGTTGTCAGCAGCGGGCCATGCCGCAGCACGGAAAGCTTTAGCCGTTGTGTCATGGAAATCCCTTTCAAAGCGCTGGTTCGAGGCTATGGATGCGGCAGGCTTGGCTTCTCATCCTGCGACTGCACCGCCGCTTGGTTATTCTTGCTACGTCGTTTGATCAGCCGCCGATCGGAATAGAGCAGAATCACCAGCAGCACAAGCACCGCCCGTCCAGCAAGCAAGGCATTCGCAGGCACGCCCAGCGCATACATCGAAAGCGTAAATGTCCAGATGACAATCGCGCCAAGCACGCTCGCCAGCAGCGAAAAACGCCCACCAGACAACATCGTCCCACCCATTACCACGGCCAAAATTGCGTCTAGCTCATAGTTAAGCCCATTGTTATTGCCATCGGCGCTATGCACATACGAGCTAAGGATCAAACCAGCCAATGCACTGCAAAAACCACTAAACGTATAGGCCAGCAACTGAATATTCTTGGCACTAATGCCGCTGTAGTAGGTGGCTTTTGGATTAAGCCCCACCGCTTCGATAAACAGCCCAATTGGGGTTTTGCGTACACCAACCCATGCGAGGATGGCCACCGCTGCCACAATATAGATTGAAACGGGCAAGCCCAAGATATAGCCGTTGCCAAACCAAAAATAGGGCGTGTAGTAGATGGTGATAATCTGACCGTTGCTAATGAGCTGGGCAATGCCACGCCCTGCTACCATTAAGATCAGGGTGGCTACTAGCGGCTGAATCTTGGCCCGCGATACCAATAATCCGTTCCAAAGGCCGCAGAGCGTGCCCGCCGCCAGCGTTGCGATCACAATGATTGCCAGTGGTGTATTGGTCGCGTTTCTGGTCAAAATCTCATTTGAGACCAACTTGTCACCAGGCGCTGGGTTGATCAAGACCGCCCCCATAGCCGCTGAGATTGCCATCACAGCTCCAACCGAAAGATCAACTCCACCAGTAGCAATCACTAAGGTCATCCCGATTGCCACCAGCATGAGCGGCGCACCGTTGTTCAACACATCAATCAGATTGCCGTAGAGATGACCATCTTGAATGCCGATCCGAAAAAATTCGGGCACGAACAGCGCATTAAAGCCAAGAATAACTGCCCACGCGGTGAGCACCCAAAACAGCCGACTTTCGCGAATTCGGCTGAAGGAAATTCGATTGTTCATGCCTCACCTGCCATCGTTTGCATAAGAGTCCGATCGCTTACCGCATGGTCGTATTCGGCTACTTTCGCGTGGTCACGCAAAACCACAATTCGATCGCTGATCCGCACCACCTCTTCCAGTTCGGAAGAGATAAAGACGATCGACATGCCATCCTTCACCAGTTCCAGCACCAGCTTTTGAATTTCGGCCTTGGCTCCAACATCGATGCCCCGCGTTGGTTCATCTAAGATCAGCAGGCGAGGCTGCGTAACCAGCCAGCGCGCCAAAATGACCTTCTGTTGGTTGCCGCCGCTTAAGTTTTTAACCAACTGGTCTGGCGATGGCGTGCGAATACCGAGCAACTTGATATATTTTTCAGCAATTTCGGTCTGCTTCTGACGGCCAATAAACTTGAACCAGCCGTAACGCCCTTGCAAGCCCAAGATAATATTTTCGCGAATGCTGAGTTCGCCCACAATCCCCTCAGCCTTGCGATCTTCTGGGCACAAGGCGACCCCACGCTTGATCAATGCTTGTGGCGAGAAGCGCGTCACTGGCTGGCCATCGATCACCAGCGAGCCGCTATCAGGGGTTGCGATGCCAAACAGCAAGCTTGCCAATTCGGTGCGTCCAGAGCCAAGCAGCCCTGCAATCCCAAGTACTTCGCCAACACCCACCGTCAAATCAAGCGGTTCTAACGCGCCACGCAGGCCCAGACCGGAGGCTTTGATAAGTTGATTGTTGTCGGTTTGCTGAGCAGAATTATCTTTGTCATGAGCCAAGGCCTGTAATTCATCAACCACCCGCCCAAGCATTTTGGCCACCAGTTCAACCCGCGAGAGTGCTGCAATCTCGAAGCTTCCAACAAAGCGCCCGTTGCGCAGAATCGTCACCCGATCGACGATTTCATACACTTGATCAAGGAAATGGGTGACAAACACAATCCCGATGCCTGCCTGCTTGAGTGAGCGCATAACCGCGAAGAGGCGGGCAGTTTCGTTGGCATCCAAGCTCGATGTCGGTTCATCCAAAATCAACACTTTGGCTGAGGCAATCGCTAGCGCGCGCGCAATCGCAACCATCTGCTGAATTGCAATTGAGTAGATTCCCAAGGGCTGCGTCACATCCAACTCGATGCCAAGCCGTGCAAGCGCCTGACGCGCCAACTCGTTCAGTTTTTTCCAATGGATGCCACCAAAACGCCGTGGCTCATGGCCAAGCATAATATTTTCGGCCACGGAAATGTTGGTACAGAGATTGATCTCTTGGTACACCGTACTGATGCCAAGGTCTTGGGCATGCTGCGGCGACCTAATGCTAATGGCGCTGTTTTCTAGTTCTATGCGGCCCGTGTCGGGCTGCTCCACCCCAGTGAGAATTTTGATCAGGGTCGACTTACCAGCACCATTTTCGCCCATCAGGGCATGGATCTCGCCTTTTCGTAGGGTAAATTCGACCCCTTCGAGGGCGATAACCCCGGGAAATGCTTTGGAAACGCCGCTGACGGTGATAAGATTCTGCGGATCAGCCATAACGATCACTCGCCTTTCATCTAGCAGCACATAAACCGCTGGAGAAGGCTTAATACCTTCTCCAGCGGTTGTTTGCTGGCTAGTATTTGCGCGTTGGCAACAACTCTGCGGCGTTTTCTGGGTAGTACACGGTTTCATCGGTCAGCACTTCAGCATCAACTGGTTGGCCGTTCATCAGCTTCAGTGCCAATTCGAATACCTGTGGCCCAAGCAATGGATTACATTCAACATCTGCTTGGAACCAGCCATCGACCATGGCTTGGAAACCGCCACGGGTGCCGTCCACCGATACAATTTTGAGATCGCCTGGTTTGACCCCAGCTGCCTTGAGCACTTCAATCGCACCAATGCCCATATCGTCGTTGTGGATAAATAAGCCTTGGAAATCTTTGCCTGGCGTGTATTTTTTCAACAACGCTTGCATCACCGGCACAGCCTCGGCGCGAGTAAAGTTGCCCGTTTGCGAATCGAGAATGGTGATGTTCGAATTCAGTTTGTTGCGTAAGCCTTTGGCCCGTCCGACGGCAGCACCAGAGCCGGTCGTGCCCGAAAGCTCGAGGATCACGCCGCCGTTTGGCATCATTTTGTTGAATTCAGCCGCGGCTCGTTCGCCTTCCAAAGTCATATTCGAACCAATGTGGGTGCTATACAAGGATTTGTCGGCGCTCACGCTGCGGTCAACAATGATCACCGGAATGCCAGCATTTTTGGCTTCGGTCAAAACAGCATCCCAGCCATCTTCGACCACGGGCGGCAAGGCAATCACATCTACGCCTTGCTGAATACAAGCGCGCACGGCGGAAATTTGATTCTCTTGCTTTTGCTGAGCATCAGAGAAGACCAATTGCTTGATGCCCAAGGTGGCTGCTGTTTCTTTGATCGAGGCGGTATTGGCTGTGCGCCAGTCGCTTTCGGCCCCAAGTTGCGGGTAGCAAAGCACCATATCGCTGTAGGTTTTCGCTCCTGCCCCGGTCGCGGGTGCGTTCGCAGGCGCTTCGGTCGCAGTTTGGGCACCGCAACCAACCAACCCGATGATAACCAGGAGCGCCATTAGACGCGCGGCGAATGATCGTGAACTGCTCATGGAAAGTCCTCCTTACGCGAAGAAAGCGAAAATCGTGTTTGTAAACGGTCGTTACCCACGAAAAAATAGCCTATTTTGGATGTATCCTCCCGGATCGAGCGCAGCCTGATCCGCAGCACGCAGCCTGTGCGCACCCAAAAGGAATTTCGCTAGATTCAAAGAAATCGGGAAAAGAAAGTTCTAGTAGAGCCGATTGGGCAATTCCTGCGCGGCGGTATCTTGGCGATAAATACCTTCGTCTGGCTTGATCCATTTTTCAACTGGCAGATCATTGGCCAAGTTGAGGGCTGTCGCGAAGAAAAGCGGGCCAAGCAGCGGGTTGCACTCGATTGTGGCATTCAGCTTGCCAGCGATCATTGCTTCGAAGGCAGCTCGCACCGCATCAATCGAAACAATTTTGATGTCGATACCCGGCCGCAGCCCATACTCCTCGATGGCCTCGATTGCGCCAAGCGCCATGTCGTCGTTTTGGGCAAACACACCGTCGATGCTGTGGCCATGGGTTTGCAGTAAGGCCGCCATCTCCTCTTTGCCCCGAGCGCGAATAAAATCAGCAGATTGGCTGGCGAGCACGTGCAGGTTTGGATAGGCTTGCAGACATTCTTGGAAGCCAGCGCCGCGCCCAAGCATTGGAGCCGAGCCTTGCGTACCTTCCAAAATGACGATTGATCCTTGGCCATCCAGCAGTCGGGCTAACTCGCTACAGGCACGCCGACCCTCTTCAACAAAGTCCGAGCCGATGCGAACACTGTAGAGATCGGCTGACACATTGGCGCTGCGATCGAGCAGAATGAGCGGGATGCCCGCTTGTTTGACCTCGGCAAAAACCTCGTCCCATCCAGTTTCAACGACTGGTGAAACCCCGATGACATCGACACCTTGGGCGATAAACGAACGGATAGCTTTGATTTGGTTGGCTTGCTGTTGCTGAGCGTCGGAAAGATCCAATTCGATGCCGAGTTGGTCTGCTGTCGTTTGGATCGAACGGGTGTTGGCGGTACGCCACTCGCTTTCGGCTCCAATTTGCGCAAACCCGACAACGAGTTCAGGATAGGTTTTGGCTTGGATAGTTTGTGGAGTTGCTAGTGCTCCGCTCACTATAGGCGCAGACTCGCTGCACGCCGCCAGAGTCGATACTATGGCTAGCGCGATAACGCTGCGGTAGAGAGCAAGAGCAATCATTGAGGTCGCCTCCTTTGGCGCATTCCCGACCAGTCATGGTCGGCTATTACACGTGATTGACTTGGGATGCTGGCTATTATAGCGGCTGGCTCGCATCAAACAAGCCTGATTTCTATGCAGAATAGCTGCTATTTTAATGTTTTTTTAGTAATCAACGTGTTCGTTTTTTTAAGCTGGTGGTTAATTTTTTACGATCAATGAGTGAGCAACCAATATCAACTCCCGCCGGGCGCTGGTTTGCGTTGCTGCGGAATGATCAGGGTTACGCAGGTGCCGTGTCCATGGGTGCTCTCGATCGACAGCCCATAGTCTGGGCCGTAGTAGAGCTTGATCCGTTGATTAACATTGCTGATACCATAGCCATCTTCGACAATCGGCATCGCGCCCGCCACCCAGCGATTGCCCGCTGCCAACAGCTCCTGAATCTGGGCAAGCCGCGCTGGCAGCATCCCAATTCCATTATCTTCAACCTCGATTTGGAGCCGATCGCCAGCGAGCCAGCGACCACGAACGACAATCGCGCCGCCGTTGCGCTTATTCTTGATGCCGTGATAGAGCGCATTCTCCACTAGCGGCTGCAACGTAAGTTTGAGCATCTCACCGCTGCGAGTTTCCTCGGGAATATCGATCTGATAGTCGAGAATATCGCGGTAGCGAATCTTCTGGATCGCCAGATAGCTTTCGATATGCGCAATCTCATCGCGCACGGTAATCCAATCTCGGCCTTTACTGAGCGTAATCCGGAAGAAGCGTGACAAGGCTGAAACAAGCTCAACGATCTGGGCTGTGCGCTTGGATTCGGCCATCCAGATAATCGCATCGAGCGTGTTATAGAGGAAATGGGGGTTGATCTGGGCTTGGAGCACCCGCAACTCAGCCTTTTTGAGGTTCTCGTGTTCTTCGAGTTTGGCATCAAGCAATTCTTTGATCTTGCCAACCATGATGTTAAAGCTCAAGCCAAGCTCGGTAATCTCGTCGGCATTATCGGCGATAACCAGAGCCTCCAGATCGTGACGGGCAATCGTGGTGGTTACATCGTGCAATTTCTTGATTGGCACATAGATGCTTTTTGAGATGCGCCACGCAGCGACGATCGAAAAGCCAATCGACGTGATAATGACGCTCAGGCCGCCAATCGCCCAACGCGTGAGGTCGCTTTGCATCGCCTGATATTGCAGTTGCGTGCGCTTCACCTCAAACAGCGCATAGGCCTGAACGTTGCCCTCAATCAATTGGGTGATGCTGCGAATCTCCTCCATCAGCAGCAAATTTTCGGCAAACGTTTTGCCTTGGGCAATCTGAATCCCAACCCGATCGATCGAACTGCGCAGGGTTTGTAGGGTGTGCTGGATAATGCTGAGCTTGACCCGACCCTTTTCCGAGCTGGAGTTATTGATCATCTGCTCGATTCGATGGTCGACATCGCTCAAAATCGCATATTGCGTACCTTGAGCAAATGGTTTTTTGCCAGCAATAATTTCCCACAGTTCTGCATCAATTGATGGCTTGATATAGCCGTTGATACTATTCGCAGTTGTAATGTTCTGAATCAGCCCATCATACTGGGTCTTGTATTCGAGGCCAGGCACGATCAGAAAAATATAGGGCACGCTCATCAGAATCACGACCATCAGCAACGCGAGCAGAATTTTGTCGCGGATGGACAGCCGCATGCGCAGCCGAGGGATTGTAAGCATGCCTGCCAAGCCACTGGAGCGAGCACGATCAAACATATTTTCATCCATAGAGAGCCTCTCGTAGCCTAGGCGCGTTGGCGAAACTCGTTGGGTGGCTGCCCGACAACCTTGCGGAACACCGAGTAGAAATAGCGTGGGTTCTGATAGCCAATGCGATAGGCGATCTCGCTGGCGGTCAGCGAGGTTGAGCGCAGCAGTTCAATCGCTTTGCGAATCCGGAGATTGGTCAAGTAGTCGATAAAGGTTTCGCCAACCTCGCGGTGGAAGAGTGCGCTGAAATAGGTTGGGCTGAGTAAGGCTTGGGCAGCAGCTTGGCTCAGTGACATCGCAGGATCAGCATAGTTGGCATCGATGTAGGCCAGCGCTTTCATAATCATCGGATCGGCGTTCAGTGGCGCTTGATCGCTAAACCCGACCTCCGCTGAACGCTCACCAGCGCTGATCTGGAGCAGGGCCTGAGCAAACGATTGGGCAATCATACTGAGCCGGTCGGTTGGCTCGCCGCTGCCGATGTGCGCCCGCCAATTTGCCTGCTCGGCCAACTGCCGATTCAAGGCAGCACTCAGCACAGCGGCGCGTTGGGCCACATCAGTGCGAGTTTCGCCCTTGACGATTAGGATCGTGTCTTCGAGGCCATGCTTGAAGGCCACCACCGACAGCGATTCAGCGAGAATTACGCCGACGATTACGTCAACTTGTTGACAAACGGCATACAGCGGGATTGCGCTGGCATGCGGCGGCATAACGTGCAGCACGAGCACCTGATACCAAGGAGCCAACAGATCAATCTCAAGGCTGCGTGCTTGCTCCATAAAATCAGCTGCTGAACTACTTCCAGCAACCAGATCAAGCAGACAACGCTCGCGCAACAGTGGTTGATGGTCGGACATTTGGGCTTGCAGCGTTGCCAAGTGCGCCCGCGACTGCCGTTCTTCAGCGATTTGGCGCGCGATTTTAGCCAGCGCTGCGAGCAGATCGTGAGCCACAATGGGTTTCAGCAGATACTCAGTAACGCCGATTTGCAGTGCTTCTTGGGCATAGCGAAACTCATCATGGCCGCTGAGAATCATAATTTTGGTGGTTGGTAACGTTTCCTTGAGAATGCGACAAAGTTGTAAGCCATCCATAAACGGCATCTTAATATCGGTGATCACAATGTCGGGCCGGCGCTCGCGGATGAGCGGTAGCGCGATTTCGCCATCTGGGGCCTCGCCGCAAAACTGATAGCCTGCCGCAGCCCAGTCAACCCCATCGCGAATCCCTTCGCGGGTGATAATCTCGTCTTCGACTAAAAAGAGTTTGTAGGTCATCGTTGCGCCCCTCATGCGTCGTCGCACGCCCAGCGTTATCGGCTAGCTAGCTTGTGTCAAGCAGTTCAATTGAGGATGTTGCCGCTACTGTTTATTTGAATTTAAGCCAGGCTGTGCCTGCTTGCGGATGAGCTTGAAGATGTTTCGCTAGTGTAGGGCTATGATCGCATGGGTGTCAAGTTGCGACTTGGACGTTTAAGCATCCATTACAATATCTAGATAAATGGTACAATCAGCCGAGTTTATCGATTGATCGGTTGGGTAAACGAGCGATTTATTGAGGGAGTTTTCTGTGCCAAATCAGCCATTAGCGCTTGACGAACAAGCCATCGTCCAAGCAGCATCTGATTCGACAACCACGCCCGAAGAACTGTTGCGGATTGCCAATTATCTTGCGTTGGTAGCCGACCCCGACTTTGAACGCCCGACTTCTGGAACCGACTTCCTGCGCTTTGTTGGTCGCCAAGGCCCATTAGCAGTGGTTTTAGAGCCTCATCCCCGCACGGCGATTGTTGCCGCCTTGGTTGCTAACCCCAATACGCCGCAAAAAACGCTCTTACACTTTGCCGCCGACTTTCCCGAAGCGTTTCTCGCCAATCCGGTCTTGCTGTTGTTGTTGCTCGAACATCCCGATTTATTTCGCCAGATGGATGAACTACGCTTATTAGTATTTCTGCGCCACCCAGCAATTCCGCTTAATCTGCTTAATACGATTCGTGGCTATGCCTCGCCCGATGTTGCCCAAGCCATTGCCTACCATATTAATAGCTATGGCGAGGCTGGCGCTGATTGGCAACAGCAAGCAGAGGCGCTCGTGGCCCAACTTCCGTTACCACCAGTCGATGGCCAAGAGGCGTTAATTGAGCATCTGGCGCTGGGCACGCTGCCAGCTTGGCTTGAGCAACGCCTTCTTGCATCAAATGAGCAACACATTCAACAAGCCTTGCAGCAAACAGTCACGGTCTTAGAAGACGAAGTGTTTGCGGCCATGAGCTATACGATCAATCATGAGCGCTTCGATCTGGCCAGCATTGCTACGGCAGATCGTGAGCAACGCAAGCGTGCTGCTGAATCGAGCGACCCCGAAATCCTCAGGCTGCTGGCTGATGATGATGATCCAAGCGTTCGTGCTCGGGTTGCCTTCAATATCAATACGCCACTTGCGGTGTTGCCCCGCTTAGAGCTTGATGATGTGCAGCCAGTGCGCAATGCCCTCGCCTTAAACCCCAATGTTCCTGCTGCGTTGTTAGCGACGATGGCTCGCGATTATAGCTGGTCGGCGTTGCGCATGCGCAAGGCAATCGCCCAACATCCCAATGTCACCCCTGATATTTTAGCCCGCTTGGCCACCGATGAATCGATTCAGGTACGCAATGCAGTCGTCCGTAACCCCCAAACATCAGCCAGCGCGCGCCAACAATTGCTTGATCGGGCATTAACCGCAGCGCTGTATTCGGCGCATCCAATGTTTCATTTTATTGCCATGGCCAATCAATACACCAATCCCCAGCATTTGCGCAAAGGTCTGCGCTCGCCCTATTGGTATGCGCGCTATGCGTTGGCGCTCAATCCCGCAGTTCCGCTAGAAATTATCAGCGAATTGACCAACGATGCGCATTGTTTTGTCCGCCGCGCAGCCCAAACTGCGCGTGAGCAACGAGTGAAGGAGCAAGCATGAATCCGTTAGAATTACAGCACTACCTCGATACGTTGGTGCAGAAAAAGCTGTATCTCAGCACGATGATTTGGGGGCCGCCTGGGATTGGCAAATCAAGCATTGTAGCCCAAATTGCCCAACACAGCGGCATCGATTTTATTGATGTGCGCTTATCGCAGCTTGCGCCAACCGATCTACGGGGCTTGCCAGTGCCCGATAACGGAATTTCGCGCTGGTTTCCACCAGAGTTTCTGCCCCAGACTGGGCACGGTATCTTGTTTCTTGATGAATTAAACATGGCTCCCCCAGCCATGCAAGGGGTCGCCCAACAACTGATTCTTGATCGACGGGTTGGCTCCTACACCCTGCCTGAGGGCTGGTTTGTTTGGGCGGCAGGCAATCGCAAAGAGGATCGAGCCTCGGTCTTCGATATGCCAGCACCCTTGGCAAATCGTTTTGTGCACCTCGAAGTTACGCCCGATTTTGATAGTTTCAAGGCCTATGCGCTGAATGCGAATGTGGCTGAGCAAGTGATTGCCTTTCTCTCATTTCGCCCAACCCTGTTGCACAAACTCAATCCTCAGCATCCAGCGTGGCCGTCGCCGCGCTCATGGGTGATGGCCAGCCAACTCTATCAGGCCGAGCTTGATCTTGCTCCGGTTGTCGGGATTGATGCAGCAGCAGAATTTTACTCCTACACCGAACTCTATCAAACGCTGCCCGATTTTGAGGCGATTCTGCGTGGTGAAGGCGCAAACCTCGCCTTTCCAAGCGAGCCTGGGGCACGTTATGCCAACACGATCGGCTTGACATTACGCGCTGCAAACGCCGATAGCGCCTATCAAGCCTTTTGTTGGATGGCGGCCCAAGCGCCAACCGAATGGGTACAGGTCTTTATTGCCGATCTAATGCGGCAGTTACGGCTTAAGGGCCAAATTGGAGCCTTTGCCACCTATGTTCAGGGCGATGCCCAATTGCAAGCATTCTTCCAAGCATATCAACGGATGTTGGCATGAGTGCCACCGAATTTGAGCGCATGATTAGTGCTTCGGTGCTGCGGCTACGCACCCGTTCAGCCTACTTTGCGAGCTTGGTGTTATTTGCGCCCGTGGTTGCGGCCACGAATGTGAATCAAGCGGCAACTGATGGTGAACGGGTGTATGTCAACCCTGATTATTTCGCCACTCTCCGCCAGCAGGATCAAGATCGCTTGATTGTACATCAGGTGTTGCATGCGGCCTTGCTGCATCTTCCCCGCCGTGGTAGCCGCAACCCTCGGATTTGGAACACGGCCTGCGATATTGTGTTGAATGGCATTATCAGCACGATCGAGGGCATTGGCTGCGACCCCATGACCCAGCGCGACCCTGAGCTTGAAGCATTCAGCGTCGAAGAAGTGTACGAATTATTAGTCCGCGACCCTAGCCGCTACCCCCTGACCGACAGCCTTGATTTACTCGAAGCAACCGAGGCTGATCGATCGGGTCTGAGTGGCCAAGGCGGTTTTGAACAAGAGACGCGCGGCACCAAACGCAATGCAGTGCTAGAAGCTCATTGGCGCAATGCGCGGCACCAAGCTGATCTGATTGCGCTGATGGTCGCCCAAGGCAGTTTGCCAAGCAGCATGCGTCGTGAGTTGCGCAACACCGACCCTGAGAAACTCGATTGGCGGACCTATTTATGGCGCTATTTGGTGCAAACGCCCACCGATTTTGTCGGCTTTGATCGGCGTTTTTTGAGTCGCGGTCTCTACCTCGATGCCTTAGCTGGCGAGAGTCTGCACGTTTTTGTGGCGGTCGATACCAGCGGCTCAATCGACGAGCGCCATTTGCAGCTCTTTATGGATGAGGTGCAGGGGATTTTACGTTCCTATCCGCATATCACCTGCGATTTGTTTTATGTTGATGCTGAAGCGCATGGGCCATTTCAACTCACCGCCCACAGCCCAATTCCTGAGCCAATCGGCGGTGGTGGCACCGATTTCCGACCCTTTTTTGCGGCCCTTGAGGGCTTAATCCGTCCATATATGCCAGTGGTGGCGGTATATTTGACTGATGGCTATGGCAGTTTTCCGCCAGTACCCCCTGAATATCCATTCTTGTGGGTAGTCGTTGCTGGCGGCCTGGATAGCGAAGCTTTTCCCTTTGGCGAGGCCATTCGGCTGCTGCTTGAATAAACAAAACACCGCTTGGTTATGGTTGTGCAGCATATACGCCGAAGGCAGAGGAGGATGCACATCCCTTATGTTGTGCATCCTCCAAAGTTGGCCCAGTACTGCTTCATCTGCTCGGCCAAGCGCCATTGGGCTGGAGTCAGTGGAGCCTCTGCACCATCCAGAATCAAATCGGAGGCATTTGTTTATGCAATGGGTTTATTGCTTAGCCTATGGCTCAAAACGCAGCTTAATCTGCACAACTTCGGGAACCGTGCCAACCCGAATTGGCGGCCCCCACGTGCCAAAGCCCGATGAAACCACCAGATTGCTTGGGCCTTTGGTCAATTGGCCCCATTGTTGCTCATAGCTCAGGCCAGTAATTAAGGTGAAGGGGAATAATTGCCCAGCATGAGTATGCCCCGAAACCTGAAGTGCGGCTTCAACCGCAACCGAATCATCAAAACGGTTTGGATTGTGATCCATAATCAGCAGCGGTAATGAGCGATCAGCGCCTTGCAGAATCTCAGTCAAGGGCACGCCAACCACATCGCCTGAGGTGCGTGGCCCGCCAATATCATCGCGGCCAACCAACAGCAAGCTATTATCGACCGTGACCCACTCGTCAACCAACATCTGAATCCCAGCCTGCGCGAGGTCGGCCCGAAAGAGTGCCAATTCATCGGCGCGCACATCGTGATTGCCCATAATCGCGTAGTTGCCCAGCCGCGACTCAAGCTTGCTCAGCTCGTTCGCCATCGCTTGATCATTAAATGGTTGCAAATCGTCGTCAATAATATCGCCTGCAATCAGCACAATATCGGGCTTAAGTTGATTGACCATCGCCACCATTGCTTGCACGCGGCCAACACTATTGCTGTAGCCAAGGTGAGTATCCGACACCAAAACGATGCTTAATTCACGCTCTGGCCCAGCCTGTTTGGGTACGCTAATCGTATATTCGGCCACGACTGGAGTGCGTGCGCGCCAGGTTCCATAGCCAATTAAGCCCACCAGCAGCCCAATCACCGTTGCACCAGCGGCAAGCAGCGTGCGCCGCGAATAACCCACGCCCTTGGGAGCGCTACCAGTCAAACGCACCATTAAGCGAATGAGATCAACGAGGCCGAGCAGCATGCCTGCATAGACAAAAATGCTCATCCAATAGCCACCAATTGGCGTAAGTAGGGCCATCAGGCTCGTTGGGACGCGGCCAGCAATGAAGCGGCTTACAAATGGAGTGCTAGCGAGGAGCCAAAAGCTGAGCCAAAAGAGCCAGCGCGGAATTCGCTGGGGAGCAATGGCCTGCAACCATTGCCATGTCCGCCGACCAATATACAGATTGATACCGCCGTACAGCACGAAGACGAGCGCGAAGAAGACGAAGGTCATGCCAATACTTTCTCACTGATCGCCATAGGCCTATGGCGATGCGAATAGGCCAAAAAACGCAGCTGAGCTGATTCAGCAGCCGCAGCGCTGAGCAACATTCAATCGAGCTCGATCGAACATGCTACAAGAATGATAGGCAGGTACAGTAGGGCTGTCAATGCAATCGCATCCTCAATTTCGTCCTTGGAATGGGATGTGCTTTGGAGTGGCTTCAGAACAATCAACCTAGCTACAAGGAGTTTTGGATATGTATACGGTCAACAGTTTGTTTGGCAAACCAGTTATCGCCCAAGCAACCGGAGAGCGCATCGCCAGCGTGCAAGATGTGGTGCTCGATCAACCACCAACGCGGGTTGTTGCCCTGCTGATCGATATTGGTGGCTTGTTATCCAGCGCTCGGGTTATTCGCTGGGAGCAAGTCATTAGCCTTGGGGATATTGTGTTGGTAAGTGGCGATCCGCTCTATACAACGATTAAAGAAGATCCTGAATTAGCAGCGCTGATTAAACAAGCCCATCAAATTACTGGCACAACGATCATCACGGTTGATGGAACCCAAATTGGCACCGTTGCCGATTTATCGATCGATGAGCGCGGCACAATCCTTGGCTATCAAATTAAACAAGGCTTCTTTCAAGATTTGCGGGGCCGCAGCCTGCTGCCCGTTGAGCAGGTTCGCTCGTTTGGCAATGATGCGATTATTGTTGAACAGCCACCACAAGCCTAAACTGAAAGCTCTGTAACACAGATCAATTTGACCTGCCATGCTCAGTCCATGGCAGGTTTTGTTTATTAAGTAACCTCAACATACCAGCTCATGGTTAATGCATCCATCTGCCACGGCTCATCAGGAAATAACAGCTCCCACGCATGACACAAAAATTTATAGCGATCAGTGGGCGAAAGCGTCCATTCAATCAATTGCAGCCAAACCTTATTGAAGTCATAATTCATCCGCTCATCATAGACATTGAGACAATAACGCAGCGATTCTTTCATGTGATATTGGGCACGCACTTCAGCAGGATTCGTGGCGGGTTCAAAGCGAGGTTGAATAAAATGACGGATAAACAATGCTTGATTCTGGCGATCATCAAGATAGAGTGAGTCGGGAAGCTGCTGTTCTGAGGGTGTCCAAGTATGAATCATCATTGAATAAAACACCCAATTACGATCAACCTTAATCTGTCTCATTCCCATTGCTGCTCCCTCGTTACTCCAATGATTGACTCAAATTGAGTGTAGCATACTTGGGTTATGCAGCAAACATTACTTACGCCTCAAATGTGCCATTCGCGCACGAAATATCACCGAAAACCACTGATTTTGAGCAATTTTTGAAATTCGTTTGCATTGTTGAAATGCTAGGGCATGCTTATTCGTCTTTAAAGGCAATTCTTTTGATCTGGATGTAAGGATTGTGTATGGTGGTTGACTCAGTGCCTCTGGCCGAGGCTGCCGTGCGAGAACGCTTGGCCGCGTGGTTTGACCAATATAACCTCGCGATCTTTCGCTATCTTGTGCGCTTGATCGGCGATGAGGAACAAGCGGCTGATTTGCTGCAAGAAACCTTTACCAAGGCGCTTGTTGCCCTCCGCACCCAAGCCTTGCCAAATAACCCCTATGCTTGGCTCTGCCGCATTGCGGGCAATCTGGTGATTGATATGCTGCGACGCAAACGCCGCTGGAGCTGGCTGCCATTTCAGACCAGCACACCTTCGCATGAACACGCGATTGCAACCGCCCAAGACGTGCGTGATTGCTTGGTTCGGCTCAACCAGCGTGAAGCAGAACTCTTAGTGATGGCGCATTGCGTTGGCCTTAGCCCCAG
The DNA here is from genome assembly GCF_016907925.1 of Herpetosiphon giganteus. Lineage (GTDB taxonomy): Bacteria > Chloroflexota > Chloroflexia > Chloroflexales > Herpetosiphonaceae > Herpetosiphon > Herpetosiphon giganteus. The sequence continues at coordinate 53,022 of NZ_JAFBCZ010000029.1, read as the reverse complement.
CGAAATCGCCGAGTTGCTCAGCGAAAACGTCTCGACCGTGCGGGTGCGCCTGCATCGTGCCCGCCATCGCTTTCGAGACTTGTATACCGGGGAGAGTGAATTGTGAATTGTGCTGAGATTAAAACCATATTGGCTCAGGCTGCGGATGTGGCTCCAGCGGATGCCGCCACTTTTGAGCAGCACCTCGCAACCTGTCAGCAATGCAATGCGCTCTTGGCCGAGCTAGAGGCCCAAACCGAGCAATCGTTTGCGCTACTGGTGCAGAGCGATGCCCGCCCGCCAATCGCAACCGTCGCCGCAATTCACGCCCAGATTCTGGGCCAAACCCAGCCAACCCGCTTTTGGCAACGTCGCTCTGCGCGCTTGCTCCAACTGGCGGCAATGGCCCTGCTTTTGGCATGGTTCGGCATTGAAGCCCTCAATCGAATGCCCATCAAGCAGCCTGCAACGATTGCCCAGCTGCAAACACCGCTGGCAAGTGCATCGCCCGCTGTTGCAGTTGTGCAAGCCACGCCAACCTTGAGCGTCGTGCAGCCGAGCGCGACAACCTTGCCTATTGCATCAACAACCAGCCAACCAGCGCTCACGCCAACCCAATCGAACCAACCAACCATGGTCGCCAAGCCACTGCCAAGTTCAATCCCAGTCGTGCCAACCAGCGTTCAGGTGCAACCAACCAGCGTGCCAACCAATCCGCCAACGATTCCGGTGGCCTCACCGCCATTGGCCACCACCATTCCAGTGCCAACCAATGAGCCAGTACCTTCACCGCAAGCGACCAATGCGCTGCCATCAGCCACGCCCATGCCCGAAGTGAGCACCGAGCCAACTGACGTTCCAGCGCCGACCAAGGAAACTGGCCCAACCCGCGTGCCACCAAGCAGCCCTGTGCCAACAACTGGCTCGCAGCCGACAGCAAGCGCGACCCAAGGATTGCCAACCATGCCGCCGATTGCAACCACGGTTCCAACCCAAGGCCCTCCCGAAACTGTGATTCCAGGCTCGCCAACGCCGACCGAACCGTCGTTGCCGCCGCTGACGGCGATTGGCACTCTAGGGCCGCCAGCGACTGCAACCCCAACAGCGACCAGTGTTGCGCCAACGCCAACCGATACCTTGCCACCAACGCCGCCGCCAACCAGCACGCCGTCGTTACCAACCGCAACCCCATAATTTTATTGTTATTGTTATTAGGAGGAAGCCCAATGCACAGCACTCATTTCAGCAAGCGCCCATTGCTTCGCGTCTGGATCATGATGGCCATTATTGCTCTTGGTGGCGCGTTTATGCGCATGCCAGTGGCCTACGCCACCAACCAAGCTAGCCCATTCGCTCCGCTCAATTGCCCGCCAGGCGAGACCGAAGAGCTGATTGAACCAACCTTGCTCACCCTCACGCCAACCAATCCGCTACCAGGCGAAACAGTCCAAGTCACCGGTTATGGCGGCTATATTCGTTGTAGTGGTGGCTTGTATAACGAATCGGCACGCTCGTTCGACTTAACCCTCGATGGTGCGGTTGTCGCTCAACTTGGTTGCTATACCAATCGCTGCCAAACGACGTTCGTCGTGCCAACCACGATCAATCCCGGCAACTACCAAGTCTCGACTGTTGGTGGCTCGCAGCTGCGGCTCGACGTACAAGACGAACGGCCAACCTTCCTGCCAACAGTGTTCAATGGGCTAGCAACCAGTGCGGCCTTTATGCCACCAGTCGGCGGCCTCAGTGGTTGCCCTGCTAACGAAACCGCAACCCTGATTCCGCCCAGTTTAGTCAGTTTGAATCCAAGCAGCGTTGCGGCTGGTGGCTCGGTGGAGGTCGTTGGCAATGGTGGCTATATTCACTGTAGTGGTGGGCTGTATAACGAATCGGCGCGCTCGTTCGACTTAATGCTCGATGGCACGCTTGTGGCCCAACTTGGCTGTTATGCCAATCGCTGCCAAGTGACGTTCATCGTGCTAACCACCACCAATCCGGGCAGCTACCAAGTTTCAACTGTGGGTGGCTCGGAATTGACCTTGGTCGTGGACTAATCCTGAAGCTACAACGCCGCGTACTTGGTTTAATCAAGTACGCGGCACTGCGCTATAATAATTATGTCAATTTAAATATTAATTTCGATAGCTGCTCATCGATAATGCGCATACGAACGGCTACAATTATGCTGCGAATTCATAGCGATAGTGCTGGTGCGAATTCATAGCGATAGGATCGTCGTTCGCCCATCTGAGACCATACGGGCTTAGTCGGGGCACCATTCCAGCACCCCATCATTTTCCGCAGGCTATTGCTGCTAGCTTTAATGATCAACTCGACCGCCAGCTGGCTTCCAATGCGGCCATCCACGCTTGACAACACATTTACAATAGAACGGATGAGCTTATTTGGAGTGTTAATGATGAAGTATCTGCTTACTTCGGCAGGCATGACTAACCCCAGTATTCATGCGGCGCTTGTTAGTTTGTTAAGCAAACCAATCGCTGAATCAAACGCGCTGTGTATTCCAACTGCAAGCTATGCCAATCGTGGCGGCTTTGGCCAAGCTTGGGCCTTCAGTAGCGGCAACGAGCCGCAAACGCCGATGTGCGAATTGGGCTGGAAATCCTTGGGGATTTTAGAACTAACGGCCTTGCCCAGCCTTGGTCGGGCGCATTGGTTGCCGCAGGTTCAAGCCTGCGATGTGCTTTTGGTCGGCGGTGGTGATCCGCTGTATTTACACTATTGGATGCAGCAATCGGGCTTGGCTGAATTACTCCCAACATTGAGCGAAACCCTGTATGTTGGGCTGAGTGCTGGCAGTATGGTGCTGACTCCGGCGATTGGTCAATTCTTTGTCAATTGGACTCCGCCGCATGGGGGCGACGACAAAACCTTGGGATTGGTAAATTTTAGTATCTTTCCACACCTTGAGCATCCAGCCTTGCCGCACAATACCTTGGCCAATGCGCAAACATGGGCCGCCAGCCTGAATGGGCCAAGCTATGCAATCGACGATCAAACAGCAATCAAAGTCGTTGGCTCGGCGGTTGAGGTTGTTTCTGAAGGTCAGTGGCAGCAATTTGGTTAATCAGCACTCGTCTATTTTTTATGTTTATTCTGTTCAGCATACTATTTTGTATATAAATCGTTAAGTATCAAGCCCCCATTTCCTTGTTGATTAGGAAATGGGGGCTTGATGATCGTTACGACCGTTATTGCAAACTTAGCGCAAAATTAATCAATTCTTGTTTGGAGAGGTTCACTGAAGAAAGCATATAAGAAATATCGCCAACCTGCCAGCGCAGCGTTTTATTGGGATAGTTCGAATCCCACTCAGCAACTGTCCCTTTATTAATAAAGCCGCCTTGGAAATATTCAGCACTGGCATTGCCCAATTGAACGACCTCAACCTCAGCAGTCGCACCAATCTGAAGATAGAGCGGGCCATATTGGGCACTCAACGAGACGCGCGAATTGTCACCTGCATCAAGATAATTGATGTGGGCAAACATATTTGGGTGTTCGCCATCGACCATAATTTGGGTGCCATGGATCTCAGGTGGAAGTTGGGCCGGAGTCAGAATATCAAAGCCAACCAGGGCCTCGGCTTCTGCAATCGTTGCAACCGTTGGTGGCGTAAGGAACGGCCCAGTTGCTGATTCGACCGTATCTGATGGGGCACGATACAAGCCGAAGAACTCGTTCAGTGCTGCCACGAAGCCGCTTGGAGCGGCAAACCACAGCGTTACGAGTAACAACGTTAAGCTGGCCATCAGCATACCGCGCCAGCCAAAGGGTCGACGTTGTTTCGGCGCGCTGGCTTGCATCCATGGTGCATCAGCGTGGCGGGCATGAAATTCCTTGCTCGGATGCTCGCCAAAGTCGCGCAACAATGCGCTAATCGCTTGCTCGGCTGCTGGTTGAACCTGGTCGTTTAATTGATTATGCGTCATGGAACAGCTCCTCTGCTAACGTTGGATAGCGGTTTTGCAGAATTTTCAAGGCTCGATGGATACTGACCGACACTGAACTCTCGGAACAGCCAAGGTGTTGGGCGATTGTCTGCACGCGCCAGCCTAGAAAGTAGCGCATAATCAGATGATCGCGTTGGTTCAATGAAACATGATTGAGCAATTCGAGCGCCAACTGCTGCCGCTCACGCAACAGGGCTTGTTGTTCAGGCGTGGACGGCAGATCTGCTTGGTCTAGTTGGTGTGTTGCTGCGCTCGAAACTCGCCGTTGTTGATCAATGACAATCCGCCGCGCAATCGTAATAATCCAGCCAAGCGCTGCTTCATCGTTGCCACTGAAGCGATGGCGCTGCTTCCATGCCCGCGCAAACGCCTCAGCGGTGTAATCTTCGACATCGCTTTTGGGTGAGCCATGCAACATATACACATAGCGAAAAACCACGGCATGGGTTTGCTGATAGAACAGCGCAAAACTGGCTGGGTCTGCCAGCGGATGAGCCACGCCAAACACATCACGAACCCGCGTAATAAGATCCATAGGCGCTCCTTCTCGGATGCATTGAGTAGGTTATATAAAAGGAAACGCAGCAACAACAAAAATCTTACATAGCAGCCCACCCAAAAAGAAGCAGGCAGGATCACCACGTGGTAATCCTGCCTGCTTCACTTATTAACCACCATAAACCGATCCAACCTTGATACGTTTTAGCCAAAACTCCTTCTTTCTTGGCGAATCCAGCAAATGGATCGCTGATTGAAAGGAGTTCATTGATGAAACGCCAGATCGTACACGGGTTGGTCATTGGCTTGATGACCATTGGGGCAATCGTTAGTCACGTTGCGATCAAGCCAAGCAACCAACCAAGCGTGGATGCTGCCCAAACAACAAGTTTCACAACTGATGAGCCAGTATTGATGGCTGATCCTGGTGGCGCAAACGGTGGAAATGGTGGCGGCTAGGATCTAAAGCTCAGGCACGGTTGGCTTAATCAGTGGACGTGGTACCACCACTGGTTAACGGAGACCTGCTTAACGCTCAATAACCGACCAGCCACTCCAGATGGCTGATGATTGCTCAGTAGTTAAATCGCGTTGCTGCTCAATCCATTGGCGTTGGGCATAGGCTAACGCAGTTGGCGCAGCATAGCCCAAGCGAAGCTGTTGATACAATCGATCCATCATTGCGACCGCATACTCATCGTCTACCCACCACAAATGACAAATAACCGCCGCCGCACCAGCCCCTAAAAAAGCCCGACTTAAGCTTAATACCTCAGCGCCCGGTAACACATCACCATCAGCGCCCTGACAAACCGACAGAATAACCAACGCATCGGCTATTTGCAGTTGCAAAATTTCATCATAGAAAATAGCGCCATCATGGAGTTTGATGTAGGCGCGTAAGCCTTGTTGCGAGGTCATCTGGCCATGGGTTGCAATATGAATATGGCTATAATCGCCCAGCGTGGTTTGCGGCGTAGGTTGCACGATGCGTTGCCGTGATGCGCTTTCATCCAACAAAATTTCGATTGGATGCTGCCAATATTGCTGAACCTGTTCTAGCTCATCAAGCACATAGATTAATGGATCTTCACTGTCGCGAAAGCTACACCCAATAAATAAAAGGTTTGGGCTTCGGCCCGCTCGCTCAATGCTTGGCATGCGTTGCAAAGCAGGAATCTGGTGTAACACAGCATGTTGGCATAGGCGTTGCGACCGATAGGCTAAGGCCGCCCATGGCAAATCGTGCAGGCACTCATCGGGAAGCAACAAGAGGTGATGATCAGGATCGCTTAATTGCCCAATCTCGCTTGGCAATAACAAGGCTTGGGCTTGGTGCAAAATCGACCAACGTTTGGCGCTGCGTCCATGCGCATAAGCATAATCATCGTAGGTAAATTCGCGATATTCTGGTTTGGTCAGTTGGTTTAAAAGATGACGTGCTTGGGGCGTGATTCGCTGTTGAGTCATGGCCAAACTGGTCGTGGTTAAGCTGAATATCAATAAGTGCTCGCCATAAAAACTATAAATCAAGCAGATCCACCCCGTGCCATAGGCAAGATCAAACTGCTGCCGAATGCGATCAAGCTCAAACCGATCCGCAATTGGCGTTGCTGGCACGAAGCCAATATGGCGTAATTCAAGGCTCAGCAAGAGGTATTCTTGGAGTGCCTCGTTAATATTATGCTCAGGAGCAGCGGCATTGATGAGGTGTTGTAAGGTCTCACGGCGTTGCTGATACAGCTGGCGCAGGGTTAATGGCATATGCGCCGCTGGTTGGTTGAGATAGTGCTGCAAGGTTACGGCCCGATGTTGTTCAACAACTTCTAAGATGGCGGCTGCATCGCCAAGGGTCATTGTAACGCTCAGACTATCGCCATAGAGCGCTTGAGCTTGGCTAAAGAAGCCACTTGAGGCATGCTCGCTTGGCACTGAGCGCCGCATATTAAGCACAATCGCCTGCGCTTTTTGGTAGTACATACGCGCTTTTTTAAGCTGCCCTTGCGCGTGAGCACAACGCCCAAGACCATACACCGCTAACCACATATACATCGGGCGTTTGTTTAGCAAGCGCTTGGCTCGTTGAAAATAGTCGCGGGCTTGGCCATACTTATTTAATAATAGCGCAGTTGTTGCATACTCCAGCAAACATTCGCCCATTGCGTCAGCATGCTGGATTGCGGTGAAATAGGCGTAGGCTTGTTGGATCGCGTCCAGTGCTTGCTCATGTCGCCCTTGATCATTCCAACATTGGGCTTGCGCCTGAAAAATTGCCGCCAACTCGCCAAGATCATTGGTCTGCTGGGCAGCTTCAGCTAAATGTTGCAGGAGCTGGAGCGCTGCTTCAGGCTGGCCTTGACGACGTACAATTAATGCTTGATTGCGTTGGACGATCAACAGATCATGGGTTTTATCCAGCGCTTGATAGCTGTTTTGTGCTCGACGATAGAATGCTTGGCTAAAATCAAAAAGGCCATAATAATAGAAAATAATCCCAAGGTTATGATCACATTGGGCTGCTTGATCGAGGCGTTGGTTGGCAATAAATAAACTTCGGGCAGTCACCAAAAGTTCGATCGCTTGTTGATAATAGCCCAATCGACTATAGATAAGGCCCAAGCCTTTCTCACATTGGGATTTGAGCAGCACTAATTCATGCTGGGCAGCAAGATCACGCGCTTTTTGGAGCAGCGAGATTGCCAGTCGATATTTGCCCCTTTGTTCAGCCAAGCGCGCTTGTTCAAATAGGCATTTGGCAATCTCAGGTTGCCAGTTTAAGCGGCGAAAGGTTTGCAACGCGTCCCGATAGTAGCGCTCAGCAGTTGGGAAATCGGCTTGATTGAGGTAGGCTGCTCCCAAGATTCGCTGGAGTCGAGCGAGGTTACTCGGCGATATATTATGTAAAGTATTACTGGCCAACGTGGTTAATTGAGCGATGCTGTGGGCTGTATCGCCAAGCATATTCAAATGCGCAGCTTGATAGATTTGCAATTGAGCAACCGCCTGCTCATCGCCCAGCAGCTGATAGGCAGCAACCAAACTCTGCCATTCTTGCTGTAAACTACGACCTGCGCCGCTCATCCAGCCAATAAAAACCTGGCCAACTCGGCAATGGAGCAGCCCAGCAGCATCCTCTATGGAGCGAAAGTAGTCAAGCGCTTGTTCAAAATACGTGGCGGCCTCACTTAAGCGTTCCCAGCGAAAGAGTGTCCAGCCCACGCTATAGAACGCCCAAGCTTGCGCCAGAGGTTCATTGCTGCTTGTTTGCAGTAGCCCATGCTTGGCGTGCAGCACCGATTGCCGAGGGTTGGTATCTGCAAGCTGTAAACAGCTCCGATAGGCCGACGGAACAGAACTTGGGATAAACATGCAGCATCCTTCTATCCTGACGATCAGGCATTTAATAGCGCTGGATCAAGCGTTATGCTTAAATCTGGCCCATCGATGAGCAATAAATGATCGGGCGCAAGATTGTTCAGGCTCGCGCTCCCAGTCTGATCAAATTGCTGGCGATACTGTTGCTGACCAAGCTGAACAGTTAGCCAACCAGCGAATTGTGGCTCTAAGGTTGCAACCAAACTCCACCCATTCCGGCCTATTTTGAGCAAAACGGTGAAGTGATACTGCACATCGTCAATTTGGAGTTGCGGGTTATCTTCTAAAATTTTGACCGTTTCAGCATGCTCGGATCGATAGCGCCGCACCGTCGGTTGCTGGCTAATCTGGAGCGCACGATTGAGAAATTCGCGCTCGAATGTAATGCTATAGGTTGGCGACGTTGCTTGCAGCAATTGACCAGCAAGCATTGCGGGCATGCTTGGTTGGTTGGCGCTAAATAGCGGTGGCGTAGCTATCGCTCCCAGCGATTCAGCATGATCCACAATCCGTAAACTTGTATACAGCGCGGCACATTCCTCGCAGCTAAGTATATGCCACCACACAGCAGGAAACTCATGAACCGCTTGATGGGCATCAACGCGTTCTGTCTCAATAAAGAGTTCCAGCTCATCGCATGCATCATCACAGCTCCAAGCCACAGGGCTAGGAAAAAGCTGTGGATACGTTTGGGTTACTAAAATCGTCATTCCGCGACAGTGATCGCATGTAGCGATATGCTGATACAACTGTGCGTGCGGCTGGTGAATGGCCTGCTCCTGAATTATGTGTTCAAGCCATAGTTGAAGCTCTTGATGAATTGATGAATTGATCATGCCATAATTCCTATCAATCGATACACGCTGGTTTGTCTATCGGCAGCAAAAAGCCCAACATCGTTTGATCGCGCCCCGTTTAATTGAATGCTTCATCAGGTGCTGAATCTGGATTATACCAATCGCGGATCGTTGGATGCTGCTGGAGCAAGTGCCGAGCTTGTTTGAGCAGATCGGAGATGCGCCCAGGGCTTAATTGAAATCGCTGCCCAATTTCGGTAACCGTCAGATCAACTTCCTTGGCCAAGCGAAAAATTTCTGGCAGCCGTTGATCGCTATGTTGCTGCAAAACCCGATAAATTAAGCTTTGCAGCGTATTCGCCAGCGTCTGCTCGGCAGGATCAGGGGTGTGGCTATCGGCAACTTCAAGGCTGGACTGATCATTGATGCTTTGATCGAGCGAAAGGATTTCAGCTGTCCGTTTACTTGCCTGAAAGAGGCGTAAATGTTGGAGCACACTCCGCAAAAACACCTTATAAGCCCACGTTTTAAAGCGACTACGATAGCAATAGCTTGGCAAGGCTTCGAGCAAGCCATTGAGCGCAATTTGCACCAAATCTTCGTGGCTAGTGGCAATTTGGCGACTCCAATCGAGGCCATTCTTCGCTAATACAGTGCGAACCGTTTGCAGCCATTCCTTCCAATCCTGCTGATCAAAGCCATGGCCAGTCTGGAATTTGGCCACGATCCCGTGATCATAATGATAGTTGGCGAGCATTGAGTTTAAGCGCTGTTCACCTTCGGTAGCAAGCAAGCACGGCTTTAATTGTTGCAGATAGCGATCTTGTTCGGTTTGGGTTAATTGCCAATGGTGCTCCCGATTCAGTGTAGCCAAAAGAACCCGATATTGGGATAGATCATCGGTTTGGTTTACAATCATGGGTTATCCCTTGTCAACATGCAGATGTGGTTTAATTCATCGCTAGTATAGCTGTTATCGCAAGGCTGAATACAATCCAATCGTTGCCAAATCGCTCGCAGCAATTGTTGGGTATAATACGCCAGAATAGCCGATAAACCAAAACTACTGCCATGCAAACATAGTTAGGATTGATTGAATCGAGGATAGCCTGATGCTTGATTTGTTTGCGATTATTCGTGATGCATTGCTGCATCCAACCCAGCTGTTGCTGAATCTCCATCGCCAGCGCTATCGCTATCGTCAACTCGGCTTAGCACTGGCGTTGTGGCTTGGCTTTTGGTTGGTAACGATTGGCGTTGGATTACTGCTGATGCTTGACACTCCGCCGCTTCTTTTCGGCATCAGCCTGCTTTTGCCCCAACTTTTCTTGGTTGTAATTTGTGCCTTGGCAATCGTCATGGGAACCAGCAATGCATTTCGTTATCGGGTTGCCGATGGGCTTTATTTGAGCGAGCCAGTTTTTTTGCAGCGTTCGTATTATGCTTTTTGGCCGCTGCGCATGCAGCTTGCATGGGTTCCTGCATTTTTTGGCCTCTCGACCGTGATGTTGCAATTTTTGCAGACCAATGATCCCCGCTTGTTGATGCTGTTTTTGATCGTAACTGGCTGTGCACTGGGATCATTATTTGTGACAACCCATATTGCCTTACCCACAATGTTAACGACGCGGATTTGGCTTGGTTTGATGTTGCTGTGGATGCAGTTTGGCTTAATTCCAATGATCGGTACATTGTGGTTTAGCTTGGCTTTTTTTGCGCTTGGTTTATGGATTGGCATCGTGCGGCCTATAAGTTGGCTCTGGCAGTCGCTCGTCAGCATCGGGATTGGCTGTTTGGTACGGTTTTCAGGCCAGCCTTGGCGTTGGTGGCGCTATCATCCAGCGCTCTACGATGAATTAGCCCTATTGCCCTTGATTGGTTTAAGTTGGAGCTTACGCCAACTCTATCAGCTTGATCCAGCTCGCGGGTTTAAGGCATTAATCGCAGTTTATCGTCTAAGCGCACAACGTCCGGCTGTCCGCCGCACCATTCAGCAACTCTTGCACGATCAACGCTCCAGTGCCAGTGTATTTTGGCAACTTAGCTCCGACCAACACGGGATTCTGCTGCTCCACCAACTTAATCGGCGGGCACGCAGTTTACACCCATTAATCAACCACATGACCGCCTGTAGCCAGATTGCAGAACCACAAGCATGGCCACTGCTGATTGCCAAAATGCAGCCAGCCCTAAAAGCCTATGCCACCAACCCTGCATTCCGCCAGCTCAGCGCTTGTCTGGAACTGATTGCCACAATTCTTACTTGTAGCGAAGCGCAACCAGCCTATGCTGCACTTCAGCGCTATCCTGCTGAAGCGCAGAGCTTGCTTGAACAGGCGATCAGCGAGTTGCAAGCGAACGCGCAACGTGCCCCCGACCAGCCCCATCTGCTCCCGCCAACTGGGGCGTTGTTGCGTGGCTGGCCACGCCATGCCCTGCTATCAACCATCGAACAGCTGAATTTTCTCCAGAAGCAAGCCAAGCAGCAAGGATAATCGATGCAGATTGAAGAATTCACCCTAACCTTCAAGCGACTGAGCGATCCAACCAGTCCGTTGCCCTATAACGTCATTACCAAACACTCATGGATTCCGGTTGTTGGCGGCTTATTCCAGGTAACATCGCAAAAGGCCTTTCGGGCCGATCAACTGCATGCGATTCAACAAGAATATAGCGAATACCTAGAACTTGCCCATAGTTTGCAAATCGATTCAGCAGTCCCACTAAACACCCCTAGTAAGCACGACCTCTATACGTTTGGCAATCGGGTTGCCAGTTTATTACCAGCGGCAACGCGACGCAGTTTGGCCCAAGCCATTAATCGCACCCATCGGGTCAAGCATCAGCTGCGGATTGTCTTGAATTTTTATCCCGATGTTCTAGAACTGCTCGCCGTGCCGTGGGAATTAATCACCACAGCCTTGGATTTGGAGGATGCTGCGAGTGCAACGCTCAACCAGATTGATCAATTCGTTGAGCGCGATTTTTTGTTGCAGAACCCACACATTAGCATAGTCCGCCAGGTTCAGGGGGTTGGCGTGCAAACAGATAGCACAATTGCGCAACCTTTTCCAGTTGAGGCGCTGCTTGCCCATCCAATTGGTGCTCCTAACATTATTAATCGCGCTGCAATTCGCGCGCTGTTTGAACCTGAGCATTATTTTGACGAAGCCGGCAGCCTCGAAGAGTTACTGCAACGCATGCACGCCCATCAGCCGCGGGTGGTGCATCTTGTGGCGCATGGTGGGCCAGTTGAAATCGAAGCAGGGTTGACGCGCTATGATTTATTATTGACCCATCAAGCAGGCTTTGTGCGGCGCGTAGGGGCTGCCGATTTGGCTCCGATTCTCAGCAATAGCGCTGAGCTACGCTTGGTGGTGTTGCATGCCTGTTATGCAGCAACCCAAGCTGCTTCAGCAACCGATGATGCTAGCTTAGAGCAGCAACGTGGCGTGGTTGAAGGTGTGGCATTAGGCTTGATTCGGCGAGGGATCCCGTTTGTGGTGGCGTTTCAAGGGGAAATTCGCCAAGATGCTGCGGTTATTTTTAGCCAAGTGTTGTATCGCCAACTTGATCGTGGTGTGCCGCTCGAATTTGCAGTAACCCAAGCTCGTTTAGCCATTACAGCGCATATTCCTGCAGCTGTGGTCGATTGGAGCTTGCCGGTCATTTATCGGGGTGCGATTCTAAATGATGCCTACACCAACTATATGCGCTTGGGTGATCGCAGCCAACGCCTGATAGAGCGACCGCAGGTGCTGCATTGGTTTCAAACCAGCTGGATTGGCGTAGCGGTGCTTGGATTAAGTATCGCGATCGTGATTCCGTTCTACTATCCAAATGCAAGTTTAGTGCAGATTGCAGAGAGTGCATCAACCACGATCAACACGCTCAGTTGGCTTGGGTTGATTATTCCTACAATTTTAGCGATTTTTTATCGGCCCTATTTTCAGCCGAGCTATATGGAACCTGCAACCAGCCGATTTTTACGCATAACCAAATTTTTGGGCGCTTATTTTGGCTACGGGTTGAGTTATATTCTGCTGGTTGCAGCCTACAGTTTCAGCTTTATTATGTTTGGCCAATCAATCGGAGTAAAGCCCTATAACTATCTGCTGCTGCTGTTGCTTATAAGCTGCAATAGTCTTGGATGCGCTATTTTTATGCGTCGCTTTACCCGCAATCAATGGGCTTTAGGCACCTATGATTCGCCGCAAACTCAAACGCTCAACCACATCATTATTCTGTGTATGACGCTCGTGTTTCTGGTGCTCGTTCCGGTCTTGTTTAATTATGCACTCAAGCATCTGCAGTGGATGCTGGCAGTTCCATCCTTGGCGATACTGATGTCACTGCTAAGTTTATTTATGGTTTTGAGCACGATGGAAGACGAGTAGCCATGCTTGGAGTAAAGCATGGCTACTGGTTTAGAGTTCAGTGCAGGTTAATACAATACCTTGAATTAATTCTGCTGCAGGAATCGTTGTAAACTCAGCGTTGCCTTGCGCATTTGTGGTTTGACTATAGCGCTGTTTGGTGGTTTGCACAGTGACCTGCCATTGTTTGGGTTGTGGTTCGCGTAAGGTCACCTTGAGCACTGGCGGGTTTTGGGTATCGATCAGCGCCACAACGAAAAATGGTTTGCCAGTAAATTCAGTTAATTGGCTATTGTACAGCGCTGTTGTCGTCATTGTTGGCAGCATCGGCTGAAGGCTGATTGTGGGCAGGTTTAGCTCAAGCTGGCGTTTGGCTGCTTGCCACAGTTTCAGCCATTTTTTCGAATCTTTGCGCTCGGCGGTTGGGGCTGGCTTGGGGAAAAATGGGCGCTGCTTTTGCAATTCAACCGGCTGCGGCTGGTTGGCATATACACGCAGCATTGCCACAACCTCAGCATATTCCTCGGCGCAATCGAGGCAGAGATCAAGGTGTTCAAACAATTCGCTAAACCGAAGATCGGTATCAATATCAACCTCATCAGCCTCTAACTGGGCTGCTTGAAGCAGCAGGTCATGATAGTTGGCGCATGGTTCAGGCTTAGCAGTTAAGCGATTATACAACTGCTGCTTACGCGCATTTGGGTTCTGAGAATCTTGGTAGCTCATACTAACCTCATTGGGTATAGACAGGATTATCATACACGATCGAGCAAGCCAGCAAGCGCTATGATTCCACCAAGAGTTGCTCAAACAGCTGTCTAACGTGGGGATGCTCGCGCAATTTTTTGAGTGCCCGACTTTTTAGCAACCGCACTTGTTCTGGTTTCAGCGCCAATGCGGCGGCAATCGCGCGCGGTGTCTCAGCGGAAAAGTAACTGCGATAGATAATTTCAAACTCGAGCGGATTGGGCAAGCTTGCTTTGAGCACCTGCTGCAAGTCAGTTTCGGTTATTGCTTGCTCAACCTGCTGGATCGACTGATCACGATAGCCATTGTTGCGATCATAATCATCATTAAGACTCACCATCTTTGGCTCATTGGCTAAGGCCTTTGGGGCATTGCGCATACAGGCAAACGCATAGGCCAAAATGCGTTGCGGCTGAATCTCGCCCAGTTTGCGAATCACAATCATCACCGCATCGGCGGCAAACTCTTCTAATTCGTCAGCTGAATAGTGTGAGCGCCGTCCGGCTTGCATGCACGCTCGTTGCAGATCGCGGGCTGCATCCTCCGCCTGATCTTGCATTCCAGCGTAGAGCATTTCGTTGTAGTGCGCGATTAGTCGCCGCCTGATGATTGTTGGATCATTAATCGATTCGGTTATGCACCATGTATGCGTTTGATCGATGATGGCGCTAGCGTGAGGGGTGTATTGCCAGTGAAAATGGTTGACAAGCTGCTGCCAGATTTCTGCTATTTGCGCTGCAAGATTGCTAGGCATCGCTTCGACACTCCTTCAATTTCAACACGATACGACGCTTGAGTAGCTACTTGCTAGGAAAGAGGGCGTTTGAGCAAAAACGTAGCAAGCTTGCGCATCAATTTGGCCAGCAAAGCCATTATTGAACAATTGTCGTGATAATGCCTAACAATACCATATATTGAGATTTTGCAATAGAGCAAGCGAGGTTCTGGTAAAGATACGTTGCACAAGCACTCGTTGCCAGTTTAATGAGCTATTGAACAAGAGTGCTGTATGCTATAGTGCATCAAGCAACTCAAAACGTGGCTTGCAACTCATTGATTGAGCAGAGATTGAGGTTACCATGCACCACATTAGCACTGAACTATATCAAACTCGCTACGCAGGCGAGCCACATTTGATGCTGCTGATCGACGGCCAGCCGCTCGATCAGGTTCTAGCTTTGCACTGCCAAGATTCAAATCTTGAGGGACTTGTGCCAACCTTAATCGCTGGATGGCTTGAAACAAAGGCAGAACAACAATTGGTCTGGGAGCGTGTTCGAGTAATGAATGAAATCCCAACCATCGTTCCTATCTTGATGTGCCCCGATGATTGTGATTTTTCGTGTACGATCGTCGTGATCGAAGTTAGCGCAAGTGCAACCACCGTTAGCTGGCCACGAGTAGGCTATGCTGTTGGTGAAACACCATATGAAACACTGGATGAACTGCCAGCCTCGCGACTTGATTCAATTAAATGGATGGATAGCACTACAATCTGGCAATTTGAGCGCACAGCTTACATCAACGCAATTCAAGCGTTTGCTATGCCTGAGTCAGTTGTTTAATTGCATGAATTTTTCAATTATGTCAAATAAATATCTGCGTTGGCTGAGCCTTAGCTGCTTGCTCGTGAGCCTGAGTGCTTGCCAACCTCACGAGCAAGCACTTCAAGCAACGCCCTCACTCGTAACTGCAATTCCAGCAGCGCTATTTCTGCAACTGCAACCAAACTTGTCATGGCCAGAGCCAGCAGCGCTTACGAGTGGCGTACTAAATATTCAGGACGGCTGCATGCGCCTCGTTTCGCCCCACAATCCCCAAGGCTATGCGGTAATTTGGAAAGCAAGCATAACCTTTGACGGCAGCAACATCAGCGATCTGCAAACGAAGATTCAAATCCAGCTTGGGAAGTCGGTAACGCTGGGCGGCGGCAGTGTGGGCGCTGAGTATCTTGCTCATGTGCAGCAGCATAATCCGCCATGTCCGCCGCCCTATTGGTTTGCCACCCATATTTCAGCTAGCAACTAATCTGCTGGATAGCAATCAATTAAACTAGCTGCTTAGCAAAGAACCTCAATTACAAAGCCGCCAGGCGCGGTGAAATAAAATGTCCACGAGCCATGGGCCTTGTGCGGCGCTTCGACCTCGAAACCATCGTCGCGCAGGCGTTGGTTGATCTCGTTGACACGCTCTTCGCTTGGCTGAATAAAGCCAATGTGGAACGAGCCAGGATAGCGGACTTCGCTTTCCTTGGCTAGTTTCATATGCGTCAGCGAAAGCACCATGCCCGACTCGTCAGTCAGAAAGCCCATATTCTTGTTGGTGCCAAGGTCTTGGAGGCCAAAATAGGTTTGCAGAAACTGGTGCGCCGCCGTCACGTCATCAACCGTCAGATTCAGATGATTGAGTTTCATCAGCGTTTGTCTCCTCATAGGTTTCCAGCGTTTGGCGCAACTGGTACAATGTATTAAACGTCTCGTTTAAGCTGGCGAGGTCGTGATTTGCGACCACAGCACTAGCCCATTGGGCTTGGCGTTGAGCCACATAATCCAGCGCTGCCCGAGCTTTAGGTGTCAGCTCCATCAGCCGCGAACGGCGATGATGCGGATTATCCGCATAGACAATAAAGCCATCTTTGAACAAGCCCTCGGCGGTTTGGCGCACGGTTTGCCGCGTCAGCCCCATTGTGCGGGCCACATGCGCCACCGAGATTGGGCCATGTTCGACTACTCCAAGCACCTGCCAGCGCGCGCTGCTCAAGCCAGCCGGCCCAGTCAACCGATCGCCAACTGCCAATAATACCCCGTTCAAGCGAAATAGCTCAAGAATGAGGTTGGTAAAAATCTCAGCTTGTTGATTCATATTTTGCATAATGACAATATATTACTATTATGACAGGTTACTGTCAATCTAAATACCATGCTCAAGCTGCAAATTTGGTATACTCAGCTGGCGATCAACGGATGAGTGATTAAATTCATTGAGAAGGGAAGGAAATACTATGTACAACGTACCGCACGCTGATAAAAACCCAAGCTGGCTGCTCCTCTTAACTGATGTATTAACCCTCGTAGTATTCATTGTGAGCATCATCATCTGGGTAGTAATCGAAGATCAACGCTGGTATGGGATCGATCCAAAAGCGCTTACTGGCTCACACCTGACGATCTATCAACAATGGCATTATCTAAAATATGTTGAATTAGGTTTAGCACTTTGCTTAGCAATTTATTCATTAGCCAAACGACGGAGTTTGATGCTGCGCGAACGGATTTACTGGCTCTTGCCGATTGGACTACTTTGGCTCTATTGGATGCAGCTGCGCTAAAAGTGTCGCAGCTTGGAGCAAAAAACCAAGCTGTGGCATTTGTTGATCATTGTTCGATTTTTGATCAAGCATCGCGAAAAGCCATCATTTTGCTTGTAATGGCAGCCAAAACCAAGCTTCAAGCCATTTAATTGCGCTATTTAGCTAATTTATTGCACTGAACGCTGTTCGATTACTGAATATCTGTTGAAAATTTTAAAAAACCAGCGCCAACATCAATCAGTTGGCGCTGATACACTCGATTATTTGGTTGTGGCTTGAATATGCTCAAGCGCTGGGGCCAAATCAACATCGCCTGGCTTGCGATTGGCAGTAATCAAACGAATCGCTTGATCATAGAAGAAGTAATTGTAGGCCCAGTTGATCAAGACGACCACACGATTGCGAAAGCCAACCAAGCTCATCAGGTGAATGAACAGCCAGACGACCCAAGCAGGAAAGCCCCAAAACTGAAGCCCAAAAATATAGGCCACTGCTGCATTACGCCCAATCGTGGCCATCGAGCCACGATCACGATAGACAAAGTTGCTGGTTGTGCGACCTTCGCTGTATTGCAGAATGTTTTTTGCCGCCGTCACCGCTTGTTGAATCGCCACCGGCGCAACTTGGGGCAAGGGTTTGCCTGCCTGTTCGATATAGGCCAAATCGCCAACAATATAGACCGCTGGATCATCGGCGAGGCTCAAGTCGGGCTGCACTTGGACGCGATTGCCGCGCATGAGGGCCAATTCAAGGCTTTGGGCCAAGGTAACGCCTTGCACGCCAGCCGCCCAAATCAGGGTGTGGGTAGGAATCACCTCGCCACCTTTAAGTTGCACCTGATCAGCACTAGCGCCCTCGACCGCTGTATTTAAGCGCACATCGACACCCATTTGCTCCAAGCGGCGCAAGGTTTTTTGCTGCAAGCGTTTTGGAAACATGCCCAGCACTTTATCGGTGGCTTCGAGCAAAATCACCTGGACTTGACGATTTTCGAGTTGGGGGAAATCGCGCACCAAAACATGCTTAACCAATTCGCGAATCGCGCCCGCCAATTCGACTCCGGTTGGGCCGCCACCAACCACCACAAAGGTGTGTAAGGCTTGGCGCACCTTGGGGTCGGCTTCGTAGGCAGCGCGTTCGAAGGTGCTTAATAAATGGTTGCGCAACTGCTCAGCATCATTTAAGGTTTTTAGGCCAAAGCTATATTGCTCAAGCTCGCGATTGCCAAAATAGTTGGTTTGGCCGCCAGCAGCGACAATTAAATAATCATAGCTAAAGCTGCCCATTGTGGTTTGCACCTGTTTGGCACTGCGGTCAATGTGCTCGACGCGAGCCATCAAAAAGCGCACACCCGGCCAATTGTGCATAATGCCGCGCACGGGGTAGGCAATTTGCTCTGGCTCCAAGCCAGCAGTTGCCACTTGATAGAGCAGCGGTTGAAAACAATGATAATTTTGTTGATCGATTAATAATACATCGAGGTTTTTGCCCGCTAAGGTTTTGGCAGCCCGCAGGCCAGCAAACCCAGCCCCAATAATAATCACTTTTTGCATTTTGGGCCTCCTGTTGTTACCGCACGTTGTCGATTCTACACCTTTGTGAAGTAAATAACAATAGGTAATTTGTACGATTTTTCACATAATTTGAGAGCAATATCGGCTCGTGTGCTTTGAACAAGGCATTTTTTACGCCAAGGAGCGCTATACTTAGGCTACTACGCTGAGATAACCGAAGAAAGGGGCAAACATGCGCTGGTATTACCTTGGAATACTGCTGTTTGGGTTAGTTAGTGGCTGTGCTTCGGAGCGTGATCGGCTTGCGCCAATTGTCATTCCGAATGTCCATGTCGGTGTCTGCGCGCTTTCGCCATCCCATCGCTATGTGATTGCCCATATCTATGACCCCAATGACGATGGCTATAAACGTGGCTATGAAAGTCAGATTATCGATCTGACCACCACCAAGGCGATCACGATTCCGCTTTGGGAACGCGATCCGATAACCGGGGAGCCTGCAGCAGTCGTGATTGATCTGCCAAACGAATCGTATACCGAGGGCTGTTACAATGCATGGAGTGCGGATAGTCGCAGCTATTATTTCCTCGATTGGGAGACAGTAGGGCCGCGCCAAGCCGGGCCTGGGCCAATTCGCAAAATTACGCTGCCTTAAAGAGACACCACTCATCGGTGAGCTTGTGGTATCCTCTTAACGAAAAAAAACGCTGCGCCGCCCATTGTACGCTGATACATGTCCAGAACCTTGGTCATTTCCATGAGAACGGCAATCCTGTTATCAACGTCTTTTCGAGGAAGGCTCTACTGGAGAATGCCGCATGGTTGCTGATTTGTTGTCGCGCACTATTCGGACGCTGCCTGATCTGCTGCGAGCTAGCGCAGAAACCACACCCAACCAAGTAATTATTCATCGGGCATCTGCTGACCACGAACAGGCGATTAGCTATCGCGAGCTGTATATAGCGGCACAAGAAGTCGCGGCGGAGCTAGGGCGCAATGGGTTGGTTGCAGGCCAAGTGCTGTTAATTGCGCTCGAAGCAAGTGCCGATTTTCTGGCTGGCTTTTGGGGTGCAATCCTCGCTGGATTGATTCCCGCCCCGCTGGCCGCCGAACCAGAACGAATTCGCGCAATCTGGCAGACGCTTGAACAACCAGCGTTACTTGCTAGCGCCGCCGTTGGTGAGGCATTGGCAGCCCAATCTTCGCCGTTGCAGCACGAACAGCAGGCGCTTGCTGGACCATGGCCTACTGCAACAGTTCAATTGTTTCGCTCAAACGTCACAGCGATGGCAACATCACCAGCAGTAGGCGATCTCGCCTATCTGCAATTTTCATCGGGCAGCACTGGCGAGCCACGAGGCATCGAGCTAACTCACGCTGGGCTGCTGGCCAATTTGCGCCAAATGGGCAGTGCCTGCGCAATCAACGCCGACGATTGCGTCGTCAGTTGGATGCCCTATTATCACGATATGGGCTTGATTGCCGCTCACTTGTTGCCACTGGCAGCTGGAATTAAACAGGTCAAAATTGATGAATTTTATTTTGCTCGCCGCCCAGCCAGCTGGCTAGAACTGACCCATCGCCATCGAGCCACATTATTGACAGCAGCTCCGTTTGCCTTAGATTTAGTAACGAGACGAGTTAAGCAAGAACAATTGGCTGGGCTTGATTTGAGCTGTGTGCGCTTGTTGATTGTTGGCGCAGAGCCAATTGTGGCCGAGCGTTGTCGCGCGTTTCTCAGCCATGTGGCTGCGACAGGCTTTGCGGCACAAGCTTTGTTGCCAGTTTATGGCTTGGCTGAAGCTAGTGTTGGGGTTACGCTATCGCCGCTTGGCACTGGCATGCAGACTCACCTGATTGATCGCCAGATTCTGATTCACGAAGAGCGGGCGAGTTTCGTCACTGAACAGCCCAATTCAAACGATCAAACACGCTATTTAGAGCTAGTTGATGTTGGCGTGCCAATTCCTGATTGCCATGTGCGAATCGTCGATGCTGCTGATCAGCCGCTTGCTGCTGGCCATGTTGGCCATATTCAGGTTGCAGGGCCGCAGTTGATGCGCGGTTATTATCGCAGCAACGATCCAGCGGCAGCATTTTGTGCTGGTTGGCTGCGCACTGGCGACCTTGGTTTTCTGCACAACGGACGCTTGGTCATCACTGGGCGCGCCAAGGAAATTGTGATTGTTAATGGTCACAAGCACCATGCCCCCGACCTTGAAGCCCTTGCAACCAGCATCAAAGGGCTGAATCCAAAACGAATCGCCGTCTGTGGCGTTGGCGGCCTTGGCAATCGCCAAGAGCGCGTCATCGTTTTTTTGGCGCTGAATGCTTGGCAATCAGCCCTGCCAGCGATTAATCAGCTGATTCGTGCCATGCGCCGCACCACCGGCACGACTGCGATTGAGATTGTGCCGCTGCGCGCCAGCCAGTTTCCGCGCACAACCAGCGGCAAAATCAGGCGCACAGAGTTGCGTCAACGCTATGAAGCAGGCGAGTTTAGCAGCCTGATTGCCGCCGTCCAAACGGCATTGGCCGAACACAACCAGCCAGCATCCAGCATGGCTCCTGCCAGCATCGAACAAACAATCATCACGCTATGCAGTCAGATCATCGGTATTGATCCCAGTCAGATTGGGCTGCACGATTCAGTTTTTGATCTTGGCGCTACCTCATTGCAATTAATGGATCTGTTGGCGGCGCTTGGCGATCGCTTTAATGTGGAGCCTGATGTTGCAGCGCTGCGTCAACGGCCAACCCCTGCTGGCCTCGCTGCGTGGTTGCAGGCACAAACTTCAATTATGTCAAATCAAAATGTAGCACAGGAGCCAATCCAGCGCCAGCCTAGCACCACACCTGAGCCAATTGCAATTATTGGCATGGCCTGTCGACTGCCTGATGCGGCAACGCCTGAAGAATTTTGGGCCAATTTAGTGGCTGGAGTGGATAGCGTCGGGCAACTGCCTCGCCAACGGCTCGATGGCCTCACCAGCCCTGCGCCACAAGGCCAAGCTTGGGGCAGCCAACTCGATGCGGTGAGCTATTTTGATGCCAGCTTTTTTAAGCTTAGCCCTGCTGAAGCTGCCGCGATGGACCCGCAACAGCGCATCCTGTTGGAATTGGCCTACCATGCCCTAGAGCGTGCTGGTTATGCCGCCCAGCGGCGGGAACAGCGGCGGGTTGGCGTATTTATCGGCGTTGGCGAGGCATCGTATCAAGAGCTGTTGCTGCCGCTCGTCGCCAATAGCGAACAATTACACCCATCGACGGCAACTGGCAATATGCGCAACCTGATTGCCGGACGGATCGCCCACTGTCTTGATTTGAACGGCCCAGCGCTAGCGATCGATACCGCCTGCTCATCGACGTTGGTTGCGCTACACATGGCGCGCACTAGCCTCTTGGTCGGCGATTGCGATTTGGCGATTGTTGGCGGGATAAACCTCAACCTGACTGAAACGCCATTTCAGCTGCTCGAGCGGGCTGGCGCACTCTCACCAAGCGGGCGTTGTCGGGCCTTCGATGATGCAGCCGATGGCATTGTGGTTGGTGAAGGGGCTGGGATTTTGATTATTGAACGGCTCAGCAAGGCCCAACATTATGGCGATAGCGTGCTGGCATTGATTCGCGGCTCGGCAATTAATAATGATGGCCGCTCGCTCAGCCCAATGGCTCCCAATCCGTTGCTCCAAGCAGAAGCCCTGCGCCAAGCCTACGCCGAGGCCCAAATCGATCCGGCGAGTGTTTCGTATATCGAGGCTCATGGCACAGGCACAGCAATTGGCGACCCAACTGAGGCGCGCTCATTGGCTCAAATCTTTCCGCCTGCGAGTAACGCAGCGCCACGCTTCATTGGCTCAGTCAAAACCAATCTGGGCCATTTGCTCAACGCCGCAGGTATTCCTGCGCTGATCAAAGTGATTTTGATGCTACAGCAGCGCCAAATTCCGCCAAGCCTGCACTATACAACGCCCAATCATCGCTTAGAACTGGAGCCTGCTGGCATGGCGATTAACACGACACTTCAAGTATGGCAGGGGCCGCAACCACTACGCGCTGGAGTCAATAGTTTTGGCTTTGGCGGCACGAATGCGCATATCATTCTTGAGGAGCCGCCGCCAGCGCCAGTCGCTGAAAGCAGCGAGGCTACGCTACAGCTCATTCCCATTTCGGCGTGCAACGAACAAGCATTGTGCCAACTTGCTGCTGGGTTGGCTGAACGTATTCAAGTTGATCAATCATTATGTTTGGCAGACTTGTATTTCAGTCTTGCAGAGCGCGAAGTGTTTGCTCAGCGGGCAGCCATCATCAGCGCTGATCTGGCAGCGGTGGCCACAAGCTTAGAGAATTATGCCGCTGGCGTTGCTGAACCACGCTTGCTAGTTGGGCCGCTCGTCACCAAACGGCGCAAAGTAGTGCTGATGTTTGCAGGCCAAGGCGCGCAATATCCGCAACAAGGGGCGCTGCTTTACCAGCGAGAAGCAGTGTTTAAGGCTACATTCGATGCAGCCTCCGCCCAACTTGGCCTAATCAAAGGTCGAACCCTTCTTGAATGGTGTTTTGCGGCTGAAGTGAAAAATGCAGAGTTAGCTGATACTGAAGTTACCCAACCGCTGCTGGTTGCTTTTGAAGTTGCGTTAGCACGGCTGGTGCTGAGTTGGGGACTCAAGCCCGATGCAGTTGTAGGCCATAGTGTTGGCGAGCTGGCAGCAGCATGCATTGCAGGCGTGCTCAGTTTTGAGGCAGTTTTGGGTCTAGCACGAGCACGCGGGCAACTCATGGCAAGCTTGGCAGAGCCAGGTATGATGGCAGCAGTGTTTGCACCTGAAGCGTTGGTTGCGGCGCTGGTGGCCCAACAAATAGCGCCACTAAGCATCGCTGCCTACAATACCCCAAATCAAGTGGTTATCTCAGGCACGAGCAGCGCAGTCAAACGCACCCTAGAGCAGCTAGAGCGTGATGGTGTTCATGCAATCATCGTTAATCAGAGCATGGCCTATCACTCATCCTTGACGCAACCCGCTGTCCAAGCCATCGCCGAGGCCGCGCGTGCGCTTGAGCCAGCTAATCCAGCAATTCCATTGTTGAGCACCGTCAGCGTAGAATGGATGCGCGGCCCTGCGAAACTCGACGCTGATTACTGGGCCGCCCAAGTGGTTGAGCCTGTGCGTTTTGCGCCTGCGCTCGAACGGCTGATTGCTGAAGGCTTCGATAGCTTTATTGAAATCGGGCCAGGCAGCACCTTGGCAGCTTTTGCACGCCAAATGCTGGCAAACCACGAGCCTGACTGGAGTGTTGAGGCTCTGCTGCACCGTGGCGAGGATGATTACGCCACAATTCGCAACGCAATCGGGCGCTTGTGGGTCCATGGCGTTGATTTCAATTTGCCAGCACTGGCGAACGGAATTGGCCACCGCGTGCGCTTGCCAAATTATCCCTTTGCGCGGGAGCGCCATTGGTTGCCAACTGCCCAACGGCTGCTGCTCAAAGAGCAAGCGCTTGAACTACGCCCAGCTGCCGACCAAGCAACCCATTTGCACGGCCAGCAGATCAGCACAGTCAGCTTGCAAGCGACCGCAAACGGCTATCGCTTGCAACTCAAGGCCGCCGATGGCCAGATATTGCTCGACCTAAGCGATTTGCGCAACGCTGAAGCCTCGCAACCAGCGTTTGCGTCAGCCTTATTGCAACAGCTGGTTTGGCAACCAGCTCCACTCCCAGCCACAGCTGAACAGCCAATTGAGAACTGGATTCTCGTCGCCAATCCAGATCATGGGCTGGCCAAGCAGCTTGCAGCAACGCTCAACGCCAACAATCAAACCTGCGTGCTCGTCAGCAGCGAATCGCTGGCAACGCAGCTGGCAACATTCAACCCGCAACGCTATGGACTGATTGTGTTGGCTGATTGGGCAGCAACATCCGATCGGCCCTCGATTGCTGGCGTGTTAGACCTCTTAGCACTCAGCAAATTGCTGCTAGACCAGCCCAAAGCAACTCAGCCAGCTGGTTTGTGGGTTGTTACTGCCGGAGCCTACCCAATTGAGCAGCAAGAGCAACTTGCCCCAGAACAAGCATTAATTGCAGGTTTGGCGGCGACCTTGCCCGATCAGCACCTTGGGATTCCATGCGTGGCGCTTGATCTGGCGCTGAATGCTGAGGCCGCGGCGCAACTCCAGGCGCTTGCCCATGAATTACAAGCACAACCAAGCAACGGCGTGCTGGCGTGGCGTGGCGGCCAGCGCTTAACCCGTGAATTAACAGCCTTGCCAGTGATCACAACGAGCAGCAAACCAGCCGAAACGCCAGGCCGCGTCATTGTGATTGTTGGTGGTGCAGGCGGCGTTGGCGCACAGTTGGCGCGCCATTTGGCCAGCAACAACCAACCACGATTAATCCTGCTTGGCCGCTCGGCGCTTGATCAAAAACGCAAAACCTTACTTGCGGAGCTTGAAGCCGTGGGGGCAAGCGCGCACTATCGCCAAGTTGATATTTGCAATTTCCACGAGGTCGAGCAGCTTATCGCTGAGCTAGCAGCAACCGAAACCGGAATTTTTGGCGTAATCCAAGCAGCAGGCATTGCCGATGTTGCTTCGCTACATACCAAAAGCGCTGAACAATTTGCGGCGGTACTTGAGCCAAAAGTTAAGGGCACATGGCTCTTGGCGCGGGCGCTTGAGCGTCATCAGCAAAAACCAGCCTTCTTTCTGAATTGCTCGTCGATCGCGGCGGTTGTGCCGGGCCTTGGCGGTGGCATTCCCGATTATGTGGCGGCCAACGCCTTTCTCGATGCTTTTGCCGCCAGCGAGCGCCAAGTAGGTCGGGCCATGACCGCGTTGAATTGGGGCGCATGGGATGGAATCGGCTTGGCGGCAACCCCAATGTTGGTCGAGCATCTGCGCCAACGAGGCTTGCCACCGCTGAAACCCAGCCAAGCGCTGCATGCCTTCGAGCAAGTGCTGTATGCAGATCAGAGCCAGATTGTGATTGTGGCTCCTGCTGAAACCAACCCTCAGCCCCAAGCAACCAGCCAACCACAGCGCCAACAATCATCGGTGGCAACCCTGAATTCAAGCGAGCTTAGCCAGCAAATTCAGGCCTTGGTTGCCAAAGCCCTCAAATTGCCAGCCGAGCAGATTGCGGTTGATGCTTCGTTTCTGGCGCTGGGCCTTGATTCGCTGCAAGCTGTCGATTTGGTTAAGCAGCTTGAACAAGTCACCGGCACGGTTTTGCCATTAACGCTATTCTTTGAGTTTCAGACAATTCGCGAGCTTTCGGTGCATTTGAGTACCCTGCTCAACGCTGAGCGACCTGCAACTCAAATTGTTGATACTGTTCCGCAGACCATTCCGCAAATCAGCAATGAACCAACATTTCCGCTTGCCCCAGCCCAAATTGCCTTTTATGTTGGCCATCAGTTGTATCCAGAAAGCCCAGCTTTTACCCTGATTCGCCAGCAGATTGCGGGCTTGCTCGATCCTACGGTTTTGCAGGCTGCGTTCAGCTATTTGGTGGCGCGGCATCCTATGCTGCGGGCCAAATTCGAGCCGGTTGATCAGGCCCAAACTGAACCACGCCAACGGCTCATCGATCCAAATCTACTGCCACCTAGCCTGTGGTTTGAGCAACGCGAGGCTCCAACTAATCGAGCTGCATTCGAACAACGCTTGGCGCATTATCAATTTGATCTGCTTAACCCGCCGCTGTTTCGGGTTGTGTTATGCAGCGATGGAGCCAAGCATTGGCATTTGTATCTGCTGCTGCACCACAGTATTGCTGATGGCTGGAGCACCAGCATTGTGCTTGATGAGCTTTGGCAGGTCTATACCAAGCTGCTTCAAAAGCAGCCAATTGCGTTGCCTGCACTAACCACGAGCTTTGAACAATACGTCATTCAAACCTTGCAAATAGCCGCCAGCCCGCAAGCAAACATTGATCGTGCTTGGTGGCAAACCCTGTTGCGCCAGCATAGCGCCGCCCTCGCCTGGTCGCTGCCAAATGATGCCCCTGCGGAGCAAGCAAGCGCACATCCAATCGGCAGCGTCTATCGCCAATTGGCTGCAACAACGAGCAGGCAACTGCGCCAACATGCAGCCAGCATCGATGTTTCGCTCTTTCACCTATTGTTGGCAATTTATGCCCGTCAATTGGCCGCTTGGAGCCAAACCAATGCCATCGCGATCAACGTGGCCGAGCATGGGCGGGGCATTCGCTTAACGGGAATCGAGCAGATCGTTGGCTGTTGCGCCGACCATCTGCCCTTGCCCTTGGAGCTTACAGCCAACCAGCAGATCACCGATCTCGCGATCGTCATTCGCGAGCAATGGACACAAATTCAACAGCATGCTACGGTTGCGGCGCTCGATTTAGCGCGAATGGCGGGAGTTCGCGAGCAAACAGGGCCGCGTGCGCCGGGTGCAGCGTCGTTCAGTCTGGCCCGTTTTCCTGCGAGTTTGCCCACCGATTGCCCAATTGCCATCGAAGTGCTGACGGCCAGTACGGCCACCGCAACAACCAAACTCTCGTTGCTTATTTCCGAAGTCAATGGCCAGCTGCAAACCACGTGGATGTATGCAACGGCAGCATTTCAAACCCAAACCATCGAACAGCTTGCAGATAGCTATCAACAGGAACTGGCGGCGCTTGGGCAACCAACCACAATCCAGCAAGCATTCCAGCCTGTTGAGCCAGAATCGCTGCCGCAGATTAAGCCAAGCTTGCTGACTCCAGCCCGCATTCTTGCCCAATGCATACGCCAGCCGGAGCGAATCGCGGTCAAGGCCGATGGCGCAACCCTGACCTATGCTCAACTAGCAACTAGCGCGAGTCACGTTGCACGCTGGTTGGTGGCGCATGGTGCGCGGCCAAATCAGCCTGTCGGCTTGCTTACCCAGCCAACAATCGCTAGTGTTGTTGGGATTGTGGGCGCACTCTGGGCGGGCGTGCCATGGCTGGGCTTGAATACGAGTTACCCATTACGTCAACTTGAAACCCAGCTTAATCAGGTATCCGTACAGTTGTTGCTCTACCACCAGCAAACTGCCGAGCTAGCCCACCAACTGCAAGCCAGCGCAGCAAACCAGCTTACGTTGCTTGATCTTGATCAGCTGTTGCAAGCGCCGTTGGAGCCAACGTTAACGCCCGAGATCGCCAGCCCCAAACCAGACGATCTAGCGTATGTTATGTTTACTTCTGGCTCAACGGGAGCGCCAAAAGGCGTACCAATTAGCCAGCGCTCACTTGCCAATTATCTTGCTTGGCTGGTAGAACGCTTTGGCTATGGCCCCAACGATCGCCTACTCCAGACCGCTGCCTTAAGTTTTGATGCTGCAATTAGCCAAATGCTTGGCCCGCTCACTGCTGGCGGCAGCGTCATTATGCTTGCGCCGCTGGTTGTGCGTGATCCAATTGGTTTACTCGAAGCGCTTGAGCGGGAACGCCCAACGATCTGGCGTTCGGTGCCAGCGCTGTGGGAAAGCGTCATGACGACAATTGAGCGCAGAATCGCCGAGGGTCAAGCGCCCCCAGCCTTGGCCGAGCTACGCTTAATTGGCATTGGTGGCGAAGCGCTACCCGCCAGCTATGTGCGCCGCTGGATAGATATGTACGGTCAGCACCAGCAAATTGTGAATCATTATGGGCCAACCGAGGCCACGATCAACGCAACCGCCTATCTGGTCGAACAACGGCCTAGCGCGGCGAGCACCCAGATTCCGATTGGCAAAGCGATCAGCGGAGCTATCACGCGGGTGCTCGATCAGCAGGGCAATCTCTGCCCAGCGTTGACCACTGGCGAGTTGTATATCGGTGGAATTGGGCTGGCGACGGGCTACCTTGGGCGGCCCGATCTCACAGCACGCCAATTTGTGCCCGATCCATTGGGTTCAGGCGCGCGCTTGTATCGCACTGGCGATTTGGTGCGCGAGCTTGCGGATGGCAATTTGGTGTTTATCGGTCGCGCCGATGAGCAAATCAAGCTGCGTGGCTATCGCATTGAGCCAGCCGAAATTGAAGCGGCGCTGCATGAGCACCCCGCGATTGCCAAGGCCGCCGTTTGTCTCACAACTGACGCTGAGCAACCGACCCTCATCGCCTATGTGAAGACCAAGGCAAGCTTGCCAAGCGAGGTTGAATTGCGGCGCTGGTTGGCAAAGCGCTTGCCGCCGCAGATGATTCCGCAGCGTTTTGTTGAATTAGCGACCCTACCAACTACCAGTTCAGGCAAGATCGATCGTGGTCAACTGCGCCAATTACCAATTCCTGCGCCAAGCAGCGTCGAGCATGGCGCGCTGCCGCAAACACCAAGCGAGCTGCTGGTTGCCGAAATTTGGCAAACGGTGCTGAAACTGCCAAGCGTCAATCGCGATGCTGATTTCTTTGAATTGGGCGGCGATTCGCTGCTGCTACTGCAAGTGTTGACCCGCTTGGAAGGCCGCGTGCCAGTGCTGCCACGAGCGGCTACCTTGTATCAACACAGCACGCTCGCCAGCTTTGCCCAAGCTTTAGATGCAGCAAATAGCAATCAGCAGCCCGAGCAAATTCATCATTTGGCTCAAACTGAACATGGAAGTTTTGCGCTGACCCCAGCCCAAATTGGCTTTCTGCTGACCGAAACGCTCGATCCTGCGACACCAACGACGTGGTGCGCGCGGCTAGCAATCAATGGCCCGCTCGATCGAAGCCTGCTTCAGAAAGCCTTGAACATGCTCGTACAGCGCCACCCCATGTTGCGAACGCGAATGTTGGTCGCGCAACGCCCGCCGCGCCAACAAGTCGAGGTCTACGCTGAA
The DNA here is from genome assembly GCF_016907925.1 of Herpetosiphon giganteus. Lineage (GTDB taxonomy): Bacteria > Chloroflexota > Chloroflexia > Chloroflexales > Herpetosiphonaceae > Herpetosiphon > Herpetosiphon giganteus. The sequence continues at coordinate 23,665 of NZ_JAFBCZ010000029.1, read as the reverse complement.
CCAATCCAAATCAGCTTCAACGACTTGCTGCCAGCGTTGGCGGCTGGGGCGAATGCAACGCAGCTGATCGAGCATTATTGGCATGCAGAACAGGCAGAACGCTTTGAACTTGAGCAATTGCCGCTGCTGCGAATGCGGGTGCTGCAACTCGCGCCAACGCGCCATATCTGGCTGATCGCAGCCCATCATATTATTGGCGATGGTTGGAGCGCATGGGTTTTTGGCCAAGAATTGCTTCAGCTGTATGATGCACTTGTGGCTGGCAAAACCCCAAAGCTGCCAGGGTTACGCTCAACCTTTCAAGATTATGTCAATCTTATTCAACAATCAAACAATGCTTCGGCGGCAAGCTATTGGCGCGCCATATTTCGCCAAGCCTATCAGCGCCCACTGCTACAAGCACGCAATCCAGCGCAAACAAATGCGCCGTTGCTTGAGAGCCATGTGCTGCCAGCAACAATTCTCGGCCAACTCCGCCACGTTGCAGCAGCAGTGGGCCTAACGCCCTATCTGGTGCTGTTGAGCGTGTTTATTCATCAACTGCGCCAATTAACTGGCGTTGATGACCTTGTGATCGGCACTGCCCATGCTGGCCGCGACCAAGCCCTGCCCGATATTGAGCGAATATTTGGCTGTTTTGCGACCGCGCTGCCAATTCGTTTCAGCCATCAGGCTGCTAAGTCGGCACAGGCTTTATTAATCCCAGTCGCGCAGGCCTTTCGCAACGCCTATCAGCATGCGCTGGCCCCAAGCGAGATCGCGCGCCTGATTGGCCCTAATAACGGCAACGCAGCCATAACTGCGACGGGAGCACAATTCTTCTTCACCTTTCTCGATTTTGATGCGCTAGGAACCCTCAGCAGTGAAACCCTCACGCTCGATTGGGCCAACTCGCAAACCGAAATTCAACCGCCGCTCGGCGCAACCGAGTTGCTGTTTGCCGCCCGCGCTGCCAATGGCGAGTTGCGGCTGAGCCTGCAAGCAGCCCCAAGTAAGCTAGATGCTGCAATGCTCCAGCATGTGTTAGCTGGCATGCTCGCCGATATTCAGCTGCTAATTACCCAACCAAGCCACAGTGCCAGCAGCATGATTCAATTTGCTAATCGCCAGCACGACGTGCAAACTGCTCCCTTAGATGCAGCATTAATTGGCTATTTGCCGCCCAGCAGCAGCATCGCCGCGCTCCTCGGCCTCAAAGGCCCTGCGTCAACAATTCGCGAACAACTGCGCAAGTTGCTATTTGCCGATGGGCAGCCGCGTTGGGTTGAACTGCTTCAGACCCCAATTGGCACTTCGGCCATGCTGTGTTTGCCTTGGTTTGCAGAGGAGCTACGGCCAGAGCATGCCGCCGATCTCGAAAGTGCGATTGCCGCTAGCATGCTGCTCGCTCAAGCGCGGGGCGCGCGCTGCGTCTCGCTGGCTGGGATGTTGCCAGCATTGACGGGCTATGGCTTTGGGGTGTTGCGAACACTAGAGAGCGACCAACAAGCACGGCCAGCATTAACCACCGGCCATGCGACAACCGTGGTTGCAGTGAGCCAAACCCTCGAAGCTGCGCTCAAGACCAGCAGGCGACAGCTCGCAGACAGCGATTTGGCAATGCTTGGGCTTGGTTCAATTGGCCAATCAGTCTTGCAGGTTATCTTGCGCAGCTTGCCGCATCCACGCTCGTTGGTGCTCTGCGATACCGCAGCCAATCAGCAGCGGCTGGTCGATTTGGCGGCGCAAATTCGGCAAACAACCGGCTATACAGGCTCGATCGAGATTGTTACAGCCGCGAGCGATGTGCCCGAGGCCGTGTATCAAGCCCAAATCATTGTTGCGGCCACCAGCACGGCGGGCATTATCGAGGTTGAGCGCTTGCACGCAGGCACGATTCTGGTCGATGATTCGTTTCCGCCATGCCTTGACCCCAAGCGCGCGATTGCGCGCATGCAAACGCGTGGCGATGTGCTGATTGTTGGCGGTGGACAGTTGGCCTGCGGGCCAAGCCAGCGCACAATCGATCTGCCACTTGGCGACCAAACCGTGCGCGAGCGAATTCTGGCCGAGATTGTGCCCGATGCTGCCGCGAGTTGTCAGCTCGAAGCCCTGTTATGGGCAGCAGATCCAACGCTACCTTTGACGAGGGGATTGGTTGAGGTTGAAGCAGCGCTGAGCTATCGCGACGCAGTGATTAGGGCTGGTTTTGGCCCAGCACCCTTGCATTTACAAGGCTTTTTGCCCAACCCGCAGCTGCTCGCGGAGCATGAAATGGCTCAAAACAACGACCAGCAGTAACTAAAAACATCAACCAGATTAAAAAGAACAATTGGGCATGGAAAAACTCCATGCCCAACCTTGCTTATGCCTGCTTCAGCCCATAGCGATGGACAGCAACCCCGCCCTCAAACGCTTGATGTTCAAGCAATTCGAGCTGAACTGGTTGGCCCAAGCCAGCAAATAGGCGAATGCCTTGGCCAATCATGACGGGATTTACTTTGAGCACCAGCTCATCAATTTCGCTGATTAAGGCACTGGCCAACGAGCCACCACCACACAGCCAAATATCACGGCCATCCTCTTGTTTCAGGCTCTGAACCAAGCCCAGCGGATCTTGGGCAACCAGCGTCACATCGGGACTATCCAGCTTGCCAAGCGACGAGGAAATAACATACTGACGTAGATGCGCATAGGGGCTAGTCACGCCTTCGTTCAAGCCAACCGCATAGGTATGCCGCCCCATCAGCACCGTATCAAAGCGCTTTTGCTCAGCTGGAATCCCCAGCATGCTCAGCACATGGGTTGGCATGGTTTCAGGGTATTCTTGGCGAATGTAATCCATATGGCCGCCAGTCAGCGGAAAGAAATCAAAGCCACCAGCTTCGTCAGCAATAAAACCATCGGCGGTACACGCCACAAAATAGACTAATTTACGCACACACAACCTCCTTAGCAACTAGGCTTCTGATGCTTGAGTATAGCATGGCGCAGGCTGAAGCTGTGGTTGATTGGGCGCAGGGTTTGGGTAAACGTGCTAAGCAGTCTCGTTAACGCGAGTATAAATGATCTCAACAGCTTTGGCTTCAGGCTCGTCAGGTTGGCGATTGTAGGCCGTAATCAACAACCGATCTGGGCCATCAGCAACAATTTCGGTGCGCCAACCCCAATCGCTGTTGCCTTCAACCGCATAGCTACCAAGCACATTCAGCGTAGAATCAGCGGGATTGCCAGTGCTGAGCATAATATTGGTCGGCATATGAAAGCTATCAACCCAAGCCCCCTCAAAGCTAGCGGTCAATTGATTATAGCCATAGATCGCTGCGCCATGGAGTGGCGTGGCCTCAAACGCACTTTCATATTCGTGAATGACAAAGCGACTGGTGCCAATTCGGCGCAAACTGCCACGAATTGGCGATTCGTCGGCCAACGTTTCTGGCCCAAACCATGTGCGGGCTATTCCCTGCCACTGCCCAACCACGCTTTGCAAAATCTGTTCGATCGCCTGTGTACGTTGATCAGTCATCGTTATGCTCCTTACCCGAGGTTGCCAGCTTGAACGAAACTAGCCTGTTTCGCCCACGCTGGCAGCCAAAAATCTCATACATTGTAGCACAAATGTTTGTATTTCAAGAAGCATGTTAATTTTATTAATGTTTTCAATATATTTATGCATGAGACTTTTTAGGCCCACAATGAGACTTTTTGCTCCCTGCAATCCGCTATGCTAAATCCAATCAAGAGTATGGTTGTATGGAGGTATGTATGGACGTTCGACGACTCAGTATGCGGATTGTGGCGGTTCTCAGTCTGATGGCCCTCAGCATTTTGCCCGCTGCGGCCACCGCCGATTTCGACCTGTTGGATAGCCAAAACGCAACTGCGGTTGATAATGTCTCGACCGCGAATGGGGGAACGTACAATGGTGGCAGGGTCTATGTGGCAGCGACCAAACAAACCAGTAACAACAATGCCCTGCGGATCAATGGGATTTACACAGATGCCAACGGTGCGATTAGCGCCAACTATGCGTTGACCGCAGGTCCAATTCAAGATGTTGATGTGACGGAATATCGCGATAACATCGTCGTGGTGGCCGCAATTACCAGCGATCAGCTCAAATTGATTGCCTTCAAAACCAATGGCACGGGGGCCAATCGGCTAGAGCGGCTTGGTGATACTGCTGGCGTGGCCACGATTCCAGCCAGTGTCAATTATGTCCACGTCATACGGGTTGGCCCAACCACCAATCCATCAATCGTATCGGCTGTTCAACTCAGCGATGGCCGCGCCCGCTTTGATGTATGGGGCCTCAGCTCCGATGGCCAGACCTTTACCCATAAGTCAACCAGGATTTCGGTTGGCCAAACTGGCCGCATCGCGATGAGCGCCGATTATATTAAGAGTTCGCGCAACTTTGCGATGGCCGCCCAAGATGCCAACGACAACATGATCGTGACGCTCTGGCAGGTCGATGTCAACGGCAATCTGATCAAATTGGCGCAAAGTGCTCGTGGCGTGATAGTCTTTGCCGATATTACCTTATCAGGCAATCGGATTTACACCGCAGCAACCAACACCGCCTCGCCATTAGCAACCGCCGAAGTTGCCCGCTGGACAGTAGCAGCAGCTGGGAGCGGCGCGCCACTACCAAATGTCTTGGTCTACGAAGATGAAGCAACGGTGCCAGTCTACTTCTCGGGCAGAGTTCAACTTGTCGACCAAGGCAACGAAGTGGTGGTAGTTGGCCAAACTGCGAGCGCAACCGACGACAACGATTGGCAAACGATGCGCTTTATCACCTACACGTTCGATGGCAGCAATCTGAGCCTTGCCAATCCCATCAAGACCCTGACCAACAAAGCTGATGACTTCGATTTGGTCAAAAACGATGATCGCTTCTTCTTGATGATTGACGGCTTTGTCAATGGCCAAGATAGCCATCAACTCTGGCAATACAACTAAGTTCAAGCAATCCAAGCAATCACAAACGAAATCACACAACCACGCGGGTCGGGCATGAACTGCTCGGCCCGCGTGGTGCGGCGTTTATAGCTCATACGTTGGTCTAACGCTGGATCGGTTGAAAAATGCCCTGCGCGATCAATTGCTGAATATGCCGGGCAAGGGTTGCGGGCAGCGTCGGATGATTGATCAGCACACCAACCTCAATATTATCGTGCAGCGCATAACGGGTAAAATTTGCACTCGAGATCAACGCAAGCCGCCCATCAGCAATCGCACACTTGCCATGCATCACACCATAGCGATCTTCAGCAGTGCGTGAGCGTTGATCGAGTGGCCATTCATAGAACTTAAAATTAGCATGTTGGAGTGCCTGTAACCCAGGAAGCCGAAAGGCATGCGGCTGGGTTTGATGGCCATCATAGCGTTCGATAATCCAGGCGATCCTGACTCCACGAGCAAGTGCTTGCCCCAATTCAGCTAAAATTGGATCAATATCATAGATCGCAAAGGCCATGAGCAACAAACTTGTTTGGGCACTATGAATCACCTTGAGCAAGGCTTGGGTCGTTTGGCGAACTGCTTCGCGACTTGCCGGCCCAGTCCAGACCAAATCAAGCTGCGATTGCGCCCGCTCTTTGGCATAAATATACGCGCCTGTGGTGAGCGCATCGCTCAGGCGCAACCCAGAATACGCGGCAGAATCATGCCACCACCATGTCAGCAGGCGCGCAACTGCCTGGCGCAACGCATCATTGGCAGGCAATGCAGCCAGCAGTTGGGCTTGGCCACGTGCATCAGGTGCAGCATCCAAAGCCGCCAAGAGCCGGGCAATCTGCGGAATAAAGGCGGTCGGCACAGCTTGGAGCAAACGATAGAGTTCAGTCTGCAACGATCTCGCCAGCATGGATTACTCCTCAAAAAATGCCAAATCAGTTCGTTCGACCGTTGCAATAACGAGCGAGCGATCCAGATACTTATTGCCGCGTTCACACGATGTTTCAGGCAAAAACAAACAGGCATGACAAGCAGCGCCATGTAATAAACCAGGCTCGGTTTGTGGCTCATGATCAGCACAGAGCGGATCGGAGGCGCAGATTTGCAAGGTTTCTAAGGCAGCCCGCAGATGGTAGCCAAGGGTATCCGGCTGACCAAGCTGGACTAAGCCGCCTAAAGTCCCTTCACTATCAGCGGCGGCGGTATAGATCAAAATCCCAGCCATTGGGCCATCATCAGCTGTCGGTTCTAAAGCATAAATCCGCTCGCGCAAACTCGCCATGGCATAGCCACAGGCAACCGCCAATTGGCGAATTAGGGCATGCGCTAAGCTATGCAGCAAGGTATAGCGAATATCAGGATAGCCCTGATTCGGATCAAGCCGCCGTTGGCTGCGCCATGTCCGATGGGCTGCTTGAAATTGACGTTGCCGCAGCTGAACAGCAGCCCGCTGACACCAGCGTTGGATCGCAGCCTCGTCAAACTCCAAGAAAATACCCTCACCATAGACATCGGTTGCCGGAACCCACGTTGGTTTGCCTCGACTTAGCCCAACCATGGCTTGATCGTCGCTGGTCGTCTCTTCAAGATCGCCAAAAGCGCGAATGCGGGTAAACCCCAACAGTGCCCGCACTTCGCGCAGGCGTTCTACCAATACAACTTGCTGGATCATGCCCGCCATGCCTTCGGGTACGCCAGTTGGCACAGCCCGAAAATGGCCTGAACTCGGCGCTTGCAACGGCTGGCGTAGGGTCTGCCATTCTGGCGTTTTTAAGCTTTTTGGGTTCTCAATGCTCTGCCCTTGACGACGGGCCTCGATCGCAGCCCAAAAAGCAGCATCTGTAATTGTTGGATACGGCGGAATCACATTAAAGCGCCGCATCATCTCCAGATCGTTGATCGAGGTTGCCCGATTGAATTGGAGCCAATGCTCCTCGACAATTTTGGCAACCGGATCGACTGCTTGAGGCAACGATAAAGCCGATGCCATCACCCCAAACCAGGTATTCGAAGCCCCAAGCGCCAGCGTTTTGAGCGGCTTCAAACATGGCTCATCACTAAACATCCGAACATGCGGATGGCGACCACGACAGGCAGGCAAGCTGGTCAGCGCTTTTTCGCCAAAGGCATCGGAGAGCGGGCGGCGCGATTTGCCCGCAGTGCCATGGTGGCAGCCATCGCATTCGATATAGATTTCTGCCGCTTCACCAGTAACGCCAGCTTCGAGGATGCGCAAGACCCCAGCACAGCCAACCTGCTGGCCATGCACAAAGTAGCTCCACGGAAAATCATCAAGGTGGCCATGCTCACAGCCCGCTAAAAACCGCGCCGGAACCATCGTTGGCGGGGCTTTGGCCTTGCTACAATTTGCGTGAACATAGCGCGCCCGATCAGGCCGCACCGGATCGGTCTTCAGCTGCACCAACGAACTTTCAATCGCGAGCAACTGACGACAGAGTGGGCAAACCATCCAGCGCGGAAAGGTTGCGACGGGAACCCCAACCAACGGCGTGCCCGAATAGACCATGCCCGAACTCGCTGTCGTCTCAACTGGCGGATGCATCAGCCGCTGCACTTGACTGCCAAGTTCAGCTTGAACTGCCGCTAGCAAGCGTGCTTCGCTCACCTCACTTCTGCTATCCACCACCCAATCATCTAAACCTAAGACCATCACCGAAAGATGCGGCAAATCAATTAACGAGCCAATGCCAAAACTCTGAACAACTTGGCTTGGCCGAATATCGCCAACACTAAGGTTTGGATTGTTCATGCGCCATCCTCCGCCTGTCCAAGCGCCCCCGCCCACGGACGCAAACTATCTTGCTCAAACCCATGATCATGCAACAATAAATTGGTGGTTGGCTCGACATCGCGCAGCGAATTGAGACAGGTGAACAAGCCCCATTTGTCGGCATTCGGCATGTGCAGTAAGCCTTCGGTTTGGCCATCATTCTTGCCCTGATACCCAAGCCGCACCCCTGCATGGCGATAGTGAATTTTGTTCAACCAATCATCAAGCCGTGTATTGATCTCGGCATGCACATGGTTTGCGACTCCAGTTTGCCCCGTTACCAACTCAGCTCGCTCGGTTAGTACCTTAATCATTGCCTCGACTACGGGATTCTCCCGATCGATATGGCCAGCCTGCAAATTTTCGGTGTAGGTATGGCCATACAGCCGAATCAGGCTGACCAAAACCGCTGCTAAGCCGCGATCTAAGGCTCGCGCTGCAAACGGTGTAACCGAAATTGCCTCGACATGTTGATAGAAGGTGGCGTGATAATGCTCAAATTGTTCATAGTGCGATAAATCGCGGGGTCGCGACCAGTTTAAGATGCTTATCACCAAGCCAGGGGTATTGCGCCCAACCCGACTGGTCGCTTGGATATATTCGGCGGTTGTTTTTGGTTGCCCATTAACCACCATCGCCCCAAGCCGCTTAACATCGACCCCAACCGACAACATATTGGTCGCTAACACAACATCAAGTGGTTGCTTGGTCGTTGGCTGAGTCCGAAACGGAATTTCCAAGGCATCAAGCAAGACTGGAATATCTTCGGCGCTTTTGCGTGAGGTTAATTCTTCGACCCTGGGCGACCGCCGATTGGCCAAGCCGCGCTGGCTCATTTTGCCGAGCCGCGTGCGAATATCATCATCAACCAAGCGCCGCGCCCCACCCAAATCGCGCATTGCATTAAAATAGCCAACAAGGGTCATCCACGGATCGACAGCTTCGCCATAGCGCTCATATAAGGTTTGGGCTGCGGCTAAGAGCGCCACATACACCCGAATTAAAACAGCTTTTTGACGCTTGCCAATCGCACAAATGCCAAGGTAGCGACGGCCAGGCGTGCTGGCGCTAATTGACCGTTCCATGGCAAAAAAGCTATCGTTGGCATCAAAGCCTGGCGGCGGAAAAATTGCTAATTTGCGCACAAATACTGCATGCACCTGATGATCGGCGCGCCGAACAGTGGCGGTCGAGGCAATAACCTTGGGGCGCACCGCTTGCTGCTGCACCGTCCATGTACACAGCCGATCTATCGCGGTCTCATATAAGCCAACAAGCGTTCCCAGCGGGCCACTCAAGAGATGTAATTCATCTTGAATAATCAGATCGGGGGGCCGTAAAGGGCCATGAGAGCGCACACTGACTGCGGGCAAGCCTTCGTTGGGCAATGCCCGATGAGCGCTTTCGTCGCCAAGTTCAGGCGAGCCAAAACCATGACGTTCACAATAGCGATCAACATGGCCAAACAACATCTGGGTGCGGCCATTCCATGGCAATTGGGCAAATTTATCAACCGTGGCAATAATCAGCGCTGGCAAACGCCGATAAATTTCTTCATCGACCACAACCACTGGCAAGCCTTCATAGTTGGCATTACGCCGACTAAATGGACATTCGCCCCGTGGATCGCCACAATAAATCAGCGTTCGACCACGAGCTTCGTTAACACTAATATCACGGCCTGGCTCAATGGCGCTGCCACACCACGGGCAATTGGTCAGTTGGGCTGGCGATCCGGTTGCGCCAAAGCTGCCATAACCACCCCGATGTTGGGTTTTCAACACTTCTTTGCTCTGGGTAGTTGTATTCGGCGTTGTGCGCTGCCCAACCCAAAGCCCAATCCGAAACGGAGTCGTGCCCCAACGCTGATCGCCTTGGGCCGCCGCTTCGCGCCGCAAGGTCTCGCAGGCACAAATCAAGGCACTGGCGCGTTGGAACTGTTGCAAGGTCAGCAAGCGCAACGTGTAGCGCATAATCACCGCTACGCCATCCATACCCGAACGGCCAGCAACCACGCCTTGCAAGCGCCGAATTGCCAAGGTATAGGCGGTCAAGCCAAGGTAGGCCTCGGTCTTACCGCCACCAGTCGGATACCACAATAAATCCGCCAAGGCTTCAGAGCTTGCAGCCCGATCAGGATGGGTCAGGACGGTTAATCCCGGCAAGTTGAGCAAGAAAAAGCCAAGTTGAAAGGCGCGCCACGAGCGATAGTGCGGCTGATCAAAGGTTTCTCTGGTGACCGTTTGGCCCCGCCGCCGCGCCTCTGCATACAAGCTTTGCATGCGTTGCCGCGCCATGGCCTGATTGGCAAATTGAAACGCCTCAGCAGCCTGCGGATCACGATCAAGCAGCTCGATGCCCGCTTGCATGCGGGTTAAGGCTTGCTGCCACTGGCGAACCGTATCAGCCGCAACATCATCCCATGGTGCAAGGCTTGGGTCAGTGGTTAAGCGCCCAGTTTGGGTTGTAATCCAACGCGCATAGGCCTGACACAGTGGTTGCAAAGCTGCTGCAAACTGGCCCATCGATGTGCGGCTCAACGTATCCATATCAACGACCAAGTGGGCAAGTTCGGGCGCTTCTGCATGACTTGGCTCGGTGGTGACTGGGACATCAGCAGAGGGAATAACTGTCGTTTCAAGCATGGTTGCCCACAGCGGCTGCGCCGAATCACGGGTAGCTTGCACGCTCACGCCATGCCCAACCGCAAACTCAACCACGCTGCGATAGCGCATGGCCACCGTTTGCGCCTCGCGATCGCTTGGCAGCGTAGCTCGCATCCGTTGGCGGAAAATTGGCGCACCAGCAGGATCAGTTACCCGAATCTGTGGTTGAAAAATCCAAGCGCTATCACGCATGCGCTGTGGCTCATCTTGCATATTATGTAAAAAAAGACTAACGCTCCAGCCTTCAGCCCGTTGGCGCACAACCGCCCGACCTTGGACATGCGGTTCGTCTGGGTCTGGTTGCCAAGTATGAGTGCCTGGCTGAAGCGCAAGCTGGCAACTACCGCCGCGTGGTTCGCGTTGCCAGATTCGCGTGCTGTTGCCATCGGCAGTTTCTTGGCTAATCCGTTGATATTTCCCCCACGTCATGCTTACCAAGAGGGTTTCAGCGTGCGGGCTGACCGAGCAAGTTAAGCCCATCGACGAAGGAAACATCGATGGCGCTTGGGTTGTGCCAACATCAAGCGGTGGCTCGTCGCTGGTTAGGGCGCTACGCTCAAGATCGTCGTGTAATTCTGGCAGAATTTGCTGTTTACGCGGGGCTAACATGCCAACCAAATAGCGATCACGCACGCTAATTTCATGCACTTCTTCCTGCTCGCCGCCCGCAGGGCCAAGCAAATCGCGCAGAATAAGGCTTTCAAGCTCATCACGAATGGTAAATGGATGGGGTGGGGGCAGCACAGATTCAGCCATCATTGCTCCTCAACTATCAACTAACAGCCGAGCTTAACGTTTTTTACGGTTTTTGCGATCGTAATTGGCATGGCGCGTCCCGAAAATAAATTCACGATAGCCATAATATTCACCATCACACACATGCCGATCGGCTCTCATATTAGCAACAATATTAAATTCGTACCACGTATTTGGGCCTTCAACCACACAAACCCGCCTCCTGCATGTCGAACAGGTTTCAATGACGTACCCTTCTTTGGTGCGTGGGCGGGTATCACCAGCAATCGCAGGTGTCGGCGGCAAGGTTACAAGTTCAACCGATTGCCCCTTACGACTACGCGCATGCTGCTGTCGGTGATTCGCTACTAAATGCGAACTCATGATCAGACCACAATCTGGACACTTCTCGAGGGTTCTTGTTTCCTCAGTCAGCGTTGCTGTTGCTTGCATTGCTCGTCGCGGGCAACGCTCGTGCCGATGTCGATCAAAATGCTTCCGAAGAATGGTTGTTTGACAGTCAGGGCAAATCAGCGAACGCGCCTCAGCTTGTTCAGGCTGAAGAGCAGGTTTATCTGGTCGGCGGGCTGGACATTTGCGCTGATGTTTCGCTAAGCGCTTTTGAAGAATACTGACCCCACAATCGGGACATTGGATTGAATCTACAGGACGCAATTCGGCAGTGGTTTTGCCACAGCCCGCTAAAAGTGGGCACGAAGCCGTTGCGCCGGAAAAGCTTGTTGGCAATAGGGGCAAGCAACAGCATTTGTATGCTGAGACGCATTGACAATAAATCCGCAATACCGCTCAATATGCAAGTGAAAACGATTATGTTGAATTGCTTCCTTGCAAAGAGGGCAATAAACCATTTTTGGCGCAGGAACTGTACGACGCTTACTCACGATCATCCTCCATTCTTGGAGTAGTAGCATGGGTCAGCTAAGAGGCTAATTTAGAGCACCGCAAAATGTAATCCACAAAAACCCAAGAGCTTCCCAAGATCATTCAGCCCACCATCGCGGCTTTTATTCGCTTCCATATAATAATCACGATACCGAGCTGGTAAGATAAACGCATTCCCTGTGGGATGAATTGGTTCAGTGGCGAGTAAATAGCGCTTCGATCCAGAAGCAATCGGAAGCGGTAATGTTGCAAGCAATTCATGCTGATCAAGATACCCTAAGACTTGTTGGTATAAATCACGCATAGATTTCGCCTGAAAGATGGTTTGTTCAATCTGAATGGTAATTTTGACTGGTTGCGTGCCAGCACTAAGTGCCTGAATTGGCGATTTTTTCTCTGCCAAATCAGCCGAATCACTGGTGAATTGTTCCGATAAAATTTGGTAGAGCATAGTAATCGCTGATTCATGTTGAGCAAATAATTGACGAACCAGATCCTGATCGCGTTGGGTAATAATCAATGGTGAGCCACCTTTCAAGCGATAGCGCAGAGTTTTGACATACTCATTCAGCATGGTTAAGCCAAAGGGCGACACGGTTGGCGCATGCAAACACGGTTCAATCACCTCTTCATAGAGGTCTTGAAAATCAATCCTAATCCAACGATCATCACCCAGCAACGATGCTGTATCTTTGACAAATGCATGACTCGGAGCAAGATACACAGGAATCGTGAAAATACCCTGCTGCATAAGGCGATAAATATGCGCCATATAGCGCGTACACTGACCAATATCAATCGCTGCACCGACTTTCATCTCAACCAAAATCTGGACTTCCTTCCATGGTGGCGGAAGATCTGTTTCAAATTTGAGACGATCAATAAACACATCAAACCGCCCTGTATCATTGACCCGAACTTCGTTTGGATCACGCTCATTGGGCCGAACATTGGCCTCGGCAAGCTTCACAAATGTCAATAACCATTGCAGATCAAATGCTGCCGCATGATTGGTGACCTGATTGTTGGCCAGCAGCAATAAAAAGCGTTGCAGCGGGTAGACCCCCAGCTGGTGGCTGGCTATGGGATCAAGAAGCCAGCCCAAAAGCGCACTGTGCCATGTTTCGGTATGGGTTCGCCCTACTGCATTAAAAATAGTGGGGGCCGTTTGTTCTGCTTCAAATTGAACGAAGCGTGGATCGTGGATTAACGATAAGATGGCAGTTAAGTAGTCGGCTGAATTCTTCGCCATAACAGCACCTCGTTCATCATCAATAGGCGGCAATTATCCCAAGATGGTCGTCTCACGGATATAGGCTGGTAATACTTCTTGGGATGCGTGAAACGCTGCTTTCAACGCTGCTAGTCGCTCAGTAGTCAAGCGCGTTACCGCTTGAAAGCGACTAATAGGCACGCTATGCTTGAATTGAGCATAGGGTAAAGGATTATCGAACAAATTAACACGCTCGATTGGGGCAAACTGACGATTATAAAAATGAAACTCCCCTTGCGGTGGCTGAGCATGAAATTCGGTTGTTCCGCCCACCAATCCACAGCCAAAGATTGTTCCCCCATAGCGCTGCGCTAAGACGAGGGAGCGTTCAAGAATCGCAATTAAACTTGGATCAGACCTTTGGCGCTGGGCGGTTCGGAGTAACGTTCGCAGCCGTGCAACCGAAGATACCCCATGATAAAAGAACAAGAAATCTCTGGCGTGCATCTGCGATAAACCAGACCACATTAATGGTATTCCTGTTCCAGGATACAGCACTGTTTCCAGATCCGTCCAAGGCTGCCCCTGAGCGTTGGTATTTTTCTCCAACATCCCTTCAAACTCGCTAAGTGACGTGGGAATAGCCAAATTGGTAATGCATGCTTTGGGAGTGTGTGGCATGAACGATCCTTATTATCCTGCACGATATGAATGGTATCGTTTGTTATACCATAGCTTTAATGGTAACTCAAGCATTGATTAACAGCCTATTTGACAAGCGCAAAGCCAACAAATACACTAATCTATGGATAAAAAATACAAACAATTAAATGTTCTAGGCAGAAAGTAGTACGATATGCTCATTGGAATGAGTATTGGCAATTATCGATCATTTAATGAGGTGGTAACCTTCTCGATGGCTGCCACGAACATTACTTCGCGCAATAAAACGCTTGATCAACAGACAGTTTTTGAGGCTGCCAAGCTATCATTGCTTACCAGTGCAGCGATTTATGGTGCCAATGCAAGTGGCAAGAGTAATTTTATCAGCGCGCTACGCTTTATTCGCGATTTTGTGATCAATTCTGCCCGCAGTATGCAAATTGATGATCCAATTAAGGTCGAGCGTTTTCGGTTGAGCACCGCAACAATCGATCAGCCCTCGTTTTTTGAACTCTCGTTCATCATTGAGCCAACCCAATATCGCTATGGCTTTGAGGTTACACCTCAGGCAGTGGTCAGCGAATGGCTCTATCATAGCCAAAATGACGCTGAAACGCTGGTTTTTGAGCGCGAAGGGGAGCAAATTGAGCTTGCTGAGCCGTTTAAGGAATTTCATCAACTGCGCCAATTTACCCGCAATAATGCCTTATTTCTTTCAGTCATTGCCCAGTTTAATGGTGAGATTGCCAAAACAATTTTAAAGTGGTTTACCCAACTCCAAATCGATTTAAGCATTAATGACCGTCAGGGTCGGACAAATGTCCTTGGGCAATTTGAACAATCTGATGATCAAGCCGCCATTATTCATTTCGTCAAAGCGCTTGATGTGGGCATTGCTGATATTCAGGTTGAGCGAATCGTGGAGGATCTGAATCCCGATGACTATCCCGTCTCCCAAACTAAACCTCCGACTGGCAGCACAATTATTGTGCGGCATAGTCGTACTACCTATTCAAAACTCAAAACCTTGCATGAGCAATTTGATGCGAATGGAAACCTCGTCGGTGTAGAAGATTTTGATATTGAAACCCATGAATCTGATGGTACAAAAAAATTATTAGCGCTTGCCTTCCCGATTGTTCAAGCCTTAAAACATGGCTATATTTTGGTGATTGATGAGCTAGATGCGCGGATTCATCCTTTAATTACATGGGAGATTATCAAGCTGTTTAATACGGCAGCGAGTAATCCGCATCACGCGCAATTGATTTTTACAACGCATGATACCAATTTGCTCAGTCACGATTTGTTTCGGCGCGATCAGATTTGGTTTACCGAGAAAACCCGCCATGGCGCAACCAAACTGTATTCGCTGGTTGAGTATAAAGTTGGCAATACTGGCTCATTGGAGAAAAATTATATCGAGGGTCGCTATGGGGCAATTCCCTTCTTAGGCGATATTGCGGGGATCATGGGTGCTCCTGATGAATAAGCATGCGCGTCGTAGAATTGACTATTTGCGCCGGCCCATCAATCAGCGTGATGAAGAAGCAGTTGTTTTGATTGTTTGTGAAGGTGAGAAGACCGAACCAAATTATTTTCGTAGTTTTCGCGTCTCGAAAAAAATCCATGTCCTTGGCGAAGGTGATAGCCCATTAAATCTAGTCAAAAAAGCCCGTGAGGAACAACAAGCGCATACGTATGATCAGGTTTGGTGTGTCTTTGATCGCGATTCGGTGCCGCCTGGTCAGTTTAATACGGCGCTTCAACAGGCAGAACAGCATGGCATCAAGGTAGCGTATTCAAATGAATGCTTTGAACTCTGGTATCTGCTGCATTTTCATTTTTATCAAACCGCGATTGAACGGGCTGAATATCCTAGGTTGCTGAGCGAAGCACTTGGCTTCGACTATCGCAAATCAAGGCCAGATATGTACGCACTGCTTGAATCACGCCAAACCAAAGCCATTCAGCATGCCAAGCGCTTGCTTCAGCTGTATCAGCCAGTCAACCCTGAAAAAGATAACCCATCGACCACAGTTTTTCGCTTGGTCGAAGCGCTGAACAAATTAGAACGCGAGTGAGGCCCCCCAACCGATTGAATGGCTGAGGGATTGACCGCGTTACGACATTATGCAAACAAGGCGGCTAGCTCCGGCGCAGCACCAGTGGTATAGTGCTGTTCGAGGAGTTGGCCTGCGTCAGCAAACAGTTGATGAAACATCACCATCGTCTCGACTCCCCACTGGCGGATGGCGGCAAGCTCCTCTTTGCTAGCGGTAATTGCCCCCTGATGGGAAACAGTCACCCGTGAAGCGCGACGGCGTGGCATGGTGTCCCACTCAGGGGCAGTCCCAATCCGACTTGTCAATTTGGCCATCTTTGGCAAATAGAGCTGCCACAAGGCTTCATAGATCGCGGTATTCAGGGCTTCGTTTCCGGTATCAATATACAATTCAAGCCGAAAGAAGCCGGTGCGCGTAAATTGGGCATTCAAGGCGGCAATTGACCGCTGTTGTGCTTTTATCCGTGCCACTGTAATCCACGAGGTGCCATCGGGTGACATTGGCAAAAAGCGCTTGTCTCGTGATCTCAGTTCTGCCACAAACCGGCTGAAGAAATCAATATAGGCTTGCTGGCGCTCATGAATCTGGCTAAAGCTCACCTTCTCTTGATCCATATTAATAGAACTGACTTTCCAATCGGCGGCTAACCAACTCTTTGAATGTGCATGGCCATAGGTATCGTTAGCCCACCATGCGCGATGGGTTCGTGCTGATGGAGGGAGCGGAAACGCAAGAATATCTTCAATTTGCGCAAAACTCAGTTGAATTTGGCTGATTGTTCGGTTTTGGCTACGTAGCCAGTGGGCAAGACGATCGTAGCGGCTAGCATTGGGCAACGGAGGATCTTCAAATTCGCTAGGTGTCTGGACTGACTCGATAATAACTGGTTCCGTTGTATCGGTCGCTTGTATTGGTGCTACATCATCAATTACAGCAATTGCGGAGGTATCGAGCTGTGGCGGTTGATGACGGGCCAGCCAATCTTTGCAAAAACGCAATCGCTCGCGCTGATAGTTTGTAATTTCACGCAGATGAGCTAAATCGTTGCGGGTTTTCCGAATAATTTCGAAGATCGTGCGAATATCTTCTGGCTTTACGCTAAATACATGGCCATAATAACGCCAATAGTCCCTTGAGAGAAAGAGTTGGATAATCTCCGCAAGCGTTAATTGATCGATTGGCTGAGGATCAGACGTTTGCTCGAAGTGGGTTTCGAAGACATTCAGAATGCGCCGATCACTAATTGTTGGAGCTTGTGAGTCTGCCATCAGCGCCTTAACAGCTTTGATAAAATCAGCTCGCTGTGCTTGGCCGCGTGGAATCACGACTGTCGGGGTATCCGATCCTCCTTCAAGCTCTGGATTCGACTGCAACAAGAATGAAAGAATAAAATCGCGCAACCGAAATTCAATATCTTGAACATACATTAGATCTTGGGTTTGACGACGAAAATACTCAGTTGTGTCATAGCTCGTCACGATTCCCGTTAACAAACCTTGGTTGTCGACAATCAATACAGAACCTTTGGCTTGCACCGTATCTAGCAAATCAAATAGCTCTTGATCATCACGCGTAATCATAGGTTTTTGCATAACATCGGAAATCCGCAGAGTCTGGGGCTTAACTTGAAAATGATGGACTACTTGGACAATCCCATCGCTAAAAACTAATCCAATCGGTTTGCCTTGCGCATCGACCACTGGCAGTTGGCTATAATCATATTCCCGCATCAAATCGATGGCGGTATCCATGGTATCAGCCAGCGAAACAGTTACCGGTGGCGGACGATCATTGAGAAGTTGTTGCACACTAAATCGCATTGGGCCTGCTCCTTGGCACATACCGTTTATCAGTCATATAGGGGATTGCAATCCCTCACCGCTCCACGTTGAAGCTTAAAAATCTTCGTCTGAAAAGGGATCAAACGTCGCTGGATCAAAAAATACTTCTAGAAAGGGATTAAATGCTGCTGATGTTCGGTCGCTAATCTTAAGGGTGTTAAGAAATTGATACATGCGTTTATTGATCGGCGAAAGAACTACATTAAAGGGAATGCCTTTGGCGCGATAGTGTTCGGCAACGGTTCCAATTAGAATATCAAGCAGCATGGCAAAGTTCACCACATCGGCCTTGAAAAAGCGTTCAGGGTGTAAGTAGACCAACACAAAACCACGGTATCGCTGGCGCAGTTGGTTATGCTCAATCACACTCCCCGCACAGCGCATTTCACTAATAAACGCGTCCCATGATGGGTTGCGGATGCCATGATAGTCGTTGTGACCTTCAAAATCGTAGCCGTAGGCAAAGGCCAAATGGCATTCGAGTTTGCTATTCAGCTCGGTTCCATCTAGCACAACGCAATGATAGCCATCTGCCCGCAGGCGCTCGGCTAGCGCTAAAAGATCATCGGTCAGCAGATCAAGCATGGTCAATGGATAGAGCGAATACGGCTGGATTGTGGTGATCGTTGCGTAATCAAGGGTTGGGTAGACCATCGCTTATTCCTCGTTCGTGCGATCAACAGCGGGCTTTGCTTGGGTCGCTGGCAGGCGCTGGGTTGCGAATCGCAGCTAGTTCTGCACCAGACCAGCGTTGCGCCGCTTGTTCGTCGAGCCATTGATAGAGCGCCGTGGCCTGTTCAGCGCTGAGCGCCATTGGTTGCGAGTTGAAGCCAGCCCGCAGTTTGCTGCGCAATCGCTCAAGATCAAGCCCTGCTTCGGCCAACCCAGGCACAATATCAATCAGCGACCAATCGTGGTTCAGGCCTTGAAAGCTGCGCGCAGGATCAGCTTTGAGCGTGAAGCGCCGCCGGCGTTTGAATTGATGTTGCCATTGCGCCCATTGATAATGGTCAGCATAGGCCGCCGCTGAATCGACAAGCGGCTCATCGGGCGCGATCTGGTTGGCCTCAGGCCAGTAGTGCTTGCTGGCAACCACAAACACTAAATCGCAAAAGAGCTGCTGGAAGTGCGGAAAGGTATCGCCAGCCACCCAAAAATTGATGTCACCCACCTGCGGACGCATTTGGGTAATATGGCAGTAGCTGTGCAGAAATTGCGCCTGCCAAATATACGGGTCTTGGTTGCCCTCCAGCGAATCATGATGAATCAGTTTGCCTGCATGCTCCATTATTTGGCGCTTGGGATGATAGATCAGATAGCCTGCCATCGTTGTTGCTCCCGTGCTAAAATTCCATGCCCTGTTGCTGGTCATTGGCTGCGGCGGCCTTGGCCTTTTTGCTGGATTTGGCTTTTTTCGGCGTTTTGTCGTGCAAGCCTGCGGCAACTTCTGCTGCATAGCGTTGATGATTGAGCGCCAACAAGCGATCAAGCACGTTGCGCCGCGCTGCCTCGCTGATGGTGTAGCGCAAGCCTTGTTTGGTTTGATGAAAATCGTGCTCTAAGGCCAAATCATCCCAGCCGTAGGCGTTGCGCACCGCTTCGTCCATGGCCACATGCGCTTGCCGCAAGGCCACAATCGATTCGCTGCTCTCAGCGGGGTTGTGAAAACGATTGTAGGTTTTGGTCAGGCCTTCGTTGTGGGCCAGCATAATCTGTTGGCGCAACTGGTGATACTGCTCGCCAATCGCCTCTAGCCCGTCAATTGCTTCGGGAAAGGGGAAGGTTTCGAAGCAATCGGATGGAGTATACATAGGTCTCGTTTCTAAAGTAGAACCATATAATAACATCCATTTTTCATGTAAAGATGATTGTACAAAACAATAAAGTTCAGGGTTAATAGCAAAAACTGTTAGTCTCTCATTATAAATTTGATTATTTTTCACATAACAAGGACAAAAATGCTGGCTTACACGAGATAAAACTAAAACCCGCCCCATCCCTGCAATGGTTTGGTAGAGTTCAGGCCTTGTTCGCATAAATTTCCACCAGTTATTTCTACCATATTGATCATTTTGAGCAAGACGTTGTGATTTTACCTTTTCCAATACAATATTATATGGATCAGGATAGGTTTGGGCCTTTTCAAGCGGCCAATCGTGAAAGTTAATCACCCAGCGGCTAGGTGACTGATCAGGGTTGGTATTCAAATCTTCGCCATTGAGGTAGGGAAACAGCACCTCACGATTACGCGAATCACGCTCAATCATGGCATGGGCTTCGCTTGGTTCAAGCACAAAGCCCATGCCTAATACATACGATCCAATAAAGGATTTAGCAGCATTGGCCGCTAAGCGATTGGGCTTGCCACTGACGGCGCTTGGTTCAGCTAAGTAGGCATTGATGCCACTTACCAACCGATCATCTAAATAATACGAGCCTTGCCAGAGACCGCGATGCAACCAGAGGTGTGCTACTTCTAAGGCTGCTGTGCCTGGCCATGGCTGGCTAGGAATCGCCCGCACGATGCTCATTGTTTGGCTCAGCAGTTGATCCAAGCCAACTTCGCGGGTATCGCCTTGGGCAATTGTGTTGGTGGCAATCAAGCCAAGCATGCCATTGATCGCCAGCAGTGGCGCGGCGCGTAAAAAGAAGTAGGCACATAAATCAACAAGTCCTTTTTTGCCCTCAGCAATGACCTCTATTAAATAATTTCTATAGGGCGTACCAAGTGCGCCTGTAATCTTCTGGCCGCCCATAAACGGCGGGTTGCCAATAATCGCATCAAAGCCGGTTGGCCGAATCGGCGCAATTGGCTGATCGTGCTTCACTTTATCCAACAGCGTCTCAAGGCTGGGGTGGGCTTGCTGCTCGCTATCGAACACCTCGGGAAACTCCAGCGGCCAGTGCAAGGGTTTGTTTGGGCCAAGGTAGCTGCTGGCCTCGGCGTGCAATTCGCGCAACGGCTGGTCATCGGCGCGCTCAAAGTTGGCATCAAGGCGCTGCAACCATTCGATGCTCAGCCCAGCGCGCAACTGCGGCGGAACCAAGGCCGTAGCCGCCAAAACATCTGCCGCCAGCTTCAAACGCTGCATGGCTGCATCGGCCTCGGCCAACAGCGCCGTTTTGTGCTGCAAATCGCGAATATCAAGCTCTGGCAAGTGTTGCAGCTTTTGGCGAGCAGCGCTGGCTTTACGTCGCGCCTGATCCAGCCTGCCAATAAACAATGGAATATTGCCCGCGCCAGCCAGCGACCAAACCCCAAGCTGCGCAAGATCGACCCCGAGCAACGAATCGCCGCAGCGCAGCGCGTGGTCGAGAAAGGTAAATGGGCGGTCTTTTTGCAGCGTCACCAGCCACAATGACAATTTCGCCATCTCGACCGCCAGCGGATTGCGGTCTACGCCATACAAACAGCGGTCGGCCACCAAGCGGCGGGCCAGCGCCAGCCGCTCATCAACATCGCTGGGCAAGGGCTGCTCCTGCAAGGCCCCGCTGCTGGGGTCGGCGCTTGGAGCGGTTAATATCAATTTGGGCTGGCGTTGTTCTGCTTGTTCCCACGCTTCAACCACCCGTTCGGCCAAATAGCGGCAGGCCTGCACCAAAAACGCCCCCGAACCCATGGCCATGTCGCAGACCTTGAGGCTCAAAATGGTCTCGGCGCTGTGGAGCTGCCATTGTTCTGGCGGCAAGCCCTCGACCACGCCAGCAAAAACCAAGGGTTCCAAGGCATGCTGCACCATTGGCTCGGTCAGGCTGCGCGGCGTGTAGTGAGTTCCGGTGGCGCGGCGATCGCTGCCGCTGGTTACAAACAAACTGCCAGCGGGAATCACGACCGGATTGCCAAAACTATCCTCGCGCAACAACCCCTGCCATGGCAACACCCGCTGCAACAGCGCCTCGTTGTTCTGGGTAGCAGAATACAATTTGGCATTTTGCATTAAATCTGGTTGCTGGGCAAACTCGCGTTGCATGGCTTTCGTAGCGCGTCCGGTTAGCTCGCTGAGCGCGGCCCAATCGAGGCCATTTGGTTGGCGCAAAGCCTCCAACTGACTGAGCGCAACTTCTGGCTCCAGCCCTTTGGCACCTTTCAAGCCCAGCATTGGCTCGCTGGCGCGGCTGGCTGTATGGTCCAACAAGCCCTCATAGACATGGCCAATTTGCTCAATATCCAAAGCCCGAAACGACAAGCGGCGCGGCTCGGAACCACCGCCAGGCACAGGCACTTGCAGCATCTGCAACGCATCGAGCAAGTGCAATACCGTGCGATTATCGACTGGCAAGGGCTGAGCTGGGCTGGTTTGCCACGAACTACCAGCGCTGCGACCCTCCAAAAAAGCAAAGCGATCGGGGTCGAACAGCGTGCCACCATAGGCAGGCAAGCGCAGCAAATCGTGATAGACCCCAGCATAAATCATGCGGAAGGTTGCCAACAAGCGGCACCAAGCATCGCTACGACGGGCCAGCACCTCCTCGCCTGCTTGGTCGGCGTGCTGGCGTAACTGGGCGCGCAAGGTTGAAACCGCATACGCTTGATCGTAAAGCTGATCGCCGAGCAACAACAAGCCACGCTCCTCTGCCGAAAGCAAAAAGACCAAGCGCATCATCACGGTTAAGGCTGCTTCGTAAATTTTGGCCTCGCTAATGCCCTGCAACAAGCGGCGTTGCTGATCGAGGTCAATTTGATCGAGGGTTTGCACCAACACCGAGACAGCGGCACGCACCTGCGCCCCCAGCTGATCGGTCACTTCCTGCTGATTATCGGCACTTGCGCGCAGGAGTTCGGGCAAGGTTTCGGCCTCGACCACCCCAAAAAAGCGCCGCACGCCTAGCAACGAGCGAAATGCGCGCAGGGTTAATGGCTCATCGAGCCACAGCTCTGCATACCAACTAATAAAACTGCTGGTTGCGCCTTTGGGAGCAACGACCAACATCCAATGCTCGCCATTGGTCAACAAGCCGAGCGGCACATTGGTTGCGCGCAGCAAATCGAGCATGCGCATCACGGGCGAGGCCTTCCAGCGACTGCCGATAAACGCTTTTTCTAGCGCCTGATTGGCGGGCACAACCATGCCCAATAAGCGCGGCTGAGCATCGCGCTGCTGATCGTGCAGCACCCAGGTTGGGCGCAGCGTCTCGCCATATTCGGCGACGGTGGTTTGCAAATTTGGCGTAATTGCCTGATCGACATGCAAAAAATCGCGTTCGATGCCAAGCACCGCCTGAACCACATAGCGCCACCATGCGGTATGCAAGGCTGGGTCGGGTGCTAAGCCCTGCTGATTATCGCGCCATTCCTCGTAGGCCAAGCGCAGAGTTTGGCGCAGGCCACTATCATCGGCATCGAGGCCATGCGGAAAGGTGCGCAACAAAACCGGCATCGAGAGAAACGGCCCCGATACCTCAACCAACGAAAGCCATTCGGCATGATCACGAGCAATTGACATAGAACCTCTTTGCAAAGGATGAATTATGAAGGATGAAGGCTATATGTAAAGGATGAATTATGAATGATGAATGATGAAGGCTATATGTACTGGTTCATTGCGTTAACCATGGACTGATCCCCTCACCCCCCAGCCTCCTCGTCCGTCGAACAGGCGAGGGGGAACCACGGAGTTAGTGCTCCCCTCTCCCGCGTTCAAGTGGGAGAGGGGGCTGGGAGGTGAGGGCATGCTCCACCGCCGACCAATCGATCAAAACCTACCCTAACGGGTGCTCCCCCTCGCCCGCGTTCAGTGGGAGAGGGGGCTGGCTTACAAGGGTAGGTAGTTAATCGATGCGATGTACAAACGGCAGAGAATCCGCGTATACTGGACGTGTCAGCAGCCAGTGATCCGAGGAATTCT
>NZ_JAFBCZ010000028.1 GCF_016907925.1 Herpetosiphon giganteus | reverse complement strand
CAAACCGTTGCGTGGCTGCCTAGACCAACACATGTTCGCTTGGTGTGTGCCATCCAAACGACAGACATAGGCATACTATGTCGTTGCTGAGTTTCTACCGTAATGTATTCGTCACGTAGCACACTAAGCCATAGGTGAGTAATATATAACACGCAATCCCGTTAGTAGAGCTGTTTCATCTCATTGCAGTGCCATAAATACACATCAATGGTGATGATAAAAGTGACAAATCCTTGGATAATGCTACCATGGTGAACGATCGGTATGTGTTACCAAGACAATGGTTTACCGTGTCACGTAGTATTTGGATGACATTATCTTCTAGGAGAAAATGATGGAGTTGATTATTCCTAAAAATATGGATGCTGAGCTATTGGCGTATCTTGGAATTGGTGTTTTGACCGCAATCAAGCATCAAACCCTTCGACCAGAGATGGGAATCTGGACGTTAGCGCTTCCAAAACTTATTAAAATTATCAACGATCATCCTCTAATCTCACCTTTCTTGCTGGATTGTTATCGCAATGGTGATGAACTTGATCTCCTTTTCAGCCTAAATCCTAGTGATTTTGACCTCCTAATAAGCGATTTGCTTGAACAATTACATAATGTATTGAAAGTTAGTCCAGACCCATCGTGGATGCAATGGACTTTCCGCAGTTCTTAGTAACGCTGGTAGAAATAACTCGCAAACATTGATAGATGGTATCAGTGTGGGGTTAAACACAAGACCACTCAAATAGGGTTAAACCCAAGATTGACTCTGCTGGCGAACCCTCAACCCGATGCCACGAGCCGCGACAGGGCGCTCCGACGCGGCGGTGTTTGGCGCGACTGATCGAGACACGCGCCGATGCGAATGACATTTAATGCCACCGCACTCAAGACATGCTGAAGATGGGTTTTCGCCAGCCCAATAAAGCGCGTTCGCCGCAGGCCTACGTGGCGAATCCCCTGGGAAATACTGCTCTCGATGCCGGAGCGCAGCGCGTATTCGCGATGAAATGTTGGGGTTCGTTGCTACTGGCGTGCCTGCTGAAGCGCTTCATGATAGATTTGAGTGCGGATGGTCACGGAGCGTGGTTCGTGTTTGCCGCGCGTGCAGTGCGTGCGAACCGGACAGGGACTACAATCCTTCCGCAAAAAGCGGATGTGGACCACCGCTTGCGCTTGCCCCGTGATATCCTGCTCGAAGCGCCATTTGCCACTCGTATGCCCTTGTGGACACCGCGCCTGCTTAATACCAGCCATGACCGAGAAGGTCGGTCATGGCTGGGTCTGCTCAATCATTGGGGGCAATTCATGCATGGTCAACCCTTGAGTCTCGATCTATCAGCGATCGCAGCAACATGTTATCAGCTTTTTGGCTGGACTCCCGATCGCCAGATCGATCCTTCGGTGCATCTCGCGGCGATTCAACACGCGAACTATCCCCTATTTCCACGTGCAGCAGCATTTCTATCCCGCTTTGGGGGCCTTTCAACCCTGTCGGTTGTGCGAACCGCTGGAGCAAATTCGATCTATTATCACCAGGCCATTCCGTATATGTTTGATCGCAATCGGCTCTTTGAGGATTTTATTCCCGCCAATGCGCAGCATTGCGATAGTGAGACGGCACCGGATTGGCGTGAGCATCCGTTTATTAAGCGGCACCAACGGCAGATTTGTCCCATTGGTTCCTATGATAACGATGCAACGATCTTTTTAACCGATGATGGCTGGGTCCTCCTTGGGAAATTTTATGGCATTCCGACCCACCGCAATCGGCAACCCATGATGAGTATTGTTGGAACAAGTCTCAGTGATGGCCTCAATCGGCTTGTTGACCGAGCAGTCTGCTATTATCATCGTACTGAGGAGCGTGGGTGATGCTGGCTTCTATCCTTGAACAACTCATGGCCGATTCACCGTGGAATCCGGCGATCCGTCCCGATCCAACGCCGTGGCTCAGCGCATTGGCGGCGCATCAGTATCCCATTTTCCCAGCAGTCGAAACCGTATTGCGCCGCTATGGAGGATGGACGTTTAATACGGCACCATGGCATGACCAGTACCTTGCACTGACCGATGATCTACAGGGAATCTTTGAATGGTCAACTGACCAGATAGCCATCCACATTGATCCGCATGCTGCCAAGGCGTTAACGGAAGCAGCGATTTGGCAAACCCATCCCTATGTGCGTCACAATAAGCTTCAGATTGCCCCCATTGGGAAGCTTATCTCCCCAGTACAGAATGAAGGATCGCTGTTTATCGTATCGACTGGCCATATTTTGCAGGGCCAGTGGGTATTTAACCCTGCTGATTGGAAGCTTCCATCGGTTCCGGTATTAAAAATGCTGGGGATGAATCTTGCGGATGCAGTGAACGAAATTGTGCATCGTGGCCTCTTAATTATTACCCATGAGGAGCAATGATCCGCCCGACACTTCTCCATGACAAACAAAAGTACAATGAAATGGAGATTAAATCCTCTTAACCATAGGGGCTGATTTGGCTACAAAATCAGTACCCTATCACCCAAAATTAGCTCAATCGCAGGGCGCAGCGGTTCCGCACTTAGGCCGCGTGTTCTACCCCAAAGCCACTATAGGGTCGTTTATAGGGCGCAAGAAAGGCAAGGACAATGGCGTGTTTCGGGATGCCCTGCTCCACCAACTGCTCGGCAATACCTGGCTCAGTACTATCGGTCTGAATCCAGACTTGGCCATCCTTAAGATCGCAGTGAATCAGACAATGGGCAATCCGGCGTGGCCCCTGCCAGCCAACCGCCATCAGCATGTAATGATCATGGACGGGATCAAGAATCAGTTGCCGCTCCAGCGTGGAGTCGGCATCCTTGGTTCGCGTATGATAGTCGGTTAACACCGCTTGGAGAATCATCCGATAGGAGGATGTGGATTCCATGTCAGCACCTCTGGTTGCACAGGGTCATAAATCAACAATCGTACCCCATAACGGTCACGCGCAGTTTGGGCAAAGGGCAGTTGAAAAAAGGTCAGGTACGCATCGAGCGGCACGGCCAAATACAACTGGCGGGTTGGATCGGTCTGTTCCAAGGCCAACTGATAATTCAAGAATTGCCCTAAGGCCGCATGAAAATCAGTAACCAAGGATGGCCCCAGAAAGCTTTTAATTTCGACGGCGATCTGCACCCCATTCCGCTTGGCGGCCACCAGATGTTCGGCACCCAAATCAATCGCAAAATCGACCCCACCAACGGTCAAGACGTAGGGATCGTGGGTAATCGTCCAGCCATGGGTTTCCAAGGCGGAGCGGACAAGCGCGTGAAAGAGATCGCGAGCGGCCATTGCGGTCTATCCTGTCCTACACAAACCATCCTCTGGGTACTCTACCATACATTTGTCATCAGGGGATCGGTTTCAGCATGCATGGCCATATGGCGAAAAACAGCCCTAGCATGAATGCTTTTTCATGGTGGAGCGTTCGGTAGCCAGCATCGTGGGGTTGTGATGAAACGCGAAAACGTTGTTCATCAGCGAAATCGCAAGAAGCGGTCATTGCCGCGCTTAACGCTGATCCCAGCGCACGGTGGGGAGAGAAACCACTGCCTGTATCCGCTGAAAATCGCTATCCATCGAGACCAGCGTGAGCTGGTATTGCAACGCAATCGCGGCAATCCACAGGTCATTTTCCGAGAAGCCCAGTTGGTGGAGCGCGGTATGCCGTTGTTTGGCTTTTTCCTTCGGGCCAACGTGCTGCAAGACGGCGGCCTTGAGGCTGCCATAGGTATGGGCCGTGATCTGGTCAATCGAAAAGATCGTGATTTCACGCAAGAAGGCATCGACGGTGCGGCGGTTTTCGGCACGCCGTGCTGACCGTTCGGCCATCAGCATTAATTCACCTTGGACAATCACACAGGTCATCACGGGCGTTTGGTCAATGGCAGCCAAGTGCTCCAGCATCACGGGATTGCCTTGGAGAATCAGGCTGCAATGGTTGGTATCCAGTAGAACCATTAATCGAGACCCGCCAGTCCACGCAGTTGGGACACTTCTGCCAGTCGCTCATGCTGATCATCGCCCGCCCAGCGGCCACGAAAGGCGGCCAGCGACTGTCCCGTGCTGGGTGCAGGTTTCAAGGGACGAGGGGCGGGTGCGGCTGCACGGCGAGCGGCCTTCTGATCCAAGACCCGCAGGCGCTGCGGTGATTTTTTTGAACTTTGGATCATGGGAGTCCTCCGTTGGTCGTCTACTGGATATAGCGCTATTTTAGCATGACGTTGGTCGATGCAGCTCCGTCATACGCTCGATTTTCCATAGGAATGGTACGGTTTTCGCCTGCCTGAGCAACGTGCTTGGCTATGATGAGTTCTGATACAAACGACACTATCAGTACTCTACACCCAAAAAAAGACTTTAATCGAGCGTCATGTCCAAATGTTCCCAGTGCAGATTTTCGAACGCCATTTCAATCGATTCATCAGCATTTCCCGCAGCGCTGCGCCCATCATCAGCCGTTGCAAAACAGGCATAGCGATAGTGCGGATTTAAGCGTGTGCCATGAATGGAATTGTAACGAATTGCAGGCAATTTTTCGATAGACTATGCCCCATTGCTCTTATTCCACTATTGTTCAAGATAATGGAATAAGAAAACGACCCAATGCTGGTTGGAACATCAGGCCGTGGAAAATTTTGTAATACCCTTGTCGTCGGGCCATCAAACCAAACTCCTATGCATCCACTTTTTTGGATAGAAAAGCCGCTTACTGTGTTCATACTCAGCTAGGACTATTCGGTCTGTGATCTGAGCGACGAATAGAACGAATAAGCCATGGCTTACGAATGGTACCATGGCTTTAATTTCAATGATTATTAATCCTACCACTAAAATTTCGTGTTTCTTGACTTACCATCTAATTATGGTAGGTGAGATTGGATATAGTGAGCATCCATAATTAAAATCCCGCCTGCACGCATACTTAGATGTTTCTTCCCTTGTATTGCTGAGACTTCATTAATGAGAGCATTTAATTTATTTATCGCAGCCTGATTATTACCTCGATCATGAGCATCAATTGCTCCATCTATCTTTACAATAAGTGAGTTTGTGATTCCTTGATTTGTAATCTCACCCATTGTACTGAGACGTAAGACGGTTGCACGCAAACTCTGAAGCGTTGCAATAAGTTCGTATGGGGCAGTATCACTTGCTTCCCATCCAGCAATATCAGTGGCTGTTACATTTAGAGTATACTCTCCAAGATTCCACCAGAATAGGTCAATTACAGCTCCACTATTTACTATTATGCCATTCGTCTCTGCAGTAACGCGATCAATACCAGAGCCTGGTGTAGGATCCTCGGCTATATAACGAACGATAAAGGGATCAATACGCGTATACTTCGACTGATCAGTCCAAGCATCAACGACTGGTCGTCGAGTATCAATTTTGACTGTGTACTGCTGGATAACTTCCTCATTCCCAGCAATATCTACCGCAGAAACGTCAAGGGTAGTTATTCCTTCAAGATTGATCACAAATGGAAGTGTAAAAGTCTTCCAATCAGACCCATTTAATCGATATCGAACCTGGTCTAGCCCAGAATGTACATCAATACCTGTAATACCTACACTAACAGGGGTAATATACCATCCATTTTCCCCCAATGTTCCACTAATCGTCGTTGTTGTAGCTGGCATCACCATATCAATACGAATTTCTCGTGTTTTTGTAGATTCTTGATTCCCACTCGAATCGACTGAATATACTTCCAAATTGCTAAGACCATTAGTATCAATTACAAACGGAGTTGTATATATCTGCCAACTACCACCATTAATACGATATTGGGTTTCGCGAATCGATGATTGGGCATCTATACCACGTAACGAAACAGTTACTGAGCTTCGATACCATCCTGCATGACCTTGCTGCCCCATAAGTTGTATAATCGTCCTTGGAGGAACAGTGTCAGCTCCAGTAGATGTTTCTTCTATAGTAGTTATTACATCAATGAGTTGAAATCCTTGACCATCGTATTGATAGATTTCGTTTGTAGTTCTTAAGGGAAATGAAGCACGCGTTATTGCGATAACAATACCATCTTCAAGAACAGCTGTTAAGCCTCGATTACTAGTAAAACCTCCAATACCAATGTTGGTACTGAGATCCTCAAGCTTTGTGCCTTGAACTTGAAAAATGCGGGTAAGCACAGAGTTAAGGCCGACTGGTGCATCTAATACAAGAAATGGTCGCTGTTGTCCGCTAATCTGAACAATCCGTATTTGTCCAACACCAAGAACATTATCGGTTAGAGTAGTGGTCCACATCACCGGACTCGTGGCATCTATAGACTCATGAACAGATACAATAACGGATCCTCGACCAAAAGCATCTGGTGTATGTATCAGGGTAACAATTTGCTGTATTCCATCATCGTCAAGATCAGTAATAAGAGATTGGATAATCGTTGGCCCTGTCATTTGCGCTTCATTTGATGCTGTACTCAGGTTAGTATCTGAGTCCGTTTGCTCCTCTATAGTATTGACTGGCATATTCATGTTCTGAAATGTATCTATAAATTGTAGTGCAACTGTCGGTTGCACTGAAGCGACTCCACCATCGTTGTACCATTGAGTAACATTTGGAACATACTCGGGTAGACCACCACCATTATATTTATTCAGTGTGCTAGACCACGCTGAAATATCGATTGAATTTGCGGTTAGTATCCCTTCCTGTCCATTTGCCTTGCGAGCATCACTTAATATCCGTGCAGAAGTTTTAATAACAAAGGGGGCATCATATAGTTGCTCTGGTGGACCAGGAAATTTATTATAATGCCAACGATAAACGACTTGTCCCAAACCATAACTAGCACTAATACGATATTGGGCTGTAATATTAGCATGTTGCAGATCATTCAGCCACGATTCCCAGGAAGCAAGACCTCGATAGGGACTAGTACAACTCTTGTATGGAGATTGAGTCAACATCGTGTAAATTGTCGTCCCCACTGGAACACTAAAGCCAGGAAGATTATCTGGTCCTTGACCAATTACCGATTGACACGGGCGTACATTATTTTGTGGAGGATTTCCCGGCAGTACCCAAGGCTGAAATTCTGGCCTACTTAACTGATTTTGTGAAGTCCAATCAGTATAAGGCTCATAGAGGTAGGCTAATGCTGGATTAAGGCCATTCGATGTGCCTAACCCGGCGGATTCATGAGCAATCATTGCTTTTAAAAGTGCTGGGGGCAGATTATAATTTTCTGCTTCACGTATAATGTCTGCATCCCACTTATTCCAATACATGCCATTTCTCGTTGGTGGCTGCCCTAACTGATACTGAGTGTTAAGGGTTGCGAGACTCTGGCGGTTAGTACCGAAATCCATAGGATAAGTACCACGTTTCATCGTATTGTGTCCGAGGTTACGGACTTCAATGGCGTATTTTACCGTTTGTCTAAGAGCAAGATCAACTTTTACAATAGCAAAGTTAGAGCTAATGGGAGTTGCTTGATAGGTTTTAAGAAAGCCATCGGGTTGTTGAACAAAAAAGTCGATTTGGACAGGATCTGTGCCTTCAATATCTTCATCTTCATACCCTGGCGCACGTTGGAAAGGAATAAGGATCGCAACTTGTACGCGATTATTAGGGAGCGGCTCCCATATACAATCACGCATTGTTGGTGTCCAGCTGCAATTTGAAGGTACTGGTCGAGGAACAAATGGATAATACGTATGCAGTTCAAAATTATTTGCTCCCCTTGGCCAACCAATAAATCCTCGCTCAAAATGCTGATAAGCACTACCTTCATCAAAATCATAGTATACTGTGGCCTCTGCTGCCGTAAAAACACCCTCATCATCTTCAGGATAGCCAATCCAGGCACTTATTGGTCCACCAGCTGCACTATAGACATTCTCAATATCACCGTGGAGTACAAAGGCACGCCCGAAGAAGGGATTATAAATAATTGATCCCCAGCCCCCCCCCCATTCAGGCTTCTCCTGAAAGTTTTGGGTAAGATATTGAACCCCATTAGCCTCGCTCTGTCCCCAGGTATGTACTCGATTAGTCATTTCGACGATATGAGTAGAGCCTCCCACCCGCTCATATGCACGCTGAAAGCTCAGGCGGATATCCTCAGTTGGTGCACCATCACCTGGTAAAGGTTGGTTGGATTGTGCCTTTAATCCTCTAGGAGTAGTTGATAAGGCCAATATGAAAAGCATAAATGATAAACAGATTCTGTGCCAACGTCGAGCTTGCACCCACATAACGCCTCCTGATAATTCAATTTCCAATCTTAAGGTGTTGATTATTCAATGTTGAGTACATCTAGATGACACGCTGGCCTAAGCCATTCATAGTTTCTCTGCGTTTAGCACCTCTAATTCGTATTCTCGAACGGCGTGTTCACTAAGCAATTCACAAATATTCACTTACTAGATGGCGGATACCTTATTCATTTGACCTATTCTCAACGTTTTGGTCTAATGCACCAGCTCTCCTGCTAGACATGAAACGCATCGTTAATGGTATGAAACATGCACGAGACGGCTGGGGAATTGGGGCGTTACTCGTCAGGTGCTCGACCACCCCGTCCTAACGGCGGTTTGGATCACACTACCGACAACTATGTCCTGCATCAGGTATACACATCGTGCATCCGACGCTGGTAGTGGTCAAACAGCTGAGTACGAAATCCGCCACGGGTACGCGGGACTGGTAAATCGTCGATCACGCCAGCGGTCGTGCAAAGGGTGCGCGAACGATGATCACGCCGTTTGTCCATGCATTCATAGGGCTGCGTACCGATGAAGGCGGCGATTTCCTCTTCCAGAATATCGATAAACGTGGCGCGAATCGCCTAGTGAATCTAGTGATTCACCAGTATCCATAATCGGGAGGAATGCGTGAGTGTATGGCCCGTTTGTCGCGAATCCTTACCATACCTCCTCATGGTTGTGGCTAAATCTTTGTGACTCACCGTCAGATGATCTGGGAATGGACATCTAGTCATAGCTATTTACCTCTGGGTACTCCTCCTGTATTAAGATCAGGCAGCGCTGTGCCGTGGTATTATTTATCTAGACTCCGCGCTGGCCCACTGATGGCCGATATTGGTAGCATACGCGTGAGGACTGACTTAAACTATAGGTTTTGTCCAAAAAGACTCCCAAATTCCTTTTTAGGTTCATTCTATGGGGAGGATATATGAGCAACGATTCAGACGGCTTAGATTCATTTGCATGGATCACGCCCACCGTTGTCGAGGGTGCTTTGAGTAAGTGGGGTCGGCGTGCGCTTGGTAACGATCACTTGGCATGGCTTTTGATTGTGGCTGCTCGTTGCCACGATAGGGGACTTCCGTTCCAAAATGTTACGGCTCGAGCAGAGGCACTACAGACAATCCTTGAGGAAATTATTCGTGAACTGAGGCCGTATGATGAAGAACCAGATTCACACAACCCTGCCTGGCATTCTTATCTTATAGCACAGAAACGGTGGGTTCACAGCGAACAGGCGAAAGTAGTTTACAAAGATTTGGACATTCCTCCTTCAACCTACTTCCCCAAACAGAAGGCTGTTCTTGAAGCTATCACAGATGCATTAGTCAAACGAGAAGAGCGACATCAATCGACCCTAAGGCCGTTGGAATGTAAGGGGCCATTTATGGCTCCTTTTCGGATGCGCTATGGGCTCGTGGGACGGGATGATCAGCAAGAAGCATTGCATAACTTGGTGAGAAATACCCATCGGGTGTTCGTTTTTGGCCCTCCTGGAATTGGCAAAACCACCTTAGTTTCTGAGGCTACCTATCACCACGAAATCTTAAGTTTGACTCCTGATGGGGTTTTGTGGGCTGGGCTGGGAAATAAACCTAATTTGATGACTGTATTGATGGCTTGGGGTCGAGAACTAGGTATCAGCAACGAGGATTTGGTTCAAGCATCCGATCTAGATTTGCGAAGCATCTTGATAAGGGATCGTATTGGCCCCCGAGCGATGCTACTGGTGGTGGATGACGTATGGGACATACATCACCTGAACCCTTTTTTGAAGGCGCAAGGGGAGCAATGTAGGATTTTAGCTACTACACGATTAAGACTATTACCGGAGGAAGCCGAAAGCTTCTCTTCTATTTCGTTACCATATTTGTCATCCAATGACTCAATCACGCTTTTATCAACTTTAGCACCTCAGGCTATGAAACGCTACCCTCATGAGGTGAAAGAACTTGTACGTGAACTTGATGGTCTACCGCTATCCATCATTCTCGTGGGGCATATGCTTAGTGAAAAGCATCCTGTTAATGAGCCAAGACGGCTTGGTGTTCTCTTAAAGCAGCTTCGTTCAGCAAAGGAGAAGATGAGACTAAAAATCCCACGATCTTCTCCACAGTCATACCCAGGACTACCCCTTGGACCAGTAATCTCTCTCAATGCGGTCATATCTTTGAGTGATGCTGCACTACCAGATGATAGTCAGGTAGCGCTTCGATTGCTATCTGTCTTTCCTGCAAAGCCCAATTCGTTCTCCAAAGCAGCAGGGATGTATGTAACAGCGCTTCCTTTTAAAGCAATCGTTACGCTTTATGAATATGGTTTGCTAGAAAGTTCTGGTTCTGGTCGCTATAGTATGCATCAATCGATTAATGACTATAGCGCGGAATATATGGAAGGAACGGCTGGTAAAAAGCGATTAGTCTCCTATTTTTGTGAATTTATAAGGACTCAATCTCATGAGTTTAGACATATAGATCCAGAACACGCAAATGTTTTAGCAGCATTATTCTATGCAGCCGAGTTTGCAATGAATAGTGATCTTATCGATCTAGCAATTGATTATTTTGGCTATCTAGAGGCTAGAGGACTTACCTTAGAAGGTAAACCTCATCTCCATGCAGCAATGCTTTCTGCTCATGTAGTAAAAGACCAAGGTTCAATTGCAAAGCTGGAGTTCTTTTTAGGACGATCTGCTCATCAGACCAGTAATTATAGAGAAGCAGAAGAATGGTACGAGAAATCGATAAAAAGCGCACATCTAGCTAATAGAAAAGATATTCTTTGTGATATTTTATGTCAATATGGCTTAATGAAGGCATATAGTGGACGTAACAGCACATTGGCAGCCAATCTATTAAATGAAGCATTGAATTTAGCTAAATCACTGAAAGATTCTAAAAGGATAGCATTTGCTTTACAAATAACTGGAACTATGTATTTTCAAATTGATAATTATGAATTAGCTTTTAAATATTATAAAGAAGGAATTGGCTTTGCATATGAATCAGAAGATAATGAAATAATTAGTGGAATATTACAAAGTCTTGGAGCTGTGGCGTTTAGGCTTTGTAATTATCAAGAGTCAGAAATATATTCATTGAAATCTCTAAATTTAGCTAGAGAGCTAGGCAATATTCAAAGACAAAGTTCATTATTACTCAATCTCGGTGCTATTACTACTAACCAAGGAAAATATCAAAAATCATTGAACTACGCTTTAGAGGGGTTAGAGCTTTCAAGAAAATCTGGTAATCGACAAAGACAATCCCTAATCATGATGAATATTGGAGCTACTCATCAGGAGATCGGAAATCTTGATGAAGCGTATATTTGGCTTAAGAAATCAGAAAATTTAGCAAGAGATATACAGAATAATGAAAGACTATGCCATACTTTATTAAACTTATCGTATCTATCAAATACAATGAAAAATTATATCGATGCTATAAATTATGCAAAAAATGGCCTTGAACTTGCCAAAGAAAAGAATTGGTACAGTCTTACTTGTGAGCTTTTGATAGCTTTGTCTGCTGCAATGATTTCAGCTAAAGATTACAACGTAGTCACTCATCTCGATATGGCGATAGATTTAGCAAAACAATCTAAGCGCAAAGATTTATGGTCCAATGCGCTAATTTATAAAGGTGAAATTGATTTCCTCAATATGGAATACCAAAAAGCGAGAAATAGCTTTATGGATGCAATTGATATTGCAGATGAAATAGAATCACTTGTTAATAAAGCTGTAGGTTTATTTGGTATGGCAAAAGTGTTAATGGCAGAAGATGATTTGAGTCAAGCTAAAAGTATCGCCTCTATCGCCAAAGAGCTACTTGAGAAAATTGGTCATCTGAGAGCAACGGAAGTTAGTGACTGGATACATCATAATTTCGGTTTTTAGGAGAGCACAAAAAAGTCGGGGGCATGCGCCTCAGGGGTTGGTGGTTCCCGCTGCGGACGCATCGGCCAAATATTTATACAGCGTCGGCTTTGAAATCTCCAGCATCCGGCAGATCTGCGCGATCGTGTACTGCTTTTCGTTATACAGTTTCACCGCCAACGCCTGCTGATCGGCGGACAGGGCTTTCAGCCGCTGAACTTTATAAGTGCCAAGGGAGAACGAATTGCATCTGCTGGGGCAGCAAATGTGGATACCGCACTCCAAGCACTTACCCGTGATTTTCGGGAGTATCTTCGGTTGCTATGCCAACGCCAGTCGATCATCATTGATCACCCTACGCGCTGGCAGCGCTGCATCGAAGGCCAGTCGTTCGTGGCCCCGGATACGGATCAGTTTCCGTTTCGCTATGGGTGGGATGCGACACACCAGACATGGGTCGATGAGCAATCAGCACAACGTCGGGATAGATTACGGACTATTGGTCATGGAAAGAAAAAGCGGCGCTGACAGTCATCGCTTCTACGACGGGTTATCTGCCTTTATGGCTGCTCGTAATGCGGCAAGATTCCCACGTGTGTGCTGGGTATCCGGATGCTCCACACCTAATACCGCTTCCATATTGGCCAATGCCCGTTCATATAAATCCTGTGCCTCGCCATACCGCCCTTGCAGCTTCAAGACCCCCGCCAGATTGTTCAGACTCCGCGCTGCATTCGGATGCTCTATACCCAAGCGCTGCTCCACAATTGCCAATGCCCGTTCATATAAGTCCTGTGCCTCGCCATACCGCCCTTGATGCGTCAAGACCATCGCCAGATTGTTTAGACTCGTCGCCGTATTCGGATGCTCTGCCCCCAACACTGCTTTCATAATTGCCAATGCCCGTTCATATAAGTCCTGTGCCTCGCCATACTGCCCTTGCCGCGCCAAAACAAACGCTAGATTATTCAGACTCGTCGCCGTATTCGGATGCTCCGCCCCCAATACCTTTTCCCTGATCGTCAACGCCTGTTCGAACAAGGGTTGTGCCTCGGTATACCGCCCTTGATAGTCCAAGACCATCGCCAGATTGTTCAGACTCATCGCCGTATCTCGATGCTCCATACCGAATAGCTTTTCCCTGATGGCCAACGCCCGTTCGAACAAGGGTTGTGCCTCGGTATACCGCCCTTGCTGCTCCAAGACCCCCGCCAGACCGTTCAGACTCATCGCCGTATCTCGATGCTCCATACCGAATAGCTTTTCCCTAATGACCAATGCTCGTTCGAACAAGGGTTGTGCCTCGCCATACCGCCCTTGCGACAATAACGCTATCGCCAGATTGTTCACACTCTGTACCGTATCGGGATGTTCCACACCCAACATCTTTTCCCTGATGACCAACGCCCGTTCATGCCATGCCTGCGCCGCCGCATAGGCCCCCCGCAGGCGTTCAAAGAAACCAAGACTATTGGCAAGGCGGGCTGTGCGTGCATCATGATAATCCAAGGCATGCATGGTTATATGGCGTAGATGGGATTCAAGCGGCAGCATTGATTGTGGCAACCCAGTCCCATTCGCACGGGATGCAGCAGCATCAATCCGCTCCTCCACCATGGCCAGCATATCCGTCGATCCCAATCGTGCCTGAACAACCTGGGCCAGCAAACGATGCAGCACCACGGCATCTGCCCCATCCAACAACCCCAATTGCTGCAAGCGACGCAGCGCATCAATCGCAGTGGTCTGGGCCGTTCCATCGGGTACAAATGCCAAGACCAGATCACGCGGAATCGGCATGCTCGGCGCACACCACGCCGCCCCATCAAGCATGCCCAAGGCCACGGCATCAATGGTTTTGGTCGGATCAAGCTGGTTAAAACTGAGCATAAACGTCGCTTCAACATTCTGTTCATGTTCGGTTGGCGAGTCAAACGCCCCATGCCCGTGCAGCGATTCATGGGCAATACTCAGAGCAGCGCGATACGCCGTGATGGCAGGCCGATAGGTATTAAGATAGCTTCCTGCCAAATGTAACGCGAGCGGCAAATGCCCTAGATCAGTGGCAATCAGATCAGCCTCAGCATCCGTGAGGTCCGCATAGAGCGCCTGCAACAGTGCTCGGCTTTCTGTGGATGAGAGCACCCCAAGCCGCACCTGAGTCACGGTTGGCCACTGATCCGACCGCGCCGTCACCAATACCCGACACCCGCCGATGGTGGGCTTCCACCGTTTGAGCAGCGCCCGATCCTCGCAATTATCGAAAATCAACAAGCGCGGCATGGGCGATTTCCATGCATGGAGCACCCGCTGCACCTGTTCATCGAGCGTCATTCCGGTCGGGTCGATGCCAACATCCAGCGCACAGGCCGCGATCTGACTCGCCACCTGCTCAGGATCGGCACAGTTCAACCAAAACACCCCACCATGAAAATAGACCCCATAGCGATAGGCAAATTCCGTCACGAGGCTCGTTTTACCAATACCACCAAGGCCCGTGGCCACTGCTGGCATGACCACCGCTGGCTGCGCCGTGCCAATTGCAGCAGCCAATTGTTTCAATTCAGCCTCACGGCCAACAAAGTGGGGACTGGATTCAAAGGGCAAGCGTGAGGCGTGAGGAAGATCGATACGGGGTTCCGGCACATGGTCGAGTGGAATTGAGGCGAGCGCAGCGAGGGCAGCGGGCAGTGGATCAAGCGGCTGGGGCTGGTGAATAGTCTGATTAATTGGCCCATAGTTATCGCGGACAACAACCCCTGAAACAACACTCTCATTGATCGTGATATCCCCATGGTGGATCGTAGCTGGTAACGAGGCACGGGCAATGAGCGCAGCGAGGGTCGGATCAATCGGCTGCGGGAGGTGGACGGTGATCGTGTGACCTGCATGCACATCACCGATGGTGATTGTGGCATTGGTGAAATCATTATTCTGGCCAAACAGCATGGAGATCGTATTGTTACCAAGCAACGCAGGATGGCCAGAAAAGACCGATTCGAGCGCTGTAGACACACTCACGCGGTCATACTGGGGGCAGTGGGCAAGAATGGCATTGGCGACGATGGCAATGAGTGCATGTACATCCATGGGGAACTCCTCACACGGCGATTGAGCGAGAATTCTTCTTTATCCTGTAGAGCGATCCTATTGTCGCACATTTTTGGCATGCAGAGCAGAAAATCACCCGCATGGGAATACAAACCTAAGATTCGTGCTACCGAATGCCACGCCATTAGTGTTTTTAATGTTGGGGCCGTTTTTCGCCGAATGGACATGCAGGGCATGGGCGCGTCCCCAAGCAGATCACCTCAGTTTTGTGTATTGAACATGCGTGCTGAAGTGGGAGTTTTTGGGGAATTTACTGCTGGAATGAGCGCGAGCTGGCAACGAGTGACCGGTACAGTGATGGCGAGCCTGTCCCCCATACGCCCAAAAATGGCAATAGGCCGCAGCGGGTGCTTTAGGTCTTGAAGTGTTTTTGAGCGAGCATTTCAGCAAACGTGATCACGGATTGCCGATCATCGGGCGATAGCTGAGCCAAGGGTACAAGGAAGGTATACAACTCAGGAACCGCCGTCATGAGCAGGTGAACCCGCTGGGAGTCGTCGAGCGGCGTTGTGGTATCAAGGTCAAAACCGCATGCTTCGAGCAAGCGCCGCAGGGGAAGTTCGAGTGCCTTCGACAGCGCCGCCATAGTTTTGAGTTCGGGGATGTAGGCGACATCGTTCATAATGCGTGACAGGGTGGGTTCGCTGACCCCTGATTCTGCGGCGAGCATGCTGCGTCGCCAGCCGCGTTTCTGCAATTCGGTGTCAAGGATGATGGACAGGCCGAGCATTGATTGATCTCCCCATAGTGAATGACGGCATAGCTGAGCGCGTAAACCCAGCTCGCCCCGAATGAGTGCAGCGAACGGGTGTGCTGATATGAATGTGTTTACTGTGATGCGTGTAGTTGGCATCCAAAAGCTAAGTGACGAATATTTTCCGGTGTCCTTCATAACGGTGGAAAAATGGCCTTAAATTGAAAAGATCTCTGTCGCAACGCGCCAAATACCAGTGTTGGCGATCCATAAAACCACATAATGGTGAGTCCAAGTGCCTCTCCTACATAATGATTGTTATGCAGGAGAGATGCGACAAAGAAGAGCATTCTATCGCGCTATTTCGTGGATGGCTCGTTCCATTGTATGAAGATTATGTTGGAAAGCGTAAAAAAATTGCCAGGTAGCTTTTGGATGCCCTGTATCGCTTATATCGATCAGTGCAGTGGCTTGCTTCAGCCGGAGGATGATGGCAGGGTCTATGCCTTTGCCCATTTGACATTGCAAGAGCAGAGCGCTGGTCGTCATTTGCTCTTTTATGAATCGCTTGATCAGCTGATGTCCCTCCGCCGCGATGACCGTTGGCGCGAGCCGATCTTCTTAGGGGTTGGCTGCCTGACCAAAGTAGGGCTTGGGAGTGCGAAAATTGACCAACTCCTGACGACCTTGGTTGATTCCGATGGGTATGAAGCGGGAGAGATGCACTCGTATGACTGGTATCGCGATCTCATCTTGGCGGCTGAGTTAGGCGCGGATTGCGACTGGGGCTTGTTGCACGGTAAACAGATCAAGGTGGATCGTATCCAGCGACGGTTGCGGGCGGGGCTGGTTAACCTGCTTGAAGACCGTGCACACGCCCAAGCGGCGCTGGAACATTACAACGGACGCCTCATGGATCCTGCACCATTATTGGTACGCGAACGGCAAAAAGCTGCTGAACTCTTGGCAGGCTTGGGCGATCCACGCTATCCGGTGAGTATGGAGCAATGGCAGCAAGCAACGCGCCAGCTTTCTCCCCAGTTTGGCCGCGAGGGTGCGCACTATTGGCGGTTTATCCCTGCGGGGCATTATCAGGTTAGCAATTGGGATGAGAAGCCAGATGTCACAACCGTCGATCTTCAGCGGTACTGGGTTGGGCGGTTTATGGTGACGGTCGATCAATATCAGGCATTTATCGAGGCCGGTGGCTATACCAACGACGATTGGTGGACAAAGTATGGTTTAAGATGGAAAAAGGAGGAAAAACGAACTGAGCCTCGCTGGTGGAACCGTCAAACCGAGCAGGAATACCGCAATCAGCCAGTCTATGGCGTGAGTTGGTATGAGGCGGTGGCGTATTGCCAGTGGCTGACGGAGCAGCTTGATATACTGTTGCTACGGGGTTATGAGATACGTCTTGCCAGCGAGGCCGAATGGGAAGTCGCTGCGGCGTATAATTCCCAAGGTCAGCGTCAAACATCACCATGGGGTGAGCATCCAACCACACCGGAGCATGCGGTCTACGATTGGAATGAAGAAAATCGTCCTTTATCTATTGGCGTAGGACTGCTAGGAGAAGCAGCGTGTGGAGCACTGGATAGTGTCGGCAATTTGTGGGAGTGGACAGCCACACCCTATGAGAAGAATGGTGGCGATGTGCAGCAGGTGCTTGCGGATAGTGATGACCCCATGGTGCTGCGGGGGGGGGCATATTATCAAAATAGAACAAAGATTCTCTGTGCAGCACGTGACAGGCTTCTTCCCAAAGGTGGATATGACCAAGGATTTCGTTGTATTCTGGCCCCTCGTTCTTAGGTACTGTATGCTGAATTCGAGGAGGTTGACCTATGCCACAGAAAAGCAATGCCGCTAAAGGATTGATTTGTACGATAATCAATCCTTCAGTGGTGTTTTCTTGCTCCTTCATCACGGCGCATCCATCCGCGCGAGCGTCGGAATCCGCACCGTCGTGGCCATGGCCTCACTCGTGGTCACAAACCCCGCTTGGGTTGCGTTAATATGCAGAAAGTCACTGGGGATGAACTGCCCGACCCACGCCATATGCGCCTGCATGCCGTGCGTCACCACGACTGCTCCCGCCTGCGCCGTATGGGGTTGGGCCATCGTAATCGGTGTCCACGGTTCAGCCCACTGGCTTTCCCACGCACTGGCCACGTGCAGCTTGTCCCGCGCGACCCGACTGAGGCAGAGCTGCGCCCGATGGCTGCCAAAGGGACGGTCGGGAAAGCGGCAGGTTGTCAGCAGCAGCACGCTGTTGGTTTGTGGGTCGTGCAGCAGCGGATTGGCTTCGACAATCACCGAGGACGGCGTGGCGAGCCGCGTGACCTGCCAATCCTCGTCGAGCGTCGAACTGGCGAGCCACAGCACCCGTGCCCCATATTCTTCATGCATCATAACCATGCGATCCCCTACTGCACTCAAGGCCAGCGCATGCGGCGTAGCACTGGCAATGGTCTGTGGTTGCCACGTTGCTCCGTCTTGCGTTGTGGCAAGTTGTACCCCACCGGCCATGCCTTGAGCAATGACGAGCTGCGGCAACCCTCCCTGATCGCTCCGCACGTTGTCCCGCTGCCATACCGCCACCACCGCACTGGCGCTAGGAGGCAATGGATTGGCAGCCTGCCACGACCCACTGCCTGCGCTGGTTTCGCTGGCGATGGTCAGATGAAACTGCATGCCACTGCGGGTGAGCAGTGCCAGCACGGCGCGGCCATTGGGCAGGATGGCTGGCTGGGCCGACATGGCGCGCACCGGACTGGCCAGCTCACGCCACGTTGCCCCACCATCGCGGCTTTCCCACAGGCGCACCGTGCTATCGAGGGTTGCCGCGACAATAATCCGTCCTTGGCGCGCCGTGATCGCCGTTGGGCCAGCGCTGGGTTCGCCCTGCCACAATCGTCGTTCATAGCGATCGCCTGCGCGGGTCACGCCCTGCACAATCAGCGCACTATGACTGGCATTGGCCATAAATTCGCTGGCCCGCAGGTAGCTGGTATGGGCATAGCCCTGTTCATCGAGCGCGGTGGCCAATCCGC
This sequence comes from Herpetosiphon giganteus, assembly GCF_016907925.1. Classification (GTDB taxonomy): domain Bacteria; phylum Chloroflexota; class Chloroflexia; order Chloroflexales; family Herpetosiphonaceae; genus Herpetosiphon; species Herpetosiphon giganteus. The sequence continues at coordinate 62,616 of NZ_JAFBCZ010000028.1, read as the reverse complement.
GGATCACGCCGATGTCCCGGCCCAGCGTGCGTGGGGTATCAAATGCCCATGCGGCAGTGGATGGGTTGACGGTTGGGGTTTGGGCTGTCGTCACTGCTGGTGTCAAAAAACACACGAGCAGGATAAGCAGGAACAGGCTCCGCCACATCATCGCAGCACCCCCATGCGTCCGCGCCACGACCACAGACCCAACAGCATAACCCCCACAATGGCCACGAGGGGCAGCCACGTTGTCCATGGGCGCGCTGCTGGTGGGGTGGGGGGACTACTCGGCAGGATCGCCAGCACGGGCTGGCTGCTGGTGGGAACGGCGCTGGGCACGCTTGTGGGTGGTGCGACTGGCAGGGTCGTTGGCATGGATGTTGGCAGGAGCGCCTCACTGGTTGGCAGCTGCGCGACCGCAGCGGTGGCAGTTTGGGCGGCGATGGCGGTTCCGGTGGCGGGTGGTGCTAAGGCTGCGGTCGGGTCATCGGCTTGGGTTGGGCCACCCGCCCAATCTTGCTCCAGCGCGTGATGGGCGATGCCTGTCACCGGGTCGATCTGCACGGTCAAGGTCGTCAATCCCACAATGGACTGGATGGGATAGCCGCCTGCATACGGCGCTTCCCACGGAATTGTGCTGCCATCGGCAGCGGCCAGCGTGACGATCACGCGATCAGCGGGTAGTGTGACAACGGTCACACCCTGCGCGTCGCTGATTGCCGTGATTGGTTGGCCACCAATCGGCGTAAAGGTCACCACCACGCCCGCCATGGGCTGCATGGTGGCCATATCCTGCACCCGCACGGTCAGCGGGGTCGTTTGGGCGAACGTGCTGTATGGATGCATAAGCAGTATGAGCACAAGAATGAACCAACGCATCGAATCCTCCTTTTAATGAACTAGCGATAGGGATTCACGAAATAGCCAGCACCCCACAGGCGCGGCGTGCCATCGGGCCATGGCGCAACCAGCCACGGCTTGGTCAGCCAATTGTCCTCAATCCGAATGCCCCATGCGGGACTCAAAGCATGCACGAGATCCGGTGTGCCATTGCCATTGAAATCCCCGATATACATGCCGACATGGGTTGGTGGGCTGCTGAAGCGGCTGCCATCGGTGTGGAAAAAGACCAGATCGCCCGGACGCAGCTCGCTGATGTCAATCCGCTGGATCTGCGCGCTCTGCCACATCGCCTGCGAGGTGCGCGGCACGGTCAACCCGACGCTGCCATAGGCGGCGTACATCAGACCCGAACAGTCAAAGCCGCCTTCGGCCTCGCTTTCGCCACCCCAGACATAGGGCCACGCTAGCTTGCTCACGGCGTAAGCCACGAGCGGATTCGTGCCGGGTGGCACGGCGACGGGCGTGCCGTTAATGGGCGCGCCTGGTCCACCACCTGCGGGTATGGTCGGGAACGGGACGCGGGCGATATTCCCTGCACAGGTTGGGTCACGGCGGTTTTGCACCACAATCACGCCGTCGGTCGGCTGCGCACGCAGCAGGGCATCGCTCGGCGTGCGATACACCAGCACAAACACGGGCTTGCCCAGCGGCGTGCGAATCGGAATCTGGCCGCGCCATGGCATGCCCGCCTCCAGCCGCGTCGGCAACGTGATTGCGGTCGTGGCCAGCGTCGCGGTGTCGGTTGTCCACCAGCCACGGGCCGCTTGCCCCGCATCCTGCTCAACCTCGCGGATCACCACTTGGGCGGCCAGATCAAGCGGCAGTGACACGGCGCTGGTCACTTCGAGATCGACCCAGCGCAGCTGCCCGCCGCCAATCGCATCGGGAGCCGTTGCGCCGTCGGTGATGCCATGGACCGTCACGCGCATGCCGTTGCTGACGATATCTTGGCCCAGCATAAACTGGTCACGATGATAGTAGGGCGTGACCGTGGGCATGGCGGCAATCGCGGTCGGATCACCGGCCACGATGGGCGTGGGACACCACCACTGGGGCTTGCCCGTGATGGTATTGGGGGAGGTCGCCGGAAGCGGGCGACCTCCACAACTGCTGAGTAAAATAATTATGACAAGTCCGATGCTGACGAGTCGGAAACGGGTGGGCATAGTGCCTGTTCCTCCATCCATGTGGCGACGAGTGTCCAGCGCTCGCGGTGGCGCAGCTGCGTCTTGGCCTCATCGGGCACGCCGGTGAGCGCAAAGTGGTGATTGCCCAGAATCCGGTGTTTGACATGCAGCTCGACCTCGGTCTGGATGCGCATGCCGGTAGCGAGCGTGGGCAGTGCCTCGGCGACCGTGATGGGCACGAGCAACGGCACAATCTGGTGCTCGATGCGCTGGCCACGGGCGGGTGGTGGCCGATCAAAGGCTTCGGTCACGCGCATGAGCACCACCAGCTCCTGCTGGCGGTCAAAGCGGTAGCGTGTGGTGGGCTGGGTAATGATCCCCGTCACCGTGCCCGACAACTGGCCAATTAAATATTGCTGGCGACTGGCATCACCGCGCGTAAGCGCTGCACTGCCGACCAAGACATAGGGCTGGGTCTGGAACATGCCGCCAAACTCACTGGTGCGGGCATAGCGGCCATCGAAGTGGGTGCGCACCACCAAGCGCCCGCTGACGGTCAGCATGCGCCCCGGCTGAAACGCGGCATTGAGACTGGCGGCATCACGCGGCACCAGCATGACCACGGTCGAGATCTGGGGCAGGACGGTATCATCGCTCTGGACCTGATCATAAATGGCCACGGTGTAGCGATTGAACGCGCCCCCTGCCGTGGGCCGCACGACCGTCACCGGATCATTGGTGGCGCGTCCCACCACGGTTATATGGTTGGTTCCCCAGCGGTCGGCGTGGGGCGCAAAGGCCTCGAACGTCGAGCGGGCGCGGGGTAGGCGCGGGCCAGCATAGCGCGGGCGTTCGGGCTGAACGATGGGCGCAGCCAGTCCCGTTGGGGGTGGCGTGCTGGGTTCGGTCGGTCGCATCGTGATCGATTCTGCCCGATGGCGATCGGGCTGACGCGGCGCGGCAGGATTGACCACCACGGGCTGCGGCGCTGCGTCCACGCTGCGCTCGGCGGCTTCAGGTGTGGCCACGGGCGGTTGGATTGGCTCGACAATTGCCGTGACCGCCCGAGGAATCACGACCGTGATGGGCGGTGTGTCGACGATTGGCGCAGCAGTGACGGGTTCAGACACGGCGCTAGAAGCCGTATCGGCCTGATTTATTTCCTCCTCCGGCGCTGCGGTTTCCTTGAATCCATCATTCTCGACCATACGACCTCCAAGGCGAGCAAACGTGGTGCGCCGACGGCGCGGTGGAAGCATGTGAGCGGTCATGCGAAACTCCTAACAACACGGGGTCATGAAAACACCCTTCATATGAAAAACACCGACGTTAGCGAGCGAGCTGCGTGATCGGGACGGGCGGCGGGATGGCCTTGCCATCGATGATGGGCTGCCACGCCACGTCCGTCCATGGGCCATCGGGCGGAGCATCACCAAGCACGATCTGCGGCCAATGGGGAGTCCAGGCATATTCCACGAGTGCCATGCGCTGCGGCGTGGTCAGAATCAGGGGAATCGGCACGGGAAAGCCCCGCGTGGTGGCCAGTTCGCGATACCAGCGTGCCCGCATGGCATGCTGATCGCGTGAGACCTGTTCGTGGTCGGGAACCAGCAAGTACCACGTATCTTGCTCGCGCTCGCGGGGAGCGGCGGTATTCCAGCGTAGGATCGGCACCGGTGATGCCGGACGACGATGCGGTGCGCTGCGCGTGCGCAGGCCCACAATGCGGCCACCACCGCGATAGGTATCCAACACCGTCGTCTGAACGCTGACCAAATCGGGCAGGCGCTGCGCGGTTTCGAGCAGGGCAGCGGCCATGCGAATCGGCGGCAGAATCGGATCAGTGATCGCACCCACCGCCGTGGCGTGGTAGCGCATCGCAATCCGTTGCCGTCCTTTGCTGATCACCGTGGCGTGCAACAGGTGCTGCTGAACGAGTGGCCGCAAGATCCGCCGGATAGCCTGATCGCCCTTGGTGGGAAACCAGATCCGGCCAATTGCAGTACGGTCGAGTGGCCCCAAGGCCGTGAGACCTGCATGCAGGCTGGCGACGAGAATAGGATCGTGTGGCACACGGCAGGAGGTCATGCGATCACCGCCTCAGCCCAGCTTGAGCGCAGCAAGGGAACGTTCGCATGCAGGATGCGTTCGCCCTGGATGCGTTGTTGATGGGTCCAAATCGGAGCCAATGCGCCATGGGCATGAATGGCATCGAAGGTGGTGCAGCGAATCGGGCCACCGGGCCAGCCACGATCCCAGGCATCGAAGATCACCTGCTGGCGGCGTTCGGTCGGGACGGCAAAGGCGATCAATGGCCACTGAAAGCGCTCTTTCCATGAGCCAGCATCATAGAGTTCGCCATAGGAGCGGGCCTTGCCCGTAATAATGCTGGCTTCTTCCGTACCGCGATCGATCTCAATCGCAAACAGCTCGTCGATTTGTTCTTCTTGGCGGGCGACCAGCAGCCACGGATAACAGGACGAGCGCTCGTCAAGGTGTCGCGTGGAATCTTTCCAGCGGCGCAGGACGATAATCCCATCGGCACGGGGTCGAGCCTGCTCGCTGAGATCCATCTCAATGTAGCTACTCATGCCGACCATCCCCGGAATGGTGTCGAGATCCCGCAGGATACTGGTGACGAGATCGGCGTATTCGATTTGATGCTCGGCTTGATGGCGCGGATTGAAATAGGTCGGCGCAAGCCGTTCGTTCGTTTCCTCAAGGTGGGGAAAGGATGCTTTGAGATAATCCCAGCCTAAGGGCGTGAGGCTATAGATGCGACCATGGCGTTTCCACAGCTGATTTTTGCGCGTTCGGCGATTCGCCGGTGGGGCTTCAAAGTGTTCGATATAGGCGACTAATCCCGCTGCGCTTAAGCGATTCAGGTAAATATAGGCATTGCGCAAGGTGGTGGTTGGCCACGCAAGATGCAGGTGACGCGGCAGGAGACGACCAAGGCGGGCTAAAAGCACCAAGCATTGGGTTTCCATCGCGTTCGGAGCATAGCCGGTTGAACTCTTCATCGATTCCTTTCTCCAGCCTGATTGTGGCTGGTCAATCGCTGGATTGCATATGGTGGCTTCGCGGCTGCTTAAAGAGTGCCGAGGCCACCAAATGGCCGTCGCGGCCTCTCTGGGAGCAGCTTCATGCCCCATGACGGTAGTGAAATGGTACTGAAACCGTACTGAAACGGTAGTGAAATGGTAGTGAAATCGTCGCAATGCCGCTCCCAGCACCAACCAAATGGCTGATCGTTGCGTCATACACGCCGTCCTTTGCGAACGGGAATGGCTGCGGACGATGCACTGGCCGCTGCTGGTGGCTGCGGTTGCGCGTGCTGATCACGTGGCGCATTTTCCGTTATGTCAATTCCTGATACACCCGATGCAACGCTGCGCGGCGGTGTTCCCACGCGCGAGCGTGACCGCACGGGTCGCGTGCTCGCTGGCGCAGGCGGCGAGGATGGTGCGGGCGCATCCACGGCGGTTGATTGGGCTGGTTCCGTCAGCGCTGCTGGCGTTGCCTGCGCGTGCGCCTCGTTCACTATGGATGGTTTCTGCGGCTGGGCGCTCCCCGCATGGGGCGTTGGATCAGCGTCTGTTGGGGGAGCGCTGGTCGCCACGGGTGATCCATCCGTTGCCGCATGGGGCTGGATGGTTGGCGATTGGTGGCGTGCCATGGGCGCAGGAGCCTGCATGCCTGGGGTTGCCGCTGTGCTCGCCGTCGGTACGCGTTCTGGTCGGGAAGCCATGGGTGTCATCGTATGCGTCTGGTGTGACGCAGCATGCAATTCTTGCGTTGGCGGTGTGGGCAATACCACGGCTGATCCACGCGCGGCGCTTGGCGGCGGAGCGGGTGCTGCGGTGGCAGCTGGAGCCATGGACGCACTATGCGCTATAACCGACGCATCCGCATGCGCGGCGCTGGCCGTGGTTCTTCCTTCCTGATCACCGGCCACCACTGGCGATGCCGCAGCACCCGCTTCCTGTCGTGTCGTCGCTGAGACGGCTGCCAGCGGCTGCGTTGGTGGCAGATCGGCGGCTGGTGGGCGGGCTGATCGCGGCACGGCGCGCGTGGGCAGTTCTTGGGTGGGCGACACCGCTGGCGTTTCAATTGGCCGTCCCGCTACCGTGGTGCGGCCTGCACCATGACCGCTGTGGGTGGGGCTTGCCGGGCGGGATTGTGGCGCACGCGGTGGTCGAGCGCTGGCAGGGTCAGACGCGGGCGCAAACAGCCATTCTGGCGTGACCTCGTTTTCATGGGCATAGGTCACCCCTGCGGCAATTGCCTTGCCCCCAATCATCGTGGTGATGGCCTGATCCGCGCGGTCAAGCTGAGTATCCGTGCGCACTTCGCTGCTGCGCAGCATATGCGCTTCCGTGACCTCAATCTGGTGATCAAGCTGCTGCACGCGCTGCACGGTGCGTTGGGCCGTCTGCTGCATGCGCAATGCCAGCCCACGGGGATTGATCAGTGACGGCAGCGCCGACCTGGTGCTGGTGTGCGTGCTTGGCGTGGTTGGCGTGCCCTGCGTCGATGCCAACGCTGTGGTTGCTGCATGCAGCTGTGGCTCGCGGGCCAAGGTAGTGGTGGCCAGCGTGGGCTGCATGGCAGCGGTATCGCTCGTGGCGGTATAGTGTCCGGTTGCGGCCACACGGGCTTCGGTCGCCGCAGCGGGCTGATCGCCGAGCAACCGTTGCAACGGCTCGCGACTCACCACGGTGCGCAAGGCGGCAAACCCCTGCCAACTGAGGCGCATGGCAAAGCGCAACACCCGCCATTGCACCCAGACAAACAGCGGCAGCACGACGAGCATGGTCGGATAGGCCATTGCAATGCCTGGCTCGTCTGGCGTGCCAAACAACAGAAAGGTCGCGAGATTTGTCCCGACCACCAACACCGTTTGCCAGCCGCTAATGGTAAAAAAGCTGCGATAGACCACCGCAACCCAGTGGCGTTGGTTCCCAAACATGCCGATCGGGGCCACGACAATCCCCAAGAGAAACAACAAGGCTCCACAGACGGTCATCAGCGCCTGGGCCAAGGTAGGCATCAGGGTCGCTAGCGCGGCAAGGATGCCTGCCACCGCGTGCAGCGTGCCAATACTGGCCGTATTCAAGGCTTCCCGACGCTTCTGCATCCCACTGGGGTCGCTGGTAAACGCGCCGCCGTACCACGGTTGGGTCGCATCAGGATAAAACAGGGCCGCAAAATCCGGTGGCAAGCCATCCAATTGGACGGTGGTACTGCCATCGGGCGTGGCATGGGTGATCCCATCAATGCCGCTGATGAGGCTTGCCCGGTCGGTACGCCAGAGCGCCAAGACTGCATCTAACGGCGCATACATCGGGTGATCGCAGCTGCGGCCACTCGTGACCATGGTGGCACAACTGGATGCGGTTGGGGGAATGGTCAGCACCGCCGCGCGGCTGGCATAGGCCGGATTGGCGGGGTCGAAGGGGGCAACCGGATCGCCATCCTGTGCGACCGTAATCCACGCGGCGCGAATCGGGGGCAACCGATCGACAATCGATGGCAGCACCAACGCCGGAACTTGCGTGATCAGCTGAATCGTCGTCCCATACAGACTCGGCGCGCCCATGGCCAAGAGCACCATGACCAGCGTCCAGCGCCCAAACGCGCGCGGCTGCACGAGCTTGATGCGCATGCCACTGCCCATCAGCATCAAGGTTAAGCCTAAGCCCAGCATGCCCAAGGCGAGGGCACGACTGTACCAATTGCCAATCAAGGTTGCGGTGAGCAGCTCCACCCAACCCGGCAAACCCACCTCCGGGGTCGCAAACGCTCCGCGCATGACCACGCTGAGCACGACCGCACAGGTCTCATGCATGAGGATCAGCATGCGCGTGATCCACCACGCAGGCATGGCCAGCCAATACTGCATCAGGTCAAGCAGCAACCCCTTGTTTGACGCATCCATTAACTGATCATTCATCAGTCCTGTCTCCTTCCTCGGCAATGACGAGGGCCATGACGGCGCGCCGATCGAGCTGAACACGCGGTGGCACGGGATCGTCCCACGGCGGAACCTCCATGATCGGTGGCGTGGTCGGTGGTTGTTCCGCGTTTACCACAGCGCCTCCGCCGTGAGCGTGAGGGGAATCGAATACCAGATGCCACCTTGGCTCCGGCGTTGTTTGGCTTGGTGAAGCGCATGGGCTAACAGCGAGGGGAAGCCGAGCCACATGCCGAGCGGGGTGTTGGCCGCTGGCGTGGCCGTCGCACCGCCATGCGCCAGATGAACCGTGACATCGAGATCCGACACATGCAGGGTGTGCATGCCCTCGGTGCGGGGCAAGACCCCATATTCCTGGCATTCCAGAACCTCGTGTAATGAGAGCACGGCACAGGCGATGCCGGTTCCATCGGGCGTGGGGGCGAACAAGTCCATCGAACACCTCCAAATGAATGCAGAAGAACCCACTGCTGGCAGCATAGCGGGTTCTGACGAGCATGGTGTCGCGTCCGTGCGTGGACTGTGCGCCGTGCATGCGGCGATGCGGGGGTTGTGTCGGGGTTGTGTCGGGGTTGTGCGGGGGGGGTGCGGCGATGCGGGGGCAATGCGGGGGTTGTGCGGGGGTTGTGCGGCGCTGCTGCGCAAAGCAACGACATGACGACTGCACGATCGGGTCTGTCAATCCCTACAATCGAGAAAGATGGTTTTCTCGAAAGGAGGTTTTGATGATCGTTCGGCGCTTAGGCGCATGGCTGGCGGCCCTCACCACGATTGTCGTGAGTTGGCCCACGCCGGAAAGCGACCTGCGACGGTTGCCACCCGCGCTGATCACCCCCGTGGTGCAGCTGGTGGCCCAGCCGCAGGTCGCGCTGCCAGGCATGGTAGTAACCGTGGTCGTGACCCAGCCAGCTGAAGCGGTGACGACCACCCTGACCCTCACGCTTGCTCCAGCAGGCGCATGGGATCGCGTGGCCACGAGCCACAATCGGGAGTGCACGATCCATGGATCAGGCGTGATCTGTGGCCCGCTCCATGATCCGATGCTGCCTGCGGTCGCCACGCTGGCCTTTATGGTTCCCGTCACCGCCACCGATCCGCTGGTCATCACCGCACACCGCAGTGATCGCCCGACTGATCCGGTGAGCACGACCGTGCTGCTTGATTTGACCAACCCGGGTACACCACTGCCAACCGCGACGGTGGTCGAGCAGCCCAGCGCCACCGCAACGGTGTGGATCGCGCCAACGGACACCCCCATCATGCCCAGTCTGATTCCGGCAACGGCGACGGTGGAGCCAACGGCCGTGCCACCCGCGACCGCGACCACGCTTCCCACTGCCACACCGACCGCCAGCACCACCCCAACCAGCGTGCCAACGGCGACGCGTGTTGCGACGGCCATGCCGACGGCGAGCAGTACGCCCCTACCCATCGTTTCAACCGCTGTTTCGGTCGATATTGGCCTGCCGCCGATCATTGTGTTTCCGACCATGACGACCGTGCCCGCTGCGCCTGTGGTGGACGCGCCGAGCGGCATGACCACGCCGCCCGTGCCAACCGCCTGTGTCATCGATGGGCAGCCGGTGGCCGTCGTGGATAGCCAGATTCGGGCAGGGGTCGAGCCGTGTGCGCTGCTCAGTCTGCCCTTGGCGATCCAGACCATTCCTCCAGCGCTCGCGCATGTCGTAGCTGATGCCGAGAGCGATCTCCGCGCCGGACCTGGCATTGCCTATGTCCCACTCGCGCATATTCCACGCGGCTACAACGTGACCTTAACGGGGCGCATGTTTCAAGGCTATGTTGAGGTTACCGCCTTTCGGGTGGGGGCAGCGCCGTTGGCAGGCTGGGTGTGGAGTGCGGACTTAATCGTGCATAGTCTCTTGACCACGCCACTACCGACCATGACCGATCCGGTGGCCGTGCTGCCCTCGCCGAGTGCGCCGCACCCAACCAGCCCTGATCCGGTCGGGATACGACCAACGGCCACGCTGCCCGTCCTCGGCTGGCGCTTTCAGGCGCTGCCTGCATCGACCCGCATGGTCACGGTGCAGGTCTGTCGCGGGACGGCGACCTGTGGCCGTGATCAGGGGATTGGTGGCATGGCGGTCGTCGTCGATAGTCCCTCTGGTGATCGGCTGGCGCAAGGCTGGACGGATCGCACGGGACGCTGGGTGGTGACGCTGCCCATGCAGGATGGCTTGGTCGTGCGCGTGCCGTGGTTGGGGCAGGTGATGCCGCTCGCGGCGAGTGCAGATCGCGTGCATCTGCCCGTGAGCGAGGCGGTCATGCCGCCCACCTTTGGAGGCGCACCATGACCAGTCCCTATGACCATGAGTTTCAGACCTTTTTGGCTCCGCTGCTGGCGGGGTTGTCGGTGGCCGGACGACACGCCGAACTTGACCGCTTGACCGACCTTTGGCAACGCGAAGGTGCTGTTCCGGTCAATGGTCAGTTGGTCTGGCTTGGTACACCGACCATAACCCGTCCCACGGCGACCGCTTCTGCTGCACCAGCGCCGCGTGCGTCGCAGCGCTGGATCGGGGTGGTGATCATCGTGGTAGTGGTGCTGGGCTGGCTGCTCCTTGGTCGCCGCTCGCAGGCTGCGCCGTTAGCCGAGGGCGTATTGCGTCCGGTGACGGTGGCCACGGATAGCGAGGCGGCTCCGGTGCAGCTGCTGATCGGGTCACAGGCATTTACGGTGCAGGCGTTTGATCCCGCGCTGGGCTGGCCTGATCCCACGGGCGTTCCCGCAACCACGGCGGTCTGGGGCGGGACGCGCAGTCAGGTCGTGCTGGGGCTGGATGGGGCAGCACTTGCTCCAGATGCCCTGACCGTTGGGTCATCGCTAATGCTCCAGCAGGTGCGGGGCGACCAGCGCGTCCTGCGGGTGGTGGCGCGCCAAACCGTGGCAGTCTATGCCAGTGCCACGATTCCGCAGCAACAAGTGGGCGTGACCCTTGTGCTGTGGGATCAGGACGACCTCAGCACGCGCACGCTGGTGCAGGCGATTCCTGCCGATCAGCCGCTGCTGGCCAGCCGTGATGGCGCGGTTCCGATGACGGTCACGGGGATGGACTGGACGCTCCTCGCGATGCAGCCCACGCTCATGGTCAGTGTGACCGTTGGGCCAACTGATCAGGCGGGGAGCGTGACGCACCATGGGCAGCCGCTCGTCACGCTGCCGGTGGCTACCGCGACCACGATCAGTATTCCGGTCACGGCCACGGCCATGCCTGGCACACGCGTCGATCTGCCGCTCGCGGTTGCTGGGCAGGCCGTGCCCCTCAGCATCGCTATGCCGGAGCGACCCGTTTTGCAGGTGGACTGGCAGTCGGTCACGGCGACACCCAACGGCCTCGCAATCACGACCGTGCTGCGCAGTCCGGCCACGGTGCTGCTGGCCGCCGATGCGACCTGTACGGTGGGGGGCACTGCCCAGCCACTCCAGCCAGATCAGCCGTGGCCGCTCACGATCACGACCGCCCAGACCGTGGTCTGGACCTGTCCGCTTAACCCGGCTCAGCCCGTTCCCGTGACGGTGCAGATCGGGTCGGTTGGTCAATCGATTCTTCCCTAGGTGTTTTGGAGGTTTGTATGGCTCGCATCCTTGTGGCCGCTGGTAGCTTTGACGTGATGGAGTTACTCAACAAGTTCGTCAATATCGACAGCTTGTATACCTTCGCGTGGGTCGTCTTTGGCTTGTGTGGCCTGATCTTTGGCGTGATGTTTGTGGCTGGCTCATTTGCCAGTGCGCTCGCGAAAAAGCTGCGGATTGCCTATTTCCTCGGCGGGATCATGCTGATTGCCTTAATTCCCATTATCTTGGATTTGGTGAAGCCCGCCTTCAAGGCGGTTGGGCAATAAGGTTGTGGTGGATGGAACGCTGTGCAGCACGACCGCTGCGCAGCGTCCTTTGTTTCAAGGAGGTCTCTCATGCAGGTATTTCGACCCTTTTTACAGCCGCCCACCACGATTATCAGCGTGCCCGCGCTGGGCGGCTTGTCTATCGGCGATCTGGTCACCCTTGGCGGTTGCGGCATCGCCATGAGTGTCGTCCTTGCCCCCATCGGATTGCCACTCTTGGTGCGGCTGCTCGTTGGCGTGGTGCTGGGCCTCGTGGTGGCACGCGGAACGTATCAGGAGCAACCATTGCGGGGGCTGGTGTTCGGCATGCTGCGCTATGGCCTCGTGCGAGTGCTGGCTCCGCAGCGCTTGACGGTGGATTGTCGCACGTTGGGGCAGGGCGAAGCCACGGGGCGCACAACAGCGACGGCGGTGATGCAGCCCGATGGGACGCTGGTCAGTTTGGCTGATCGGGGGCTGGAATGACCACCCCGATGCTTCTCCAGTTGCACGGCCTTGAAGTCTTGAATCTCCATCCCCAACAATGGGAGGTGGCGATTGATCGCGTGCGGCAGGCAGTGCAAAGTCTGGTCGTCGATTGGCGCTTAATCAGTGTGGTTGCGCCCCGATCGTTGGCCAATCGTCGTCAGCGGATTCACGACCAGCTGCGCTTGCTTGACCCCACCGACCCCCAGCATCCACGCCTGACGGCCCAACTGCTGCACATGCAGGACTTGGAACAGCACGCCATGACCAGCATGACCCACTACCTCGTCGTCTGGTGTCCGCCGAGCCTTGCCCAGACCACGGTCGAACATACGCTGGGCCGCGCCTGTGGCGGGGCAACGCGCCTGCGCAGTCTGCCCTTGCTGTTGGGCGCGCCAACGGTGCAGATGACCGCAGCGAGTTGTATTGCGGATACGCCCACGGGCCAACGCTGCTGGCAGGGGATGCTGGCCGAGCGCTGGCATGGATCGCTCTCGCCCTTGCTGTTTCGCTCGCTCTTGCTCGAGCAAACCCATGCAATCATCGTCGTCGATGCGCTGACCATGGCTCCTGACCGCGCCCGCACCACTATGGATGTCGCACTGCAACGACTGGATGCCCATGCGGCGCTCAATCCGACCTATGACGAAGCCCGTCGCCATGCCGTGCAAGATTGGCAAGCGGCCTCGACCCATCTGGAGCGCGGCGCGTTGTTGCACACGGTCCAGGTCGCGGTCTTTGTCGGCGGGGCCACGCCGGAGCTGGCGCGCACCCAGGCCCAAGCAGCCCGCCAAGCCTTGGGATCAACCATCAGCTTCCATCCGATGCGTGGTCGCCAACAGGATCTGCTGCCCATGCTTGGTACGCATGCGACCGCCACCCTTGACCTGCCCACCACAGGCCACCCGATGATTACCGCGCAGCTGGCGACGCTGTTACCGATTTATCTGGCCCAACGCTCGCAACCACCCGCAAGTGCCTTACTGGCAGGCGTGGACGAAATGCGCGGCACACCATTGCTCTTAGACTTGACCGCCTTGCCTGCACTGCATGGCTTTTTCTGTGGCGCAACCGGGAGTGGGAAGAGTAGCTATGTGGCCACGCTCGGATCGCGCCTGGTCGATGATGCAGGGTATCAACTAATTCTGCTCGACCCCCAAGGCGCATTTGCTCCCCTCGCCGAAGCTTACGCGGGGCGGGCCTCGGTCAATCGGGTGGCCTTGGATACGCTGCGGTTGAATCTGCTCGACCCGATTGTTGACCTGCAGCACGACCTCGTGACCCAAGTGTTGCATGTCGAAGAAGTCCTTCAGTGGCTCCTCGATGGGGCATTGACCCAGCTGCATCGCCAAACCCTGCGCCGGGTCTTGTCGGTGCTGTATGCCACCCACGCCGCGCCACGCTTGTCGGATGTGGTGACGCTGTTGGCCGAGGACAGCACGGGCCTGCGCGACCTCATCCTGCCATGGACACTCTCGCCGTTTGCCGAGGTCTTTGATCAGCCCTCGACGATGGACTTGACCCTTGATCCCACGACCCCCGTTGTGATCTATGACGTGTCCGATGCGACAATGCCCGACCATATTAAACAGTTCTTTCTGATCTTGATCGCCAGTGCGATTCAGCGCGAGATTCGGGTCAGGCCACGGAAGGCCATTATTGGGATCGATGAGGCCGGGGTCTTGTTTGCTAATCCCCTCTTGGCCAGCTTTGCTGAGCGCTTGGCCAAAACCGCGCGGCGCTTCGGCGCGGGGGTGTGGGTGATCGACCAGACGACCCATTTACTCGGCACAAAAGCGGGTGCGGAGATTTTTGAAAACAGCTTCGTGACGGTGATTGGCACGATGCGCAGCGACCAATTGTATGCGTTGCGCGAGCGTTTCCCCATGGTGACGGACAGCCAGTTGCAGTGGATCACGGGCCTCGGCATGACGGATGAGCAACGGCAGGAACGGGCAGGCCAATATCTGATCATTGTCAATGAAACGCCCTACTTGATTTATAACCATCTCTCGCACTGGGAATGGCAGCTGATCCCGCAGCGGGCCGTGCTGCACGCGGAGGCCAACGATGGGCGTATTTGATCGCTGGTTTAGCCCCGCAACGGCAGATCCGACCGTGGCAGCCCGCCAACGCGCGGCAGCATGGGGGGCGTTTCTCGCTGCCCAACGCGCCGCGTTGCCACCACGGACAGGTGATGGTGGCGCGCCGACCACGGCAATTCCCGCTATGCCGCCCGTTGCGAGTGCTGCGCCGACCACGGCAAGCACCACCGTGCTGGTCATTGAAGATGGCGAGGAGGTGGTATGAGCCTCCTAATGGTCTTCCTTCTGGTCGGTGGCGTGGGCTGGCTCCTCATGCGGGTGCTGGCGACGATCACGACGGAGCAGGCGCAATGGTCGGCGTGGCGGGTACGGATTCCCGCTACGGTGGATGCGTCCACGCTGCGGGATGCACTCGTCGATGGCGTGGGGATGGGCGCGGCATGGCTGTGGCTCGTGCCCACCGCGCACGGGCGGCAACTGCTGCTCCAGACCACCCCTGCCACCCACACTCTGCTCATGACGACGCTGCGCGAGCGCATCCCATTGGCTACGCTGCGTCCCGTGACCCTGACCATGCCGATCCTGCGCTGGCGGCGGGGTGGTGCGGATGATCAGACGATGCAGGGCTGGGCGCTGCGCAACGGCGTGGTGCAGGCCGTTCATGCGACCCCGCAGCGCTGGGGTTCGTCCCTTGCGTTCGTCTGGTTGCTCGGGCTGCTGCGGCCACAGCCGTGGGTGGGTGATTTGCCGCTCGACGAGGCCGCGCTGCTGCCCGATCTGCCGTCGTTGCCAATGCAGCTGCCTGCGGTCGCGGGCGTAGCATGGCAGTTCAGCGCGGATGTCGCGCTGCCCCTTGGCACGCCACTCGATCTGCGTGGCCCGGCTGCGCAGCGCTGGGCCACTGTCGCGCAGCTGGTCGACCAGAGCCTGCGTGCCCATGCCAGCGTCGTGGCACTCGTTACACCAGCGCATGCCGCAACCCTCGTGCCGATGCTCGAACCGCTAGGGGAGCGACTGCGGGTGGTCGATGGTCGTCAGCCTGCGGTCACCACGACGCTGGATGTGGCCGCCTGGCTCGACGACACGGCCATGACCACCCTGCTGGGCCAGATGGCGGATTTACAACCGCACGATTCCCTGTGGCAGACGATTCCCACCCTGCTCGCCCAGTGGCGCAGCCGCGCGCACCCCAGCCTCGGCGATCTCATTGCGCTGGCTGGACAGGTCATTGCCGCGCCGAATCGGGCGGCGATTGATCAGCGCATGGCGGCCCAGCGCTGGGCGGTACGGTTGCGGCGCTGGCGCACGCTCGACTGGCTGAGTGTGTTTGCGACTCCCGGCGATGATCTGCCGCTGCTGCTCCAGCGCGGTGGGGTGGTCGTGGTCGTCCTGCCGGATGATGCCGAGCAGGCAGCGCTTATCCAGCGGATTATCGCCATGGCACTCCCGTCGTGGCAGGCAGTCAGTCCGCGCCCACTCCTCACAGTGAGCGACCTGCCGTGGGCGGAAGCCACGCTGCAAGGTGGCGATCAGCTGGCTCCGCGCGTCGCATGGCATGGCTATATCGGTGGTGGGGTAATTCCAACCACAACCGTGCTCAAGGCGCATGGGCTTGATCCATGGATGCTCGTCACCATGCATGGTTTGCTGCTCGCCCATGCCGAGGTGTGTGTCCATGTGGCTGCGCCATGGGACGCTGCTCCTGGCATGGCTGCGCCAGAAGCGCCACCGTCGCATGTCTTTTGGCAGTGTGATCCGACCGATCTCTTTCAGCCCGTGATGGCCTTGCCCTCGACCGCAGCGGGAACAGGAGAACCAGTCAGCACCGCACGCGTCACCGCACCCGTTGAGCACCCACTCATCGCGCGGTCGCTGCCACCCGTCGCACAGGTTTCCCACGATGCCGTGCTCAGCGATGACCAGCTGCACGCACTAATTGAAGCGCTGCTGGCCGACCGCCGCAATGGGGTCTCGACGAAACAGGCTGCAACCGTGTTAGGCGTGGATCGTGGACTGGCTGAGCGACTCGTCGCGTTGGCCACCGAGCGGTTGGCCAGCGTTTTAGGCACGCACTCGCGCCATGGGCTGCTGCTCAAACGGGAGGTCATGGAGGCCGAGGTTTGGGCACTGGTCGGGATTGATGCTGATGATGAGCGCACTGAGGCGGTGCTGGCGGAGGAACTCATATGCATGGACGCTTAATCCTCGCGGTCTATGGCCGCACGCTGGCAGGAATCGGGGTCGTGTTGATCGGGGTGCTGCGGCTGTTCTGCCCATGGCTGCTCGGTCACCTCACCAGCCCGCGCCTTGCGCCCTTGGCCACGCTGGTCACACGGGTACACCAGATCAGTGGCTGGCTTTTGCTCGGCTATGGGCTGTGGGTGCTCGCGACGTTGGTCGCATGGCTCCGGTTGCGGCGGCGACCAGCCGTTGAGGGACAATGGTATCTGTTACGGATTCCCAAACCCATGACCACTGATCCGCATAGTAGCACGGCGGCGCAGCTCGGCCAGCGTGACGCGGCGACCGCAGGCGAATTGGTGCGCGTTTTGCAGGCCATTGTGGCCCATGCCTCTGCCGATCGGCGAATTGCACTTGAACTGTGGTACATCACGGAAGGAATTGCATGGAGTTTGTGGCTTTCCCATCCTGACCTGTATGCGCCCGTCTTTAGTGCGGTGCAAGGCTTTGTGCCCGGTGGTGATCTGCTGGCACGGACTGATCCGGTCGCAACCACCACCCCCGCATTGGTCTGGACACAGCACACGCTGACGCAGCCCGCGATCTATCCATTGCGCCGCGCCGATGCCATGGTGGGCGACCCGCTTGATGCGCTGATCGGTGGCCTGCGACCCCAGCACGGCGTAACGGCAATTGGGGTCTCGTTGACCCTTGGCTCTGTACCGGAACGCTGGCAGCAGCAGGGGCGCGCCATGGCCGATCTGCTCGGGCTGAGCGCCAAAGACCACCAGTCCAGTGCCAGCAAAGAAACCGCTACCGCCATGCTGGCCAAACTGCAAAGTCCCGCTGTGACAGTCACCCTGCGCACGGTGGTGCTGGCCGAGACTGCCGCGATTGCCACCGCCCAGCACCAAATTCTGGTGGGCGCGCTCGACAGCTACACCGCGCAGCACGACCGCCTACGCCAAGCTTGGACTCATGGCCGTATCCAGACAACGATCACCCCTGCGATGCGCGATCGGCACGCTATGCGCTGGCTGTCCATGCCGCTGCCGCCGCTGCTGCCAACGCCAACCCTGCCCGTGCTGAGCCTGCCCGAAGTCACAGCGCTGTGGCACTTGCCCACAGGACGACACTTAACCGTGGCCATCTGGCGCAATAACCGCTTTGCCCCTCCCAGTCCAGCCTTGATGATCAGCACAGTGGGTGCTGAACCGCCTGCTTTTACGGACGCAACACCCTTAAAGGATCGGATGGTGCGCCTCACGGGTGGCGTGGCCGCCGATGGGCGGCAGGTCTATCTGGGATTCCCGCTCAAAAGCTACACCTTTCATCAGCAAATTACGGCCTCGACCGGGGCAGGCAAGAGCCACGCCGCCAAGGTGCAGCTGGGCGAATTGTTGCGGATTGGAGCAGGCTTTGGGGTGATCGACTTTAAGGGGGATCTCGTCAATGACCTGTTGACCATGATTCCCGATGATCGACTCGACGATGTGATTGTGTTCGATCCACTCGACCCCGATCACTGCCTTGGGCTGAACCTGCTCGACCCGACCTATTTAAATAAAGATACCGAACCCGACTTTTTGGTTGAGTTGCTCGAAGCCCTCGTGGCCAGCACCAACAGCCACTGGGGCGATTCGGCGGGGATGCAGGAAGCCTTGCGCTATGGGGCCTTGACCTTGATGGAAGGCGAGCCAACGCCGACGATTGCCCACTTGTACCTGCTCTTTTCCAGCAGTGCCTACCGCGCCACGGTGCTGGAGCGCGTGACTGATCCCGACTTAGTGTTGTTCTGGACCTATCAGTTTCCGAAATTGAGTGACACCCAAAAGTCCTCGATGACCGCCTTGCAGCGCCGCTTGAGCCAATTCCTGATTAATCGCACCGTGCGCATCACCTGCAACCAAACGCGCACGACCATTCCCTTCCGGCAGGTCATGGATCAACGCAAGATTGTGTTGGCCAAGCTGCCCGTTGAATTGATTGGCGCGACCGCAGGCGGGATTCTGGCCAATGTGCTGATTAACCTCGTGCTGGCAGCGGCGTTTAGTCGCTTGGATACGCCGGAAGAGGAGCGTGAGCCGTGGGTCTTGCTCGTCGATGAATTTCAGGAGGCCATGCGACGGGGCGATCCAGCCAATTACCAGAAGATTCTGGAACGGCTGCGCTCGTTTGGGATTGGGTTGGTCTTGATGCACCAAGGCACGAGTCAACTACCTGCCGAGATGTTGGCCACCACGCTGGAGATTGTCCAAACCCGTCTGATCCTCTCGGCCTTTGGCCCCGATGCCGCCGTCTGGCAACGCCAATATCCCGATGCGCGGCTGACCATGCAGGACTGGGCCGGGATTCCCTTGCGTGAAGAAGGCTATGCGGCAATCTCCATTAATGGCTTTCGCCAACCGATCTGCACGATCACGCCGCTGCCGCTCTGGCCTGCGCTGCCGCAGGGTGGCGCACCCCGCGCCATGACGACGCTCGCCCCACCGCCACGCGATGCCCTCGACGAACGGCTGCGCGCCTTGGCCCAGTTTGGCCGCGCGGAACGGTTGCGCTTACTACGCGATGCGCCACCCGCACTCTGGGACGCGATCCTGGACCGGATGCAGGCGGATCGCGCTGATCGCCATGCGCAGCTGCTGGCCCCGACCTGTTCCTTGCCCCGTGCCGCGCGCGTGCTGGCCTTGAGCCATGCGAAAGCGGCGACCCCGCGTGATATCGCCTTAGCCGCCTTGACCCGCTTGACCCTCAGCATTCCGCGTGATGCGGTCGACGACGAGCCGCCTGCCAAGGGCAAACGCGGACGGGGTGGCGCGCCAGAAGCGACCTATGAGGCGAATCCCGCAGGCGGTTCTGTGGCGACTCCGGCGGTCGTGGTCAATCCGCGCAAAGTGGGCGTAGCCACGGTGATGCAGGCCGAAGCGACGGCCACCAGTTTAATCAAACTACTAGCGGAGAATCCTGATGCGGGTCTCTAAATATCTCATCATCCTGATCATCCTCATGGCCGTACCGCGTGCTGCGCTGGCCACCGTCACACCCTTCAGCATTCATGCGGTTGGCACGACGGTGGTGATCGCGGGCGTGCCATCCCAACCGACGACGATGGCTATACGTAGCCTGAACGCTGCCGCGCCAACCCTCAGGCTCACGCGGGAAACGACCGCACTGCCGCACCGCGATGCGGCGTTGCGTGCCGAGCTGCCAACCGCTCCGGTAACTCTCCTGCGCAATGGCAGCTATCGCGGGTATGGTGTGTGGGTCTACCTGGTCCAGCCGATCATCCAGCAGCGCGGCCAGATCCAGCAGGTGACGCAGCTGCACGCCGTGTTGGAGAATGCAGTCCTAATAGAATCGCCTGCCGATCTCCAAGGCGTGCCGCGCATGCCCTTTGGCGATCCGGTACCGCCAACCAATCCACTCGCGTTTGCCGATCACACGTGGACGCTGACCGTGACCGAACCGGGCATGCAACGGGTAACGGGGGCGATGTTGGCCGCAGCGGGGATTGACCTCACAACCCTCAATCCGGCGACCGTGCAGGTACAACATCACGGGGTGGTGATCCCGCTCGATTGGCGTGGGATTGGCGATGGCGTGGTCGCTGCCCATGACGAGGTACGCTTGTATGTCAATGCGGTTGGTGATCGCTGGAACCGTGCTTCGACCCTCTGGCTGACGACCGCAGCGGCCACGCCCTCACCGCCGATGGCCTCGCGCTTAGCATTAGCGAGCACCGCCCCGTTGACCGATACCATCTGGATGACGAATGAATGGGACGACCCGCAGCTGATTGAGAGTCGCCATGCGGGGATGCGCGGCTGGCATACCTTCAGTCGCCGCTTGAGCAGCATCGCGGGTGGCACTGCCGATGCAACCACCATGCTGCTCACGCCCACCCTGCCGCTGGCCAGCGGCGTGATGACCGTAACCCTCAGCGGAGCCACCGCTACCAGTCTGCCCGTGCCGCTGCTGGTCAATAGCGTGCCGATCACCGTACCTGCGACTGCGGCATGGCAAACGTCGGTCGTGGTGACCAATACTGCTGCCCTCACGGTGATGCTGGCTGCTCCGGCCAGCGGCGCAGCCAGTGTGTTGCTCGAAACCGTGACCGTGACCCGGCCCATGCACCTCACCACGTCGCCAACCGAGGCGTTTGGAAGTGGCCCAATACCTGCCCGCTATACCCTACCCGCTGCGCCTCTGCTGCGCACGCTCTATGATGTGACCGCACCGGAGCAGCCGCAGATCGTCATTTTGCCTGCTGGCCCTACGCCCGTGCTGGCCGATAGCCTGGTGAGTCGCCGGTATCTGCTCGTTGGCCACGCACCCCTGCCCACGCCAACCGTTCAGCGCCATACCCCCGTCGTTCTGTCCACCGCTGGAACCGATGTGATTATCGCCCCACGCGCCTTCCTGCCAGCCCTCGACCCGCTGCGCACCCCGACCACGGTGCTCGTGGCGCGGGAAGATCTCGATGCCGCGTGGGCGTTTGGCCAGGTGTCGCCGGATGCGCTGCGATCCTTCCTCCAGCATGCAGCGGCGACGTGGCCGACCCCACCGACGAGCGTGCTCCTCGTTGGCGACGGCGCGGCAGACCCGCGTGATGTGTTGGGCTATGGCCAGCCACCGCTGATCCCGCCCTATCTCGCTGAGGTCGATTTATGGCTCGGGGAAACCGCTTGTGAATCCTGTTATGGCCAACTGGACGGTGCTGATCCGCTTGCCGACCTACTGCCGGATCTGCCCGTGGGTCGCTGGCCCGTCAAAACCGTGGACGAGATCCCTGTGTTGATCGCCAAACAGCAGCGCTATGCGGCAGCGCCATGGGGCGTGTGGCAAAGCACAGTCGGGAGTGTGGCGGATAACGCCGAGGGAGCACTTGATTTTCCGCAGCTGGCGGCGCAGAGTGAGGCCGTCTATCCCCTGACGATGACCTTGCACCGGGCCTATTACGACCCGCAGGCAACAAGCACTGATCCCGAATGGTACGTGGCTGATGCGCAGGTCGTCCGTGAACAGGTCCTGGCAATCTGGAACACAGGCGCGACGATCATGCAGTACACCGGCCATAGCCACGCCTACCAGTGGGCCGTGACCGATCCGCTTGTCGAACCGCGTGGGTTGCTCGATCTGAATGCGGTTGCGGATCTGCGCAATGGCGAACGGTTGCCGTTGTTGCTGGCCTTGACCTGCCTGACCAGTGCCTTTCACCAGCCCAGTCCACGCGGGACGACGCTTGATGAGGCGCTGGTGCTGCATCCTGACGGCGGTGCGCTGGCCACATGGGGATCAAGTGGTTTGGGGGTCGCTCATGGCCACGATCACCTCCAGCATGGGCTGGTGGCGGCGGCGATGACCACCGCACGGCCAACGTTGGGGCAGGTGACCGAGGCCGGACTGCTGGAACTGGCGCTCACAGGCCAGTGTTGCACGGATGCCCTGCGCACGACGCTGCTCTTGGGCAATCCCGCTACGGTGCTGCGGGTTGCGCCTGCGCCGCAGCGGGTGTGGTTGCCACTGGTGAAGTGAGAATAAAAAACCACCCGCCGTAGAGCGGGTGGTCGCAACCACGACCGAAGGAGCGCAACCTTAATAGGGCGGCTCGGCAGGGCCGTTATAGCCGCACATCCCCACGCGCGGCGAGTTGACCGCCCGGATGACCTCGGCATCATCATCCGCCGCGTCACGATAGATCGCGGCATGGACATCGCAGCGTGGCTCCCACTGATTGTCTGCACCGAAGCACCACGCACAGAACCATACCGCTGGCTGCTGGCAGACCGTACAGCGTTCGTCCGGTGGCTGATTGCGCATCAAGCGGGCGATGGGATACGGAGTCAAGGCCGCGCCATGGCGAATGCCGAGGCAGGTGATCGTCGTTTCCGAGGATGTCCCAAAATCATAGACATGGGTCAGGGTGCTGCCCGGCTGAAACACTGTGTGGATAGGGTGCTCGAAGGCGAGTTCGGCCCCCCGTCGCCCATGCGAAAATTGACTCAGATGCTCGCAGCATTCCAGCCAGATCGCCCGCAGATAGTGATCGAGGTCGTGCAACCGCGCCGTACCCGTCACCGCAAGATCCAGCCAAAAGAAGGGGGTATGGGCATCCTGTGCCCGGAGATGGTAGATCGTGTCGCGGGTGCTGGTGCGCTGGTCAGCGGCGGCAATCGCGGCCTGATAGGGAGCACATCCGGCAAGATGGGCGATCACACGTGCTGGGGTGGTGACCCCGCCACACCATGCACAGATCCCGGGGTTCGGTCGTCGTCGTGGCATGCCATTATCCTCCGTCGCACGCGACGCTAGCGGGGAATCAAGGGGGTGAGGCTGTCTGGCAGCGCCACCGCGCCGATGCCGCAGCCGCCATAGAGCGACCATGCCGCCATCTCCTGAAGGCGGGCACGGAGTGCCAAACAATCCCCGATCACATCGTGGGTCGGCACCAGCGGCTCCCAGCGGTAGCGCCTTCGGCGGTCATCCCAATTCCCAAACCAGTCGCTATAGGGTTCCAGCAGATCGCACCAGGTGGCATGATCGAGCAGAAGACCCGGGTCATGATCGCGCATATCGAGACTGTTAATGAGGGTGTCGATGTCGTCCTGGTCCGCCACGAGGACGGTCTTCCCGTGGACGATGGCGGCAAGGGCGGGCACAACCTCGGTGAGATCGGGAGCATCGGCATCGATGGCCAGCGTGCTCTCATGGAGCGCAACGGCGGGTCGTTCTGGTTCCCACAGCGGCGTGACCCGTTGCCGCAGGAAGACTGTGCCCGTGTGGTCAATCACGCCAAGTTCGAGAATATCGGGATCATCGTCGTCGGTGGTCTTCAACGCCACGATGACACACGCCGCGAGCCACGCCTGTGCCTGAGCGCGAAGTGCCTGCACGGCAATCCGGCGTTCTTCGGCAGCACAGGCCGCGAAACAGGCCGCACATACCGGAGCGGGTGGTTCCGCACGATCCGTGCGCAAGGAGTCAAGGATGATGCGGTGATCATGGGTTCCCATCGTGCCACATGCGGCACAGGCGATGGGCGGTTGGTGCGTCGTGGTGCTGCGTGGAATGGCGGAAGACGACTGGCGGGGCACGGCGTGGTGGCGATCATAGAGATAGATGGGTTTGCGCTGTTTAGGCCGAACGATAACGGCGACAGGATCGCCCGGTATGAGGCCACACGCCGTGAGGTGGGTCTTGGTGACGTAGTGATCCGGTTTGGCGGGGTCATCAACCCCCGTGAAGCGCTGGAGTGGGAGGTCAGGTCGCATACATGGACTCCCTGCATGGCCCGGTGGGTCGTGTCGAAACGATGCCCACCGGGATAGCGGTGTTGGTTGACGCAGTATACCGCAGAACGCGGTCAATGGCGATGGGGAGCGTTTCCTACGCGAGGATTGTCCGTGCATCAGCCAACGCGGCGACGAAGCACACCGATGGGCTACCGCTGCGCGGGATTGCGGGCAGCATAACGGGCGATGGATCGGGTCGGCCCACAAAAAAACCACGCCTTGCGTGGTGATCGGCCAGCGGCGGCGCGAATCAGCGAAAAAACCTGCCAAAACCCCTCAGGAATTCGTCCAGCCCTCCTCGCCGTCGGGGCGCTGGTTCTAACTCGCACAGGGTACGCAAGAACTCGCCATATGAATATGTTTCAATCCCCTCGCCGTCGGGGCGCTGGTTCTAACGCTAAAGCAGTGATTGATGACGCTAATTACCTTCAAGTTTCAATCCCCTCGCCGTCGGGGCGCTGGTTCTAACAAAGCAGCTGGTGCAACAATGCGCACTCACACACATCCAGTTTCAATCCCCTCGCCGTCGGGGCGCTGGTTCTAACTTCACTGCTCGGATTTTTTCGATCCGGATGAGATTGTTTCAATCCCCTCGCCGTCGGGGCGCTGGTTCTAACCGTTCCCAGAAGAATTGAACAAGGCCATTGAAGATGCTGGTTTCAATCCCCTCGCCGTCGGGGCGCTGGTTCTAACGTTTTATTACTGGTGCCGTAATAGGTTTCTTGGTGATGTTTCAATCCCCTCGCCGTCGGGGCGCTGGTTCTAACAAGGTGGCTATAAGTATGAACTAGCTTGCGTTTCTGCGCGTTTCAATCCCCTCGCCGTCGGGGCGCTGGTTCTAACCGGGTTAACTTCCGAAACGTCTTCGGGCAAGCAATTAGTGTTTCAATCCCCTCGCCGTCGGGGCGCTGGTTCTAACGCGTTCCTGGCTCTCGCTCTGCTGATCGCACTCGTGTTTCAATCCCCTCGCCGTCGGGGCGCTGGTTCTAACACTAATATTGTAAATGAGTTCCGGTTCAATCTACAGTTCGTTTCAATCCCCTCGCCGTCGGGGCGCTGGTTCTAACGTAGAGATGTACAACGGATGGCGGTCAATCCGGGTGGGCGTTTCAATCCCCTCGCCGTCGGGGCGCTGGTTCTAACTACTCAGAACTCTGATGAGTTTATGGCTGTTATCAGTTTCAATCCCCTCGCCGTCGGGGCGCTGGTTCTAACTGCAACATATTCGCTCGATGTGGTGAATGGTGGAGTCATGTTTCAATCCCCTCGCCGTCGGGGCGCTGGTTCTAACAACGATTCAGAACTTAAGTTCTCAAAGCATACTTAAGGTTTCAATCCCCTCGCCGTCGGGGCGCTGGTTCTAACTCCTCTGTGTCCACTTTCGGAATGCGAGCAGCTCCCCGCGTGGATTGCCAGCCGAGATGCATGCCACGCGATTTGTGCCATGCACCACAAGTATAATTATGGTAAACTTGAAGCGGTTGCATCGATCATTCCCTGTCCAATCAAAGGTCGTGTTATGCCCTATTCTCCCATGCCTGTCAAGATCCTCACCGCCCACGCGTTTGCGTCCGTTCCCATTCGCACCTTGCGCACGCTGGCCCATTATACCCACTATAAACGCCCTGCATCCCAAACCCGTGCGGGCCTTGCCACCGACCTGCTGTGCCATTGGACAACGCCGGCATATCGTCGCCTTGTCCGGCAATCCTTGACCGCTGCCGATTATGCCCTGCTCTACGCCCTGTGGCATGGGGATCACCCCCTGCCTGATCCTGATACCCTTGATCTCTGGCGCTGGCAGGCTCCATGGCCAGCCCTTGCCAGCCTTTCCTCGCTCCAACGACTGGCCGTCTTGGGCTTCCTCCTGCCCATCCGCACCCAGTTGGGCCGCCAAACCGTGCTGCTTCGCGATACGACCCGCTGGCTGCGGCGGATGCGGCCTGTTCCTGCACCGCCCGCCCCTGCATCGTTCCAATCGCTCTTTCAGGCGGTCGCCGAGGTGCTCATCCAAGGGTCGATTCAGCCGCTGCCTGCTGCCACCCCCGGCTCACTGGCCCGCACACTGGCCCAGTCCGCAGGCTGGCTCGTACTGCGACTGGATCAGTGGCGCACGACACCACGCGGGATTGCGTGGATACAGGCCAGCCTCGCCGAGCAGGAACGGCTGCTCCAGCACCAGCTTGTGCGCTGTTCCCCGCCGGACAGTGGCCTGCCTGCGTGGCGCAATCCCGATTGGGCGACGCTCTGGCAGGCCTTTGCTGCGCTCATGCACGATCACGCACCACGGCGGCTGTGGGATGTGCTGGCGTTGCTCTGGGCGCATCCAGCGTGGGGCACGCTGCCCGACGACCAGCGTGGGCGGCTGTTTGGCCAGTGGCTGCGGCAGGTACTCCAACCAGCGGGGGTGGTCAGTCTCGCGCAGGGCTGGGTGTTCTGGCATGGCTGGGCAGCGGTGACGGTGACTGCACCCCCGTTTGATGGACTCTTACTACCCGCCACGCCTCACCTGCCCCCGCTACTGCGGTGGTGGGCGACTTATTGGGGCCAACCGACGCAGCATGGCTGGCGCATCAGCGTGGCAGCGGTGACAGCACGGGTGCAGCAGGATGGCGATCTGACGGGGGTGTGGGAGCCACTGGATGCGTGGTATGCCGTCCGTCCGACGGCAGTGGAATCCGTGGTGGCCACGGTAGCATCGCGACCGCGCGTGCGGCTGCGGCAGGTGACGTTGGTGGAAGGCAGTGCTGAGGCGTTGACGGTGTTGGAGCAGCAGCGGGGCATGCAGGGCGTGGTGCAGGCGGGCTGGACGGCAACCCACCGGGTGATTTCGGCGGGAGCAGCGGCCCAGGTCGCGCGGGCCGTGGGGTTGCCGTCGCCGCGCGATCCTGCCCCGTCCCGTGAGGTCGAAACGCTGGTGCTGGCGTTGCGGATTGCGGCGCAGCAGGTTCCGCGCTATGCGGCGGCGTTTCAGGCACAAGCGCAGCAGTTGCTCGCCGAGCTATCGTTTGCGCAGCGTTGTGTGCTCGACGAGCAATGGGAGGGGGTGCATTCCAGTCTCACGCCGCCGCTGGCTACCGATATGGAACCGCTGGCCGTTGGGCAGCAGCCACAGGCCACGATCACGGTCGAACAGACACGACAGGCGGTGCAGCAAGCGATTCGTTCTGGCCAAACCCTGACGGTGCGTTATTACACGCCGTCAGCGCATCGGATCACCACGCGCACGATACGCCCGCTCGAACTGACCAGTACCGGGGTGCGTGGCTGGTGTGAATTGCGGCAGGAAGAGCGGGCCTTTCGCTTTGATCGGGTGTTGGCGATTGCGGCGGATACGGGCTAATTGCGCGGATGAAGTGATACTCGTATGCTAGGACATAATATCTACCATGGTGTGATACGACCAAAAATTCCATTACTTGGCGTGAGTGTTATAAGTGGACGAATTGTTGGTTCACCCATCCCCTGCCAATAAATGTGACCATGTTGTATTACCGTTGCTAAAACAACAATCATCTCTACCATAGCGAGATGATTTCCCAAGCAAATATGAGGCCCATCACCAAATGGTATATAGGCTCCTCGAGGAACATTAGTAGAATCATTTAAAAATCGCGTTGGATCAAAAATTGTAGGATTTTCCCAGTAGATGGATCTTCTATGGACAATATAAGGTGAAATACCAACATTTGAACCTGATGGAAGATGCCAGCCGTCAGGCAAGGTAATATCGTGCATTACACGTCGATTTAGAATATACGCTGCGGGGTAGAGACGAAGCACTTCGTGCACAACGGCCCGACAATAAGAAAGTTTTGGAATCGAATCTTGGCTTACTGGATTAGTGCCTAACACAGCATCAATCTCTTCTTTTAGTTTGTAAATTACATGAGGATGAGTTGAAACAAGATACCACATCCAGGTCAGTGTGATCCCAACTGTTTCATGTCCTGCAAAAATCGTAGTTGCTAACTCATCGCGGATTTGTTGTCGATCTGTGTGAGTCGTTAAAAGATGATTCAAAACATCATCATCTGGGGTTGGATTTATATTGCGTTGATCAATCCAAGAAAAGAGAAATTTATCAAGCTCATTTATAGTCTGGTTTAGATGACGTGTATGTTTGTTTAGAAATGTCCATGGTAATTCAAAAAGTCGCGTTGATTGATAGACTATGGCTTCCGTCAAGCTATCGATCAATGTACGAAAACGAGGAACTGTGTCACTAATATCCTCCGAGAAAAGCTTATAACCAATGTTTCTTAGGGCAAGCTCCATCATCAAAGGTAATATATCTATCGCCTTATCACCAGGAATACGCGAAAGAATATTGGATGTGATTTTAACAAACGTCGGAATAAGTATTGGAATAGTAGATCTTTGAAAGGATGGCATTATTCGCGCACGTTGCGGTTTGTGAAGCTGATTGAGTGCATTCAGTGTCCCATTACCCAACAGTGGGAAAAGAGTTTTCCTAATACGAGGAACTTTTTCTGTAGCATCATTATGTAGGGCAAGAAAGGAATGAATAAGCTCTGCATTATTCAGCATAACAACATCATGTGGCCCAATCGAAAACATTCCTATTTCACCACACTGTTCTTCAATACGCTGAAATAACCCCAACCTTTCTCGTTGAAAGGCCATGAGGTGTCCAATGAACGGCAAACCCTCTAGTTTAGGGATATTCCTTTGAGTCATAATATAAACTCGTTTTCTACTAAATAGTTAGTGATGTCTTCAGATTTGCGGCCATATACTTAGCAACCTTAATATTATGGGTAAATAAGTCGTCAACAGGCCGAATGGGATGAATTCCAGAAGATTTGTAAAGCTTGTTATCTTTGAGTATACGACATAAAAGTAGAGCTTCATCCTCAGCAGTAACAATATTTAAATGATGGCTATAGATAATTCTTCTTGCATCACTAATTTCGGTTAATATAGAAACTTGCATCATATCAATATCGTCATAATCTAGTGGAAAATGAACATTTGGAACTATCTTTATTATAATTTTATGAAGATATTCTAGAAAATCTTGATTCACCTTCTGTCTTCTATTAATAAATTTATTAAAAGGCTTCATTATAAAATTTAAAAGCTTATCCGTTCCCATAAATCCTACACAAAACAACATACCGAATAAAGGTATTAATATATAATTTGATAAATTACTAATGATTATATTAATATTATTATAATTATAGTAATTGATTTTGATAAAAATATTTAAAAGACTAGATATGCAAACTAAAACACCAACTGAATAGGCCAATACGCAAAGTAATCTTCTTGCAATATATATTATATCTTTATAATGACCTAAACTGTTCCATAATATTGGTATGGCAATGCTTGCAAAAAATAAAAGATTTAAATGATAAGCAACGTAAGAAATAAAATAAAATATATCAATATTATTTGGAAGATAAATTATATCGATAGAAAAGAAATTATTTCTTCTACTATAGTCTGCAAATACTATAACTATTGTAGATATTAACGTAAACCAAAAATGTTTCCCAAAGAAATTAAGCGATCTTTGTGAAATAATTTCTGATATTGCCCCCAATCCTATTGCTGCACACCATAAAAAGCTTATTGCTCCTATTGTAAAAAACCACCATGGAATATCAATATTATTTCTTTCAAAGGAAAGCTTTATCGTCCAGATTAGTAAAAGTGTATCGGCTACTATTGCTTGTTTAAAAGCGGATCTGTTTTTTAAGTCTAAAGAACTTTCTGCTGATTCTTGGTTAAATCGGTAGATAAACAATATTAAACCAAGTGCTATCAATAACGCATTAATAACGGCGCTTATGCCGAGCATTGCTAACTCCTAACGAAACATATGACGAACATGAGGGGGTATTGTAGACTCATATCTATAGTCAGCTGCCAGCAAGAAACGCCCAATATATTCTGCTTCTTGCTCCTGTCTGGACTCGTATCTATTATCTCTATATAAGACTATCTTTGCAAAATCTTCCAAATTAAAATTATCTAAGGAAGGTGTATCTGATCCAAATGATACTAGAGGAATATGTCCAGCTAATAGGTGACCCATTTCATGGGTGCATATAGCTTTGACTAGTACATCATCAACATTAGCTGCAATCACAATCAGATCAACATCTGCTAAACCAACAACAAAACCATTAATACTATTAGGTATAGTAGCTCGTTGAATTAACAGGGGCTTGTTTCGGATCTGTTCAATAAAACATCTTATTGAATCTATTGAAAAGTCTTTTCCGAGTTCATCTATAATTTTAAGAGTGAGGGTTTTTATCTTAGAAAAACTTTGAATTGACATGTTAGTCTTTAGGTCTTAAAGATCGGATCAGTGCAGCAAGCTTTTGTTGAACATCTGGTAATACACCTGAAGATCTTAATGCAATTTGCATCATCATTTCTGGATCAACAGATTCTTCATTTGTGTTTTCTGCCAACTCAGGAAAAAAATACGAAGGAGGAACGCGAAAAAATCGGCAAAGAGCCAGTAGCGTATCTCTACCTGGATTGGCTATCTTACCTTTACGTAAACGAGAAAGATGAGAAGTTTCAATCGCATTATCTAAACTATCGCAAACTTCTTTATTGGTATATTCACGACCATCAGGACGCAAATGTGAGCTAAATAGATTGTTTATTAAATCTGCGACAGTGATGTCTTCGGAATTATCCATTGGGAACCTCAAAAAATGGATGATAGTTTACACGATTGACAAAATACAATAGGCTACCTATAATTGGTCAAAAGCATTAGTAGTCTCATCCTACCCTCAACCTGAAATAATGTCTACATGCATTGATTATGCACCTAAACAATAAAACGTCCCTGATCATACCATTAGTGGATATATTGATCAAAGCCCATAATCGCAGGCATATAAAAGCGATTTTGATAGAGGGGATGCTATCAAAACTTACTTCGCAATTTAGTGCAAGTAGTGTTATACTTGCCTTCACGTTTTAAGCAAAGTTTTTTATTTAGATAAGTCCTAACAAAGAATACTCTTGAGGAGACAAAGATTAGCAGATAGTGCTATATCCTGCCGTATATAATACGGGTCTGTTGGCCTTACAGACATATAAATGAGGCTAAAAACAGAAAAGAACGCGTTTACGTGCGGCCAAGCTGTTTTCGCGTTCTCCTGTATGAGTTGTACTCCCTTTCGGGAGGTATTTTGCTGCCTTTGAGTATACGCTGACATCATGAAAATGTCAAGCCTTCCAAAGGTGGTAAGGGATCGTATACCCTATGCCATCAACCCACCCGAGCGGTGGGGCGGAGGTCATGCGCAATCCCGCATGGCTGGCCGCACCTGACCGTTCATATCTCTGGTTCCCGACCAAATTAGCGGAAACCCTTGCTCATGCCCCGCTCGCGCTTGGCATCTATGCCCTGATTGCGCGGCGCTGGCTCGTTACCCATACCCCCGTTGCCCTGTCCGCTCACGATATTCAGGCCTATGACCCATCACTGACCCGCGCAAAGATTCGCACGGCCTTGGCCCAGCTCATGGCTGGCCACTGGCTCGCCATTCCATCCGAGCCACAGCACGGCTGCAAAATCGCCTATGTGCCGACGTGGGGCTGGCAACGTGAGGGCGTGCGTCACTGGGAAATGACGCAATCCTTCAATCGGGGCCGCGTGGCGACGCATCGGCTTGACCGCACGATCCTCGACCACTACCTTGGCCGCATCGAGCCACGCCCGCACGGCCAGCCTCTGATTACGCGCTATCTGACCACGCCAGCCCTGACCTTGACCGATGTGGGCGTGTATATGTTGCTCGTGGCCGGAATCCCGCATCGTCATAGCACGGCCACACTCCAGCGTCGTGGCTTATGTCACCAAAACGTGCCACTCGCCGTGCCAAGCATTACGGAGATTCTGGCGCAGGGGACGATGAGTCTGCACGGTGCACAGCGTTTGCAGCTCGTTCCTCGCGGCGGCGTTATGCGGCCCAGCGACCCTGATCCGCGGCCCACGCTTTTTTTTGTGGAACCGGACCTGGCGACGATCATGGTGATGACCATGGCGACGAACCTGGCGATGACAGACAGGGTGTCCGAGGACGGTTTTGACGCATTAGAAAGCGAAAAAATAGCGGTCGCCAGTGAACAATGGAACGTCACAGGCAGATCATGCAGAATAGACAGAGAAGATCAACCACCAGAAACCGATCTGCATAGCATACAAAACGGTGGTGGAGTCTCTTTTTCTGATAGGAATAACGAACGAATAGAACGTGAATCCGAACCGGATGTTCTGGAACCCAAAACCAGAACAGTTCCGGCGGCGCGAAACATTATGTCAATTCCAGATACCCCGCAGGTTGCACTCCTACGGTCACTGGCGATTCGGCCTAAACAACTTGCCGAATTTGCTGCTATCGATTTGGCCATGCTGGAAACCGTGGTGACCGATGCTCGCCAGCGCACGGGCATCCGTGATATCGGCGGGTGGGTTGTCAGTATTCTGCGGGATATTCAGGACTACGGCTGGGAACCCGCTGCCGCCAAGTGGCAGATCGATCAGCCACGAGACTTCGCAGCCTCGCTCTCACGGTGGACCACGGCATTGGGCCTTGATGAACCTGCCGGAGCGGATTCCGAGGACGCTGCCGGAGCGGATTCCGAGGACGCTGCCGACCCTTCCATCGAATCTGATCCACCGTCCGTCACGGTTGACTGGGCGGCGCTTGAACCCGTGTTCCTGAATCCGGCGACCGATCTATCGCAGCTTCCTGTCTATTTACGTCAGTTGTCTGCGCCGCCATGGATACCAAAATCGCTCTGGGATCGAATCCGCCCTTCGATCCAGTGGTTGCTCGTGGGTAGCCGACTGGATGTTCGGGGTCGGCTCGATCGAACGAGCATTATCGCAAGCGATAGCGTTCGCCAAAATCAACTTGCTGATCCTTCCTATCGCACGGTGCTTCCGGCTTTGATTCACGCCTGCGAAGCCCTGCGGGAGTAACACAAATGCTGATAGATAGTGCGCCCCTTCGCGTGGGGATGGTGCGGGTGCTGCGGACGGCGCGGCCTCGCCGAACGGTGGAACGGGTGTTGGCGACGATTCCGGCAACCCAGTGGCTGGATCAGGCCGTGTTTTGGTTGATGTACGATACCCAGTTGCGGGTGCTGCCGCTCTGTCGCTTGACCATGGCCGATCTTGATTTGGCTGGGCCGTTGCCCCTGGTGCGCTGTGGCGAGCGTTGGCGACTGTTGACCGAAGCCCCGACCGTGACCGCCCTGACCGCGTATCTGTCCCTGCGATCCCCGACCTCCTCCTGCTTCGCTCTGCCTACGGGATTGCCCCTTGATTTAGCCTACCTTGACCAGCAGTGGCGGATGTATTGCCAGCGAGCTGGTGTCAACTGCACGTTGCGCGAGCTGCGCGGCGGCTAGCGAGTATTGACTAACTGACTCTGTTTATGTGTCCCCGGCGTGGTTTCACGGTGGGGTTTTGTATGCCGTTTTTTTGGACTCTGTAGGAGGTCGTTATGCATCGATGGCGTTGGTTTGGGATTGTTGGCGTGCTGTTGGGGCTGCTCAGCCTACTCCCCGCAGCGGCGATGGAACCGCTGGAACCCCACGATCCCGGTTTGCCCCCGGTCGCGGTAGCAATTGGCAGTCCGGCGGTGGGGCAGGTGGTGACGGACACGGAGACGACCGTGACCGGAACGGCGACCGCTGGCTCGCGGGTGACGGTGTGGCTTGATGGGAGGGCAAGGCAAACCCTGACCGTGGGGACGAATGGCCAATGGAGCCTGCCTGTGAGCGGCCTCGCGGACGGAACCCACACGATTTCCGCGACCAGTACGGTCGAATCGGGGACGTGGCTCTATATGCTTGATCCTTCCTGTGCGACGGGCCGCGAGACCTGTGTGCGGATTGCTGATCCGGCAACAGCGACGATTCACACAACGATTCGCACCAGCCCCGATTCGGCAGGCGGCGAGTTGCTGATTGCGCATCCCACGATAGATCGGCTCTACATTGGCCATTCGACTGGGGTGGATGTCTACACCCACGACGGCGTTTTTGTCACGCGGATTCCGCTGCCGAAAACCGTGCGCATGGGGGCACTCACCCCCAATGGGCGCGAGCTGTGGGTGCCGCAGGATGCGAGTGATGGCCGGGGCGGCATGGCGGTGATTGACACCACGACGAATACCGTGATGACGATCTTTGATACCGCGGTCTACGGGACGGGCAATACCGTCGTGACCGCGAGCGCTGCCCAGGACTTAGTGTTTTCGCCCGATGGCCAAACCGCCTACGCGGCGGATATGGGTGACTACAGTCTGACGGTGCTGGATGTGGCAAGTCGCACTGTTCGTTCTCGGCTCATTCGCGAAGGCGACGCAGCGGTTGGACGGCGGGTGTTGCTCAATCGGGACGGGACGCGGCTGTATTTGGCCACCCGCCAAGGCAATGCGCTGTACGCGGTCGATACCGCAACCAGCAGTTTTACCCGCATTGCCGTAACGAATCCCTATCGTCCCCAGCTGGAGGGGATTGTGCTTAGCCCCGATGAGTCAAAACTCTATGTGGTGGTGTACCGCATCGGCGATAGCTTCACGCCGCAGAACCGCGCACTAATCTTAAACACGGCGACCAATCAATGGTTGCCCAACGAACTCCGTTGGCCAGCAGCAAATCCGGTCTGGGGCGCACGTGCGGCAACCCGCCATCCGGAAACTGGCATGCTCTATTTTGGGGGCGGGAATGGGGTGATGGTCTTCGCCGACGACGAGCGTCAGCCCACGTTGGACATCACTGCTGGACTGGATAACTCGGTTTATGAGTTTGACTGGCTCCGGCGCGTCGCAACCGCAACCGCGAGTGTGACGTTCCGGGTTGATCTGAGTGCTGACTTAAGTGTCCAAAAGACGCATGCAGGTGATTTTGTTGTCGGCGAGGAAGGCGTGTACACCATCGCTGTCACCAACCATGGCCCCGCTGCGATGCCTGTGGGAACGACGATCACGGACGTGGTGCCCGCTGATTTGCGCGTCGTCAGCGCGAGTGGCCCGCATTGGTCGTGTACCGTGGCTGGCCAAACCGTGACTTGCACCGCCACCGCAGCAATGCCTGCCCTGGAAACGGGCACGGTGCAGATCCGGGTTATCCCCGAAGCAGCGATCGGGAATCAGGTGGTAAATCGGGCCTGTGTCGATACCACCAATGACCCCAACCCAACCAACGATTGTGACGACGACTCGACGACCATCCTGCATCCAGACCTGGGCATCGTCAAGCGCTCGAATCCACCCAACGGCACGGCGGTGGCGGCTGGGAATACCATTACCTACTTCCTCGATGTCACCAATACCGGTACCGCCCCGCTGACCGGGGTGACGGTTCGCGATGCGATTCCCGAGGCGACAGCCTTCCTCGATGCCGATCCGGCAGTGGCTCCAGTGGATGGGATGCTCACGTGGAACATTGGCGATCTCGCGGTTGGGGCAACCCGCACGGTGCAGTTTCGCGTGCGCGTGCTGCCGATTGGAACCACGGTCGCAATTCGCAATGTGGCACAGGCCGATAGTGATCAAACGATCGACGAAGACTCGAATCTGATCATCCACCCCTTCGACCCAACCAGTATTAGCTTGGTATCGTTTGCAGCCCTCGCGTCGGGTAAAAATGTCGATCTGCACTGGGTGACGGGCAGCGAAGTGAATACGCTCGGCTTCCAACTCTATCGCAGCACGACTCCGAATAATGACGCAACCCGCGTGACCACCAACCTGATTCCCTCACAGGGGGCAACAGGTGGCAGCTACCGGATAACGGATACCCATGCCACTGGGCCGCTTGGCCAGTGGTCGTATTGGTTGGAAGAAGTCGAATTGAATGGCCAAACCACCTGGTATGGCCCCGTGACCGTGCGCATGCAGACCGTCTATATGCCTGCCGTCGTGCGGTAGGAGGAGGAACCCGATGCTGAAACGTATTGAAACAATCGCCTTTGGGATGTTCGTGATGGTGGCGCTGGTCATGGGCATGGCCAAACTCTTTCCCGCGCAATCGAGCGCAGCCCAGCAGGCGCTGAGCCTCACGCCCTCACCCGAACCAACCGAACTGCCGACCGATGTCCCGACGGCAACATTCGCTCCAACGACGACCCCACGGCCCACCGACGAGCCACAACCAACGAGCACGCCAAGCGACGGTGCGACGGTGACCCCACGCCCAACCCGCCAGCCATTCGAGTTCACGGCAACGCCGATCGAGCTGACCCCGACGGCGACCACGACCATGCTCCCGACCGCAACGCCGAGCGACGGCGCGACGGCGACCCCGATAGCCTTGCCTGATGTGGTGCTGGAAAAAACAGCAGATCAGCAAACGGTGGCTGTGGGCGATAGCCTGCGCTGGACGTTGACGGTGGCAAATCACGGCAATGCCCCAGCGGCCAACGTGCTGGTGCGGGATGTCTTGCCCGGCTTCTTTCGCGGCTTACACGTCACGACCAGTCTCGGCGAGGCAACACTCACCGACGGGATCGTCAGTGTCACGATTGCGGAATTGTCTGCTGGACAAACAATCACCATCTGGATCGATGGCACCGTGGCCTCCCTCGACGGCCCCTTGACCAACCTTGCACAGGCAAGCACGACCACGACCGAAACATCCACCGAGAACAACACGGCGTGGTCGAGCGTTACGCCCAAGGTCGCTGGGATTGCCCAGCCAAGTGCCACGCCCCGACCCGCTGCCCAGCCGCAGCGCACCTTTCCCGTAACCGCCAGTGATGATGGGATGCCCGTTGGGCTGCCGATTGGCTTAGTGGTGCTGGCGACGCTGGTCGTGGCCTGGATGCTCTGGCCCCGGAGGCTGGGATGAACAAGAGCGAACTGACGATTTTGACCGATGCTGCGCGGGGAGTGCTGCTGGGCTATAGCACGGCCTATCCTCAACCGCTCTACCTCGCGTGGCGGGCGGGATTGGTAGTGCAGCTGCTGCACCCCGCGCTGGCCGAGGCGACAACCCTGCTCCAGAGCCTGATCCCGCGCGTGATGCAGCGTGAAGGGGGGGGCGGCAGTAGTGCGGTGGTGCTGGCTCCGCAGGCGGTGGCCGAGGCGCTACGCTATCTGCCGCAGGTGCTGCTGGTTGATCTGGCCGATATCGCGACGCAAGCCGAGGCATTGGAAACAGTCTTAGTCGGGCGCGGCACGGTCGTGATTGCCCTGCCTGTGGGAGTAGCCACCACGCAGCTTATGCGGATCGTGTGGCCATGGCTGACGCAGGTCATGGGCCGTATGCTCACGCCACCCTATCTGGTGACATGGGATGATCCCGCGCCGCTGATGATTGCTCGCGCCACGGCGCAGTTGGCCGTGCATACCCGCCCCACGCCGCCGGTGATCGGAACCCATGCCACGCTGGTGGCCGATGGCGATGGCTGGCTGCTGACGGTCGTGGGCGAACGCCAACCGCTGCGGTTCCAGCTCGATGCTCCCACGCTCGTGCCGCTCTCGACCACGACCAGTGTACGGAGCCGACGGCGATGAGTACGGGCATGGACAGTGTGGTGGTGCTCTGGACGGTGGGCTGGTCGGTGGTGACGGTGCTGGCGCTGTTACTCCGGCGCTGGCTGGTCACGCGACTGGCAACGGGGGTGGTCACGCTGCCCCCGCCGCCGCTCGGTGGATGGTTGCCCACGCAGGAGGCGGTCACTCCGGTGCTTGGCCCATGGCTCGCGCAGGTGGGGGTTCCGCCGCTGCCGTTGGGGGAATGGTTACCGATTGATTGGTCACTGGGGAGTCCCGCTCAGATCCCCGTGACCCAAGGAGTGCATGATGAAGATTGACCTGACCCATCGCCTGATCCCCCTCGTCACCGTGCTGGTGGCGGTGGCCGGACTGGGCATGCTGAGCGGCGTGGGCTGGGTGGTGTGGTCGTTTGTCGCGACAACGCAGGCGGTCCAGGCGCGGCAGGCTGCCCTGCCGCCATTGCCGAGCGTGCGGCCCGTGGTGGCAGCGACCGCGACGGTGGTGCTACCGACCGTGACCCCGCTGCCGACGGCGACGGCGACCGTGACCGCAACCCCCGCACCGACGGCCCTGCCGTTGCCGCCGCTCGATGCCCTGCGCATTCCGGTGATTAATCTCGCTCGACCCGTGCTGCCTGCGCCGTTTGTCGCGGGGGCGTGGGATGTGCCACAGTATGCGGTCGGTCACCATGTGGATAGTGGCCAGCCGGGCGACGGCACCAATATTGTGCTGAATGGTCATGTGGGTGGCAGTGATCCGGTCTTTGCCGATCTGGCGCTGCTTCAGCCGGGCGACGTGCTCTGGCTCTATCGCGGCACATTGGCGACGGCCTATGTGGTCAGTGACACCCTGCGGATTCAGGTCGTGGGTGCTGCGCCGGACCAGGTGGGAGCCGAGGCGGAGCGGTTGCTCAGTCCCACCGATCACGAGGTGGTGACCCTGATTACCTGCTGGCCGCCCACCGGGCCGAATGCCTTTGACCAACGCCTCATTGTCCGCGCCGTGCGCCAGGAGGAACAGCCATGAGTTGGATTGTGACGATTGGCTTGACGGCCATGCAAGAGCAGCAGGTTCGGGAAGCCGGGACGGTCGTGATCGCGACATCCAATGTTTTTGCGGCAGAGTATCAGCTACTCGCCTTACTCGATAGCGATAGCCCCAACCCCGGACTCGTGATCTGTCGGGCGGTCGATGCCCATGGGGTTGCGACATGGCTCTTAGGGGCGGCATTGGCGGTGCAGATGCAGACCGGAACGCTTCAGCGCTGCGCCATGGCGGTGCTCGATGAGGATCTGGCGACGATTGTGCATACCCAGCTCGTGCCCGGTTTGCAAATCGTGACCCCCATTCTCCCGACCGCGCTCACGCCACTGCTGCGTGATCTGCCCCTGTTGGGTGCGCCAACGGGAAGTACCCAGCACGCTGCGGCGACCTATCGGGCCTTACGGCGCTCCTTGCCATTGGTGCTCGATGCCCGCACCGTGGTGCATCGGTCGGGTTGGACATTGGACGACGTATTGACGGCACTCCACCTGGTGTCAGGGCGGTTGTCTCGCGTTCCCGATGCCCTCCAGGCGCGGCTCATGGATGTTGGCGGTATCGAGGGATTCCGTCGCTTGTTGCTGGCTCAGGCAGAGGATGGAGGCTGGCGCAAGGAAGAACAACAGATTCTCTTAGGATTGGCCAATGGCAAAACCTACCGTGCGTTAAGTTATGATGTTGGGCGATCGCGTGAGGTGATTAGTCGGATGGTTCGGAGTCAGGTAGCTCCGGCGCTGGCTGCGGTGTTGTAGGTATGGGGAGTAATAAACGATGGGACGACGATCATGGGTACTGGGGTTGGTGCTGGGCGGTATGTTGGTCGGCTGTGGACAGGGCGATGCGACGATCGTCGTGGACGCATTGACCGTGCCAACCGTATCCCCTGTGCCGACCATGGCCTTGAGTGGGGCGGCGGCGCGCCACGCGACCAGCACGGTGGGAGCGGCAACCCGTGCGCCGATTCAGACGGCGTTCGCGCAGGATGAACAGGCCACAGTGGCGGCACAGCCTGCTGAGCAGTATCTGACCCTGCGCGAAGCCTTTGCGCGGGGCGGAATCCGCGAGCGTGGCACGGCGTGGGCCAGTGATGCGGTATTGGTCGATGCTGGAATTGGCTACCGTGCAGAAGGCCGGGCGCAGGAAGGGATGTTTGAAGCGATTGCGGCCAATGATGGCACGGCTCGCTGGTGGGCCTTCACGTTTGCCTCAGCGCGTCTGAAGCAAACGCTGGTGATTCTGATGCAGGACGGGCTAGTAACCCGTAGCTATGCCGATGAGCGCAGTTACCGCGACCTGTTTGTCAGCACAACTCCTGTGGATATTCCCCTCGAATCCACGCCCTTTTTGGATAGCGACCAAGTGCGGATCTTGTTTTTGAATTTTGGTGATTTATGGGAAACGATGGGGCGACCCAACCACACCTTCCGGCTCTCCAGTCTGCCCAACGAATACGCCGCAGGGAATCCCATCTATTGGTGGATGCAGGATTCGTATACGAATGCCACGCTGCTCGACCCCATCACGGGCGCGACGATTGATACGGCCCGCAAGCAACAGACAACCATGACTCCACCCGCTAAAACCCTCGTGCCGCTCCTCGCTAACCCTGTTCCGACGCTCCAACCGACAGCAACGCAGCCATGGCAAGAGTCGGATGTTGTGCAGGTCTTTTGGCCTACCCCACGGGCGGGTAGCCAACCGATGCGCGTGGTAGGCCTCTATGCGAGCGATGGAATTGATTATTGGATCTATCGCCAAGGACGGTGGGATATGCTGCGCCGTGCGGAAGCAGAACGGGTTAATTTACTTCGGTTGGGCTTTCCGCTGGAATTGGTTCCCTAAGCTGCCGAAAAAGAAACAGGCCATGCCCAAACGGCATGGCCTGTTTCTTTATGCCTTACACGGCCCGATACTGCTGCTCCCACGCGGTAATAGCCTCACGGAGCATTACGAGATCAGCGGGAACCAACGCGAGCACCGTACCATTGCGGCGTAAGGCAAGGCCCCACATCGTCGCAAGAATCCCCAACGGGCTGGCAGGTTGCGGGGTTCCCCAGTCGGCGGCGGTCGCTTCTACATCCTCGAGCAACGCTTCGGCCATCGTATAGGCTTCGTCGTCATTCACACCTTCTTCTTCGCGAATGATCACGGCGAGCTGGAGAATCCGACTGACCGCTGCGAGGCGGACATGGCGGGCGGTCATGTTGACATCGCGTGGAGTCATGGCTATCATCCTTCTGCGGGTGAGGTTTCGCTCTTCAATTCGTGGCCTCACCCGTGCTTGACCCTTTATCCCTTTTGCGAGGGATGAAGGGTTTATTTGTTGTTGGCCGACATGCGGGCATGGATGTGGGTGCGAACACATTGCTCATGGGCTTCAATCTGCTGGGCATCGGCATGGCGACCTGCGAGGGTGGCGCGGAGCCAGTTGCGATTGAGCAGGATGAGGGTGGCGGTCAAGGCTTCGAGTGGGGTGGCGATATATTGTTGGGGGACGGGCGCGGGCATCGGGCGGAGGTCGGTGATGTGGAATGCCAGGTGCAGATCGGCTCCAAGCACGGCGAGGGGCGGCAATGGAGCGTCGTCGAGATCCTGCAACCGGACGCGGTGTCCAGCCATGGTCGCCTCGATTTCCTTAGGAAATGTCCCCAGCGACACACCGTCAAGGATGGCTTCATAGCGGTTTTGATCGGGCAAATAACGAACGTTGGTGGATGGGAGTGCCATACAGTCCTCCTATAGAGAGTTCATGTTATGACAAGTATACCATATGTGAGGCATAGAAGTCAACAAAAAATCAGCATATCATCTGATAATTTGATGATTTCTCCTGGCCATGGTATGCTGTAGGGAAGCAATGGTGTTCTCTCCAGGAGGCGTTATGGCAGTGCATGCAGCATTGAAATTATTGATTACCCAAGAAAATGTGGCGCGGCTCCAACGACGTGAACCGGCGTTGACCATCCAGATGTTGGCGGAGTTGACTGGGTTGGCTACCTCAACGATTACGGGCCTGACGACAGGGCGGGCCAATCGGATTGATTTTCGGACGATTGATACCCTGTGTCGGTTTTTTCAGGTACAGCCTGGGGCGTTGCTCGTGTGGACTCCTGAGGATGAGGATGCAGCCAACGCCCCGGATGGGGTCTGATAGGCGTGGCGAAGGCTGCGTGGTTAGGTGGTGGGAAGGGGAATGATCGTCATAAGCGCCACTGTTGGGTCATGGATAAAGGCCGTAATGGCCTCCCAATGGGTGCGAAGCAGGGCTTCCATGGCGGCAGTGGTACAATTGCCGATGCGGAGCCACAGGACTT
This sequence comes from Herpetosiphon giganteus, assembly GCF_016907925.1. Lineage (GTDB taxonomy): Bacteria > Chloroflexota > Chloroflexia > Chloroflexales > Herpetosiphonaceae > Herpetosiphon > Herpetosiphon giganteus. The sequence goes on along the minus strand of NZ_JAFBCZ010000028.1, from coordinate 20,905 downwards.
TGGGTGGTGCGCCAAGCAGCACGCTTAAATCATTGAAGTCGGTGTCCTTGGTGACAATGAGCAGCTGGTGAGTTTGGGCATACGCCCACACAGTCCGATCATCGGCTGCTGCGAGGCCAACCGTCGCGACATGGGTGCTTGCAGGTGCGAGATCAGCGAGACGATCAACGAGGCGCGGCGAACAGTTATTATCAAAGAGCAGCATGGCTATGCCGCCACCAAAATGCTCTGCCGTTCGCGATCTGCCGCATACTGAAGACAGGCCACAATATCGTCATGGGTTAGCATGGGAAAGTCCTCAAGGACTTCCGTGATCGTCATGCCAGCCGCGAGATAGCCAAGAATATCGTAGACCGTGATGCGAAGACCGCGAATACAGGGATGTCCACTGCGTTTGCCTGGCTCGAGGGTAATACGGGATTGATAGGATACCTTCATGATACGCGTCCTTTCTGGTGTTCATGCTCCTGCTAGTATACCCCGATTTATCACAGCGGTGGTTTCTGCTGAAGGAGGATCCATGATTGATGATGCGGAGTTGATGCAGTTAAACGACCAGTTCTGGTGTGTGCCAACGTTGGCCGATCTCATTGCGGAACAATCGCCACGGGTGATTCAGTCGTTGGATGATTTTGCTGCTCCATGGTGGCCGGATGAGGAATCGGCTGAGGCGTTTGTGGCGTTTCTGGCCGAATCCCGCGCTGAACCGGAGCCACCGCGCTATTTCCTTGATTGCTAACGCTGCTGATGCGGATGCATCCTGATGATCGCTGGAGTCGGTCTGTGATCGGGTGCTGCCCGATCCTCGGTGGTTGCTCGTCACCAGAAAGGATTTTTATGAGCCACCCAAAAGACCCTCGGCGACGGCGAGGCCCATTGTTAGCAACGAAACGCTTTCGGATCACGCTGGACGTGGATGGAGCCTTTACCGATCTGCGGAAATCGGATCTCCGGCAGCGCAATGCGGCTGATCGAGCGTTTCTGAAGCGCCAACAACGGATTATGCAGGCCGTGCTTCAGCATTCGGTGATTCTTCGTGCGTTCATGGCCCGAAACGCGATATTAGCAGCGGCGAGTTATTGTGAGGCGATGTAGTATCGAAGTCATGAGCGCAGGGATGATGCGCAGTTTATCGCGCAGATTTTGGATGCGTTGCCAGCGGATGATCAAGCGCTGTTGCGGGCGGCGATTGTCAGTGATCGCTTGATCGAGCAGAGTGACGTGGCCATCTCTGATGCCTTGGATGGGGCGGTTGCATCCATTAAATTGGAAGAATATGCGCCCCACGAAGCACTGATGCTTGAATCGGAGGCTGGGTGTGATTCGACGGAATCGCCAGAAGCGGTTAAAATAAAAAGCCCCCTTCCTCTGGTCGAGAGAGGAAGGGGTGAGTTCGTAGCGATGGCCGCTCAAACGCATCGCTACGAACGCCACGAGTAGTATAGCATAATAATTAAATCACGTCCAAATTTATCGCCCCTTTCTTCCCCGTTTTTGTCGTGTCCGCATGTACTCTTCCATCGCACGGGTTGTTGTAACCCGTAAGCCTTGATGCTTTTTGACATTTGCTTGAACACGAGGCTCTAACCGTTCCCAAAGGACATCAGGAATGTCTTCTGGTGAAAGAATCTGTGATGCAATACGTCCTGCGTGTACATATTTAAGAATGCTGTTGTATTCCATATCATACTCATAGGCTGCTTCACGGAGCGTAATGTACTCATTCGGCGACGATTGAGCGTGATCGTCTGTCACCCGTTTGGCCCTCCTTCTGATAGATAGCGATCAGGTAAATTGTAGCAGTGCTCCCCTCATGCTGATGTATTGGTTCCATACCTCTAAAACGACAACAAATGTTGTTGGTTTATTGTCGCTTTATTGTCGCTATCAGCATGTCATAGCGCTATAGCGTTAACAAAGCGACAATAAATATTGTTGGTTTATTGTCGCTTTGTTAACGCTTATTGCTCGATATCCGTGCATGATGTGTGAAAACGACAATAAACATTGTCGCTTCATTCGCGCTTCATTGTTGCTTCGTTAACATTCCTCTGCTATACTGGCTGGTAGCAGACAACAAATGTTGTTGATTTATTGTCGCTTTGTTGTCGTTTTGATGCTGATTCGATGAAGGAGCATGCCATGACCCTCTTAGAACGCAAACGTGCAACCGTCTATGACCATGTGCGGGTGAGCCAACCCCTGCGTGATCTCCACTACCAACTGCCTGCGTGGATCACGATTGCTGACCAACCTTACCTTGCAGTGGGCGATGACAATGGTAATGGGGCCAAAAAGATTGCGGTGTTGGATGCCAAATCGCGGTTGATTACGACCCGCACGCCCACCGCCTATAAATTGGCCAAGGCCATTCGGGCGGGCCAAGGGGTGATCACCTATCGGGTCAATGGCGGCGATAGCTTTTGGATTGGCGATGATGCCTTGCGCTTTGATGGCGATGCGTTGCCCATCGGCGGCACCAGCCAACGCCTCTCCGACACGCGCCAGCGCTCGTTTAATGCGGCCTGCATGGTCGAAACCCTGATCAAAGCGCGGTATAAGCCGGGTGTCTACCCCTTAGCTGTGGGCTTCGCCATCCCGAATGAAGAAATTGAGTCGCGGGACAATGACAAAATGGGGGTGAATCCTGAGACCCGCACGGCCCTCAAGACCCATTTGAATGGGCAAACCTTTGTTGTGGAGCGCACCGATGCCTTGGGCGTGGTAACCAACTGGACGCTGCGCTATGAAAAGATCATCCCGCAAGCCCAGTCGATTGGGACGTTGTATGCATGGTCACGCACCGTTGATGGCTCGTTAGAGGCCGACGGGATTCGTCGCGTCTCGATTGTCGATATCGGTGGAGGCGATACCCAACTAACCGAAGTGGAATTGAATCCCTATCGGATGAGTGCGGAACGCTTGGGTGCAGGGACGATCAGCATTGCCCGCGAGTTGGCGGCGAAGTTTCATCGGTTACGGTTGAGTGATGCCCAAGCCCAATATGCGCTCGAAACGCAGTTGTTAGAGGAGTCAGGTCGCGAATTTCCGATTGAAAGCGAAGTCAATGCAGCGATTCAAAGTGCCGGACAGGACTTGGTTGGCCGGATGCTGAAGGTACTCCAGCAGCCGAGCGCCTACGTGATCATTACCGGTGGTGGGGTGAAACTGCAAGGGTTACGGCGCTTGATTGAAGAACGGGCCGAGGCATCGGGCAAAACAGCCCCTCGCAACTACACGATCATTGATCCGAGTGTGGCCGATATTCTCAATGCGACGGGGGCACTGCTGGCGGTGGTCTATGCGGCGGCAGGGAAAGGAGCCTAAGCATGGCGGTGCGTGTTAAAGGGATTCGCTGTACCGAGGATGATTTAGAACGAAATCGGCTGTTGCGGGTGCATCGGGACGATGATGAGAGCGAATCGGAGTTGATGCTGAAGGCCATGCGGTTGGGGATTCGGATCTTAGCAGCGGAGGCATGGGCAGCGGGCGAGGGCCAATATGGCGGGTATGATCCGCAGGTGCTAGCGCAGCGGTTACAGGCTGATCTCTTGCCAGTGCTGGAGTTCTTAATGCGTCGAGATGCGCTGCCTGCCCTACTCCAAGGCCAAGGGGTGCATTCAACGGGTGTCGTTCCGACAACGGTTGTACCAACTCCGCCCCCTGCTGGGATTCAGCGGGAAGCGAGTGGGGCCGTCTTGGCCTTTAGTGGTGGTTTTTTGGATGATGATGAGTAGCTATTTGCGTGATTAAACAACAAGGGCGATGGTTTCTAACCATCGCCCTTGTTGTTTAATGGACGTTGCTTATGCTGCGCTTGCGGTCGGCATCGCTGTCGGGGTTGGCATGAGTAATCCTGCGGCATCACATACCAAACGGACATTGTTATACCCTGTTCCACCGACCGCATTGTAGACTTCTCGACAAACAGCCCGTCGAGATGTGGCCCGTGCGGCGACCGCGAGAATCCGCCGTTGTTCGTCAGCGGGAACCAAGTGGGTCGCTACGGGAAGCGCTTCTGAGGGATGGGTGACGCTTGATTGTTGCGTAGCGGTCTGTAGCGCTTCTGGATGAGTCGAGAGCGCTTTTACCCCATTCTGATGCGCTATAGCGAGCATTGATGTAAGCAGTTCATCTTGTGATTTTTGTGCTAGCGCTACGCGGTTGGGAAGGCATTCCATCAGATAGTCAAGGTCTCGATCATCGATTAAGGTTGTTCGCACATTGAGGGCTTGGTTGCCTTGCACCACACAAAAGACCCCACCTGCTTGGTTGTTAGGGGATGGTAGGCTACTCGGAGCTACCACATGCAATGCATCGAGTTCATTGGTAGTCAATCCAACATTCGGTGCATCCTGTGATGGGATGGGTTGGAATCCCGCCATAAATAGACTAATTTGACTTCGCCATTGGGTACTGAAGTTGCTGGCGGTTTGTGTTGCAATGATATAGCGTATCCCGAATGCCCGTGCTGCCGTCAGTTCTGCATTCAGCCATCCGGTGAGTTGACTTTTTCCAACTGCATTTTCGAGTAGCAATAACTCGCTGATAAATACCACGAGAAGTGGTAAATCTTTCCCTGTATATTTATCCCATTTGGTGACCCCTGCGTCTGCCAAAATCGCCCGACGGCGCTGCCGCTCAGCGGTCAGCTTCATCATGGCCTGTTCAATATGTTCAGGGTCAGTAGCAAGCAGCCAGGTATGTTCTTTCTTTTCCCATGCCAACCAATCCAGACCTTTGCCATCAACAATGGCAAATTGGCATTGTTGTGGGGTTTTGGTAAGCGCCAATGAGAGCAGCATGCCTAATGCAGCATTATCTTTGCCGCTATCGCTTTGTCCTGTCAAGAGGATGTGATTGACATCACGGACAAACTGCGCTGTTTGCAGGGTTGCCCCTTTAAAAGAAGAATACCAGCCTAAGGGGAACCGATAGGCATCAGTCCCTTTTCCTTGAAGTTCGTCGAGCAGAATGCGAGCTTCGCGTGGGGGATTGGCTAAAGCGCTCCCTGCCCCTGATAAGGGGGTTGGATCAAGGATTGAAGTTTGAATGACTGGTTGCTCGGTCGGTTTATTGATATGGAGCGGTGGGGTCGATTGTAACCCTGCATTGGCCACAAGCACCCTAAGACTCTGGAGTTCGCGACGCATTTTCCAGATCGCTAAACCTCCCCAGAGTCCCATTGCAAGGAACAAAACACCAATCACAACCAATTCATTCATGCCCATAACTCCCATAGTTCACGTGTTGCCCACCGGGCCATTTTTTCAGGGGCGAAAGCAAAGACAAAGCTAATAATAATGGCAATACCATGAAGGGTCATGCCCGTGCTGGGAATCTGCCAGCCTGCACCTAAAGGCAGCATGCGCCCTGAAAGTGTCGTTGTCAATCCATGCCAGCTCGTCAAAATATCCAACGCGAGGACGACGAGGAAAATAATGATACTGGCAGGTGCGACTCCGCGTTTTGGCATGAGCCACAGCTCAACGGCGGTGATAGCGAGTGGCAATGACCACCACCAGATTGAGGTATTAATCGTTGTAATTGATCGCACTGCTTGTAGGGTAAAATAGCCCCCAGCTACCCATAAGCCGATAGCAAGGACCAATCCCGCAAGACAGGCAATGGTGTACCCCAGTTTATCGTAAGCACTTTGAGCAAATGTTTTTGCCATCACCCGCGACGGCTTCGCTTGAGTTCGCCGTGGCGTAGTACTAGGCGTGCTTGGGCTACTACTGGATTCAACAATGCTGACAGGTGCTGCGGTTGTTGTAGCCGATGATGAGGCTGGCATAGGAATTGTTGCTACTGGTGTGGACTGTGTGCCTCGTTGGCCCGTAAGAATATTTTCCATACATCCTCGGATCTACTAGGCCGCGCTGGAGAGATATGATAGAATACGCGCGGCGTGATTGGCTTTGCAATTGCGCCCATAACCCCGAACGTGAGCGCGTTGCGGGGTTTTTTTCTATTCATGGTGGCGTAAGCATAGCAGGTCAATAAAATTTGGTCAATATGTTCTAAAATAAAACGATTTGTATCAATAATTTGATGGTAGTTTGAATACTATTAATCAATCATATTTAAAGCCAACAGGCCCGTGATCGCTGAGATCACGGGCCTGTTGGTGTTTAGAACGGCAGCATGGTTTGTTCGGCCTTTGGTGGTATCACCGTCGGCGGTTTGGTCAGTGGCAGATGGCAGCGCGGGCAGCGGTCATGCCACTCAGCAAAGAGCAGATGGCTCTCCCGATGTTCACAGCGAGCATAGGCCTCAATGGGGCGATAGGTGCGGAGACGGGCAAACCAGAACTCAGCGGTATATGCGCCTGCCTTTGGAATTTTTGCGCGCTGGCGATCAAGCGTTGCCAACGTGGCAGGATCAACGACCTCCGCTACGAGGCTCCGTAGCTCTAATCCCTTGATTTCACGCAATCGATCGTTCGTTGCAACACGTGCAAGCATTTCGTCTTTCGACTGAATAATCGCCGCGAGATCGCTGGTTGCTTGCTGCTCGGTGACCAGCCAATCGGCCAATGCACCGCCGGGGTGTAATTCGGCGGCGAAGAGTGGGTAGCGTTTGCGCAGGCGGTTGTTTTTGCGGTTGGCCCGCCGCCGGACACGCTCGTCGAAGGTCAGCATCCGCCTTCCTCCGGATCAAGCGCAATCAACGCAGCAGCCAAGACATGCTTGCAGAGTTGTCCCCCACCATGACTCCAAAAGCCTTTGCATTGGCATGTAAAGCCCTCAGTATGGTCGATGCCATTGGCCAGCGTGACGATGTACGCTTTCGACCCCTGCACGGAGAAGGTGGTCGCATCGCTACGGGTCACTTGCTGGCTAAGGACGAGCACGACCGCATCATAGAGTTGGCGGCGCGAACAATCCCCGGCAATTAACAGGGCTTGCTGCACCCGAAAGCACCAGCGGTCCTCCGCCGTGGTGTTGCTCTGGAGCAACGTGGCCAAGGGGCTGCTCGGCGGAATCGGTTTGAGGGCCGTGGCCGTGATCGAGGTGGGTGCACAGGAACTGGGCACAATCTCATCACAGCGAGCCAGCAACAGTGCTGCCGAGGTATGCAGCGCTGGAATGGGTGCGGCCATGGTGATCGCCGCAGCGAGTTGGCCGAAGTGGGTGCGCATGGCGGTTTGGATGACGGTGTGCATGGGTCGATTCCTTTCTGATTCATTACCACGCAAGTTGTCGCTCGCGCATGCTGGTATAGCTGCCTTTGCCGATGATGAGATGGTCAAGTACATCGATCTCCAAGAGCTGGCCTGCCTGAATGACCTGCTTGGTGAGTAGGATGTCCTCTGGCGAAGCCCACACCATCCCCGACGGGTGGTTGTGCGCGAGGATGATCGAGGCGGCATTGCGCCGCAGCGGTTCGCGAAACAGGTCGGCGATGCGGCAATGGGCGGTATTGAGGGTTCCGACCACAACGGTATGCATGCTGATGACGTGCGCTCGCGTTGAAAGGCTGATCACCCGCAGTTCTTCCTGCGGTAAGTGACTCATCTCGGCTTGGAGCAAGGCCACCACATCCATCGGACTGGTGATCGGCTCGCCCATGACGGCTTCCGCGAGTTTGGCGTGGCTGATCGCGAAGGCGGTGCGGAGTCGGATGGCATGAGCACGGCCAACGAGTGGGATCAACTCCTCCTCGGTCATCCGATAGAGGGTATTCCACGACTGGTCGGCGGCCTGCCAGAGGTCGGCAGCACACATCTGATCGCGGGCGGTTGGGCGGGTCGGATTGAACAGGTCAATCAAGGTAGGAATGGCATCAATCGCCATGGGTAGACTCCTTCACCGCTGGGGAGCAGCGGTGCGCTACTCCCCAGTTGGGGAAGAAGAATGGGTTGGTTTAGCGCTGCAACCAGCGCATGATCATGCCAAGACCGTCATAGACATAGTTGCCAATCACATCGGAGATGATCGGGGCCACAAGGATCTTGACGGCGACGAGGCTGGTGATCATGCGCAGGGTCTGGATGCGCTGCTGGTTTTGCCGTCGTCGCGCGCGATCGCTCCGGCGGTTGGGCCAGTGCTGGCTACGGCTGCGGCGACGGTGGTAGGTATGGTGCTTCATGCGTCATCTCCCTGCGTTGCCCGCCACCTGTCCATATCGAGCATGTCCCATTCGACGATGGTCGTGTTGGGCATGTTCGGAACAGTGGAGCGGAAACAGCCGCGTGGCAACACATGGCGCTCCGGTATGACGAATGGCGCAATCCATTCATTGGCCGCGAGCGGGCTTTGGTCGAGCACAACGGGGTGACGCGGCGGGGCGGAGCGGGTAAACGCACAGCCCCAGCGCCGCAAGACGGTCGGTGTGGTATGGATCACGCGCACGACCACCCGGTCATGGGTGATCAGGTCGCGCATGACATCATCGAAGGCGACTGCTGCCCATTCGCTCGTCGCGATGCGGATAAGCAGCTGCATGGCGCGCCGGGTTACGGCCACGGATGGCCATGGCAGACGGTCGCCGTAGCGAGTAAAGGCGGGTGGGAGGTGGGTAATCAGGGTATCCATGGTGTGGCTCCCGTGCCATTCCGCCACGACGCGGAACAGCACACAGGGTGGTGTCCCAAATCGTCGTGGGGGCATGACCAACGGATGCTTACAGCACCATGGCGAACTGGTGGGCGACCTGCGTTGCTTTGCAGGTCGGGACATCGACGACCGTGAACAAGGTATCCCATGCGATGGGTTGCTCAACAGGTTCGTCGATGGTTGCTGGGGTTGCGGTCGCAGGCAGCACCAAGCTCGGTCGTTCGGCTTCCACTTTGATCGCCTGTCCGACGCTGCGGAATTGATCGCGGAGGGTATTTGCATCGTCCATGGGGTTGGCGCTGCGTAATTGCTTGGCCAACTCTTGGAGCAAACTCATGCCCGGATCAAATTCCAGCAAGCCGCCTTCGCTGTCGTCACCACTTAACATGGTTGCGGCAGCGGCTTTGCGGCCCACAATCCCTAAGGCGCGTTGACTCATGGTCTTGGTGTAGCCAAGAAAGGTGACTTCGCAGCCCTGGGTTTGGGTGGGTCGGAAGGCACGGCGCTTGGCCTGAAAGAGATCGTAGAGGCTGTAGAGCGGCTCGACGACCACAATGCTGGGCCATGCGATCAAGTTGAGGCCGGTTTTGACCAAACGGGGGTTGCAGATCACCACGTTGGCTCCCTGTGCGACCTGCTCGGTAAACCACGCGTTGCGTTCGCCCGGAGCCACGGTTGTGGCGCGGAGGATCGCAATCTTGAGGGTCGTTTGGTGCTGTTCGTGGGCAAGGGCGGTGACTTTTTCCGCCAGATCGACGGCAATGTCATCGTTCCCGGTATGTTCCGCAAACAGCAACACGCGTCGGCCCTGCTGGATCTGCGCGGCGCAATACTGGGCCAACCACGTATGGTGGGGCAGGATGCGTTCGGCAGGCAAGACGGGGGTCTTGACCTTCTCATTCACCAGTTGCGAGCTGATGTATTTCAGTCGCCATGGCTGATAGGGCCATGACAAGGTGGCTTGGAGGTAGGCTGAGAGGGCATCGTAGCCGCCGTTGCCAATGATCGCTTTGCCGTCGTCCTCGATGCGCCGATACTGGGCCTGCATGTCGGTGGGCAGATCCAGCAGCACGACATCCTCACGGTAGTCGGGTAACTGAAAACCCATATCCTTGAGCAGGACGGTATAGGTGCAGTTTTGGACGATGGTGATCAGGTCGGCGGTAATGCCTGCCCGCTCTTGCACCTCGGTGCTGGTGCGGGTTTGGCCATCGTAGTGTCCAGCGGTTGCCGCGCGCGTGATTTCCTTGGTCATGACATCGACAACCCCCACATCGCGCACAAAGGCGCTGCGATTGTTCCAGCCCCAGCGATCCCGAATCACGGTGTTGCCAAGGCGAAGGAGCAAATCGTAGAGTGTCGAGGCCATGCCGCCATAGGCGGTGCCGGTCATGCCAACCGTCGTGCGGCTGGCGGCGACCATCGCGCCAAAGGCGTGGCCGAGCGCGGTGCGTGCCCCCTTCGTCTCGTGCGCTTCATCATGAATGAAGAGATCGACGCGTTGGGGGTAGCGGCGCTGGATGAAGGATGCGAGGGCCATCCGAGGATTCGAGCGCGGACGCTGGCCCCACGGAATGGTGCGGCGACCGTTGGCATCGACGGCGTAGGTTTGCCAGTCATCGGACTGGAAGATGGGCAGGCTGCGATCCTGCACATTGTCACGCTCACGGCATTGTTGGCCGAGGTGGTCGTGACAATGCGGGCAGGTCACGGTGGCGAGGCCACGGTGCTTGAGCTGTTTGGCATCGAGCACTGCGCCATCGGTTTTGCGTTGCAGCCAGCCACAGCGGGGGCAGGCAAGGCCACCCATACGCAGCAGCGGGATCGCACGCCGAATGGGGCGATCCGTCGCGGTTGCATCAGCGGCAATACGGCCTTCGGTGCTGGTTTTGGTTTTTTTGGCGAGTGCGATGCGGGTATCGGATTCATGGGTGGCACTACCCCAACGGGCATCAACCCACTCCTCACGACGCATCAGCATTCCCTCAATCGTGGCCAACGAGCCAAAGCGGGCATAGCGCTGTTGCATGGCTTCCGGCAGGGACTGCCAGTAGCGGTGCAGGTGCTGGGCCGTGTGGTCGTAGTCGCGATCCTCTGCACCAAGCACATAGCCCGACTCCAATTTGAGTTTGGAGTTCGAGATAAAGCCGACGCGCGGCAGGTCGGGATGAACTTCGGCAGCGCGCATAAAGCGACTGACATCACTGGGCGATTCCAGAATATCCATCGCCCAGGTATCGCCGAGAAGTTGATCCCATTCGGCCCACCATGGCGGCAATTCGCCCGTGCCATGGGTGTAATAGGCCGCGACTTGCTCGGACGTGCCAACGAGGTGAATTGGGCCAGCAACGATGGTGGTAAAGGCCGCTTTGGTTTTGGTGGTTGGTGTGGTCATGGCAGGGACTCCTGTTGATAGCGAGAACGCCCTGCGCTGACCATCCCCCACGGGATGGCCGCATGCGTGCGGTTCCCGTGGCAGAATCATTCGGTTTATTTCGTCAGTGATTGTTGGTGGAACCAGTGGGCAATCGCAATGCCCATGGTGGACTTGCCTGAACCCATTTCCGCATTGAGCAGCGTGCCTTTCGGACGCGTGCCCGTGCGCGGATCAGGGGTGGTCAGGTAACGGGTAATTCCGGCTACGACATGTTTTTGCATGGGCAGCAGGCCATTCTCGTAGCCTGGCAACGTGCGGCCATCCTTGCGTTTGAGCATGGCCAGCGTCGCGGCGGTCTGATCATCCATATCGTAGGCATAGACAGGTGGGGCGACCTCGGTGATGGCGGCGAGTAACGCCTCGGCGGTGGCCGGATCAGCCAAGAGTTTTTGCAGTCCAGCATCGCCTTCATAGCGGCACACACTGCCATCAGCCACATCGACCGTCATGACCACCGGAACCTGTCGCGTGACATGGTGGGTGATCAGGGTGGTCGTATCGCCTTCTTCCTTGGTTTCCACCCAGACCGTTTGGTCTTCGGTGGTCGAGCCTTTGATGATATGGGGCCGACCGTGAATGACGATGGTCGCGCCGTTAATTTCCCCGGTCGCAATCCGTGCCGCCGCAGCGGTGGCGGACAGCGGGCCGAGGGGACGCAGATGGGCGATACGGAGGGCATCAATCGCACTGCGATAGGCGCGGGTATTCGTGGCTCCACCGGTTACCACCACATCGGTGGTGGCTTGGTCGGGCGTGCCAATGGTGGCATCCTCCCAAACCATGGTCGCGTTGGTGGCCACCGGAATGGTATAGCGCGGCGCGGCTTGCGCGGTTAATTCCGGCAAGGGCTGCGCGAGCTGGGTCGTAAGGGTGGTGATCAGGTCGCTGAGCGCTTGGCCACTGCGGGCACGGGCACGCCGAACGCCGATCACGATGGCTTCCCGCCAGCGCCGCAGGGCGGCAGGCAGGGCCATGATGGTGAGGTTGTCATAATGACGGGCGAGATGCTGGGTGACCGCAGGCTTGGCAAATACATCTTGGGGAGTCACGAGGATCGCAATTCCACCTGGCTGAAGCCAATTGCCTTCTTCAATCACGCGGCGAAAGAACTGGAGTTCACTCCGTTCGTCGCCTGCGGCTTGGGTGCCGAAGGGTGGGTTGAGATAGACCACTTGCAGCCCATGGCGATTGGCACGGAGCCAGCGCACGGTGTCACAACTGGTGGTATTCGGGGTTATCCCTCGGCAGGCCGCCGCCCGCTCCGTATGCAGTTCGTTGAGATAGAGTCGATCCGCTGGAATGCCCCATGCACGGGCCAACTGCCTCGCAGCTGCGCCTTCGCCTGCGCACGGATCAGCGATCCGACAGGCGGCAGGATTGGCCGCAGTGACGTAGGTGGCGAGCAGGGCAACGGCAGCAGGATCGAGCGCTTGAAAGCCATGATTGGCGGTGTTGGCTAAACGGGCCATGGAAAACTCCTTTGGATAGAAGGCATGACCCGACGACCCGTGGGGCCGCAGATGCACTGCCCCAGGGGGATGAAGCATTAACGAGCTGCGGCCTTTTCTGCCGCAGCACTCTTTTTGCCGATGGTCGTAACCGCTACGCCAGCGGTGGTAACGGGCGATTTCGTGACAATGGCGCGGATAATCCGTGCCCAGTCGGCAATCGCGGATGTTTTGAGCCAATAGCCAGCGCAGCCCCATGCGGGGAGTTGGACAATCAGCCCATGGGTGCGGCCCACGTGCCAGAGATCATCCAGCCAGTGGGGCTGGAGTGGCAACGGACAGGCCCGTTCAAGTTGCGCCCACAGGATGGCATGGTTGGGAAGCCCGTCCATACCCGTGAGGTGCAAACAATCCTCTCCCGCCTGTGGTGTGAGCACCGAGCGGTGGAGGATGGTGGTGGTGGCCAGTCGCGAGGACGGCAACGGCGTTTCATTGCGCAGCGTGCGGTATTGCTGGGTTCCTGCGGCTTTGTGGGCAACCTGTTTCCCAATCTGGTGATAGGGCAGATCGCCACCGAGCGCAAGGAAGGGCGTAAGAGGCACCTGCGGAAGGGTGATGGCGTGGCGCGACCCATCAAGGATCGAGGCCCACGCAGCAGCACATTTGGCGCTACTGCCAACGACGGTCAACGCCCCAATGGTGGGGATGTCGCTGCCGGTTGGCAAGAGATTCGGGGGAAGAACACACCACGCAACCACGGGCACGGTTTCCTTGGACGGGAGATCGAGCATGCGGTGGTGGAGGGTGTGGGGACGACCCCGAAACGGATTGGTGGCGGCGAGTGTCCGACTGACATGGGTGTCAGCAACAACCCATGGGGCATCGGGACACGCGAGGCCGTGGAGCATGATCGCGGTCAGGATTTGGTCGTGGGCGGTTGGTTGTGCGCTGAACAGGCCAGCGCGCGATCGTTGGTGCATGGTGATCAGGGCCTGCTTCATCGCATCGGCGCTGAGCGTTTGGGTGATGGAATCATCAGGATTGCGGTGGCTGGTGATCGCGGCCTGCATGGCCTCGACCACCGGAAGCATGCCCACAAACACCGTTTGACTCATCAGGCGGTTGGGGCTGTGCATGGCAGTGGCAGCTGCGACGGCGGTGATGAATGGATCATCCCATTCCTCCTGAGAAAGCAGGGGGAATCGACGCAGGCGGGTGAAGGCGTGCCAGAAGCGATGGGCTTCGGGCAGGAGGGCAAACAGGGACGACATGGTGACATCCTTTCGGATCACGAGGCCGTCCCCACGAGGAGCGGGCGCATCGTGATGATACGCCCGCACTTGGGGCAACAGAACAGATTAATCGGCAGCGGGTGCTTCGTCAGCATCGCTGCTGGTGGCTGGCTCATCGGTTTCCGTCGGGACAACGCCCTTGGTAAGCCGATTGTAGACCAGTTGGTTTAAGCGCGTTTCGCCGTCGAAATAGGTTGGGGCATAGCCCACCAGTTCTCCGTCCAAATACAGGCCGAAATCGCCCGTTGTGCGATCATACACAATGGTTTTACCACTGGGATTGATCACGGGGACGAAGGGAATGACGGGTGCGCGTTTGGCTTTGGTCGTGCGTTGTTTGGTCGCGGCCATGGGGGAATCCTCCGGATGAGCGGTGGAAACACCATGGCCACCCGCGTTGGGAGCCATAGGGCATTCCCAACGGGGATTTGACATAAAAACGGTTTGGTTGATTAGGCGGCATCCGTCTCAGCAGTGCGCTGCGCAAGGCGCTCGCGCTGCTCACGAATGCGGTGGTATTCATAGCTACCCTGACGGTGACGCAGATGGGCTTCCAGTTCGAGCGCCAGCATGGTCATATCGTCCACACTCAGCCGGATATCGGCAACGCTCGTTGGTTTCCCAATCGGGCTAATGCCGCCCGTGTCCAACAATCTGCCTGGTCCCACGCCAATGACGATGCGCCATGGCATGGATGCAAACTGGCCGTTTTGTCCCGCGTCGAAGACGACCTTCAGAATGCGAGACTCCACCACGCCGTCGCGGCTACTCCCGCCAATGACTTCAAACGCGAAGCCGTCGCTGGGCGGGTTGACCGCATCGAGGATGCGGTGGATTAAGAGTCGGACTTTGGGCACCGGGATGTAGGCCGAGAGCATGGGGATGACCTTCTGGCCGTAACCGCCGATGGCGATCTTGATCTTGCCAATCAGCAAGGCCGAGATGACATAACAATAGCGGCTGCGCGTGACCATCGTCCAAATATCGTAGTCAGGGTTTTGGATTTCGTGCGTGGTCATGGGGATGCTCCTCTTAAATAAAGCATCGCCCATGGGATGGCCGATGCAGAGAACGGCCACCGTGGTGGTGGAATTAATACTCAGTTTCCCGCCACATGCGCAGGATCACGCGGACTGGGACACGGCGCGTTCGTCGCCAATTCCGCCAGAGGCAGAGGACGAGCGGCGTGCGTACCCAATGGATGCGGATCGGCACATGCAGTTCGGCAGCAAGGCGTTCCCAACGCTGTCGCCAGCTTCGGCGGAGGTTGGTTGCGTCAAGCACAACCCACTGACCGTCGAGCAAGGCGGCTTCCACGCGCATCTGGGCAATGGCCAAAACATCCCTGTTACGGGACTGATCATTGACATCGCCGAGGTCGGTGCGGATCGCATCGAGGGACACAACGACTGCGCCAAGGGCTGCAAGGCGGCGGGCGAGGGTGCTCTTGCCACTCCCCGGTAGTCCGGCGAGCAGGGTGAGTGAGGGCATTTCACAGAAAATCATCGGGTGGTACCTCTCTACAACGCTTTGACGACCGCACCCGTGTGGGCGCAGCGGATTTCAAAGCGGAAGCAGGTGCCAAGTTGGATTGCAGTTGCGTGGGCAACAAGGGCTTCAACGGAAGATGAGGTAAACGATGAGACACGTTCGCGACCGTGGCGGCCAATCAGGGCTAAAGCGTACATCTGAGACTCCTTAAGAGAGAGATGCCGCCAGCGAGAGACGGCAATCGATACAATCGAAAGACCGTCCCCCTGATGGGAGACATAGCAGCGGGCAAACCAAAACCGGACACGCAAAAACACCCATCCGTGTAAACACGCATGGAATGGCGCATGGCCAGTGGGTAAAAACGTCAAAACTGACGGAGAAAAAAGCGGACGGATTGTCCACCGTGAAGCGCCGCAGGGAGAGGATGCGGCGATGTCCCCCACCACGCAGTTGCAGAAGCCTCTCGGCGTGGTGTTCGGTTTGCTATCCGTTCTGAAGGTGCGTGCAATGCTGAATTGGAATCGGCTGATTGGTCAATCTGGGTGTCGGGCGACTGGGCGGTGGTGGCGACTGGCGGTTGGGGTTGTGTGTCAAAAGACATCCCAACGGCGGGCAGCGACCATGGCGCAGCGGCGCGATCCTTCGATTGAAAACCAGCGAGCCGTGATCGGCATCACATGGGGATGAGTATAGCAAGCGGGCATGGGCTTGTCAACTCGATCTTGACGCATGGGCTAGGATAGAACCAGTGTTGAACGGAAGGATAACGCATGGAACGCGAACCGATTCACTGGCAACCGATCACGATGCTGCCCACACTGGTGATGATGGCCGATGAAGCCTTGGCCGAGGCTGAGGAGCAGCTGGAGAATATGCAGGTCGCGGTGCAACGACCGGGCCTGCTTGATGCGGCCACGATTGATCGTGCGGTGGGGATGTACGAAGAACAACGCCATTTCTTGACGATCTACGCGGAGCAAGGTCGCCGCTGGCAGCAGCTCAATCCCACCGGAGTGTCCCTACACCAGCTTGAAACCCTGTTGGCCACGACCGCCAAAGCGACCACGGTCAATGCCGAATTGCTGGCGGTATTGGCGCAGCTGCAAGCCCAGCCAACGAGTCCGCAGGATGAAGACTGGTACACGGCGGTTGGCGAGATTGCCATGGCGTTGGCCGATGGGCGGGTAGTTGAGGCCATGGCGTGGGCGGATGAGGCGCTGGAAACAGTCGGTTGGACGGCGCGGCAGCGGGCCGAGTTGTTGGGTTTGCGCGGCGTGGCATGGATAGATTATGGCGAGTTTGGGGAGGCTGTTCGCGACTATCGGGCAGCACTGGCACTGTGGGCGATGTTGCCGGAGGATGCGGATCGCATCAAACATATCCAAACGTGGGATTTGCTGATTCAGGCACTTTTACATCAGGAAGATTTCCCGCAGGCAACCGAGGCCGTGACACTGTTGGTGCAGCTGGTGGATACGCATAAAGCCAGCCTGTTTACGCAGGCAGATGGGCCACGGCTGTGGATGGCGACGGCCTATCACCGTGCCTTGGTGGCTGAGTTTGCGCTGGACTATCCGACCGCTGCAACATGGTATGCGGAAGCCCATCAGCGAGCGCACACGATTGCCCTAGCTCCCGATCACCCGCTGGCTCGGCTGATTGCTGAAGGAATCGAGCGGAGTCGGCATAATGACTAATAAAACAGCCTCTATACTAGACATAAAAATAGTATCTAAAAGGAGGTCTTGATGAGAACCGAAGAATTAATGACCCTTGATAAGACATTATCCCGTATGAATAGTGAATTAATGTTGATACTTTTTATTAATGAACAGTTTTTTCTCGATCATAGTGATGCTATTAATGCTAATCACGATAAGCTCACTGATACAATATTTATGAATAATAAGTATAATAAAAAATTTAATGAAAGGAATTCAAGATTTTTTAATATATCTGAAAGTAGTATATCAATTATATTTCGTAGTTTTTATTCTTATATATTTGAGGCATATAAGATATATATAGAAAATATATTGTATAGATCTAGAGATATACTAAAAAGTAGTTTGGTTCAAAAAAATAAAGAATTTGAGTTGGATTTTCTGTTTAGGGTTCTTGGTTCAGATAAGGAGAGTCATATGTTGACTGATGAGGTTGATACCCTTGATTATTTTCGCCTTAGAAGAAACAAAATAATACATCAATCAGGTGAAATACAAAGAGAGTTAAAGGATATTATTGAAAAAAAAGGATTATTATTAAATAAATTCTGGAATAATAATAAAGTGGTTTTGAAAGATTTGGATTTTTCATCATTATCAGTAACGAAATTAAGCGAATTGGAAATAATTGATGTGATTAGAATAATACGAAGGATATGTTCTAAAATAGATGAAGCAGTATTGAGTCGGATTCCAAGAGATGTCATAATACAGTATGTACTTACAGATTTCAAAAAAGATCATATTGATAAGATCAAAAAGCTTAAACAATCAGAGAAGCGTATTAAAGGTATGTTTTGTAGGATTTTGGAACAGAAATTCAATCTCGTTATTACAGAACATGAGCTTTCCGGCTTGGACTTTACCCTTCCAGAATCTGATAAGAAAACCACGTAATCTATGGTATACTTAGAATATCTATAGGGGGGTGTAGCTCAATTAGAGCCCTCCCTTGGAGAGTGCTTCGTAGAGAAGCTCTGTCCAAGGAGAAGATGTAGGTTCAAGTCCTACCACCCCTTCCATCATTTCATCTTCATAAAAGATGAAAAAAATCTTAATTCCACTATCTTGTGCGATGCTGGAACAATTCGGACAATCTGCGCATTGCTCCACCAAAAATCCTCCAAAACGCCCAACAAATCATTGACATTCACGCACAATCACCTACAATTCCACTATCTTGCATGATAATGGAATGGAGAGCATGTGATGCGACAAATTACCGCCGAAACCTATGATACTTGTGCGACTGAATGGGAAACCTATCTGCGTGAGCGCTTCCCTGATTGCCGCTGGACGTTGGCTCGCTATGCCGATCTTGAGTCCAATCATCAGGTGTCACAGGATACCGATGGCAATGACATTACCGTTGGATTCATCGTCGTTGGAGCCAATCCAAGGGGTGAGGAATACAGCCTGATGGTGGCCAATCACGATGCGGCTGCGGGGCTGGTTCCGCTGGCGGCGGTGCAGGCAACACTCGACGATGTGGGGGCGACGATTGAACGGATGCTGGGTATTGACCTCCTCCGCGCCGCATAACGAAGGAGCTGCCCATGCCCAATCGCCGTGTGACCGTCAACAGCCATACGCGGGTCATGCCGCTCAAGACGTTCGCCATCATCTGCCGCTGGTGTGGCAATCGAGCGACCGTCGAATCATACCCTGGTCGTCCACCAACCCTCTGTAGTTCGGAATGTGCCATCGAAGCCCGCAAGGATCACGACCGACGGCGCAAGGCGGCCAAAAAGGCGGGCCAGCCAGCGCCGCGTGCCGCCGTAGTTGCGCCAATAGCCCTGCCCCAGCGCTTCGTGCTCTGGCCATCGCAGGTTGATCGGACATTAGATCGGTCATTATTGGGGCCGTTTGGGACGGGTTTGTTGGGGACACTCAAGACCAAGGCCGATGGGCGGCAGGTGCTGGGCATCCTTGATAGCCTGCTCGCAGAATCGTGGGCGGTGACGGTGCGCTGGGTGGTGTTGGAGTGTGTTCGGCGTGAACCAGAAGCCTTGACGGCGAGGCTGGCAGTGGCACTTACGCCCGACCCACTGCGCAAGGAAGTCCAGTGGCAGCGAGAGGTGGACGATCTGCGCAGCCAGATGATTGGGCAAGGACGGTTGAATCGAAGCCAGCGGGATCAGCTGCGGGCACTTGGCGCGGACGTGTCAAATCATGTCGTTGGTGTCCAGATGCGCGGTTTGGGTGAGGAAGAAGCCTTGACGGCGACGCAGCGTGTGGTGGCTGAGCGCGAACTGGCAGCGGCGTTGGTGCAACTGGAGGCGCTGGATGGATAAGGGACACACGGCGCAGGTACTTGGTGTCCTCGCCATGGGCTGCATCGTCCTTGCGATTGGCGCATGGGCATTGGCGCTGGTTGGGGCAGCGCCATGGCGGCGCTGGCTCGGCACGGTCACGTCGTCTTGCGTGCTGGCTGCCATGGTGTTTGCGGGCGTGAGCATCCTGATGGCGATTTCGCCTGAGCAGGCCGCCGAATGGGATCATTGGCTGCGTGGCGGCGAACGGCCACTGACTGGCCCTGCGTTCTGGTGCGTCGTGCTGGCGTTGGGTGGGGTTGGGGTTGCGATTGGGGCGAGCCTTGCCGCGATCTATAGCCCATCGGGCTGGATCAGACGATTCCAGATGCTTGCACACTATGCTCGCCTAACGGCGTTTGGGTTCGCACTGGCAAGCGTCGTCTTATGGAACTAAAAGTAAATTCCCCCAAAAACTATCACTTCCGCACGTTTGAGCTATTTCATGCTGCAACAACCCCTTCGGGCCGATACGTGTGGTTCGCCAACGCCGCGATCAGTGCCTCCAGATCAATGCGTTCAGGGATCGTCACAAATTCATAGCGGCCATAGAAATTAATATGTTGCCATGCAACCGGAGCAATCTCGGCCAAAACAGCGGCACTCACCATATCCCCAGCCGCCTCTTTCTGGGCTATCAGGCGATCAAGCAGCGTCAAATTATAGAAGATGATGCAATTCGCAATGAGCCGACTGCATTCGCTCCATAATTCCTGATCTTCTTCGGTCGTAAACCGGAGCTTGCCGATATTGGCATATGAGACTGCTCGCCGTAAATGATGATACTGCTCCCCGCGATTGAGCGCCCGTTGCACATGCTGGCGCAACGGAGCCGAGTCCACATAGTCCAACATATAGAGGCTGTTGAGAATGCGGTCTAGCTCCCAGAGTGCCTGCCGAGTGCTGTTACGGCGTGCATAAGCGCTGAGTTTGCGCACGATAATGTGCTGGCTGGTGGTCTTTAGTGCCAGCGACGCAAAGATTCGGAGCAGATTATCCCACTCGGCCACAATCAATTCCGTGTTGATCTTGCGGATGGGGGCGAGGAGCACATCACCGTATTGGCGCGGATGCTGAAACCCATAGAGGTTGGTCGCCATCGTGCGCGGGAGATTTTTATAGCGTGGGGCGAAAGCATACCCAAAAAGGTACAACAAGGCGGAATTAACGTGATTGGTGCCGTGGGTATCGGTTGAGTGCCGGACGGGGCGTAGGTCAGTGGCATTGTTTTTGAGCACATCAAAGACGTAGTGGCTTTCATGCTCGTGCGGACCAATCATGCGAGCCACGATCGGCAGATGGCTGGCCACCAGCGTGTAGGAAACACGACCCTTCTTGCTGCGGCCAAAATACTTCGGGCCATAGCGTGCGCCAAACGTCACCCGCTGCGCCTCAAATTTCTGACCGTCACTGCTGGAGTGGACGTGATCACCCAAATCAAACCGATGAAAGCGCGGCATTGCCACCATGGCATTGCAGATCAGATCATTGGCGTGGCGCAAGGTTTCTAAGCGCAGGTAATTTTCTGATGCCTGCGTGAGCGGTGGTTTGTCAAGAAGTGTGCAAAATCAATCTAGCCAGGCATGCGAATTTTACGAAGCTGGAGCGTCCGAACGACCGCATAAAAGAGTAATAAA
>NZ_JAFBCZ010000027.1 GCF_016907925.1 Herpetosiphon giganteus | reverse complement strand
CCTACTCGAAGCGCCTCAAGACACCGCTGCATAAGGCTCATTTTTGTGCCATCCAAACGACAGACATAGGCATACTATGTCATTGCTGAGTTTCGTACCACCGTAGCCCATAACTAAATCGGCAGTTAAATTATTGGCTTGATCGGCAATCAAATTGGCCAACGATGGGCTACCACTCAGGCCATCGCCTTCAATTAAAAAGGTAATGCCAACTGGTAGCTCGCCAGTTTCGGCCAAAATATGAGCCACTGCGGCAATCCGCGCCGCCAAATTGCCTTTATCGCTGGCAACGCCACGCCCATACAACAGGCCTTCGCGCTCAGCCAAGGTAAATGGCTCATGAAACCAATCGCGCCAAACGCCAGTTGGCATCACATCGTAGTGATTGAAAAAGAGCAAGCGTTGCGCGCTTTTGCCAGTCCGATGGGCTAAAATAATCGGCGCACCTTCTGTCGGGTGAACGCTAACCTGAAAACCAAGGCCACGCAGAAGATCAGCAATCGGCGGCGCAGCGTGTTCTAAGGCTGGTTCGTCGCCAGTAACACTTGGTAAGGCTACCAAGGCACGGACATAATGCAAAATTAGGTCATCGAGAGTGGATAGGGGAGCAACCACGGAGCTTCCTCGCAATCGCACGCCGAACAATATCAAGCGGGTATCTTCATTATAACGGATAACCGCCAAGCCAAAACGACAATCGCTAGCAGACTTTGGCCCAATCACTGCCTATCAAGTGCAAGATGCAGCCATCCGGAAGCCAATGCGCCAAACTTTATTCACGAGCAAAGGTAAAATTTAGCGCGATGACTTGATGAACCGCCACAACCAACTATTAACCTTGAGCCAAGCAATACTCGTTATAATTAATCGTCCTTGATTCAACTTAGTGGAGTAACTCATGATTCTTTCGGGAACCCGCCCAGCGGTCATTCATAGCGTCCAAGCTGTTAGCTTACATGGCAGCGTTTTTTATGATGTGATGTTTGCCCACGATGAGCAACCTGAGCGTTTGATCAAAGCGCGGCTAGGCAGCGAAGTGATGTATACCAATCCACAAGCTGGCGATCTGGTAACGATTAGCTACCTGATGAATATGCCAACCCAAGTCAGCAAACGCGATTAACCCTGAGTGAAGAGTGAGGAAAAGCCAAACCTCAAAGGGTTAAAGGCAAGAAAGCGCCTAGAACTTGTGTGGATTAAAGCCAATAACCAAAACCGATCCAATCCTGATCCGTAGCTGCTGAAACCTGATCCCTCATCATGCTTGACAAACAAATTTTTCGGCGTACCATTTGCTTAGTTAGATTAACTAAGCAAATAGTTGCAATCTATCAGCAGTAGTTTGCATGGTCGCAAGCACCCACAGACTGCTGTTTTTTGATGTGGACGAATTTGGACATGCTAATTGCGAGGGTATTTCATGGCAGCGACAGCACAAGATTCAGAGCAATCACCAAAAGGTGGCTTAGACTACAAATGGAAAGTATTAATTTCGGTAATATTCGGAATCTTCATGGTGATTCTGGATACGACTGTCGTCAACGTGGCATTTCGCACGGTGCAGCAAGATCTTGGGGCCACGATCAACGAAGCCCAATGGATTTTGAGCATTTATGTGTTGATGTTGGGGATTAGCACACCAATTTCGGGCTACATGGCTGATCGTTTTGGCCTCAAGCGCACCTATGTGATTGGGCTTTCGATCTTTGTGCTTGGCTCGTTTTTGTGTGGGGTTGCGCCAACGATTGAAACCCTAGTGATTGCGCGGGCAATTCAGGGCTTGGGTGGTGGTTTATCAACGCCACTTGGCACGGCCTTTATCTATGGCGCGTTCCCGCCCAACGAGCGTGGTAAGGCCTTGGGTGTATTTGGGATTGCCATGGTGCTCGGGCCAGCGTTGGGGCCAATTTTAGGTGGCTTGTTAGTCGATAACGATCTTTGGCGCTGGATCTTCTTTATCAATGTGCCAATTGGCGTGCTGGGCGTAAGCTTGGCAGTGCGCTGGCTCAAGCCAACCCCGCCAACGGGCAAACCCAAACTCGATGTTTTAGGCTTGATCACCTCGACCGTTGGTTTTGGTTCAGTGCTCTACGCCGCCACGATTGCCGCCGAACAAGGCTGGGATTCGGGCAACGTAACGATGTGGTTTATCATCGGTGGCATTAGCTTGCTCTTGTTTGGCTTAATCGAATTATTCGTTGCCAAAGAGCCATTGCTCGATTTACGCTTATTCAAGAAGCCAACCTTTGCAATGGCCAATTTGGTTGGCTGGGTCAGTGTATTGGCCTTGTTTGGCGCAGAATTTTTGTTGCCCTTGTATTTGCAAGTGTTGCGGGGCCGCACAGCCTTAGAAACTGGCTTTATCTTGCTGCCATTGGCCGTAGCTGCTGGTTTTGCCACGCCGACCGCTGGCCGCTTGTACGATAAAATTGGCCCACGCCCATTGATCATCACTGGCTATGCGATTTTGATTTTGAATACTTGGCAACTTTCGCAACTTCAAGCAGATACCTCAATTGGCTGGATTATGTTCTTGCTGGCGCTGCGCGGTTTGGCGCTGGGTATGACCGTCCAAACAACCTTCGTCACAGCCCTGTCGGATGTTGATTTGCCCAAAGTACCGCGTGGCTCAGCCTTGATCAATGCTACGCGCCAAGTCATTCAATCGATTGGCGTAGCGGTGTTGGCAACGATTCTGGCGAGCACAACCTCGGTTGCAACCAAACAATTTCAAGAAGAATCGCAAGCCCGTGCTGCGGAAAATGCTCAGGCCGGAATTCATACGCCAGCCTTTGGTTTATGCGAAACGCCGGGCGTTGATCCCGCCAACAATTTGCCAGCAGGCGTGGCTCAAGCGCCAGCTGAGGTGCAAAACCAAGTTCGCAGTAGCATTCAAACTGCTTGTGCCGAGCAAGTTGCTGGCTTCGAAAAAACCTATCACTTTACCTTCTATGTTGCAATGCTAGCGCTATTCCTTGGCTTATTCTTACCTGGTTGGCCGGGCAAATGGTCTGGTCGAGGTGGCAATACAGAATCTGCGGTAGCTGCTGGACATTAGTTGTAATGGTTCATTAGATTGGCAACCAAGGACATGCCCTCACCCCCAGCCCCTCTCCCACTGAACGCGGGCGAGGGGGAACCACGGAGTCGGTACTCCCCTCGCCCGTTCGACGGGCGAGGGGGTTAGGGGGTGAGGGCATCAGACGGTGGTTAATGCAATGTACCAGTACAATTAGTTCTTACAACAATAAACATTAACGCAAAGGCGCAGAGTATTCATTTAACTCTGCGCCTCTGCGTTAATCTCATTCACTGCCCAAAGTCTAATTAATCACATTTTTGGCCTAAAACTTGTAAACCAAGCCAGCCATTGAGAGTATAATACCAACTCTATATCAGGAGGAACTTGCAGATGAAACGCCTCAATCTTGTAGCTCTGTTGAGCTTACTGTTGGTCGTGCTGGGAGCGTGTGGCTCGGAAGCAGCAACCCCAACGACTGTGCCAACGACTGGCTCAACCACCGGTTCAACCACGGCTCCCGTAACTGGCAAAATCGATCTTGCTGGCCGCGAAGTAACCATCGCCGTCGAAAACTTGTACCCACCATTCAACTACATCAACCCCCAAACGGGCAAAGGCGAAGGCTGGGACTACGACGCGTGGAATGCGATTTGTGCCGAATTAAACTGTAAACCAGTTTACAAAGAAGCTTCATGGGAAGGCATGATCCAAGCGGTCGGCGCTGGTCAATTCGACGCTGCTGCCGATGGGATTACGATTACCCCTGAACGGGCCGAACAAGTGGCCTTCTCCGATGGCTATATTCAAATTAGCCAACGCTTGTTGGTGCGCAGCGACGAAACCCGCTTCGCCAACATGGATGAATTCGCCAAAACCGAATTCCGTTTAGGCACCCAAACTGGCACCAGCAACTACGAAACCGCTAAAGGCTTGCTGCCAGAAGCCCGCATCCAAGGGTTTGAAACCTTCCCATTTGCCGTCGCTGCCTTGATCAACGGCGATGTTGACGCGGTAATTATGGACGAAACCGCTGGCCAAGGCTATGTTGGCAACAACAGCGACCAATTGAAGTTGGTTGGCGACCCAATCAAGAGCGATGAATTGGGCTTCATCTTCCCCAAAAACAGCGATTTGGTTGCTCCAGTCAATGCAGCCCTCAAAACGCTGCGCGAAAATGGCAAATTGGCCGAGCTTGAAAAGAAATATTTCAGCGCCGAATTCAAATTGCCCGAATAAACCCAATTAACGTTTCAGTGGTGTGGCGCAGGCTGCACCACTGAGTTATTTCATCCTCGCCTCTGGATCAACAAGGAGTCCGAATGGCTGCTGACCTTCCGCCTTCAACCTCGCTGCAACCCCCAACCAACAAACGCTTTAATTGGCGCACATTTCCCTGGTGGCTGGTCGCAATTGGCCTGATCATCGCCTACATGGGCTTTCGAATTATCAGCGACCCTGCATACACCAACATCTTTGAAGCGATTCTGACCGGGCTTGGCACGACCTTGATGGTCACAGGTATTTCATTTATTTGTGCCTTAATCTTGGGTTTGTTGCTGGGGCTGGGGCGGGTTTCGCGCAATGTTCTGCTACGCAACATCTCGATTGGCTACATCGAATTTATTCGTGGCGTGCCGATTTTGGTGCTGATCTTTACAATCTCGTTTGCGGTTGTGCCAGCTTTATCCAAAGGTATGGGGCTTGATCCTAGTAAAATCTCGCTGATTGCACGGGCAATTATTGCGCTGGTGTTGATTTACGCGGCCTATATTGCCGAAATTTTCCGCGCAGGCATCGAATCGATCAGTCGCGGCCAGATGGAAGCGGCTCGATCATTGGGTTTGACCCATGCCCAAGCTATGCGTTATGTCATCTTACCGCAGGCCTTTCGGAATGTGCTGCCAGCCTTGGGCAACGATTTAATCGCCATTCTCAAAGATTCGTCGTTGGTTTCGGTCTTGGGCGTGCGCGAAATTACCCAAGTTTCGCGGCTTTCGGTTAGTTCGTCGTTTAAATATGAAGAAACCTATTTTATTTTGACCGCCTTCTATTTGACCATGACTTTAGTGCTGTCATTGCTGCTGCAATGGTTGCAACGAAAGATGAGCAGCAATGTCCACTAAACTTGCCACTGCCAACCAACCAATGATCAGCATCAGCAATGTTAGCAAGTTTTTTGGCGATTTTCGCGCCTTAGACGATGTGAGCCTCACGGTTGATCGCGGCGAAGTGTTGATGATCGTCGGGCCTTCTGGCTCGGGCAAATCGACCTTACTGCGCTGTATCAACCACCTCGAAGTGCCCGATGCAGGCGAAATTATCATCGATGGCAAGCACGTCAAGCCGCAAGAACGCGAGTTAAACGCCATTCGCGCTGAAGTGGGCATGGTGTTTCAGCGCTTTGAGTTGTTTCCGCATCTCACGGTATTGGAAAATATTTGTTTGGCGCAGCAAAAAGTGCGCAAAAGCTCACGCAGCGAAAGCGAAAAAGTTGCCCGAGGGTTGCTCGAAAAAGTTGGCATCCCCGAGCAAGCCAACAAATATCCACCCAAACTTTCTGGCGGACAACAACAACGGGTGGCAATTGCGCGCTCGTTGGCTATGCAACCAAAAGTCATCTTGTTTGATGAGCCGACCTCGGCCCTCGACCCAGAGATGATTAACGAAGTGCTCGATGTGATGTTGACTCTCGCCCGCGAAGGCATGACGATGGTAGTGGTTTCACACGAAATGGGGTTTGCGCGCAAGGCTGCGCATCAAGTGGTCTTTATGGATGGCGGCACAATTGTTGAGCAAGGCACGCCTGAGCAAGTCTTTGGCGCACCGCAACATGAACGCACCAAGCTGTTTTTATCGCGGATTTTGCACTAAACACTGGCCAAGGCCAAAATCATGGCCCAAACCCCCAAGCCGCTAATTCCCAGCCAACGATGCCAACGCGAGCTAGCGCGCCGCAAGGGAAATAAAGCCAGAATTGGCATGATTAAGCTTGCCAACCACCAACGTTCCAGTTGATACCACCAAGCCCAAATTATGGCTGCACCAGTGCTAAGCCAGGTGGCAAAAAAAAGCGCATGATGCAGCCAACGCCAACGGCCCAAACGTAGGTGCAAATATTGCACGCTTGCGCCAAGCGCCAAGGTACCACAATAGACCGCGCAAGCCAGATAGAGCATTATTTCAGTTGCTCGGCTACATCGGCGAGCGCTTTTTGCAAGCGATCAAGATAGCTGTTAAATGGGGCTTGGTTGAGGTCAATCGTAATCGGCACATTCAAATCAACCGCCACGCTGGTCGAAATCGCCACGGTTTGGTTGAAGCTAATCGGCACATTGGTCGAAACTGGAATCGTCACATCAATTGGCACGGGAATCGTCAATGAGCCAAAGCCAGTATCAACTGGCAAATCGATGGTATCTTTGATTTTAACTGAAGTGTTGATGGGAATATTCAACGATTGATTGATTGGCACATCAAGCTTGATCGGCACAGTTTGATTAATCGGCACTTGATAGACCAATGGCTCACGACGTGCTTCATCAAGCGCAGTTTGTAATTGGCTTAGTTGTTGGCTAGCGGTTGAGCGCACCTGAAACAGCGTGCTAATTGTCCAAACATGCAGCGCCAACGAACCAATAACCAATAAGACTAATGTCCATAATGAAACACGTCGTTTTTGCATATGCTACTTTCTAGTGGCAGAACGTCGCCGCCACCACCAAATGCCCACAATCCCCACCAGATTGCCCACGCCAAGCGCCAGAATCATAACCCACAGCGGCGGATCTTGGGCAACAGTTTGTGCCAACACGATCATTTAACAATCAGCTCCCGTGGAAAGTTGGTCAAACATTCTGCGCCATTGGCGGTTAACAGCACATCATCTTCAATCCGCACGCCGCCAATTCCGGCAACATACGTGCCAGGCTCAACCGTAAAAACTGTGCCAATGGGCAAGGCCACGGTGTTGGTGCTGGCGATATAGGGCGGTTCGTGAATTTCCATGCCCAAGCCATGGCCAGTACGATGGATGAAATAGCGGCCTAATTCTGCATCTTCAACCACTTGGCGTGCCAAGCGATCGACTTGAGCGCCGCTCATGCCTGGTTTGGCTCCAGCGCAGGCAGCCCGGTTGGCAGCCAAAACCGTATCATAGAGCATGCGTTGTTGCTCTGTTGGCTCGCCAACGCTCACCGTACGCGTAATATCCGAGCAATAGCCACGATACAACGCTCCGCCATCGAGAATCACCAGATCGCCAGTTTGAATTTGGCGCTCGCCCGTGGTGTGATGCGGATTAGCACTATTTGGGCCACTCGCTACAATTGTGGCAAACGATGGGCCTTCGCCACCAGCAGCCTGCATTGCTTCTTCCCAAATGCGGGCAATTTCGCGCTCGGTTCGGCCCGGCTGAATCGCCTCGATTGCTGTTTTCAGACCAGCTTCGACAATGCGCACGGCCTCGCGCATCAACTCAATTTCGTCGCTGCCTTTTTGCATGCGCAAGCTGGCAATTGCAGCGCTGGCATCAATGCTATGAATTCCGGCAACTTCTTCTAAGGCGCGCAATTCCAGCACCCGCATGGTTGTGTATTCTACGCCAACCGTGCGCCCAATCAGGCCAGCGGCAGCGTTGCGCAAGGCATTCATCGGGCCTTCATCATCGCTCCATGGAAACCAACGCACTGCAATCTCGCCGCTATATTCGGCTAAGGCACGAGGTTGCTCCAAGGCTGGCAACACAATATGAATGATCTGAGCATCGGCAGCAATTAACGCCAAAGCCAAACGCTCGCTTAAATGCAAGCTCAAGCCAGTAAAATACTGTAAATTAGCCCCAGGCATCAGCACCACATAATCCATCCCTTGTGGGCGGGCAGCGCTGGCCAACCGTCGAATTCGGACACTACTCATAATCCAAACCTCCACCAAGATAGAATATGCTCAGTATAGCACTCTCGCTCAAGCATTTAGGCAGGCTTACGGCCTAGTGCGAGCAATTCTAGATGGTTTGAATAGAAGCTTGGTTGGTTGAACATGCTGTCAGGATGTGTTGGATCAATCAAGGTTTCAACGTGGTCCAGCATGGTTGGCTCAAGCTGTGAATCAACATGTTGTAGCAAATCTACTAAATAGTGGTGCATAAATGTTTGTTCATCAACGCTCAATGGATATTGGTGATCGATAGTATAGGAACGCATTGCGCATTCGATCAAGCCAGCATCGGTAAAATAGCCCAGCAAATTACGTCCAAGCTCATATTTTTGCAGCTTAATCGGCTCATCGGCAATATTGGCCAATTGGGCATTGCGAATCGCTAGCTCAATCTCCGGCGGCCATGGCAACACATGATGATGCATCGTATCGTTTTCCAAAATTGCCACCCAGCCACCAGGCTTTGTTACTCTCGTCAACTCGACGATTGCTGCTTGCGGCTCGGGCAAGCTATACAAACTATGCGCACACCAAACCAGATCAAAATGATCATCAGGCCATGGCAGTTGGCGAATATCAACCTGCTCAAAGCTGACCCGCTCTGCATATTTCGTTGCGCCAATTGCGTTTTGGGCCAAATGCAAATAGGCGGGCGAAGCGTCGGCGGCAACAACCTTGCCACTCGTGCCAACCCGTTGGGCCAGCAAGGCAGAATAAAAACCATCGCCACTGCCGAGATCCAGCACCACCATACCATCGTTCAAGGGCAACGAATCGATAATTGCAACCAACGAAACGGCACACGCTCGATGAAATGCTTGCAACATTGGGGCATACGCAGGTAATTCATCATCACCAAGCGCAGCTTCATTGCCAAATGCATGCTCTGCGGCCATCACACCACTCCTTGCCAGCTACAAACGCTAGGCTGGTTAAATCAAGAAGCATACCGCAAATTATAAAGTCCCCTCACCCCCTCGCCCGCTCTCTCACGAAAACGCGGGCGAGGGGGAGCCGATAATTGGTTCCAAAGGAATTGTGCAAAACCACGGGGTTGGGGTGAGGGAATTTTATCTTCTAAAAACCAAATGACGCAAGCATTGCTGCTTGCGCCATTCAGCCTCACCGATATGAGTTTGAAACCTAGCGACCTTGATAGAGTGAGTTGATCAATTCGCCATCAGTGGTGTCGCCGCTCAATTCCCAGAACATCGTGCCGCCAAGACCCTTTGCTTTCACATAGTCGGTCTTGACTTTCATAATCGCTGGGTCATCGTAGGTCCAGAATTGGCCGTTGCCGTAGAGCCAAGCAGCGCCAGCAGCGCTATTTGAGTAGCGGGTCAAGCCTTTGGTCTTGAGCACTTTGTAATCTTCGATGCCTGCTTCGTAGGTGGCTGGGGCAGCCGAGCCAGGTTGGAACAAGCCATTGTTGGTGCTTGGCACATTTTGCCAGCCGCGACCGTAGAATGGTACGCCAACGACAACTTTATTGGCTGGAGTTCCACCGTTCAACCAAGCGTTTACACCTGCATCAACCGAGTAGGTTGGGCCTGGATCGCCAGCGATTGAGTACAAGTTTGATTGGAAGTTGGTGTTGGCTTCCCAAGCGCCGTGCAAGTCGTAGGTCATAATGTTGATGAAATCGAGGTATTGGTGAATCTGGCCAACTTGAATCTTAGCGATCTTCGCTGGGTCTGCTGGCGCAGCAATCGTCAACAACAAGCCTGGGCGAACTGCATTCAATTGGCTGCGGAATTCGCTCAACAAGGCGGTGAAGTTTTGGGTGTCTTCTGGGCGGAAGTTACAGGTGTTGCCACATGAACCTGGGTATTCCCAGTCGATGTCGATGCCATCGAATACGCCAGCCCAACGTGAATCCTTGATGAACAAATCGACACATGATTTGACGAACGCAGCGCGGTTTGCTGGCAACGCAGCATCCGAGAATGCAGCCGACCACGTCCAACCGCCCAATGAGATCATCACTTTCAAGTGCGGGAATTCTGCTTTGAGCTTGCGCAATTGGCCGAAGCTGCCGCGCAATACGCCAGTATCCCAGGTGTCGGCTACGCCATCGACGCTTTCAGCAGCGCTATACGCTCGATCATAATCGGCGTAGGTGTCGCCCAATTGGCAGCGGCTATTGACGACATTGCCAAATGCGTAGTTGATGTGGGTCAACTTGGCAGCTGAACCGCTGGTTTTGATGTTGCGCACATGATAGTTGCGACCGTAGACTCCCCATTCGGCGAAGTAGCCGATGATTCGTTTGCCGCCGCCTGGGGTGGTGGTTGCAGTTGGCAACACAGGCGTTGCAGTTGCTGGGCGTGGGGTTGCGGTTGGGTTGTTTGGCGTTGGCGTTGCAGTGCCTGGTCGCGGCGTTGCGGTTGCAGGTCGCGGAGTGGCCGTTGCAGGCCGTGGGGTTGCGGTTGGGTTATTCGGCGTTGCGGTTGGATTGCTTGGTGAAACCGCGCGCCACAAGGCCGGAACATCAACCGGATTCCAATTGGGCAATGAGGTGTGGGCTTGAATACATTCATATTCGCCACCAGCATAACTTACCCGATTACCAATCGCGTAGGCGTGATTGTTGCCATCCCATGCAGGAGCAGCAGCTTGAACCTTTTGCTGACTCAAGGCCATCAGCATAACAAGAACGGGGATTAAGATAAAGGCTAGAAACCGAAAACGACGATGGATCACATTCATAATCGTCACTCCTTCGTGCTTATCGAGAGTTCATCCGTCACGAGCGTTCCAAAATGCTAGCCAACTCAGAGGGTTACTAAATAATTTCATTGGAATTACAAAGACTTTAACTGATTTTTAAACATTTGTCAAGGGTTTTAATTAACAAAATTTAAGCTCCAGCACCCAGCGCAACTATGCTGTTAGCAAACTGTTTGGGCTAAACTTCGGTTAGGCAACAGCGTTGAAGCAATTGCTGCAATCAATTATCTGCATATATTCATATCCTAATTATTTAAATTGATTAATAACCATTAATTAGCATAATGCTGATGCTAAAAATGTAAGGTTTTATCGAAAAGCGGCTATTTAGCTCAGTACGGATCAAAAAGTACTTTTTTGCAGCAGATTATCAATTAAATTGGGCTTGGGCCGAAGTGAGCTATGCTATAATCAAGCGCACTGAGAGCAGCATCGCCGCAAACAATCATCTTCTGCAATTCAAGCATCTAAATTAATCAACGAAGCAGCCAATTTCTACCCTCGTGTGCTGCTAAAGCCGCTAATGTAGTCAATTTGGTATATCAATATTCTAGGAATAGAATAATCTGGTCTGGAGCAAGGAGTCTGGCATGTTAGCCAATGTGTGTTTGGTGGAGAGTACCCGAGTTTTACAAATTATGGCCAAAACCCAATTTCGCGGCGCAGAGCAATTATTAACCCAATTCAATTTATCAACTGCAATTAGCATTTGCAGCACCAGTTTTCAGCTGTTGCAATGGCTCGAATATCAACCGCAACACTATGCGCGCTTGATTTTGATTGATCAACGCTTGGCTGATGGCGTGGGGATTGCCGAGCTAATGCCACAAATTCGTTCGGAACATTTTAAGCATCGTGCCTTGGCCGACGATGCCAAAATTATTGGCTGGAGCCGTGATGAGCAAGCCCAAGCATTGTTTTATCAGGCTGGGCTTGATGGTTTTATCTCCAAAAATCGCCAATCGCATCAATTGATTCGCGATATTGTGACGGTATTTGCCAATCAGACCGAACAGCCGTGGCTCCAACTCACTTAAACAAATGCGCCACCAGCAGCAACTGGTGGCGCATTGGATTTTTAGGCCAAAACCGCTTGCTCAATCGGTGGCAACGAGCTTTCGTAGCGGGCAAAGATCCGGCGATAATGGTTGGAGGTGCGCAGCAAGTGTTCGTGATCGCCTGCTGCCACAATTCGCCCACCATCGAGCACCAAAATCACATCGGCCCAGCGAATTTGTGAAAGTCGGTGGGTAATCAGCAAGGTGGTGCGGCCACGTTGGGCCTCGCGAATCGCACGTTGAATTTGGTCTTCGGTCGCGCTATCGATGGCGCTGGTCGAATCATCCAAAATCAAAATCCGTGGATTGCTCAAGAAGGCGCGGGCCAAGGCAATCCGTTGGCGCTGACCACCAGAGAGGGTTACGCCGCGCTCGCCAATTTCGGTATCGTAGCCATTGACAAACGAGCTAATAAAATCGTGTGCTTGGGCGGCCTTGGCGGCTTCGATAATTTGCTCGCGGGTAGCATTGGGCGCACCAAAAGCAATATTCTCGCCAATTGTGCGCGAAAACAAGAACACATCTTGCTCGATTTTGGAGATTTGCGAGCGCAAAGTATCGAGATTCCAGTCGCGCACATCAATTCCATCAATTAATACGCGGCCTGCTTGCACATCGTAGGTGCGGTTGACCAATTGGGTCAAGGCGCTTTTGCCAGAGCCAGTTTGGCCGACAATTGCCACGGTTTGGCCTGGCTTTACGCTAAACGAAACATCATGCAAAATTGGCTGGGCTTCGTAGCCAAATTGGACGTGATCGAAGCGTAATTCGCCTTTGAGCGTTGCTTGATGACCTTGCAGATTTTCATCAAGCTCGGTTTCTTCCTTGATGACGCTCAAAATTCGGCCTGCGCTGGCAATACCTGTTTGAACCAAGGTAAAAGCAAACAGCGAGATGAAGGTTGGGAAGCGCAACAAGCCAATCAAGCTCATCACGGCAATAATATCGGCGATGGTAATCCGACTTTGATCAAACAAAATCATCGAGTGCAAGAAAGTTAAGCCGAAGGTAATGCCAAACAGCAACAATGGAATATAGCGAGCTTCGATGCGTCCTTGTTGCACAAACAAATCGCGGAAACCACGGGCATGACGGCGATATTTTAGCCGTTCAAAGCCTTCGCGGGCGCTCGCCTTGACCACTTCAATCCCTGAGATAGTTTCTTCGAGACCAGCATTGAGCTTGCCAAATTGCTCGCGCTGCTCGGCAATAACGGGGTTTAAGCGTCGCACATAGCGCCGAACCGCGATGATATAGCAAGCCACAAAACCTAAAGGAACTAAGAGTAATTCAACGTTAATAAAGCCTACATATGCCAGTGGAACCACAATCCCCAAGATACTTTCAAAAATCATGGTGCTGCCTGGCACGATCATGCTGGCAAGTTGGCTGGTATCATCGGTAGCGCGGGCCATCAAATCGCCGACCCGTTGGCGGTCGTGGTAGGCTTGACTTTTGCCCAAGAGGCTTGTATATAACTCTTCGCGCGCATCGGCCTCGAAGCGGGCAGCAATTGTTTCGCCGGCCAAACTGCCAAACCACAAAGAAAAGCCATCAGCGACTAAAAGGGCCAAAATAATCAGCGACATTCTTAATAATAGCGCAGCGTTGAAGGGTAGAGGCAATCCCTCAGCATCGAAGGAGACTTTAAACAAGCCCGCAACATCGCCGATGACCACCCGTGCTTGCGAGTAGGTTACCCACGAACCAAGAAAACAGAGTAATACCACACACGCTAAAAACCAATAGCGCCAAACATGGGCTATAATCCAGCGAATTGGGCTACTGCGTGGGTAGCTATATTCATGTTCAACCGAAAATTCACGTTTGGCCATTAGGTACTCCCAGATTTAGCACACAGTGGCGTAGTTTGGCCACCAATCTCGCCATCTATTGACTGTATCGAATCCAAAACATTAGAGCTAGCAGCTAGCTTAACCGAGTTTGGCCAAGCTGAGATCGGTCTATCTACTGATTCGCTCGTTGTTTGGAGAAAAATGCGGCATCTGATTGAAGTAGTAGCCATTGGAGGTGTTGCTTAGTGAGTAATTTGGGCTGCAACGTTAATATTTTGCTCATTCGCAGGGCTGATTGACGAAGAGTGCTAAGGTATGGTAGCATCTAGCACAATTGAATAGCCGAACAGTGATGAGGCCATGTTGTTTGGGTAACACCATCAGGGAAGCAGCGCCATAGATTGCGAGCGTTGCTGGCACGCCACCAAACAATACCCCCTCTGAGTTCATCGCCGAACGCCTTTGGCCAGTAGATCGATGCGTTTTGTCCCCGCTACCGGACAACTTAAGCAAATTAGCGCTTGCTAATTTGGAAATTAGGTGGAACCACGAGGTTTATATTTGCCTTCGTCCTATGTATGTGCAGGACGGGGCATTTTTGTTTAACCGCGCCACAGGAGGTTTCGTATGGGTTATGGCTATGGCTATGCACCACCACCGCCACCACGCCGCCGCCGCGGTTGTCTGTTTGGTTGTTTGACAACCTTGACGGTGCTGGTTTTTTTGGTCTTAGGTGGCTTGTTGGGAGTCTATTTCTATTTGCGACCCATGCTCAGCGAGCAAGCAGGCAACACCTTGGGCGGCCAACTCGAACAGCAAATTGATCGCAAGCTCGATGAACAACTTGGCGGCCCCAATAGCGAAATTCCTGCTGGGTTCCAGGGCACCGTCCAAGTGACCGATAGCGAAATTAACCAGTTTTTGCAGGCCAATCCAAATGAAATTAGCCCTTTGGATAGTGCGACGGTGCGCTTTACGCCAGGCCGTTTGGGCGCAACCGTTGGAGCCTATGGCATAACTGGTACGGCAACCGCCGGAGTCCAAGTAACCGCCGATGGTCGGGTTGATGTCGTTGATGCGCAAATTGATGGCGCACTTGGCTTTTTGCTTGACCCGGAGCAACTTTCACAAACCTTAGAAGCCAAGCTCAATAATCAACTTGCCGCCAATGGCCAACGAATTACGGCAATCGACGTAAGCGACGGCGTATTGACCGCCACCGTTGAAGCACAATAACACCAAGGATGAAGGATGAGGGATGAAAATATGCCTGATCGACAAAGAATTTTGAATCTGGCAATAATCGTTTCATAATTCATAATTCATAATTCATAATTCATAATTCATAATTTCAGAAGGGGGGTGATCGTTCTGGACGAAAGTGATACTGGCACCATCAATCACTTAAAGGAGCAGAATTATGTTGGAATACTTAATTGCTTATGCCCCGGTTCAGGGCGACGCTCCCTGTGCCGCCGAGGCTCGTGAATGGTCGGATCGGGCGGCGATGGAAGCCGAACTCCAAGCTGAGGGCTGGCACTTGATCGAAAGCGCTGAATATCGCGCTGCAATGCTCAAATTAGTCTATCAACGCGATTTGGCGCAATGCCCAGAAGCCCCGCGCCATCTCATGCCATGTTGGTAATGTTTAAATTATGAATTATGAAGGATGAATTATGAAGGATGAAATTTAAGTGCTTGCTAAGACCTGACTATTTCATCCCTCATCCTTCATACTTTTTCTAGGAGTTTCCCAATGCCACCAGTAAATCCAGATAATGATCCACTGTATCGCTTGCGCCACTCAACGGCGCACGTGTTGGCCCAAGCTGTGCTTGAAATTTTCCCTGAGGGCAAAATTGCGATCGGCCCGCCAGTTGAAAATGGCTTTTATTATGATTTTGATTTGCCACGGCCATTAACGCCCGATGATCTCAAAGACATCGAAGCTAAAATGCGTAAAATCATCAAGGCCAAACATCGCTTTGCCTATCGTGAAGTTTCAGCAGACGAAGCCCGCGAATTGTTCAAAGACCAACCCTACAAGCTGGAATTGATCGCTGGCTTGGCAAAAGGCGAAGACGAATATGGCGAAAAAGCTGCCGCCGCCGACATGATTATCTCAACCTATAAACATGATTCGTTCGAAGATTTATGTAAAGGCCCACACGTCGAAAGTTTGAGCGAAATTCCGCCCAATGGCTTTAAGCTGTTGCGGGTTTCGGGTGCATATTGGCGCGGCGATGAAAAACGCCCAATGTTGCAACGGATTTATGGCACGGTTTGGCCTTCGAAAGAAGAGCTTGATCATTACTTGTGGCAGCAAGAAGAAGCCAAAAAACGCGATCACCGCAAGCTTGGCCGTGAGTTGGGCTTATTTACCTTCTCGCAAAAAGTCGGCGCTGGCTTGCCATTGTGGCTGCCCAAGGGCGCAATTCTGCGCGATGTGCTTGAGCGCTTCCTGCGTCAAGCGCAAATTGACCGTGGCTATTTGCCAGTTGTCACGCCGCATATGGGCAAGATCGATCTCTACAAAACGAGCGGGCACTGGTACACCTATCGCGATGGCATTTTCCCGCCAATGAGCGAAATTGCCAATGACGACCCTGAAAATCCCGAGGGCGAAATTTATCTGCTGAAGCCGATGAACTGCCCGCATCACATTGAAATTTATGCCAGCGAACCACGTTCGTATCGTGATTTGCCCTTGCGCTTGGCCGAGTTTGGCACGGTCTATCGCTACGAGCATAGCGGCGAATTGACGGGCTTGCTGCGGGTTCGCTCGTTCACGGTCGACGATTCGCACTTGTTTGTCATGCCCGACCAACTTGAAGCAGAGTTTTTGAAAGTCGTTGACTTGATTCTGTTTGTGTTTGGCACGATGGGCTTGAAAGACTTCCAAGCGCGGGTTGGCTTGCGCGAGGTGGGCAATCCCAAGTACATCGGCTCGGACGAAGTGTGGGAAAAAGCCCAAAACGCAATTATCAATGCTGCTGAAAAGAAGGGCTTGAATTATGTGGTCGTTGAAGGCGAAGCCGCATTCTACGGCCCCAAACTCGACTTCATCTTCCGCGACGTGCTTGGCCGCCAATGGCAACTTGGCACGGTGCAAGTCGACTACAACTTGCCAGAGCGCTTTGAAATTGAGTACACGGGCGAAGATGGCCAAAAGCATCGGCCAATTATGATTCACCGTGCGCCATTTGGCTCGATCGAGCGCTTCGTGGGCACGTTGATCGAACAATATGCAGGTGCATTTCCGGTTTGGTTGGCTCCGGTTCAAGTCACGTTAGTGCCGATTACCGACCGCCATGTGGCCTACGCTGAGTCTGTGGCTGCCAAGCTGAATGCTCAAGGCTTGCGGGTTGAAGTTGATGCCAGCAACAACCGCATGAATGCTAAAATTCGCGATGCCCAAAAGCTGAAAATTCCGTATATGTTGGTGGTTGGCGATAAAGAAGAGGAAAATGGTGCTGTCGCGGTACGCCAACGCGCTGGCGGCGACCTCGGCTCAATCAGCGTCGATGAATTCATTGCCCGCATCAAGGATGAAGTGGCGAACTATCAATAATTCGCTAAGCAAGACACCTCGATCACGCTTGTGATCGGGGTGTCATTTTGTTTGCGGCGTTAAAAAACGCCAGGTGCTTGGGTTGAACCAAGCACCTGGTGAGAAGATTAGCCAAAGAACTAAAGTTTAGTTGCGGCCAACCACTGGCAAGTAGACAGTTTGCACTGCGCCTACTTGTTTGGTGACAATCGTCTTGTTGCCATAGCTATCGGTTACTTCCACCCGAACCGTGTAGGTCATGTCGGGGTCAGTATAGGTATGGCCAACTGGCGTGCCGGCTGGGGTCGTAACGATGGCTGAGCCATCGCCGAAGTCCCAGCGATATTCGACTGGCACTGCATCGTACTCTGAGGTCAAGTCAACATCGAACATGGTTTGGGCACCACTTGGGGTGGTCAAAATCATGCCGGTTGCATCATCCCACAAGACTTTGAAGAAGGTTTCGAGCAACTCTTGACGGCTGGTGGTGCCGCTCAAGTTGTTGACCCCTTCTAAGCCGAAAGTGGTGTAGATCGAGCGACCCAAATAGCTGATGCCTGGATTTTCCAAGGTTGGTTGAGCGCGATGGTAGCGACCAGTTGTCGCTTCTTCTTCACCAGCAATCGAGAACAATGAGCGAATCAACTCATCGCGATTTGGATCGAAGTCGGTGCCATATAGCGACTCAAGGGCATCAACACTGCGTTGGTTGCGAGCGCCGTCGCCCAAGCTAGCATTGATGTTGATTTCCATATCTTGGAATACTGCTGGCGCTTGGGTGGTAGCGGTCAATGGTTTGGTAACCGTAACCACGTTCGATGAGTTGATGTTAGGGCGCAGGAACTCACCACTCAAGACACTGGCATAGAAGAATGATTCAGTGTCGGTGCTGGTTGAATTGAGCACTTGAGCCAAATTCTGACCCATCGCGATGATCGTCCCGCCGTTGTTGGCGTATTCGGTCAAGCGATCCATATCCAGCGCGGTCAATGGGGTTGCAACCGTAAACGCACCGTTGCGTTGATCGTAGTTACCAGTGAAATAGATAATCGCTTTATAGGGATACAGTTCTTCAGCTGGTGGCAAGAAGGTGCTGACGCTGCCAGCCAAATCATCAACATCCAAGACTTGATAGCTCAAGCCAATTTCTTCAAGGGTTTCAGTGTAGTAGCGAGTCACATCGATGTATGCACCACCGAGCGATGCGCTACCGTCGTTATCAATCACCAACACATCAACATTAGCAGCAGGCTTGGTTACCCGTGCCCAAGCTGGCATGTGGGCATCGTGGGTTGGGCCATCAAGCACAATAAAGCCTTGATTATCGCCATAGCCACGGCCAGCCATGCTGTTGAAGGTTACGGTGAATTGTGCGCTACCATTTGCTGGCACAGCAATCGTATTGGCAGCCAGCGTTACGCCAGCCATTGGGGTAATATTGTTGAAACCACCACCAGTATATTGGGTGCTGATGCTATAGGTTTCGGCAACATTGGTTGCGTTGGTGACCGTCACCAAAATTGATTTGGTCGTGCCGCTCAAAACTTGGCCGAAGCTCAAGCTTGGTGGGCTTAAGAAGACACCTGGGTTTGAAGCTTTGCTCAAATCGATCCGGCCAGCGCCCATATCCAATGGTTGGGCTGGTGAACCATCAGCGACCGTAACCCCAATGTACTTCGAGGTGCTCATCAAGGCCGATTTAATTTGGTCGTTGGTCCAGCTTGGGTGTGCTTGGCGTAACAAGGCTGCTGCACCAGCAACGTGAGGTGCTGCCATCGAAGTACCCGATGCAGTGCCATAGCCAAGGTGACGGGCTTCGCCAGTCGCGCCTGGGGTGTAGCCATGTGAAAGGATATTCACGCCAGGAGCGGTTACGTCTGGCTTCAAAACATCGCCAACGCCTGGGCCACGGCTGCTAAAGCCAGCAATTACGTCTGGGGTGCTGGCGGCAACATAGGTCGATGGGTTAATTGAAGCAACCGAAGCTGCACCGTTTTGGTTATACCAGTTGACCAAGCCAGTGCCTGGCGTAAAGCCAATCATAATCACTGGAATGGTTACTTGAGCGCCAACAGCACCAGCGCCCATGTTAATCAGCGTATTGCCATTGGCTGCATTGTTGTAAATCACAACATAGCTAGCACCAGCATTTTGTGCATTGAGGGCCTTGACCCCAAACTCACAATCGCCACGCTGAATCAAGGCAATTTTGCCAGTGAAGGTGCCGGCAGCAAATGCGGTACAACCGGTCAGATTGGCTGGGGTAGCTGCACTGCCTGGCATATATGGTAAGTTTACAATGCTATTAACAGGTGCACCAAACGCCGCTGCTGCAATCGGAATCGTTTGCAAAGTTGGTGAGATTGGCGTTGGTTGGGTTACATCCAAACGACCGGCAGCAAACGTGCCTTGGGTCGTGCTGGCTGCTACCACAATATATTCATCTGATGGGTGATCTGAGGTACCTTTGTTGGGGCCAGCATTGCCAGCCGACATCGACACAAAGATCCCAGCATTTGAGGTGTTGATCAAGGCAGTATCAAGGGCATCGAATTCGCCACCCAAGCTACCTGGGCCACCGCCCCATGAGTTGTTAACCACATCGGCTTCGTCGGCCACAATATCTTCAAGGGCTTCAATCCCTTCAGCATTGTAGAACGAGCCAATCCCGTTGACGCTGGCATAAAACACCCGATAGCTCATGATCCATGCTTTCGGTGCTACGCCGCTCATTGATGGAAAGTTCAAGCCGCTAAAGGTTGCGGTTACAACATCGCCAGCAGCAATCCCAGCGGTGTGCACACCGTGAGGGGTGCCATTCACACCTGGCCATGGGTTTTGGTCGCCATTAGCTGGGCCGTCCCAATCGCGGAAGTAAGCGCGTGAAGCAATGATTTTGCCGTTGTTATTTTGAGTCAAGCCCAAGCCGTTGGCTGGATAGTCTTCTGGGTAGTCGTAGCCGACACCGCTGAACATTGGCGCATCTTTGTGCACGCCACCGTCCATCGAGGCAACCTTAATCCCAGCGCCAGCATTGCTACGGCCCCCAATTTCAGCACTGTTCCACAGAGCTGGTGAACCAATCAACGTATTGCTCAAGTGCAAATCTGCTTGTTGGGGCAAGTCAAGGTGCACAGCTTTGACGTTTGGCAATGCAGCCAAAATCTTACGGGCATCATCACGTTTGGCATTGCCAACGTTCACGGTCATCCCGTTGAAGACCACGCTATAACGCAGTTCGTCTTTCGCGCCAAATTCATCGACGAAGGTTGAAACACTTGAGCCTGGCAATGCTTTGCTCATATCTGCCACAAAGAGGTTTTGTTCAGCCTCTAATTGCGCCAGATAGGCTTTGGCATCAGCAGCCTTAAGATTTAACCGTTGGTTGGCAGTACGAGCCTTATTGGTGCTTTTGCTCCAAGCAGCCAATGCAGGTGATTCCAACTCTACAATCAAGCGTGGCGAAGCTGTCACAGCCTCAGCAACACCATCGCTGGTTATAGGATTTGAATCAACAGTTACTGGAACTTTTTGCGCTGTTGTAGCGACTGGCTGTGCAAATAAGCTAATCACCAAGGTGAGTAAGCTGAAAATTACAGCCCAACGTGGAAGGAAACGATTCACCAGTCCTCCTTGTAGCGCTTTGCCAAACCCTACCAAATGACCGTGGTTAGCAGTGGAGTTACCTGTGGATATTTCATTGAGGTAGGCGGCGCTAAAAATGCAGATACCGAATATTATGCACTGATCTGTAGAGTTATGCAAATACGCTTAGCAACGCTCCTCCTAGCTGAAAACATCGCTCCAATAGATCTGCATAAGCAAGGGCGAAGCCTCATTATTAGTGCCTTCGCCCCTAAAATCAACGATCACAAACTCTTGACTCAAAACGATTTATTGGCCAGCTTGGTTCAAATAGTCAACCGCAGCTGCGGTTAATTCGAGCTTGGCGGCATTGATCAGATCGTTAACTTGATCAAGATTGGTGGCACTCGCAATCGGCGCAGTAATGCTTGGCCGCGCAATTTGCCATGCCAAGGCTACTTGGCCAGGGGTTGCCTGAAATTCAGCAGCAACCTCATCAAGCGCCTTAAGAATCGCCCAACCACGTTCATTCAGATAACTCCGCACGCGCGAACCACGGGCACTTTGGCCCAAATCGGCTTCACTGCGATATTTGCCAGTCAAGAAGCCTGAGGCCAAGGTTGAATAGGGAATCACGCCCACATCTGCTTGTTGACAAACTGCTTCTACATCGCCTTCATAACGGTCACGATCATAGAGGTTATACAACGGTTGTAGGCTTTCATAGCGGGGCAGATTATGCTGCTGGCTAATATCCAGCGCTACTTGCAAGCGTTCAGCACTATAATTCGAAGCGCCAATTGCCCGAACTTTGCCTTGTTGAATCAGCTCACCAAACGCACTCAGGGTTTCTTCCAACGGCGTTTCAGCATCATCAACATGGGATTGATAGAGATCAAGGTACTCGGTTTGCAGCCGTTGCAATGAGCCAGCAATTGCCTTGGCAATATTGGACTTCGATAAGCCTGTGCCAGCGCCAACTTTGCTTAAAATAAGCAGATCGTCGCGGCGCTGCCGTTGTTTAATCCATTCGCCAATGATGGTTTCCGATTCGCCACCCTTGTTGCCCTCGACCCATGCCGAATAGACATCTGCTGTATCGATTGCATTTAAGCCTGCATCGACAAAGGCATCAAGCAAACGAAAGCTTTGCGCCCGATCAATCGTCCAGCCAAAAACATTGCCGCCAATTACAATCCGGGGAATTCGTAGTTCCGATTTGCCAAGTTGACGTAGTTGCATCAAAAAAATCCTTCCATACCCACAGCAAGCGTTGCTGGATGCTTTCCTCATATGGTAGCACTAGAATATGCACTGAGCCATGCAGTTTGCTGCTTAATCAACAAAACCTACCCTTTTCAGGATAGGTTTTGCGAACCATCAATTAATAGCTAAACCGTTATTGCAGTTCAGCCAAGAAACTTGTGCCATGCAATGGAGCTTCCAAGCCAAAAATTTCAGCCAGTGTCGCCGCCAGATCGCTCAGGGTTTGGCGCGTACCTAAATTAACCGGTTTTGCCAAGGCTGGGCCAAATACCAACAGCGGCACATACTCGCGGCTATGGTTTGAGCCAGGCGTGGTTGGGTCAACACCATGATCAGCAGTAATCACCACTAAATCGCCATCCTTGAGTTTGGCTTGAATCTCCGGCAAGCGCTGATCAACCGCATGTAAGGCGTTTGCATAGCCAACTGGATCATTGCGATGACCATAAATCATATCGAATTCGATTAAGTTGGCGAACAAAAGGCCTTCAAAATCTGCATCAAGGAATTCGATAATCGCTTCTAAACTTGCAGCATTATCAACGGTATGGTTTGAAACGCTAATCCCACGATTGCCAAAAATATCGTCAATTTTGCCAACTGAGTAGACGCTTTTGCCCGCTGCTACCAATTTATCCAAAATTGTTGGCGTTTCTGGAGTTAGGGCATAATCGTGACGACGCGCGGTACGTTTGAAATTTTCGGGGCTATCGCCAATAAATGGCCGCGCAATTACCCGCCCAACTGCATGCTCACCGACTAAGAGCGCGCGGGCTGCTTCGCACATCGCATACAATTCGCTTGGCGCAATCACATCTTCATGGGCTGCAATCTGAAACACGCTATCAGCCGAGGTATAGACAATTGGCGCACCAGTGCGAATATGCTCCATACCCAATTCTTCAAGAATTTCAGTGCCCGAGGCCGATTTATTGCCAAGCACATCGCGGCCAATCTGTTGTTTAAATGGTTCGATAATTTCAGCAGGGAAGCCATCGGGATAAACTGGAAATGGTGTTGCCAAGACAATCCCCATCATCTCCCAGTGGCCAGAAACCGTATCCTTGCCCTTGGATAAGGGCTGCATTTTGCCATAGCTACCCTGCGGCGCTGTTGGGCAAGCGACACCTTTGATTTCGCTGACGCAACCAAGCCCAAAACTGGCCATCGTTGGTACGTTCAAGCCATTGACTGCTGCCGCCGTGTTGGCCAACGAGTGGCTGCCAACATCGCCATATTCCGCAGCATCGGGCGCTTCGCCAATGCCCACGCCATCCAAAACAATCACGGTTACCCGTTTAATATCCATGAAAATGCTCCTTATAAACAGTAGATTGACCAGCTTAACTATTAATGGTTGCTTATTTTAGCAAAAGGTCGAAATGCAACACTTCGTCAATTCGTGTCGTTCGCGGCTCCACACGAGAGTTCGGGGGTCTTCCAAGGGTAGGTTTTAGATTCCCTCACCCCCTAGCCCCCGCTCCCGTCGAACGGGCGAGGGGGAACCACCGACGCTGTGCTCCCCTCGCCCGCGTTCCGTGGGAGCGGGGTTGGGGGTGAGGGAATGAACCATGGTTGCCAACCCAATAAACCAGTACAAATAGCCAAAAGCCTAGAGCCTCATGCCTCACTATTATACGAGATAGACCTGAACAAACGAACGATGGTAGAATACTCGTCGGATTCATGTAGCTGAGG
This sequence comes from Herpetosiphon giganteus, assembly GCF_016907925.1. GTDB lineage: Bacteria > Chloroflexota > Chloroflexia > Chloroflexales > Herpetosiphonaceae > Herpetosiphon > Herpetosiphon giganteus. The sequence goes on along the minus strand of NZ_JAFBCZ010000027.1, from coordinate 59,106 downwards.
ATGGATACCACTATGCGGCGCTGGTCAATTATGAGCTTACTATTGCTGCTGATTTTGGCAAGTTGCGGAGCTGAACAAGCTGCGCCAACCAGCCAAGGCCAAACAGGCAAACTCAAGGTTGTTAGCACGGTTTCGCCAATTACCAACATTATTCACAATATTGCTGGCGATAAAATTAGCTTAATTGGCATCGTGCCCGAGGGCGTTAATTCGCATACGTTTGAGCCAGTGCCTTCAGATGCCAAAACCTTGGCTCAAGCCGATTTGATTTTCATCAATGGACTTAATTTAGAGGAGCCAACCCACAAATTGGCCGAAGCCAACAAACAACCAAGCGCCGAAATCATATTGCTCGGCGAGCAAACGATTACCCCAGAGCAATATGTCTACGATTTCTCGTTTCCCAAAGAGGCTGGCAGCCCCAACCCCCACCTCTGGACCCACCCGCTCTATGGCTTGCGCTATGCAGAGATTGTGCGCGACAACTTAGTGCGCCGCGATCCCAGCAATGCCGACTATTACAACGCCAACTATGCCGCATTCAAAACTCGCGTCGAAGCCTTTGATGTAGCAGTAAAAAAGACGGTTGAAAGTATTCCTGCTGAAAACCGTAAATTGCTGACCTACCACGATTCATGGGCCTATTTCGCGCCGCACTATGGCATGACCGTGATTGGGGCAATTCAGCCAGCCGATTTCTCCGAGCCATCGGCCAGAGATGTTGCTGATTTGATCACCCAAATTCGCGAGCAAAAGGTGCCAGCGATTTTCGGCTCCGAAGTATTTCCTTCGACAGTGCTTGAGCAAATTGGCCGCGAAACAGGCGTAAAGTATATCGATAGCTTGCGCGACGATGATTTACCTGGTGAAGTTGGCGCAGCCAATCACTCCTACCTCGGCTTGCTCACCGAAGATTTGCGAATTATGGCCGAGAATCTTGGCGGCGATCCAAGCTTAATTGCCAATTTCGATACCAGCAACATTCCAGGCAGCGATAGCAACGTCATCCAACAGCAATAGGGAGCAAGGCTTGTATGCAGCCAATTATTGAGTTACGCAATGTCGGGTTGCGCTATGCAGAGCGCCTCGTGCTCGATCAGATTAATATTCATCTGCACCATGGCCAATTTGCGGCGCTGGTTGGGCCAAGCGGTGCTGGCAAAACCAGTCTATTGCGCTTAATTTTAGGCTTGCATGCTCCCAGCCATGGCCAGATTTTGACTCATGGCAAGCATCCGGTCGATGGCCAAATTCCTACGATTGCCTATGTGCCACAGCTAGAAACGGTCGATTGGAATTTTCCGGTGACGGTTGAGCAGGTTGTGGCCATGGGCTTGGTGCGCCAAGCGAATCCATGGCCGTGGCTGCGCAAAAGCGAGCGCCAAGCAGTGCAAGCAGTACTGGCCCAACTCGAAATTGAGCAATTGGCCAAACAACACATTCGCAATCTTTCGGGCGGGCAGCAACAGCGGGTCTTTTTGGCCCGCGCCTTGGTTGCCAAACCAGCCATGTTGGTGCTCGATGAACCAACCACCGGGATTGACCCACGGGTGGCCGAAACAATTTTGCACCTGCTGGCTGAGCTAAATCAACAAGGTATGACGATTTTAATGACCACCCATGATTTGAATGCTGCTGCAGCCCATGTGCCGTGGATTATCTGCATGAATCAAACAATTATCGCCCAAGGCACGCCCGAAGCGGTGTTTACCCCCACCGTACTTGAGCAAACCTATCATAGCGAAATGGTTGTAGTGCGTCATGAAGGCATGCTGTTAATTCAACAACGCCCGCATGGTCATAGCTACCGCGATTTAATTCCCAACCCAATTATTGGCGAAGTGCTTAAACCAGCCATGGAGAATTCAAGTGAATCAGCTTTTAGAACCGCTGAGCTTTAGCTTTTTTCGCTATGGCATCGTTGCCGCAGTGCTGATTGGCAGTTTGTGTGGCCTATTGGGCGTGTATATTGTGCTGCGTGGCATGAGCTATATTGGCCATGGTTTATCGCACGCAATTTTTGGCGGCGCAGTTGTTTCGTTTGTGCTGGCCTGGAATTTCTACCTTGGGGCTGGTTTGTGGGGGTTTGCTGCCGCAGTGCTGATTAACCAAACCGCGCGGCGCACCAAAATTAATGCCGATGCCGCAATTGGCATTGTGACAACAGCAAGTTTTGCGATTGGCGTGGCCTTGATTAGCCGCTATCGCAACTTTACCCGCTCGTTTGATGCAGCCTTGTTTGGCAATATTCTGGGCGTAACCAGCAGCGATCTTTGGGCAATCGGCGGAGTATGCATCATGGTCGGGCTGGTGGTGTTTTTCAGTTACAAACAACTGCTGTTTATGACCTTTAATAATGATGTGGCCCAAGTCTATGGCGTGCGCACCAACTGGCTGGATACGTTGTTTTCGTTGATGTTGGCTGCAACCTTAATCGTTTCGATGAAAATTCTGGGCGTGACGTTAATCGCTGCTGCCTTGGTTATTCCACCAATTACTGCGCGGCTTTTGACCGATAGCTTTCATCGGATGCTTGGAATTTCAACCGTCATTGGCGGGGTAACCGGCTGCGTTGGTATGTACCTGAGCTATTTCTTCGATTTGGCATCGGGAGCCACGATCGTCTTGACCCAAACTGGCTGTTTTATGCTGGCCTTGGGTATTGCAGCCTTGCGCAAACAACTGCGCAGCCGCATGATTCACACCCACGTTTAGCGTGCCAAGGCTCGCAACTGGGTTGGATGCTCGATATAGCGCGTCAAGATGCCCCGTAATTCAGCCAATGAGAACGGTTTCGCCAGAAAATCGGTAAAACCTGCTTCGCGGCACGCTTGGCGCGTATCCTCACCTGCATAGCCACTGACGGCAATCACCGGAATATCAAGGCACTGTGGATAACCACGCAGTTGTTGCAACAGCTCAAAGCCGTTTTCGCCAGGAAATGAGAGATCGAGGAAAATTAACTGGGGATGGAGCGTGGTAAGCGCAGCCCGCATTTCATCACCGCTGCTCACCGTCACCACCGTATGCTGCGAGCGCGACAAGATGCGCACCCAAAACGCTTGCATCAAGCCACTGTCATCAATTGCTAAAATAGTTGCCATCTACTTCCTCCTTGGCAATGCTCCATTCACGCTAAAATGCAGCCTCGCGTGCAACAGCACAACTTCAATATGGATAGTCTACCCCTAACACGTAGGCAGAAATGAGGCGCAATAGTGTTGTCTTCAACGGACGGAGAGTAATATAGCCATGGGGGACAATTGGCCTATGCATTGTAGTTTTTGCATGCATGGAAATGCTGAGCTTGGTAAGATCCCCTCACCCTAACCCCTCTCCCACGCGGTGGGCGAGGGGCTTTTCATGGTGTGGTTCTTGGACAATTCGTTGGAAAACACGGGCGAGGGGGCTGGGGGTGAGGGATTAAAAGCTCATTTGAGCTAAATCGTGAGTGCTGGTTGTCCACAGCAAACTATCCAAAACGACAGCTTGTACGCCAAGCGCTTGCAGGCTGGTGATGCTAGCAAGGCTCGGAGCACTACAAATTAATGATTTATCGCTCAGTTCGCGCAGCCGTTCAACCCCCCAAAGCAACAATGGCTCAACCGCAGGCCCGAGCAAACGCCCATAGTGCTCTCCATGCTTGGCTCGCGGCCCCGAACCAAGCATGATGCCATCGATTGCTTGGGGAATCGTGGTTAATTGGCTAATTTGATCGGTTGCAACGTGCAGCAGCAGCGGAGCTTCCCACTGATGTCGCACCAATTCGACCCAGCGCGCAAGGTGTTGCAATTCGCCACTTTGCTCCAAATCGAGCACAACTGCCGCCCACTCGCCTTCCTGCAAATTGCGCAATAATTCCTGGAGGTCTTGCAGGCTGCGTGGTTGTAACGTCAGCAACACAGGCAGATTCAGGGTTTGCCAATGCGCAGCATCGCGTTGCGCCCGCCGCCATGTGCGGGTCGATGAGCGATACAACACACCGCCAGTGATTGGTAGCAGTTGCAGCGCTTGATCGCGGGTTCCCAGCGGATCGGTAATAATTGCCCCAAGATTCGCCATATTTGCCAAGCGATCAGTGCCTGCGCCAAAGCCACCGCAGCGCCCAAGCACAGCGTTGGTGAGCGTCAAGCCATACGGGTTGTGGGGCGCAAGATCAATTGGCATCGCTTGGGGTTCCTTGGGTTTGGTCGTGCTTTTTCAAGGCTTTTTCAATATCATCAACCAACGTGCGCGCTTCTAAAAGATCCAAGTGGGTTTGTTCGTGGGCATATTGAATCGCCGCCAAACGATCGCCGCGAATCAACAAGTCCAAAATATCTTGGCGCACATCATCGCGAATGTTGGTAGTACGCACATGGCGATCCATCGCTCGCGCCTGAAAGCGCAAGCGTTCGCGATAGGTTTTGGTGCGCATAATCAGCAGGGTAATTAAGCCAATTGCCCCGATAATAACGACCAGCGCGCTCATAATTCCGTCCATAGCTATGCCCTCGATAGTTTAAGCTTGTGGCCATTCAATGCTGGCAAACGCTTGTTGGCCTGGCCCTTCGGAAACCCAAACCCCAACCATTTTAAGCGTATTAACCCCATCTTGGTGCAAGCGCTCGCTTAATTCGGCACAAAAATAGCTTGCCAATAGCTCAGCCGTGGTGTTTTCAATTGGCAGCAGAATCACTTCGGCCAGCGGAAAAACATAATATTTTTCTTCGTAGCGCACCGTAATGTGCTGCTCGGCTTGGCTATAGGCAATTTTTGCATTCTCAGCAGCCAACAACACCCGATGATCGAGCGTGCGCGCAATTTCAGCGGCATGTTTTTTCAACACGCCAAAATCTACCACATACTTATCTTCACCCAAAAAGCCTTCGACCTCGACGGTTACGCGATAATTATGCCCATGCAGGCGTTCACATTTGCCGCGCATGGTAATAAAATGCGCCGCTGCAAACCCAAGCTGATCCTTGGTGACTTGCAAGCGATAAATACGTTGGCTCATGCCAGAGACTCCTCAATGTGGCAGGTATAACAATGTTGGCACAACCGAAACGGTACGCCTGTATGACACGGAGTAACTAGATTTTCCCGCGAACCACAACAGCGACAAACACTGAGATTTTCAATATCATCAGCGCGCCAAAGTTGCGCCCGTAGCTCCAATTTGGGAATTGGCTCAGTGCGGAGAATTGCTAAATTGACACAAACCGCCGCCGGAAAAATTTCCTCGACGTTGGCATACAGCAATTGGGGATTCCACACCACCTCGTCACCGACACAAATATCTTTCATGCGTGGATGTTGGCGAATTTTAAATTTCATAATGTCACAACGACTACTAGCAATGGGCTGATTAATAAACAGTGCTAGTCATATTCTAGCGCATCTGTGCAGCGGTCGCCAAATCCGCAGGCGTTACAGCGCCATGGTTCTTCGTGCGAACGGTCAACCTCAGTTAGCGTCAGATCAGCGCGCATGGTTTCGAGCGTTTCGATCAAGGCCTGATAGAGCTGATCTGTCCAATCGACCTGAAAAGTATGCTGGGCGTAGCGCAACAAGCCATAGCGCGGCGCAACCCCAGTTGCTTCTTCAAGCAACAAACAATAGGCCGCCAGCTGCAAAATATCGCCTTGGCGTGGGCTGGTTGCTTGGCGCTGCGGCTTAACCTCAACTGGAATCAAGGCCTTACCATCGGCCAAAACGTAATCGGGCTTGCCAGTTAATTGATAACGGGCTGAAAATAAGGGTTTGCTCAATTCGCGCCGCGTTGTATCGTGATAAACCACTGCACGCCAAGGCAGGCCAGTGCTAGCACGCAAGGCATTGCTTCGCCGCCACAGCCACAGACCAAGCAAACCCAAAATAATCGCTAGCCAAATCATGCAAATACCAAAGCTAAGGCTGCTAGCAACAACAAACCAATGGCTACAGTACGCAACCATTGGCTTTGTTGAAGGTCTCGGCCATGGCGTTGATGCGCCAGTTCGCCTTGGGCTAAACGTTCAGGAAAGCGTCCTTGCCAGCCGCATTCACGCCGCAACCACCAAGCTCTGGCACAAAAATCATATTCGCCAAGCTCGCTGGCGCGGATAATCGGCTTACGCGCTGGCATTGGCTTACGGTCTAACGATTGGGGTTGGCGTTGGCGGCATGGTAATCGCTGGCTCGCCACTAATGATATTGCGCACGTCGGAAACCGTGATTAACAGCATCAGACCAAGCAACATCATCATGCCAATTGCATGCACCACTGCTTCGCGCTCGGGCGGAATTTTTTTGCGCCGAATGGCTTCAATCAAGGCAAAAATAATCCGGCTGCCATCAAGCGCTGGAATTGGCAGAATGTTGATCAAGGCCAAGTTCAAGCTCAACAAGGCGGTAAAGTTCAGATAATCGCGCAAGCCTGAGCGAGCTACTTGCCCCGTCAGGCGGGCGATACCGACTGGACCAGCCAAGCCACCTTCTGGCGCTGGATTCGTGCCCAGCAAGCCGCCAATCAACATCGCAAAACCCATAAACATTTCGCCAAGCAAGCGAAAACTATAGGTAAAACCATTGACGATTGCTTGAAAAATGTTAACTGATTCGCGCGGATTGCCCAAGCCAACGCCAAAGCGGTAGCGTTGCGCTTCGGCACTATATTGGGGCGTAACGCTCAAAGTTTGTTCGACACCATCGCGTTGCACAACGACACTGACTGGTTTACCATCGCTGGTTTCGACCAATTGCCGCACTTGTTCATCGGCGCTAATTGGCGAGCCATTGATCGAGACAAACACATCTTCAACCACAAAGCCTGCTTTCGAAGCAAATTCGTCGGTTGAAGCAACCATCACTTTATCAAGATTTGGGTAGCCCCAAATTGCAAAAATGATTGCAAACATAATGATTGCCGTAATCACATTGGCAATCACGCCAGCTGCCATCACTGGAATCCGGCGGCGTGGTGGCGCAGAGGCAAGGCTATCAGGGTCGTCGAAGCCACCTTCTTCGCCAGCAAAGCGCACAAAACCGCCAAGTGGCAACCAATTGAGCGTAAACGGAATGCCCTTACGCACGAACAACACTTTGGCGCGTGGCGGTAACCCAATGCCAAATTCTTCGATCTTAATGCCCATTTTGCGGCCAACCCAATAGTGGCCTAGCTCATGAACAACAACTAAAAAGCCTAAAGCGGGAATAACCGCAAGCCACGCCAAACTGCTAAAATCCATAAAGATCTCCCGTGGATAGTGGTGTACGGCTACGCAAGCCGCGATTGAATCTTACTTGAGTTACCTAGTAGCGTCAACCGCTTTTGATGAGCAAGTTGTTAACAAGGATGAAGTCAAAAAAGAGCATAGAGCATAGAACATAATCCTCACCATCTGTGGCAATCTGTGGCCAACGGCAAGGATGAAGGATGAAGGATGAGGGATGAAGGCAAATGCAAAAGCTAAAATGGGGATCGGGAATTGGGGATCGGGAGTCGGGGATTAGATGCTGATTTTTGTAAATAGAAACAGTATTCGTGAAATTCGTGGAATTCGTGGCTAAAAACTTGTACTTTGTGAATCAATAGCTTGATTGCTAATTTCTATGTTCTATGCTCTATGTTCTATGTTCTCATTTAACCAACTTAGCAATTTGGATTATAATCAACGTGCTGGCCAATACAGAAGTAGGGCTGAATTGGTCTTGTCGTTTTCATTTTTGCGGGAGGTCGAAGATGCCCTTCTACCACAAACTTGGCAACATTCCACACAAGCGCCATACCCAATTTCGCAAGCCAGATGGTTCGTTGTATTCGGAACAGTTGATGGGAACCAAGGGATTTAGCGGGGTCGAAGCCCTGTTGTATCACCATTATCCCCCAACTGCGATTCTCAAAGTCGAAGATCTCGGTTCAACCGCGATTGAGTTGGAGCCAGATGGGGCGCTGCGCCATCGCCACCTCAAAACCTTTGCCCACAAACCAGGCGGCGATCCCATCGGTGGCCGTAGGATGTTGTTGGTCAACAACGATGTGCGCATGGGAATTGTGCACCCAACCGAGCCACAAACCTATTTCTATCGCAATGGCGAAGGCGATGAAATGCTCTTCATTCACGAAGGCGAGGGCGTGCTCGAAACAATTTTTGGCAATATTCCCTATCGCCGTGGCGATTATTTGGTAATTCCGATTGGCACAACCTATCGGGTCAACACCAACGGCACGCCAACCAAAATGCTAGTGCTCGAAACCGTGGGCGAAATCACCACCCCCAACCGCTATCGCAACGAACATGGCCAATTGCTGGAGCATGCGCCGTTCTGCGAACGCGATATTCGGGTTCCGATGGAGCTTACGCCCCACGATGAAAAAGGTGAGTTTGCCGTGCATGTGCGCGCCCATGGCCGCATGACCAAGCATGTGCTCGACCATCATCCATTTGATGTGGTTGGCTGGGATGGCTATCTCTATCCATTTGCCTTCAATATCGAAGATTTCGAGCCAATTACTGGGCGCGTGCATCAGCCGCCACCAGTGCATCAAACCTTCAGCGGGCCAAATTTTGTGGTCTGCTCGTTTGTGCCACGCATGTTTGATTATCATCCTGAGGCGATTCCAGCGCCCTACAATCACTCAAATGTTGAGAGTGATGAAGTGCTGTATTACGTTGAAGGGAATTTTATGTCAAGACGCGGCGTTGATCTTGGCTCGATTACCTTGCACCCATCGGGCATGCCGCACGGGCCGCACCCAGGCACGGTCGAAGGCTCGATTGGCAAGGCGGCGACCGAAGAATTAGCGGTGATGGTCGATACCTTCAAGCCACTGTACCTGACCAAAGAAGCCTTGAGCATCGAAGAGCCAAGCTACACCTATTCGTGGGTCAACCACTAAACACCGCCACAGCTCAATAATTAAGATCCCTCACCCCAACCCCTCTCCCGTCGAACGGGAGAGGGGCATTTATTTGGCATTTTTTAGTAAATCATCAGCGATTATTGCTGCAACATCACTCACGTTTGACGGAAGCTAGGAACTAGCTACTCAAACGGCAATAATTAAATTTAATAATTATGCCTTCAAGCACGCATTTTTGCGAATCACACGGCGTAGTACAATTTGGTTATGCAGATCGCGCCAATCCTACCTTGGTAACGATCCCATCCTGAATCAAACTTCGGTGCTGACTGTGGCCTTTGCGCATGATTGACAAGCATTCGACAACTCGCTACAATAGCACCACTAGGCAGTGGTGACACCAATGCACGATGAATCTCTCATTGATCAACTCAGTGATTTAGGCTTAAGTCGCTATGAATCAACGGCCTATTTGGGGCTACTCGGTCGGCAATCGTTCTCGGCGGCGCAGCTCGCAACCCATACCAGCATTCCGCGCCAACGGATCTACGATGTGTTGCAATCGTTGTCCAGCAAAGGCCTAGCCCATGAACGGATGGGGCCACGCCGCACCTTTGTCGCGGTCGCTCCAGAACAAGCCTTGCCAGCCCTACTTGCCGAGCGGCGCAGCGTGATGGAACGCGAATTGGCCGATGCCCAAACCATCGCCCAAAGCCTTGTCGCTACCATGCAGCCAATCTACACCGAAGGCAGCAACGAAGATAATCCGTTGGATTATATTGATGTGTTGCTTGACCCACGCCAGATTAGCGCCCGTGCTTGGACCTTGGCCCAACAAGCCGACCACGAAATTTTGGCCTGTTTCAAACGGCCACTCGTTTCGAGCCTAGAGGAAAATGTGGCCGAAGTGCGCGAACCACGCTCGCGCGGCGTGCAATACCGAGCTTTGTATGAACTGAGCGCCTTGGAAGATGAACAATTGCGGCCAGTGTTGGCCCAATTTCGTAGCCTTGGACAAGAATTACGGTTCGTGCCACAACTACCAATTAAAATGAACTTATTTGATGGTCGGGTGGCCTTGCTTTCACTGCAAGATCCCATCACGGGGCGACCATCGATCACGGCGTTATGTTTGAATCACCCATCGCTAGCGCAAACCCTGCGGGTCGCGTTCGAGGCATTCTGGGCGCAAGCTCAGCCCTATAGCGATTAATTGTTGCGGCGTTTTCATCAGAAGGAGCCTATCAATGACGATGGCAGAACAAGAAACCACCACTACGACTGATCCTTTAGCATTACGTGGCATCGATTATGTCGAGATGTATGTTGGTAATGCGCGCCAAGCAGCTCATTACTATCGGACGGCCTTTGGTTTTACGCCAGTTGCCTATGCAGGCTTAGAAACTGGCAGCCGCGACCGCGTTTCGTTTGTCATGCAACAACGCAATATTCGCTTGGTCTTGACTGGCGCGCTTAATCCGGATTCACCAATTGCCGAGCATGTGAAATTGCATGGCGATGGCGTAAAGGATATTGCGCTCGAAGTTGACAATGCGACTTCGGCGTTTGAAGCAGCCTTGGCTCGCGGCGCAACCGCTGTGCTAGAGCCAACCGTCTTGGAAAGCAAATGGGGCAAAGTCGTCAAAGCCACGATTCGCACCTATGGCGATACAGTCCATACGTTCGTTGAGCGCGACGGCTATACTGGCACGTTTATGCCTGGCTACAACAAGGTCAAAAACCCACCCAAGTCGGAATCCACTGGCTTGGCAGCGGTTGACCATATCGTAGGCAACGTCGAGCTTGGCAAAATGGATGAATGGGTCAATTTCTATGCCCGCATCCTTGGTTTTAGCCAATTGCAACAATTTACCGACGACGATATTTCAACCGAATATAGCGCCTTGATGTCGAAAGTTGTGCAAAATGGCACAGGCCGGATCAAGTTCCCAATCAACGAGCCAGCAGAAGGCCGCAAAAAATCGCAAATCGACGAATATCTCGATTATTATTGTGGCCCAGGCGCGCAGCACATTGCCTTGATTACGCCTGACATTATTCAAACTGTCAAGCATTTACGCGATAATGGCGTAGAATTTTTGCGCACGCCAGATACCTACTACTCAGCGTTGGCAGGCCGCGTCGGCCATATCGACGAAGACTACAATACCTTACAAGAACTGGGTATTTTGGTCGATCGCGACGACGAAGGCTATCTCTTGCAAATCTTCACCAAACCAGTTGGCGACCGCCCAACCGTGTTTTACGAGATTATTCAACGCAAGGGCAGCCGTGGCTTTGGCGCAGGCAACTTTAAAGCCCTCTTTGAAGCGATTGAACGCGAACAAGCCAAACGTGGCAATTTGTAATTAATCGCCGCACCAAGCCCGCAACGCTGCCCTACTCAGCACTGCGGGCTTGGTGTTTCTCACATTAATCCATTAATTAAATAGCTGCCCAGCCTGCATCGGCGGGAATAATCGCGCCGTTAATTTGGTGCGACTCGTCTGAGGCCAAAAACAAGGCTAAATTGGCAATGTCGGTTGGTTCGAGATAGGCTGGGGCAAGCGCAGTAAACTCGCTCACCCGCGCTGCATCAGTTGGATCGATCGTGCTGCGATTCATCGATTCGACGATGTTGGTTTTGGTAGCGCCTGGGCAAATTGCGTTACAGCGAATATTGCGTTTGGCGTAGATCCAGGCTGTGTTGCGCGTTAGCCCAACCAAGGCATGTTTCGAGGCGGTATAGGCCGCACCCGCCGAGCCGCCATGAATTCCCGCGGTTGATGCAACATTGATGATCGAGCCGCTGCCCTGCTCCAACATATGCTTGATTGCGCGCCGACTGGTAAACATCGGGCCTTCAAGGTTGATGCCCAACACCCGTCGCCAAGTTTCGTCAGAAACCTCAGCGATACCTTGCATCGAATCCATCACGCCAGCATTATTGCAAAGCACATCGATCTGGCCATAGGTGCTGATGGCTAAATCAACCAAGGCTTCAGCGCTTGCTTGCTCGGCAATATTGCCTTGAGCACCAACCACCGCTGCCCCAGTGGCTTGAATTGTGGCCAGCGCAGCTTCCAGCCGCTCAGCATTCCAGTCGCCAAGCACCAATTTGGCTCCTTCGGCAGCAAAACGAGTTGCCATCGCCAAGCCCATCCCTGAGGCCGCCCCGGTAATCACCACAACTTTATCCTGTAAACGCATCGATCAACTCCTGTAGGTAGCATGAAAATTTGAAAGTAACAGCGAGCTAGAAGTTTACTGGTAGGGCTTTGAGACCACGTAAATTGATGTTATCGCGCCAAGTGATTTGCTCGCGCGGCACTGCTAAACGCAAATTAGGCATGCGTTGCAATAAGCTTGTGAAAGCAATTTCGCCTTCTAAGCGGGCCAGCGGCGCACCCAAACAGAAATGCACGCCATGACCAAACGCCAGTTGGCGGCTAATTTGGCGCGCAATATCTAATTCTTCGGGGTTTTCGAACACGCTTTCATCGTGATTGGCTGAGCCAAGCGCCACCAAGACCAAATCGCCACGCCGAATCTGCTGGCCCGCCAGCTCCAAATCTTCGAGCGCAAAGCGTGGGGCTGGGCTGAAAATTGGCCCATTAAAGCGTAATAATTCTTCAACCGCCGCCGGAATTAAACTTGGGTCTGCTTGCAAACGGGCACGTTGCGCGGGATAATCAAGCAACATCAACGAGCCAATACTCAATAAATTCGAGGTTGTTTCGTGGCCTGCGAAAATCAACAAGCCAGCAGTTGCTAATAATTCCGATTCGCTGAGTGCATCGCCAGTTGCTTCCAACTCGACCAATTTGCTAATCAAATCATCCTGCGGATTGCGGCGTTTATCGGCGATTAGCTTTTGCACATACATGGCAAATTCACGCAATTGGCCTTGGCTTTCTGGTCTATGGCTGGTCAGCGCATCCGACCACAAACGCATCTGGTCGCGCTCATGAGCTGGCACGCCCAGCATCTCGGAGATGACGTTAATTGGCAGCGGATAAGCATAGTCATGCACCAAATCCATCGAGCCTTGGGCATGCACCTGATCAAGCAATTCGTCGGCTAGCTCTTGGATGCGTGGGCGTAACTGTTCGATATAGCGTGGCGTAAACGCCTTGGCAACCAAGCTGCGCAAGCGCGAGTGCTCGGCTCCATCAGCACTGACCATCGATTTTGCACCCAAGAAGCTACGATCTTCTGCTCCGTCAGCGGCAGTTTGGCCAAATACACCAGCCCCAGGGTTGAGAATGGTCGCATCGACCGTAAAGCGGCTATCTTTTAACACCTGCACTGCTTCTGCATAACGGGTTACCAGCCATGTATCGGCTTTAATAAATTCATAGGGCGAGGGTACTGCCACAACTGCGGCTTTGGCGCGCAGATCGGCAAACAACGGATACGGATTTTCAATTGAGCTTGGTTGAAAAATTCGGGCAATTGAATCATCGGCATATATGTGCGCTTGTTGTTGGGTCATAGAAAGCTCCTTGCTTATTCGATGGCAAAAAATGGCATTAACTGCTTGTGGTAACGATGCCGCGAAAGAAGATCTGGCTAATATGCGGAATCAAATCGGCAGGGCTGAATTGGTTGCTGGCGATTAATTGCTCGTAGCCACGCAACGATAACAAGCCAATAAATGTGGCCACCATAATTGGCGTTGGAATCTGAGTATTGAGTTCGCCGCTGGCTTTGCCCTCGTCAAATAAGCTGCTCAGGCGGTTCGTGGCCTGGACAACTTGGGCTTGAAGCTGAGGACGTTTTTCAATCACTGCGTTGGGCAAGCCAATCCGATGATGCAGCTCGAGCAGCACCCCGCTGTGTTGGCTATTCAAGCCAGCATAGGCATAGGCCAAAATCTGCTCCAAACGTGCGCAAACCGAACTCGGTTCTTGCAATACGCGATCAAGCATCGCCAGAAAATCGCTAATTTGTTGGGCAATCAGGGCCTCAACTAAATCCTCTTTGCTAGCAAAATGTTGATAGATTGCGCCTTTGGAGATGCCAACTTGGCCTGCAATCTCGTCAATCGAAGCCTCGTGATAGCCCTTGGCAAGAAAGACTGCATGCGCCGCCGCCAAAATCATGGCCTCACGCTGCTCGCGCTGCCGCTCTTTCAAGGGACGTACCAGCTCCTGAGAATGTTCGCTTGCTTGATTCGCTGCCATATTTGCCTGCTTCTAACGCTATTTGTGAGCAATTTCGACTCATCAGTATTTTAATGACTCATCAGTCATAAATATACTATCGATTCAAAGAAAGTCAATACACGAAAGATTAAGGATAGAGAAGAACATAGAGCATAGCGAAAGGATGAAGGATGAGTGATGAAGGATGAAAGGCCAAGTCAGAAATCAGAATGCAAAAAACATTTAATGCAGCGGCGCAGAGCAAATAATGTATGAATTATGAATTATGAGGGATGAAAGGCAAAATCAAATAAATCTGGGCAATCTGTGGCTAGAAACTTAACCTTCGCGCCCTTCGCGCTCTTCGTGGTTTCACTGCTTCGTGGATCAAATTTAACGCAGACGCTCAAGGAGAAGGATGAAGGATGAAATTTAACGTAGAGGCGCAGAGTTGCGAAATTATGAGGATGAAGGATGAATCCCATAGGCTATAGCCAAAAGTCTATAGCCTAATCATCATAATCTGTGCCAATCTGTGGCTAAAAACTTAACTTTCGCGTTCTTCGTGGTTTCGTGCGCTTCGTGGAGCAAATTTAAAGCCCAAAGGACACGAAGCATCATTTTTCGTGTCCTTCGTGGGTAAAAATTAATCTACCGATCCCCAGCCCCTAACAACCGATCCCCAATTATTACAACGGCATATTGCCATGTTTGCGCGGGGGCAGGCTTTGACGCTTAGTGCGCGATAAGCGCAACGCTTTGATCAAGGCTGGGCGGGTTTCGCGTGGCTCGATCACCGAATCAACATAGCCGCGTTCGGCAGCAATGTAGGGGTTAGCAAAGCGTTCTTCGTAATTGTGAATTAGCTCGGCATTGGTCGCCACTGGATCTGCTGATTCGGCAATTTCTTTGCGGAAGATAATCGAAACCGCGCCGCTTGCGCCCATTACGGCAATTTCGGCGGTTGGCCAAGCAAAGTTGAAATCGGCGCGAATATGCTTCGAGGCCATCACGTCGTACGCGCCGCCATAGGCCTTACGCGTAATCACAGTCAGCTTTGGCACGGTCGCTTCGCAATAGGCATACAGCAATTTTGCACCATGGCGAATAATCCCGCCATACTCCTGATTGGTGCCAGGCAAGAAGCCAGGCACATCCACAAAGGTAATCAACGGAATATTGAAGGCATCGCAAAAGCGTACAAAGCGCGCACCCTTGACCGACGAATCAATATCCAAGGTTCCGGCCAACGCGGCTGGCTGATTGCCAACGATGCCCACGGGCATGCCATCAAGCCGCGCAAAGCCAATGACCAAATTGGGCGCAAAATGCGGCTGAACTTCGAAGAAAAAGCCATCATCAACAATTAATTCGATCACGGCTTTCATATCGTAGGGCTTTTTGGGCTGATCGGGAATAATGCTTTGCAACGCGTCATCCATGCGCTCAGGATCATCGGTTGGCTCAATAACTGGCGCATCATCCATATTATTCAGCGGCAGGAAGGAAAGCAGGGTGCGCAATTGCTCGAAACATTCATCTTCATCATCGGCGGCAAAATGGGCAACCCCAGATTTGCTGTTGTGGGTCATCGCGCCGCCCAATTGCTCTTGAGTCACTTCCTCGCCGGTCACAGTTTTAATCACATCTGGACCAGTGATGAACATCTGCGATGAGCCTTTGACCATCAAAATGAAGTCGGTCATGGCCGGCGAATAAACTGCGCCACCAGCACATGGCCCGGCAATAATCGAAAGCTGCGGAATCACGCCCGAAGCCACAACATTGCGATAGAAAATTTCGGCATAGCCGCCAAGCGCCACTACGCCTTCTTGGATGCGAGCACCGCCGCTATCGTTGATGCCAATCAGCGGCACGCCCATGCGCATTGCCAAATCCATCACTTTGACGATTTTTTCGGCAAACACTTCGCCCAACGAACCGCCAAGCACCGTGAAATCTTGCGAAAACACGCAAACTTGGCGGCCATCGATGGTGCCATGGCCAGTAATTACGCCATCGCCGAGGATGCGCTTATTTTCTAGCCCGAAGGCGGTCGAACGATGCACCGCCAAAGCATCGAGTTCAACAAACGAATCGGGATCAAGTAAGCGCTCGATCCGCTCGCGGGCAGTTAATTTGCCCCGCGCATGTTGCTTTTCGGCAGCCTTGGGATCGGTGGTTGCTGCTTGTTCACGTCGTCGCCGCAACTCAGCGATTTTTTCTGCTGTTGTCGTCATTGACAGATCTCCCACAGAATAGCGCTAGCCGTAGCAGGTTGGGAATGCAATCGCTACGACTAGGGCAGAATTTAGGCAACTGTTTGAGCTAGATTATTAATTACGTCAACTAAAATGCGCCGTTCAGCTTGTTTGATGCGTTCATGCAAACTGTCTTGATCGTCGTTGGGCAAAACAGCAACCTCAGCTTTGGCCAAAACTGGGCCAACATCAACGATTGGCGTAATTTGGTGCACCGTGCAACCAGTGACTGGCACACCCAAGGCCAAGGCATCGCGCACTGCATGCGCCCCACGAATCGCCGGAATTTGGCGGCCATCGCTGAGCGTGTAGAATTCGCCGCCATCGTCGGGCAACAAAGCTGGGTGCTGATTGATGATGTTGGGAGTCCAGCGCTCAACAAACGCTGCTGGCATGACCTTCATCCAGCCCGCCATCACAATCAAATCGGGAGTAAAAGCCGCCAATAGTTGGCTAATTTGCTCGGCCCATTGCTCGCGGCTGGCTTTTTTGGCCAACGGCACGCAAATTACGGGAATTCTGGCGGCCAAGGTGCGGCTGATTGCTTGGGCTTTGGGTTGGTCGCAAATGACCACATTGATTGTGGCCTTAAGTTGCTGCGCTTTTTGGGCATCGATCAAGGCTTGTAAATTCGAACCGCTGCCCGATACCATCACGGCAAGCCGCATCATTCTGCTAACCCCCGTGCGGCGATGTCGCTGCGCTGATATTTGCCAGCAAACTGTACCAATTCGCTCGCGGCGTAGGCTTTATCGCGGGCTTCGCGCAATGTTGGCGCAACCGCAGTAATGCCCAAAACGCGTCCGCCTGCGGTCACCAACTCGCCTTGAGCGTTGGTCGCGGTGCCAGCTTGGAAGGCCAAAACATCGCTCGGCAAGCGATCCAAACCAGTGATCACGTCGCCAGTGCGAGGTTTGGCGGGGTAGCCTTCAGCCGAAAGCGCTACACATACCGCCGCACCTTCGTGCCACTCGATGCTAACATCGGCCAGATTGCTGGTAGCAACCTTGTGCAGCAGTTCGAGCAAATCGCTTTTGAGCAAGGGCAGCAGGGCTTGGGTTTCGGGGTCGCCAAAGCGGGCATTAAATTCGATGACTTTTACGCCGTTGGGCGTGAGCATCAAGCCAGCGTATAACACGCCACGATAGGGAATATTACGCGCGGCCATGGTGCGCAGCACTGGAGTAAAAATCACATCGACCAAGGCTTGAGCCTCGGCATAGGGCAAGATTGGGGCTGGCGCGTATGCTCCCATGCCACCAGTGTTGCCGCCAGTGTCGTTATCGCCGATGCGCTTGTGGTCTTGGGCAGCAATCAGCGGTAGCGCGCGTTCGCCATCGCACAAGGCCAACAGCGAAACTTCGGGGCCAGTCAAGATTTCTTCAAGCACCAAGCGGTTGCCTGCGTTGGTCGCGGCCAATTCGCGAATCGCACTGATGGTAGCGGCAACATCGCCATCTTCGGGCACGATTACGCCCTTGCCAGCGGCCAAACCATCAGCTTTAACGACCCACGCTTGTTGCTCAGTTTCAACAAAAGCAATCGCGGAGGTGGGATCATCGAAGGTATGCGCGGCGGCGGTTGGCACGCCAGCCTCAAGCATAATCATTTTGGCAAAGGCTTTGCTGCCCTCAAGTTGCGCCGCCTCAGACGACGGCCCAAACATCGCCAAATCGACCGCATCGCAGACTTCGCCCAAGCCTTCGACCAAGGGCGCTTCTGGCCCAACAACCACTAAATCTATCTGTTCGCGGGTGGCTAAACCCACAATTCCCGCAGCATCGTCTGCGGCTAAATCGACATTTGTACCAAGCGTTGCCGTGCCGGGATTCCCAGGGACGATCCACAGGTGTTCGCATAAAGGCGATTGGGCGATTTTCCATGCCAAGGCATGTTCACGTCCGCCGGCTCCAACAAGTAATACTCGCATTGCTATCCTCAAATAGGCTCGTAACGGGTTCAAGCCCTATTATAATCCGAGAACAGCTAGTTGCCGATCGGGCCTAGACTCGTGGTTCGAGGCTTTCGAGCAAGCCCCGTTCGCGGGCAATATAGGCTGCCGCGCTGCGAGTCGAAACGCCAAGTTTGCGATAAATTGCCCGCAAATGGTTGTTGACGGTAAACGGGCTAAGTACCAATTCGAGCGCAATTTCGCTATTACTTTTGCCTTGGGCGATTAATGTGAGCAATTCGTGTTCGCGTTTGGTCAGCAATGGCGTGGGATGTTGGGTCGTTGGCTGGCGCAAGGTCACCATATCAAGCTCAAGCTGCTGGCCTTGCTCCCAATCGTGCTGATAGTGCTGCTCGCCAAGCAAGCGTTTAGCTTCATCCAATAAGTGTTGTTGAATGCGCTGCTCGGTGGCTGGCATTGGCTCGCCGCTTTGCAAGCGCAGCGTATCTGCGCGGCTGCTCAATTGCACCGCCCACGACCAATGTTGTTGGGCTTGGGCAACCCGCGCCAACGCTTCCAACGAACTGGCGATCATTGGTAATAATTGATGTTGGCGGCGCAGATTAAAGCTCTCGTAGAGCGAGGTTAATGCTTGATCGGGCTGCTGACGAGCCAGCGCAATCAAACCTAATTGATGCAAGCCCTCGGCGCGATGCCATGGATCGTGCAATTGTTCAGCAATCGCAATGCTGGCTTCGATAAAGCGCTGCGCTTGATCATAATCTTGCTGCGCGGCGGCGACAATGCCACAATGATTGAGCGCAAAGGCATCGCCCCACAAATGGCCTAAGCGCGAGAAAAGCTGATGCGCACGGGCAAAAAGCAAGGCCGCACGTTTCCATTGGCCTTGTTGAATACAGGCCCGACCTAAATGATCAAGCGACCAAGCCAATTCATTATGATCATCAAGCTGCTCGAAAATCTGCACACTTTCTTCGTAGAGCGTGATTGCTTGGGCATAATCGCCACGATGATAGGCAATTTCGCCAACGCCATGCAACGCCAAACCAATACTCATGGGAATTTGCAACGCGCGCGCGAGGCTCAGGGCTTGTTCAAAAATGGTTTCGGCTTGGGCAAATAAGCCTTGGTTGAGAATGAACCAGCCTGCCGTGGAAAGCGTTTCAACTCGTGCCCCAGAGCGAATCGTGCTGCTGGCCTCAAGCATGCGCTCGATCCACCAGACATCGCCATGGCGGCGGCGATAGGTAATCCACAGATTAATTGCTGGAAACAGTTCGATCGATTCAGCAACCGCATGATCAAGCGTCCATTGCAAGGCGGCGTAAATATTTCCCTGTTCTGCATCGAGCTGGCGCAACCAATGGGCTTGTTGCTGATCGCGCAAATGGGGTGCTGCTTGGGCAACCATCTGCAAATAATAACGCGCATGGCGTTGACAGATCGTCTGAAAATCCTCGCGTAGCACTGCTTGCTCGCGGGCAAATTCGGCGATCGTTTGCAACATCGTAAAGCGCGTTTGGCCATCGTGGGTTGTTTGCTCGACCACCAAGCTTTTGTTGACCAAAGCTAAAACGGTGGCGACCACATTGGCTTGGCCAGCGCACATCTGCTCGACAGCAGCCATTGTCCAGCTGCTCACCAGCACGCTAAGATAGCAAAAAACCGTTTGTTCCTCGGCGGTCAGGCGTTGGTAGCTCCAATCAATACATTGGCGCAGGGTTTGCTGGCGGTTGGGCAGATCGCGTGCGCCGCCCACGGGCACATCGAGGCTATAACTGAAACGATTTAATAATTCTTGCGGAGTAAAAACTTTGGTATAGGCCGCGACCAACTCAATCGCCAATGGCAGGCCATCGAGGCGCTGACAAATCGTGGCGATGCTTTGGGCATCATTGGCATTAAGCGGAATGTGGGGGCGGGCTGCTTTGGCGCGTTCGATAAACAGGCGAGTGGCGCTAAATTCGCTTAATTGTTCAATCGCCAACGGCTGGCTCGTGGGTGGCAAGCTGAGCGGTGGCACAGGCAAGCGATATTCGCCCTGAACATTCAGCACCTCGCGGCTCGTAGCCAAAATAGTTAATTTGGGAGCCAAGGCCAATAATTGCACCAACAACGAGGTAACATCAATCACCTGTTCCAAATTATCTAAAATCAACAATAACTCTTGTTCGGCCAACCACGCCCCAACGCTAGCCAAGAGCGATTGGTTGCCCAAGCGACTAATATTGAAAGCTTGGGCGAGGGTCGGCAACACTAAATCAACATCGTAAACGTGTGCCAAACTGACAAATAACGCGCCATCGGCAAACTGCTCGCAGACGGTGCGGCCTGCTTCAAGCGCTAAGCGGGTTTTGCCTGCGCCACCAGGCCCGGCCAAAGTAACCAAACGAATCGTGGGATCGGGCAAAAGTTGCTCAAGCTGAGCCATTTCCTGAATGCGACCAAGCAGCGGTGTAACTGGAAGTGGAATATGGCGTGGAATTCCCATCGGCGTAATCCTATCAGTGATGCACAACACACCTCACAACTCTATTATAGTGCAAGCCCGCCGCAGAAAATAGATGAGATTAAGAGCAGAGAACAGAGCGCATCGAACAGAGAAATAAAGGATGAAGGATGAAGGATGAGGGATGAAATGCTAAGTCAAAAGTCAAAAGTCAGAAAGCAAAAAAATAAACATTCGTGGTTTCTAGCCTTCGTGCGCTTCGTGGATCAGTTCTTTAACGCAGAGGCGCAGAGGCGCGAAATTATGAGGGATGAAGGATGAGGGATGAATCCGATAGCCGATAGCCAAAAGTCCATAGCCTAATCAAAATAATCTGTGTCAATCTGTGGCCAAAACCCAACTTCGCGCTCTTCGTGTTCTTCGCGGTTGCTAGCCTTCGTGCGCTTCGTGCTCTTCGTGGATCAACACATCCATTGCATGTTCTCGTACTAGAGTATGATTGATCTTTTAAAAACTTGACGTACAATTTGTTAGTTCAACTAACTAATTGAAATTGTAAGGATGTGCAACGTGCAAGCACAAATGGGAAAACCCCAAGCACAGCGTGGACAGAAAGCTGGCGGTGGATCGGGGGGGCTTGGTCGTGCGATCGCCTACCTTGGTGCCCAACGTACATCGGCAATTCTGGCCTATGTGGCCTTAGCGCTCGCAACCTTGGCCCAATTGGCAGTGCCGCAGTTGGTGCAAAACATGATCGATGCGGTAACCGATGGCTCCATTGCGCGAATTATTTTCAAGCAAGTGCCTGAGCCAATGCAAGCTGGCGCAGCCCAACAAGCTGGCACAACGATCGAGCAACTTCGGCTTGCTCAAACCAATGGTGAATCGTTGTTGATCAATGCTGCCTTGATTATTGTGGCCTTCGCCTTTATCCGTGGCATTTTCTCGTTTGTGCAAGCCTATATGGCCGAAAAAACCTCGCAAGGCGTGGCCTTTGATCTGCGCAATCAGATTTTTGCCCGCGTGCAACGCTTATCGTTTTCCTATTACGACCAAAATCAAACTGGTCAATTGATGATTCGTGCCACCGACGATGTGGAGAAAGTGCGAACCTTCATCGCGCAAGGTTTGATTTTAACTGCCCAAGCATTGTTGCTCTTAGTTGGCGCGTTGGTGATTTTGTTCTTCACCAATTGGCAGCTTGCGCTCGTGGTTGTGCCCTTGCTGCCGGTCGCCATGGTCATGTTTATGATCTTTGGCAAGGTCAGCCAACCGCTGTTTGGCGTTGTGCAACGCAAACTTTCGGCGCTCAACACGGTCTTGCAAGAAAACTTGGCTGGTATCAAAGTTGTCAAAGCGTTTACGCGCGAGCCATTTGAAGCCAAACGCTTTGATGTAGCGGCAACCGATTTGATGGCGCAACAACTGCGGATTAGCCGCGTTTTCTCGTTTTTGTTTCCGGTGATCTTCTTGGTGGCGCAGCTTGGCCAAGCAGGGATTCTCTATTTTGGCGGTCGCCAAATCTTAGGCGGCACGCTCGATCTGGGCGAATACCAAAAATTTAGCTTGTATTTGGTCTATGTCTTCTTTCCCTTGGGTCAGCTCGGTTTTATCATCTCGCTGATGGCACAGGCTGGAGCTTCGGCCACCCGTATTTTCGAAATTCTCGATGCCAAGAGCGAAATTACCGACAAGCCTGATGCCACAGAATTGCCAGCGATTGAAGGCACGGTTGAATTTCGCAATGTGACGTTCCGCTACTTTGGCAGCAGCGATCCAGTCTTGCGTGATGTGAGCTTTGAGGCCAAACCAGGCCAAACCATCGCCTTGCTGGGCGCAACTGGCAGCGGCAAATCGACGATCATTAACTTGTTGCCACGCTTCTACGATGTTAGCGAAGGCGCGGTATTGATCGATGGTCATGATATTCGCGATGTAAAACTCGATAGTTTGCGCTCGCAGATTGGGATTGTGCTGCAAGAAACCAATCTATTTAGCGGCTCAATTCGCGATAACATCGCTTTTGGGCGACCAGAGGCGACGATCGAAGAAGTTGAGGCGGCGGCCAAAGCTGCTTCGGCGCACGATTTTATTATGACCTTTGCTCAAGGTTACGATACCTCGGTCGGTGAACGCGGCACAACCTTGTCTGGTGGTCAAAAGCAACGGATTGCAATTGCCCGGGCGTTGTTGCTCAATCCACGCTTGCTGATTTTGGATGATTCGACCAGCAGCGTCGACTTGATGACCGAGTATCGCATTCAAAAGGCGCTTGATCAATTGATGCAAGGTCGCACCAGCGTCGTGATTGCCCAACGGATTAGCACGGTTTTGAATGCCGACCAAATTTTGGTGCTGGAAAAAGGCCAAGTGGTGGCACGCGGCAACCATGAAGAATTAATGGAAACCAGCCCCGTGTACGCCGAAATTTACAATTCTCAACTGGTCGGCGATGCCGACATTGCAGCGCTTGAAGCTTCAAGCGTTGAGGAGGCCTAGCGCTATGATGGGTGGATTAGGCGGCCCTCGCCACTTATTAGAAGCCGAAACCGAAAAACCCCAACGGCTGGGCGCAACTTTGGCTCGCTTTGGCCATTACTTTCGCAAAAAATGGTTTGGCTTTGCCTTGGCAATTGTGTTTATCATTATTGGCACATGGGCGCAGGTAGCAACGCCCGATTTAATTGGCCAATCGATCGATTGCTATTTGTTGCCCAATCCAAGTGCTTGCTGGTTCGACACAATTACGCCTGAAATCAGCAGTGCCGATCGCTTGAGCGGACTTGGCAGCTTGGTGTTGCTGTTATGTGGCATCTTCATCGGCGCTTCGATTTTGCAGGGCATGGCGTTTTATGCCATGAACTGGTCGGGCCAACACGCCTTGCGCCAAATGCGCGAAGATCTGTTTGCCCAAATTCATCGCTTGTCGTTGGGCTTCTACACCCGCAACGAAGCTGGCAATATTATGAGCCGCATCACGAGCGATACCGATACGATTCAGCAGATGCTTGGTTTTGCTTTGCTCAACGTGCTTGGCGGAATCTTGCTGATTGGCTGGGTCGCAATCAAAATGATGCAGGAAAATCTGCAATATGCCTTGTTGAGTTTAAGCGTTGTGCCATTTATGGCGATTGCAACCTTCTACTTCTCTGGCCAAGCGCGTAAAGCCTTCCGCAAAACCCGCCAACAAATGGGGAGCGTCAACGCTGGCTTGCAAGAAAGCATCGCTGGCGCGCGCGAAGTGCAAGCCTTCAATCGCGAAGAAGAAAGCATCGCCCAATTTGTGCGTACCAACGCTGCCAATCGCGATGCCAACGTGCGGGCTGCAACCTTTACCAGCGCGTTGAACCCAGTGCTCGAAGCTTTGGGCTATGTGGCAATTGCGATTGTCGTGGTGGTTGGCGGGCTTTCGGTGCTGCGCGATCAGCCACTCTTTGGCTCAAGCGCAATTTCGTTGGGTTTGGTTTTTGCCTTTTTGCAATACGTCCAACGCTTCAACCAACCAATTCAGCAAATTGCCGTGATGTGGACCAACGTGCAAAATGCAATTGCTGGCGGCGAGCGCATTTTCAACTTGCTCGATGAAATGCCCGATGTCACCGACAAACCCGATGCGCGCGAAATGCCCGAAATCGTTGGCAAAGTTGAGTTGATTGATGCCAAAGCTGAATACACCAAAGGCCAGCCAGTTTTGCGGGGCGTGAGCTTTAGCGCCGAGCCAGGCCAAACCGTGGCAATCGTTGGCCCAACTGGTGCAGGCAAAACCACGATCATCAACTTGCTGCCTCGCTTCTACGATGTAACCAGCGGCGCTGTCAAGATCGATGGCATCGACGTGCGCGATGTGAAGGCTGCTAGCTTGCGCCGCCAAATTGGCATCGTGCTGCAAGATTCGTTCTTGTTCTCCGATACCGTGATGAACAACATTCGTTATGGGCGGCTTGATGCCAGCGATGAAGAAGTGATTGCAGCAGCTAAGTTGGCTTCGGCGCACGATTTTATCGAACGCTTGACCAATGGCTATCAAACTGTGCTTGGCGAACGTGGCGGCGGCTTAAGCCAAGGCCAACGCCAATTGATCGCGATTGCGCGGGCTGCGCTGGCGAATCCCCGCATTTTGATTTTGGATGAAGCGACATCGAGCGTCGATACGCGTACCGAGCGCTTAATTCAACAAGCCTTTGATAGCTTGCTGCAAGGCCGAACCAGCTTTGTGATTGCCCACCGTTTGAGCACCATTCGCAACGCCGATTTGGTGCTGATGCTCAAAGATGGCGCAGTGATAGAGCGCGGCACGCACACCGAACTGCTAGCCCAACGCGGCGCATACTACGATTTGTATATGAGCCAATTCCGCCGCGAAGAGGAAGTGGCGGTTTAGAACAAAGAGCATAGAACATAAATGGATTGTTGAACCACGAAGGACACGAAGGGCACGAAGCATTAAGTTTCGTGTCCTTTGTGGTTTAATGTTAAAAACGAGAGCGCGAAGCTATTTTGATCCACGAAGAGCACGAATTGCACGAATGATTATTTGAGCCAAAAGCCTATAGCCTATAGCCTATAAGACATCATTCCTCTGCGCCTCTGTGTTAAAGACAAAACCACGAAGGACTCAAAGAGCTTGGGGATTGAAGAATTCATTCTTCGTGCTCTTCGTGTCCTTCGTGGTTCAAATGCTTACTTGGCTAGCCGCTCCAAGACCTCGCGGGCCAGCGCACAGGCTTGGCCACGATGGCTAATCCGATTTTTTTCCTCAGGGTCGAGTTCAGCCAAATGCTTATCATAATCCAAGAGATAAAACACCGGATCATAGCCAAAGCCGCCGACCCCGCGTGGCTCTTCGGCGATTACGCCAGGCAAAATCCCCTCAACGACCTCGGTTGGCTGGCCTGGCCATGCAATCGCAATCACACACACAAAGCGCGCAATTCGGTCGTGAAACGGCTTGCCCTTCAGTTCTTCCAGCACCCGCGCATAGGCCCGATGCGGATTATTTTGGTCGGGCAAGGCCCAGCGTGCAGTGTAAATGCCAGGTTTGCCATCAAGCGCCGCCACTTCGAGGCCAGAATCATCGGCCAAGGTCGGCAAGCCACTCATTTGGGCATAGGTTTCGGCCTTCAGCTGCGCATTTTCAACAAAGGTTGTACCAGTTTCCTCAACCTCATAATCGATGCCTGCATCGGCCAAGGTCAATAACTCGAACGGCAAGCCACTAAAAATTGCCCGTAACTCGCCAACTTTATGGGCGTTGTTGGAACCAATTAATAACTTTTGCATAAATCCTTACCTTAGGAACGGACATTTTGTTGTTGCAACACATAGCGATGCACCGCAACCGCAACTCCGCCAAAGCGCGCCGAGGGTGCAACCCAATCGGCGGCCTCGATTGCTTGCTGCATACTGCCAGTTAATGAAACCCCAACGCCGGCCCAGCGCAACATCCCCACATCAGCATCAGCATCGCCTATTGCCAATACTTCGCTTTGTTGAATGCCCCAGGTTGTGCAGAGATGTTCCAAGGCGCGTTCTTTGGTGGCATCGTTATGTGAAATGACGGTTGAATAGACCTCGCCGCTGCTGCGCAAATAGCGAAATTGCTTTAATTGCGAGTTGCGGCCCAAAATTTCATCGACGGCACGGGTTGCCAATTCGCCATGGCACAAAATGCGCGTCGGAGCCAAGCGCACGATTAATTCAAGCGACGAAACTGGCGTAGATACAGTGCGCGAACCAACTAAATTCGCGGCTTGCGCAGTGACAAAATTGGTTTCATCAATTGTAAATACAATCGGCAAGCTACGCTTATCAGCCATGGCGGCAATCCGCTGAGCCAACTCTAAATCAATCGTGTGGTGAGCAATCTCACGCCCACGTTCATCCCAAACGCGTGCGCCATTATGGCAAACGAGCGCGGTTGGAATATGCAAACGCTGGGCAATTTCTTGGGCAGCTTCACGGCGGCGGGCAGTGGCTAAAACCACGCGAATCCCTTGACGAGCAGCTAAGGCCAATGCCTCGATATTGGTCGGGGGCAATTGGCCGCGGTCATCAAGCAGGGTAAGGTCAATATCGGTTGCAATCATTCGAATTGGCATAAGCCCTACCGTAGACAGTTCATGCGAAGCGCATCAACCATCGATTACACCGGCCACACACGTTGGCCAAAACGCTCGATGTGATAGCCGTGTGTTTCCAACATGTCAATGATAGATTGGCCATGCGCTTCATCGCGCACTTCGAGAATCATCTCAATTCCCACCCGATCAAGCGGCAGTTGCCAAACCGCCCGCCGATGGTTAATGTCGATCACATTCGCGCCAGCTTGGGCAATCGCATTCACCACGGGAGCAAGATTCCCCGGACGATCAGGAACGCTGGTGCGCACGCGCAAATAGCGGCCTTGTTTGACCAAAACTTGTTCAATAATTCGTGCCAAGAAATTGCCATCGATGTTGCCACCGCTCAGCACCACCAAGGTTGGTTCATTTGGGCGCAAGCGAATTGCGCCTTCGAGCAGTGCCGCCACGCCAACCGCACCCGCGCCTTCAACCACCATGCGGCTATATTGCAACACATGGACTAAAGCACGCGCCGCAGCATCATCATCAACGGTCACAATATCGTCAACCAATTGAGTGATAATCGGCAATGTCAATTCGCCTGGGCGTTTGACCGCAATCCCATCGCAGATTGTCGCTGCATGCGGCACAGCCACAGGTTTGCCTGCTTGTTGCGAGGCGATCATCGAAGGGCAACCAGCCGCCTGAACCCCGATTAAGCGCACATTGGGGCGCAGCGAACGCAAGGCCAGCGCAATTCCAGCCATCATTCCGCCGCCACCAATTGGCACAACCACGGTTCCACCTTGGTCAGGCAACATATCGGCAAGTTCTAGGCCAAGTGTGCCTTGACCAGCAATCGTAAACGGATCATCAAAGGCATGCACATAGATCGCGCCAGTTTTGGCTTGCAATTCGCGGGCATGCGCTCCAGCATCATCAAACGATGCTCCATGCAAAATTACTTCTGCGCCCATGCGCTGGGCTGAGGTAATTTTGGCCAATGGCGCAAACTCAGGCATTACCACGGTGGCTTTAATCCCATTTAATTGGGCAGCCAAGGCCACACCTTGGGCATGATTGCCTGCTGAGTGGGTAATGACACCGTGGGCTTTTTCTTCAACCGAGAGCGAATTGATTTTGGTATAGGCACCGCGCACTTTGAATGACCCGGCGCGTTGGGTATTTTCAGCTTTATAAATAATTTGGCCGCCAAGTTCTTGGCTCAGTTGTTCAGCTGGCAAGAGTGGAGTTTGGGTGATAATTGGGCCTAAAACATTGGCCGCAGCATAAATGTCATCAATCGTTGGCATAGACTTTTCTACCATGGTGAGTTCAATTCCTCCACAATGAGGATTGACCCGCAGCGTTGCGAGTCAATGGGGCTATTGTACCATAGCCGTTTTCAATTTCTGGTTGGTTTGCAAACGATTGAGCGTGCTTAAACACTCAATGAATAGAAATATTCATCAACAGTTTTTTGCCAGCCATGCTGCTCGTAGAGCCGTTGGGCTTGCAGATTCGTCACTTCGGTTTCGAGCACGAGGCCTTTGCTCTTGGTGCTAATCGCCCAATCACGCGCAGCATTCAGCAAGCCCGAAGCCACACCTTGGCCCCGCGCATGCTCCGCCACAAACAGATCGTTCAAAATCCAAATTCGCCGCATTGAAACCGAGGAAAAACTAGGGTACAGTTGACAGAAGCCTACGCCTGCTTCAGGAGTTTGCGCCAAAAAGATGATCGATTCACTATTGCTCAGCCGATCGTGCAAAAAAGCGCGCGCGGCAGCACGATCGCTGGCTTGACGGTAAAATTGGCGATAGCCATCGAATAATGGCACAAGGCGCTCAAGTTCATCCAAGCCCGCTTGGATAATTTGCATCGCAACTCCTTTGTGCGGCTGCACACAATCAATGTCGGTCTTTAGTAGCTAGTATCGTACCATATTTCGCCTTACAATAGCAGTCAAATCATTTGTTACAGATCGCACAATCGATGACCTTTAACGATTATGGAGTGGACGTTGATCTGTGCTGACGATTAATCATATTTTAGCGAGGAGCTCGCACATATGAAACCACTGATCTTTGAAATAAGCGGAGATATTGAGGCCCCAGCCGAGACGGTGTATCAAATTATTGCTGATTATCGCGATGGGCATCCGCATATTGTGCCGAAAAAATATTTTAAAAGCCTTACGGTCGAGCAAGGCGGCATTGGCAAAGGCACAATTTTTGTGACCGAAACTGAAGCTTTTGGGCGCAAACAATCAATGCGCATGCATGTGACTGAGCCAAGCCCAGGCAGTGTTTTGGTCGAAACCGATTACGATTCGGGGATTATCACAACCTTTACCGTCACACCCAATGGTGAAAATCGCTCGAAACTGACCTTGCACACTCGCGCCGAGGCCAAGCCAGGCCTGATGGGCTTGATCGAGCGGCTGCTATCGCCTGGCTTGTTGCGCAAAATGTATTTGGCCGAGTTCGAAACCTTCAATCAGTATTTGCGCAGCAATCAATATCGCGGCCACGGAAACTAACAGAACTGCGAAGAGCGCGAAGTACTCTTAGGGAGAGAAACAGCATAAACAGTAATAATCCATAACCCAAATATTTGGGGGTGCAGGGGGCTGAAAACCCCCTGCGTTTCCCGCCTTGAGGCGGGACGGAAGGGTGGTGAAACAAGCTGAATCTCTACTTGCGATCATTATTGCGCCAAATGCTGCAATTTATAGGGATTGAGCATGATGTAAATGCCACCAATCTGTTGATCAAGCAAATCTAAGATTAATGTGCCGCTGGCGTGACCATCGACCATCGCCACAAACCCAGGCTGGCCGTTGATCAAACGTGGCTCAAAAATGCTATTGGCAGGCAATTTTGGCAGCACTCCCAACAAGAAGCGCCCAACCGCCGATGGCCCATAAATTGGATTGCGCGCCGCTTGCACCACACCGCCGCCATCGCTGCGCAACACCACATCTTCAGCTAGTAAACTCATCAAGCTCTCCAAATCACCAGTGGCACAGCTTTGCAAAAATTGCGTGCTCAGCCGTTGCTGCACGCTAGGCTCCACATTGAAGCGTGGGCGGGCTTGGGCCACATGCGCTGCTGCGCGATGGCCGATTTGGCGACAGGCCGCCGCACTTTTGCCCACAATTTCGCCAATTTCGCTATATTCGTAGCCAAAAACTTTGTGCAGCAAAAAAACTGCCCGTTCTGCTGGCGAAAGCCGCTCCAAAAGCACCAAAAACGCGGTCGATAGCGATTCTGCTTGCTCAAGCTCGCTGCTTGGCGCTGGCGTAATTAACGGCTCGGGCAGCCATTCGCCGATATATTGCTCACGTTGATGGCGCGCCGTATTCAGCTGATCGAGACACCAACGAGTGGCTACGGTTGCCAGCCAAGCCCGTGGGTTTGCCACTGCTTCAACATGGCTTTGCCAGCGCAAAAAAACCTCTTGCAAACAATCTTCCGCATCCATCACGCTACCAAGCATGCGATAGGCGATGCCGAACAAATAGCCACGATAGCTCTCGAATAGTTCGATTTGGTTCATGCTACGGCTCCTACAGTGCGCATGTAGCTTTGGGTCGCAGGCTGAAGCATGGTTTTGGCCGCAGTGTAGCCGCTGGCAAAACTAGCATCAGCCAATTGGCCTTCAGCGCCAACCCAATCGCCAGCCAAATAAACATTTGGGCAATCGGCCAAAACCACTGGCGTGCGTCCGGCCAAGCCGCCAAATTGGGTTTGTGGCAGATCATAACTGACGGTAATTGAAGGCAAAAATCGGCTGGTAATCAGATGATCGCGCCAACCAGCTTGATAGTGGTCGAGCAAGCTTTCCAATTCGGCGCGGGTTTGCTTGGGATCGTTCGCTTGGCGCTGGTCGAGATATTTCATCACATGCAGCATGGTTTGGCCCTGCGGCGCAAGTTTGGCATAACGCGAGTGGGCAACCGCATAATACGGTTGATCAACGCCCAACAAAAATTGGCGCGTTGGCTGGGGCAATTGGCGCAAGCCCAAATCCAAGGTTGCAGCGGTAATTGGCTGTATCCGTTGATAATGGCGTTGAAACAGCTGGCTCTTGGCCCCAATTAATTCGTTGGCTGCTTGCGGCGTGACCGCCAACACCACCGCCTCAGCCTGAATGCTGCTGCCATCAGCAAGCTGAATTGTTGCGCCTGCATGGCTTAGTTGGATGGCCTGAACCCGTTGGCTGGTACGCAAATCAACGCCTAACTGCTGCGCTTTATCAACCAAGGCTTGCACAATCGTCAGCCAACCATGATCAACATACAACACGCCAGCAAGGCCAGTTTTGATATTTTCTAGGGTGGCGGCGGCACTTTGCAGATCGTTGGCAGCGCCGTAGGTGGTCAAGCGCCCAAACATCGCCAACAATTGGCAGGTACGCGGCTCGTCGGCCTGTTGCTCAATCCATTGGGCAAAACTGCGATCTGCATAATCGGCTGGGTTGGTAAATTGAATTTTGGCAAACGTGCGTAAAAATTGCCATTTAGCGCGGCGGCTGAGCAAGGGCGTAGTCAGCGCCGCCTTAATCGAGTTGGTTGGATACAGCTGCTTATCCACCCACAACACATCGGGCGCGACCGGCTTCGAGCCAGTTGGCATCAGCTGCAACTCGCGCAAGACCCGCGCGCCAGCACCCTTCAAATATAAGGCATGCGGGCCGAAATTCAACTCAAAGCCAGCTTCGCGATTGGTGCGGGCACGGCCACCAAATTCTTTGGCCCGCTCCAACACGATCACCTGTTTACCAGCTCGCGCCAGATAATTGGCCGCCGTCAGGCCTGCTAAACCGCCACCGATCACAACCATTGGTTTTTGGCTATTCATGCGAAAACTCCAGTTTATAAAAACGTTCTGGAGTCAAGACGGTTCAGCAACGCCAGATGTGACATGGATGCTTAGCGCTGTTCAACAGCTTTTTTTGCTTGATATGCGGTTGGGTTAGCATTGACAACGCGCTCGTGAAAATCGTTGGCAGTGGTTTGAATTTGGGCTTGCCAAGCGCTTTGGTTGCGGCGTAATTTGCGGCGTTGCCAACGATTTGCTAGCACCACCAACGGCACAAATGCACTTATCCATGAGCGTTTGATACCTAATTGGCGCGAAAGTTGCCGACCATGGAAATGATGAGTGAGCGCTGTGACCAAGGCAAACGAAAATTTAAACGAACGGTTAATCAGCGGTTGCACCAACTCACTGACCGATTGGATCATGGCGGCGGTCAAACGGCGCGAGCTAGCATTGGGCGGTTGCATGCTGCTATCAACCCAATCCAACAAACGCGCAGCCGAAGCTTGATCAACAACACTTTGATAAATGGTGGGATCGATTCCGAGCAAATAGCCAATGTAGCGCCAAAGATGATACAAATCGCCTAATTCGGCAGCAGTGAAATCGATGCCAAAGCGAGCCAGCGCCGTAAATGGCACATAGGTAAAATCCAGCCACGTGCGCACCATTTCCAGCTGATTGATTGGCAAGCCTGTTTTGGTTTGGTCCCAATTGCGTTTGAGCAACGAATTGCGAATTTGGGCGTGCAACAAGCGCACTTGCAAACTATGCACATAGCCAAGCCCGCCGCGTTGCAAGGCTTGCGGAATCGCAATCGCCATGCCCCATGTGCCAGTTTCGATGATGCGCTTGGTTGCCATGTGTTCCAGATCGCCTGTTTGCACCAAGAGATCGGCGATCGTTGGCGCGCTGTAGGTGTGCACCAACGAGCCAGGCCCAAGCGCCAAGGTCAGCCAAAGCACGCCAATTGAGCAATAGGCTTGTGCGCCGCGCTCAAGCTGCGCAACATCAACCCACGCAGGCAAGGTTTCGGCGGCAGTCAAAAAGGCACGCACCGCCGGAAAATCACCTTTAACCTGGTCAAGTCCAGCAGTTAAGCCAGTTTGGAGTGCGTGGCGGGCAGCGCCGCCAGCTTGGGCAAATTCAGCAATTACTGCATCGGCCAACGGATCGCCTTGATAGGTGGCTTGGACTAATTGCTCAAAACTGGCTTGACCAAAGGTTTCTATAATGTTGGGGTGGTTGATGACACTGGCTGGTGCTTGCATGAACGTCCTCGTGGCTAGGCCAAAAACAAAAAAGCACGCAGCAGCCGTAGCCACTGCGTGCTCCATAGTAGCAGTTTATTTCAATTCGCGTGACGAGAAGCCCAAAATCCGGCGGGCAATAATCAAGCGGTTGATTTGGCCAGTGCCTTCAAAAATGTCGTTGATCTTGGCATCGCGCATCCACTTTTCGGCCAAAAGTTCGCGGGTGTAGCCCAATGGCCCCAAGAGTTCAACAGCTTTTTGGGTGATCACGGTTGCGGCTTCGCCAGCTTTAACTTTGCAAGCTGAGGCTTCGACGGTGTTGGCTTCGCCTGAATCCATCATCCAAGCAGCTTTGAGCGTGAGCAACCAAGCTGCTTTGTGCTGAGCTTCCAGCTCCAATAAATCGCGCTCGACGGCGCTCATCTCGTGGACTGGCACATCGTCGCGAATTGCCACGCCAGCGGCGGTCAATTGTTCGCGCAACAATTCCAAGGCTGCGCGGGCAATGCCCAAGGCCGAGGCGGCAACCGCAGGACGGGTGGCATCAAAGGTTTTCATTGCGCCTTTGAAGCCCTTAGGAGCATCGGCGCTAGCGGCGGTTGCTTCAGGCTTGGGAATTTCGGGGTTGCCAAGCACGTTATCGAACGGAATCCGACAATCGGTGAAAACGACGGCAGCAGTATCGCTGGCGCGAATCCCCATCTTATGCTCAAGCTTGGTCACTTCCATTCCAGGCGTGCCAGCTTCGACCACAAATGCCTTCATGCCAGCACGGCCAAGCTTGGGATCAACGGTAGCCCAAACCACCACCAAACCTTGTGATTCTTCGAGCGACAAACGACCACCAGTACAATAGATCTTTTCGCCGTTTAAGATCCACGAATCGCCATCGCGCACGGCGGTGGTACGAATCGCCGAGGTATCCGAGCCAGCTTGCGGCTCGGTCATGGCCATCGATCCCCAGACTGGGGTTTCGCTATCGGCGAAGCGAGCCAAGAAACGGCTTTTTTGCTCGCTGGTGCCAGCAGCAGCAACAGCAGCGCCACCTAAAGCACCGCCTGGGGTTGTTAAATAGATGCCAGCATCGCCCCATGAGAGGGCTTCGATCAAATGCACCATGCGCACGTTGCCAGTTTTGGGCTTTTTGGGTTTGTTATGGTCGACCGCCGTTTCGGGCTTATCGACCACGCCAAACATAGGATTTTGGCGCATAATTGGCCACATCGCATTGATGTAATCCCATGGAATATCGTGTTCGTGCTCATCGAAATGGCGCGAGACAGGCCGCATCATTTGCTCGGCCACCATCTGCGTCATTTGGCGTTGGGTATCAATGCTTTCCGATAATTTAAAATCAATCGCCATGAGAACCCCCGTTGTTAAGGATGAGGTATGAGGGATGAAGGATGAATAAATTATGAAATATGAGGGATGAAGGATGAATATTTAGCTTGTCGGTCTAAAACAAAGATTTAACATCACTAAAGTTCAAATTTCATCCTTTGAATTATTCATTCCTCATCCTTTTATTACACCATTGCTAAATCATTGATGGACAGTGAAGGAATAATGAGACTATTCATCCCTCATCCTTCATCCTTCATATTTTCCTAGACCATTGCCAAGCCGTCGAAGGTGGTGAAGCCGCGGGCGTTGCGCAACCACAACTCAACAGGAAACTCGCGGATGTAGCCGTGACCGCCAAGAATTTGTAAGGCACGGTCGCAGACCATCAGCACGGTTTTGTCGGCGTTATGTTTGGCCATCAGCGCGTCGCGGGTCACTTCTTGGTTGTTATCAAGTTTCCAAGCTGCTTCCCACACCATCAAGCGTGCGCCATCAATTTCGACCAACATTTCGGCCAGCATGAAGGCGATTGATTGGCGTTGGCCGATTGCTTCGCCGAAGGTTTGGCGATTGCGGGCGTAATCGAGCGCATATTCGTAGGCTCCCCGCGCAACCCCAATTGCCAATGCTGAAAGCGCAACTTGCGAACGAGCGTACAAACGGCCAAAATCGATCCCTGCGTCGCCGCCAAGTTTGGCATCTGCCGCAACGTTGACGTTATCAAGGGTTACGCGGGCAACTTCGAGCGCACGCACGCCCATCAATTTTTCGCGTTCGCCAACGCTGAGGCCAGCGGTTTTGGCGGGCACAATAAAGGCTTGAGTTTGGCCATCTTCAGCAGCGTAGATCAAGAAATGTTCGGCGTTGCTGGCCAGTGGCACATAGCTTTTAACCCCATTCAACACATAGCCATCGCCATCGCGGGTGGCCGTGGTTTGCAATTTGCGCGGGTTAAATTGCAGGCGTGGCTCGATCAAGGCCGAAGTGGCGTTGACAAAGCGTTCTTCGCTAAATTGGGGCAAAAGGGCTTCGCGCTGGGCTTCTGTGCCAGCTGCCAAGACAGCAAAGGCAAAACTGGCAGGCGCGCTTAAGGCCAGAGCACTGGCCAAATCGCCCCACGCCAATTCTTCGAGCGCCAACGCGCCAGTTACTGCCGAAAACTCGCCGAAGCCGCCGTATTGCTCAGGAATCGACGAACCAACCAAACCTAATTCCCAGCCCTTGTTCAACAAGTCGGCTGGCAATTCGCCATTTTCATCGGCCTCGCGAAAAATCGAGCGCAGGCGATCCTTGGCAAAACGTTTGAGTGTATCAACAATCAGGGCTTGTTCTTCAGATGGAGAGAAGGAAATCATCGTTGCTCCCTCAAAGAAAGGATGAAAGATGAGGGTTGAGGGATGAAAAAGTAACAAAATTTCATCCTTTATCCTTCATCCTTCATCCTTCTGCAATTACATGAGTGTGCCGAGCTTCATGAGGAAATTCATGTCGCCTTTGAACTTGAGTTTGCCGGTCATAAACGCCATTTGGCTGTTGAGTTCGCCTTTGAGGATTTTGGCGTAATCTTCGGCCTTCATCATGAGGGTAACTTCTGGGGTATCAACGCCATTGAAGGTGGTGGTTGAATAGGCCACGCTGCCATCGGCTTTGGTCAATTCAAGATTGAATTTACCCTTGAGATTTTGCAATTTTTCGAGGCGGCTGGTGCTCATTTTAGCTGGGCTAACCAAGGCATCTGCCGAAGCAGTTTCTTCGGTAATCACGCCGCGCCAGGTTGGCTCGTCAAGCGTCACCGTCAATAAAGGATTTTCGACCGTGCCAGTGACAACTTCGCCGCGACCGCCGCTGTAGCTCACAGCGTAGGCCGTTCCGTCTACCAGATATTGAATTGCATAGGTTGCATCTTCCAAGCCACTGCTTTGGCTGGCCAATTGTTCCGGCAGGGCGGTCGCAATGTAATCACTAACAGTTATCGTGCTGAGGTCTGCCATCGAAGGTGCTCCTTTGCAATTGACGCAGATTACAAATTGATTTGAGAGGATTTTTGGTTGCTTATTTTGAAGTATATCATTGATTTATGACATACTGCGTCATGATTATAACGAGTTTTAAAAATGCTGCAATGTTGCACCAAATTTCACAAGGCATAAGGGTTGCGATGCTGATAATTAAACCAGCGATTAACAACAAACCCCTTGAGCAGCTATTGCCCAAGGGGGAATCAACGCAAACGAACTACGATGCGTGCTTATTTCAAGGTTGCATTCAATTCGATGCTTGGCACTGCTGCCAAAGCCTTCGAGATTGGGCAGTTGACTTTGGCTTTTTCAGCGATTTCAGCAAATGCTGCTGCATCGATGTTTGGCACTTCGGCTTCGGTGTGCAATTCGATTTTGGTGATGCTAAAGCCACCTTCGCCGCGTTCGAGATGCACCTTCGCAACGGTGTGCACGCTCTTTGGTTCGTAGCCACCGCGACCAAGATCAGCGGTCAAGGCCATTGAGTAACACCCAGCATGCGCTGCTGCAATCAGTTCTTCGGGGTTCGTGCCAGTGCCATCTTCAAAGCGTGAAGGAAATGAGTAGCTACCTTCGACTGCGCCACTGCCAGTTTTGACCGAGCCTGCGCCTTCGCGTAAAGAGCCAGTCCATGTTGCTTCAGCTGAACGTACTGCCATAGGAATCATCCTCCATAACTTAATCGTGGTTGTATGGTAACAGAATTTTGCTATTGTGTGCGCTGATTGGGTATAATATTTGCTGGCTAGGTTGCACCAAATTGTGCTTGTGCCCAAGCCTTATCATTCTAGGAACATTCATGTTAATTGATACCCATACCCACGTTCATAGCGATCAATTTAATGATGATCGGGCAGCTGTGTTTGAGCGTGCTCAAGCAGCTGGCGTAACCCGCATG
This sequence comes from Herpetosiphon giganteus, assembly GCF_016907925.1. Classification (GTDB taxonomy): domain Bacteria; phylum Chloroflexota; class Chloroflexia; order Chloroflexales; family Herpetosiphonaceae; genus Herpetosiphon; species Herpetosiphon giganteus. Next base: position 22,106 of record NZ_JAFBCZ010000027.1, on the reverse strand, counting down.
ATCAATATTGGCTACGATTTGCCCTCATCACGCGCCAGCGTTGCCCTTGCCCAAAGCCAGCCCATGGTGTGGGCCAGCGTTGGAATTCAACCACATTATGCTTTAGAAACTGGTGAGGCTGAATTAGCCCAAATTCGTGAGCTGTTGGCGCAGCCGCGGGTCGTGGCTTTGGGCGAAATTGGCCTCGATTATTATCACGATCGCGCGCCCCACGATGTTCAAGAGCAGCTGTTTCGCCAACAACTGGCCATGGCTCGCGAGCTTGATTTTCCGGTGGTCATCCATAGTCGCGAGGCAGTTGCCGATACGGTGCGGGTGTTGGATTCGGCGGCGCGGGGCCAAGCTGGCGTGATGCATTCGTTCAGCGGCGATTGGGCTTATGCAGAAGCATGTTTGGATGTGGGCTTTTATCTTTCGTTCTCTGGGCCAGTTACCTTCAAGAAAGCAGTTGAATTGCAGGATGTGGTGCAACGTGCGCCGCTTGATCGGATTTTGATTGAAACTGATGCGCCCTATCTTACGCCGCACCCATATCGCGGCAAGCGCAATGAGCCAAGCTATGTTGCGTATGTCGCTGAGGCAATTGCCCGTTTGCGCAATTTAAGCCTTGATGAAGTTGCCACCATCACCACTGCCAATGCCGAGCGCTTATTTAAACGCTTGCTGGCCTAAGCCGATGCTCATCAACTACTAACCCAGCAAGCCCAAGAGCCATTTTAAAATAGAAGTAGCCCGCATGCTAGATTGAGGAATCCCCTATGCTGCAACGAGTTCGCGCTTTTTTTCAACCAAGTTATGGTTTGCTAACCTGGACATTAGCCAGCATTATGGCCTTGCTAGTCGTGACCAATGTGGTTGAATCGGAATGGGTCGAAGGCTTTGAACGCATGCGGATTGTGGCGCTTGGCGGGTTGGTGGTAGCAGCATTATTTGCCCGTTGGCAAGCCTTGCCTTCGTTTATTGCCCATGTGATCAGCCTTTTTATGGGCTTGGCGTGGGCAATTCGCTTTGTGCCGCTCGATCCACGCCTCGATGGCCAAGTTGATCGCTGGACGGATCTGCTGATTCGGGGGATTGCAGCAATTCGGGCGGCCAAAACTGGCGAACGGATCGAAGATTATTATCTTTTTTCGCTGGCGGGTTTGCTTCTGGCTTGGATTTTTGCCTATAGCAGCATTTGGTTGCTCATGCGCTGGCGCTGGAATTGGCGCTTGGTCATGCTGAATGGTAGCCTGTTGATGGCCAATCTGACCTACGCCATTCCCAAGCCAATTGCCTCGTTCTGGCTCTTTTTGCTGGTTGCGCTACTCTTTTTGGTAACCCAAACCTATGCCCAACGCCAACATACGTGGGATGCTGGCTTTTTAGAGCAGCAGGAATGGCTTTCGTTACGTTACTTGTGGGCGGGAGTGTTGGCATGTTTTAGTTTGGTTTTGATGGCAGCATTGATGCCAGCCAATATTACCAATGCCCAATTACGGATTTTTGGCGAGAATTTGAGCCGCCCGATTGATTTCTTCCTGCCCGACAATGGCGCTATCCGCGCTGATCGGGGGCAGCAAGGAGTGGGCAATGTGGTCGTGCCAAATGGCAACGGAGCCAATTTCGCCAACAATACGGTGCAACTTGGCGGCGCTCGCTCGGCAACCAACGAGGTTGTGCTCGAAGTCAAAGCACCTGCTGCCGAATATTGGCGCTCGAATGCTTGGGATTTATACGATGGCAAAGGCTGGCAAAACACCACTGGCGACATTGCCTGGCAGGTGCGGCGCACATCAACACGTCGCGAAGCGCTGACCCCGATTAATCCCGATGATACGCTGACCCAAATTGACACGAATGGCCGCGAGCCATTTACCCAAACTATCAAGCTGATGCAAACTCGTGGCGATCAGCAACTGCCTGCTGCAACCTCGCCGCTGACGTGGAGCGTTCCCGTCTTGGTGCAGCACACGTTCATCATCTCCGATAGTGAAACGACGCTGCCAAACTTTGCCGATAGCGCGATTTATTTTAATCAAGGCCCAGCCAACCGCGATTTTGAATATAGTGTGGTTTCGCTGATTAGTAATGTTGATAAGCAAAGTTTGCGCAGTGCATCAATTGACTATCCGCCTTGGCTTCAGCGCTATCTGCAATTGCCCGATAGCCAAGCGATGCGCAATATTGGTGGCTTGTCGCGCCAATTAACCACGGCAGCAGGCGCAGAAACCGCCTACGACAAAGCGGTGGCACTTGAAAATTATCTGCGCCAAATGCCCTATGATGATCAAATTCCTGCGCCGCCAGCAGATGCCGACCCAATCGAGAACTTTTTGTTCAATTTGCGCCGCGGCTATTGCGATTACTTTGCAGGCTCGATGGTGTTGATGTTGCGTGCGCAAGGGATTCCGGCACGCTGGGTACAAGGCTATGCAACTGGCGATTACGATGCTGATCGTCAAGTCTACGTTGTACGCGACTCGATTGCCCATAGCTGGCCCGAAGTCTATTTTATGGGTTATGGCTGGATTCGCTTTGAGCCAACTCCAGCTGGCTATGTGACCGTACCAATTCGGCCTGATGGTCCGCCACAAGCAGAAGATAACAGCGAGAATCCCGATGATATTGGGCCAAATGCAGGCCAAGTTCAGCAACCAGCAACCGATTTCGATGCCTTGCAAGATCTGCGCGAAAACTACCAAACCACCCCAATTCCAACGGTCGAGCCGCAAGCATTGCCAGTGGATGATGCAGCGCCTCCGGTTGTTGAACGCAGCCCATTCTGGCGCTGGCTAGCAATTATTTGTGCCATCATTGGCATAGTTATTTTGCTGCTCTGGGGATTGTTGCAACGCGAATTTCGCGGCTTGCGGCCTGCGGCGCGAGCTTATGGCTTTATCGGTTTATTGGCACGTTGGGCTGGTTTGGAGCAACGTGCAGAGCGCACGCCCCAAGAGTTTGCCAGCGAATTAGCTAAAGAAATGCCTGGCCAGCGCCGAACTTTACGCCGCCTCGCCGATGCCTACACTGCCGAGCAATATGGCAGCCACGTTCGGCTTGACCCCGAGGAAATTGAAAACGACCGCGCAATGGTCAGCAGAACCTTGTGGCCGCGCTCAATTAGTCGGGGCTGGCGCTCAATCGTCAAACAAATACTGCGGCCTCGTTGGCGACGCTAGTTGGCCTAGATCTTGCTTTACCTGAATATTGGCACTACCCGTAGCTGCTGTTGTTCCCTCAGAGGGGTGATAACAGCAGCTTTTACTCGACATATGATCCCAATTTATTCACCTTTATGGGTGTTGTGCCAGTACCAGCCACACGCTACAATAGTACCTATATGATACAAAAGTACTTGTATCAGTGTGGGTGGGGATGCTAGCAGCACAGTAGGAGACCAACCATGACCAAACGCATTTTAATTGCCGAAGATGATACAGCGATTGCCATGACCTTGATCATCGGCCTCCGCAGCATCCCTGACGTTGAAGTTGTTCGGGCCTATCATGGCGAGGAAGCGCTGAATTTATGGTTGCAAGAGCCAGCTAATATTCTGCTGACTGATCATCATATGCGTGAAATGTCTGGTTTGGATCTGATTCGCGCGCTGCGTTCGCAAGGTGCAACCCAACCAATGCTGATGATTACTGCCTATGATAGTGTCAAATTGCAACGCGAAGCCCGCGAGGCTGGGGTAACTGAGATGATTGCCAAGCCTTTTTTTATTGATCAATTGATCGATAAAGTGTCGGAGAAGTTGCTCGATGTAACGGCGGTTAACCAAGCCTAACTTGGTCTAGCTAGCTCAAAACTCTATATTTCTGTCAACAACCCACGCCTAAAGGCATTGGGCTTGTACCTCAACCCTAGGCAAGTAGCTCAGGATCGGACACGATAGGCTGGTTGACGGGCAGCCCACTCAGGCGAGATATACCCCCCTGAGCACGGTACTTGGACACAATATTGTAGGCGGCATTCAAGTCGGCATGTAGTTCATAGCTACACTTTCGACATCTGAATACGGCCCTAGAGCGACGGTTGTTGCGGGCTTGATGCCCACAGCAGCTACACATCTGCGAGGTATGTCGCGGGTCAACCGCAACCACCGTACTGCCTCGCTCCTGCGCCTTATACACAATAAACGCCAGCAATTGTGCAAACGACCACGAATGCAAGCGTCGCTTGGTTGCGGTGCGCCGCTTGCCCTTTATGCGTTTGCGGATATTGGTCAGATTTTCCACGACAATCGTGCTACCTGCTTCGACCGACTGCACGATCTGCTTACTCACAACGTGGTCACAATCACGCCGAAAGCGAGCCTGCTTGCGCCGCAGCGTTTTCAAGTGCCGTTTAGCCGACTTGGTGTTGCGCTGTTGTAAGGCCCGCTTGAGTTTGAACAGCCGACCTTCACGGGCCTTCCAGCGTTTCTTGCCCAAAAAGCGCCGCGTACTGGTCACAGCGGGATGGCTCAACCCCAGATCAACCCCAACAATCGTCTCGCTTGGCACGATGGTCGGCGCAGGAACCGTGACCACAACATGCAAGAACCAGCGACCATCGCGCTCAAGCAGATCCGCCGTATCAACCGGATAACCCACATACTTGGTAGCATAGGTCGGCACGCAAAAGCGGATCGTCTGCCGACCAGCGACGAGCGATAGCCGTACGGTCTGGCTTTCCCAATCGACGCGAAACGTATGCACATTGTAGCGCGGGGGGCAGTGATGTGATCGGGGCATCGAAACGGTGCGCGTGCGGTCTTTTCGTAAGGTAAAGGCGCTGCGGAGCGCCTCAGCCGCTTTGGCCCGTGCGGTATTTGTCAGATTGCTGTTGAGTTCGGGAAGCGCTGCGCGGACGGCATAGTAGGCCAGAAAATGGAGCTTTGTCGCATTCGACACGCTATTAGACCACCCCAACTGCGCAAACAGGTTGAAGGCCGTCGTAAATTGACGGCTGGTTTCCGCAAGTGCGGCAGCCTGTGTGGGCGATGGCTCAAGTCGTAGACGAATCGTTCGTTGCATAGGTGTATTATCACATACACCGAGCGTTTCTGCAAGAAGGCGAAAGCTAGGCACTCCTCTCAGGAATAAAGCTTCTGTGTGGAGGACACGGCCTACCTGAAATTTCAAGTAGGCCGTGTTCGGATTTTAGGGCTATTTAGTCGTCAATGGCAGGTAGACAACTGACGAGCCAGGAGTCGTCGTAACGGTTGGAGTAACCGTGGTTGATGTTGGAGTAACCGTGGTTGATGTTGGAGTAACCGTGGTTGCGGTTACGGTTGGCGTATTGGTTGGGGTTTCGGTCGTTACGCTCGTTGGCGTAACCGTTGCATTGCTGGCAGTTACGGTAAAGTTAGCATTGCCAATATCAAAGAAGATATTGTTGGCACATTGCACTTTAATCCGGCCTGTGGTGGTTGCAACGTTTGGTACGCTGATGCTTTCGCTGCCATCGTTGGGCGTGTTGCTCAACACGGCGCTAAAGCTCGTGCCGCCATTGCTTGAGAACAAAATATTAACGTTGCTACAGCTGACTGGAGCTGCCGTAGTGTTGGCAACATTCCAAGTGACAGTTTGGTTGCTAAAGCCCGCCCAAGTTACAGCGGTATTTGGCGCAGTTACTTGGAAGGGGCCAGCAGCATTGACCGTCGTCACGCGAGCAGTATCAAAGCCAAAACCGCCGCCACCAGCCCGATTGTCGCGCACGGTCAAGCGGAAGTTCATGGTGCGGTTGGTCGTCGCCATCACTTCACCAATCGTCGTGTTATTGTTGAGAATATTGGTCAAGCGTGGAAAGCTGCGGCTGGTTGATGTGCTTGAATTAAAGCTACGGAAAATTGGCCGATTGCCATTATCGGTGCTTGGTGGCGAGGCCGAACCCAAATCGTATTGTTCCCAATTGTAGGTCAAGCTATCGCCATTGGTATCGCTGCCGCTGCCAGTCAATTCAAATGGCGTGTTCGCTGGAATCGTGTAATCGGCCCCAGCATTAGCGGTTGGTGGCGTGTTACCAGTTGCGCTGGTCGTGCCACAGCTGGCTCCAGCCCCAGTTGTAATAAAGGCGCTCATTTCTTCCAAGCTCTTGGCGTGGAAGTAGGGATCACTGTTTGGTTGCAAGTTTTCTGAGCCACAGATACCAGCGTAGGCCATAATCGTGGAGCCACTGCCTGGTTCGTAAGCAGCTGGACCTTCGCGATTACCGCCACCACAACTCCCAGTTGTACTATTGAAGGTGTGGTTGCCGCCAAATTGGTGGCCAATTTCGTGAGCAACATAATCAATATCAAATGGATCGCCAATTGGAGCCGACGAACCAGTCACGCCAACTGCTTTCGAGCCAGTCACACAGACTGAGCCAAGCTCGGCAATCCCGCCGCCACCAGTGCTAAAAACGTGACCAATATCATAATTGGCGTTGCCAATCACTGAGGTAATGTTAGTTTGATTTTCATCAAGCATTATTTCGCCATCATCATTGGTGTAGGGGTCAGTATTGGCATTGGTATAAACAATTAAGTTATTGTTGGCAACCAAGACCATCCGCACCGAAAGATCGCGCTCGTACACACTATTCACCCGATTAACGCTGGTGACGATGGCCGCCATTGCGCCGTTGACTGTGCCACCATGAAAACTGGTATATTCGCCAGTTGCCGCCATAGCCAGCCGATAGGTGCGCAAGGTTTCGCCAATCGCGAATCGTTCAGGGAAAGGATTAGTGATTGGCGTTTCGCCAACATAATCGACCTCGCCTTTGCTCGCCAATTTGGCTGGGTCGGCCACAAAGTTACGGCTATCGTACACAAGGTAGTTGGCGGTATCGTTGCGGCTATAGGGGTCGATAAAATAGCGACCTTCAGGAGCCAAGATCAAGCCATGAAAGCCTGCTGGAGTCAAATCAAGCCGCGCAACCATTTCTGGGTCGTCGTAGCCTTGGGCCAAGTAGGTGCGCAATTCAGGGAACTTGGCCGCTAAGGCTGGCTCCATAATGGGCGATTCGACCACCCGAAATTGGCGGAATTCGCCGTTGGGCAAGGGTAAATTCAGTAAGAATGCTGATTGGTTAACCTTGACCGCGCTTTCGAGCGGCGCTTGTTCTAGACGTTTGCTCAAGCCAGCCAAATCGAGGCCGACCGTGCGATAGACCAACGGCACAATTTCGCGCTGGCCTTTGAGCGTAATCCGTTGTTCAGCAACGTCTTGCCAAAGCCCATCCGACGATGAGGCAGCGCTTGATGAGCTGAGGCCATTGGCCGCAAACACACTCAACAACGCGATAGCCAAGGCGAGCCCAATGGCAACCAATGAACGTTTGGTTTGCATAACCCATCCTTATTAAAAAACACAGCGTTGTTTATTATAGCGGCTGGAGCAAAGAATGGGAAGGTGAATTGAATCACCCACGTGGCCAGCAAGCAGGCTCAATTTGCATCATTCTTCTAAAACCAAGTAATCGCGCTGAGCATCAAAAAAGTTATAGCGCTGATCATCAGGTTCGATGCTGGTCAATACATCGTTATAGACATGAATCAGATAATCATCGCCGTCGTGCTGACACAATGGGCAATCTTCGGAAATTGCTGAAAGAACAACATGCTTCATCCCAGGTGTGCCATCATTAGAGCGAGGATGGCGACTATTCCAACGCAATTGGTCATTAATTTTATATTCGTACTGCCAATTTTCTGCATACTTAAATTGCAATACTAGCGGAATTTCGACCCCACATGCCAAACAGGGTGCTTGCAAATGTAATGTGTTAAATAAACCCATGGGTTATACTTCCTCTTGCTAATAAATTATTTTTTAGGGGAGAACTGAGCATTATGTATCAAACGCCATTTGATCCAATTCCCCAATTAAAACGCCAACAGCGCCGTTTCTTTTGGTCGCGTTGGCTTGGAACGATCATTATGAGTATTCTCTTCTTCGGTTGGTTATTGGGTAGCTTAGGCTTAATCATTGCTTTAGTGATCAGTATTGTTAGTGGCAGAATAATATGGAAATACAGCCTAAATCAACTTGAAAAGCAAAAACATAGTCAACCCTAAATCAAAAAGGTGACGATCGAAGATTTTGATAATTCGATCGCCACATCTATGTTGATCAGTGCTTATTCGTAAAATTCGCTAGATTTTTTAATCTATAGCTGCTCAAAAACCATAATCCAGATGCTAAGACTGCGGCGACAATGCCAAATTGAACCCCAAATAAACTCCAAGAAAATAAACCATAATAGAACAAAACATCGGCTCCAGCACCCAATTCGCCTTGATTATAGGCAAATCCGTACATTGCCCACATCCCGATGATCCCACTCAGCATTCCAACAATAAAACGATAAAACGTTTTGGTTGGATACGCAGCAGCTAGGGTTACAAAACCACAAAACAACATCCAGCGGACATAATCGCCCAATGGATCAAGCTTCATTTCAACCACGGTTCCGTAGATAACTCCCAGCGCTAGCGACAGCACCAAAATTATTGAGCGTTTGGTATTCATTAAACGATCATCCTCCCATTAACATAATTAAGGAATTTTTTAGAATTAGCAGGCTTGATTAAGAAAATTTTAAGATGTTCGGGCTATACTGGCGGCAACGTGAGCAATCACGCAGGCTATTTTCTTCAGTGGAAGGAGCATGGATGCTGCGCAGATTAACATGGCGTTGGTTGGGAATCCTGAGTTTGGCGTTGGGTTTATTGATTCAACAGCCAATTGCGGCCCAAACCCGCAACCAGCAACGAGCGAATGTAAGCGTGACGGTCAGTAGCCCTGATGGCAAGCCGTTGCGCAAGGCCACAGTTTCGCTAGCAAGCGTAGGCCTAACAAGCATTACCAACGAAGCAGGCATTGCGCATTTTACCGTATCAACCAACGATAGCCAAGCGATTGAGGTTGCGGTCGAGGCGCAGGGCTATCGCGCTTGGCGCTTACGCAATGCGCAGTTGATTCCCAACGATACGCTGTTGGTTGATGCGCCACTTTCGCTGGCCGACAAAGCAGGTGATCAACAAGCTGAAATTATTGATGTGCAACCACACCGTTTAACCACCAATGCACCGCAAGAAGCTAGCCTCAACGATGCTGAATTAAACCAAGTGCTAGCAGGCACGAATACCACGCCACCAGCCACAATTCGGGTTTATCGTGTGAGCCTTGGCCGCGTTGATACGGTTAATTTCAAAACCTATGTTAAGCATGTGTTGCCCAACGAGTGGGTTGCTGGCTGGCGCACAGAATCGTTGCGTTCGGGCGCGATGGCCTCGAAAACCTATGCTTGGTATCGCACGATGTACCCCAAATATCCGGGCAAAGGCTACGACACCAAAGATACCACCGCCGACCAAGTGTATAACCCCAATGTTTCGTATGCCAGCACCAACGCAGCGGTTGATGATACGTGGAACTATCGCTTGATCAAAAATAATGCGATTTTCCAAAGCCAATATTGCGCTGGCTCCTACAACGGCAGCCGCAGCTCAGGCCAATGCAGCCAAAATCATGGCTGGACGGTTGGCTTATACATGAGCCAGTGGGGTTCGAAATATTTGGCTGATAATGGCTCAACATGGCGTTCCATCCTGACATTCTATTACGATAATGTTGCGATTGGCACGATCTCAGGTGGAACAACTCCGAGCTTGCCGGCATGGCCAACCCTGCGCAATGGCAGTTCGGGCAACGATGTTAAGGCAGCTCAATATTTGTTGCGCTCGCATGGCCATTCACTAACTGCCGATGGCGATTTTGGCGCTGGCACCGAGCAAGCAGTGCGCAGCTTCCAAAGTGCCAATGGCTTGACCTCCGATGGCATCGTTGGCACGCAAACCTTCGCCAAATTGATCAAAACCGTGCAAAATGGCAGCAACGGCGATGCGGTGCGCGCGATTCAGACGTTGCTCGGCGTAACGGCTGATGGCGCATTTGGCGCTGGCACCGAACAAGCAGTGCTCAATTTGCAATCGACCTATGGCCTAACCCGCGATGGAATTGTGGGGCCGTTGACCTGGCAAGCAGCATTTGGCAAATAAGCTTGCGCTTGCTCATTCCCTCATTCTCTAGACTTTTCCTTGTTTGTGATCCCCTCACCCTCCAAGCCTTACACGGGTAGGTTTTGAGCGATTGGTCGGCGGTGGAGCGTTCCCTCACCCCCCAGCCCCCTCTCCCACGAAAACGCGGGCGAGGGGGAGCACGCATTTTTTTACTAAGAATTGACGAAGAACCATGGCGTTAAATTCCCGCGCCCGAGCCACGGGAGCGGGGTTGGGGGTGAGGGGAAATTCCCTATAGGCATCAACCTTAGCCACTCCCAGCAGTTAAGGCCAGCAACCGCTGCGCTGTCGATGGCCGTTTTTGACGTTTCTGCACCCGCGCCAACCGCCCAATGATGCTCGCAAGGGTCATGAGCACCGTCTCCAATTGCTCACGACATCCGCGACTGCTCGCCAGATCGGTCGCATAGGCCATCACGATTTGCGCCGCTTTGAACAGACTGCGTTCCGCCATATCCCACGCACTTGCCACCAGAATCCACTGCTGGAATACCAGTCCAAGCAATTTCGCATAGATTTCGCACAAAATCCGGACAGGTTTTTTCGTTCGCCATTCATCCACGTGGCCATGACTCTTCCACAATTTAAACAACAGCTCGATCTGCCAGCGCATTTTCAATAAGACCATGGCCTCGGTGAGGCCGAGCTTGTCTTCCGGCGCGTTCGTAATAACCACCGTCCATGCCGCCAGATCCATGGCAGCGTTGGAGACCGGGCGGCACTTGTCATGCGCCTCGTCTTGTACCCGCTGGCGACGTTGTGCCGCCACGGCATCGGGGACGCGCTGCACCAATAAGCGGGCCGCGAGTCGCTCCTTGCTTCCAACCAGCACCGTCCCTTCCCAGTGATCCGCGTCCCCCAACCCCGTCACGACCTCCAGAATTGACTGTTCTTTCTGTCCTGGCAGCCGAATCCGACTGTGACTCTGGACGCGTGACAGCCAATACACCTCAGCGGCAGCAAGCTCACGAAAGAGACGGATGTTGTAGAAGCCGAGGTCAGCGAGCCGGAGACTTCCGGCAGGCAGCGGGGCACGTTGAACCGGTAACACCTGATCCGAAGCCCGTCCATCCGTGAGGTCAATCCCACACAGGGTTCCCGTGAGGAGATCGAGCTGGACACCACATTTCAAGCCTGCAGTACCGCGTGCCGAAGCATTGCCACAGCCACGATACGTGGTCGCCAGCGCATCAGGTAGGCCGATCGTCGTGCTGTCATGAATACGCACGCTGGTGAACCGTTGGAGGATGGACACTGCCACGGGATCAGCACTAATCGCGTACTCCATACTGGCCAGCAACACGTGATGGAGCAGATCGACGGTGGCCAGGGTAAAGCGGCGATCAATAGCTTGCGGTGAGACCGTCGCGCCAACCCGTGCCGCCATCTGAGCCAATTGGCCTAAACTGGCGGTTGGGTTCGCCAACCAGCCATAGACGAGGGTCTGCACCAACGTGCTCGGCGTGAAGGTCGCTCGATCGGCCCGCTTCACATAGCCGAGGGTGGCCGCGACGGTTTCGGTTGTGGTGGTCAGCAGGGTTTGCATCGCCCGGCTTACGTGCGGTATCATTGACATAGACGCTCCTTGGATTCATGGTGTGTAGCAATTCCATGATGCCATAGGAGCGTCTTTTATCAAAGATGGCGATAAGGTTGATGCCTATGGGGGTGAGGGGAAATTCCCCCAGCCACTGCTCAGCGCTCAATCAATTATGCAAAAAATGCCAACTTGCGCTACTTTGACTTATCGCGTCATGCAAAGTATGCTATGCGCAGTTTTACACCAGAGATCCTAACAAGGACAACGCTGTGAGTATTGAAACAACAACCCTCATTAGCGAGCTGGAGGCGATTCATGCGACCCGCGAAATCGCGCTCAAATCTGCTCGCGAACTCATTCGCCAATGCGCAAACACAATTCGGGCAGTTCACCGCCATGAATGGGCTGTGGCCGAACCACTTTTAGCCGAAACGGCAGCGGCAGCCCAAAGCTTGCGCGAACGCCTCCAACCATATCCAGCTTTGCTCTACGCTGGTTATACCCAAGATGCTTTCAAAGAATATGCCGAAGCTGCCTTGACCTTGGCCTTGGTGCGCGGCGAAAGCTTGCCTAGCCATCAAACCTTGGGCGTGGAGGCAGCAGCCTATTTGAATGGTTTAGCCGAGGCCGCCAGCGAACTGCGGCGTTATATTCTCGATGGCCTGCGCCACGGCAAGGTCGATAGCGGCGAACGCTTGCTCGATCAAATGGATGAAATCTATAGCTTTTTGGTAACTGTCGATTTCCCTGATGCTGTAACCAGTGGCCTACGCCGCACCACCGATGCGCTGCGCGCCGTGCTAGAACGCACCCGTGGCGACCTGACCAGCGCCGTGCGCCAAGAACAGTTGGTTGCCGCCCTCGCCCGCTTTGAACACCACATGGGGCTGCCCCCCGCCGCAATTCAGGAGTCAACGCCCGATGAAACAGACAGTTAGTCATGCCAAGCGCCTGCGTGGCGCATTCAGTGTGCCTGGAGATAAATCGATCTCGCATCGCTCAGTGTTGTTCAATGCCTTGGCCGAGGGCAACGCCGAAATCACTGGCTTCTTGCCAGGCGCTGATTGTCTTTCATCGATCGCCTGTTTACGCCAAATGGGCGTTGAAATCGAACACAGCGATGATAAAGTGCGGGTATTTGGGCGCGGTTTGCGTGGCCTGCGCGAGCCAAGCGATGTTTTAGATTGTGGTAATTCGGGGACGACGCTGCGCTTGCTGGCTGGCTTGCTGGCTGGGCAGCCATTTTTGAGCGTGCTGACTGGCGATGCCTCGCTGCGTTCACGGCCACAACGCCGGATTACCGATCCATTACGTCAACTTGGAGCTAACTTAGATGGCCGCGACAATGGCAATCGTGCGCCGCTGGTGATTCGGGGCACAACGATTCATGGCGGCAATTATGAATTGCCAATTGCCAGCGCCCAAGTCAAATCGGCCTTGCTCTTGGCGGGCCTCACTGGCGATGCCCCGATGCGCTTGACGGGCAAGATCGTCAGTCGCGACCATACTGAGCGCATGCTGATTGCAATGGGCATTGATCTGACGGTCAAAGATGATGAAATTGTGCTCTATCCACCAAGCCATCCTGTTTTCCCCTATCCGCTATCGTTGCACGTCCCTGGCGATCCTTCGTCGGCAACCTTTTGGTGGGTAGCAGCAGCAATTCACCCTGATGCCGAAATTACGACCTTGGGCGTGGGCCTGAATCCAAGCCGCACTGGTGCGCTTGATGTGCTCAAAGCCATGGGCGCGAATATCACCATTAGCAACGAGCGCAACGAAGGTGCTGAGCCAGTTGGCGATGTAACTGTGCGCGGTGGTGGCCTACGCGGCACCCGCATCGATGGCGATTTAATTCCACGCTTGATCGATGAAATTCCAGTGCTGGCGGTAGCCGCAGCTTGTGCCGTTGGCGAAACGGTGGTGGCCGATGCAGAAGAACTGCGGGCCAAAGAAACCGATCGGGTGGCGACGGTTGTGAGCGAATTGAGCGCAATGGGCGCAAGCCTCGAAGCCACGCCCGACGGCATGGTCATCGCTGGCGGCGGCGAACTCCACGGCGCAACGGTTCAATCGCATGGTGATCATCGCATCGCAATGGCCTTGGCGGTCGCTGGCTTAGTGGCCGAAGGCGAAACGATTATCGACGAAGCCGAAGCCGTGACCGTCTCGTACCCAACATTCTGGCAACATTACGCGCAGATCAAAGAAGCCTGATCGCGCCGATAGCCCAACAAGGAGGTTGTGCATGTTTCGTTCAGATCTGCTCAAAGACAAAGTGATCATCATCACTGGCGGGGGTTCGGGCTTGGGGCGTTCAATGGGTGAGCGCTTCCTTGAGTTGGGCGCAAAATTGGCGATTACTAGCCGCAATGCTGAAAAATTGACCAATGCTGCCAACGAAATGATGGCCGAAAAAGGCGGCGAAGTCTTTACGGTTAGCTGCGATGTGCGCGACCCAGAAGCTGTTGAACAGATGATCGATAGCGTGTGGAATCACTTTGGCACGGTTGATATTCTGGTCAATAATGCTGCTGGCAACTTCATCAGCCCCACCGAGAAGCTTTCACACCGCGCCGTTGATGCAGTTTTAGGCATCGTGCTCCATGGCACGTTCTACTGCACCTTGGCTTTAGGCAAAAAATGGATCGAAGCCGGACGCGGTGGCCAATGTTTGAATATCGTCACCACCTACGCTTGGACAGGCAGCGGTTTTGTGGTGCCATCGGCAGCAGCCAAAGCTGGCGTGCTCGGCATGACCCGTTCGTTAGCGGTTGAATGGGCGCGCTATGGGATTCGTATGAACGCGATCGCTCCTGGCCCGTTTCCGACCCAAGGCGCGTGGGAGCGGCTGGCCCCAACGCCCGAACTAGCTGAACAAGCGCTCAATCGGGTACCACTGCGGCGGGTTGGCGAGCACAGTGAGCTAGCCAATTTGGCAGCTTATATGTTGGCCGACGAGGCAGGCTATATCAACGGCGAATGTATTACAATCGATGGCGGCGAGTGGCTGTATGGCGCTGGCCAATTCTCAGGCCTTGATCGTTTGCCCAACGAAATGTGGGATATGCTCTCCAAAATGACCAAGAAAAGCGGGAGTTAAGAACATAGTTTTTAACCACGAAGGACACGAAGAGCACGAAGTATAAAACTTCAGGCCTTTCGTGTCCTTATTGATTCAGGCCTTTCGTGTCCTTGTTGATTAATGATCCACCAAGGCTGTTTTTCGCCACGAATTCCACGAATTGCACCAATGATATTCCACTAGCCAAAAGACCACAGCCGAGATCCGATCCCTTTTGACTTTGACTTTGACTTCTGACTTTTGATTTCTGACTTTTATTTCATCCCTCATCCTTCATCCTTTCGTGGCTCTGCGCCTCTGCGTTAACATACAACTACAACCCATAGTTTAGGCTTTTGGCTATAGGCTTTTGGCTATGGCCTTCATCCCTCATAATTCATCCTTCATCCTTTCGATTCATCCCTCATAATTCATCCTTCATCCTTTCGATTCATCCCTCATAATTCATCCTTCATCCTTCCAAACGGTTCCCACTTGGTAGTGAGTGCTAAAATAGCAATTAATCACCAGTATGGGCCTATTGCCGAAGGAGCATGGCATGTTGGATAATTGGTTGGGGCGCGATAAAGCATCGTCACAAGCGCCCAAGGAGGAATCCATGAGTAGTAACGATGCGTCACGCCCAACACCGCCACCACGCCAGCCAGATGATGGCTTGATTCGCCGCCCACGGCCTAATGATCGCGATAATGCCTTTAATTTGGCGCTCGAAGATTTGCGCCGCCAAGTGCAGTTGCTCTACGAAAGCATCGGTGCATTGGCTGAACACTATAATGAAACCGGCGGCGACCCACGCCGCGCCCGCGATTGCCGCGATTGCAGCCATTTTCGGATTGGCTTGCACGTTCCTTGTGTGATGGGCGTTGACCCACATACCGCGCCATATTTGGCCGTGCGTTGCCCCAAATTCGAAGAAACGAGCGAGAATCGTAAGCTGATCAATCGTGACGAAGCTGGCTTTAATGCAGCAGTGCGACGCGCCCGCGAAGGCTAAATGTTAGCAATCCCGTAATGTCATTCTTCTACGATCACGTCAGCACCCATTGCTCGACGTGATTCTTTTTGTTTTCATTGGGTAATAGCAATAGGGCATAGGTTATGGCGCAAGCAGCAAACGATTCAGCAATTATCAAATTATTACAACGTGGCGATCAGGCAACATGGCGCATGCTGGCCGAGCAATGGTCGGGCGAACTCTATAATTTGGCTTGGGCAGCAGTCTATCAAGCGCCGCTCGCCCAAAGCTTGGTGAATAACGTCTGGGCTAACGCCATTCGCACGATCAATAGCGTCGATCAGCGGCTTGGGCTGCGCTTATGGCTCTACACACTCACCTGCCATGTGCTGCTCGATCATTGGCGGGATTATGGCCAGCAACCGCACACCAATAGCCTGATTCGCGAACTTCAGCGCTTGCCAGAGGCCATGCACTTGGCGGTGTTATTGCATCTGCGCCACAATCTAAGCGCTGCCATGATTGGCGAAATTCTAGGCCGCACCCACCGCGCAACTGAACAATTAGTGCAGCAAGGCCTGCAACGGCTTAATCACCAACTTGCAGCAGCAGAGGGATTGTATGAAACTAACCAAGCAGCAGCTTCAGCAGGCGATTAATCAGGCCTTGCCAGAGCAACAGCTCAGCCAAACCCAACAACAGGCCATCAATCAAACACTAGCCCAACAACTCGAACAAGTGCAACCATTGCAACCAAGCGCTAAGCGCCGCAAAGCTGCCAAAACCAAGCGTCGCTTGTGGCAATGGCAATGGAGCCGACCGCAGATTTTTGCCTTATTCGTTGCCAGCGCAATTTTATTTTTTGTAGGCTACGCCACCCTTGCCAGCTCCACGCCCAGCGTGCCACATAACGCAAGCGTGCAAATTTTCGATGGCACGGCGCTGATCAATAATGTGCGCACTGGCGCTGAACGCCGCTTGAATGCAGGCGATGTGACTATTTTAGAGCCAGGCGATACAATTCAAACCGAAAGCGCCACTGCATTAATTACCTATTTCGATGGCCAAACAACCGCCTTGCAAGCCAATGCCCGAATGACTCTCGAAACGATGGATGATGCCAACGCTGGCCAGCAAATTCGGCTTAAAGTTTGGTTTGGCCGCACCCTCAACGGGGTTAAACGCTTGCTTGGGCCAAATGATCTGTTTGAGGTTGAAACACCATCATCAGCAGCTTCAGTCCGTGGCACAGAATTTACTGTGGAATCTCGCAGTAATACTACAACCTTCTATGCCACCGACAAAGGCAATGTGCAGGTAGCGATGGATGGCCAAAGTGTGTTTGTGCGGGCTGGCGAACAATTGCTGGCTGAGCAATCCAAGCCCTTAGTGGTGCAGCCGCAGATCTCACCAACGCCAACGCCAACCAACACGCCAACGCCAACGCCGACGGCAACGCCAACCAATACGCCAACCAACACGCCCACGCCAACGGCGACCCCAACCAATACCCCAACCAATACGCCAACCAACACGCCGACGGCAACACCACAGCTGTATGTCACGCAGGCCGGCGATACAATCAATGGCATTGCCCAACGCTTTGGCATTACACCCGATGCGTTGATCAACGCCAACCCAAGCATTCGTGATCGCGATGAGATTCCGGTTGGCCTAACCTTGATTATTCCGCAGCCATAGGAGCAAGCTGGTGCTACGTTCGCAACAAATTCGACGGGGATTATGGTTTAGCGCAACAGGGCTGGCATGTTTGCTAGCCCTGTTGTTGAGTGATACTTGGACATGGCGCAGACAGCTTGATCGTTCAGCAGCCGACTTGTTGGTGCGCCAAGTGGCCAGCCATAGCCCGCAACCAGCGATTGTGATTGTCGCCATTGATGACCAAGCGCTGAGCAACGATACAGGCTTTGGGCGGCTCACCGAGTGGGATAGGAGCATCTATGCTCAATTATTAGATAAGGTTAAAGGCGCACGGGTAATTGTCTTTGATATGCTGTTTACGGGAGCTAATCCTGCTGGCGATCAAGCCTTTGCCCAAGCGCTAGCGCCTTTAGAGCACCCAATTTTGGCGGTTTCGCGCGAGAACCAAAGCAAGCAAATGATTGAGCCAGCCCAGCAATTGCAAACTGGCAGGGTGGTTTTGGCCCATAGCGATATCATCGCCGACAGCGATGGCGTAGTGCGGCGCATTCAAACCCACTACGATCAAAGCGGGCTTTACCCAGCGATTGCGCTCGCTAGCGCCCAAGCGTGGTGGCATTTGCCAGCAGAATTAACTTTCGAGCCAACAGCTACCACGCTTGCCAATGGGGTTACAATTCCGGTTAATAATGCCAGTTTTATGTTAAATTATGCAGGCCCAAGCCAAACCTATCCCCAAGTCAGTTTGCTGGCGGTGCTCAATGGCGCGGTTGATCCAGCCATATTCAATGATAAAATTGTGCTGATTGGCTCGACCGCCGCCGCCCTTGGCGACCGTTACACCACACCAACCAGCCCATTAATGGATGGAGTCGAGATTCATGCCAACGCAATTGGCACGATTCTGAATGCCAATGCCTTGCGCGAACAAAGCCCAGCAGGTCGGCACGGCATTTTGAGCGGCTTGATCATCGCACTCACATTAATCGCCATGATTCGGCGGCCATGGCTTTTGTTTAGCGCCATGGTCATTGGCACAAGCGTGATGGTGATTAGCGCAGTTAGCGGGCTACAACAACAGTTAATCCGCATCGATCTGGCTAGCCCATTATTGGCGATTGGCGTAACTGGTTTGGTTATGCTGCTCGTTCAAAACAATCTACAACGCCAAGATCACAGCCAAGTGCTCGACCTGTTTGCTAAACGCACGCCGCCCAGTGTGCTCAACGAATTGTTGAAGGCTGCCGAACGTGGCCAATTAAAACTTGGCGGCGAACGGCGCGAAGTCAGCGTGGTGTTTATGGATATGCGCGGCTTCACCACCTTGGCGGAGCGCTTGCCACCAGAAGCAATGATGCAGATTATCAATACCTATCTTGATCTGATTGCTAAGGCATTAATTCAGCATGGCGGCACGCTCAATCAATATGCTGGCGATCAAGCGATGGCGATTTTCAACGCTCCCGTTGGTCAACCAGACCATGCCCAGCGCGCAATTCGCGGGGCGATGGCAGCGTTAACCGCAGTTGTGGCCTTTAATCGTTCAGCGGCAGCCCGCGCCTTACCAGCCCAAGCCTCGTTTGGCGCAGGCATTAATACAGGAATCGGTGTGGTTGGCAATGTTGGTGCACATGAGCGCTTCGACTATAGCGTGATTGGCGATGTAACCAATGTGGCAGCTCGTTTGTGTGGCGCTGCTCCAGCCAATACGATTTATCTTGGCCCCGATACCTTGGCCGAGGATTTGGGTGATTTGCAAAGCAACATTCAAACAATTGGCCCGTTGGTGCTCAAAGGCAAGGAAACGACGCTTGACGTTGCCGCAATTGTAGTAGCTGAGTAAGCAGCCATGCAAGGATTCAACCGTTTATTGATCACAATTATTGCGCTCGCTTTGGCCGTTTTGGCAATTACGATTGCACTGTTGCCATTGCAAACTTTTGATTTAGCCTTGCGTTTGTTCCAATATTTGCGTGCTCAAGCGTTAATTTATAGTCAAACCACGCGCATTGTGGCTGGAATTGTGGGCTTGCTCATGCTTGGTTTGGCTTTGGCCCAAATGTTTATTCGCCAAAGCCAATATGTGCCAGTGCGTAATACAGGTTCGGGCTATGCCCAACTCGATTTGCAAACAGTCCAGCGTGCCGTCGATCAAGCTTTGGGCCAAGCGCTTGATGTGCGTAGCGGCAAAGCCAACGTCCAAGCCTACGGCGAAGGAGTGGCAATTTACTGCGAGCTTGAGTTGCACCCAACCGCCCATTTAAATGATACCTTGGCCGATTTACACCAACGGATTCGCGCAGAAGTTGAAGAACGCTTGGGCGTGGCGATTCTAACGCTCAAAAGCAAGGTTAAAAGCAAGCCCTACCCGAATGCGCCGCATAGTCAGCAAAGCAGCGCTGCGCCAGCTGATCTCGACCCGCGCCAACCAGTCTGGGATGTGCGCGAATTACGCCGCCGCTTAGAACGGGGCATTTTGAACCAACCGAATGTGGTTGATCTTGAAGTAGTACTTGGCTATCACCCCGATGGAGCAAGCGTGTTTGTGCAACTATTTCTCGAACAAACTGCGCCAGTCCCAAGCACAATAGCCAGCGTCGAGCGCTTAATTCACACCATCGTGGCAGATGACTTTCGCCTAAGCGTCTACGATTTGCGTGTGACCAGCCAAACCATCGACTAATTAGTGAGTAGCGAGCAACGGAGTAGGAATTTAGTCCTATAATTACGCCGCAATTTGCCTCTCGTGGGGGATGGCAAAAGAACTATTGATTGCATACAATACGCTAGACTTATTGTGGCTCTTAGCAACCAGCATTGTTGATACTTCCCAAGAAAATTGTAAACCGGTTTGTTAAGCCAATTGCGATAATGACGGTATTTTATTGGTCAAGGAGTTATTATGGGCCGGCAGCCGTTTCGCTATCAACGCCTCGCACTACTCAGCCTTGTGGCTTTGCTGGGGTGCATCACACCAACCAAAGCCGTCGAAATTCCGCCAGCAGGCGCGTCGGTCTATTTGCAAACCAACGGGCCTACCAATACCTTGAATAATGGTGATTGGTATACGAATAACACTGCTGGCGCAGGCAATGGTTCCCATTATTTCACAATCGAAATTCCATGTAGTGTTAACACCACCACCACAACTGGCGGGTGGCCAAGTAATCAGCCAGTGCATATCGATATTTTTAGCCCTGAAATGAATACCAATGCACCATTGAGCGATGAACGACGTGGCTCGCTTTATGATAATACCCAATTTGAGTTTTATGCTGCTGGCACGCCAATTGGCCCAAGCCCAGCTACACCTGCGCCAGGAGGTGCTGGCAGCTTGCATCAACAAACCTTTGTTTCAGCCTCAACACCTGAAACATGGACACGCTTGTATACGATTGCGGCCCCAGTGACCTGTGGTAAATATGTATTGCGTGCTTCTACATCGGGTAACGATGAAAATGGTTGGCGCTTGCGGGTTGGTCGCGATGATGATAACGATCCCAATACTGCACCACCAGCCAACACCGATAACTTCGATGGTGTGGCTGGCACTGGCGATGAAATTACGATTGGGATGCGCCAAGCTTCGTTTCAGCACGATGCAGGTTTGCCCGATACAGTCGCCACCTGTTTAACCTTATATGAATATGTCAGTCCGGGCCAACCAAGCATCACCTTCAATAACTTCGACATCGATAATTTGCGTCGCGTTCGCTACTATGCTCCGGGCGATGCCAGCTATACGCCAATGGGCAACACTGGTGGGATTGCAGGCACTTTGAGCAATGATCAAATTTGGAACGGTACTGGCGCAACCTTAGATACCAGGGTTGGCGATACGATCAACAATCCAACCACCGGTTGGTGGCGAATCGTTACCTGTACCAGCGATCACAACCAGTTTATTCAAGAAGGCCAAACCGGCGTGCAGGCCTATTATCAGCAACCTCCAACTCCCATTATGGCCTTGAGCAAAACCGATGGGGTTACCTTGGTTATGCCAGGCGATACGCTGAACTACACAATTACCTTTACAAATACCTCAAATACCACCGCCACACCTGGTACGGCAACCAACGTGACCTTGACCGATAATCTGCCACCGTCGACAACCTTTGTTAGTTGTGCGATTAATGCGCCATTCACGGGGATATGTAGCCATTCCAGCGGGGTTGTAACGTTCAACATCAACCAAGTGGTGCGCCCAGGCGAAATTGGGCAGCTGAATGTGCAAGTGACGGTCAACAATCCAATCACCGTGGTGCCAGTGGTCAACAATGTGACCTTGAATTTCAACGATAGCTTGAATAATATTTTTCAACCGTTGACGGCCAGCGATAGCGATTTGGTCAATCCAACCGCTGTTAATGTGGTCGGGTTAACTGCGTTGGCCCGCACGAACGCGATTCAAGTTCGTTGGAGCACCAGCAGCGAAGTCGATAGCCAAGGCTTCCACATCTATCGCAGCACCAGCGATGATGAATCGACCGCCGTGCAAGTTACCGAAAGCTTGATTCCAGCCTTGGGAGCACACAGCAGCTATCAATGGCTCGATACCAATGTTGTGCCAAATGTGCACTATTACTATTGGCTTGCCGAAGTCGATACCAACAACACGCTGACGATGGTCGGCCAAACTGAGGCCCAAATCGAACGCTACACCATTTTCACGCCCTTTGTGCTGCGCTAAACTGTGAAGCCCCTCACCCCAACCCCTCTCCCGCGCCACGTTTAAGGGCGGACAGGTTGAGGAATAGCTATCAATAGATGTTAGGCCATTTCCAAGCCCAGTCGTCTGCCCCGCATCACCGTCGTTGCCCAGCAT
>NZ_JAFBCZ010000026.1 GCF_016907925.1 Herpetosiphon giganteus | reverse complement strand
GGGATTTTAACTGTATATAAGATGAATTATTCAAGATATTAAGAAACTCTAATTGATTTTTATCTAAAGTTAAATTTACTAAGTAAATTATATTTTTAATCTTTGCATCTTTTTGTATAGAGGAAGAAAATTTTTGAATAATCTCTATTAATCTAGTTGATTTATCATAGTTATAAATCCTGAGGATATTTTGAAACTCACCATATTCAATGAATAAAATAGGAGTATACTTTAAAATAGTATGCAATGATAATTTTAACTCTTTAAAAGAAAAAGATTCTATTACATAGGATTGAATTTTTACTACGTTTTCATTATTAGTCGAAATTTTATCTCTAATATATCTATTTATGTAGCCTTTTTCCAACTGCTGAGCAATATTATCAAAATCAAGTTTACCCTTGTATGTTTCAAGAAATCCTAACACCTCTTGTGCGGTTACTGGCTGATCAAACCGAATACTTAACTTTTTAAGAAAATCCTCAATCTCTGAGTGCGCAACTGAAAGTTTGCTGGCTAATTGCTCAATGGCCTCAGTCATGGTTGTACTCCAGCAAGCTAAAACATTCTTCGCATCAATGCCTAACACATGTCTACTGTATATACTACATTCAAAATCCAGCGTCAAGGGTTATTTTGTCCTGTTGATTGTTCTAAACCATGAACATAACGCTAGGTCTGAATCTATATAGAACTCATTTTTGACTTTTGACTTCTGACTTCATAATTCATCCCTCATCATTCATATTTTCTTTAGTGTGATATTGACAAAAAGCAGAATCGCGCTATACTATTTTGCACTTGGTGTCATATTGACTATTAAAGAAGGAATGGTTATGCAACGGGTTGGGCTTTTGGGCGGAACCTTCGATCCAATTCATCATGCACACTTGGCAATCGCCGAAGAAGCGCGGGTGGTGTTGGGTTTGCAGCGGGTGGTGTTTATGCCAACGGCGCAGCAGCCTTTGAAACAACAGCACTACAGCTCCGCCAACCAACGCCTTGCCATGACCGAACTGGCAGTAGCCGATAATCCCGCCTTTGCAGTTTCTAACATCGAAGTTGAACGCAGCGGCGTTTCCTATACCATCGACACCATGCATGAATTGAAAATTATTGAACCGGATGTGGAATGGTGGTTGATTGTTGGTGCTGATAGTTTGGCTAGCTTGCCACGCTGGCATGCTGCCAACGATTTGGTTCAATTAGCTCATTTTGCTATTTTAGAACGGCCTGGCTTTGAATTGGATTGGCAGGCTTTGCTTGACCAATTTCCTAGCCTCGCCACTCGCAGCGTGCGGATTCAAGGCCCACGCATGGATCTTTCAGCGACTGAATTGCGGAGTCGCTTGCAGGCTGGTTTGCCTGTGCGCTATCTCGTTCCTGATGCTGTTGCTGGCTATATTGCCGAGCAGCGGCTTTACCTTGCCCAACCTAGCGCTTAACCACGAAAGGATTTGCCCGTTCTATGAACGATTATATTATTGTTGGCTCAGGCATCGCTGGCTTATACACCGCCCAACTGGCAGCTCAACATAATCTCAAGGTTGTTTTGGTAACCAAAGAGGCGGTTGAGGAATGTAATACGCGCTATGCCCAAGGTGGCATTGCCGCCGCAATTGGCGAGCATGATTCGCCAGAATTGCACATTGAAGATACCTTGGTTGCTGGCGCTGGCATTAGCGATCCTGCCGCAGTGCGGGTGTTGTGCGAAGAAGGCCCAGCGCGTGTGCATGAGTTGATCAATTTGGGCGTACCGTTTGACACCCATAATGGCTCAATCGCCCTAACCCGCGAGGCTGCCCACTCCGAACGGCGGATTTTGCATGCTGGCGGCGATGCAACGGGCGCAGCGATCGAAACTACCTTGGCGGGCGTAGTTGCCAATACCAATGTTGATGTGCGGGCTTGGACTTTGGCCACCGAAATTATGTTGGAAAATGGCCAAGCAGTTGGGGTTCGCACGCTTGACGCACGAACTGGCGAACGCGGCGAAGTGCGCGCCAAGCGAATTGTGCTGGCAACTGGCGGTGCTGGCCAGCTGTTCCAAGCCACAACCAACCCAACCGTAGCAACTGGCGATGGGGTTGCTTTGGCCTATCGGGCTGGCGCTGGGGTTTCAAATATGGAGTTCTTCCAGTTTCACCCAACAGCTTTGCGCTTGCCAGGCGCGCCGGGCTTTTTAATTTCCGAGGCTGTGCGTGGCGAAGGCGGCGTTTTGCGCAACGCTGCTGGCGAACGCTTTATGCTCAAATTGCATCCTGATGCAGAATTGGCCCCGCGTGATGTGGTGGCGCGAGGCATTGCCGCCGAAATGGTTTCAACCGATGCTGATCATGTCTATCTTGATGTGACCCATTTGCCAGCCGATTTGGTGCTGTTGCGCTTTCCAACGATCGCCAAAGTCTGCCGCAGCCATGGCTTGGATATTACCAAAGAGCCAATTCCGGTTGCGCCTGCTGCCCACTATATGACCGGCGGCGTGGTGACTGATTTGCATGGCCGTACCAGCGTGCCGAATTTATTCGCGGTTGGCGAAGTTTCGATGACTGGCGTGCATGGAGCCAATCGTTTGGCCTCGAATTCATTGCTTGAGGTCTTGGTGTGGGCTAAGCGCGTGATTGAAGCGCCCGATGGGCCAATTGAAGCGCCAACTTTCCCCCAAACTACTCAGGCAATCACCATGGCTGCCGAAGCCGATGAAACGCCATTTAGCCGCGCCGCCTTGCAACGGCTGATGTGGCGCAACGTGGGAATTGTGCGCGAGGCTGATGGGTTGGGTTCAGCCCTGCGGCAGCTAGTTGCATGGCGTGATGCCCAAGCCGAGCCAGCCACAGTGCGCGAATATGAAGATGCCAATTTGTTGATTGTGGCAACGCTTTTGACCTATGCTGCCTTGTTGCGCGAGGAAAGCCGTGGTGCGCATGCCCGCCGCGATTTCAGCGAAACCCGCGAAGTTTGGCAACGCTACTTGGTCTTGAAGCAAGGCTAGCGCATTCTAAATTCAAAGAATGGTGGATCGTTGCAGATCCACCATTTTGTATTTAATCCATCAATGTTCATCTTTTGGGCGCAGATTGTTGCTTGGTTTTGGCCCGTTGCTCTGGCATAATTAACGTTTTACGCAACGGGAAAAGGATGCAAGCGATGCGGCGGTGGTGGCTATGGCTGGAATTGCTGGTTTTGTTTGGTTGTGTGCCGTTGGTGCTGCGTTTTGCTGTGTCAGCCAGTTGGTGGTTTGGGGTGCTTGGTTTGGCGGCGCTTGGCGCATGGGTCTGGTTGCGGCGGCGCGGCGTGCCAATCGGCTTGTGGCAAGGCCGCTTGAATCCGTGCGAAAAACATACTCTTTGGCGTTTACTGCGACGCTTTGGGCTAGCAAGCCTGCTGACGGTGCTGTTGGTTTGGCTTTGGCAACCAGATCATTTATTTAATTTGCTTCGCCAACAACCGTGGGTCTGGCTGCTGCTTGTGCTAGCCTATCCGATTGTTTCGGTGTATATTCAAGAATTGGTCTTTCGAGGCCTGTTTTTCGCGCGCTATCACACTTTGTTAAATGAGCGTTGGCTTCTGCTGCTCAATGCTGTGGTATTTGGCTGGGCACATATTATTTTTCGCAATCCCTACGCGGTGATTTTGACGATTATCGGTGGCTGGCTGTTTGGTGATACTTACCGTCAGACCCGTTCGCTGCGCTTGGTGTGTTTGGAGCACGCTTTGTATGGCAATTTGATGTTTACGGTGGGCTTGGGCCACTATTTTTTCAGTCGTGGCTTGGGCTAAGTGGCAATAGGATCTGGAAATTGCTGCCCTTGCCAAGCGTGCTTTCTACTGTAATTGTGCCGCCATGAGCCTCGATAATTTGCTTAACAATCGCTAAACCCAAGCCGCGCCCGCCAGTATCGCGATTGCGCGAGGCATCGGCGCGATAGAAACGCTCGAAAATATGCGCTAAATCATGGGCTGCAATGCCTTCACCAGTATCCTGAATACTGAGATTAATCTGCTGTTGATCGCTGGTGCAGTTGATCACAATATTGCCCTTGGCTGGCGTATGGCGAATTGCATTTTTGATCAGGTTTCCCAAGGCTTGCACAATTCGCGTGCGATCAACTGCGATTGCTGGCAATGGTTGCTCGATGTTGAGTTCGAATTGAATGCCCGCGTTGAGTGCAGGTTGTTGCCAACGCTGGTGGGTTTCGCGTAGCAATTGGGCAAAATCAAGGGTTGTTTTGTTAAAATCGAGGCTCTGCGATTCAGTTTTGAGCAGCAAGGTCAAATCATCAAGCAAACTAACGATCAATTTAATCTCATGTTCAACGTGATGTGCGGCCTCATCGGCGCTTTGTAACTCGTCGGCCAAGCCTTCCATTTCAAGCTGAATCACGCTGAGCGGGGTATGCAATTCGTGGGTCAAATCGTGAATTAAACGGGTTTGCAGCATGCGTTGTTGGGCCAGCGAATTGGCCATATGGTTGAAGGCGCTGCTCATTTGGCCAAGCTCATCGTGCGAGCGAATTGGCACTTGGGTTTGCCAATTGCCAGCAATAATCTGCTTGGTGGCATGGGTTAATGCCAAAACTGGCGCGGTAATCGTGCGTACCAGCACAAAGCCCAAAGCCAAAACGATCATGCCGACAATGACCCCGCTGATAATTAATGCATGGCTGGTGCTGCGTAAAAATGCGCCTTGTTGCTCGGTATAGGCGTGGGTTCCGGTGACCATCAAGGCCGAGCCAATCACTTCATTGCTGATTAAATCGTAGAGTGGAATCGCATGCTGACGCAGATCGGCGGCCAATTGCTGGTCGTGGTTGAGTTGCTGGGCGCTGTCATAGGCCACATTGCCCGCTGGATCGAGAATAATCAGCCGTTCATCGCCATGCAACACCGCTTGCAAGGCCCATTGCAGCAACAAACTATCGTGGTGGGCAAAGCCAAACTGCTGATTAGTTGGCCGGTGCAAGGCTTGAGGATCGATAAAATTCCAGGCCGATTCAACGATCATTGGCAATTCATTCAAAATGAGGCTGATTGGAATGCTTGACATTGATTTGAGGCGCTCAAGTTCGGCGGCAACGATCGTTTGCACCAGTTCTTGTGGCTCGGTTTGGTAGTTTTTCGCCAAGGCCACAAAACCTTGGGGATGCTGCGCGCTTTGGATGATCTCGCTTGGGCTGGCAGTAAGCTTTTTCTGAAGCAGATTAAGCCAATCGGGGCTGGTTTTATATTCAACAAAATAGCGAATTTGCGATTTGAGCGCCGTGCCTGATTCCATGGCTGGTACGCCGCTCATGCCCAAAGTCATGGGAATGGTTGCATGCGGCAGTTGAATTTGCTCAAGGCTCATAATTAAATCTTCAGGATTAAGATTATGCGCAATCGCAACGCTTTCGATACTGCCAGAGCTACCAACCTCAACTTGCAAATGTTCAGGGCTAATGCCAATTGCCTCGGCGCTTTGTTGCCAAAGTTGGCCGCTACTAACGCTGATTAATGCTGGCGCAAGTGGCATGGTAACCGTTTGACTGAGGGCTTCGCTTTGTTGTAATAAGGATGGGAGCGCCGACCAATCGGGATTGTAGGCATGGCTGGCTTCGAGCCAAGGCGCAAGTTGGGAGGTACGCATTTGGCTTTGGTCGCCAACAAAAATATCGAAGCGCTGGGTTGTGAGCAAATAAGCGCTTAGCCCGCTCAACAAGAGGGTTGCGCCAATCACGAGGCCAAATGCTGCACCTAATTTCCAACGGATTGATCGAAGCATAACACCCTACCAGATTAATCAACAAATTTATAGCCAAGCCCATATACGGTAATAATATATTGCGGATTTGTGCGATCGTGCTCAATTCGCTGGCGTAAACGCGCAATATGCGCATCGAGCGAACGATCAAAACCAGCATAATCACCAGCGAACACCGCTTCAAGCAGCTGTTCGCGGCTGAGAATTTGGTTGGGATGGCGCATAAATGTGGCCAATAAGGCTAATTGAATTTTGCTTAATTCGACAGGTTGCTGATTGACTGTACATTGATGCTGGGTCAAATCAAGCTCAATCGGCCCACGTTTGAGGGTTTGGCTTGGTGCAAGTGGCTGGCTGCGGCGTAGAACTGCACGCACACGGGCCACCAATTCGCGGGCATTGAAAGGCTTTCCCACATAATCATCGGCTCCAAGCTCTAAACCTTGAATCCGTTCTTCATCGCTGCTGCGAGCAGTTACCATAATAATTGGAGTGTTTTTGGTTTGGCGAATGGCCTTGAAAACCGACAGGCCATCCAACTTGGGCAGCATTAAATCTAAAACGACTAAACTTGGCTGGTGTTGCTGCACCAACGCCAAGCCAGTCAGGCCGTCGCTTGCCAAATAGGTTGTAAAGCTAGCTTGCTCAAGATACAACTGCATCCAATGGGCAATCCGCTCTTCATCCTCGATAATCACGATTATTTTGGCCATGGTGGTTCCTTGTGGCATGAGTTGGCTGGTTGCAGGCGTGGTAAGATCTGCAACCAGCCACTTATTTAGCGACTTGGTTCGGTAGCTGGTTCGCTTGGCAAGGCGGGCAGTGCTTCAACGGCTTCGCATTCAACAGCTTCTTCAATGCTTTCGCTTGTGCCTGATTCGCCCCCTGAAATCTGGAAGCATTGAACCCCTTCGCCAGCAACGAAGCTTGGCACATTGCTGACAAAATGCTCAATCATTTCGGGCAAGTCGTTGCTAAAGAGTTCAGCATCTTCGCTGCTTAGCTCTTCATCAGCGACCAATTGATTGATGTTGGTGGTTTCAGCGGCCACAATTGCATCGATAACTGCTTGTTTGCTAACGCCCTTGGCCGCCGCTTGGTCGGCAATGCTTTGTTCTGCCTCAATGCCTGTGTGCAGTTCATCGGCGCTAATGCCAATTGTTTCAGCGGCGAGCGCAAACCAATCGACCCCGGCCACGGTCCCAATTGCTACAACCGTTCCACACTCGCCCTCAACGGTTTCTGCATTAATCGTTACAAATGGTTTGGTGATTTGTTCGCTCGTTGTTTCGTTCGTTGCTGCAAGGTGATCAGTAGCTTTGAGTGCCACAAACGGCTTGGTAACGCGTTGGCTGGTTGCTTTGGTTGTGGTTTCAAGCTGGTCGCTGCTTGCTGCTGCATTATGCTGAAGATGCAAAGCACCGCCAACAGTTTGTTTGTGTAATTGGGTTGGCTGGCTCATTGCTGAATGATGCAATGGGGCAACTCCAGTTACGCCCGACACATGACATTCGATTGTTACATCATCGGCATTTGAACTGACTGTGACGCTATGCACTGGTTTGTCGTTGTTGGCGGCAAAAGCTGTATTGTTGGTCCAAAGATAGCCGCCACAAGCCAACGATACCACCCCAACCGCCACCGCTAAATGTTTACGCATGTCCGAACTCCTTGTCAATCACAAATTACTTTCAATTGCGGTACTATAAAAAATGATTGTGATACAAATTCGACAATTGGCTGTGCAAAGTTAATAATTTGATGAGTTGCTGCTGGTTTGTGCTAAGCTTTGAATATAATTTTGTTGATTAAGGAATAAACCAATGGCAATAGATGTATTGCATTCTGGCCTGACTGAACGCCAACAAGCCTTTGTTGCGCTTGGCCGAGAAATGGCGGCGCTGGTTAAACCAAGCGCAGCCAAGCATGATCAGGCTGCGAGTTTTCCCTTCGAACACTTGCCAGCATTTTTTGCGGCCAAATATCAAGCCTTGAGCATTCCAACCGAATTTGGTGGGCTTGGCGCGAGTTTGTTCGAGGCAATTTTGGCCCAAGAGCAATTAGCCTATGGCGATGGCTCAATTGCTTTGGTGCTGGCAATGCCGATTCATGTGCTTGGCGGAATTATCGAGGGGCGGGCATGGCAACCAAGCCAGATCGAGCGGCTTAGTCGTTTAGTAGTTGAACAGTCGGTTTTGCTCAATTCGGCGGCCAGCGAGCGCGAAATGGGCAGCCCAGCCCGCGGTGGTTTGTTTGCCACAACTGCCCAGCCAGTTGCCGGCGGTTGGTTACTGAATGGTCGCAAAATTTATACGACTGGCGCGCCTGCATTAACTCATGCCCTGATTAGCGCCACGATTGTTGATACCAGCGATACAGCGATCTTTTTGGTTGATCTCAAGCAAACAGGTGTGACGATTGAGCCAACTTGGCATGGTACGGCGATGCGTGCAGCTCGCAACGATGATATTGTGCTTGAAGGCGTAGTTGTTGCTGAAGAAAATTTGTTGCAACGTCGCCAAGCTGGCGTAATTGATCCGAGCCGTAGCAATGCTGGGGCGTGGTTTCAATTGAACATGGCGGCGGTCTATTTGGGCATTGCCCAAGCTGCCCGCGATGTTGCTTGCAACTATGCCCGCGAACGTCGTCCGACCGCTTTGGCAGGCAAGGCCATTAGCGAGCTTGAATCGATTCAGCGGCAGCTTGGCAAGGTCGAGCAATTGCTGCTGAGTGCGCGGAGTTTGCTCTATCAAACAGCCCAAATTTGGGAGCAAGCGCCTGCCGAACGCGGCAATTTGCGGGCTTTGATTGCTACTACCAAAGCAACCGCGATTGAGCATGCAGTTGCTGCGGTTGAACAGACCATGATTGTGGTTGGTGGAGCTTCGCTCTCACCAGATTTGGCGCTCGAACGCTATGCGCGCGATGTGCGGGCTGGCCTGTTTCACCCGCCGACGCTGGATGCGGCCTTGGTTGGCTTAGGGAGTTGGTTGGTCGAATAACGATGTTTGGTGGCGACTGGCCCAGCCTTCGATCGCATCGGCAACCAAGGGCCAAGCTGGGTCAAACATCAAATCGTGGGCTGCCTGTGGCACGATAATCAATGGCGCTTGATAGGCATTGGCCAACGAACGCTGTTTGGCGAGGGTAAATACCCGATCACGCTCGGCGGCAATCACCATTATTGGGGTTTTGATGTGGCTTGGTTTGGGTTTATGAATGAGTGCATCAAGCAAAACCCTGAGCGATTCGCTGCCAAGTTGGCTGTGGATGGCTTGGGTTTGGGCGGCGGAAGCGTTATCACGCAAAAATAAATATTTTGCCAAGGCTGGCGTACGCACAAAACTATACCCATCGGCGGTTGCGAAAGCCCGTAAGAGCACGCTTGGTTGGGTTCGCATGGTGCGTAGCGTAAAGCCCAACGGCCCAGTCTGCGGCATGCTAGCCAGCAAAACCGCCGCTGGCAATGGGTGCTGCATGACTGCATGTTGCAGAATATAGCCGCCGAGGCTATGGCCTACGACGATTGGCGCTGGTTTGAGGGTTGCAACCAGCGCCAGCAAATCGTCGATATAGTGGTTTAAGCCAATTGTGTTGAAATAGCGCGGCATACTGCTGCGGCCATGGCCGCGTAAACTCAGCGTATGCACCGCAAAGCCGCGCGCGGCAAAATCGTGAGCGGCATTATCCCAGCACCAAGCCCCATGCCAAGCGCCATGGAGCAGCAGCAAAGGTCGCTGATACAATAGCGTTTTCGGTTCGTAGCAGCGATGTTCAAGCGTGTTGCTGGTCATTGGCTTCCTCTTGAGCCGCCGCCCGATCCCGTTCCTCGCGGATGAGCCGCAAGGTTGTGGTTTTATCATCGAGCGCATGGAAAATTGCTTGCATGATAACGGTATCAGTTGTGTCAAGATCTGCCAAGAGCCGTTGGCGATTGCTATCGCCTGCAACCAGCAAGCGGATGCGTTGAGCCAAGGTTTGCCATTGGGCTTGGGCTTCAAGCTGCGGCAAGAAGCCATCAAGATCGGTGTAGGCGTGCTGGACTCCAAAGTAGGCCGCCGCTACCGTCAAGATAATTGGCCGCCATTCGCCGATCAGTTTGCTTAACCGCGCTTCTTCTGGGTCGGGCGTTTGGCTAACTGCAATCAAAATTGCCTGCACGATGGCCGCACTATTGGTATCTAGGCCAGCGCCAAGCTGCGCAAAATCGCGTTCGCCAGCCCAAATTCGTTCAACTGCCGCCTGAATAATCCAGCCATTATTATCAATTTGGGGCAATAAAAACTCGACCTCGGCGCGGCGGGTATCATCGCCATGGGCAATCGCGGCAATGACCTCAATCAAGGGTGCGAAATGGGCAACCGCATCGCTGGTAGCGCGTTCAAAGGTCGGGTGTAGATCGAGCATGTCGAATATCCTTACTAGTAGTGAGCAACAGAATAGCCTTAGGTCGCTGCGCGAGCATAATCAAGGCTCTGTGTATAATAGGCGATTGAGTGACTTTGTGTCAATATAACACCTATTAGCAGCAATAAAACAACGAGCCATCCTCATTGATGCCTCGTCGTTTGTGGCTGGTTTAAGTGTAGACCACCGAATTCGCACCGCCAAACTCGTTTGGCTCGTAACGATCAGCGCTCCAATCGTTCAGCCAGCGCCCATCGGCAAGATAGCGATACTGGTAACTGTGATTGGGTGGCAGATCCATGGTGGTACTCCAGCCTTCCCCGGAACGTAACAGCGGTGTCGCCGTTTCGCTCCAATTATTGAACTCGCCAACAAGTGTGATCGTCTGGGCGGTGAGTGGGGCTGGGATGTTGAAGGTTACCCGCACGACCGTACCCTCGAGGCGTTTCTTCAGCATTCTGGCACTCCTTTGTGCGTTACAAAATACAACGGCTTCGTTGCATTTCCTCTGCGTCCGAATCCTTGTATCTACCATCCTACATGGCTTTCAATGCAAGATCAATACCCAAAGCATTGGCATTTCCTAAGAAATCTAGGCCATCTTGGCTTGTACTACACAGGACTAAAGAGCTAGCACCAATGCTTGCGATTTTAGGTGATTGGCTTCACCTCTGCGAGGAATTGCCGTGGTTCGATCTTGCCAGCTTTGAGTTGTTCAAATAGCACCAAATTAGCTTGATTCATAATCTTTTGTTGCTGGAAATGAGCGCTACTCAACATAAATTGGGCAATTGCCTGCTCAAACTGATCGAGCCACAGCAAGGCTTTGCCATAGTACCATTGGCAGTAGGCAACATGAAAATGATAATTAGCCTGTGCGAACAAATAAATTGCTTGCTCGAAGTAGGCAAGTGATTCAGCATATTGCGCTTGATCAACGAATATTTCGGCTAAATTAACTGCTGCTGCTGCTTTCGAAACACCATCATCATACTGTTCGGCTATCTCAGCAGATTTCTTGATAAACTCAATGGCTTTAGCAAATTTAGCCATTTTACGATAAATATTGCCAATATTACCATAATGAATACTAAGTTCTTTACCGATATCTTGGTTTATACCAACATTAACCGTCTTCAAGTAATAATATAAAGCTAATTCTTGATGATTTAATCGTGCATAAATAGTCGCGAGGCTGTTAATCAGCGCGGTATTATTATAAGCTTTACGAAATTCATTTGTTTGTTCATCACATAAAAACGCTTCAATCGCGTATTTTAAGCCAAGATGCAGTGCTTCTGAGGTTCCCAAGCGCTGATAACAATAAGAAAGGATGATATATGCAGCTGTGTGATGCGTAATTCCTTGGCTCTTAGCAAGCTCGATAGATTGAAGCATAAGCGGAATTGCGTGATCAGTATTGCCAATAATGCGATGCAGATTTCCTTGATGATTTAATAAGGTTGAAAGCACTAATGGTTGATTAATTCGCTGCGCAGCTTGGATTGCATGATTAATATAGGCAATTCGATCAACCATTGATGGATAATAATTGCTAATATTATAAATCGTGGCCAAGACTAAATCGATGATTAATTGATCGCCGCGAGCGGTTCCAAGTTGGCTTTGTGCATACTGAAATATCCAATTAACATGTTTTTCTTCACGATCGAAGCTTTGGGTTGCCCGAATTTTGCCACCAATGTGATTAAGATATACATCATCAAGCATGCGAGCCAAATCGCGAATCGCTTCGCAATAACGCCATAGTGCCGCCTCAGTTTCATGCTGCTCTGCCAATTGACGCAGCGCAAAACTGCGAATTAAGTCGTGCATGCTCCAGCGTTCGTTGTGACTATTGTATTGCAATAAATTATGGCGCAATAAATAATAAAGTTGGTTTTCTGCAGCTAAATTATGCGGCAAGTCGAGCATTGCCAACCCCAAACTACTCGAAAAATCGGCCACCAAAACTGCCAATTGGCGCACAAAATATTGCTGTTGAACACTAAGTTGGGCGTAACTCAAGGCCAGCGAGGCCTCAACATTCAATTGTTGATCGTCGGGGTCGCGCAAGGCTTGCAAGCGTTGGTTTTCATCGGCAAGCTGGGCCAAATAGTGCGCAGGCTTCAGTGCTGGGTTATTGTGCAAAATACTCGCGCTCACCCGCAAGGCTAGGGGCAAATACTGACAAGCGCTGGCTAATTGTTCTGCATGATGCTGATCAAGCCGTGGGCAAATTTCTTGGATGAGCTTGCTTGCATCATCAGCATTTAAAGCCTCAAGCTGAACGCTGGCCATGGCTGGCAAGCTAAATCGCTGGCGACTGCTGATAATCAGACAACAACCAACTGGCGGAATCAGGTCGCGTACTTGCTCAGCATCACGCGCATCATCAACCACAATCAAGACTTGTTTGTTGTACAGAATGTTGTGATAGCGAGCCAATAATTGCTCGCGTTTTTCTGGGAGACGGGTTTTAGGATCAAGTGCGTTAATCACCAAACCAAGGGCTTGTTCAGGCGTAAGTGCTTGTTCGCGCGCGCCATACAGATTGAGCATCAATTGAGCATCAGGATATAAATGCACAATGTTTTGGGCAACAATCAGGCTTAATTCGCTTTTGCCAATGCCACCCATGCCATGAATGCCAACTAATGCTGCTCCCCGCTTGGCTGCGTGGGCAATCTGAATCGCATGGGTTAGGCGCTTAAACTCAGGCTCGCGCCCAACAAAATCGCCAACCACAGGCCGCAATTGGTGAATTGGCGCGTGATCAGCAGCAGAATTTGGATCGTTGTTGCGAGGCTGATGCGGTTGATTGAGCAATTTGGCTAGTTGCTCGAATAAGGTTTTTTGGTAGCGATGATAGGTCGCTTGATGAATATTCAACATCTGACAATAACTATCGACTGGTGCGCCAGGATAGGTTGTGAGCACCTTGAGCAGTGATTGCTGCGGCTGTTCAAGTGGCAGTTGGCCTAGCCAGTGATAAAAATCGCCCAACCCGCCAAATGCTTGCAAGCGTTGCCGCCACGTCTGATCAGCCAAAAGGCGTTCAGGCCGTTGAATTAATGTCTGAATTGATTTGACTGTCCAAATGTGATCGTCGCTCATCCCTAGCTCCTACTAATGTGTGCAGGCATAATTTTAACATGGGCCATGCACTTGACAAGTTGTTGGATTAATGATACTTTGTATCATTATAAAGCGTGATTCGGCAACTGGTTTATGCTGAGCACCAAATTCCAACATGGAGACATGGGTTATGAATGAGCGTAGTACTGGCACGGTGGCGTGGTTCGATCCTGAAAAATCGTATGGTTTTATTACAACTCATGCAGGAGCATCGTTGTTTGTTCATCGACGGGCGCTTGGTGATGGACGACGTTGGTTGGTTGAGGGCGAAGAAGTAAGTTTTGGGGTGGTTCGGGGCATGAAGGGTGATGAAGCCAACGATGTTTTAGTGACCAACGCTTTACCGCCAACGCCGCGCATTCGGGCCTACGAGCAACGCGAGGCTGGTGGCTATGATAGCGAACGCTCGTTCGATCGCCGTGATCGTTTTGCTGGCCAAGGTCGCCCAAGCAATAACGGCCCGCGCCGCGAGTGGAGCAATGGCCCACGTGAACGCAGCCGTTCATTCAGCGGTAGCGCTCCTGCTGGCGTGATTAACGCCCGGGTTGATTATATCGACCCTCAAGGGCGCTTTATGTTTGTGGCGCTCAGCGATAATCAAGGCGATGCCTATGTGCATTCGAGTTTGTTCAATCATGGTGGCAATCGGGTGCAAGTTGGCGATAACGTCCGGGTCAGCGTTTCGGCAAGTGATCGTGGCTTGCGCGCCAACTCACTTGAGATCTCAATTTGAGTTTTGCATATCCACTCAAGCAACAAGGCCGACTCGTATGAGTCGGCCTTGCTGTTATTGGAGAAATAGCTCGAAATTTGGTTTATGGTCGCGGCCTGTGAGGCGGCGGAACCCGCGCCCGATAGCTTGCATCGTATCGTCACTTAGCGAAGAAGCTAAGATCGAACCGAGAATCAAGCCTAAGGCGCTTCCTGCTGCTGCTCCAAGCGCAAAGACGACATAGCGTTCGCGTTGTGTAGATTTGTTCATGATGTACCTCGCACGTGATCGTCCTTGACCCGCCGATTACTGAAGAACGACAACTGGCGTAGCTTTTTGCCACAATTTATCGAGCTTGTAAAAATCGCGCTGTTCAGGGCTAAAAATATGCACAACTACATCGCCAAAATCGAGCAAAACCCAGCCAGTTTCGGGTGAACCTTCGACTTTGGGTGTCGGTGCGCCTTCTTGGACTAACTGATCATCAATTTCTTTTACGACTGCTCGTAGCATGCGCTCATTGCCAGCGGTACAAATCACCAAAAAATCGGCGAACGTGGCTAATGGGCGAACATCAAGCATGATAATATCATTTGCCTGCTTCGAGTCTGCTAAATCAACAGCACGGCGGGCAAGAACTTGCGCTTCGATAGGTGGACCTCCACATTTCTAGAACAGATTTTTTCTGCTTCCAATATACCATGAAACCTTAAATTAGCTGCATCCTGCGCCCAACATGTTCGAAGATAGTGAGCGCTTCCGCGAGA
This sequence comes from Herpetosiphon giganteus, assembly GCF_016907925.1. GTDB lineage: Bacteria > Chloroflexota > Chloroflexia > Chloroflexales > Herpetosiphonaceae > Herpetosiphon > Herpetosiphon giganteus. The sequence continues at coordinate 72,233 of NZ_JAFBCZ010000026.1, read as the reverse complement.
TCGGCATTGCTATGGCTGGCAGTTACAATTGTGCGCACCCGACCTTTGTCGCGGGCCACAGTTGGGAAGGCGATGCCTTGAGCAAATACGCCTGCTTGGAACAGTTCATCAGAGAATTGCATGGCTTTGGCACTCTCGCCAACAATCACTGGGGTGATTGGGGTTTCTGAGATACCAGTGTTAAAGCCAAGCTGTTGCAATCCCGCCTTGAAGAACGTGGTATTTTCCCAAAGCTGTTGATGCAATTGCGCGCCCTCGGGGCTTTGCAAGAGCTTAACGGCGGCAATACAGGTTGCAGCCACCGCTGGCGGATGCGAGGTGCTGAACAAAAATGGGCGGGAGCGATGCTCCATCAGCTGGCGCAATTTGCGCGAAGTGGCCACATACCCGCCCAAGGCCCCAATTGCCTTGGAAAGCGTGCCAACCTGAATATCCCAATCGTTGATGCCATAATGGCTAACCGTGCCGCTGCCGTTGGTGCCAAGCACGCCCGATGCGTGGGCATCATCGACCATCGTGATTGCGCCGTAATGCTTGGCTAGCTCAGCGATCCGTGGCAAGGGGGCAATATCGCCATCCATGCTAAATACGCCATCGGTGACGATGAGCGTGTTGCGATATTTGCCTTGATTAGCCTGCAAAACCCGTTCCAAATCGGCCATATCGTTGTGTTGATAGACCGCGCGCGCTGCCTTGGTCAGGCGAATGCCATCGATAATCGAGGCATGATTCAGGGCATCGCTGATCACCAAATCGCCATCGTTGAGCACAACTCCCAAAACCGCAGCGTTAGCCGTAAAGCCCGATTGGAGCACCAACACCGCCTCAGTATGCTTGAATTCGGCCAAGCGTTGTTCAAGCTCCTCGTGGATGCTCATTGTGCCAATAATCGTGCGCACTGCGCCAGAACCAACCCCTAATTCCTCGATTGCCTTGATTGCTGCTGCTTTCAAGGCTGGATGATTGGCCAAGCCCAAATAATTATTTGATGAGAGATTGATCACCGATTTGCCATCGATGGTTGAGCGTGGACCGGTTGGGCTTTGCAATTCGCGCAACGTGCGAAAAACCCCTTGCTCGCGCAAACTATTCAGTTGCTCATCAAGATATGCTTCAAATGAATGCGGCATCATCGCCCCCATAAACAACTATTCGCAACTATGGCTCAACGCCATATGTTTCAAATGCATTATAGTGCATAAGCGCGCTTTGTAGATGCGCCTGTGAGCTGATTTATGGCCTTTGGTAATTGCAATGATTATGCTGCATTGCTGCGAGGATTGTGCCTGCTGCAAACCCGATCGCAAGCTACACTCAATCCAACCTGTATTGGAATGGTGTGAAATGAGGATGTTGTGCGAGAACTGATTAAATTTTTGCTTGCAGGCTTGCTCGTAGTTGGCAGTTGTATTGGTATCTCATTGTTGGCATGGGGGCCGCCAATCCATGATGATCTACCTGTTACGCTCCACGAAGGTGATTTGTATGATAAGTGGCAGCAAATCGAATCAGCTGATCCAACGCGCCTCTATTTTGAAGTTACGCTGTATCAAACCGAATTGTGGAAGGACGTTAACGTCGAGCCACGCAGCAAACCAGCGCTTGATTTGCAACTTGAACCATTGGCTACCAAGCAGATTCGACCATATGCGGCGTTTGTTGTGCGCGGGTCGATTTTGCGCGAATTTGCCGCACCTGAGGATTCAATTGAGTTTGCCTTGTATGGCATGCATGGCCAAAAAGCCCGCACACTCTGGCTTGATAGCCAATTGCTGTTTGATGGCAATACACTGATCGTGCGCTAGGATACTTGTTCCCTCATCCCCAGCCCCTTTTCCACTCAACGCGGGCGAGGGGAGTGACCGTTTTTACCAAGGAATTGCGCAAGAACCACCGCATTAAAGCCCCTCGCCCGTGCCACGGGAGAGGGGTTGGGTGAGGGAATTCTCTAATAACTCGGTTTGCTTGTCGCATAACCCAAGCCACTTTGCACATCGCGGAAGGTGCGAATATGCGCAATGTCGATGCCAGTATCGAGCAAGGCTTGCACGGTTTCGCTGCGTAAGCCAACCACGATTGGCTCAGTGCCAAGCAAGCGCACTGCACTCAAGGTTTGCACCAACGACTCGGCTACTGCTTGATCGATTGTGTTGAGACCTGTTAAATCGATCAAAATCGTATGTGGGCGGCGTTGATAAATTGTATTCAGCAACTCATCGCTGAGCAAGGCAGCCCGCGTCAGATCGATACTGCCAACTAGCGGCAAGACCAAAACACGCTCGGCAATTGGCAGCACTGGCACGCTCATTTGGCGAATGGTTTCGCTGGAGCGTTGCAATTCGTCAAGTGCTTTTTCGAGGTAGAGTGTGCGTTTTTGCACCCGCTCCTCAAGCACGGTTTGGTTGCGCTCAAGTGCTTTGCTATGTTCGATGCTACTTTTCAGCAGTTGGCGTAAGCGCCGCGCGGTAAACGAGGTTGTTGCTGCTGCGGTGCCAAAACAGCCGCCAGCAAACAGTAGATTGAGAATCGTAATATTTAATGAAAATGGCTGAGGACTAAGCAGATCGGTGCTGACGAACACGATCACGGCAATAATCGCATAAATTAAACTCCAACGTGCTGGCAACAATAACGCCGCCGCCACAATTGGAATAAATAGACCATACATCCCGCGACTGGTTACGCCAACCGGGATTGCGACGACCAAAATAAGCGCAAAATAGGGAATAAACATCGCATGGGTTGCCAACTCTGGCTGATCGATACTGACCAACCAACCTGAAACCCCGGCGGCAACCAAAATGCCAAACAAACAGCCAAGCGCTATTTGATTGCGTCCAACGCTGAGATCAACTCCTAAAACATAATACAGAATCAGCAAAACAATAAAACTGCTGCCAGTGATCAAAATGCGGCGTAAGGCCCGCTTACGCTGTTCGCGTTCTTCATTCCATAATGCAATTGGTGGATCGGCCATGTGCGGTACCTGTGTAAAGTGGCTATGGCGCATTATATCAGGCTTTTTTTCTGATGATTCAATTGCTGCCAGCATGCGACCGTCTGTGCTATAATCGCTGTAGGAGGATGCCATGTCGGATGCGTTTGATCAAGCTCAACGAATGATTTCACCCAAGCCTCGCGAAGAGGATCAAGTGGTGGAGAAAAGTTTGCGGCCAAAAAAATTGGCCGAATATATTGGCCAAGAAAAAGTGCTTGCCAACCTTAAAATTGCGATTGCTGCTGCCCAACAACGCAAGGAGCCGCTTGATCATACGTTGTTTTATGGCCCGCCTGGCTTGGGCAAAACCACGCTTTCAACCATTTTGGCCAACGAAATGGGTGTGAATATCAAAATTACTTCTGGCCCAGCCATCGAGCGGGCTGGCGATTTGGCAGCAATTTTGACCAACCTCAAAAAAGATGATTTGCTGTTTATTGATGAAGTCCATCGCTTGAATCGCGCAGTTGAAGAAGTAATGTATCCAGCCATGGAAGATTTTGCGCTGGATATTATTGTGGGCAAAGGCCCAAGTGCCCGCAATTTGCGCCTGAAATTGCCGCGCTTTACCGTGGTTGGCGCGACGACGCGGCTTGCTTTGCTCACTTCGCCGTTGCGCGACCGTTTTGGCTCGGTGCATCGGCTTGAATTTTATTCGGTCGAAGCCATGACCGATATTGTGCGCCGTTCGGCAGCCTTGCTCAAATCGCCAATTGACGAGGCTGGAGCTTTGGAGATTGCGCGGCGGGCACGCGGCACGCCGCGGGTTGTCAATCGTTTGTTGCGGCGAGTACGCGATTTTGCTTTGGTGATGGCCGATAATCATATTACCCTCGACGTTGCCAAAGCCGCCCTTGCCAGCCTTGAAATCGACGATTTGGGGCTTGATGAGAATGATCGGCGGGTTTTGCGCACCTTGATCGAAACGTTCAATGGCGGACCGGTTGGCCTAACGACCTTGGCCGCTGCCACCGCCGAAGAAGTTGATGCAATCGAGGATGTTTACGAGCCATATTTGTTGCAGCTGGGCTTTCTTCAGCGCACGCCACGCGGGCGGATTGCCACGCGCCGCGCCTACGATCACCTTGGCGTGAGTTTTCCCGAAGCGCCGCGCCCAGTTGATAGCCAACAATCAACCTTTAATTTGGAATAGATTTTGATCGTTGACATAAAAAGCGGGCTGCTCATAGCTACGAGCAGCCCGCTTTGGGTTTATTTGGCAATGGCCAGATCGTAGCGTCGCCCAACTTCGCTCCAATTTATCACATTCCACCAAGCGCTCAAAAATTCGGCCCGTTTTTGGCGAAACTTCAAATAGTAGGCGTGCTCCCACACGTCAACCCCAAGCAACGGCGTTAGCCCTTCCATATAGGGGCTATCTTGGTTGGGGTAGCTGGCGAGATAGAGCGTGCCTTTGCTATCGGTTGAGAGCCAGCCCCAACCTGAGCCAAAGCGCCGCGAAGCAATATCATTATAGCTATTTTGGAAGCTGCCGAACGAGCCATATTTGGCATTAATTGCCGCTGCCAACGCGCCACCAGCGCTGCCGCCACCCTTAGGCGAGAGCGTTGCCCACCAAATTGAGTGATTGGCATGGCCGCCAGCATTGTTGCGCACTGCGGTCTGAATCGCGCTTGGTAAATTACTCAAGCCATGCAAAAGTTCAGCCACATTCATGCTTTGCAATTTGGGATAATCGGCCAAGGCTGCATTCAGATTAGTCACGATTGCTTGATGGTGTTTTTGGTGATGAATGTACATCGTTTCTGCATCAAGCTGCGGTTCCAACGCACCGTAATCATAGGGCAAGGCTGGCAGGGTGAATTTGCCGTTGGTTGGGACTGTTGCCATATCAAAGGTTTTGCCGACCCCGCCATATTTTTTGGCGCTTGCTTCTTTATTGCCCCAAATTGCGGCCAAACTGCCTAAGCCAATTGCGCCCAAAAACCCCCGCCGCGATAGATTGAAACGTTCTGACATTATCATAACCTCCACTAGACCATGCTTTCATATTGCTCCATTCGTTGAAATAAGCACTTTGGTTTTAGCAAAAGGTTGATAATTATTAAACTTTGGTTAAAAATATACTTAATTAACTAGAATTTGCTGCGTACTTGCCCGAAGCGATTGATGGGCACTTTGGCGAATTGCATAGCCCAAACAGAGCAAGCACAATGGCAAAACAAGCCACGATTCCCACGCGAAGGTGCTGGTTTGCAACGTATTGAGTGGCATCCCTTGGGCTTGAGCCGTCAGGCCGAGCGCAATCCAGCGTGAGCCAATCAGGCCAAGCATCGCTGTGCTGAGGCCAATTTTGCCCCAGCGGCCAAGCGTTGGCCAAACCAAACTGAGCACAATCAATTCAAGAAACGAGAACGACCAGCCAACCGGCCTGCCCCAATACAAGAGCAGAAAACTCAAGCCATAGAGCAATGGAAAGCCAACCTGTTTGCGCCAAACTAACCAACAACTTGCAACCAACCCAAGCAACCATAAGCCAAGTGCCAATATTTGAGCGCTATTTGGGTTGAGGCCAAGATTGATTAAGCCTTGCAAGACTGTGCGGTTCCACATGCTCATTGGGCTTTGTTCGGCCACCGCAAAATTAAACCATTGGTATTCGAGAGTATTGGCCAAATAATTGAAAGTTTCGTGGCGCAGCGCACTATCCCAGCGCCAAATTTCTAGCCCAATCAACCCCAAGGCTAGCACTGCAATGCTGGCAATTCGTTTAATCAAGTCTTGGCGCGCCGCTGAATCAGCCATATTGCAATAGGCCAGCGCTGCTAAAGCCACGAAAAACAAGCCATAGAAGGGCTTAATCAACAGCAGCAGGGCAATAATCAGCGCCGCAGCCAGCCGCGAATGATAGAGCGCCCAATAGCCGCCAAGCAAACTGCCGAGCAGCAACAATACTTCAACATTGCCCGAAACGATGCCCAGCATACATTCCAAACTAAGCATCACCAACATTGTCCAAGCGCTGCTTTGTTTGGTCAGATACAGCCAAAATGCCACAAATCCAAGCGTTGCCATACTCAAAATTGCGGCCATGCCAAGGCTCGTGATTTGTAATTTGGCTACGGCTTGGGCTAAAGTGGGCGGATAAAGATATGGCCCAACAATCTGACCAACCTGATCATATTGCGCCTTAACTGCCAGCTTTGCCGCCGGATCAGGCGCATTGAGTATGCGCTGCTCCCATTGATGCACGCTGCGCCACATTGCTTGGGCCTCGGCAATTGCCGGATATGGATTGGCTTGGTGTTGCATGCGTTCGGCAGCTAAAGCGTAGCTTTGAAAATCGACGCTTGCGATGCCCCGCTGTTGGTTTTGGTACACCACACTATAGCCAAATGCGACCCACATCCCAAAAATCATCCAGCCAACCAGTGTGCCCACTCTTCGCCAAGCAAATTTCATACGCAACCTTTCGAGTGCTAAGCCTTTGGATCGGCTATGTTGGAATGGTGCAATGCAAGGGCAAAATGCAACTATAAAGCAGACTCTGTGGCTAGAGGTTTCCAAATGGCGTTGGTCTGACAGTTTTGGCTGGGGTTGGGGTTTTGCGTTGCTAAAGCTGCTGGAACCAAAATGCTACCCACTTGGAACAGGCTTTGGAACTGGTGCTTGCTATATTAAGCCTACACACTCTCATTGCGGCGCTCCTGTGGTTTGGAAGCATCAGGGCAGTTGGCCGCTTGGTAAACGTGGGACTTTACCAAGCGGCCAGCACCGCATTTAAAAACCATTCTTTAACGCCAAAACCCCGCAGTTGCGGGGTTCTAGCGAGAGAAGAGAGGAGAAGGAGATGGATTAAGTATAGGCCATTGCTCCTATTCTGACATTCCCTATAATGGGTGATTTAGCGGGTGACTTAAGTCATGCCAAAGCGGCGACAAAAGCATCCCACGCTTGGTGAGGCGTGATGTTTGCGGAGTAAAAAGCCGATCCTGCAATTAGATTAGTCGCCCCTGCTTGCACAATCTGGGCAATATTACTTGGTTTAACCCCACCATCAACCTGAATTACTGCCTCATGCTTGCGCTGATCGAGCAAACTGCGCACGGCTGCAATTTTTGCCAAGCTGCGTTCAATAAAAATCTGGCCGCCAAAGCCAGGATTAACCGACATAATTAGCACCAAATCGAGATCTTCGAGTATATCTTCAAGGCTGCTGACTGGCGTAGCTGGATTGAGCGCCACGCCCGCAGTGCAACCAAGCTCATGAATGCGCTGAATTGTGCGGTGCAAATGTACGCTGGCCTCTTGATGCACCGTTATATGGTTTGCGCCAGCCGCAGCATATTCTTCAAGCAGCGCATCGGGATTGCTTACCATCAAGTGGACATCCAACGTGCCCTTAAAATATGGCCGAATCGCCTTGATGACTGGTGGGCCAAAGGTCAGGTTGGGCACAAAATGGCCATCCATCACATCAACCTGAATCCAGCTACACCCAACTTCGTCGGCGGCCTGAACATCGGCTCCAAGATTGGCAAAATTGGCCGATAAGATCGATGGGGTCAGCTCGATGGCGCGGCCAGCGTGGTATCCGATTGGCATAAAACTCCTCATTGTGTTTAATCATGCAGCTCTATTAAAACACAAATCAACTCAACCTTGATCACAATTAAAATTCAATTTTCAGCAGGCGGGTTGAGCTATACATTCCAGCCCGTTCTAAGGTTTTTTTGGAGTTATGGTTGTAGTACCAACAGCCAGCGATTGGCTCAAGTTGTTGGTTTTGGCAATGGCGAATTAATACTTGAATTAAGCGCGTGCCATAGCCTTGTTGGCGATAGGCCAGATTGATGTGCATGCCAATGCTGGCAACCTGTTGATAGATGCTGCTTGGCTCGATAATCCCAAAGCCAATAATCTCGTCATTGATGCTAAAACAAAACAGCTGTTGCCACGCTACTCGTTGCGGAATTTGATCAAACAAATCGCTGGCATGCTCAGTAATCAGCCCAATATCGACCTCAGTTGCTAGGCGTAGCTGTTCGCTCGGGCTTGCTTCTAGCAAAGCTTGGTCGTTTGCTTGGAAAAAATAGGCCTGTTTGTGCAGTTGGCGATGCTGATCGAGCGCATGGCTAAGCAACCATTGATCGTTGGTTGGCACAAAGGCTGCTTGCACATTGGCTAATTTTTTGGCTTGCTCAAAGGCGATTTGGCCATACTGTTGATAGCCAGTCTGCAATGAAAAATGCACCAGCATGCTTGCATCGTGCACTGCGGCGAGGCCAATAGCTGCCTGATCAAGCATAATCTGATACCACGCGGCATGGAGTAAGCGATCCTCGAAGAATGAATCGACATGGGTTAGTAGCTGAACATAATAGTCAACGACTATTGGTTTGATTACAGCGAAATCAATTGATATAAAACGAAATTGCATTGGTTTGCGATCCTTATCTTCTGGCTAAGCCACGGTTTGTTGCCCAGAATGATACACCAATGCCTAAGCGAGGATTTTCTAGGGGTAGGCAGGGACAACAGCTAGCTGGTTGTGATTGAAAGCTAGAGGGCTAGCTGCCGAATAACTCTTAGATCTGTTGAGCTAGCTCCCAGAGATGGCCAGCGGGGTCGGCAAAGCTGGCGGTGCGCACGCCCCACGAGCGATCAATTGGCCCATTGATAAACTCAACGCCGCGCTCACGTAATTCGGCATAGACTGCATCGGTATTAGCAACAGTAATCGTATACAAGGCGCGTGTATCGGCTTTGGGCACAGCCATCGGCGCAAGCAATTCAACCGCTGCGCTCTCGGTGAGCAGGTTAATCAATGTTGAGCCAAACTGAAACACCATCGAATTTTCGTCGCTGAAGACCATTGGCAAGCCAAATGTTTGCTGATAAAACTGGGTTGTGCTCTGCATAACGGCATCGGGCACGAAAAGGGTAATTGCGCTAATCGCTCCATCAGTCCAGCGAGCTTGATTGTTCATTCGTTCCTCCTTGAAAATACAGCTCAATTATAGAACATATTTTCGTTTTTGGATTGAATAAAAAACCATCTGTTGGAGATGGTTGTTGATGTTCGATGCAATTATTGCTGTTGCTGATTTTGCTGTTGCCATTCGGCATACGAGGTTGGGCCTTGGTTGCGCTGGTGGCGGCTAATAACTAGCTGTTGTTTTGCCCGCACCAGCTCTGCATCAACCTGCCATGGAGACTGATCATTGTATATACGTTGACGGCGCTCGGCCTCAAGCAGTTCAATATACTTCTTGCCCCGCGCTTGGGCGAGGTTTTGTGAACTGGCAGCGTCAGGGTTTGTACGGGATTGATGCAATGCTTGTTGGTAGCGCTGTTTGGCAGCTTGTTTGGCTTCTTCTTGTTTGGATAAATAGGCTAAGTGGACTGCGATGATCAGGCCGATAACCACAAGCGCAATACCCCAGAACAGTGAATCCATAACCATTCTCCCTGCATTATTTGGCTTTAAATACGCCAGGGTTTGGGCAAGGTTACAGGCTTAAACTGCATCAAAGGCTGGGTGATAGGAAATTGTGCCATCCAAGCCTGCCAAAGACCCAACACTTAATTCTTGGGCCATAAAAAACTTGGCATCGACTGGGTAGTGGCAGCGCAGATTCCAGGTGGCAGCAGGCCGAAAGCCAAAGCGTTGATAATATTCAGGCCCACCCAACACAACCAAGGCCTGAATTTGCGCTTGGCGGCAAGCTTCAAGCCCAGCTTTGACCAAGGCCGAACCAATGCCCTTGGTTTGCTGGCTTGGCAGCACTGCTAACGAGCCTAAGCCCCAAATTGTGATGCCGGTTGGCGCTTGATCATACTGCACAGGGCTGAACAAAATATGGCCAACCAGCTGATTATCCAATTCGGCAACTAAGGAAATGATGGGCGTTACTTGACGTAATTGGTTAACTAAATCGGCCTCGCCAGCGCGGCCAAAAGCTTGTTGATTGATCGTAGTAATTGCTGCGTTATCGGTGCTGGTTTCAGAGCGAATTAACATCATTTGGCTCCTAAAATGCCAAGAGCCACCGTTTTATAGGTAGCTCTTGGCTAGAATGAGCTAAAATTTACAGGCCAGCTTCGGCGCGCAAGGTTTCGGCTTTGTCGGTGCGTTCCCATGGCAAATCGATGTCGGCACGGCCAAAGTGACCGTAGGCAGCGGTTTGGCGATAGATTGGGCGGCGCAGATCAAGGTCGCGGATGATCGCGCCTGGGCGCAAATCGAAGTGCTTGTTGATCAGTTCCAACAATTTTTCGTCGCTGACTTTGGCGGTGCCAAAGGTTTCGAACGAAATTGACAATGGCTTTGAAACGCCGATTGCATAGCTCACTTGCAATTCGAAGCGCTCGGCCAAGCCAGCGGCAACGATGTTTTTGGCAACGTAGCGGGCAGCATACGCAGCTGAGCGGTCGACCTTGGTTGAATCTTTGCCTGAGAAAGCGCCGCCACCGTGGCGAGCAACGCCGCCGTAGGTATCAACGATAATCTTGCGGCCAGTCAAACCTGAGTCGCCCATTGGACCGCCGGTTACGAAACGACCGGTTGGGTTGATGAAAATCTTGGTGTTTTCATCGAGCATGCCTTCAGGAATGACAGGCTTGATCACCAAATCGATCACATCTTTGTGGATGCGTTCGTTATCGACGTTGGGATCGTGTTGGGTTGAGATCAACACGGTATCAACGCGCACTGGCTTGCCGTGGCTATATTCGACGGTTACTTGGCTCTTGCCGTCTGGGCGCAAGTAGCCGACCTCGCCGGTTTTGCGCACTTTGGCCAAGCGGCGGGTCAATTGGTGAGCCAACGAAATCGTCAAAGGCATAAATTCATCGGTTTCGTTACACGCAAAACCGAAGACCATACCTTGGTCGCCAGCGCCAACTTTTTCAATTTCAGCTTCGCGGCTGGCTTGATCGTCGCGGACTTCCAAGGCCACATCAACGCCTTGGGCGATGTCTGGCGATTGGCCGTGCAAGGCAACGATAATCCCACAGGTTTCAGCATCGAAGCCGAATTTGCCACGGGTGTAGCCGATGTCGCTGACGACTTTGCGCACAATGTCTTGGACTTCAACATAGCCCTTGGTGGTAACTTCACCGAGAACCACAATCAAGCCAGTCGTGGTAGCGGTTTCGCACGCCACCCGTGACATTGGGTCTTGGGCCAACAATTCATCCAGGATCGCATCGGAAACTTGGTCACAAATTTTATCGGGGTGTCCTTCAGTCACCGATTCTGAGGTGAAGAAGAACTGTGGAGCACGCATAAATGTTGTTGCGTCCATTGAGTTTTATCTCCTAGCAGCAATATGTGCAGGTTGTATCCAAACACTTTATCAAACGTAAATAGGGGTTTAATCAGTATGTCCTGGATCACTATAGAGGTACTGGTGATGATTTTCTGACCAATCCTCAGGCATGATTAAGCTACCAATCAATGTTTGTAAAATATTCCAAACATTTTCAGATTCGCTGGCCTCAGATTCGGATGGAATCTCTTGCATAAGTGCTCTATTGTGATGTAGCAGAATTGGGTTGATTGCTAAACCCAATTCTGCTACTGGATTGTATCGCAGTTGATACTTCAGGTTTATACCGCAACGGCGGAATCAGACTAGGTGCCTTCTTCCCATGAGTTGAGGTAGGTTACTTGAGCTTCGGTCAAGACATCGATGCTGATGCCCATTGCGGCGAGCTTCAAGCGGGCAATTTCTTGGTCAACTTCAACTGGCAAAGCGTAGACTTTGTTTTCCAATTTGCCTTTGTTGGTCAAGAGGTATTCGCTGGCCAAAGCTTGGTTGGCGAATGATTGATCCATCACGGCGCTTGGGTGGCCTTCAGCTGAAGCCAAGTTGATCAAGCGGCCTTCGCCCAACAAGTTGATGCGGCGACCATCGGCCATAACGTATTGATCGATGAATTGGCGAGGTTGTTTCTTTTCAACTGCCATTTTTTCCAAAGCTGGAATATCGATTTCAACATTGAAGTGGCCTGAGTTACAAACGATCGCGCCATCTTTCATGGCAGCGAAATCTTCGCCGTCGAGGACGTGAATATCGCCAGTTGCGGTGATGAAGATGTCGCCGATGCGGGCTGCATCAACCATTGGCATCACGCGGAAGCCGTCCATTGCAGCTTCGAGGGCTTTGATTGAATCGATTTCGGTGACGATGACGTTTGCGCCAAGACCATGGGCGCGCATCGCGATACCTTTTGAACACCAACCGTAGCCAGCAACAACCACGGTTTTACCAGCGATCAACACGTTGGTTGCGCGGATGATACCGTCAAGGGTTGATTGGCCAGTGCCATAGCGGTTGTCAAACAAGTGCTTGGTTTGGCTGTCGTTGACCGCGATCACAGGGAATTCGAGCACGCCTTGGTTGGCCATAGCGCGCAAGCGAATCACACCGGTGGTGGTTTCTTCGGTTGAGCCAATCAAGTTTGGCAACAATTCGCGGCGATCTTTCAAGACAGCGCTCACGAGGTCAGCACCATCGTCCATGGTGATATGTGGAGCGTGGTCAAGGGCGGCTTTCAAGTGATTGTAATAGGTTGCGTTATCTTCGCCCTTGATGGCATAGACGGGGATTTCGTCGTATTGCACCAATGCTGCGGCAACATCATCTTGGGTTGAAAGTGGGTTTGAGGCTGCCAACACAATATCAGCGCCACCAGCTTGCAAGGCGCGCATCAAGTTTGCGGTTTCAGCGGTAACGTGCAAACAGGCCGACATTTTGATGCCTTCAAGTGGACGTTCTTTGCTGAAGCGTTCGCGCAATTGGCGCAAGACTGGCATTTCTTGCTCGGCCCAGGCAATGCGGCGCATACCTTCGTCGGCGAGCTTAATATCTTTAATATCGAAATCCTTAGCCACGAAAAACTCCTTAATAAAAGTATGAAGTCAAAGGGATGAAGGATGAACTGCACCCCTGAATACCTGAATCGTAAGCTACCAACGTAGCATTACTGACATGACCATGGTTGATTTAGCCGAATAATTCAGCTAAGAGTGGTTCGGCACCAAAATTTTCTTCGTAGCGAGCCACGAAATCGGCTTTGGTGTAGCGATGTTCTTGCGTGCCGTGATGCTCGATGGCATAGCATGCCGTCAAGCTGGCGATCCGACCGGCGACTGGCATGGGCAAACCTGCCAAGTAGCCTCGCACAAATCCGGCGCGGAAGGCATCGCCTGCTCCAGTTGGGTCGGCAACCACAGTTGCCTTGGCCACTGGAATCTCATAAACTTGGCCATTGTGGTAGATTGTAGCACCTTCGCCGCCTTTGGTAACAACCGTTAGGCCAACGACTTGATGCAATTCTTCCTCGGTACAGCCAATTTTTTCTGCCATCATGGCAAATTCATAATCGTTGCCGATCAACGCAGCAGCGCTGCGGCAGCCTGCGAGCAATTCAGGGCCGTTCATGCGGGGGGCTTGCATGCTTGGGTCATACAAGTAGGGAATATTGTTGGCTTGGCATTCGATCACCAACTGCGCCATGGCAGCAGGATCATTGGGCGCAATAATCACAAAATCTGGGCGATGGCCATCGAGTGGCAAGCGCTGGCGATGGGCTTGAGCCATTGCACCTGGATAGAACGCCGTGATTTGGTTGTCGGAAAGGTCGGTGTTGATAAAGCACGAGGCAGTGAAATCGCCTTCGATAACTTTGATCAAGCCAGTATCAACCCCAGCGTTTTCGAGCCATGTTCGATATTCGCTGAAATCTTCGCCGACGGTTCCCATGACAGTGGGGCGTTCGCCAAGCAAGGCCAAGTTATAGGCAATATTTGGCCCTGTGCCGCCACGCATGCGCTTCATCGACTCTACCAAGAAGCTCACGCTCAAAACGTGAACTTTATCGGCCAAAATATGATCTTTGAATTGCCCGGGAAACACCATAATGTAATCGTAGGCAATTGATCCAGCTACAACAATCCGCACGAACAAACTCCTAGTATGAGTAACGATATCGCCGCTATGCTACGTGGATAGCAGCGCTCACTGCAATTTATAGTGCGTCCGAATGACGCGGCTAACCTCGGCCAACAGGCCAAGCGCTTGATCGGCGTGGCTTGGCTCGTGTTGAGCAAGGCCCTGCGCAATCGTTAATAACGAGCCATCAAGAATGCGACTGTTGAGAATATCGCGATCGAGTGCATCACGTAATAATTCAGTCCATTCGTTGACCACATCACTGACCGTCATTGTGGCCAGCTGCGCGGGATCGCTGGGCAAACATTCCCAAATAATCGCCCCGCCGTTTTCCAAATACTCATTGATACACTTGCCACAGGCCAGCAAATCTTGGCGTTGCTCTTTGGCACAAACCAACACCCGCATGCCGCTTTTGATCAACAACTGCCAATCAACAGCCGCCCCAGTTGGTGCGATGCCACAGGCAATTGGGCTATGCTGAATGGTTTCGGCCAACAAGCCATAGGCTTCTGCTTGGCTGATTGGGCTGAATGGTTGGGCTTGGGCATTCCAAAATGGCTCAATCAAACAGACCCAGCCTTGGATGTCGTGAATGCGTAATTCACGTGCCAGCCAACCAATCCGTAAGTGTAAATGTTGTGTCAAGACCTCGCGCAAGCGTTGATCGGCCAACAACGGGCGTTCTTGATCATCGACCAAGGTCAGGCCCAAACTTAATGGGCCATATAGTCCAAAACCCAACGCCTGGGGCCGCAATTGGCGATCATTGAGCCACGGTGTATGATCAAGCAATTGTTCAACGCTGTCAACTGCCACATGGCCAACCGTATTTTCGAGATAGGCCAATTGATGGGCTTCAAGCTGACGTTCGAGTTGGGCTAGATCAAAATGTGGGTCACTGTTCAAGCCAGGAAAGCCATGAGTGCTCAAACTCCACAAGGGCTGAGCCACAAAAGTTGGTGCAATTGGATAGCCTTGCGTCCATCGCATTTGGGCTGCCCATGCACTTGCCTGATTGGTGTAGGGCAGATCAAATGGCGCAATCGCTTGGCAACGAAACTCACTGGCGAGCGTTGGCGGCATTGGCAGCCTCGACCATGGTGTGTAATTGTTCGGCAAAGGGCGGGTAGGCAATCCCTTGCTCGGTAATAATTGCCGTAACCAAGTGCGCAGGTGTCACATCAAAGGCTGGATGCGCCACTTTAATGCCTTCTGCGGCAATTGCCTGCTGCCCGATATGGGTCACTTCTTGAGTTGAGCGTTGCTCGATTGGAATTGCCGCTCCAGTGGCAGTCTGCAAATCAATGGTCGAGGTTGGCGCTGCGACATACAGTGGAATGTTGTGCGCTTTGGCCAAAACCGCTAAGCCATAGGTGCCAATTTTGTTGGCAACATCGCCATTAGCCGCAATCCGATCCGAGCCAACAATAATACAATCGACATGGCCTTGCTGCATAAAATAGGCTGCCATGTTATCGGTAATGAGGGTAAGATCGATGCCTGCCTGCTGCAATTCCCACGCGGTAAGGCGTGCGCCCTGCAAAAATGGCCGCGTTTCATCAACCCAAACGTGAATTGGCTGGCCATCTTCGTGCACCGCCCGAATTGGGGCCAGCGCTGTGCCATAGGCGGCAGTGGCCAAACCACCAGCATTGCAGTGGGTCAATACGTTGCGCGTTTGAGCCAAAAGCGTTTTGCCATGTTGGCCAATTGCGCGGCACATAGCCTCATCTTGGTCGCGAATGGTTTCGGCTTCGTCCAATAAGCGTTGACGCAATTGATCGGGTTCAAGCTGCGCATTTGCCTGTGCTATATCGAGCATCCGCTGCGTAGCCCAAGCCAAGTTGATTGCCGTAGGTCGCGCTGCATCAAGCAGGGTTTTGGCCTTCGCAAGTTTTTCGATCAATTTGCTGCTGGTTTGGGCCGTGCTGCGTTTAGCAGCCAGCGCCATGCCATATGCCGCCGTAATACCAATTGCTGGCGCGCCTCGCACTTGCATTGAGCGAATCGCTTCGATAACGCTGTTTAAATCCTCACAACGCACAATATCCAGCGTTGCTGGCAAGCGCAGTTGATCGATCAAACAGGGCACGTCGTCCCACCAAATGGTTTTTGGTACTTCATTCATGGGTTGCATTACACAAAAAAACCTCTCAAAAGAGAGGCCCGCATGCATCAACTCATCTATCAGGCCGAACCTGCAGGATTTTGCACCTTCCAAAAAATTGGGGTTGCCGGGCTTCGTCGGGCCAGTCCCTCCGCCCATCTCGATGAGAATCGCGTATTCACTGGTATTCCACAGTTCGGTTGGCGATTATAGCATAGTCAATTGCTTGTGACAAATGGCTTTTAGCGTGGTTTGGGCAATCTGCCCAACTTGGCTTCAATGGCGATCGAGCCGAAAAATCGCGGCATCGGGGTTTGGACGTTGACATAGCCGATCGCGCAGCAGTTCGGCAGCGACGATGCTATAGGTAATGCCATTGCCGCCATAGCCCAGGGCCAGCAAAATGCGCGGTTGGTCGGGCAAATTGTCGATATAAGGCAAGCCATCGCTGGTTTCACCAAACGTTCCAGCCCAACGATAATCAACATGCAGCGGAATATGCGGGAAAAACTCATTAAAACGTTTGCTTAATTTGGCTGCTTTGCGTTCAAGTAAAGCATCGCGCTTGGCTGGAATATCAATTCGATCATCTTCGCCGCCGATAATCGCCCGCCCTTCGCTGGTGGTGCGTAGGTAGACATAAGGCCGCGCACTTTCCCAAATTAAACATTGCTCGTGCCAGCCACTGAAATCGCTCAACGGCTCGCTGGCAATTGCATAGCTACTGCGAAATTTGACCAATGCTTGTTTGATATAGTTTTGGGCTTCGTAGCCAGCCGCCAAAATCAGATATTTGGCATGAATCCGACAGCCTGTATCAGTCGTCACGGTCACGCCAGCACTATCGGCCTGCCATTCCTTGGCACTCGTGCGATCGAAAATTTGTGCGCCACGTTGGGCAGCATGCTTGAATAAGCCGTGGGCCAGCTGAAAAGCATCAACTTCGCCTGCATTGTAGGAATATAAGGCTGCGGGAGCGCTAAAACTAAAGCGTTCGCTAATCGCGCCTTTTTCCAAAAAATCCAAATTAAAACCGTTAGCTTTGCGCAGTTCATATTCTTGGCGTAATTGTTTGACATGCCACCGACTACTAGCAAGATATAAACTTGTCTTATATGAAAAATGGTCTGCTACACCGACATTCTGCGCAACCTCAGAGACCTTATCAATCGCGTCGCGACAAAGTTGATAGGCGCGAACGGCGTTTTGCTCGCCCACCAACTTAACTAATTCGGTTAGTGGCGTATCAATTTCATATTGCAACAAGGCCGTGCTGGCGCTGGTGCTGCCGCCAGCAATCTCGCGTTTTTCAAGCACAACGGTTTCGATATTGGCCTCAGTCAGATAATGGGCGATCAGCGCGCCGCTAATGCCGCCACCGATCACCACCACTTCGCAATTGAGATCCTGTTGTAGACGAGGATACGTGCTTAACAAGCCATTTTTAACGGCCCAAAACGGATAGCCACTATTCAAATCCATGGTTTGCGTGCTCCTGATATGTGCGCTTGGGCTGGCATTAAGCAAGCGCTATGCCGCTACAATTGGCTGCTTGCTGCTCTTTAATTATGGGTTGCTAGTGAATACATTGCCACAATGCGGCCATTCGCATCACACGATTGCTCCTGAAAGCCAAGCGATTGATACAAATAACGGGCTGCATGGTTGTGCTCGCGATAGCTTAGCCAGACCTGATCGATCGTGCCCAACGCTGCTGCCTCGGCCAAAATCGCCTGCATTGCGGCGCGGCCATAGCCTTGGCCTTGAAAGGCCTGATCGATCATCAATCGGGCGACGCGATATTGATCGGTGTTTGGGCTAAGGCCATACACTGCCAAGCCAACCAATGTATCTGCTTGGGTCATAATCGCCCGCACATGCATCGTTGGGTAAAACTGAGCCTCGGCGATTGAATAAAGGTTGGAGGCGACAAAATCTTGTTGCTCAGCAGGCAAGCTCAACTCGCAACATGCCTGCCAATTTTCGCTGGTAACTGGGGCTAAATGAACGATTGTCATCATTATTTCCTTGAGTAATGATCATGAGATTGTATTAAACGAGAAAACCCTGCTGCATTGCAACAGGGTCTGAATTAATGGATTTGGGTTGCTTAAGTTGATATTGATCACCACCCCTCCGCCCCGCCTCAAGGCGGGGAACGCAGGAGGGTTTTCATCCCCCTGCACCCCCTAAAGGGCAATTGGTGGTGTGTAGAAGCCCAACGAAGCATCTAAAATGGTGGTTTTTAAAATAGAAACCCCTAGCCAATTAAGCTAGCGCAGTTTAGAAATGGCGGTCGAGTACATACTCTGAGATTTCGCGCAATAGCTCTTTGGCTGCTGATGGCGGGAAAATATCGAGGGCTGCGAGGCCGCGTTGGGTAATGCTGCGCGCTTCGGCGATAGCTTGCTCGATGCCACCAAGCTGCTTAACTTGGCTAATTGCTTGCTCAACTTGGTCATCGCTCAGCTGCTCGTATTGATCAAGCAAATTGACTAAGGGATGTTCGTGATGATCCTTGACTGCCAAGATTAATGGCAAAGTAATGGTGCCTTCGCGCAAATCGTTGCCAGCAGGCTTGCCAAGCGTTTCCTCGGTGCTGACGAAATCGAGAATATCATCAACAATTTGGAAGGCTAAGCCAATATCATAGCCATAGCGGGCAGCAGCCTCAATTTCTTCTGGGCTACCACCGCCACAAACCATGCCAGCTGCGGCAGCAGCTTCAAACAAGGCTGCGGTTTTGCCGCCAATTTTGGCATAATATTGTTCAAGGGCTGTGGCTGTGGGCAGCGTCGCCATGACGGGGTGCAATTCAGAGGCTGAAATCGTCATAACCGATTCAGCGAAAATCTGAATCACCCGTGGGTCGGGAGCTAGCGCCATTTCGCCAGCAGCAACCGCAAACAGGTAATCCCCAACCATCAATGCTACGCCCTGATCCCATTTGGCATGGACGGTAACTTTGCCCCGGCGGCGGTCGGCATCATCGACTAGATCGTCGTGAACCAAACTCGCTGCATGAATCAACTCAACGGCGGTTGCTGCATGCAAGCTATCGCTCAAGCGGTACTGGCCTAATTGTGAAGCAAGCAGAACCATCATGGCCCGCAAACGCTTACCACCAGAGCTAACAAGGTGTTGACCAGCAGCCGTGATCAGCGCCGATTGGGATTCGACCCGATGCATAATGCGATCTTCGACGGCCTGCAGATCATTGCGTAACGTGCTTGGGATTTCCAATTGTTTTAATGTGTGCGTCATAGCACGCTTCCTACATAAATTCGGTGTTTGTGAAAGTTATCGCGTAGCCAAAGCATACCCGAAAACCATAGCAGCGTCAACGGATTTGCCGCTGGCTTTAGGCTCGGTTACACTAGAGGCTAGGCTATCTGAGAGCTTTGTGAGAGGTTTTGAAAGCCGCTAGGAGTGTTGCGATGTTTAATATTGAGGATATTTTGGCCATCCTGCCCCACCGCCCGCCGTTTCTGTTGATCGACCGCATTTTAGAGCTTGAGGATGGCGTGCGCGCGGTTGGTCTAAAAAACGTCACCATGAACGAGCAGTTCTTTGTTGGCCACTTTCCCGGGCGGCCTGTGATGCCTGGCGTATTGATTGTTGAAGCTTTGGCGCAGGTCGGGGCATTTATCATTTTGCGCCAGCCAGAGTATGCAGGCAAAATTGTGATGTTTGCTGGCATCGACGATTTTCGCTTTAAGCGCCCGGTTACACCTGGTGATACACTGAAATTAGAAGTAAGCCTCGATAAAATGCGCCGCCGCATTGGTAAGGGCCAAGCCAAAGCCACAGTTGATGGCACGTTGGTTGCCGAAGGTGGGCTGATGTTTGCAATTATTGATTAAGTATTGCCTTTAAACATTCGCCTACAGAAGGAGTCTGTTGTGGATACATTCAATGTTGAGCTACGCGATAAGCTCATTCTGGTGGTTGATGACGAACCACGGCTGGTCACATTTATGCGCGTAAATCTCGAAGCCGAGGGTTGCCGCGTGATTAGCGCCGAAAATGGCCGCAAAGCGCTTGAAAAAGTGCGCGAAGATATGCCCGACGCTGTGCTGTTGGATATTATGATGCCTGGCTTGGATGGCTACGAAACCTTGCGCCGCTTACGTGAGTTTTCTGCAATTCCGGTGATTTTCCTCACTGCCAAAGACGAAGAAGATGATCGGATTCGTGGTTTGGAGCTTGGCGCTGATGATTACATTGGCAAGCCGTTTAGCCATCGCGAGTTGGTGAGCCGCTTGCGGGCCGTGTTGCGTCGCCATTATGTGACTCCAACTCAAGCAGTTTCAACTACCAAAATCGATGATCGCTTGACAGTCGATTTTGATCGGCGTGAAGTGTTGGTCAATGGCGAACGAATTAGCCTGCGCCCAACCGAATATCGTTTGCTCTATCATCTGGTGCAAAATGCTGGCTTTGTAATGCCCCACGAAACCTTGCTTGCCAAAGTTTGGGGGCCGGAATATCGTGATGAAAGCCATTATTTGCGCTTGTACGTGACCTACTTGCGCCAAAAAATCGAGCAAGATCCAGCCAACCCGCATTATATTTTGACCGAGCGTGGGGTTGGCTATCGCTTCGTCGATTTCAAGAAAAAGAGCGAGGAATAGTTTTCGTTGAATTGACAGGCGTGTTTCCCTCACCCCCCCAACCCCCTCTCCCACTGCACGCGAGCGAGGGGGAGCAGAAGTTTTAACCGACGAATTGCTAAGAACCATGGATTTAAAGCCCCTCTCCCGTTGGACGGGAGAGGGGTTGGGGTGAGGGAAAGTACCTAAATTGTGTGTTGCTGAAAAAGATAAGTTCCACCTAGAGAAGCGAGTTAAGATGGATCATCAAGCTGTTGAGCAGCTACTACAACCAAAAAAGATTTTGCCTGTGGTTAACTTTTTAGCTACGCCTGAGCTTATTCCAGTTGAGCCTGGGATCTATGGCTGGTGGTTTAAAACGATTCCGCCGCAAGTTCCAAGTGTAGGCTGTTTACAAGTTGATGGCTGGACATTGCTCTATCTGGGAATCTCGCCTGCTAGGAATAACCCTACTTCGCGCCAAAATCTGCGCAAACGGTTGCGCGACCATATGCTTGGTCGGGCGAATAGTTCAACCTTGCGCTTGAGTTTAGGTTGCCTGCTCAGCGAACAGCTTAATCTAAAGTTGGCTACTTATGGCCCGAGCAAGTATGTAGCTTTTGGTGCAGGCGAAAAACGCCTATCGCAATGGTTAGAGGCCAACGCTGGTCTTTCGTGGCTTGTGCATCCTCAGCCTTGGTTGATTAAACCCGAGCTTCTCCAACAATATGCTTTGCCACTGAATATTAACGGTAATGACCACCCGTTTGTTACAATGCTTAAACGGCTCCGTGAACAGGCAATCCTTCAGGCCGATTTACATCATTGAAGCAAGCGCTGATAGCGTTCGATAGTTAAATCGATGGCTTCTACAACTTGGTAGCTTTGCTGAGGAACAAGTACACTCAACGCGATTGGTAAGGTGATGATATAGGCTTGGGCAACATCCCATTGACCTGGATTGAAAAGCTTGGTGTGCAAGCGCGAATTTTGCCATAATTGCACATAATCATCAAGTTTTGCGCCAAACCACTGCGCAAAAATGGTTGAATCGTGAGCAAGGAGGATTCGTTCGTAATGGCTAGCACCTTCGCGAGCTAAATACCCATGCTCACGCATGAAATCAAGCCGCCAGCGATGTTCCTGATAGCGATCAACACAACGAAATTCGCCAGTCGTGTTTGCATAATTCAGGCTAATTGCTTGGCCAGCACTAGGCAGCGCCGTATGATTATTGTTAATGCGAAGCGCCCACCCATAATACCCACCATCATAGAATAAATCGGATCCGATCACGTTTGAAAAGATCGCTTGGGCCGCTTGTTGCCACGCTCTAGTGTATTGCTGCCGATCAAAGGTAAATGGGCCAAGCCCAGTATATACCCATGGATAGGGCCGCCTGTTCTGATTATCATCAAAATTATGCCAAATAACTAACTCGTTTGTGACGGTCATATGGCTCATAATTGATGGATTACCACACCACCCACATGAACAGATCAGAAGTGGTATAGTAGCATGACATAATAAATATCCTCTTTGGGGATTCAATTGCTCCAGATCATCAATATGAATATTGATATGATCGCCAGCTTTTTGATCTGGGTCTTGAGGATCGAGCGAATGTTGTTCGATGTTGGCAACATGGGTGAGTAGTGGGATTCCGTTGATAATGATTTCGATCTCGTCGGAAGGTTGGAGGTGGATGAATTCGATTGTATCCATGCATATGCCCGTGGGGAAGAATCGGGCAGCCCCATAATTGTATTGATCGCTAGTTTAGCATACCTAGTCTAATGTTGGCAAAATAAAATATGAATTAATATTCCAAGCAAGCTGTTCATTAATCGGCGTATAGATTTGGAGGAAAAAGGAATGGAGATTAAACCATTAATCATTGGTTTGGGTACTACGCAGCGGCTCGGCTTGCATTTTGTTGAGCTTGATCTGCGTGAGCAACGCGTCTTGGTGCACATTCGGATCAAGGATCGTTGGCTTCAGGTTGATCATTTTGATTGTTGGTTTAATCGCGCAACCCTTAAGCGCTTTGCTGAACAGCTTAGGCCGTGGCTGACACTGCGCACCCATGATGCAGAATTGAACAGCGATTTTGCCTATATGGAAGTTAATAATTTTCGCTTGAAGCTTCAAGTACAGGGCAGAAGTGGCGATATTCAGGTAGTCTATGCGTTGAATTCAGTTGATCATGTGAGCATTGAAGCTGCTGGCGATTTTGCGTTTAATAATGATTTTTTGCTGCAATTGATTGACGATGTGCAACAAATTAATGCGCTATTTGATCAGGTTTGGCGTGATCCTGACCTTTTAGCGGCCTATTCTGAGTCGTATCCTTTATCTGAGCCATGTGATTAAGCGCAAATAATTAAGCGGCTTCCATGCAATTCATGGAAGCCGCTTGACCATTAATGTTGCTCGACCTGAACCGGTTTTTGCTCAATGCGCAAAATGTTGGGTGATAAAAATCCGAGCATACACACGAGCGTTGCCAGAAAACCTCCTGCAATAAAAATCATGCGAATGCCGATTAATTCGCTGAGCGGCCCGACAAAAATCAAAGCGATTGGCCCTGCCAGCCCAATCATGGTTGAATAGAGCGAGAGCACGCGGCCTTGCAGTTGGTTGGGAACAATTGTTTGAATGATGGCGATAATTGGCGCATTGCCAATTGTATAGGTTACGCCGCTGATAAACCACAGCACAACCGCTATCCAAAAAAGTGGGCCTGGCACCATCCCAGTGAAGCCAACCATGGCCGACGAAAGCGCAAACATCACTAGCACCAACACAATTCGGCGCATTGGAAACTGAATGAGGCTAATCATCACGCCGCCAATGATCATACCCAGGCCGCCTACTCCTTCCATCAAGGCAACCCGTTCAACACCACCACCAAATTCTTGCTGAATTAACAGCGGAGTGAGCACGAAACCTGGAATTAAGACCGCAACCATCAATAAGGTAACGCCATACAGCAGCACTAAGCCGCGATTGCTCATAACCATGGCGAGGCCGCTGCGGAAATCTTGCCACATGCTCACTTGCTCTTCGCTGGTTTGCATGGTTTGAGGGATTTTATAGAACAACAATGGTGTGATTGCGAGTAGCGCCGTGACCACATCGATCATCAATGCGCCTTCGAGCGAAAAAACACTCATCGCCAAGGCCCCAAGTGGTGCAGCGGCCACGCTCATCAAGCCATAGATCATCTGGTTCATGCCAGCGGCGCGAGTTAGCCAATCGGCTGGCACAAGTTGGCTGGTGCTTGCGGTTGCAGCAGGGCTTTGAAAAGCCTGCATCGTGCTGCGCAGAAACATCAAGGTATAAATATGCCACAGCTGAATCTGATCAGTGGCAAACAGCACAATCAAAACAACCATACTGAGCGCTGAGATTAAATCGCTGCTAATCATAATGAAGCGTCGATTCCAGCGGTCGGCGATAATACCGCCGATTGGCCCAAAGACTGCTTGCGGCAGCAGCGCCATCATGCCAGCGATTGCCAGCGATTGAGCCGAGCCAACGGTTTGGGTGATCCACCAGATCAGCACAAACTGGGTGAGGGCGCTGCCAACCAAGGAGCTAGCTTGGCCCAGCCAAACCGCAAAAAAGCGCGGCTTCCAATTAATGTGCGACCAATCTTCGGTTGGATTATTTGATGTGAGCGAATCAATGCTCATAAGTTAACCTCAATAATTCGCTGTAAAGGGCCTGTTGAGTGGCTGAGGGCATGGTTGGCAAACCAATCAATTCGCTAAACCACAGCGCATCACAGGCCAGTTGAATCGTTAATGAACGGCCTAACGCTAGCCGATCGTCAGCAGGAATCAAAATTGGTTGGGCGTAGGCTTCGCGCCAAGCCTCAAATAAACTGGGATAGATTGAGACAACCCGCCGCATAGCATGCAAGATTTGAATATCTTCAGGCGATTGGTTAAAGCTGGCATGAATATAGGCACGATGCCAATAGCCCAGTTGATCGCTTGCTTCTTTGCTTAATTCAGCAGCCAAGCATGTCTCCCACGCTTGTTTGCCTAACTCAAGCAAGCCATAAAATAACGCCTCTTTGGTGGGAAAATGATGCAGCAAGCCACCTTTGCTCACCTGCGCTGCTTTGGCAACTGCTTCAAGGGTCAAATTGGCCGCACCATCAGCCATAATCACTGCAACCGTGGCATGTAAAAGCTTGGCTTTGGTTGCCTGCGGGTCTTTTTTGGTCATAGAATACTCCATACCGTCTACCTAGACGGTACTATACCGTCCGCGCAGACGGTTGTCAAGAGGCAATGAAGCGGTCAGGGATCAGTTGTTGGGGGCAGGTTGAGGGAACCGCGAAGAACGCGAAGATTAATTTCTTTGGCCACAGATTGCACAGATTGCACAGATTATTCATTCCGATAGTCCAAAGCCACCAGCCCATAGCCTGATCATTTTGACTTTTGACTTTTGATTTCTGACTTTTATGTTCTATGCTCTATGTTCTATGTTCTATGCTCTATGCTCTATGTGTACTAGCTCATTAGGTTGGCAACCAATGGCATGCCCTCACCCCCCAACCCCCTCGCCCACTGAACGCGGGCGAGGGGGAGCACTGGTTTTTACCGACGTATTGCGCAAGAACCACGGCGTTAAAGCCCCTTGCCCGCCACGTGGGCGAGGGGTTGGGGTGAGGGGATCAAGCCGTGGTTAACCGAATGAACTAGTACACAAAGCCACCAGCCCATAGCCTGATCATTTTGATTTCTGCCTTCATCCTTCATCCTTCGCCCCTTGCCTTTACGTTTGATCGGGGTGGCGGTACACTTAAAAAGACTGATTTTGGAATGTGCTTGTGAGGCTGCAATGGAGCAATTGCTCACGAAGGTTGATCATCTTGGTTTGGCGGTGCACGATTTGGAGCAAGCAATTGCCAGCTATCGGGATCACTTGGCGCTCGATCAATGGGAAATTATCGAAATGCCCGAACGCCATATGCGGGTGGCGGTTGGCAACGTGGGTGGTACATTATTGGAATTAATTGCCCCAACCAGCCCAGAAGCGGCGTTTGCTAAATTTTTGGCAGAACGTGGCGAGGGCATTCATCATATTGCTTATACAGTTGAGCATATTGACCATGTTTTGGAGCGCTTGCAAGCCCAAGGTGTGCGCTTGATTGATCGTGAAGCACGACCTGGCATTCATGGAACTCGGATTGCCTTTCTGCACCCAAAAGCCCTGCATGGCGTGTTAACCGAGTTGGTCGAACATCCCAAACCTATAATCTAACGCAGTGTGCCAACATGGTGCGTCATAAAGGCCTATTTTAGCAACGAATGTTGGGCAGCTTATGTTACAATGACACACCAATCAGAATTTTTGAGGCAATGTCGCCTCAGCTTTGTTCTAAGCTTTTAGGAGGTCGCTGGTGACTAACAGCTTGACGATCACCGATAATCGTACTGGGAAAACTTACGAATTGCCCATCGTCGATGGCACCATCCGCGCCCTCGACTTACGTCAGATTAAAGCCGATGCTGAAGATTTTGGGCTTATGACTCACGATCCAGGCTTCAATAACACCTCATCATGCCGTAGCGCAATTACCTATATCGACGGCGACGCTGGGATTCTCCGCTACCGCGGCTACCCAATTGAGCAATTGGCCGATAGTAGCAGCTACCTCGAAACCGCCTACTTGATTCTTAACGGCGAATTGCCAACCAAACCACAACTTGATGGCTGGGTGCATGAAATTACTCACCGCACGATGGTCCACGAAAATATCAAAAAGTTGATGGATGGTTTCCACTTTGATGCCCACCCAATGGGGATGTTGATTAGCACGCTGAGCGCGATGTCAACCTTCTATCCTCAAGCTAAAAACATCAAAGACCCAGCAACCCGCCGCTTGCAAATTGCCCGTTTGATTGCCAAAGTAACCACAATCTCGGCGTATGCGTATCGCAAACGCATGGGCTTGCCCTATGTCTACCCCGATAACTCGCTGAGCTATACTGGCAACTTCTTGAAGATGATGTTCCAAAAGGCCGATCCCTATCAACCAGATCCAATTATGGAAAAAGCCTTGGATGTCTTGTTTATTTTGCATGCCGACCATGAGCAAAACTGTGGCACGAATGCAATGCGCTCGGTTGGTAGCTCAAACGTCGATCCTTATTCGGCGATGGCTGCTGCTGCTGCTGCGTTGTATGGCCCGCTGCATGGTGGCGCAAACGAGCAAGTGCTGCGCATGTTGCAAGAAATCGGTTCCGCCAGCAATGTCTCCGATTACATTCGCCGCGTCAAGAATCGTGAAGTCTTGTTGATGGGCTTCGGCCACCGCGTCTACAAGAACTACGATCCCCGCGCTGCAATCGTTAAGAAGCTGGCCTACGATGTGTTTGAAGTCGTTGGGCGCAACCCAATGATCGACATTGCCTTGGAACTTGAAAAGATTGCGCTGGAAGATGAATATTTCGTTTCACGCAAACTCTATCCCAATGTCGATTTCTACACGGGCATTATCTACCAAGCAATGAAATTCCCTGTCGATATGTTCCCGGTGTTGTTTGCCATCCCACGCACGGTGGGTTGGTTGGCCCAATGGGATGAAATGCACAACGACAAGGAAACCTCGATTGCGCGTCCCCGCCAGATCTACACTGGCTACGATGCCCGCGATTTCGTCCCAGTCGAAAAACGCGGCTAATTCTAGATTGTAATGGTGATCGTAACGCCCGCTGGAGAGTGCTCCGGCGGGCGTTTGTTGGTTAACTAGAAGGTTTGATTTGCTATGCTAGCCAGGTTTTGTTACTTGTGGTTATTGATGAGCATGGTTAGTTGTGGTTCAGCAACACCCAAAGCTACGCCGATCACCTTCAGTAGCGTGATTGATTTTAGCAATTGGGAAGGTACTTTTGCTGGCCAATATGCTCAATCTACGCCCATGTGTCTGTTGGAGCCAGTTGATACGGCTGATGATTCATTAGAGGCAATGGTTAATTCGCAAGTGCGCGGGGAAATTCAAGCCAAGCAGCAACCAAATATGCTGCTGCTGGCCTGTTTCCTTGGGCTGCGCTCGCAGGGTGGCGAGGCGATTGTTATTCGTACCATAACGCTTGAAGCTACGACGCTTTTTGTTTATGCTGATATTTCAGTTCCTGCCCCTGATACGTTTACTGAAGGCGGAACCCATTCACCAGTTTCGATTGTTCAGGTGCAACAAGCAGCTATGACACAAAATACTCCATTAACATTGCAATTGATTGATAGCGCAACAGACCAAGTGCTAGCGATCAATAAGACCATTCTTCCATAACGTCGTCAAAAGCTTGCTCGAATGTGCCCATTTGGCTCAAAATAAGTAGTTAAGTTTGTTAAGCGCTACGCTAAACCATGCTATCATAACCACCTATTTGTTTAGCTGTGTGAGGTCTTATGCGCTGGATTATGCACAACATGAAGTGGATTATGCTGGTTTCTGGATTATTGACATGTTCAATGATCATGGCAGCGATTAATCCCCAATCGGCTTTGCAATCGAACTTTGGCGAGACCATGAGTGGGCCATTGGTCGAAGTTGTGGTGCGGAATTGGGGTGCGCTGATTACGCTAATTGGGATTTTATTGTTGTATGGGGCTTGGAATGTGGCTCAGCGTCCGTTGATTTTGCTGATTGCTGGGAGCAGCAAGTTGGTATTTATCGGCTTGGTTTTGGCCCAAGGTTCGCGCTATCTAGGCCAACAAGCAGGCATCGCCATTGCTATCGATAGTGTGATGGTGCTGCTCTTTGGGATCTATTTGGTGGGTGTGCGGCGCGGTTTGGCGCTACGCTAACTGAAAGCTGCCTGCGGCATCAGGCAGCTTGGTAGATTACTCGACCCGAACAAAACTACTGACCTCAAGCCCGTGCTGGCGGGTAATTTCATCGAACACAAAATAATCGCAGGTCAATTCTTCGCCTGCTTGAATATCGCGCACGGTGCGGGTGTAGGCTCCTGCATCATCGCAATTGGGCGTTGCTGAATGATTGAAATAGCGCGCATTATCACCGCACAAAACATAATAACCCTCATCATCAACATACATATAGGCAGTGAATGCACTCCGGTAGGGTTCAGGAAAGGCCGTAACGTCGTCGGCGCTCATGCGCCAATCGACTGCTGGATTGAACTCCCAAATAATGGTGTTGGCGGGAATAAAATTGGCCGTAAATACGCCGATGCCATGGATGGTGCTTTGGGCAAGGTAGCTAGCAACGAGCAACATACAAAATCCTTGTGAACTGGCTGAATTGGTGCGATCATAGCAGATATTAGGATGTTTGCACGAGGCTATACACCACGCTTTGCAAATCTTTTTCGCTGCGAATTGAGCGCAAATCCAGCCCGATGCTCACCAGCATTTCGGCCACATCGGGCCGCACGCCGATCAGGGTCGTGCTTGCTCCTAACAAGCGGGCTGCATTGCTCACTTTGAGCAACGTTCGGCCTGCATCACGATCCAAGGTTGGCACGCCAGTAATATCAAGAATCAAGTTGCGGGTGCGTTGGCTTTTGAGATTGGCCAAAATTTGCTCAACCAAGGTGCTCAAGCGCTCTGCATCCAAGGCCCCAACCAAGGGCACGACCAAGCTATGTTGGGTGATTGGCAAAATTGGCACGCTGAGGTTGCGAATGGTGGTTTGTTGTTCGGCCAACTGTTGAGCCAACACCGCTTGGCTATCTGCTTGGGCTTGGACATCGCGCAAGGCCCGTTGTAAGGCTGAGGTGCGTTGCTCAATTTGCTGTTCAAGCGATTGTTGGCTGGCGCGCAAGGCTTGGTTGGCGCTGTTGCTGGCTTGGAGGCTAGTGGTCAATTGGCGGTGAATTTGCCAAAGCAAGCCCATAATGATCAAAATCGAGAGCGAGTTGAGAATGACGCGAACTGGCATCTCAGAGCCAGCAACTTGATCGATTCGCAGGCGATTGGTGATGCTGACGATGCTGACGACCCATGCCAAACCGCAAATTCCGAGCAAGCGCTTACTATCAACAAACGGCAGCACCAGCACAATTGAAATAATCGTCACGGTGGCGATTGAGAGCAAGGTGAAAAAGCGAAACGAGCCAACAATTACCAAACTCAAGGCTGCCATGTTCATCAAGACCACTGCTGGCTGATTGTATTGGCGTTGGATGAGCCAAAATGCCGTGGCTAACAACCCACTGGTAACGGTAAAGCTGGCAACCGCAACCAAATCGCCCATAAACAGATACAGAAATAATGAGATCAGGGAGCCGCCGAGCAACCAATAGACCGTAGTTTTGAGCCGTTTGGTAACCAGTTCTTGCTCTGTGGGTTGCGACATTGCGCACCTACCTTTGCGGTTGGAAGGGGAGAATCGCTCTAAGCATACAGAGTTTTGCGGCTGTATGCAAGAGCGATTAAGTGGGTAGTGCGCTAGTACCGTTTCTGCCGAATTGTAGTGGTTCATCAGGTTAACCACGGCCTGATCCCCTCACCCCAACCCCTCTCCCGTCCAACGGGCGAGGGGCTTTAACGCCGTGGTTCATGGAAAAATCCTTGGTAAAAACGAGTGCCCCCCTCGCCCGCGTCTAGTGGGCGAGGGGGCTGGGGGGTGAGGGAACCCGATTGGCAATCCAATGAACCACTATACCGTTTCTCGCAAATGCTTAGATTGGGCTGCTATTGACGAGTTGCTGGCTTGAGTTGGTTTTTGCTGCATTTGCGTTGGGTTTGAAGCCCTTGGTAATCAACCAAATTGCCAAACTCATTTCGGTAAGTGCAACTGGAATTGCCAAGAGTGCGCCCCAAGTCGAAAGTTGCTCGATAATTCCAAACATTTCCAACAGGGATGCAAGAAAAATGAGGCTTGAACCAACCAAGCCCAGCGTGGCGATTGGCCGTGGAATCTGGCGGGTTTGAAAGAAAATGTAGCTATACATAATTGTGTTTAACCCAAGCATGAAATTTGGCCCAAGCATAAATGTCCAATCGTGGATGGCGATTAACGCTGTGCCAACCACGCGATAGCTTTGCTCATCGGCTGCGGCTGCATTGCTAAATTCGCGGCTGATTGAGAGCAAGGCCAACATGCCCACAATTCCAATCGTAATCACCACTGCTTCGAGGAAGCGAAAACACAAATGCGCCAAGGCAATGCGTTCGCTATATTGACGTAAGATTGGAAACATCGTGACGGCTGTGCCAACGGCGGTCGTCACGAGAACCAGTTCCATCAGCGCTGCAAACACAATTTGGTTGGCATTGGCTGCGCCGGTGCGCAAATAATCGCTTTCGGTTAGCAACGGCGCATACCAGAGTAAACCAAGAATCGAGCTGACTGCTGCCAAGATAAAAAAGATCCCAATGAGAATGGCGTGGCGGCGTTGGTTGGCCATGGTGCTTGCTCCTTGTGAAATGCTAATTGGTTGCTCAAGTGGCACGACTGCAATCAAACTCAAGCCTGAATCGCGAATTTTGCGCAAAACCCGATATAAGGCTGCTTGATCAACGATTGGGCCAGTTAGCAGCGTATCGCCTTGCGGCGTATGGCTGATGGCTAAATCATCGAACCATTCAGCCCAACCTGGGTCAAGCTGGCCTTTGATCTGAATCTGATAATGCGGCGATGAATTTGCCATACCTTCCTGCTTTGAACTATGCGTCGTGTTCGATCTGTGAGCAGGATACAAGTTGGGGCGCAGCCTGTCATACCTCAAACGAGTTATTCGGCGAGGTAGGCTGGATTTTCATTTGGCTGTGGATTTTAGGTTTGGGGCAAGATGCCGAGGCTGCGGGCACGGGCAACAGCTTGGGTGCGATTCGTGACCTCAAGTTTGGCATAAATATTACGGGCATGCACTTTTACCGTGTAGATCGACAGATATAGCCGCTCGCCAATTTCGCGGTCGGTGGAGCCTGCGGCAATCTGTTGTAGCACCTCGATTTCGCGCTCGCTCAGCCGCTCGACCAGCTTTGCTTGGGGTTTAATTGAGGAATTATGGTTAAACATGGGGAGTGCTTGATCAATCAGTGACGAGTGCAGGCCATGGGCTTGGGCCGTATGCAAAAGTTGCTGCATTACAGGGCCATAATCAAGCAAGCTGCGGATTAATTGATTGGCCTCTGCCAATGGTAGCGCTTGTTGGAGCCATTCGATTGCCTGTGCGTTTTGGCCTTGGGCGGCATAGGCTAGCGCCAACAAGCAGCAAGCTTGCACCAACTGGTCGGGCCAATTGTTGGCTTGGGATTGCTGCTGGAGCAGCGTTAGGATGGTAATTGCCGCTGCTGGCTGAGCTTGGGCCAAGGCAATCTGGGCTTGGCAAAATGCGAGTTGATGGCTGGTGGCAAGTTGCTTGGCGTTGCTCAATTTGGCTTCGCGCAAGAGCAATTGAATTCGCACATGGGCAATTTCAGCAAAGCGTTGCACAAAATTATGCTGGCGCGCCAATTGTTCAGTTTGCTCAAGCAGCCGTTTGGCTCCCGCCAGATCGTTGTGGGCCAGCTTAATTTGGGACAACATCAATTCGCACAAAATAAAGCGATCGATGCCTTGCTCGTATTGCAGCGCAAGGTGCAGGCTTTGCTGGGCATGCTGCTCGGCGGCGGCCAAATCGTTCCATTGATAGGAAATTCGTGCCAAGCCAAGTTGGGCCTCGTAGATGATTTGCTGCGGCTGCTCGCCCGCCAATTGCAGCACATGACGATAGGTTGCGGCGGCCCGATACAGCTCTAGGTTGCTCTCTTGCAGTTGGCCCATGCCGATTAAAGCCAAAATCAGGGTAAACGTATCATTGGCTTGTTGGCTCAGTTCGATTGCTTGGCTCAGGGCAATGTTCGTGTTCTGGCGTTCGCCGCGCACTTGATAGGCATAGGCCAAAGCCCAATTGGTCGTCGCCCGAAATGGCAAATTCTGGGGATGCAAATAGGCAAAAGCCCGTTGCGCTTGGGCGATAATCGTCTCAATTTGATATTGGGTTAAGGCGATGGTTGTGCGCGCGGCGGCAATTTGGCCAATTAAATCCCGGGTGTGTTCATTATCGGGCTGTTGCTGTAAGCCACGTTCTGCTGCTTGCAATTTTGCTTCAACGCCGCTGGTTTGGCCTAGCACCAGCAAAATTGCCGCATAGCGCACCCACAACGAAGGTTGTTGATCAAGCACTGTGCTGGGCAAACTCGCCAGCCAATTGAGCATCGCCGAGACAAAACCATTGGCGTGCAGCGGCATTTGGAGCATCAATTGCTCGGCGCGTTGATAATCGTGGCCCAGCGTGGCATGCTGAAAGGCTTCGAGCAGCAAATCGTGCTGTTGATACCAAAGGCTGGCCCGTTGATGCAGGGCCGCAAGCTCTGGCTGAGTGATTTGTTGGGCCAAACGCTGGCGGAGTAAATCGCTAAATAGCTGATGATAGCGATACCAAGCGCGTTGCTGATCGAGCGCCACAATAAATAAATTCGCCTGATCGATTTGGGTAAGGATGGCTTGACTGTTGGTTTGGTTCAAAACTGCATTGCACAACGGCCCAGTCATGCGTTCAAGAATCGAGGTTTGCAGCAAAAAGGCTTGGATCGCTGGCGTTTGCTGGTGCAGCACTTCGCTGAGCAAATAATCTAAAATAAAGTGATGCTGGCCGCTAAATGTTTCGATAAAGCTGCTTGGATCGTGCTGGCCTTGGAGTGAGAGCGCCGCAAGTTGTAGCCCAGCAACCCAGCCTTCGGTCCGGGTTTCGAGCTTGGCAATCGCCTGATCGGGTAAGTGCAAGCCCATGACGGTGGTGAGAAATTCGCTACTTTCAGCCAAATTGAAGCGTAAATCGCTAACCCGCAATTCGTTCAATTGGCCGCGGGCGCGTAAACGGGCCAAGGGGATTTGTGGGTCTTCGCGGGTTGCCACCACAAGATGCATCGAGTTGGGCATATGCTCCAACAAAAAATTGAGCATATCGTCAACTGCTTGATTTTCAATCACATGATAATCATCGAGCAGTAGCAGCATTGGTTGCTTGATTCGATGAATCTCATTGATTAAGCTAACCAGCAGTTGCTCGCTTGGGGCTGGTTGGGCTGCTTGGAGTGCTTGCTGCACGCTTTGGCCAAGCGTTGGCTCAATCGTTTGCAACGCTGCCACCAGATAGCTCAGCCAGCGCAACGGATCATTATCGCGCTGATCGAGGGTTAGCCACGCTTTGGCATGGCTAGTTTGATTCAGCCATGTGCTCAGCAAGGTTGTTTTGCCAAAGCCTGCTGGCGCTGCAACCAAGGTCACCCGCCGATCAAGGCCGCGTTGAAGCCGCGCCAGTAGCTGGCTGCGATTAACGACGCTCGTCCGCGGGTTTGGAATCATCAGTTTGGTTGCCAACATTGCAATTGCCATGCTGGCATTATAGCCCAAACCTGCGTGGTTCAAGGCGTGGGCCGAATTGGGCATTTGCGCTCAAGCCTGAATTTGGTAGCATGCTAGGGCCTTGACCTTGGATAGATGGAGCCGTTATGCCGATTAAGCTTTATACCGATCTTGCGTTGGCCAAACAAGGGCCATTAGCGCGAGTGGCCTTCGATACGGTCGAAATTCCTGAGCGTTTGCAACAAAGCCTCGATAGTATGTTTGGTGCTGGCACAACTCCAGCCGCAGCGGTCGACCAGATTTTGGCCAGTGTGCGCCGCGATGGCGATGCAGCCTTGCAGCATTGGAGCAGCACCATCGAAGGTGTGGCTATCAACGAGTTTGAGGTTGATCGTTTGGCAATCGAAGCTGCGTATGCCTTGGTTGATCCATTGTTGATCGAGGCCTTGCGGGTTTCTGCCGCCGAAATTGAGCGCTTTCACCGCAAACAAACCCGCCAAAGTTGGGTCGATTGGAGCGATGAAGGGGCGCTTGGCCAAATTGTGTTGCCGCTTGATCGGATTGGAGCCTATGCGCCTGGGGGCACTGCACCGTTGCCTTCATCGCTGTTGATGGGCGTGATTCCGGCCAAGGTTGCTGGGGTGCGCGAGATTATTGTTTGTTCGCCGCCACAACGGTCTACTGGCGAGATTTCGCCGCTCGTGCTGGTTGCTGCCGATATTGCTGGGGTCGATCGGATTTTTCGCTTGGGTGGGGCGCAGGCGATTGCAGCCATGGCCTATGGCACCGACAGCGTACCTCATGTTGATAAAATTATTGGGCCTGGCAATTTATTTGTGGTGCTGGCCAAAAAAGCGGTCTATGGCACGGTCGATATTGAAGCCTTGCCCGGCCCGACCGAAACCATGGTGATTGCCGATGCTGATGCCAACCCTGAGTTAGTGGCCGCCGATTTGTTGGCCCAAGCAGAGCACGATCTGTTGGCTTCGGCGATTTTGCTTACACCATCGTTGCCATTGGCCGAAAAAGTGCAAGCTGCGGTTGCCCGCCAACTTGAGGAGCTAGACCGTGCGGAGATCACGGCTCAAGCCTTGGCCAATCGTTCAGGAATTGTGCTTGTGCCATCGTTGGATGTGGCGTTTGAACTGAGCAATGCTTATGGCCCCGAACACCTCTGCTTATTGCTGAATGATCCTTGGCAATATGTTGGCAAGGTGCGCAATGCTGGCGGCATTTTCATCGGCGAGCGTTCATTTGAAGTCTTGGGCGATTATGTGGCTGGCCCATCGCACATTATGCCGACAGGTGGAACCGCCCGCTACGCCTCGCCTGTCAATGTTGATCACTTTCGCAAGGTGATTTCGTTGGTCGGCTTGAACGAAAAAGCCTTACAACGCTTAGGCCCTGTGGCCCAGCGTTTGGCTGAGGCCGAAGGCCTGACCGCCCATGCTGCTGCGGTGCGCCGCCGTTTGGAGCAGTAACTGAGAGCATAGAGCATAGAGCATAGAACATAGAGCATAGAGCATAGGGTTGGGGATCGGGGGTTGAGGTGAGGGGATTAGGGAGGTATGCCCTTGCCAACAGCCCCGATCCCATGTAACGCGGGCGAGGGAAGCACCCGTTTTTGCAAGGATTTTTGCACGAACCACGGCGTTAAAGCCCCTCGCCCGCCAGGTGGGAGAGGGGTTGAGGTGAGGGGATCTTCACAACCGACCCTTGAAAGCCAGTCCACGAAAACGCGGGCGAGGGGGAGCACTGGTTTTCACCACGCAGTGCGGCAGAACCACGGCGTTAAAGCCCCTCTCCCGCCACGTGGGAGAGGGGTTGGGGTGAGGGGATCAGGCGGTGGTTAACCTCATGTACCATTACCGCT
The DNA here is from genome assembly GCF_016907925.1 of Herpetosiphon giganteus. Taxonomy (GTDB): domain Bacteria; phylum Chloroflexota; class Chloroflexia; order Chloroflexales; family Herpetosiphonaceae; genus Herpetosiphon; species Herpetosiphon giganteus. Next base: position 36,393 of record NZ_JAFBCZ010000026.1, on the reverse strand, counting down.
AGCTACTGGAAACTGCGCTTGCCACGCTAGGCGCTGATCAGCCTGGGCCGCCAACCCCTCGATTAACTCATCGACGAAAAGCAGTATTTCCCACGCTTGCTCAGGATAGTGCGCTTGAATGTGGGTAAGCACCTGCTCCTCGAGTGCTTGCTGGCGCTTGCCTTTCCAACATGTGTCGGCAAGCGCCACCAGCAAATCTTCGAGCGCAAGGGTTTGCGTGCGCCATGCTGCATGAGTAAGGCAAAAACGGGCGAGCTGAGCATCAATCCCCGCTGCAATCAACATCGCTTGGCCCGCTGCTTCGTGCAAGTGGCCCGGGCTACTGAGTTCTTCAGGATAGTGAATTTTGCCAATATCATGTAGCGCAGCCCCAAATGCCACCTGATCCCGATCAATCGCTAGCTTCGGCCAGTTCTCCCTCAACGCACTAACCAATTGTTGGGCTACATCATGAACTAAAATTGCATGGGCTAGCAATCGTGGCGGGGCATTCAATTGGCTTAATAGCAATGCTGCTTGCGTTGGTAACCCATACAATCCCAATTGATCACGATAAGCATTTGGATTCATGTTGCTTCCTGAGCCAGAATTTAGTCAGTCCATTGTTTGACATTGACCGTCCTATCGATCAATTTTTCCAGCTCTAATAACCAACCTTTGCCAGAAAAACCTTCACAACCATGATAATGTCGGACTGATTTGGTTTTGCCGTTCATGGTGATCGATGTGATGACATCTGGGTTATCAGTTACGAAGCCATCTACGCACTCAGGGCCTTCATTATACGAATCTAGATACTCCCAATAGTTGCGCTCAACAAACGCATTGATCAGCGTCAGCAGTTGTTCGTTGCTAATGGTTGCTTCGGCATGACCAACTACTTTGACAAAATCTTTGCCTTCGTAACCAACTTTGCCTGTATGATCGATTGTTAGGCTATAGACTGGACATGTGCCATAACACATGGTTCGTCCAATTGTTATTTCGAGATCAGCGGGCACTTGTTGAATTCTGGTTGGTACAGCGGTTGGCCGCGGAAATACGGTGCTGACTGCTTGACTGCCACAACCGATTAATCCTAATAATAACGAACCCACTATAAAACTGCGACGTATGGTCATGCAACCAACTCCTTTACTGGTTGAGGCTAAAACGATCCAGCGCTTGATTAGCGCTTCAGGATCATCATGTGTATGCCAAAGCAACAAGCAATGCGATTGCCTGTTTGCTGATTGAGCATGGGGATTAAATTCAATTAATTATTAGGATTTGGGATAATTGTGGGTATGCTAACTCTCGTGCAAGGGCCACAACCAGCCTCATTATAGCATGACGGCGCAACCAATCAACGCCATTTCTTTTGATCTTATGCGTGCTGTTTGATCGTGAAGCCTTCGTGTTTGGCGTGGCATCTGCTCAATCACCAAGCGCTTTTCTTTCTTGCCGCTATCAGCAATTTAACTCCATAGACAGATATATAGTGCGCACAAGTTTAGCGTGCGATGATACCATCAGCTCAGCATAAGCCAACGTAGCCTACCAGAATTATGAGCTATGTTTTGGGATCGATTTCATTAAGCTATTGATTGTTGCTGATATAGATGAGCCAAGCATGTGAGATTGGTTGGTACTAACTGTAGTGAGGTAGGGATATGCGTTTTCTCCGTTGGATAGGGCTTGGGAGTTTGGGGTTGGCACTCAGTTGGCAAGCGGCGGCGGCGAACCTCAATCAGCCGCAATCATTGCACACGACAATTACCGTGAACACTTTTGTTGACGATTTTACCGCCAATAATGGCACATGTTCGTTGCGCGAGGCAGTTCAGGCGGCCAATACCGATTTGGCAGTTGATGCGTGTCCTGCTGGTTCGGCTAGCGATACAATTCAACTGGCCGCAGGCAGCTATCAATTAAGTCTGACTGGTGCTGATGGCCCGCAAACGGGCGATCTTGATTTGAATGGCACGATTCAGATTACGGGCGTGACCTCAGCCACCAGCATTATTGATGCGAATGGCATTGATCGAGCCTTGGAAATTACTGGTGGGGACGTGAGCTTACGCAATCTGCAAGTGCGCGAAGGGTTTCGGCCAGGAACCACTGAAGAGTTCACAGTTTATGGGCAAGGCATTTTGCATCATGTAGGCTCGTTGACAATCGACAATAGCATGATTACGACCAATGGGCGGAGTGCTAGCGGCGATATGGTTGGGGGCGGGATTGCTTCGCTGACTGGCTATCTGACAATCACCAATAGTTTGATCGCAGATAACCACCTTGGCTATGTGTATCTGGAGACCAGTGGGCCTGGTGCAGGGCTATACATTGACACAAGTACAGTCAGCATTAGCAATTCAAATTTCAACAGCTCAAGCGGCGGTACTGGTTCAGCCATCTATAACGATGCCGGGCATTTGACGATTACGGGATCAACGATTGAGGACCATTCAAGCCTCGGTGACTTTAGCGCCGTTGTAGCGACTGACCGTGGTCAAATCATCGTCAACAAGAGTATTTTTAGCAATAACCAGCCCAGTGCGCTGCGCATTTATGCTGGTTCAGCCAGCGTCACCGATAGTCTCTTTCGTGGCAATGGTGGCAATGGCTCGTTCTATTGTTCCAAAGGCGGCGCAATCAATAGTAGTAGTGCATTGAGCGTGAGCAATTCGCGCTTTATCGATAACTGGGCGAATGAAGGCGGGGCAATTGCGGTTGTGACTGGCACGGCAACCATCGATCACAGTGAATTTAGCGGCAATGATGCGCGTGAATTCATGGCTGGCCGCGACATCTGTATTGGCGATGGCGGTACGATGAGCACTGGCCGCGGCAAAGTCCTGCTCGATTCCAGCACGCTGGCCTATAATCATGCTGATGGTTTAGCCGCAGGAATTATTCATAGTAACAATCCAAATCCCTTGATTATTCGCAATTCGACAATTGTTTCGAATACCAACTCCTTGTTACACCCCGAAGATGGCAGCATTGTCGAATTTGATGGGCCGGGGATTACCACACTCTACAGCTCGACCGTGCAGCTCAGCAACACGCTGTTGGCGGGCAATCGCAACGATTCGAGCAATGTGGCTCGCGATTGCTCAGGCCTGTTCTTGAGCCAAGGCCATGTCTTGATCGAGCATGCCGATGCAGCCTGTAATCTAACCCAAGCCACGGGCGATCTGCTTGGAGTGCAGCCCCAGCTGGGCAGCTTTGCTTTCCATGGTGGCTTCACCCGTAGCTTTAGCCTGAGTGCCACCAGCCCCGCAATTGATGCAGGCTCCAGCGATTGTGGCGCAACCGATCAACGCTATTTCCCACGGCCTGTCGATGGTGATAACGACGATCAAGCGCGGTGTGATATTGGAGCCTTCGAGTTTGGCGCGGCTGCAATTCAATATCCGCTTTATCTGCCCATGACAATTAAATAAAACTCGTACGTTGCCTGCATGCCAGCTGGATGATCCGGCTGGCATTTTTTGTTGCTTGCCTGTGGATACTGCCCGACAACGTGCGGCCAATATTTGTACATCAACTGCATAGACAGATATATAGTGCGCACAAGTGCCCTAGGCAATGCTAGGATATCCGTTGATCGAGTGAATCCACGGTTTAGGGTTGCTGGATCTGGTTAAGCAGATGAACTATAAAACTTTATGCCCACATGCTCTGCTGGTGTATTTTGTTGTAGTGAGGTAGGGATATGCGATTTGTGCGTTGGATAGGGATTGGGAGTTTGGGCTTGGCACTCAGTTGGCAAGCAGCGGCGGCGAATAGCAATCAACCGCACGCTGTGCACACCACAATTACCGTTAATACGTTGGTTGATGATTTTACGCCTAATAATGGCACATGTTCGTTGCGCGAGGCAGTTCAAGCGGCCAATACCGATTTGGCGGTTGATGCGTGTGCTGCTGGTTCGGCTAGCGATACGATTCAATTGGCCGCAGGCAGTTATCAATTAAGCCTGACTGGTGCTGAAAGTCCGCAAACGGGCGATCTTGATTTGAATGGCACGATTCAAATTACGGGCGTGACCTCGGCAACCAGCATTATCGATGCCAATCGGATTGATCGGGCCTTGGAGATTACTGGCGGCACTGTAAGCCTACGCAATCTGCAAGTGCGTGAAGGCTTCCTTGATGGCATTCCTGAACAATCAACGGTTTATGGTCATGGCATTCTGCATCACGCAGGTTCATTGACGATTGATAGTAGCTTGATTACAACCAATGGGATTATTACCAGCCCGAATACCTTTGGTTACAATAATTATGGCGGTGGCATTGCCTCGCTGAGTGGCTATTTAACGATCACCAACAGCCTAATTGAGCGCAATCGGGTGCGTCATGTCTATATGGGTGGCATTGGCTCGGGCGGCGGGTTGTATATTGATGCAACTAGCGTGAATATTAGCAACTCGACGCTGCGTGAATCGCAAGGTGCTGCTGGCTCGGCTATTTATAATGGTCGCGGACGCTTAAGCATTAGCAATTCTACGATCGCGGGCCATGTTGGCACCTCCGATGGTTCAGCTGCTATTGCCAACGTGCGAGGTGAGTTGACGCTGAGTGCTACAAGGTTAAGCAACAATACGCCAAAAGCACTCGTTCATGGCGGCGGCACGGCTACGATTAACAACAGCAGCTTTATTGGCAATGGTGGCGGTGGCTCGTTCTATTGCTCATATGGCGGCGCGCTTGCAAGCTATGGCCAATTGGCGATCAGCAACTCACGTTTTGTTGGCAATTGGGCGAATGAAGCTGGGGCAATTGCGGTTATGACTGGGACAACCACGATTGATCATAGCGAATTTAGCGAAAATTATACCCAGATAACTGGAACCGGACGCGATGAATGTCGCGGCAATGGCGGGGCGATTAACACCGGTTATGGTGGCAAGGTCTGGCTTGATTCAAGCACGCTTGCTTATAATCGCGCCGATGGCTATGCCGCTGCAATCTATCATTCCTATAACCCAAATGCCTTGATTATTCGCAATTCGACGATTGTTTCGAATACCAACTCCTTGTTGCACCCCTACACCCAAGAAATTGTCGAGGACGATGGGCCAGGCATTACCGCGCTCTACAGTTCGACCGTGCAGCTGAGCAACACGCTTGTGGCAGGCAATCGCAACGATGTGAGCAATGTGGCTCGCGATTGTTCAGGCCTGATCAGCAGCCAAGGTAATGTGCTGATCGAGCATGCCGATGCAGCCTGTATCCTGACCCAAGCCACGGGCGATTTGCTTGGGGTGCAGCCCAAGCTGGGCAGCTTTGATTTCCATGGTGGCTTCACCCGCAGTTTTAGTCTGAGTGCCACCAGCCCCGCAATTGATGCAGGCTCCAGCGATTGTGGCGCAACCGATCAACGCTATTTCCCACGGCCTGTCGATGGCGATAATGACGGCCAAGCGCGGTGTGATATTGGAGCCTTCGAATTTGGCGCGGCTGCAATTCAATATCCGCTTTATCTGCCCATGACAATTAAATAAAACTCGTACGTTGCCTGAATGCCAGCTGGATGATCCAGCTGGCATTTTTTGTTGCGTGCATGCTCATTCTAACCCAAGCATAGTTGCCAAGAATGTTATAACAGTGGTAGTAGGCCAGCCTCTCGTTGGGTGTTGCAAAAGCCTACCTGCGAGCAATAGAGGATGGTGGTTGATAGTTATTTATTTATAGGAGCAGCAAACATGATTCGTAAACGCTATCTCATGCTGATCGGCTTGGTTTTAGCCAGCACATGGCTTTTGCCTGTTGCCGCTCAGGATCAAGCCAACCAACAACCAGCGGCAGTTTTAGCACCCTCCGGCGAAACAATTACCTACCAAGGCATGTTGCGCGAAAGTGGCAGCGTCGCGAATGGCGTTTTTGATTTTCAATTTAGCTTGTATTCGACCGCGACAGGTGGCACAGCCTTAGCAACGATAACCCAAGCTGATCTGAATGTGAGTAATGGTTTATTTACAACCCAGCTTAATTTTGGCGAAGATTTCTTTAATGGCGAAAGCCGTTGGATTGAGCTAGCGGTCAAGGCCGATGCCAGTAGTAGTTATACGATCCTTACGCCACGCCAGCAGGTGACCGCCGCGCCCCTCGCTTTGGCCTTGCCTGGCTTCTGGACTCGCCAAAACATCTCTAGCCCCAACCTGATTGGTGGCTACGAAGGCAATACGGTCACAAGCACTACGGTTGGGGTCACGATTAACGGCGGTGGTAATTCGGCGAGCCTTAACAGCGCCTATGACAGCTATAGCTCGATTGGCGGCGGCGCTGGCAATAGCGTTGGCAGTAACGATGGCACGCCGACAAACGATGTTTATTCCACGATTGGCGGCGGCATCAACAACACTGCGAGCCAAGAATATGTGGTGATTGGCGGTGGCCAAACCAACAATGTTAGCGCTGCTTGGTCAACGATTGGCGGCGGGATCAACAATACGATCAGTGGCCGTTATAGTGTGATTGCTGGTGGCGGCGGCACAACTGGCAATACAATCTACGACGATTATGGCACGATTGGCGGTGGCAGCGAAAACAGCGCTGGGCTAACTGGCGATGCAGTGAGCCAAATGTATGCAACCGTTGGCGGAGGCCGCGCCAATGTTGCCAGCGATAATTATACGCTGGTCGGCGGTGGCCGAAGCAACAGCGTGAGCGATGATTATTCGACAATTGCTGGTGGCTACAACAATAGTATTACGGCGCAATTTGCTACGATCAGCGGCGGCGGTAGTTCTACTAGCAGCCAAGCCAATCGGGTTTACGACAATTATGGCACCATCGGCGGCGGAACTAATAACACCGCTGGGGTAACTGGCGATACGACAAGTCAGCAATCGGCCACGGTTGGTGGAGGTAGCAGCAACACTGCTAGCGAGGATGGCGCAACAGTTGGTGGAGGTAGCAGCAACACTGCTAGCGCCAATTACACCACGGTTGCTGGTGGCACAAGCAATACTGCTAGCGGCGATACCAGCAGCATCGGCGGCGGTCAACTCAATGCAGCGAGTGGAAGTTACTCGGTGATTGCTGGAGGCCGTGGCAATACCGCTTCTTCCAATATTGCAGGTGTAGGCGGTGGTCAATCGAATCAAGCTACCAACACTGGAGCTTTTGTTGGTGGCGGCCAGACCAACACAGCGACTGGCCAATATGCGGTTGTGGCTGGTGGCGTTAATAATGATGCAACCAATACCTATGCTTCAGTCGTTGGTGGCATCAACAACCAAGCGGCTGGGGCGGGCACCTTCGTTGGTGGCGGCCAGAACAACAATGCCAATAGCACGCTTTCGGCAATTCTTGGCGGTAGCGGCAATACAACTTTGGCCGATTATACCGTTGCTGCTGGCGAGAATGCGGTGGCGGCCCATGCTGGCAGTTTTGTCTGGGCTGGCCAACAAACCGACAAAAAAGATACGGTTTCAACGACTGCTCCTGGCCAGTTTATTGTCCGTGCTCCAGGCGGAGCGTGGTTTGGGAGCAGCACCAAGGTTGTTATCCCCGATGGTGCAATCTTGGCGACTGAAAGTGGCGCTTTTCTGAGCAAGGGTGGCACATGGTCTAATTCATCAGATAAAAATCTCAAATCGAACTTTGCTGCAATTGATCCGCAGGTATTGCTCGATCAGCTGGCGGCAATTCCTGTTCAAGCGTGGAACTATACCAGCGAAGGGGCAAGCGTGCGCCATATTGGCCCAACAGCCCAAGATTTTTACACCGCCTTTGGTTTAGGCAGCGACGATCGCCATATCGCCACGGTTGATGCTGATGGCGTGGCGCTGGCAGCGATCCAAGGCCTGCATAGTTTAGCCACCGCTCAAGCCAAAACCATCGATCAACAAGCTGATCAATTAGCGGCCTTTGATGCTCGGCTTGCTGCGTTGGAGCACGCTCAACCAGCCCAAAACGGATTTTCAGGGCTTTGGCTGCTCCCAATAGTTGGCTTGGCACTTGGCTTGGGTTGGCTGCTTGGGCGGCGGAGCGCCAAGGGTCAACGCATATGAAACAGCGCTTGATCTGGTGGCTCCTTCCCTTGATTGGCCTCATGCTTGCGGTTCAGTTGGCCCAAGCGCAAACTGGCGGAATATTTAGCCTAGAGTGGTCGACAATCGATAGTGGTGGCGGAACGAGCACCGGTGGCGATTTTGAGCTGCATGGCTCGATTGGTCAGGCTGATGCGAACGCTGCCAGCACCGGCGGCGATTTTAGCCTTGAAGGCGGCTTTTGGGTTGGCGTGCCAACATTAACCCCAACGCCAACCAACACACCGACGAACACGCCAACTGAAACACCGACGAACACGCCAACCAACACACCAACCAATACACCAACTGAAACACCGACCAATACACCAACCAACACACCGACCAATACACCAACCAATACACCGACTAATACACCGACCGTGACTGCAAGCAACACACCGACCAATACATCAACGAACACACCGACGGCAACTGCAACCAATACGCCAACTGAAACCGCGACGAACACGCCGACCGTCACAGCGACGAATACACCAACCAATCCTACCTCACTATATCGTGTGTATTTACCTCAAATAATGCGAGCTGAAACTGTGCTATACCACAACAAGCGCTAGCACGCACGTAACGAGCTTGATCAAACAGGATAAATCTGTTTGATCAAGCTCTGCCTACTGATTTTAGCACGCTTGACTTGACACATTATTAAATTATGTTAATATTTACTTTATCGGTATCGTTTCCGGAAACGATACCAGAATGTTCGCGCTTTTCGAGTTTTCCAACCGATGCTACTCGACAGACACTCCATCGTTCAAGGAGGAACATGATGCACAAGCTGCCTAGGCTGATGGTTTTACTGACGCTTCTTAGCACAATTGTCGCCCAATATTCAGCAGCGCCAGCTGCCCAAGCTGCATTTGGCGCTGGCGATTTTCTTAAAGCCAATGGCCCAACTGTGCGCAATAATTCCGGCAATGGCACAGTTGTGACGCTCAAAGGCACCAATCTTGGTGGTTGGTTGCTGCAAGAAGGCTGGATGTCGCCCTTGGGCTATCCCGCGCTACCTCGTACCAACTGGACTGCCAGCGGATCGGCTGCTGGTGCTAGTGCCGCCATCGATGGCAACCCTGCTACTCGCTGGACAAGCAATGCCCCCCAAGCCAATGGCCAGTGGTTCCAAGTTGATCTTGGGGCCAATCAAGCTGTCGAACGGGTCACGATCGACGCTGGCTCCTCGACTGGCGATTATCCGCGCCAATACCAAGTGCAAGCCTTTGTCAATAATGCTTGGTTGACGGTTGGCATCGGCAGTGGCACGAGCCAAGTTGTGACGGTTCAATTTAATAGCACCCAAGTAACCCGTTTAATTCGGGTCTTGCAAACAGGCTCAAGCGGCAGTTGGTGGTCAATTCACGAATTTAATGCCCAGATTGCTGATGAATTTAATTTGCGCCAAGCCTTGACCAGCCGTTTTGGCAGCAGTACCGCCGATAGTTTGATCGCAGGCTATCAGGATACGTGGATTCAAGCCAGCGACCTCGATACTATCAAGGCAATGGGCCTGAATATGGTGCGCGTGCCGATTCACTGGCTGGTGCTGATGAATCCTAACGGCACGATGAAATCAGATGCTGAGGCCTTTCGCAAGCTTGATTGGCTGATTAGCGAAAGCAGTAAGCGCAATTTATATGTGATGCTCGATTTGCATGGCGCGCCTGGTGCTGCTTGCCCATGGCACTCGTGCGGCCAAACAGGCACCAACCAACTCTGGACTAACGCTACCTATCAAAATTGGACAGTGCAAATTTGGGAGCGCTTGGCGACGCGCTACCGTGGCAACCCAACTGTGGCTGCCTACGATTTACTCAACGAGCCATTATTGAGCAATGGCGAAGCAGAAACTGCCCAACAAATTCGCCAAAAATTTGATTTCTTTGATCGACTGTATGATGCAGTGCGAGCGAAAGACCCCGACCATATGATTGTTATGGCTGCCTTCTACGACTGGTATCAAGCGTTATCGCCAGCAACCTATGGCTGGACAAACGTGATGTATCAATTGCATCACTATAACTTTGATACAGTCAATGATTGGAATGTGACCAACAACTTCATCCAAAGTGCTTTAGACAAATACTCGACCTTCATCAACGATTGGAACGTCCCTGGTTTCGCTGGTGAATATTGGTTCTCGACCCACTACGATTTGTATGAAAAATTTATGTCGGGCCTCAACGCCCTGAACGTTTCATGGACGAACTGGACGTACAAGGTTAATGGCGGCGGCAACTGGGGCTTTTACCAAAACAATACCCAAGCTATACCTGACCTTTTAAATGATAGCGCGCCAACAATTGCTGATAAATGGAGCCGTTTTAGTACCAATTACTTCCAGCCAAATACCCAGTTTCAAAATACGGTTCGAGCTTATGCGCCTGAAGGTTCATGGGTTGCGCTGCAAGCTGGTGCCAACAGTAATTATGTAAGTGCCGATAATTATGGCAATAATCCACTCGTTGCCAATCGCCCAACCATTCAAGGCTGGGAAAAATTCCGCATGATCACAAATCCTGATGGCACAGTTTCGTTCATGGCAATGGCCAACAACAAATATGTCGTTGCCGATTTGAACCAAGGCGGGCGACTCGTTGCGCAATCACGTGGGGTTTTGGGCTGGGAGAAATTCCGCCGCGTTGAGCTTGGCAATGGTACGTTTGGCTTACAAGCAATGGCCAATAATAAGTATGTCACCACTGATTTGAATAGTGGCTCGCCAGTGCTGATTGCCAATCGCGATGCAATCGGTGGCGCATGGGAAGCCTTTACCTTCGTTGCGACTGCTCCCTAAGCCTTATTCGCTTACCCCATTCGCTTACCCCAACCCCTCTTCTGGCCAACAGGAGAGGGGCTTTTCATTGCTATTCCCCGTGACCCGCTGATGGCAATAACGACGACCAAGCGCCGTGTGATATTGGAGCTTTCGAGTTTGGTGCGGCAGCAATTCAATATCCGATCTATATTCCGATGACGATTAAATAAAAAAATTGTGCTTTGTCACAATCTAGCTGGCATTTTTTTGGAACCCGAATTGTCTATGCCCGCCATCATTCAGCTGAAAGCAGAAATGTGTGTACTTGAGCTAGAACCCTAACCACGCGAACGCAACTCCCAATTGAACCGACTGGAACAAACCTCTACGCCTAGTCGTTAGCACCAAAAGCTAACCCTAGCGCGAGAAGCACGCTATGCGTCGATTTGGCTGGATGATTGTATTGTTGATCATGGTTGGATGCAGTGTGAATTCAGAAAATAGCCAGCAGCAGCCAATAATTACCGAATCGGGTAAGAGCTTAACCGTATTTCCCAATTACATCGCGATTATTGTGCCTTGCTATGAATTAACCTGCCTTGCCGAGCCATTTCTATCGATTCAGACTGATGCTGGCTGGCATCGCCTTGAGGATTTTATTATGGGGCAGCACTATCTCGATGATCAATTAACGACTTCTTTCGGAATGTGCGATCTTGTTGTATGCAATAAAATCGACCAAGATCATCCCGTTGGGATTAATTTAAAGCTCTACGATCATGTCGGCGAACGGCAACATTGCTCGATCAGACGGGTGCGATCGAAATGCTGCCAGCCTATCGCACGGTCTACCCGAATCAGTTGGTCAAAATTGACGTACCATATTTTCTCGATGCTGATTGTACCCAACAACAAACCTATACCGCAACCATTGACCTCGCGAAGTAAAGCATAAATTGCTATTCAGCTTTGTGATGCTTCGTGTTCTTAGTGGTTAAATGGAATCCTCTGCGGTAATCTAGTTATTTTTAATCATATTTATACTAATTTAAACCTTTTATTAAGGAAAAGGCTTGACATTGCAGATCTGGCATGATACGTTCTTTGTAATTCCACTGGAATAATAAAGGTGGAAGGCTAGATTCGTTCAATTGGCATGGCTGATTTTTGGGTGCATGCTGGCGGTTTGGGTGGTTGCCAAGGCTGGCAGCGTTCTCAAGCGCCCCGTTATCAACGACGATGGGCAATTGAAACATCGATTTAGGAGGTTGTATGAAACTCCCCCAACTGACTCCCTCGAAACTGAGCAAGTTGTTGCTTACGCCACTCTTGATCAGCGCATTTTGGGGCAGTCTGCTTAATCCACAGGCTGGGATGGCTCGTGAAGCATTCGCTCCTTCCGAAGCGAGCCTGGCACAAAGTTGCAATTTTACCGATTGGGTCGCAGGCCGCCAATATTACACGGGCAATATTGTGCGCTACAACGGTAGTTTTTATGTGGCCGAGCACGATAATCCAGGCTATGATCCAACGATTAGTACGTGGTTCTGGGAGCCAACCAGCTGCGGCGGCGGTGGCGGTGGCGGCGGCAGCTGTAGCTACACCGATTGGGTGGCAGGCCGCCAATATTACACGGGCAACATTGTGCGCTACAACGGCAGTTTCTATGTGGCCGAGCACGATAATCCAGGCTATGATCCAACGATTAGCACCTGGTTTTGGGAGCCAACCACTTGTGGCGGAACGAATCCCCCACCAGTATCGGGCTTTGGGGCAATCGTCAGCAAGGCCCAATTCGAGCAAATGTTCCCCAATCGCAATTCCTTCTACAGTTATGAGGGTTTAGTGCAGGCTGCTGCCTTCTATCCAGCGTTTGCGGGCACAGGCTCGACCGAAGTTCGCAAGCGCGAAGCCGCTGCTGCTTTGGCAAACTTTGCCCACGAAACCGGCAACTTTGTGCATATTACCGAAATTGCCCAAGGCGAATATTGCCAAAATAGCGCCCAATGGCCTTGTGCCCCGGGCAAACGCTACTTTGGCCGGGGCCCAATTCAGTTGAGCTGGAACTACAATTATGGGTTGGCTGGCCAAGCCTTGGGCTTGAATTTGCTCAACGACCCCGATTTGGTATCGCGTGATTCAGCTGTGGCGTGGAAAACCGCGCTCTGGTATTGGATGACCCAACGTGGCCCTGGCTCGATGACTCCTCACGAAGCGATGGTTAATGGCAATGGTTTCGGCGAAACCATTCGCAGCATCAACGGCTCGGTCGAGTGTAATGGTGGCAATCCCGGCCAAGTGCAAAGTCGGGTCAGCTCATACCAATCGATCACCAATCGACTTGGTGTAAGCCCGGGCAATAATTTGTACTGCTAGATTTTTCCTAATTCCCTCACCCCAACCCCTCTCCCGTGCGCGGGCGAGGGGCTTTAATTTTCTGGTTCTTGCGCAATTTTTCATTGAACCACAGTTGCTCGCCCGCGTGCAGGAACGGCACTTTTTGGCTTTGTGTAGGGCAGATCCCCTCACCCCAACCCCTCGCCCGTGTGCGGGCGAGGGGCTTTAACGCTGTGATTCTCTCTCGATTCCTTGGTGAAAAATGGTTGGCTCCCCTCGCCCGCGTCCAGTGGGAGAGGGGGCTGGGGGTGAGGGGATCTTCACATTTACTCTTCAGGGTTAAGGTAGTGATTGGGATAATTCAGGCAATGATTGATTTTTTCGATCAAGGCGCTGGTTGAGGTAGTTTCATAGCGATAGATTACATTTTCCCAGCCGCCGCGCAACAGAACCAAACGATAATAGCCATTGCTGGCATCTTTTTTCCCTTCGCCATTGTAATGCCAGCCAACATCAAGGCTCAAATTTTCTGCGATTGTTTGTTGTTTGGCCCAATTCTCGGCAAATGTAGTTAATGCAGCTGCTTGTGCTGGTCGATTGGCGATTGCTAGCTGAGCAATGTAATCGATAAAGCGCCCAAAATTTAACTGCTCAATCCAAATCAAGTCCTCAGAAGTATTAAACTCGCGATTGATCGAGCCATCGGGCAGCAATGGCTCAACCTCAAACAACGTATTCGAATGCACAATCCAGCCGCTAGGAATGTTGAGCGCAACTGGTAATGGATAGTTTTTCATCGTTTGCTCCTTCTAAAATAGTGCTGCTTAACATAGCAAATCCTGCTCACAATGCCAGCAGCATATGCTATACTCTGCTTATAAATTGAAACATTTGTTCTTTTTTCTTGAGTGATCTTGAAGGAGGTTTAATGTGCAGATGGATGAGCAAGCTGTTGGCTTATGGCAACGCATGTTGGATTGGCTCAGCCTAAACTATCCTGAAGGTTTGGAATATCGCCACGAACCAGTTGATCAGGCCCAAATTGCTGCTGCTGAAGCAACGATTGGGCTGGAGCTGCCTTCAGCGTTTGCAACAACATATTTGTTAAATAGTCATCACGGTGGTATTCCGATCTGCTGCTATCCAGAATATCAATGGTTATCGTTGGCAGAGTGTGTTGAATCGTGGCAATGGAGCCGCGACAATGCGACTCCGCGCGAAAATGATTTGAGCGAGAATGGCCCAGTTTGGCATCAATGGGTATTAGACGAAAGTGTGTGGGTTGAAGGGCCAATCAAATTAGGCATCAATTCAGAACTCCGTATTCCGTTCATGTCGAGCGATGGCGGAATTTATCTCTATTTAGATTTTGATCCCGCGCCAGGCGGCGTTACAGGCCAAGTTATCTCAATCGATCCAGAAGGCTGTACGTGGCGTGTTTTAGCGCCATCATTTGAACAATGGCTTGAAAACTTCATCATTCAACTCGAACAAGGCCACATTCAAGTGGGCGAATATGGGCTTGAGCAGCTTGAGCAAGAACAAGCGAATAAGCAACCAATGCTAATGCCCGAATATTTACGCGATATTCGGATTGAGGCCTATCAAGCATCCCCAATTAATTCTGCCGCACTTCAAGCACTAGCGTTTGACCAAGAGATTGCAGTAACTGGGCGCATGTGCAGCATTATGGGGATTGGCTCCGAGATTATTATCTTTGATTTTGACATCGATGGTATTGAGCAGCGCCAGAAAATTGGCGCATATGCGGCCCAAACCTATGGCTTTGGCATGATTCAATGTGGCAACTATGCTCATCTGCGGCTGGTTCGCTACAACCAGCAGATTCCTGATGTTGAGGATTACACCAAAGATTCAGCTGTGCAATGGTTTGCAGTGAGTTATACATTAACGCACTAGATGAGGAGCCTGTGATGGGAATAGCGTATTATTTCACTCGTATAACCGCCGAAGATCTTGCTGAGTTAGAAAAAATTGAAGGAAGAGTCGACATTTCTCAAGCAGTGATTGACAATATACCAGAGGATGAAACTCTTGAACATGAATATTGGTGCAGTGTTGATCCGATTTATCGAGTTACACATCGACGTAGCCATCTGCAAACCTATACCATGGTGCCAATGGATAAGCTTAGCCCAGAAAAAGCCTGCTATTCATTTACCGTGGAGAATAGCTATTGGTCGTTATTAGAACGATTAATCAAGCAACTGGTGCGCGATCAAGTGATTCCGTATTGGCCTATTACCCAAGATTTTTCATTGTATATTGGCGATTTTTCGATGGGACATAGCCGACTTCATATTCTGCTGCATGATGAACTTATACCGCTATTGACAATGCTGCAAGATTTCCCTTACGAGCAGCTTAAACAACGGTTTGATGACGAATTTGTTGAATATACCGATATAACAGAGCGCGAGAAACAAGGCGTTTATAATTCAGTAGTTGGTTGTCTGGCGAGTCTTCAGCTCATGGCACAACAAGCGTATGCCGCCAACGAAGCAATTATTTGGTATATTGGCTAAAATCAATTTTATGAGAGGAACTTGCTATGAGCGAAGCCAAAAATGTCTACTATTTCAGCGAAGGCCAAGTTTGGCGCTATCAAACCCGCTCGCACGAGCCAGAATCGGCAGTGTTAATCAACAAGATTGAGTATCATTCAGTCTTGGGTGCAATTTTCCATATCAGCATTGCTGGTGTGGATGTTAAAAACCCGCATTCGCCAGAACCAATCAACCAACTCAACCACTTTCCGGTGGTTGCCAGCACGCTTGAACAAAGCCTGACCGAGTTGGTCGATACCAACGTCAGTAACCCGGGCTTTATGGAAGGCTACGATTCGTGGCGCGAAGCCTTTGTGCAAGGCAAAGCTGGGGTTTTCAATATTTCAGTCAGCGAAATTATCAACATTGTCGAAGAGATGATTAATAAACCTGATGCGCCAGCAACTGACGATTAATCGG
This sequence comes from Herpetosiphon giganteus, assembly GCF_016907925.1. Lineage (GTDB taxonomy): Bacteria > Chloroflexota > Chloroflexia > Chloroflexales > Herpetosiphonaceae > Herpetosiphon > Herpetosiphon giganteus. The sequence continues at coordinate 20,267 of NZ_JAFBCZ010000026.1, read as the reverse complement.
CAATAGGCCACGGCGATTTAACCATTGAAGCACTGCCAAATCGGTTAAATCGCCTGCTTGCCATTGATAGAACAGGGCAATACAGTTGGTCGTCGCTTCAAGCATGGGAATCGTCGAAACATAGGGCCAGCCATCGGGCATCCACGGAAAATAGCTGCGCATACCGTACCATCATTGATTAATAATTTAGCACTTAGTTCCACACCATGGGCAATATTTGATCTGAATGTAACTGGTGCGATCGCCGTGAATAATGCCAAAATCGGCGTTTTTCTTACTATAGACAATCAGCGCATCGGGGCATTCATATGGATCGCTATGCTGATCACAGTGGAATTCTGCATATTGTGCCAAATGAATGCAGGGATATTTGGTTAAATCTATGCCACGCTGTTGCAGGTCATAGGTTAATGAAGCCTCGCTACATGCACTACACTCAATAAAATGGTAGGTTAAATCCATGCGTAAATCACCAGTAATCTGGTTTGCATCAGGGCTGAGCCAATAACGCCGAAAGGTTTCGCAATCCATTCGTATTTTTCCTTTGCTCTATGATTTTCAATGCACAACGCTCTTTTGTTAAGTAAATAGATTATATGATTAATTTCCAACTCCTTCGCGAACCAACGCAACACGGAGCAGCATCCAATAAAAAAGCCCCGCGCCCGATCTTCCCACGGTAATCATGCCCTCACCCCCCAACCCCCTCTCCCACTGGACGCGGGCGAGGGGGAGCATGCGTTTTTCACCAAGGAATTGCGGCAGAACCACGGGGTTAACGCCCCGCGCACGCTCCGTTTTGAGCGATTGGTCGGCTGTGAAGCGTTCCCTCACCCCCCAGCCCCCTCTCCCACTGGACGCGGGCGAGGTGGAGCCGCCATTTTTTACCAAGGAATTGCCGCAGAACCACAAGCTTAAAGCCCCTCGCCCGTTGGACGGGAGAGGGGTTTGGGGTGAGGGCATGTGCAAAAAGCCCCTCGCCCGTTGGACGGGAGAGGGGTTTGGGGTGAGGGCATGTGCAAAAAAGCCCCTCGCCCGTTGGACGGAATGGGAGTTGGGGTAACGGGTATCTTTTTGCCATCGGCACAAATGTGGAATATGCTCGCTGCTAGAATGCAGTTGCGCGTTTTGGTGATTGGATGTATACCATTTGGTGTGCTACGATTACCACTGTTGCTTGACATGATCCGCTACACTACTGGTACGCAGTGCAAGGATGCATTGTGGCTCGTTGAGCTGTGACGCTTCCCCCGTTCTGGCTGCCGTTGAGATTCTGAAGGAGCTTATGGATACGAGCTTTTTTGATCATCCCATCCTCAATTCGCCGTATAGTTATCCGCAACGTCATTGGGAGCTTGATGCCCAAGGCCAACCAACGAATCGGATTATGCACCAACGGCGCTCGGCTGATTTTGTCTCTCCGGTGCCGAAGCCACGCAAACAAAAAGCTTCCCGTGGCCAGCAATTAACTTTGGTCAGCACTGAAGGCTTTGTTGACGCTGGCGAGCATGCCACTGATTTTCAGGTTTACAACCCAACTGAGTTTATCAATAGTGTGCGCCAAGAGGTCGATCGCTGGCGCGCCTTGCCCAACGAGGCCGATTGGAAGGTGACCGCCGAAACCGCGCGCCTTTTGCGCCATTGGCGCTCAGAAAACTTCCAGAGCGTGCGGCCATTTTTCTGCCAAGTCGAAGCGGTTGAAACTATGATTTGGCTGACTGAGGTATTGCCAACCTTGGGCAAACGCGGCAGTTATTTTAGCGATCATCTCGAACGCTCCAATCGCCAAGCCAACCCCGAATTATTGCGAATTGCCTTGAAATTGGCAACTGGGGCGGGCAAAACAACAGTGATGGCCATGCTGATCGCGTGGCAAACGATTAATGCAGTTTATCACCCGCTGCGCAAAATGTTTACCCGCGGCTTTTTGATTGTTGCTCCAGGCATTACGATTCGCGATCGCTTGCGCGTGTTGCAGCCCAATGATCCTGATAGTTATTATCGTGAACGCGAATTGGTGCCACCAGAATACCTCGAAAGTTTGGGTCGGGCTAAAATTGTGATTACCAATTATCACGCTTTCAAACGCCGCGAACGCTTGAATCTTTCGGCGGGCAATCGCGCCTTGCTGCAAGGCCGTGGCGATCCGCTTGATACGCTCGAAAGCGATGGCCAGATGTTGCAGCGGGTTATGCCCGAACTGATGGGCCTCAAACAGATTTTGGTGATCAACGATGAAGCTCATCACTGCTACCGCGAACGCCCAGCCGATCAGGCGCTCGATGAGATTCAAGCAGACGAAAAAGAAGAAGCTCAACGCAATAACGAGGCTGCTCGCTTATGGATTAGTGGCCTCGAAACCGTCAAGGCCAAACTTGGCATTAGCTCAGTGATCGATCTTTCGGCCACGCCCTTCTTTTTGCGCGGCTCTGGCTATGTTGAAGGTACCTTGTTTCCATGGACGGTCAGCGATTTTTCGTTGATGGATGCAATTGAATCTGGGATTGTTAAATTGCCGCGCGTGCCAGTTGCCGATAATGTGAGCCGCGACGAAATGCCAATGCTGCGCAATTTGTGGGAGCATATTGGCAAAAAATTGCCTAAAAAAGGCCGCAAACAAGCTGGGCTTGACCCACTTAGCTTGCCAGTCGAGTTGCAAACTGCCCTCTATGCGCTCTATGGCCACTATGAAAAAACCTTCGAGCTATGGCAAAACGAAGGAATTAGCGTGCCACCGGTCTTTATTGTGGTTTGTAACAACACCGCAACCTCGAAGCTGGTCTACGATTTTATTAGTGGTTTTATGCGCGAGGGCGAGAATGACACGTCGAGCTATAACGAAGGCCGTTTGGCGCTCTTTCGCAATTTCGATGAGTATGGCAACCGCTTGGCGCGCCCCAACACGTTGTTGATTGATAGCGAGCAGCTTGAATCGGGCGATGCCTTGGATACTAATTTTCGGGCGATGGCTGCCGATGAAATTGAGCGCTTCCGGCGCGAGATGATTGAGCGCAGCGGCAATAACGCCCAAGTCGAAAGCATCAGCGACCAAGAATTGTTGCGCGAGGTGATGAACACCGTCGGCAAGGTTGGCCGCTTGGGCGAATCGGTGCGCTGTGTCGTTTCGGTTTCGATGTTGACTGAAGGCTGGGATGTGAACACGGTCACTCACGTGCTGGGCGTGCGGGCGTTTGGCACCCAATTGTTATGTGAGCAAGTGGTTGGGCGGGCGCTGCGCCGCCAATCCTACGATTTGAACGACAACGGCTTGTTTAATGTCGAGTATGCAGATGTGTTGGGCATTCCGTTTGATTTCACTGCCCACCCAGTGATTGTGAAGCCGCAAACGCCGCGCGAAACCGTGCGCGTGCATGCGGTGCGCCCCGACCGCGATGCCTTGGAGATTCGCTTTCCACGGGTAACTGGCTATCGGGTGGAATTGCCCGACGATCGCTTGATTGCCCAATTTGGCGAGGACTCGAAGTTTGAGCTTACGCCGCAGATCGTCGGTCCATCAATTACCCATAATCAAGGGATTATTGGCGAAGAAGTTCAACTCACGGTGCAATATTTAGAAGATGTGCGGCCTTCAACGATTGTTTTTAATCTGACCAAACATTTGTTGTATAGCCACTTCCGCGATGCCGACCAAGAGCCGCGGCTCAATTTGTTTGGCGAGCTAAAACGGATTGTGCGCCAATGGCTTGAAGGTGGCTATCTGATTTGCAGCGGCGGAACTTTCCCCGCCCAAGTTCTTTATCAAGAGATTGCCGATAAAGTTTGTTTGCGGATCAAAGATGCGATTAATCAGGCGATGATTAAAGAGCGCCCAATTCGCGCCATGCTCGATGCCTATAATCCAATTGGCTCAACTCAGCATGTCAATTTCACGACCTCGAAAGCGTTGCGCTGGAAAACTGACCCACGCCGCAATCACATCAATTGGGTGGTTTGCGATAGCGATTGGGAAGCAGAGTTTTGTCGCATCGCCGAAGCGCATCCTGCGGTCGTTCGCTATGTGAAAAATCAAGGCTTGGGCTTTGAAGTGCCTTACCTCGATGGCGCAACGCCACGCATGTATTGGCCCGATTTTATCGTGTTGCTCGACGATGGCCATGGCCGCGACGATCTGTTACAGGTGGTGATCGAGGTCAAGGGTTTTCGCAACGAGAACGCCGTTACCAAAGCAAACACCATGAAAACCTATTGGATTCCTGGGGTCAATCATCTGCGCGAGTATGGCCGTTGGGCTTTTGCCGAATTTACCAGCGCCGTCGATATGCAAACCGATTTCAATAGCTTGGTGCAACAGTGTATTCGCGGCCTGCGTGGGTAGGATTGAGCGAAGGATCGAGATTTAACGAGTAGAAACCACGAAGAGCACTTTAACGCAGAGGCGCAGAGCAACTGAAGGATGAGGTATGAAGGATGAGGGATGAAAGTCTCTACGCTTTTGGCTAGCGGAAAATCATTGGCGTTGGCAACAGGTGGTTGGCACAGCACGGGATACCGATCCCCAGCCCCTGACCTCCGACCCCTCGCCCGAAGCACGCGAAGCTCGCAAAGGTTCGGGAATAAGAAGGCATAGCAACAATCCACAAGGTGAATATTTGGGGGTGCAGGGGGCTGAAAACCCCCTGCGTTTCCCGCCTTGAGGTGGGACGGAAGGGTGGTGAACACCAATGCCACGCAAACGCCCAAATCTCGTTTTTCAGCAGGCAAGCGATGAGGAACCTAACGGTCATAATTAATTTGCAGCATAAAAGGATAATTCAATGATTGATTTTCAAAAAAGCATGCTATTCAAGCTTAACCCGATTCCCGTTGAACAACTCTTCGAGCCAATTCATCAGTTTCTAATCGAAGAAGAACTGGTGATTGCTGTCTTCAAAACCGTACGCGATCAGGTGGCTTTTACCAATAAACGCATTATCGCCGCCAATGTTCAAGGCTTTACTGGCAAAAAAGTCGATTATACGTCGATTCCGTATAGCAAAGTTCAAGCATTTTCGATTGAAACCGCTGGCGTGCTTGACCTCGATTGCGAGTTGGAAGTGTATGTTAGCGCCTTGGGCAAAGTTCGCTTCGAGATTAAGGGGGGCTTTGATATTGTGCGCTTCAATAAAATTATTAGCCAGTATGTTTTGAGCTAGTAGGCGCAAGGAACAGCCCTCACCCCCCAACCCCCTCTCCCACTGAACGCGGGCGAGGGGGAGCACGGGAATTCGTGGTTGAGCGAAGCTCGCAAAGGTTCGGGAATAAGAAGGCATAGCAACAATCCACAAGGTGAATATTTGGGGGTGCAGGGGGCTGAAAACCCCCTGCGTTTCCCGCCTTGAGGCGGGACGGAAGGGTGGTGAGCGAGGGGCCAGGAGTTAGGGTCAAGGGATCAGCCATGAGCAACCACGAAGCACACGAAGATCGCGAAGGAACATATGAGGGAATAGACAAAGCAGCAACAATCCACAAGGTGAATATTTGGGGGTGCAGGGGGCTGAAAACCCCCTGCATCTCCCGCCTTGAGGCGGGACGGAAGGGTGGTGATCACCAATGCAATGGTTTGCTAAAACCAACCCTTCACCACCTCATTACCGCCAAACCTGCAATTTAGAGAAAGTAGTAGCACGATGCCACCACAAAAACCAGCAAAAAAAGTCGAAACCCTAACCCACCACGAGGCGCGGCGCAGCAATATTCCCAGCGCCGAGCACGAATCGGTGATGGACGATAGCCAAAAACAACCAGTGCCCGTCAGCTACGACCGCCGCAATCGCGACCTCGACCCGCAACTCATGTGGCGCGGCAAGGACGAACAAGATTGGTCGGATTTGGTCGTGCCTGCCCCACCACTCTATATTCAAGAGAAATTGCATCCCAAGGTGTTGATCGACGATTTGCGCCGCCAAAGCCGCCAACGCAACGATGAAACCGACATCCAAATGAATTTGTTCGCCGATTTCAATGGCTTGCCCAGCGCCGAAGCCGCCACCGAGTTCTATCAGCACGAGGCCAATTGGACCAACCGCATGATCTTGGGCGATTCGTTGCAGGTGATGGCTAGCCTCGGCGAGCGCGAGGGCTTGCGCGGCAAGGTGCAGTGCATTTATTTCGACCCGCCCTATGGCATTAAGTTCAACTCAAATTTTCAGTGGTCAACCACTAGCCGCGATGTCAAGGATGGCAACCGCGACCACATTACCCGCGAACCAGAGCAGGTCAAGGCGTTTCGCGATACTTGGCGCGATGGTATTCATTCGTATTTGACCTACTTGCGCGATCGTTTGACAGTTGCCCGCGATTTGCTCACCGAAAGCGGCTCGATCTTTGTCCAAATCGGCGATGAGAATGTGCACCGCGTGCGTGCCTTGATGGATGAGGTGTTTGGCGATGAGAATTTTTGCAGACAAATTCAGGTTGCTAAAACCTCAGGAATGGGAGCAACTTTATTACCTGTAACATCTGATTATATAATATGGTATGCAAAAAATAAACAATCTGTAAAGTATAGACAAATATTTTTAGAAAAAAATGAAAATGACGCTCAATATACTCTATTTAAAAATGATACTTATGGAAGATTATATAGGTCTAGTGATTTAACTGGTCAAAACAATAACGTTAAATCATGCATCTATACGTATAAATTTGGAGAAACAATCGCAAATCTACCAAAGGGTCGTCAATGGAAAACTACATTGCAGGGAATGATAAGATTAGAGAGGGGTGATCGAATTATTGCTTCTTCTAAAAGCATTTATTATAAACGCTTTTTGGAAGATTGGTCTGTAAAGAATCTTACAGATCGGTGGGACGATACTGCTAGTGGTGGATTTACAGAAGAAAAGATTTATGTTGTTCAGACTAATATAAAAGTTGTCCAACGTTGCATTCTCATGGCGACCGACCCAGGCGATTTGGTGCTTGACCCGACCTGTGGCAGCGGCACAACTGCCTATGTGGCCGAGCAATGGGGGCGGCGCTGGATCACCATCGATACCTCGCGGGTGGCCTTGGCCTTGGCGCGGGCGCGGATTATGGGCGCGCGTTACCCCTACTATTTGCTGGCCGATTCGGCGGCAGGCCAACGCAAAGAAGCAGAGTTGCAAGGCAAAATTCCCAATTCCAGCCCAAGCTACAACAACCTGCGCCATGGCTTTGTCTACGAGCGCGTGCCGCATATCACGCTCAAATCGATCGCCAACAACGCCGAAATCGACACCATTTGGGATGAATACCAAACAGTGCTCGAACCCTTGCGTGGGCAACTTAACGCCCAGCTTGGCCAAACGTGGCAAGAGTGGGAAATTCCGCGCGAAGCAGGGGCCAACTGGTCGCGCAAGGCGGTTGAGTTGCATAGTGCTTGGTGGCAAGCGCGCATCGAACGCCAGCGCAAAATCGATGCTTCGATTGCGGCCAAAGCCGACCAAGAATTGCTCTACGACAAGCCCTACGAAGAAAAAAACACCGTGCGCGTCGCAGGGCCGTTTACGGTCGAAAGCCTCTCGCCGCATCGCGTGCTCGTCGTCGACGAACATGATCAACTTAAGCCATTGGGGCGTTTCGTTGGCGAGCAACAAGCCAGCTACGGCGATCCCGATAGCTTTGTCAAAGCCATGCTCGACAATTTGCGCACGGCGGGCGTGCAACAAGCCCATAAAGCAGGCCGCATCAGCTTCAATAGCCTTGTGGCTTGGCCGGGCAAGTATATTTGTGCCGAAGCGACCTACCTCGAAAGCGATAGCAACATCCAACGCCGAGCGGGCATTTTTATTGGCCCCGAATTTGGCACCGTGCCGCGTGGCGACCTCGTGTTGGCGGCGCGTGAGGCTGGCGATGCTGGCTTTGATGTGCTGATTGCCTGCGCCTTCAACTACGATGCGCACGCCAGCGAATTTGAAAAACTAGGCCGCATTCCAATTCTCAAAGCGCGCATGAATGCCGATTTGCATATGGCCGACACGCTCAAAAACACCGGCGCTGGCAACCTGTTTGTGATTTTCGGCGAGCCAGATATTACGATCAAGCCCGCTGAAGGCCAACAAATTCAAGTGCAAATCCATGGCGTTGATATTTTCCACCCTCAATCTGGCGCAGTGGTATCTGGTGGGCCGGAGCATATTGCCTGTTGGTTTATTGATAGCGACTACAACGGCGAAAGCTTTTTTGTGCGTCATGCCTACTTTTTGGGCGCGAACGATCCCTACAAAGCGCTCAAAACCAGCCTCAAAGCAGAGATTGACGAAACCGCGTGGGAAAGCCTCAACAGCGACCATTCGCGGCCATTCGCCAAGCCAAGCACAGGCCGCATCGCCGTCAAAGTCATCAACCACCTTGGCGACGAAGTGATGAAAGTGTTTAGTATTTAATGGACGATCCCTCACCCCCCGACCCCCTCGCCCACTGAACGCGGGCGAGGGGGAGGACGAAAAAACGATGCGCAATAGGTTCCCTCTCGCCCGCTGGGCGGGAGAGGGGGCTAGGGGGTGAGGGGATTCAGGGCGAGGGGATCTCAAAATCTATTTGTGCGAGGCAACGATGAATGTAATTATTGCTGATACTTTTCAGCAAAGCCTACAACAACTAACCAACAACGAACAAAAAGCTGTCAAAACCACGGCCTTTGATCTGCAAATAAACCCAGCGCATCCCAGCTTCCAAATGCATCGGCTAGAGCGGGCCAAAGATGCCCATTTTTGGTCGGTGCGGGTTAACGACGACATTCGAATTATTTTACATAAAACAGATTTGAGCATTTTGCTCTGCTACGTTAATCATCACGATGCCGCCTATCAATGGGCGATGCGGCGCAAAATCGAGCAACACCCGCGCACCGGAGCCGCCCAGTTGGTCGAAATTCGCGAGCGCGTCGAAGAAGTCGTGATCTATCAACCAAGCCTTGTAGCTGCGCCAACGCCTGCCAAGCCAGCGATCTTTCGCCAACAAACCCGCGATAGTTTGCTCAATTATGGCGTGCCAACCGAGTGGCTTGATGATGTGCTAGCAGCGACCGACGACAATTTTCTTGATGTTCTGCTGCACTTGCCCCAAGAAGCCAGCGAAGCACTGATGGAGCTGGCAATCGGTGGCACGCCAAGCAAACCAATTGTCGATTTCCAAGGCGATCCATTTGCCCACCCCGATGCGCAACGCCGCTTCCGCGTGCTCAACAACGTCGAAGAGTTGGAGCGGGCCTTGGAATATCCGTGGGAACAATGGACAGTCTTTTTGCATCCGGTGCAGCGCCAATTTGTCGAGCGCGGCTACAACGGCCCAGCGCGGGTAGCTGGCTCGGCGGGCACTGGCAAAACTGTAGTTGCCTTACATCGGGCAGTGCATTTGGCCAAACTACATCCGAATAGCCAAATTCTGCTCGCAACCTTCTCGCCGACGTTGGCCAATGCTCTGCATCACAAACTAAATCGCCTGATTGGCAACGAGCCAGCGATTCGCGAACGGATTACGATTGCCGATATGCACGAGCTAGCGCTTGATTTGGCTGCCGAGCATGGCCTAAAGCCGCAAATTATCGAGCCTGCTGCCTTGGAGCAACTGTTGAATGAACTGCGTCAACAGCACCAGCTTAGCTATAACCTAAGCTTCCTCAGCAGCGAATGGGCCAGCATTGTTGATGCGTGGAACGTGCAAACGTGGGAAGCCTACCGCGATGTGCCGCGTTTGGGGCGCAAAACCCGGATTGGTGGCAAGCAGCGCGAAGTGCTGTGGGCCTACTTTGCCGAGGTGCGTCAAGCCTTGCACGAACGTGGGTTGCAAACATGGTCGATGCTTTGGTATGAATTGGCTGCGCTGTATGCCACAATCGAGCAGCGCCCCTATGATTTTGCCATTATCGACGAAGCCCAAGATCTCGATGTGGCCGAATTGCATTTCTTGGCGATGCTGGGCAACCAACGGCCTGATAGCCTGTTTTTTGCTGGCGATCAAGGCCAGCGTATTTTCCAACAGCCCTTCTCGTGGAAACAAGTTGGGGTGGATATTCGTGGGCGTTCGCATACCCTCACGATTAACTACCGCACCAGCCATCAAATTCGCAGCCAAGCTGATCAACTGCTGCCCAAGAGCATTGCCGATGTTGATGGCAACCGCGAGGAGCGCAACCACACCATTTCGGTGTTCAACGGCGCACCGCCGCAAATCGTGGTCAGCAACACCATTGCCGCCGAACAACAAGCAATTGTGGAATGGTTGCAAGAACGGCAGCGCGAAGGCATTCAAGCCCATGAAATTGGCGTTTTTGTGCGTTCAGCAGCAGAGTTGGCGCGGGCCGAGGCCACGTTACAAGCCAGCGGGTTGCCGTGGCAAGTGCTTGATCAGCAACTTACAGCGCCCAGTAATGCCACAGCCCTTGCGACCATGCATTTAGCCAAAGGCCTCGAATTTCGCGCCGTGGTCGTGATGGCCTGTGATGATCAAGTTATTCCATCGCAAGCGCGGCTCAACAGCGCCGCCGATGAATCGGATATTGGCGAAATTTACACCACCGAGCGCCATTTATTGTATGTTGCCTGTACTCGTGCCCGCGATCATCTGCTGGTAACGGGCGTTGCGCCCGCCTCAGAATTTTTGGATGATCTGGAGTTGTGAAGAAGCCCTCACCCCAACCCCTCTCCCGCGGAGCGAGCGAGGGGCTTTAACCGCGTGGTTCTTGCGCAATGTATCGGTAAAAACGGCGGCTCCCCCTCGCCCGCGTTCAGTGGGAGAGGGGCTGGGGGTGAGGGCTGTTCCTCCCCCTCGCCCGCGTTGAGTGGGCGAGGGGGCTGGGGGGTGAGGGATCGTTCATCCCGCATTTTCGTGGGCGAGGGGAAAATAACAATTAAGTACAGCGATCGATAATTTTAGCCTTATGGAGTTTTCATCCCATGATCTCAAGCCATGATCACAAAATTCAAGAATTGGTTAATGATATTGAACATGGACATTTGCTCTTGCCAGAGATGCAACGCGGCTATGTTTGGAAATCGACGCAAGTTCGTGATTTATTTGATTCACTGTATCGCGGCTATCCGAGCGGTCAATTACTGGTTTGGTCGACGACTGATCTGCCCGCAACCTCAGCGATTAGTCTGCAAGGCAGCCCAATGCAAAGTAAAACTGGTCGTCAGCCCGATCTGCTCTTAGATGGTCAGCAACGCATGACCTCACTTTCGGCGATTCTCAAAGGTCGTCCAGTCCAAGTTCGATCCAAAACTAGGCCGATTGATATTGTCTTCAATGTGCATAGCGAGCAATTTGACGTGGCAACCCCGCGTCATCGCAACGATCCAAATTGGGTTTCGCTGATTCGCTTATTTGCTCATGGCGCGATGACCATTATGCAAGAGCAATTTCAGAGCTATGGCTTTAGCCCTGAGGGTGCGCAAATTATGGATCGGCTTAATCGAATCGACAAAATCCGCGATTATACCTATCGGGTTAATCGTTTGACTGATGTTGATTATGATGAAGTGACTGACATTTTTGTGCGCATCAATTCTGGCGGAACCCGACTGAGTAGTGCCGACCTAACTTTAGCTCAATTGTCTAGTCGTTGGTCGGGTATTACCAACGAATTTGAAGATTTTCGCCAGCATGTAGAGAAAAAGTTTGGCATCGAAATTGGCAATGGCATGATTATCCGCACACTTGCCTCGATGTTTAGTGGTCAAAGCCGACCTGCCTATATGTTTCGTGGGCAGCGTTCACAAGCAACTGTCGAGGAAATAGCCCCATTTTGGCAACGTTTGAAGCCAGCAATGGAGCAAGCACTGACCTTTCTGGTACATAACTGTTTGATCGATCGCCTCTGGATGTTGCCAACCCAAGCGATTCTTGTGCCACTGACCCAATATTTTGATCGCTTTGGTGCGCATATCTCAACCAGAGATGCCCGCCTGTTGCAACGCTGGGTTTATCTGGCCCTCATTTGGTCGCGCTATAGTTCTAGCCCAGAATCAACAACTGATCAAGATGTTTCAGCCTTAGGCAATTCCGAACCGATTTTGGCAATGACCCAAAACATTTTTGATCGCTCTGGCGAACGGCCAATTGATGAACGTCAATTACGTGATCAACGCAGTAATTCGCCATTTATGGTGATGAGTTATGTGTTGGCTCGCATGAATAATGCGCAAGATTGGTTTAATGGAGTTCAAATTGGGGCAGGCCAACATATAGAATACCATCACATTTTTCCGAAAGCGCTGCTCTCCAAAACCTATAGTCTGCGCAACGACAGTCGAATTGTTGATCAAGTTGCAAATTTGGCATTTCTCTCAAGCTCAGCGAACAAAAAAATTGGCAGCAAACCACCGAGTGTCTATATTCCTGGCGAACATATTGAGCCTGCGCGCCTAAAAGCCCAATCTGTGCCCAATAATCCTGCCTTGTGGGAGAATTTTGAAGCTTTTGTTATAGAGCGCCGCAAGCTACTTGCTGAGGCAATCAATAAGCTGCTTGATTCCTTAACTGATGCACCAGCGCTATGGCCACGCTCTGATGTGGAATTAATTGAGCAGCGGATTGCTATCCTTGAACATCAACTCCGCGATATTGTTGCGCAACGCTTGACCGAATCTTTTGGTGAACACGCATGGGAGCAGGCAATTCCCAGTTATATGCGCAAAACGTTTATGAGTCGGGTTGAACAACGGATTAATCAACATCCCTATGAACACGATCAATATTCGAGTTTAGCAGCGCGCATTGGCATGGGGCTGTTTAGCGATTACCGCAAAATTATGAAGGAAGGCAAAAATTGGCCGCTTTTTAGCGATGTTTTCGGTGATGGCAAGAAGTTTGATCAGCATATGGATGCGGTTTTGGTTGTGCGTAACGCAATGGCACATCATAACCATGTGAGTAATGTTGATCTTCATACTGCTGAAGCTGGGTTGCTGTGGTTTGAAGAATGTTTGCATAAAGTTGACTTGGTGCGCGATGAGGGCGAGGATGAGACCGATGAAGTGAGTAGCGATGACTAATTGTATTTGCCCATGAGAATGGCTGCAACGACAAAAAGCCCCTCACCTGCATTCAAGTGGGCGAGGAACAGCCTTCACCCCAACCCCTCTCCCGCCGAGCAGGAGAGGGGCTTTAACCGCGTGGTTCTTGCGCAATGTATCGGTAAAAACGGCGGCTCCCCCTCGCCCGCGTCGAGTGGGCGAGAGGGTTAGGGGAGTTCTTTCAAAGATCGGTTGTGAAGAAGCCCTCACCCCAACCCCTCTCCCGCCGAGCAGGAGAGGGGCTTTCATGCGGTGGTTCTAGCGCAATGTATCGGTAAAAACGGCGGCTCCCCCTCGCCCGCGTTCAGTGGGAGAGGGGGTTGGGGGGTGAGGGATCGTCCCCCTCGCCCGCGTCGAGTGGGAGAGGGGGTTGGGGGGTGAGGGATCGTCCCTACTTAAAGCGTACAATCCGAATAAAATCGGCGGCTTTGAGCGCGGCTCCGCCAACCAATGCGCCATCAATATCAGGCTGAGCCATCAATTCATCGACGTTATCGGGCTTGACCGAACCGCCGTACTGAATAATGATTGCGTCGGCGGTTGCTTGGTCGCTCAAGGCTGCTAATTCGGCGCGAATCCGGGCGTGCATGGCTTGGGCATCGGCGGGAGTGGCGGTATGGCCAGTGCCGATTGCCCAGACTGGTTCGTAGGCAATCACGACGCTGCGCAATTGCTCGGCGCTTAATCCAGCCAAACTGCCGCGTAATTGCCCAACCACGACGCTTTCTGCTTGGCCACTATCGCGTTCGGCCTTAACTTCGCCAACACACACGATCGGCTTGAGGCCATTGGCCAAGGCAGCATGAGCTTTGCGATTGATCAGCTCATCGGTTTCGCCGAAATATTGGCGGCGTTCGCTATGGCCCAAAATCACATAGCTACAGCCCAATTCTTTGAGCATTTGGGGCGCGATTTCGCCAGTAAACGCGCCTTTGGCTTCGTAGTGCATATTTTGCGCACCTAAAGCCACGGCAGTCCCATCAAGCAAGGGCGCTAAGCTGCCCAACAAGGTGAATGGTGGGCAAACCACCACATCACGGTCGTTCAAATCGGTCAAATCAGCGCTAAGTGCCTCAACCAAGGCCACACCCTCACTGACCCCGTAGTGCATCTTCCAATTACCAGCCAACAATGGTCGGCGCATACATCCTCCAAAAAAGCTTTAGAAGCCAAAGACAATTAAGTTTTTGGCGATCGGCAGGTATTGTACAACATACAACAGCCCACCAACGGAGGCCATGGCAATAAATGCCCGCATGTCCCAGTCCATAATTTTAGCGCCATCCAACGGGCCATAAGGGATCATATTAAAAATCCCCAGTAGCGAATTGACCACATAGCTATAGAAGGCAATGACAAACAGAAACTCAATGTTCAGGATCTTGGCAATTTGGATGATAATTAACGAAAGCAGCGCGAGAACCATATTGCTGGCTGGCCCAGCAGCCGCGACCAAACCAACTTGTTTTTTGGTCAGATAGCCACGATGATGCACCGCACCAGGGGCTGCAAAGATAAAGCCAGTTAATGCCAGCAGCACTGAAATCACCAACATCGCATCGTTGGCAAAAAAATGGGCTTGGCTGCCAAAGCGCCGCGCTACAACCCGATGAGCTAATTCGTGGATGACAATGCCGAGGCCAGCGGCGATGCCCATAATGATCACTGCATTCAGCAGCCCTAAACCGCGATAAACCAACGCAAAGGCGAGGGTCGTTCCAAGCCATGCTTTGGCAAATTCAAATAGCTCATTGCGCGGTTTGTTACCTGAGCGAAATGGATAGCCAGCCTGTGGATTAAACATTGAGCCTACTCTCCTTCCGCTGTGGTTTTTGGTGCTTGCTCCCAGCCACCAGCGCCAATCAGCGGCACAAAGCGAACGTTGCTAATACTCGTTTTTTGCCAATCTTGGCCGTGGCGTTGCAGCCGAATTAAGCGTTGATCGTGGGCCTCGCCAACCGGAGCAACCAAGCGCCCGCCATCGTGCAATTGGCTGAGCAACGTTTGGGCAAGTTGCGGCGTGGCCGCCGGAATGCTAATGGCATGATAGGGTGCTGCTGCCAGATACCCCAACGAGCCATCACCCCAGATGAGTTCGATATTGCGATAGCCTAAGTCGTGGAGCAGCGCATAGGTCTGCTTGGCGAGGGCTTGATGGCGCTCGATCGTCACAACCTTGCTCACCAATTCGGCAAATACTGCGGCAGCATAGCCTGAACCAGCGCCAATTTCAAGTAGTTGTTCATGAGGATTCAGCAACAATTCCTGGGCCATCAAGGCCACAATATAGGGCTGCGAGATGGTTTGGCCCAGCGTCAAGGGCAAGGCTTGGTCGCTATAGGCTTGGGCTTGTGCGGCTTCTGGCACGAATAAATGGCGCGGCACATGCGCCATCGCTGCCAAAACTCGCTGATCATGAATGCCGCGTGTGATTAATTGTTCGTCGACCATGCGCTGTCGTTGCTGTTGCCAAACATCACTCATACACCTACGCCACTTAACGCCTGTAACAAATCAATTGTTGCAGCAGCGCCCCGTTGAAAATAGCCTAAAAATTCGATATTACCCTCTGCTCCGGTAATGGGCGAGCGAGTCAATCCAGCCAAACCTAAGCCTAAATCAGCTGCCTGCTGCACCACCCGTTCGATTACTTGGCGATGCACCGCCGAATCGCGCACAATGCCGCCTTTGCCAACATGCTCAGGGCCAGCCTCGAATTGCGGCTTGATCAAACAGACAATCCAGGCATCGGCGGTCAGCAAGCGCAACATTGCTGGCAGCACCAAGCCCAGCGAGATAAACGAAACATCGACGACCCCACAGGTTGCCAGCGCTGCCGTTTGCTCTTCGCTCGTGGGCAACTGCTCCAAATAGCGAATATTGGTGCGTTCGAGCACCGTCACCCGTGGATCTTGGCGAATTTTCCAATCGAGCTGGCCATAGCCAACATCAATTGCATAGACATGGGCTGCATCGCGCTGCAACAACACATCGCTAAACCCGCCTGTACACGCCCCAACATCCAAGCCAATCTGGCCCTGCGGGTCAAGATTAAAGCTATCGAGTGCATGGGCAAGTTTTAGCCCACCACGCCCAACATAGGGCAAACTCGATTTAAGCGTGATTTGCGCAGCAGGATCAACTAGCGTGCCAGCTTTGGTTTCAGCTTGCTGATTGACGATCACATCGCCTGCCATAATTAATGCTTGGGCTTTGGCGCGGGTTGGCGCAAGTTGCAATTCAACTAATAAGACATCTAAACGTTGCTTTTTAACCTTGGTCATGCGACTAATCCTTTGTGTAGACTGGCTATCATTTTAACTGAAACCCCTAAATACAAAAAGGCCACGCATGGCGTGACCACAAGGCTATTAATTATTGTCAGCAATTATGGCAGATAAAGCTAAGGAGATTTAATATAGATCATATGTGCTATTTATGCTATACTGGCGCAGTTACCTGTACTGGTTCATTGGCTTGTCAACCGTGTCCCCTTTACCCCCCCCAGCCCGCTCTCCCACTGGACGCGGGCGCGGGGGAGCAGCCGTTTTTACCAACGCCGTGCGCAAGAACCACGGCATGAAAGCCCCTCTCCCGCCACGTGGGAGAGGGGTTGGGGTGAGGGGATCAGGCGGCGGTTAACCTGATGTACCAGTGCAGTTACCGCTTTGATACGATTGGAGCAGCAATGCAGACTATCCGCTCACAAGATGGAACACGTCTGGCCTATGATGTGTATGGGAGTGGCCCGCCGCTGATTTATGTAACCGGCGCAACCTGTTTTCGCTCGTTTCCGCCGATTGTTAGCGATGCCAAAGCCTTGGCCAAAGCTTTTACGGTCTACAAGTACGATCGGCGCGGGCGTGGCGATAGCACTGATAGCTTGCCGTATAGCCTTGAACGTGAGCTTGAAGATTTGCTGGCGCTTATCGAGGTTGCTGGTGGCAAATCCCATGTCTATGGCCATTCCTCGGGCGCTGTTTTGGCGCTTGAAGCGGCGCTGCACTATCCCGAAAAGCTCGACCAAGTGTTCCTCTATGATCCAGCCTACGTCCACGATGCAGCAGAAAAAGCCGAATATTCCAGTTTGCGCGCCAAGATCGAAACAATGCTTGCCCATGGCCAGCATGCTCGTGCCATCACCAGCTTTTTACAAGGCATCGGCATGCCCAAAATTGTTGGTTGGATGCTGCGTTTGATGCCAGGCTGGAAAACCATGGTCACACTTGCCCCAACGCTCGCCTACGACCTGAGCTTAACCGCCGATCTACCACCATTCGAGCGGGCCAGCCAATGCAAGATTCCCGTGCATGTCATGGCTGGCGCAAAAAGCCCAGCTGGGATTCGTAGCCTATCCCAAAAGTTAGCCGCACAAATTCCCAATGCGAGCTACGATCAGCTTGCAGGCCAAGGCCATATGGTGAACGCGAAACACTTGTTGCCCCTGTTTAGGCACTACCTCATTGCTGCTGCGGCAGTCGGCTCCCCCAGCGCATAGCCCCAATTTAGCCTGCCTTGATAGCCCTTAAATACAAAATGGACGAATCTTCGAGCAATGCACGAAAATCCGTCCATTTTTTAATTTCAATAGTTATTAATACTTAGAAGCTCACGAAGCACGCGAAGTTTGGGGTTATAGAATCACAGGAACATTCCAACCCCTAAATATTTGGGGTGCAGGGGATGAAAACCCCTGCGTCTCCCGCCTTGAGGCGGGACGGAAGGGTGGTGAACGAGGGTCTCGTAATCAGGGGTCAGGGATCAGCAATGAAGAATCGCGAAGCACACGAAGTTTGGGGGTATAGAATCACAGTAACATTCCAACTCCTAAATATTTGGGGTGCAGGGGATGAAAACCCCTGCGTCTCCCGCCTTGAGGCGGGACGGAAGGGTGGTGATCAATAATCGTTGTTGCGCTTCAATACCTCGCTAAAAATCGACCCTTGCAAAATGAGAAAATGAGGTTTTAGGTGGGTTCGATGCCCACCCGACCCACCAAAACCCGATCTGCTATTAATCCTCTGACGAGGATTGTGGGTTATTCGAATTAATATTTTATCCAACAGCGTTGGTGCGCTGTAGTTGCCAGTTTTAATCCCCTGACGAGGATGTGGGTTATTCGAATTTACAAGGCCCACTTGGGCGAATCCTACATCACAATAGGCGTTTTAATCCCCTGACGAGGATGTGGGTTATTCGAATTCACCACGCGCAAGCCTGCCACCATGTATCCAACCTATGTTTTAATCCCCTGACGAGGATGTGGGTTATTCGAATTCAAAGACTGCGGGCGCAATTGGAGCGCCAACGGCCTTCAGTTTTAATCCCCTGACGAGGATGTGGGTTATTTGAATCAATACAGTTACTGTCGCTATTGATATTCCAGAACGCCGTTTTAATCCCCTGACGAGGATTTTGGTTATTCGAATTTTCAATTGTGATGTGTGTGCGAATGGCTCTAGCTTGAGTTTTAATCCCCTGACGAGGATTTGGTTATTCGAATTTAAGGATCATATCTATGGGAAAACCTACCATGTGAATCGGTTTTAATCCCCTGACGAGGATTTTGGTTATTCGAATTTTTTTTCGTATCCAAGCACAAATTAACTAGTAAAAAAGAGCCTGTTTTAATCCCCTGACGAGGATTTTGGTTATTCGAATTGATAGTGGCACAGGAGGACGTATGCTAATTTCAAAAGTTTTAATCCCCTGACGAGGATGTGGGTTATTCGAATCCTATCTACGAGTACAACTTGCCCGTTTGGCGCAACATCCGGTTTTAATCCCCTGCCGAGGATGTGGGTTCTTCGAATGGACAGCCAGAGCATTGCCAAGTTTTTGTTAGAGGACATGTTTTAATCCCCTGCCGAGGATGTGGGTTATTCGAATCTATGAAGACTGGCAGCCCATGACGCGGTTGATGCTGAGCGTTTTAATCCCCTGACGAGGATTTTGGTTATTCGAATGCATCAATTCCCAAATGTATGGGTGCGGGATGTGAAGCAGAGTTTTAATCCCCTGACGAGGATTTTGGTTATTCGAATTAAAAGCATCCTTGAAACGGATTAGTCTCACAGCTCAAGCAGTTTTAATCCCCTGACGAGGATTTTGGTTATTCGAATCTTGGATATAGGAGATTGTATGGCAAAACCAGTGAAAGGTTTTAATCCCCTGACGAGGATTTTGGTTATTCGAATTTCTTTTTATAGGAATTGTAGGCTGCAATAATTAAATTTCGTTTTAATCCCCTGACGAGGATTTTGGTTATTCGAATCGTCAGGCCCAAGCGCCATAATGGCAGCACCAAGGCAAGGTTTTAATCCCCTGACGAGGATTTTGGTTATTCGAATGCATCGACCCATAAATGGCTATTTGAGCCATCACCACACAGTTTTAATCCCCTGACGAGGATTTTGGTTATTCGAATAATGGAACATCTATCAATAAGTCATGCTTAGAATGTGGGTTTTAATCCCCTGACGAGGATTTTGGTTATTCGAATTAAGTTTCTTTGTTTTGCTTATTCTATGGCTTATTGTTATCGGTTTTAATCCCCTGACGAGGATTTTGGTTATTCGAATGACAAATGACCCAGTGCGGCCAGCACCAACAAGCTTAAGATCAGTTTTAATCCCCTGACGAGGATTTTGGTTATTCGAATAATCACCTTGCATTGTAAAGAATTTCTCAGATTCAACATGAGTTTTAATCCCCTGACGAGGATTTTGGTTATTCGAATCAAAGGCGTTGATAGCCTGAATAAACTACGTGGTTTTGTTGGTTTTAATCCCCTGACGAGGATTTTGGTTATTCGAATCGAACAATCGTTAGATGGCTATGCTTTTGTACGAATGGAGTTTTAATCCCCTGACGAGGATTTTGGTTATTCGAATGATTGTTGCCAAGTGTAATTTTTACACCGCCGATATTAAGTTTTAATCCCCTGACGAGGATTTTGGTTATTCGAATTGTGTATGGCCTGCCCGCTACTGTGGAAGTCAAAGGAGGTTTTAATCCCCTGACGAGGATTTTGGTTATTCGAATCTTACGACGATCACAACGGTTTCGTGGTCATCAACGCCAGGTTTTAATCCCCTGACGAGGATTTTGGTTATTCGAATGTAGTGCTGGTATTGGTGCTTTGGTGGCCGCTATTATGTTTTAATCCCCTGACCAGAGTGTTGCACAATCCATAGGGGTCTCGACAAGCGCCCGATTCCATGGCATGCTCAGCACAGCATCGCTTGTTCATGGAGCCATCACCATGAC
>NZ_JAFBCZ010000025.1 GCF_016907925.1 Herpetosiphon giganteus | reverse complement strand
TCCTGGGTCTGATTGGTTGGATAGCACCCCAAGCATACCCGATCAGGGAACCAGTGATGATTTTAGCGTTCAAACGAGAAATGGTGACATACTGAACATGGGGGCGGGGTGTTCTGCGGCAAGCCCAATAAAAAACCGACCAACTGAGGTTGCTCAGTCAGTCGGTCGATGACGCAAGTAATCAATTATTGCGCTAAGCGCTGTTGACGAAACATTTCATACAGCACAATGCTGGTGGCAACGCCCAAATTGAGCGAATCACAGGTGCCAGCCATCGGAATCTGCACTAAGGTATCGCAGATGCTTTGCTCAAGCACCGATAACCCAAGCCGCTCGCTGCCCATCAACAAAATCGCTGGGCTTGGGTAGCTGATCGTTTGATATTCTTGCTCTACATCTGGCGTGGTACCAATCACATGATAGCCGTTAGCCTTTTTCCATTGACCAAACTCTTCGAAGTTGGTTCGGACCATGCGCAAGGCAAATAACGAACCCATGCTCGCGCGAATCGCCGCTGGATGATAGGGATCGGTCGTGTCGCCAATCAAAATCAGCCCTTCGCAGCCAACTGCATCGCAGGTGCGCATAATTGCACCCAAATTGCCCGGATTCCCAACCCCGTTCAAGGCAACCCAAGGCCGATCAGTCAATTGCACGTTGCTTAATGGTTCTTGCTCCAACTTAACAACGGCCCCAATGCCTTGGAGATTTTCTTTGAATGAGATGCCCGAAAAGGCGCTAATCGAAAGCTCAACCATTTGTTTGGCAGCTTTGCGCAAGGCGCTGACGGTTTCGTTGGAGTGCTCGGTGCGCGAAAGTAGTTCCAGCGAAATGGCCCCAATTTCAATTGGTAAGCCAGCGTTAATCGCCTGCGCAACAATCCGCGCACCTTCAATATAGTAGGTTCCGCTGCGATCACGGGCATCGCGCGAGCGCAATTGGCGAATTTCTTTAACAATATCGGGCAACACTGTTTGCTCAACGACTGGCGCAGACTTTTGGGCTTGAGCCGGAAGTTTGCGACCATAATTGTTTGAGCGATCATTGCGATCGGTGCGTTTGGCAGGGCGTTGCTGGCTGGCTGGTTGCCGACTGGGCTTAGTTGGTTTGCGTGGCATGATACGCTACTTTCTCCCACAGCAGCAGTACAAGCATCCACTGGGGAGAGTATTTTAACCAAAAAACCCTTACCTGCCAAACGCACCGATTAATCAAAACGGTTACTCGGCTACTTCGCGATATTCAAACCAATCGAAATCAGCCACGGTTTGGCTGGCTTGGCCTTGGCTGCTGGCATAAAGGCCAATCACTGTGCCCACAAAACCACCAGCAATCGGCGTGCTCAAGAAGCGTCCATCGAGATTTTCCAGCACTGGTTGCCATACATCTGGTTGTTCGGCCACAAAGAAGCTGTATTCTTGGCCATAGGCCACAATGCGCAAATACTGGCGCTGGCCGCTGACTGGTACTTGGGCCAAGGTTTCTTCCTCGCCGTTGCGGCAAACAATCACGCTGGCTTGCTGCGCGCCATCGATCACAAATTGCACTTGATATTTATGATTTTGAATCAGCACCATGCCTGCAATTTCATGGGCTTGTTGCGGCTGAAATTCCAGCACGGTTTGGGCCAAAAAGTTCATGTGCTGCTGGCGGCGACCAACAAAACTGGGGTTGGCCATTTGGTTGATTTGCTCAGGTCGCAGTTGCATGCGCAACCAACCTGGCCGTTCGCTCAAGCTCCACCATTCTGAGCGCGGCGTACGCAAAAACATCCAATGCAGGCCAACAGTATCGCCATCAAAATGATCGCAAGCAGCTTGGGCTGGCCAGCGTTGCAACGGTAGATCGGGTGCAGGATAGCTCGACTCAACCTTACCAGTGCCTGGGCTAATGATCGGCCAGCCTTCTTCCCAGCGCACGGGCGTGAGGAAGGTTTCGCGGCCAAGATTGTAGAATTCGCCGCCATACGGACGCATCGCCAATAGCACCATCCACCATTCGCCGTTTTGAGTTTGCACCAAATCGGCATGGCCAGTGCCCATCACCGGATAATCACGGCCAAGCTGGCGATGGGTCAGAATGGGATTGGCCCGATAGCCTTCATAGCCTGTCGTCAACTCGCTGCTGCGCGCAATGGTCACTGCATGGTTATATTCAGTGCCCGCTTCGGCAATCAGCAAATAATACCAACCATCGATTTTATAAAGATGTGGCCCTTCAGTCCAAACCACACCGTTGAGCGCACCGCGCCACAAGACATATTGCTCGCCAACCAATTGCATCGTGCTCAGATCAAGCTCTTGCAGCCAAATTTCGCATTGACCTTCGTATTCGGGGTTGGCTTTGCCCCGATTGCCTACATACCAGGCCCGACCATCTTCAAAAAACAGCGAGGGATCGATTCCATCAGCATCGAACCAATAGGGGTCAGACCATGGGCCAGCTGGCGATTCAGCGGTCACAATGAAGTTGCCATGGCGCTCTTTGCCCGCAATCAAGGTCGTAATCATATAAAACGTGCCATTGTGATGGCTAATTGTTGGGGCAAAAATTCCAGCAGATGGGTGAATTTCATCGAGGTTGAGCTGCGAAGGACGATCTAAAATATGGCCAATTTGCTGCCAATGCACCAAATCGCGGCTATGATGAATCGGCACGCCGGGGAAATATTCGAAGGTTGAATGAATCAGATAATAATCTTCACCCACCCGACAGATCGCCGGATCAGGATAAAAGCCCGACAGAATTGGATTTTGAAAGCGGCGTTGCATAGTGTTCCTCACACATGGAAGGGTTATATTAGTTCTTTTTTAGCAGAAATCAGTTAAGATGCAATTGAAAGTTTAGTGTTTTGGAGCAAACAATGAGCGATTTGCCAGCCAGCGCCCGCGTTTACAACAATCATATTCTAAAATTCTATGATTTTTTGGTGCACGGCATTTCCGATAGTTTTATTTGGCGCTGCCCCAAGCCCAATTTAGTGCAGTGGTATCAGCAACATTTGCGCTCCCAGCATTTGGATATTGGGCCAGGCAGCGGCTTGTTGCTGCGTGAAACTCTCGCCCAACGCAGTTTAGCGAAACTGCTGCTGCTCGATGTTAATCCAGAGTGCTTAATCCAAGCCAGCGCGAATCTCACCCAATGGCAGCCGCAATGCGTGCGGGCTTCGATTATGCAGGCCTTTCCATTAAACGAACAATTTGAATCGATTGGTTTAGGCTATATTTTGCATTGTATTGCTGGCACGCCTGAAATCAAAGGCGCGGTCTTGCAACGCTTGGCCGAGCGCTTAACCGCTGATGGGGTGTTGTTTGGGGCCACCATTCTGAGTGCTAACGAGCCGTTTCATAGCAATACCGCCCGCCGTTTGATGGGTATTTACAACCAGCGCCAAATTTTTGCCAACCAAACCGATACGCTGGCCAACCTCGAAACAATGTTGCAACATGCCTTTCAGCGCTACGAAATTAAACGCATCGGTAGCGTCGCCCTGTTTGCTGGTTGGCGTTGATTCAGGGATCAGGGGTTGGGGATCGGGGGTCAGAAGCAAAGGAATGGTTTACGGAAACCGCGAAGATCGCGAAGGGCACGAAGGCTACAGGCTTGTGGCTACCGGAAAATCATTGGAGTTGGCGACAGGTGGTTGGCACGGCACAGGATACCGATCCCCAACCCCTGACAATCGACCCCTCGCCTCGCAACTGCGAAAAGCACGAAGGGCACGAAGATCGTCAAGTTTTGGGGTATAGAATCAACAATAACAGTCCGCAACCCAAATATTAGGGGTGCAGGGGATGAAAACCCCTGCGTCTCCCGCCTTGAGGCGGGACGGAAGGGTGGTGATCATCAATAATTGTTAACATCGCTTGTGGTTAATCGCAATAAGATTAGCTGATGCTGAAATCCAAATAATTTTTTAGAAGAATTTTAGTAAAAAAGCCTGTAGACTAGCTCGTTAAAGTGTCGTGTTAGTCTGCGTTTGCCCAAACGCGGGGCGCGACCCTTGAGCAACTAAGCGCTGCTTGGCAAACAACGATGTAGAGCAGCATGGAGCATCAACGATGATTAGCAACCCACCCCGCGAACGCATATTGTTTGATCAAGGCTGGCGTTTTGCCCTCGGCCATGCCTTCGACCCCGCCCAAGATTTTCAGCTTGATACCAGCCATTTTTCGTTTTTGGCCAAAGCTGGCTATGGCGATGGTGCAGCCTCGTCCAAATTCGATGATCGGGCTTGGCGCGTGGTCGATTTGCCCCACGATTGGTGCGTCGAACTGCCATTCGATCACCATGGCAGCCACAGTCATGGCTACAAAGCGATTGGCCGCAAGTTTCCCGAAAACAGCGTTGGCTGGTATCGCAAACGATTTGAAATCGCCGCCGGCGAGCTTGGGCGACGGATCAGCCTCGAATTCGATGGCGTGCATCGCGATGCGCAGGTTTGGGTCAATGGCTTTTATCTTGGCAACGAGCCAAGCGGCTATACCAGTTTTAGCTACGATATTAGCGATTATCTGAATTATGGCGGCCAAAACGTGGTCGTCGTGCGCGCCGATGCTACCACCGAGGAAGGCTGGTTTTACGAAGGCGCTGGCATTTATCGCCATGTTTGGCTCTGCAAAACCGCGCCGCTGCATGTCGCCCGCTATGGTACCTTCGTTACCAGCGAAGTTCACGAGGCAAGCGCAACAATCACGATTCAAACCACGATTGTCAACCAAAGCCAGCAACCAGTTGAATTCAGCTTGCACGAAACAATCAACGCACCTGATGCAACGCCCGTCGTGCAAGCCCAAAGCCCAATCTATCAACTTGCTGCGGGCCAATGCGCCGAATTCAACCACCAGCACGAGCTGAACAATCCGCAACTCTGGGATCTTACCAGCCCCAATTTGTATCAACTCACCACCAACGTGCAGCTCAGCGATCAAACGGTCGATAGCTACGAAACCAGTTTTGGAGTGCGTAGCATTCGCTTCGATCCCGATCAGGGCTTTTTCTTGAACGGGCGCTCGGTCAAATTGGTTGGCAGCAATCAGCACCAAGATCACGCTGGAGTTGGCACGGCCCTGCCCGATAGCTTGCAAGCATATCGCATTCAACGCTTGCAGGAATTCAATCACAACGCGATTCGGACTTCGCACAACCCGCCAACGCCTGAATTTCTTGATGCCTGCGATCGCTTGGGCATGTTGGTGTTGAACGAAAACCGCTTGATGGGATCGAATCCTGAGCATTTGCGCCATGTTGAGCAACTGATCAAGCGCGATCGCAACCATCCATCGGTTATTTTGTGGTCGTTGGGCAACGAAGAATGGGCGATTGAAGGCAATATTATCGGCGCACGCATCGCCAGCACCATGCAAAGCTTCGCCCGCCAATTCGACCATACGCGTCTGTTCACGATTGCTTGTAGCGGCGGCTGGGATACGGGCATTGGCACGGTAACTGATGTGGTTGGCTATAACTACATTTGGCATGGCGATATTGACGCGCATCACGCCCAATTTCCCTGGCAATCAGGCGTTGGCACCGAGGAAAGCAACACCTACGGCACGCGCGGCATTTACCAAACCGATGTTAGCCGCGGCCATTTGGCGGCCTCTCCCAGCGGCGACGGCTATGCCGACACTAAGTTCAGCTGGCAATTTTATGTCAAACGACCATTCTTGGCTGGGCTATTCTTCTGGACAGGCTTCGATTATCGCGGCGAACCAACGCCGTTTGAATGGCCAGCAGTCGCCAGCCAATTTGGCTTTTTCGATCTCTGCGGGTTTCCCAAGGATATTGCCTATTTCACCAAGGCTTGGTGGGGGCAAAAGCCAGTCTTGCACATTGGCTATCACTGGGATTGGCCACATGATCTTGGTCAGGTCAAGAGTTTCCCAATCTATAGCAATTGCAGCGAGGTTGAGCTTTGGCTGAATGGCGTGAGCCTTGGCCGCCGTGCAATGCCCGAAAACGGCCATCAACAATGGGAAGTTGCCTATCAGCCAGGCGAATTGCTGGCCCGTGGCTATAATGATGGCGTTGAAGTGATCAGCACTAGCCTGCGTACCAGCGAAGCAGCCAGCCAGATTCAGCTTGTGCTTGATTACGGTCAACTCAAGCAAGCAGGCGATTTGGCCATTGTTACGCTGCAAATATGCGACGAGCAAGGCCAAATTGTGCCAACCGCCAACCATTTGCTTGATCTGCAATTAACTGGTTCGGCCAAAATTCTAGGCGTTGGCAATGGCGATCCATCCAGCCACGAGCCAGAGCAATATCATCAACACTACCTCATTAGCCCAATTCAAATGAGTGGCGAGCAAACCGCCGCTGATCTGAGCGCTGGCTTGGAGTTGGCACGCGGAGCAGTAGCCCAAAGCTGGCAACCAGCATTCTGGCACCATAACGATGATCAACAATCCAATCCACAACCCTATATCGTTTTCAATGGCAGTTTTGAGCTACCAAACTACAGCGAAGCGAGCAACATTCGCTTGTTCAGCAAAAGCATCGCCCACGACTATAGCGTTTATATCAACGGCCAGCTAATCGCCAACGAAATTGAGCTTGATCAGGGCGACCAAGTGCTCGAATTGAGCCACGATTTGGTGCGGCCCGGCCAAAACAGCTATCTAGTAACTGGGCGCTGGATCAAAAAAGCTAATCCTTGGACGTTCCCCAATCGCGAGCCTGGCGTGGTTCAAATTATCGAGGCAGCAGCGCCATGGCAACGCCGCGCCTTCAACGGCCTTGCCCAAGTGATTGTGCAACACACTGGCGGCGACGAGCCAATTAGCCTTAGCGTAAGCAACCCAGAACTCAACAGCGCAAGCCTGACGTTTTAATCCTCGGCAATTGGGCGAGCCAGCACTGCTTCCAACAAGGCGGTCGCTGGCTCCTCAATCAGCAATAATTGATCGATTTGATCGCTCTCCATCGCCTGCAAAATTAATTCATTAATCCCGCCAACAATCGCCATCGCCAAAGCTGGCGTGATTTGGCGTTTCTGCGGCGAATCATACTGCTGATCAGCCCCAGTTGCCCGCAACAAATCGGCAAAGCGTTGATTGGCGGCGCGGCGAACCTGCAAACCCCTACGACCTGCGGCCAAAATTTCAATAAATAAAGTCCGCATCAGCAACGGATGGGCTTTGATCCGCTGTAAATAGGCCCGATGGGCGCAGCGCACCCGCGAATGCATATCATTTGCGCCCTCGATTGCTTGGCGAATAACTTCGATCAACTGGTCGGTGGCGGCGGTATAGAGCGCCAACAAACAATCTTCTTTGCTGGCAAAATGCTCGTAAAACGTGCGCTTGGAAACTCGTGCCAAGCGCACAATATCGGCAATCGTGGTTTCTGCATAGCCTTTTTCGGCTACCGCAGCCGCCATTCCATCCATCAAGCGGCTGCGGTATTCAGTTTCTGTCACTTGTTCGGTCATACCACCCTCGTCGTTGAGCCATTCCTCACTCATACTAGCTTAATTTCTTGGTACTTGACAGTACCAGAAGCAAATGATAGCATAAATTGTGTTGGTACTCAATAGTACCAAATATTCTTTTTGATGATTCGCGGCGACCTGCACAGGCCAGCATTGCAATAAGCGAGGCTCGTTGTATGAGTATTTCTAGTCCCATTCGTGCTATTCCCCAACCACCAACCCGTCCGATTGTTGGCAATGTGCCGGATATTGGCATGGAAACGCCGGTGCAAAATTTGATGAAATTGGCGCAGCATTATGGGCCAATTTTTCGGGTGAGCTTTCCCAATCGCTCGGTTTTGGTGGTTTCTTCAGCAGCGCTCGTGGCCGAAATTAGCGATCAACAGCGCTTTGATAAATTATTGCATGGCCCGTTGATTCAAATTCGCGATTTTGCTGGCGATGGTTTGTTTACGGCCTACACCGAGGAAGCCAATTGGAGCAAAGCCCATCGTTTGTTGATGCCAGCCTTCGGGCCGGCCAGCATGCGCAATTATTTCGATGACATGCTCGATATTGCCGACCAATTATTTACCAAATGGGAGCGCCAAGGCCCAGAAACCGATTTCGATGTGGCCGATAATATGACCCGCCTGACGCTGGATACGATTGCCTTGTGTGGCTTTGGCTATCGTTTTAATTCATTTTATCAGCGCGAAATGCACCCCTTTGTTGAAGCAATGGTGCGGGCCTTGGCCGAAGCAGGCGCGCGCGCCCGCCGTTTGTCAATTCAAACCAAGCTGATGCGTTCGACCCAGCGTCAATACGAAGCTGATATGCACTATATGCACGGCATTACCGACGAATTAATTGCCAAACGCCGTAACCTGCCCAGCAATGAAGTACCCAACGATTTATTGGGATTAATGCTCAACGCCAAGGATTCAATCACTGGCGAAGGCTTGGATGATGCCAATATTCGCAATCAGTTGGTGACATTTTTGATTGCAGGCCACGAAACGACCAGCGGTTTGCTCTCGTTCGCCACCTATTTCTTATTGCAACAGCCAGCAATTTTGCAACGCGCCCAAAGCATTGTCGATGCGGTGCTAGGCGATCGCTTGCCGCGCTACGAAGATTTAGCCAAACTTGGCTATCTCGACCAAATTTTGCGCGAAACGCTGCGGCTTTGGCCAACCGCGCCCGTGTTTGGCGTGTATGCCAAGCACGATACAACAATTGCTGGCTTTCCGGTGAAGCAAGGCGAAAAATTCCTTGCCTTATTGCCAACCTTGCACCGCGACCCCAAAGTTTGGGCCAATCCTGAAGCGTTTGATCCTGATCGCTTTGCGCCCGAAAGCCGCGAACAAATTCCTGAACATGCTTGGAAGCCGTTTGGCAACGGTCAGCGCGCCTGTATTGGCCGCTCCTTTGCCATGCAAGAGGCTACGTTGGTGCTGGCAATGCTGCTACAACGCTTTGAATTATCGCAGCCACAGCCCTACAAGCTGCATGTCAAAGAAACTTTGACCCTCAAACCAGAAGGCTTGACGGTTCGCGCTCGCCTGCGCAAAACAATTAATCGGGCAAGCACACCAGCGCAACCAGCAACCAATCCCAAAACCGCCAGCAACCAATCCCAGCACAACACACCGTTGTTGGTGCTCTATGGCTCGAATTCTGGCTCGTCGGAAGCCTTTGCGCGCCGCATTGCCAGCGATGGCGAGGCCCAAGGCTACCAAGTAAGCATTGCACCACTCAACGATTATGTCAATAAATTACCAACTACTGGCGCTGTCAGCATCGTTGCGGCCTCGTACAATGGCCAGCCCGCCGATAATGCCCAAGCATTTTGCCAATGGCTAGCCAATGTTGAGCCAGATTCGCTCAAGGGCGTGCGCTATAGCGTGTTTGGCTGTGGCAACCGCGATTGGCAAAGCACCTACCAAGCAGTGCCAAGTCAAATCGATCAGCAATTACAAGCCGCAGGAGCAGAACGCTTGCTCGAACGTGGCGCAGCTGATGCCCGCAGCGATTTCTTTGGCGATTTTGAGCGTTGGTATGCGCCATTTTGGCAAACCCACAATCAAGCATTTGCAATCGAAACCACAGCAATCAATACCACACTCTACGAGGTTGAATTACTACCATCAAGTAGCAACCAACTCGCCCAACAAAGTGGCTTGGTGTTTGCTAGCGTGCTCGAAAATCGCGAATTGGTGGATTTAAGTTCGCCCTTGGGTCGCTCAAAACGCCATCTCGAATTCAGCTTGCCTGCTGAAATTCAGTATCAGGCTGGCGATTATCTGGCAATTCTGCCCGAAAATCATCCAAGCCTCGTTGATCGTGCTTGCAAACATTTTGGCCTGAAACCAGAGCAAACCGTAGTTTTACACGCCAAGCGCGCAGCCAACTTGCCGCTTGAGCAGCCAATCAGCCTTAGCGAATTGCTCAAAAGCCATGTTGAATTGGCAACCCCAGCTACCCAGCGTGATTTAGCAATTTTGGCAGAGAAGAATGTTTGTCCGCCGCATCAAATCCATTTAGCTAGTTTGGCACAAGATACTGAACGCTACAACAGCGAGATTTTGCAAAAACGGCTGAGCCTGCTCGATTTGCTTGAGCAATATCCATCATCAGTGCTAAATTTTGGCGAATTTTTGGCACTTTTGCCAGCAATGCGGGTGCGTCAATACTCAATTTCATCATCGCCGCTGCTCAATCCGCAGCAAGCAAGCTTAACCGTCGCGGTCGTCGACGCGCCTGCATGGTCGGGCAAAGGTCAGTTTTATGGCACATGTTCGAGCTATTTAGCCCGCTTGCAGGTTGGTGATCGGGTTGCCGTGACGTTGCGCCAGCCACATATTCCATTTCAGCCGCCAGCTGATAACAAGCAACCACTGCTGATGATTTGCGCAGGCACCGGTTTAGCACCATTTCGTGGCTTTATCCAAGAACGGGTAGCCCGCCACGAACAAGGCGAGCCGCTTGGCCCAACTGCCCTGTTTTTTGGCTGCGATCATCCTGAGGTCGATCTGCTGTATCGCGAGCAAATTCAGGCTTGGCAGCAAGCAGGAGTTTTGGAATTTTATCCGGCTTTTTATCGTCAGCCAATCAGCGAGGTCAGCTTTGTGCAACATCGACTCTGGCAAGAGCGCCAACAGGTCTGGAGCTTAATCGAACAAGGCGCGCTAATTGCGGTCTGTGGCGATGGACGTTATATGGCTCCGGCAGTGCGCGAAACCCTCGCCAAAATCTATGCTGAAGCCACTGGTAGCGAGCAAGCGGCAGGCATGGACTGGGTTAGCGAAATGGAGCAAGCAGGCCGCTATGTGGCCGATGTTTTTGGCTAGATTAACTATTAATCAAAGATAGATAAAAATGCCGTTGGTTCTAGAGCCAACGGCATTTATTTAATGCACGAAGGTTCAAGAATTATTGATCCATGAAAGTGTGGAAATTGTTTATTGCATGAGCCACACGCGGCTGATATACTACTAAAGTGTCCTCTCCCTAAAAATATCGCAGACTCCCTAGCGCAACAACAGCCAAATTCTGCAATCAATTGTGCAAAGCCTGATGAGGATGGCGCAATGCCTGATATTGAAGATTCATCACTGCAACCTAATCTTCCTGCATGGATGCGCAATGGCGGGATCGCTGGAGCAAGCTTACAACAGATCGATTGGCCTACGCATCCGCTTGGGCCAATGGAACAATGGCCAAGTGCCTTACAAACCGCGCTGAGCATGGTTTTATCAGCGGCAATCCCCATGGCATTAATTTGGTCGGCAACGCAGACAATTTTTTATAATGATCAGTATCTTGAATTGCTTGATTCTGATAATCCTCCCAGCCAAGCAAATTCTGAAACCGGCTTCTTGAGCCATCCAACGCTGCAACAAGCCATCCAACAGGCCAGCGCAGGCCAAAGCAGCAATCTCAAAGCCTTTGCGATAAGTCAATCATTGAGCATCGATCTGGC
This sequence comes from Herpetosiphon giganteus, assembly GCF_016907925.1. GTDB lineage: Bacteria > Chloroflexota > Chloroflexia > Chloroflexales > Herpetosiphonaceae > Herpetosiphon > Herpetosiphon giganteus. Next base: position 77,381 of record NZ_JAFBCZ010000025.1, on the reverse strand, counting down.
TTTTAGCCCGATTTATGCAGAACACAGCAGCATTGTGGGCGTGCTGGCCAGCGTTACCCACAGCAGCAACCAACCACAAAAAAGCGTCGCTAGTCAAACAAGCACAGCTTCATTTTTGCATTTAATCGCCCAATCCACGCCGAGCTTACAGCCAAGCAAGCAGCTTCAGCCTGAGCACGAGCAGCTTGGCGCGCTGATTGGCTACGTTGATCGTCAAGGCTATTATCGTTTCAACAATCAGGCTTATCAGCAATGGTTTCAACGGCCACTCCACCACATTACTGGCGCGACGCTCAGCGAGGTTTGGGGCGAAGCCGCCTATCAGCAATTTTACGATCATATCCATCAAGCCTTGCTTGGTCAAAGCGTAAGCTTTGAGACCGTGATTGAACTGGCGCATGATCAGATTCGCAGCGTCGCGATTGAATATCAGCCAGATTTGAATGCAGCAGGCGAAGTGCAAGGATTTTTCAGCTTTATTAACGATCTGAGCAGCAATAAAAAATTAGCGGTTGCCGTTCAAGAATCGCAACAACGCTTTAATGCACTCTTCCAAACGAGCACAAGCCCAATGATTATTACCCGTTTGCAAGATGGGCTTATTTTAGATTTAAACGAAAGCTTTATTCGCCTGCTTGGCTATCAATATGATCAATTAATCAACCAGCCGATTCAAGAACTCAATATTTTCGTTAATCTGCACGATCGAATTTCCATGGTTCGGACATTAAAAAAGCAAAGCTACGTTAGTGATTATGAATTGGAAATCCGAAGCAAATCTGATGAAACAATTTTTGTTATTTGTTCAATGACCTTGCTTGTTTTAGATAATCATTTATGTAGCTTCACCGTTATTCATAATATCAATAATCGCAAAATTTTTGAGCGCAAACTGCAAGAAAGTGAAGAACGTTTAAAAATCGTGATTGAAAATCTCAATGAAGGAATTGTATTATCGGATATTGATGGCAATCTTTTTCATTGGAATCGCACAGCTTTAGCAATGCACGGCTTTGCAAGTATGCAAGAATGTCGCGAACGCTTGCCTGATTTTAACGATTTTTATGAAATTAGCACCCTTGATGATCATATCGTACCGATTGATCAATGGCCAATGGCGCGATTGATTCGGGGCGAACGTTTAGAACTAACTGAATTAAAAATTCGGCGGATTAATACGCCAATCGTTTGGGAACGCATCTTTTGCTATGGTGGGGCAACCGTTATCGATTCATCTGGGCATACGGTTGCGTTCTTAACAATTACCGATATTACCAAACGCAAACGGGTTGAACAAAAATTGCAATATCAAGCAAATCTCTTAGCTCATGTTTCTGATGCAATTATTTCAACCGATAGCAATTATACAATTAAAAGTTGGAACCGCGCTGCCGAAGAAATTTATGGCTGGCCCGCCCAAGAAGCAATTGGCCAGCGCTTAGGCCATTTGATTCCAACTGAATATATTTATAACGATAGTCATAATCAAGCAAGTACCCGTTTAATCGAGCAATCATTTTGGCAAGGCGAAGTCTACCAATATACTCGCAATGGCCAAAAATTGCATATGCTCAGTAGTGTTTCGCTGATTAAAAATATGCAAGGCCATATTCAAGGAACTGTTGGGATTAATCGTGATATTACTGCTTATAAACAAGCAACCCAAGCCCTCCAAGAAAGTGAACTACGCTTTCGAACGCTAACTGAATCATTACCACAATTAATTTGGACTTGTACAATAGCCGGAGCATGCGATTATTTAAGCCAACAATGGGTTCACTATACGGGAATTCCTGAGGCAGAACAATTAGGCTTAGCCTGGATCAATCAAATTCATCCTGATGATCAAGCAAAAATTTTGAATGAATGGAGCAATGCGCTTAATAATCGCCAAAAATTCCAGAGTGAATATCGGATTCGGCGACATGACAATACCTATCGCTGGTTTGATACCCAAGCTGTGCCTTTTTTCAACCAGCAAGACGAAATTATTAAGTGGTTTGGTGCAAGCAACGATATTGATGATCGTAAACGAGCAGAGGATGCTCAATTACGCAGCCAAAAAATGGAGGCTTTAGGCACGTTAGCTGGCGGAATTGCCCATGATTTTAATAATATTTTGCTAGCAATTACTGGCAATACCCAATTAGCAATGTTAGACCTTGATCCACAGCATCCTGTGCAGAATAACTTGCGTGAAATTGAACAAGCAGGCGAGCGGGCAACAGATTTAGTCCGCCAAATTTTAACCTTTAGTCGCCAACAAGAAGTTAAACGTGAGGTTGTTTTATTACCAACGATTGTTGAGCAGGCAGTCAAATTATTGCGTGCAACCTTGCCAGCAATGCTTGAAATTCAGGTCAAGGTGGTGGGCCAAATTCCGGCGACTGCTGCTGATCCGACCCAAATTTTCCAGATTATTATGAATTTGGCGACCAATGCGGCCCATGCAATTGGCAATAATCGCGGCTTAATCGAAATTCGGCTTGATCTAATTCATCTGACTGCTGAATTATTGCGTGCACTCCCCAACCTGCAACCAGGCCATTATGTGCGGCTCTCGGTGAGCGACAATGGATGCGGCATGGAACAAGAGACAATCAAACGCATTTTCGATCCCTTTTTTACAACCAAGCCGCTTGGCGAGGGCACTGGGCTGGGGTTATCGGTGGTTGATGGGATTATGAAGAACCACGATGGCGCAATTACGGTCTATAGTCAAATTAATAAAGGCTCAACCTTTCGGCTCTATTTTCCGACCACCAACGAGCTGCCAACGCCGGAACCACCGAAACGTCACCTGATCAGCGAAGGTGGCTCGGCCCAGATTGTGTATATTGATGATGATCAAGCATTGGTGAGTTTGGCGATTAAGATGCTCACCACCTTGGGCTACACGGTGCAAGGTTTTACCAATCCGCAACACGCCTTGGAATATGTGCAGAACGACCCCAATGCCACCGATATTGTGATTAGCGATGTCTCGATGCCACATATGTCGGGCTTCGATTTGGCCCAACAATTGCACGTGATTAAGCCCAATTTGCCGATTATTTTAACCTCGGGCTATGTGCGCCCAGAAGATTATGCACGTGCTCAAGCCTTGGGGATTCATGCGTTGATTTTGAAGCCACACACCTATGAAGATTTAGGCTATACCTTGGCCCAAATCGTCTAGCCAAGGCGGCTGAAATTTTTTAACGGTTCTTTACCCTTAACTCATCTGCTACTCATCCAAGTAGCATAATATCATTCTCGGAAACCACGCTCGGTACAAGGAAACTGCATCAACAATCGTGACGATGACGAGACCTTGGAAGGAGATAACTTCATCACCTTCAACCATCGACCGACAAAACCCCTCCTGTGATGGGGTCACACATCGCAGAACGATTCAAAAATCCTCATTCGCCGCTATCCCCCCCTATGGATAGCGGCGAATATCGTTTAGCGTTTGTTGAGCATGCGCCGCGACCACGCTACCAAACGCTTGGCAGCCCCACGATACGGCGGTTGAAACAGATTAACCAGATTTAGGCCACCTTGTTGAAAGACCGCTCGTTCATGCGAAAAGGTTTTAAAGCTATAAAAGCCGTAATAATTGCCTAAGCCGCTTTGGCCAACGCCACCAAATGGCAAATGTGGATTGGCCAAATTGAGCAAAACGCCATTAATCACGCTGCTACCAGCAGGAATTTCGCGCAACAACCAATTGGTAATTGCTTGATTTTCGCTGAAAATAGCCATTGTTAGCGGCTTGCCACTGGCACGGGTGGCCATAATTACTTCATCAACCTGGTCGTAGACCAAAATTGGCAGAATCGGGCCAAAAATCTCTTCTTGCATAATCGCCATGCCAGGCTTAACATTGGTCAAAACGGTTGGCGCAAAGCGCGCTGGATGATCGCTTGATTGACCACCTAAGGCTACTAATGCGCCTTGGGCAACTGAGTTATTGAGCAAGCCGCGCAAGCGAGCTGTAGCATTAGCATCGATCACATTGGCCAAATCAGGCGATTGCAAACGGGTATAATCGCCTTTGCCATAATTACGCTCAATTTGTTTGATAATTAATTGGGTCAAGGCTTGGGCTTGTTCGCGCTGCACCCAGACATGATCCGGCGCAACACAGGTTTGGCCTGCATTGACAAACTTGCCCCAAACAATCAATTGGGCCGCACGCTTCAAATCTGCTGAACGATCAACAATTGCTGGCGATTTGCCACCCAGTTCCAAGGTAACCGAGCTAAAATGTTCAGCGGCGCGTTGCATCACATATTGGCCAATGCGTGGGCTGCCAGTAAAGAAAATATGCTCAAATGGTAAGTCGAGCAAGGCTTCGGCGGTATCAATATCGCCCACAACCGTGGTCACATGCTCAGACTTGAAGGCGGCGGCGATAATGTTGGCAATCACTTGAGCGGTATGTGGCGTGCGCTCCGATGGCCGCACAATCGCGCAATTGCCAGCGGCAACCGCCCCCACCAAGGGAGCCAAGGCCAGCGAAAGCGGATAATTCCAAGGAGCCAAAATCAGCACCACGCCGCGCGGCTCGTATTGAATCCAGCTTTTGCTGCCAGCAAGCATGGTTGGCGTTTTAACCCGTTTGGGTTGCATCCAGCCTTCGAGGCGTTTAATTGCAAAATTAATTTGCTCGATCACCTGTTGAATTTCGGTGGCTTCGGTTTCGGCCACAGGTTTCGCAAAATCAGCCTGCAAGGCTGCATAAATATCGGGGCGGGCTTGCTCGATTGCCCGTTTAAATTGCTGTAAATAGCCAAGTCGTTCAGCTGCGCGGCTGGCAGCGATGCGGCCACGATTGGCCTGCAAGGCCGCAAATTGGCCATGAATTTGCATGAGGTTCATTGATTCCTCCAACACACCATATCGCAGGCTATTATACGCCAGCTTGGCGGCAGCATACAGAAACTTGCTAAAACCACAAACGGCCCAGTCGGGCCGCTTGCAGGAGAGAAGAGTGTAGAGGAGGAAGAATTTGATCGTAGTATCAGGCTTGAAGCTTACGACCAACCTAACGAGCCAAACCGCCACAACTCCTATTTCGGCCTAGGCCGCAGAGGGGAAGCATGTAAAATTATGAAGGATGAAGGATGAGGGATGAAACTTAGAAGTCAAAAGTCAAAAAAGAACATAGAGCAAAGAACATAGAGCATGGGATTCAGGGATCAGGGGTCAGAGGCTAGAGGCTCTTGGCTTTGGGCTTTGGGCTATGTGTAATAGTTCATTGGCTTGGCAACCGTGTTCCCTCACCCCCAGCCCCCTCTCCCACTGGACGCGGGCGAGGGGGAGCCGACCATGTTTCGCCAAGGAATTGCGGGAGAACCAGCGCGTTAAAGCCCCTCGCCCGCCACGGGGGGCAAGGGGTTGGGGTGAGGGAATCAGGCGGTGGTTAACCTGATGAATCATTACAGCTATGGGCTTTGGGCTGGCGAGAACCTAATCCTCAACATCTGTGCCAATCTGTGGCTAAAAATACTCATTAGCGGTTTCCGTGCTTCGTGGCCCTTTGTGAAACTTCGTGGATCAATTAAGGAGAGAATTTAATGCCTTCAATCAATCCTGAGTTTTTAGCAGCCTGCCGTGAATCAGTTCAGCGCCAAGTTGAGTTAATCAGTCTATTAGCGGCTTCATGGAATATGCAGCCACATGAGGTCTACTATAACTGGCGCTCACAGCGTGCTCAATCGGGCATGATTGCAGACACTGCGTGGCGCTATTTTTTGCATGGCCTAGAATGCGATATCAGCAATCAAGAAGATGGGCGCTTCGTTCGCATTGAGTTTGGGCCTGGTGGTCGCGCCGATTGCCTTTCAAGCTATAGCGTGCTGCAATTTATTATGACAAGTAAAGCACCATGGGGCTATTATCCCGAATTACAGGCCCAACTTGCCGACGAACCAGCACCATTTGATGAACACTCTGGCGATTACCACGCGATCAAAGCGTTAATTGAACCGCTTTATGCAGCCAAACTGATTGAATTGGCCGATCCTACGTTGCAGCCGATTCTAGAACAGGCACTGGTTATTACGCCCGAAGGCAGACAAATCTATGAGTTGCCAGCACCTTATGGCAACCCAAATAGCCATGGTTTTTGGGATATGATGGTTTGCCACCGCATGGTTTTGAAGCAAGCTAAGCAATGAGCGCAAAAGTCAAAAAAGAACATAGAACATAGAGCAAAGAACATAGGGGTCAGGGATCAGGGGTCAGGGATCAGGGGTCAGGGATAAGCGGCGATAGGCTCTTGGCTCTAGGCTTTCGGAAGATTATTCGTGGAATTCGTGGAATTCGTGGCCAAAAATATTTATCCTTCGTGTTTCTTCGTGCCCTTCGCGATTTCTGTGCTTCGTGCCCTTCGCGGATCAAACATTCCCCCTAATTGATGAGTGTATTAACCGTTATTCAATGCTACTATGGCGCTATCGCCCAACCAGACATTGATTTGAGGAGGATGTATGTCCAAATTTTGGCAGCCCAGCCGCTTTGGAGCGTTGCTTTTAACCGTTCTAGCGGTGCTCTCGAGCCTTGCGATTACCCGCGCCCAACAACCAGCCACCACACCAATTAATGGCGTTTGGGATAACACGATTGGCAATAGCCTACAAACTCCAGGCAGCATCAATAAACTCTACATCGGCCCCGATCAGCGCTTGTATGTTGCTGGCAATTTTGCCTATCTCAACAATCAGTTGGGCAATGGCTTAGTCTCGTGGGATGGCACAAACTGGCACAGCCATGGCCTCCAAGCCAACGATATTAATAGTATCAAAACCTTTGAAACCTACCAAAACCAACTGATTATTGGTGGAAGTTTCCAAAACCTCGCAGGTCGAGGGATTAATGGCGTAGGTCGTTGGGATGGAAGCCAGTTTCAAGGCTTTGGGGCTGGCACGCAAGGCTCCAATGATTATTGGGGCAATACGCCATCACAAGTCAACGACATTACGGTTATCAGCGATACGCTCTATCTCGCTGGCAATTTCTCGCAATTTGATACAATTGCAGCAAATTCGGTAGCCTATTGGAAACCAACCGGAATTGGTGCACTTGGCAGTTTTGATAACAAAGCCCTTGTCGCCGCTTCAACTGGTCAGCAATTGTTCGTCGGCGGTGCATTTCAGTATATCAATAATGTTGAAATTCCATTTTTTGCCCGATTTGCGAATGGCCACTGGTCGTCAATGCCGATGCCAAGCGGTATTGGAGTTAACCCTCAATGGACGACTGGGCTTAACAATGCAATTTATGCATGGGGCTACTTATTATCCAATCCAAAGCAACATTATGTTTATCGTTATAGCAATAATCAGTGGTCGATGGTTGGCAATGATCTACCAAGCCTGATTGACGGTATCATCGATGCCAATGGCTTGTATGCTTATAACAACAGAAATGTGTGGAAACTGGTCAATAATCAATGGCAACAAGTCGTGATTCCTGCGAGCATTAGCAGCATCACCGCGGTTGCTGGCACGAGCAACCAGCTGTATCTTGCAGGCCAGTTTGTGGTCAACAACCAGCCAAGCCAGTTAATTGCCTGGGATGGAACCAGTGTGACGAGCCTCGCAACCACTACCTTGCCGCCAGCAATCGCTGACGTTGGCGGGTTGAATGGCAAGCTGGTGATTAATCGGGGTGGCAATACCAACCTGCAACAATGGAATGGCAGCTCATGGCAACAACTCTATAGTATGAGCCAAGGCAGTCGGATGGTTACAGTCGATAGCCAACACACCTATCTGACGAGCGGTTATCCGTTTAGCCCAAATAATGGCAGTCTCAGCGCCCTTTGGGAATTCAGTTCAACAGGGACACTCACCAATCCGGTCGCAATTAATGGGACTGCCATAAATTGGACGCGCTCAGGCCCAAGTTTGCTAGCCAACGGCAGCACTGGCACGATCAATGGCCAAGTCTATAGCACAACCGTCCAGATTAACCAAGACCATTCATGGCAACAATTTAATGTTCGCCATTATGACAACCAAGTTCGAATTTACTTTGTCAATAATCAGTATTATGCGGTCAAACTGCTTTCTGAACCCTATTCGACGATCATTTTGATTGATATTTGGCGCAATAATAGCTGGCAAGAGCGTGATGGCATCCAAGTTGGCAACGAAACTGATGTGCAATTTGTAGTCTGGCGAGATCGCTTGTATATCAGTGGATCATCGGGATTGTATCAATTGAATGATGATGGCAACATTGTGCAGATTGCCCAATTTAATAATTTAGTTAAACGCTTGGCTAGCGTTGATGATGAGTATCTGTATGTTGCTGGCAAATTCACTGCGGTCAACCAACAAACCACTGGCTCGGTTGCCCGCTGGGATGGCATGATTTGGCAAGGTTTAGCAGCACCAGTCAATGGCGCGGTTGAACACATGGCCGTCACCAGCGACGATCTGTATCTCGCAGGCAATTTCACTCACGCTGGCACGATTCCATCCTTGGGTGTAGCCCATTTAAGCGTGGAATACCAACCACCAAGCAACACCGTAACGCCAAGCAATACACCAACGATTACCAATACGCCAACGATTACCAATACGCCAACCACCACAGTTGTACCAAGCAATACAGCTACGCCAACCACCACAGCTGTACCAAGCAACACGCCAACCACCACAGCTGTACCAAGCAATACAGCTACGCCAACCACCACAGCTGTGCCAAGCAACACACCAACCAATATCCCAACAAGCACGGCGGAGCCAACAATAATTCCTAGTCAGACCTATACCGTATTCATAGCCTATGTGGTGAAGTAATGAGAGCGTAGATGTATTAGTTCATTGCCTTAACGACGATTCCCCCCTCACCCCCTCGCCCCCTCTCCCGTCAAACGGGCGAGGGGGGAACCACGGAGTCGGTGCTCCCCTCGCCCGCGTTCAGTGGGAGCGGGACTGGAGGTCAGGGCATGCACCTGGTTGCCAACCCAATGAACCAGTGTACACATAGAACATAAAAACCATTCTTCGTGCAATTCGTGGAATTCGTGGCTAAAAATAACTTCGCGTTCTTCGCGGTTCCAAGCTTCGTGAAGCTTTGTATTGTTCAGCGCAAGCTAGCAGCATAATCCCGTAGCGTATCAAACCAAAAGCCTATCATCCAAGAGCTAGAGCCAACATCTTGGCATAGCCTTCATGTTCGTTGTGGATTAAATAAGCTATGTTAGCGATTATGTTAGTGGATTTGTTAGTTCATGATCTCTTGATCAATGCTAGGATAAGCCGTCAGTGGACTAGCAATTGATTTGAGGAGGATGTATGTCCAAATTTTGGCAGCCCAGCCGCTATCTAGGCTTCATGTTAACCATCGTAGCGGTGCTCTCGAGCCTTGCGATTACCCGCGCCCAACAACCAGCTAACCCACCAATTACTGGCGTTTGGGATACGACGATTAGCAATAGCCTGCAAACATCAGGCAGCATCAATAAACTGTATATCGGCCCTGATCAGCGTTTGTATGTTGCTGGCAATTTTGCCTATCTCAACAATCAATTGGGCAATGGCTTAGTCTCGTGGGATGGCACGAACTGGCACACCCACGGCTTACAGCCCAACGATATTAATAGCATCAAAACCTTTGAAACCTACCAAAACCAACTGATCATTGGCGGAAGTTTTAAGAATCTTGCAGGCAGAAACATTAACGGTCTAGGTCGTTGGGATGGAACGCAATTCCAAGGTTTTGGGGCTGGAACCCGTGGGACAAACGATTATTGGGACCATACGCCATCGCAAGTCAACGACTTTGCGGTTATTAGTGATACCTTATATATTGCTGGCAACTTCTCAGAATTTGATTCGGTTACAGCTTATTCGGTAGCCTATTGGAAGCCAACCGGAATTGGTGGGCTTGCCAATTTTGAAGATAAGGCACTCCGAGCAGCCTCCACTGGGCAACAATTGATCATAAGTGGGGCATTTCAGTATATCAATAATGTTGAAATCAGTGGTTTTGCCCTCTTTGCGAATGGTCAGTGGTCGCCAATGCCACGGCCAGCAAACGTGATCATCTCTAACGAAAATATTGTCAATTTCCACGATACAATCTATACATGGGGCTATCCAATTGCAAGCCCACAACAAATCAATGTCTATCGCTATAGCAATAATCAATGGACGCAGATTGGCAATGATCTTCCCGCCAATATTCGCGGCGTGATCGATGCCGATGGCTTATATGCCTATACCACAAATACGATCTGGAAACTGGTGAATGATCAATGGCAACAAGTCGTGATTCCTGCGAGCATTACCAGCATCAGTTCAGTTGTGGGCAATAGCGATCAGCTGTATCTTGCAGGCACGTTCGTTGTCAATAACCAGCCAAGCCAGCTAATTGCCTGGGATGGAACAAATCTAACCAGCCTAGCAAATACAGGCTTAGCTGTCCCAGTCTATGATATTGGCGGCGTAAATCGCCAAGTTGTGGTTAATGTCAATGGCCAGACCAACCTCCAACAATGGAATGGCACAAACTGGCAGCAAATCTATGGGATGGGTCAGAGCAGTAGGCTCGTTACCATCGATGATGAACGAACTTACTTGACCAGCGGCAGCCCATTTAGGGTCAATAATAGCAACCCCAGCGCTCTTTGGGAGATCAATTCAACGGCTACGCTCACCAATCCAGTCGCAATCACCGGAAATTTCATTAATTGGACGCGCACTGGAACAAACCTGCTGGTTCAAAGCTATTTTTCTGGCACGATCAATGGTCAAGTCTATACCAAACCCCTGCAGATCAATCAAGATCGCTCATGGCAAGCACTCAATGTTCGCAATTATAGCCATCAATCCATGATTTATCAGATCGACAATAAGTTTTATGCGGTAGAAATTGAAAATGACCGCTATTCGTATATCATCTATGTTCATATCTGGCTCAATAATCACTGGGAAGAATTTACTGTCGCGCAAGTCGGCGATGACAGTTATCCACAAGTTATTGAATGGCGTGATAATTTATATATCAGTGGCCAGAATTCGCTCTATCATTTAAATGTAACCACTGGCATTCTTGAATATGCTGCCCAGTTTGATAATGTTATTAACCGCTTGGCCATTGATGGTGAAGATTACCTCTATGTGGGTGGTAGGTTCAACACTGTCAATCAGCAGCCAACTGGCTCGCTCGCCCGTTGGGATGGCACACAATGGCAAGGCTTGGCAACACCAGTCAATGGCCCAGTTCAACAGATTGCCGTAACGAAAAATGATTTGTATCTTGCAGGCAATTTCACTCACGCTGGCTCAATTCCATCATTAGGCGTAGCTCATCTCCAATTGGATTATCAAGTGCCAAGTAATACACCAACGCCAACCAATACACCAACGCCAAGCAACACACCAACGAATACAGCTACACCAACCAATACCAGCACGCCAATCAATACAGCTACACCAACCAATACAGCTACACCAACCAATACAGCTACACCAACCAATACGCCAACCAACACAGCTACACCAAGCAACACACCAACCAATACAGCTACACCGACTGCTACCAACACACCAACCAACACGGCTATACCAAGTAATACGCCAACCAATATCCCAACAAGTACGACTGTGCCAAGTAATACGCCAACCAACACGGCGGAGCCAACGACGATTCCAAGTCAGACGTATAAAGTGTTTATAGCCTATGTTGTGAACTAATGAGAGCAAGAGAGGGATGAAGGATGAGGGATGAAGCTATAGCCCTTCGTGCAATTCGTGGAATTCGTGGCTAAAAATAACTTCGTGCGCTTCGTGGATCACATTTTTAACGCAGCGGCGCAGAGGAGATGTGGCTATCGGCTGGAGGCTATAGGCTATCGGAACGTTTGACAGGATGAAACTAGAGTCAATAGCCAATAGCCAATAGCCAATAGCCAATTCCCCTTCGTGGATCAAAAAAAGGGATCAGTGGTAGCCACTGATCCCCTTACCATTACCTAGCCCTGATTAACCTTGGCAACAATTTCATCAACTTGGCTAGGTTCGAAGAAGCCAAAATTAACAAACTTGGCCAACGGAATTGGCTCGAAGATCGCGCGGGTGCTGGCGCTTTGACCATCGATAAAGGCTCCAGCACTTGCTTGCAACAGCTCAGCCCCAATCGGATCATCCAAGAATTCCTTGATTGAACTCATGCGGGTCAGCACTTTGCGCGCCGAACGTGGATCTTCATTAACCGTCAGATCGGCGACCAACGGCAGATCGTCGCTACAGCCACCAGCCAAAATTGTATACTCGCCGCCTTCCATCCGCCACGCCGCTCGTTGCTGGTCGTAGACGCTGAAATCGCGGGCAGCAAGGCTTAATTCAATGGTCTTGGTTTCGCCAGCAGCCAACTCAACTTTGGCAAAGGCTCGGAGTTCTTTAACTGGGCGCAAATAACTGGATTTGGTTGGTTTAACGTAGACTTGCACAACTTCTTTGCCAGCGCGGTCGCCGGTGTTGGTTAGGGTTACGCTTACCGTCAAGGGCGTAGCATCGTCGATGCTGCTGGCACTCAGCGCAAGCTGATCGTAGCGGAATGTGGTGTAGGATAAGCCATAGCCAAAGGGAAACAGCGGCTTAACTTTGCGCACATCGTAATAGCGATAGCCAATAAACAGGCCTTCGCCATAACGCACTACCCCAGCTTCGCCTGGATAATTCAAGTAGGCTGGCGTATCAACCAGATCATAGGGGAAGGTTTCGGCCAATTTGCCGCTTGGATTGACCGTGCCAGACAGCACATCAACTAAGGCGCTACCCACAGCCTGCCCCGCCAAGCCAGCTTCAAGCACCGCTCGTACTTGACCAAGCCACGGAATGCTGACCGCCGAGCCGTTGATCAAAATCGCCACTGTATGCGGCTGCACCGCAGCTACCGCTTCGAGCACTTGATTATGGCCAGCTGGCATGTTGATGTGAGTACGATCAGCGCCTTCAGTTTCGTAGGCATCGGGCAAGCCGACCAAAACCAAGCTTACACTTGCATCTTTGGCAGCAGCCAAGGCTTCATTCAACAATGCTTCGTTGGTATTGCCATCGTGATCATAGCCAGAGGCAAAAGTCACTTCAACCGTGTGTTCGCCGAGCCATGCTTGCAAGGCTTCAAGTGGCGTATCAACCTGAGTTGCATTAATTTCCGAGCTGCCAGCGCCTTGATAGCGTGGTTTTTGGGCGAAATTGCCAATTACCGCCACGCGGCTGCCAGCAACTGGCCGCAACGGCAAAATCCCATCGTTCTTGAGCAGCACCATCGATTCACTGGCAGCCCGCCGCGCTAAGGCATGATGCGCCGCCTGATCATAGCTTGCTGCTGGTTGACGTTGCTCCAGCCCACGCAAAATAATCTTAAGCATGCGGCGGGCAGCATCGTCAATTACCGTCTCTGAAAGCGTTTCCTTGCGCACCAAATCGGCCAATAATTCAACGTGATTCAGGGCTGGGCCTGGCATTTCCAAATCGAGGCCAGCACTTAATGCAGCAGCTTTATCGTTAACTGCGCCCCAATCGGAAACCACAATCCCTTCAAAGCCCCATTCATCGCGCAAAATCTCGCTGAGCAATTGCTTGTGTTCGGTTGCGTAGATGCCATTGATTTTGTTGTAGGCAGCCATAATCGTCCAAGGTTGGGCACGCTTGACAACTTGCTCAAAAGCTAGCAAATACAACTCGCGCAATGTGCGTTGATCAACCTCGGCGCTAATCGTCATGCGCTCGAATTCTTGGTTATTGCAGGCAAAGTGTTTGAGCGATGTACCAACGCCGTGCTCTTGCACTGCTTGCACGAACGCCACACCCAACTCGCTAGCCAACACCGGATCTTCGGAATAGTATTCGAAGTTGCGGCCACCAAGCGGCGTGCGTTTGAGGTTGATGCCAGGCCCAAGCACAATTTGGACGTTATTGGCTAAACATTCTTGGGCAATCGCTGCACCAATCGCGCGCGCCAAATCAACATCCCAGGTCGAGGCGACGGCGGCGGCGGTAGGGAAACAGGTGGCAGGCAGCGCATCGACAATGCCAATTGAGGAATTTTCGGGAGGTTTGCGCAAGCCATGCGGGCCATCGTTCATGTTAATCGAGCCAAGCCCCAAGCGTTCGACGGGGTGGGTGCTCCACATATCTTGGCCGATGGTCAGCGAAATTTTTTCTTCCAACGTCATTTGAGTCAACAAGTCGTTGATTTGTTGATCGCTCGCGGTCATGAATTCGACCTTTCCTTGCCACAAAATGCAGCATCTACGAGAACCAGTGCAACAGCGCAGCATGGACGGTCATCGCATTCCAGCCCATGAGCCAACGCCCCGTTGCGTCGCATTCCTAATTCACTTGATCAGAAAGGCTATCACACCTGTTCTCAAACTATCGATCGTAAGCCAGTACTTGCTAAATAATGTAGGTTGAGCTTGGTTCTTGCAGCGTTGCTTGAACCAGAGGCAGCCCCAAAAAGCGCTCGCGCAATTCATCGCGCAGAATGTTGCCCGAAATATGTTGAATCAAGCGCTGAGCATGTTGGCGCTCGCTTACCGCCAGCGTAAATTGGCCCTGAGCTTCGAGCCATTCAGCGCGCCACGCCCGAAAGCGCCAAAGATCATGAATATCGCCAGCAGGCTTTTCGTTAATCAATACTTCGCTGAATTCGATCGCTTCAGCCAATTGGCCTTGGGCCGCTGCCAAACGGGCGCGATAGTTGGAAACCAACGAGCCACCAAACCACAACGATGAAAGTTGCTCGACAATTTCGGCAATTAAACGCTCGGCATGAGCATAGTCGCCAAGTTTGAGGCACAATTCAATATGAATAACCCGCAACATCACCCCAGCCACCACTTGTTGCTCGCCAAGTTCAAAGCTCAAAATATGGCGAATCGTTTCACTCAGCTCAGCTGGATCTTGATTGGTTTGCTCGAGCGTGATAAGCAAGCGCATGGCAATGAACAATTGGCGCAATGCAATTAACGCTTCATCGTTAACTTGTTCAATGTATGATTCGCCAGCTTCCAGCACATCTAGCGCCGCTTGATAATCGCCAAGCATGCGATAGAGCCGAATTAGCTCAGTGCGCCCATACATATTCAGCATAATCGGCCCTGAAAGGCTCGATTGCTCGATTGATGACTGGAACATGTGCAAAGCTTGTTGAATATCGCCAGTTTCAACCGCAATGCCGCCAAGCACCGAGCGCGAAAAGCCCAAATTCCAAGCGTTGCCAATCATCACAGCCAAACGCTCAGCCTCACGGGCGTAGCGCACAGCTTGATCCAAATCGCGGCGCGAATAGTAGAAATCGGCCATGCCCGAAAGGCTATCGGCCAGCATCGGCAAGTTATTCAATGAGCGCCAAAGTTCAATCGCCTCGCGCAACATTCGTTCGGCCAATTCTGGTTGGCCATTGTTGATTGCAACACGGTGGAAATCGTTGAGACAATAGGCTTGCAGCTCGCGCATGCCCAACTCACGGGCCAAACCAAGCGCTTTTGCGCCCCACGGCTCGGCAGCAGTAAAGCGGCTGAGGTGGCCTTCGATCAAGGCCAAAAGCCAATAACAACGGGCTTCCGATTGACGATCGCCTTGTTGGATCGCCAGTTCCAAAGCACGCGTCGTCTCGCTGCGGCTGCGATCAAGGTCGCGATGGTGGCTCGGCAGCATCAACAGTCGCGCATGCTCAATCAAGACAATAATCAACGATTCGGTATCATGTTCGCTCTCACAGCGCTCAAGCACATGCTGGTATAACTCGAGCGCTTGTTTGGTTTCGCCAATTAGCTCGGTAGCACGGGCATAATTCAGATACAAGCCGCGCACCACACCCAACGGCAAATCGTAATGATGGCTCAAATCGTGAGCGCGTTCATAATGGCGAATTGCCTCGCGCAAAGCATATTGGCGATAGGCCACGTCGCCAGCAAGCAAGGCATATTCAAAGGCCTTGGGATGCTCGGCATGCATAAAGTGGTTGGCCAAAGCCGCTGCCAATTCTTCGCGCCGCGAGGGATACAAGGCTTCCAAGGTTTCGCCAACTACGCCATGCAAACGCCGCCGCTCAGTTTGCAAGGTCGTGCTATAGACCACTTCGTGAACCAAAGCATGGCGAAAACGCAAATAGCCATTGGGATTCGTGCGATCACGCCGTAACAACTCGCGATCAACCAACAAATCGATTGAGTTGGTCATTTTTTCGGCGGTCGAGCCAAGCACCTCGGCCACCACCCGAATTGCAAAACGGCGACCAATCACCGCAGCAATGTGCAACAATTGGCGCAACTCGCTGGGCAAACGATCGATCCGCGCTGCCAACAAGCCATGCACGCTATCGGGCAATTCGATTTGATTAATTGCTTCCAGCGCCACCCAACTATTGCCATCGTGCATAATCGCTTCGCGATCGATCAGCGTGCGAATCACTTCTTCGACAAAGAAGGGGTTGCCATCGGCTTTGTTGAGAATCGCCGTGCGCAAATGCTCGGGCAAGCCATCGAAATGCAGCAAATTGGCGATTAATTCGCGGCCATTGGCGAGTGATAAAGGCGCTAAATTCAATTCGAGGCCACTTAAATCGCGGGCCGATTCGACCAAGCGCCAGCCCACCACTTCGCGATCAGGCCGCGAGGTGGCCAAAATGACGAGCGGAATGTCGTTATGCAATTGCAAAAGATTTTGCAGCACATCAACCGAAGCCTCGTCTGCCCAGTGAATATCCTCAATCGACCAAATAACGGGCGTATGTTGGCCTTGGGCCAGCACCAAACGCCGCACAGCGGTAATATACAAGGCTTGCAACGCTTGCGGGCTGAGTTCATCGAAGCGGCGCGAAGCTGGCAGCAACAACAAATGGCTCAGCGCTGGAATCACCTGATCAGCTTGATCTAACAACAGTGCCGTGGCGATTTGATGCAAGGCAGCTGCCATATCATCTTCACTATCGGTAATTGAAACGCCAATCAGCGAGCGCACCAAATCGCGCAGCAAGGCATAGGCACTTTCTTGGGTATAGGAGAGACAGCGGGCCTCGTACCAAACAACTTGGGGCAATTGCTCAAAACTTTGATTACGCCATTCGGTCAAGAGCCGACTTTTGCCAATGCCCGCCTCGCCGACCGCCATCACCACCCGCCCGCGCTGTTTGCTAAGTTCAGTGGTGACCGCCAACAAACTATCGAGTTCGCCAGTGCGGCCAACCATTGGGCTTTGCAGGCCTTTGATGCCACGGCCAGATGAGGGTCGCGGATTGAGGCCGCGCAACTTGAACACCGCCACTTGTTCAGAGCGACCTTTGATTGTGCGTTCGCCAAGGGCTGCATAATCAAACACGTGGGCCGTCATACGTTGGGTTTCGGGGCCAACCAAAATCTCGG
Source organism: Herpetosiphon giganteus (assembly GCF_016907925.1). Classification (GTDB taxonomy): domain Bacteria; phylum Chloroflexota; class Chloroflexia; order Chloroflexales; family Herpetosiphonaceae; genus Herpetosiphon; species Herpetosiphon giganteus. Next base: position 60,004 of record NZ_JAFBCZ010000025.1, on the reverse strand, counting down.
CGTTGCTGGCCAAATCTTGCAAGCGGGCAGCCAAATTAACTGCATCGCCAATGACCGAATATTGCTGCCGACCGAGCGAGCCGATGCCACCAGCAATCACCACGCCAGTATTGATGCCAATGTGCAAGCCAAGTTCGAGGCCTTCTTGTTGGCTGAGTTCAGCAATTGCAGCGAGCATGGCACTGGCAGCGTGCACAGCCCGAATCGGATCATCTTCGTGAGCAAGGGGTGCGCCAAAAATCGCCATAATTGCATCGCCAATAAATTTATCGACGACTCCGCCGTAGTGCTCGATAATCGGCACCAAACGGTCAAAACAGGTATTAATTAAGCGATGTACCGCCTCAGCGTCGAGCTGTTCAGCAATTGAGGTAAAGCCCACCAAATCGGCGAACATCACCGTAACCCGCCGTCGTTCGCTACGAGGCAAGGGTGTATCGGCCAACATGCGGCCACATTGTGAACAAAAACGTGCGCTAGCAGGGTTGAGGTTGAGACATTCTGTACATTGCATAGGCGGTGTACTCGGCGCAAAAATATTGCACCATTATAGCGTTAATTTTACTATTTTTGAAACAAATGTTTACTAGAGCTTTATCTGAATAGTGACGAAAACCCGCCACTCGTATCCACGAGTGACGGGTTTGTAACCAAAAACTATTGAATTCTAGTTGAATGGCAACGTAATCGTCGATTGTTGGCCTTGGGCGCTGGTGGCGCTGGTGCGAACGCTCGCCGAACCATTGCCAATCGCGTTCCAAATTTCAATCCGTACCCGACCATTGCTCAAGTTGGCCCAAGCTCCGCTGCTGCTCTTGAGGCCAGAACTTTGGCTGTATTGCTCGAAACCTGCCACCGGATCGGTTGGGAAGTAGTTGTAGGTTTCGGTACGATCATAGCTGCCGTCGCCAGTCCAATCGTAGGAGATGCGGGCTTGCACCCCATTGCCCACGGCGGTGTTGGAATCGACGAACAACTTGAATTGGGTGGCTTGGCTGTTGTAGCTGCGGGTCAAGCCTGAGATGGTGTAGACCAGCGCGTTGGTTGGTATGCCATCGTAGTTGGCTCCGCCAGCTGATGGAATGCTGTCGCTGTTGGCTCCAGCGCCTGCGCTCAAGCTCAAGGTACCAGCCACATTTTGGGCAGCGCCATCGATCACGTGCAGAGTGTTACCACTGCCACCAGCATCGATCTTGGTCAGTTGCCATTGTTGGTTGGTCGCGCCGACATATTCCCATTGGTGGACGTTGCCACCATCGGCGGTTGAAGCATCAGCAACATCAAGCGCCTTGCCACTGTGGCGGGCAATAATCGCATAGTAGCCACTGCCAACATCGCGCAAACACCATTGTTGGTTGGTGGTGTTGCCATATGGCCATTGATGGATGTTGACTCCGTTGCCAGTTGCGGTTGTGCCGCCTGCCACATCAAGCGCCTTGCCACTGTGGCGAGCGGTTACTTTGAAGTAGTTGCTGCCAATGGCTTCGAAGCGCCATTGTTGGTTGGCTCCGCCAACATAGCCCCATTGATGCACGTTCGCACCATCAGCGGTCGAAACTGCATCGACATCCAAGGCTTTGCCACTGTGGCGAGCAGTTACGCGATAGTAGGCATTGGCATCCAAGCTGACTGCTGAACAGCCTGCAACTGGCGTGGCCGTTGGTTGAACAGGAGTCGCGGTTGGGTTGACCGGCGTTGCCGTTGGGTTGACTGGCGTGGCGGTCGGATTCGGGTTGACCGGAGTTGCCGTTGGTGGTGGAGTTGTGCCAGTGCTGCGAGCCATGCTGCGCGCTGGAATGCTATTCAAGACCACACCATTCGAGAAGGTAACGCTCAATGGGCTACCAGTTGGATTCCAGGCAACATAGGTGCGGACACCATTTTTGTTGAACACCGCATAGGTTGGCGTGTTGGCGGTGATCGAGGTATCGATCGAACCCAACTGCTTCAAGTTGCGAATCCAGTGGTAGGTGTGGGCTTTGGTTTCGCCTTCTTCTGGCGTGAAGGGAACGGTATCGAACTTGGTTGCAGCAGTTGCAGCATCACCAAAAGCTTGGAATTGCCAAATAATATCGAGCCAATAGCGTTCTGCGCCACCAATGTTGTTGCGCATTTGGCTGTAGTTTTTGTTGACGTAGGCTGGATTGCGGCCTAAGTACAACGAACCACCGTGGAATGGCAAGAAGTTGATGCCGTGGATCATTTCTGGGTTGGCGCTGAACCAGGTTGCATAGCTGCCACCATCGCCCCAAACCATACCGACGGCTGGGTGATTGTTGTTGGCGGTGAAGCCAGCAGGGAAGACAGCGTTATCAACATTGAACCAATATTGCTCGATGGCGTGGGTTTCATGGGTATACATGAAGATCCCAAGGTCGCGCAATTGGGTGTTGCCAGTGTTTGCGCCCCACAACAGCACGGCGCTGTTGAACATCATCGCTTCTGATGATGATTCGTGGTTGTTGCCTGCACCAAAACCAGCGTGACCCGAAGCCCATGAGTGGCCTTCGTAGATGTCGAAGGTGCGCAAGCGGGGGAAGCGTGGATCGTTGGCGGTGCTGATGTTGGCAGCATCATTGATCAACAGCTTGACCATCGAACCCCAGTTGCTATCGAGTGCCCAGTTTGGATCGTATTGGGCCAAGATTGCCGCAGCGTAGATGTAGTAGCCGTAGTGGAAGTGGTGGTCGTTCAATTCGGTATCCGAGCCGAATGAAGCTGGATAGCCGATGACCGTGCCCCAGTTGCTGTTGTAGTAGAACTGGCCGTTGGTGTCGTTGGCGCTGGCGGTGAACCATTCTTGCAAACGGTTGCGCACGGCGGTAATCAACGAATTGCGAGCATTGGTATTGCCCAATTGTTCAGCAATTGGAATCAAATTTGCCAAACGCAGCAACGCCTTACCAGTGTAATAGGTATCAGCACCGCCAAAGTGGCTAGCTTCGTTAGCAACATCATTCAAGTGATTGTTGAGCGTGGTGCGGTTGTAATCGCCTGCATCTGGCAAAGCTGGCAGCACGCCATTGAAGCGCATCGAGGTGGTAAACGAGTTACCATCGCGCAAGCGGATTTGGCCGCGGGCCGTGGCGTAGCTGTAGTTGGTCAACGCCGTCGATGAGTTGATCGCGTGGTGGCGATACAAGCCCAACACGGTGTTGGTATTCGAGCCTTCTTTGGCAACCGTAGTTGCAGCAAAAGTTGTGTTCAAGCTAGCCGTCGCTTGGTCGTAGCTCCAGCTGGCAGTAGTATTGGTTACAAACGCATAGGCGCGTGACTTGAAGAAATTAAAGGTTGCCACGCTATTATCAGGCAGCACCGCCACCGAATAATAATCTTTGCCTGCCAAATTGGATTGGAAATTATTCCCCGATTGGCTCCAGGTAGCGCCAGTTGGGGCAAAAATACCATAGTGATGGCCATTAACCGTGATGCCAAGCGCATTCGTGCCAGCGCCAGTCCAGACGCTTGGCGGAGCAGCCGCGCCAATCAAGGCATCGCCACCGCTCTTGGTCAGGTAAACAAAGGGCATGCCATGGCCGAAGGTTGCGCGCAGCGTGCCGCCACCATTCCAATAGGCCGTGACCGTCCAATCCGAGTAGCCGTCAACTTTGGCATCAGGCGAGTTCAAGCCCACCAAACCAAGGTTCAGGTCTTCGGAAGCGTTATAGTGAAATTCGCCAATGTAGTTGGGCGAGCCGGTTGAAATTGCGGGAATCGTGGGGAACGTTACGCCCAAGCCAGCAGATTTGGCTTTGACAATCAATGGCAAGGCCGTCATATTTTCCGAATAGGGATTGCCAGGGAAGCGCTGCCAGGCGAGCGAACTCCACCAGTCGTTGGTGGGCATTGCGCCAGTGACGTTGGCAGTGCGCTTGGGCGAAACCGGATTGCCATTAAAATCATCGGGAACTTTCGCGCCTGCTGGCAAGTTGGTGGTGTAGCTGCCAAGCCCAGCTTGATCAGCGTTGGCAACAGGTTGCGTGGGAGAAAAGAACAAACTCGTGGTTAGAAAGGTAAGCAGGGTTCCTGCGAGCCATGGTAATCGTCTTGAGCGATTAGGCAAATGTTGTGTATTCATGCACATCCTCGTGTACTAATCAACGTCGATAGCCGAAATGTTATGAACTCCTCGTCGCATGAATCAAGCAACCTCCTTCGATCAAAGAATCCATATACTGCCATTTTAATTTTTTCCTAACTATTATTCAATGACTAAAATAAGTCATTTCGCATGCTGAATGCTTCCAAAGGCTGGTTAAAGAGTTAATCGTTCTATGCTACTATGCGCAGAATTGCATATAACTGTAATTTGTCCCCTCACCCCCAGCCCCTCTCCCACTGAACGCGGGCGAGGGGAGTTCCAATATTCATGCTGAAATGGTTCCTCCTTGCTCGCTGGGCGGGTTAGGAGGTGAGGGATTGCAGATTAACGAATCATTGCATATAGAGAATAGGAACCACCCATGGCAGAGTTGCAAACCTGGCAGGCCACCAGTCTGTTGGAGCTACGTTTTATCTCCGATGCCCAAATTGCGCCCAATGGCGAGCAGATTGCGTTTGTTGAAACTTGGATCGAAGAAACAGCAGGCAAAATTGGCCCGCGCAAGCCCGATTATCGCTCGGCAATTATGCTAATTCAGGCCGATGGCGGCACGCCGCAACGCATGACCTTCAGCGTTTCAGGCCGCGATAGCTCGCCGCGCTGGTCGCCTGATGGCAGCAAATTGGCCTTTATTTCAACCCGCGATGCAGGCGTGGCCCAATTATTTGTGCTTGATTTGGCTCGTGGTGGCGAGGCCCAGCAACTTACCAGCCTTGGCTATGGCGTAGCCGAAATCAACTGGCGGCCCGATAGCCAAGCCTTAACCTTCATCTCTCGCGGAGCTAAAGCCAAAGATCAAGCCCATGTCGAGAGCTTGCGCGACGAAAAAATTATCGAGCGCTTGCCATTTAAATTTGATGGCGTGGGCTATTTGCAGCCAGAATATGCCCAAATTTGGCTGGTGGAGCTTGACCAAGCGCCGCACCAAATTACCGACCAAGCCTTTGATCACGCCGATCCGGCTTGGTCGCCCGATGGCAGCGAGTTGGCTTTTATCACGGTTTCGCGGGCAGAATTAGAGCACACCCGCCAAGCTGATATGTATCTTTTAAATGTTGATACTGGCACATCGCGCTGCTTGACCAACGCACTTGGGCCGGTTTATCACCCAACGTGGTCGCCTGATGGCAGCCAAATCGCCTACATCGGCCACGATCAACAGCTTGGCAATGCTTCAAACGAGGCCTTGTGGTGTGTTAGTCGATCTGGCGGCGATGCCCGTTTGCTCAGCGTTGGCTTTGAGCATGGGCTAGAAAATAGCATTATCAGCGATTCACGGATTGGGCGTTTTCCCTATCGGCCTTATTGGCGCGATAATGGCATTTATTGTTTGGCAACCCGCGCAGCCCGCACCCGCGCCTATCGCTACAGCGACGGCACAATGCACGAACTCACGCCAGAGGATAATCCCAGCATTTCAGGCTACAGCCAATCGCTCAACAAGCGCACCGCCTTTACCGCAGGCACCGCAACCCAACTCGAATGCTTGTATATGGGCGATGCAGATGGCAGCATTAATGTGCTCTACGACCCAAATGCCAGCTTGCTGGCCAGCATGCAAACGATCGAGCCAGAACGTTTTACCTACAACAGTTTTGATGGTTTGGAGATCGAAGGTTGGGCAATGAAGCCGGTTGGCTTCACTGAAGGCCAGCAATATCCATCATTGCTCTACATTCATGGTGGGCCGCACAGCGCCTACGGCCACAATTTTATGCACGAATTTCAAGTGCTGGCGGCGGCTGGTTATGGCGTGATTTACACCAACCCGCGCGGTGGCACGGGCTATGGTCAACGCTTCCGCGCCTTGGTACGCCAAGATTTTGGCGGCGATGATTATCGCGATCTCATGGCTGCCGCCGATTTGGCTGAAACGTGGGATTGGATCGACAGCAAACGCATGGGTGTGCTCGGTGGCTCGTATGGCGGCTACATGACCAACTGGATCATCAGCCATAGCGACCGTTTTGCCGCCGCCAATACCCAGCGCTGTATCTCCAATTTGATGAGTTTCTTCGGCACATCGGATATTGGGCCATATTTCGGCGAAGATGAATTTGGCGGCCAGCCATGGGCCAATATCGACAAATTTATGGAACGCTCACCAATTCGTTATGTCAATTCAATTAACACCCCATTGTTAATTTTGCATTCCGATGAAGATCATCGTTGCCCAGTTGAGCAAGCAGAGCAACTGTATACCGCGCTCAAGGTGCTCGACAAGCCTGTGCGCTTTGTGCGCTTTCCCCGCGAAGGCCACGAACTTTCGCGCAGCGGCGAGCCATTGCATCGCATCGCGCGGATCGAATATATTCTCGATTGGTTCGGCCACTATTTGCAAGGCCACGACCTCACGCCCGCCGATCAATTTCGGCGCAACGTGGCTGGCGAATGGAAAAGCAACCAATAGATCAAAGCTACGCTAATCTGAATCGATCAGCGCAGCCCAAATAATTGAATCCTCAGCCGTTGCCAGCTTTAGGCAGCGGCTTTTTGCGTAGTTTGGTGGCCGCGATACCAAGCGATAGTTGCTTGCAACGCTTGCTCCAACGGCGTAGCCGCCAAGCCAAGCTCACGCTCAATCGCTTGAGCATCGACAATTTGTGGCTCGGTATATTGATAAAACATCTCAACAAACTCGCGCATAAACGAATCCATCAGGCCAAAGGCCCGAATCGCCATTTTGGGGAGCGCAATGCTGCGCACGGGGTAGCCCAGCAATTCGCCAATGGTTTGCAACATCGCCCGTTGAGTTAATGGCGGAGCAACTGGCAAATGCCATGCTTGGCCCACAGCAGCTGGATGCTGGCCCAACAACGCCAAGCCGCGCGCCACATCGCCAATATAGCTAAAACTATGTGGCAAATCGATGTTGCCCAACAATTGGGCTGGCTTATGTTGCAACAACATTGGAAAAACCCGATCGCCCAAGGTCGAATTTAAAACCCGTGGGCCAAAGAAATCGGCAGCGCGGCCAATCGCTACCTCCAGCGTGCCAGCCCGATGCGCCGCTAAATAAGTTTCGACCAATGCAGCGCGCATGCGGCCTTTGCGAGTATGCGGCGCAAACGGTGTGACTTCAGTCAATGGGCGGCCTTGGCTCGAACCATAGACATAGAGCGTGTCGAGCACGACCAAGCGTGCACCCACCGCCGCAGTTGCCTGCATAATTGTTTGCTGAAACTGAGGCATAATTTTGGTCTGTTCAGCATAATGAACGTTAGCGCAGTGATAAACAACATTCGCGCCTTGGCACAATTCATTGATTTGGGATTGATTCAACAAATCGCCAGCCACAACCTCAACTGCTGCTGGCAGATTGGCCTTGCCACTGCGATTCACACAGCGTACCTGCTTGCCTTGGCCTAAAAGTTCTTCGGCGAGGCTACTCCCAGCTGGGCCAGTGCCAAAAACAACATGCAATGAACTCATTTCAATACTCCTTGTACAAGATTCAATAATCGAACAACGTTCTATATGGAATAAAAAAATTTATGTGGTGGTCATTAATAAGCCCTGTAACAAGGCTTGGGTTGTGCGTTGGATGCGGGCTTCGATCTGTGCTGCTTGGCTGAGGCGTTGGCTTAGTGCTAAGCTGACGATGCCATGCAAGGTTGCCCAGAGAATTTCGCTATCTTCACGTAAATTGGGGCTTGTAACCTGCTCGTCAATCAATAAAGCTTGTAAATCTTGCTCAACCAGCAAACAGGTTGGCCATGCTGCTTGGTTGCGCAAATCAGGGTTGACCGTCACGCCATCCATGCCATGCATCACTTGATACAAGTCGGGATTGGCTTGGGCAAAGTGCCAATAGGCCAAGGCCAAGGCCTGCAAGCGCTGATAGGGATCGACATAGGCGGCGCTAGCTTGTTGCATGGCACTGGTTAATTGTTGAAAGCCAATTTCCAACAAGGCTTCCAAAATAGCTTCTTTGCTGGCGAAATATTCGTAGACCATTGATGGGCTATATTCGATCAACTCAGCAACTTTGCGGATGGTCAAGCCCGACCAACCATCTGCTTGGGCAATTTGGCGCGCACCACTCAAAATCCCCTCGCGGGTCGCTTGTTTGATCCGTTCGCGCCGTTCTTTACTGCCCATCGTTGCTTCCATTTCAGCTACAAGCATTTCATCGAACAATGTTCGATAACAATATATGTGTTCAGCATTGAATTGTCAAGGGGCTAAAACCGCGAAGATCGCAAAGGTTACGTTTTTGATCCACGAAGGACACGAAGCGCACGAAGGGCTGAAACCCCGAAGGACGCGAAGGCTGTTTTTTTAGCCACAAATTCCACGAATTGCACAAATAACTATTTTTTGCCACAGATGACACAGATTAGCTTGATTAGTGTTCCCATAGCCTGATCCCTTATCCCCGATCCTCAACGCCATATGTTCTATGTTCTCTGTTCTCTGTGTACTGGTACATTGGCTTGGCAACCGTGTCCCCTCTCCCACTGAACGCGGGCGAGGGGAGCACTGGAATTGTGGTTCCCCCTCGCCTCGCGGGCGGGAGAGGGGGTCAGGGGGTGAGGGGATCAGATCGTGGTTAACCTAACAATTCAATAGCCTATAGCCTATAGCCTCAATGCCTAGTTTAGGCTTGCTTCACCAATTCGACCACAACCGTGCCACTATCATCGAGCAAACTCAATTTATCGCCAGCCATCGTATAGCTGGTTACTTTTTCGAGGGCTTCGAAGAGCGTGGTTTCTTGTTGTTGCAACTCAGGGTCGGCACAAGCCATCTTGGTCGACATCAATGGGCCAAGCGTCAATCGATCGCCATTGATTCTGGCATCGCCACCGTAGCCGTTACAGCCGCTATGGCCGGAAGCGCGGCCATCCATTTCAAAGCTTAATGGCAATGCTTGCTGACCTTTCAGCGCTTGACCATTGATCTGCAAGACATTCCATTTTGAGCCAGCCAAGCCAGCACCTGGTTGCGAAACATCAACTGTAGGCACGTTGGTTGGCATTGCGGTTGGCGTGGACGCACTCCCACAGCCAGCCAAAGCAGCAAAGAGAGCAAATATCGTTAATGTGCGGCGCATAGAATCCTCCAAAAAGTTATTCGTTACCTAGCCAAAACGTTAAAACTCGGCCAAAAGTTCCCTGAGAAAATTAATATCGCTGTGCTATAATATGCCGCAGATTCGCCAAAATGTAACCCGCTTACAATGGTGGCAGGAGGAATGCATGGATATTAGCCATAAAACCTATAACCGTGTTGATGTTATCACCGTTTCTGGACGGTTGGCCGCAGAAACCAAAGATGCGCTGAACGATAAGATTAACCAAATTTATGAGGAAAACCGCCATCGGATTGTCCTCGACCTCGAAAATTTAGAGTATATCAGCAGCCCAGGCTTACGGGTCTTGATTGAAGCACGTAAAAAAGCCCGCGAATGGAAATTTAGCGAGCTTGAACGGGGTGATGTGCGGATCGCCAATCTGCCCCAACGGATTCGCGAAGTATTCGACTTGACTGGCTTCACGCCACTGTTCCAAATTTACGACGACTTGGTGGAAGCTGTTGGCAGCTTCTAGACGAATTTCGGTGAGACGATATGGCGCAAACCGCTGAACTTAAACTGCCAGGGGTACTCGATTCGCTCAGTGCCCTGTGTAAGTTTGCCTATCAGGCAGCACTCGAAGCTGGGCTTAACGAACATACGGCGTGGGAAATTGAATTGGCCGTTGATGAAGCAGCCACCAATATTATCCAACACGCCTACACTGCCGAACATCCTGGTGATGTTCGCTTGGTCTGCGGACGCGATGGTAGCCGTTTTGTGGTACGGCTGTTCGATCGCGGGGTTCCTTTTGATCCTGAAACTGTTCCTCCTCCCGATCTGACCTCATCAATCGACACCCGCGAGGCTGGTGGCCTTGGTATGTATTTGATGGGCAGAATGATGGATGATGTGCAATTCAACTACAATCCTGAAACTGGTGAAAACGAGTTACACATGAGTAAAATCGTTGGAACACGCCTACCCGACGATGTACGGGTTGTGCCAGTTCAAGGCCGGATTGATGCCACGGCAGCACCAGCCTTAGCCACGATTGTCCATGAAGCCGCCGAAACTGGCGGACGACGCATCTTACTTGATCTGACGGGCGTAACCTTTTTGAGCAGCAGCGGCCTGCGCATTTTGCTGTTGTTGGCCCGCGAGCTGAAAGGCTCCAACGGCGAACTGCGCTTATGCTCATTGCAACCAGCCGTCGCCGAAGTCTTTGCACTGACAGGCTTCACCCAAATTTTTACCATTCACCGCACGCGTGATGAAGCACTTGCAGCGTTAGCCCAGGTTGAGTAAGGTGCATGTTACCCAGTTTTGATCGTGGAATCCGGCTTTCGAAACCACGCATGGTGGCCCTTGGTTGGGCTGCCATGCTCTTTTTGTTGGGCTGCGCCAATATTGTTTGGTATGGGCTGCCCACCTTCAACTCGGCGACCTTGCCAGTTGCAGGCGCACTCTTGCTCTTGCTCGATGGCTTAGCCGTCCGCGATCGCTCCAACCAGCCGCTTAGCCTCTCAGGCGTTGTGTTGTTGGCGGTTGCGTTAATTAGCACCCCCAGCACAACCTTGGTTTTAGCCGCCGCCTCTGGCTTATGTATTCGGCTTGGGCGTTTGGCCCGCTCGCGCTATGAGGATTTGGCCCGCCGCACACTCGAAAGTGGCGCACGGAGTTTAGGTCTTGCCCTCGCGCTCCCGTTTATTGACGATTTAGGTTTGTGGTCAAAACTCTGCCTGCTCATCTTGAGCTATATTGTGGTGGTTCAAGGCGCTCGCTTGATCTTCGCTTTGCTCTGGGATGGCAAGCAAATCACGCTTGGCACTTGGCAAGTGAGCGCGCCCAATATTTTTTCAATTGAAATGTTGCCCTTGCCGTTGGCTGCCATCGGTTCCCAAATGGCGCAATCATTCCCCTTTAATTTGGTGGCGATCTCAGCAGCAGGCTTGATTGGCAGCGCTTGGATGGTACAACGCGCCAGCCGATCATTGGGCTTGCAACGCCGCACGGTCGCTGAGCTTGGCCAAATTAATGCAATCAGCCGCGCAATTATTCGCGCCGAACTCGATGTTGATTCACTGTGTCAACTGGTGTTTGGTGAGGCCAGCAAGGTTGTCGATACCAGCAATTTTCGCTTGGGCTTGTTTGAAGGGCGCTTCTTTGAGCTTAAAGTGCGGGTGCAAGATGGCCATCACGAGCCACCGCTGCGGGTCGAAATTCCCAACGATCGCGGGATCGTCAGTTGGATTCGACGCACAGGTCGTTCGTTGTTGGTCGAAGATTTTGAGACCGAAATGGATCGCCTGCCTGCTCAGCCAACCTATCAAGCAGAATTTCCGCCGCGCTCAGGGATTTATATTCCGTTGATGACTGGCGATGAGGTTTTAGGCACGATCTCGATTCAAAGCAGCGAGCCACGCGCTTTTGATACCGACGATTTGCGCTTGCTCTCACTGATTGCCGACCAAGCAGCAGTGGCGATTGATAAAGCCCGCGCCTATTCGGCAGCGCGCCGTCGCGCCGCCCAACTGGCCACAATTGGCGAGGTAAGCCGTCAAGTAACCGCGATTCTCGATTTGGATCGTTTGTTGCCCTCGGTTGTGCATCGGATTCGCGTAAGCTTCGGCTATTCACAAGTGCATTTATTTACCTTCGATCAATTGCATCAACAGCTTTTTTTCCGTGCTAGCACTGCCAGCGATAGCCCATTTTGGCAACGCCAAGGCAAACGCTTGCCGCTTGGACTGGGAATTGTCGGCCATGTTGCGGTCAGTGGCGAGCCAATGTTGGTTAATGATGTGCGCGAAGAACCACGCTTTTTGCCCGACCAACCAGGCATTGCCTCGGAATTGGCAGTGCCGATGCGGGTTGGCCAGCAATTGCTTGGCGTTTTGGATGTGCAAAGCGAACGCTACGGGGCTTTCGATGAAAATGATTTCTTCGTTGTGCAAACCCTCGCCGATCAAATTGCCATCGCAATCGATAGCGCCTCGGTCTTTCAATCGCAACAAGAAGAAGCATGGGTGCTGAATGCGCTATTGCAATCGGCAGAAAATTTTGCTTGGGTCAGCGAGATTAGCGAAATGCTCTATCTCAGCGTGCGCCTGCCAGCCTTATTGGTTGGCTGCGAACGTGCGTTATGTCTGCTTTGGCAACGTGAAAGCAACCGCTGGATTTTGGCCGAAGGCTGGGGCTTGACCAACGAACAACGCCAATCGATTGGTGCCAGCGCGACCGATGAACAAGTGCCATGGCTCGTACGGATGCGCTCCGAAGGCGAATCATTTGCAGCCGAGTTGGTTGATCTTGAACAACTTTCGAGCGCAGGCTTAGTTCCCTATACCAGTTATGGCGCAGTGTTGGCCCAACCGCTCAACTCGCGCGGCGCAACCCTTGGCGTGCTGCTGCTTGAGCAATGTGGCACCGATGAAACCTGGTTACCGCGCCAAGTAACGATTGCCGCAGGGATTGCTGGCCAAGCTGCTGCGGCGATCGAAAGCGCCTTATTTGCCCAAATCGAAGCCGCCCGCCAACATATCGAACAAGAAATTAGCGTCGCTCGCGAAATTCAAATGAGTTTGTTGCCAGCCCGCCTACCCCAACTTGAGGGCTGGGATAGCGGCGCACATTGGAATTTGGCGCGCCAAGTTGGCGGCGATTTCTACGATTTCTGGCAGTTTCGCAGTGGGCCATCGGCAGGTGAAATGGGCTTTGTGATTGCTGATGTCTCGGATAAAGGCGTACCTGCTGCCTTATTTATGGCACTTTCGCGCTCGCTGGTGCGCGGTGCGGCGCTTGATGGATCGCCGCCATCGCAAGCAATTGAGCGCGCCAACCGCTGGATTATGCGTGATAGCCAGTCGTATATGTTTGTGACCCTGTTTTATGGCATTATCAATCCAGTAACTGGGCGCTTGCGCTATACCTGCGCTGGCCACAATCCACCCTTGCTCTATCGGGCGGCAACTGGTCAGATTGAACAATTACGCACGCCAGGCATTGCTTTAGGCGTAATTGACGATGCAGTCTTGGGCGAAGCTGAAACAACGATTGAATTAGGCGATGTTTTAGTCTGTTATACCGATGGCGTAACCGAGGCAGTTGATAGTACAATGGATGAGTGGGGCGTGCCACGGCTGATGGAGACGATTCATCAGACCGCCCATGCTGATGCAGCAACCATGCTACACGCTATCAGTAGCCGCCTTGCGGCTCATACTGGCGATTTACCAGCCTTCGATGACCTCACCTTAGTGGTGATCAAACGGCTTGCAAGCGCCAATCAACCTGTTTGAGGAATTTGATCGTGCGTCTCCTAAATAAACATGTGATCATCACTGGTGGCTCCAGCGGCCTTGGCTTTGCCACCGCCCAACGAATGTTGGCGCGCGGAGCGTCGGTTTCGTTGATCGCGCGCAATCGCATTCGCTTGGTCGAGGCCGCCGAACGCCTTCAGCCTTTAGTCAATCGGGCTGGACAGCGCATCGAAATCGCCACCGCCGATGTGCGAGTGCGCAACGATGTCAGTCAAGCCATCGCCGATCTGATTCAACGCGCTGGGCCATGCGATGTGCTGATCGCCGCCGCTGGCAGTATCCAAGCGGGAGCTTTTCAGCATCTTGATGAGCAGATTTTTCACGATTTAATGGAGCTGAATTATTTTGGCACCTTGCATGCAATTCGCGCCGTCGTGCCGCATATGCAAAGCCGTCGCGTTGGAACGCTCGTCGCCGTCTCATCGGTCGCGGGTTTTGTTGGCTCGCTTGGGTATAGCGCCTACACACCAACTAAATTTGCCATCCGTGGGCTAATGGAAGTGCTGCGCCAAGAACTTAAAGCCTACAACATCACCAGCAGCGTGGTCTATCCTAGTGATGTACCAATGCCAGTTACACAAAGCAACAATGGCGATGGAAATGGCAACAATCAGCCGCAACCCAATCCTGATCGCCTTGCGCAAGCGATTGTCCGTGGGATTCTCAAACGCCGTTTTATCATCACAGCCGATGCTCAAAGCTCATGGGTGGTGCGAGTTGGCAATTTTGGCTCGCCGCTCTTAAATCGCTTTTTTGCCCGGCCTCTGAAGCGTTCACAACCGCAACCAAAGCCTCACGAAGATAACACGCCGCCAACCGGCTTGGTTTAAGGAGAGAATTATGCAACCGTGGTCTGATGATATTCAACAACAAGCTGCCGTGTTTAACGCCATTGGGGCCGATTATGAGCTGATGTTTGGCAATAACCAAGATCAACAAGATCTCAGCCAATGGCTGGCCGATTTATTGGAGCCAAACTCAAAGGTGCTTGATTCTGGCTGCGGCACGGGCATTCCAACAGCCCAAACCTTGGCCAAAGCAGGCCATGAAGTGACCTGCCTCGAAATTTCCGCCGCCATGCTCAATTTGGCGCGCCAAAATGTACCCAACGGCCAATATGTGCTCGATAGCGTGAATCAGGTTAATTTCGATCCCAACTCATTTGATGCGGTGGTCTCGTTTTTTGCCCTGCTGATGCTGCGTCGCCACGATATTGAGCATGCCTTGCAGCAATTTCACCATTGGTTGAAGCCCGCTGGTTTGCTTGTGCTCTCAATGGTCGAAGGCGATTTCGATTATATTCAAATCGTCATCGGCGATCAGCCAGTCTTTGTTACGGCCTATCCCCAAGCCCAACTCGAAGCAGTTATCACCAAAGCTGGCTTTCAAATTTTAGAAACCCGCCTGCAACACTATGTGCCACATCACGGCGCGACCCCTGAAACCCAAATCTTCATCGTCGCCCAGCGCGATTAACTGTTCCTCACCCATAACTAATGCCGCAATATCCAAATAAAAAGCCCCTCTCCCGCGTGCGGGAGAGGGGCTGGGGCGAGGGGATACCCTTATTTCGTAATCAAGGGCAAATATTGCACCGAGCCAGTTGCATAATCATCAAGATAGGCTGCAACCCACGCCAGCGGCGAGTTCCAGTTAATCGTCACTTCATTGGTAGACCACGAATCAATATGGTCAACATAGCATTTCAAGGCCGCACAACCAGTTAATTCTGCTTGGGCATACGGGTCTTCAATGCCTGAATTTGGGCCACCAGCTACCACACCAGGCGGCGTACCAGGATACTCTGGATTGATTTGCTTAGCCCAAAAACGATGGTGCGGGTTGGTCAAGGAAACCGAGCCATAGCCCGAAATATACGAGCGGTTGAGCGGGTTGCGGCCCAGCAAATAATCCATGCCTTGGCTAATTGCATCGGCATAGCTGGTTTCGCCAGTAAAATCACCAGCCAAACCAATCACAATCATATTGTTCAAAATCGATGAGTTAGAACCCCATGGATATTGGCTGCCCGGATTGTAGGGAATGCCATAACCACTTGCTTGTTGCGCTGCCACAAATTGATCAGCTGCCGCAATCACTGCCGCGCGAGCAGTTTGGCGATCAGCACTACTCAAATGATTTGGAACCAAGGCCAACGACAAGGTGCCAAGGCTGGCGACGCTGCCCCAGTTCATAGCGCTACCGCCACCAATATCGAGCTTCAAATAATATGGCGATTCTTCAATCGCTTCGCGATAGGTTGCCGAACCAGTTGTTACATACAATTCGGCGGCGGCCCAATACCATTCATCGTTCAACGTTCGATCGCCATAGCCACCACCACCAGCGAAGTGATCGCTGGCAAATTCGTTGGGATAGGCTACTGCTGCTTGCCAAGCGCGTTCGGCAGCAACCAAACAACGGTCAGCAAACGCCTCATCAATCCCACGCCAAATGCGTGAACATTGAGCCGCCGTCGCTGCCAAATTTAAGGTTGCAGCGGTACTTGGTGGATACAAATAGCGCATTTGTGGATCGTCATGGGGAGCCATTGGCAAGCCCGTCCATTGGGCATCATGGACTTTATGATGCACCATCCCAGTTTTGGAAACTGGCGCAGTCGTAGGAATTTGCATTCCCAGCATAAATTCCATATTCCAGCGCACTTCATCCAATAAATCGGGCACACCATTGTTATTTTCGGGAATATTCATGCTGCCATCGGCAAATTGGGCAAGGCTTTCAGCACCGCGTTGTTGCGCCCGTTCATATTGATTCAGCAACGTCCACACCGAAATGCCACTGTTAACCACATATTTGCCATGGTCGCCAGCATCGTACCAACCTTTGGAAACATCAAGTTCATAATCACAGCCGGGCCATGTCTGGCCTTGGTTGTCAGTGCCAGCAAAACATGTCACCGCAAGATCGCCTTGATTTGGCGCAACGCCAATGTGGCCAGCAGGCCGCGTCCATTGTTCATCACCAGCATAGGGCATGGTAATCGCAATCCCGCTGCGGTTATGGTAGAAATAGGCCAAGGCATCGTATTTCAGCCGCAAGTATAAGCCATCCTCAATTGCAAAAGGATAGCTCTGTTCGCTGCCAACCTGCAAATAATAGCCTTCGCCAACAATTTGAAAACTTGAAAAATCGATCAAGTGTACATGTTCAGCAGAAGCTGCTTCTTCGCCATAAACCGTAGTTTGACCGCTCAACACCACTGTATCAGCAGCATTATGCAATTCCCAGCTCAATGGCTCGGTTGCAGGGTGCGCCAAGCTGGCAACTTTGCTCATTGTGGGCAAATAGCTGGCTTGATTAACCCGAATTCCAGTTTCTAACATTTCTAAACTCACATGATTGAAGCAGATCGTCGGCGTGCCTAAGCCACCAATTTGGAACAACAACGAAGCTGCATCGCTATAGGCCGACGTAAAGGTGAATACAAATTCAGTCCAAGCTGCATTCAGCCCGGGATCAGCCGCAAAATAGCCAGTATATGGCTCGCCATTTTGTTGCAAACGCACTGGCAAGGTTACGGGCGTTGTCGATTTAGCGGCGAATTTTAGTTGATAGCTCGCGCCAGCTTGTAACGCAATAGTATGTTGACCAAGCTGCACATCCCAAGGATTGCTACCAGCAGTATTAATCGTCAAACACGCACCATCAGCGGTATCAATGCTGAGATCGCCGCTTGTCCACCATGGCTCAATCCCACCAACAAAATTGCCATTTTGCACCAAATTGCTCGATGGCTCGGCAGGCCCAGTTTCGCCAAGTACCTGCACATCGTCAATCGTCAGCACATTATTGCCTTGGCCGCCCATCTGAAATTGAAAAGCAGCCCCAGCATCATCAAAACCCGATGTAAACACAAATTGATGGGTTTGATCGCTGGTGGTTAGGGCAACATCTTGGCTAAAATAATTGGTGTAGGGGGAAGCTTCTTTTTGCAGTTTGAGCACCGCCGTGCCAGTGCTTGCGGCCCGAATGCGAAAGGTGACGGTGTAGGTTTGGCCAGCTTGCAAATTAAGCCCATTTTGGCCAACAATTGCATCCCATGGGTTACTGCCAGCGTTGGTGATCGTCGCAACTAATGCGCCACTCGCAGCATCAGCAGTAACGGTATTCGTGGCCCACCATGGGGCAAGCCCAGCACTAAAATCACCATTTTGGAGTAAATTTCCAACAGTTTGCGGGGGTTGGGCATGGATTTGTGAGGTTGCAGGCACGATTGCTTGTTGACATCCTAAAGCAATAATCAGCCAAAGCACGAACAATCCTCGCGCCCAAAAGCTCCTCGTCGAACGAATACCAATCACGGTACGGCTGTGGTCAGCGCTCATTGCTGCCTCCATGATTCACTTCATTGGAATCGGTCTCAATACACAGGCGTAAATGCAAGAAGGGTATCCAGACTAAAGCTGCTGCTACAGTGCTATATAATTTTTGCTGCTCTAGTCGGTACTTGAGAACGATCTCATAGCTAGATAGCCTATAATAGCATAGGATTGTGCCGTATAATGCAACCAACAATTTTGCTCCATTGAAGCTTCATTGGCCCGAGGAACTCATGCAAGCCGCCAGAACCAGCTATACCTACACACCAATGCCCTTTCGCCGCCTGCTGCGCTGGTCGATGCTGCTCTCAACCATTTTGGGCTTTATTATTCTGATTCCAGTTGCTACCTCTGGCGTAAAGCTCGAAAATGTGCTAATAACTTTTGGCTCAAGCTATTCGATTAGCATTGCCGCGCCGTCGCTGGTCTTTTTCCTCTTGCGCTGGACTATACCAATTGCTCAACGTCGCAGCTGGTCGCCAATTCGGGCTTGGTCACTGGCCGTTTTTATTGGCGGACTGATTGCAAGCATCATCTATGCAGTGATTTTTGGCCTGTTTTTCATTCCAGCACCCGAGCGGCTCAACTTCATTATTTTTTGGATTATTTTGGGTTCGTTGCTCTCTGCCAGCACCACCGCCATATTTTATACCGCCGAACGGATCTTGAACGATTTAGAAAAAGGTCGCCAAGCGCTACGCAAAAATGCCGCCCTCTCGGAAGAATTACGCCTCGCACGGATGATTCAAGAAGGCTTATTGCCCGATCAAGCGCCCGAAATCAATGGTTTAGCAATTGCTGGCGGTTGTTTTCCCGCGCACGAAGTTGGCGGCGATTTGCTGAGCTACGATTTAACCGCCGACGGGCGTTTGTGCATCAGCGTTGGCGATGTGACGGGCAAGAGCGTCAGTGCTGCAATGTTGATGGGGATTACGCTGGGCGTGTTGCAATCGGAGATTTATGATCACGCTGAGCCAGCCGCCGTGCTCAGCGAGCTTGATCGTTGGCTGCGTACCAAGCGCCAAACTAACAACTTTGTGGCCCTGCAAGTAGCCTTGTTCAACCCGCAAACCAGCAGCATGCTTTTAGCCAATGCAGGCCAATTAGCTCCCTTGCGTCGTCGCCAGCAAACGGTCGAGTTTTTGGAAATTCAGGGTAGTTTGCCGCTTGGCATGGGGCCGCAAATGCCGCATGTTCAAGAAACGATTAGTCTGCAAACTGGCGATCTGTTGGTGTTCTACACCGACGGCGTGGTCGAGGCCCAAAATGCCAAAGGCGAAATGTGGGGCTTTGAAAATCTGCTCAATTTGGTCAAAACCCTGCCCAGTAACCACCCGCAGGAGTTTGTGCAAGCAATTCTGGCGGCAATTCGCAGCTACAGCCACAACATTCAGCCTCACGACGACATCACTTTAGTCGTGGTAGCCATTCAATAAATTATGTCAAATAAATATCAGATTGAGCAGATTCCACTTGAACATAGTGCTTGGGCACCGATTTTCATCGCCAAACTTGAGCCACAGCAACTGCCAAATGTGGTTAATTTGCCCCATCGACATAGCTTTCACGAGCTGCTTTGGATCAAGGCTGGCGCTGGTCGCCATCAAGTTGATCAACAATCGTATCGCTTGCAAGCCCACACTTTAGCCTTGGTTGCCCAAGGCCAGGTGCATGTGTTCGAGCAAGCTGATCAGCTGAATGGCTATTATCTGCGTTATGATCAAGCATTTTTGCAACCCCAAGCCCATGAGCAGCAACCGCTGTTTCAGGCCAATGGTGGGCTGCAACTGAGCGCTCCCGATAGCCACATAATCGATAGTTTATTTGATTTATTGGCCCAAGAATATCAACGCGAAGATTGTGCAGCCAAATATCACAGCCTGCGCCATTTATTATTAACCTTGCTTTGGCAAAGCCAGCGCCTCAATCAAGCAGCCCACGACCAGCCACAGCAGCCAAATTATGCTATCTATCGCCAATTTTTGGGCTTGCTTGAGCAGGCATTTCAGCAACACCACGACATTCACTATTATGCAACCCAGCTTAATCTGAGCAAAACGCAATTGGCCCAAATTAGTAGCCAATATAGTGGCCAACCACCCAAACGCCTCATTCTCAAACGGGTTTTGCTCGAAGCCCAGCGCTATCTGCAATTCACCAGCCTGCCAATTCAACAGCTTGCCCACAACCTCGGCTTTCACGATCCCTTCCATTTCAGCAAGTTTTTCAAGCAAGAGCTTGGCATTTCGCCGCGTCGCTATCGCGAACAAAGCACAAAAAAATGATATGTTAGGACCAAAATTTTTCCATTTTTTCAAGCTCCATCAATGAGTACAATAGAGCGATGGCTAGGTTTCAGCAGCTACTAGCCAGCAATCTGTTAGCATGCAAGCACGAGGTTTTCATGAAGCGGATCGTGATCGATCAAAAAATTGCAGTTTGTGTCGTCTTCGTGGCGGCATTGTTTATGAGCATTATGGATGGCACGATTATCAACGTAGCCCTCGCGACCATCCAACAAGATTTTGGGGCTAGTAGCAGCGCAATCAATGCAATCGTTGTGATCTACTTAATTTGTCTTGCGGTTGTGATACCTGCTTCAGGCTGGCTAAGCGACCGCTGGGACACAAAATGGGTCTTTTTGACCTCGCTTGGCCTATTTACCTTGGCTTCGATGGCATGTGGTTTGGCTCAAAATATTGAGCAATTGATGCTGACCCGTGCCGCCCAAGGCATCGCTGCTGGGGCACTCATGCCGGTTGGCACGACGATGCTTTTTCGTACCTTTCCACCACACCAACGGATTCAAGTTTCGCGGATTTTGATTATTCCAACCGTGATTGCACCAGCGGTTGGGCCTGTATTGGGTGGCTATTTAGTCGATCGCTTGTCGTGGCATTGGGTGTTTTTCGTCAATGGCCCAATTGGCTTGGCAGCGTTGATCTTTGGCGCACTTTGGCTGCAAACGCCAGAGCGCGAACAAGTTGGGGCCTTCGATTGGCTTGGTTTCATTTTGGCAGGCGCTGGCTTTGCAGCCTTGCTCTACACCTTGACCGAAGGCGCAAGCAAAGGTTGGGGTTCGGTTCTTATTCTGAGCAGCGCAGCGATTGGCATTGTAAGCCTTGCAGCCTTGGTATTTGTCGAATTAGCCAAAGCCAAGCCAATGCTTGATCTGCGGCTGTTTTCGATTCCGCTGTTTCGAGTGAGCAATTTGGTCGCAATTTTCGGCTCGGCGGCCTTCACCGGGATTCTCTTTTTGATGCCGCAATTTTTGCAAAATGTCGCTGGCGCAAGCGCGTTCGAATCGGGCTTGACGACCTCGCCCGAAGCGATTGGCGTAGTATTATCGAGCCAACTTGTGGCGCGGCTCTACCCCAAAGTTGGCCCACGGCGCTTGACCTTTGGCGGCGTGCTCGGAGTTGCCGTCATGATCGGACTGATGAGCACGATTGATGCAGAAACCAATTTATGGTTGGTGCGGGCCTTGATGTTTGGCACTGGCGTGGGCATGGCCTATCTGTTTTTGCCAATTGAAGCAGCAGTATTTGCCCAAATTCCGCATGCTTCGACTAGTCAGGCTTCAGCCATTTTCAACATGCAACAACAACTTGGCTCAGCCTTGGGCGTGGCAATTTTGGGCAGCGTTTTGGCGCTCAATCATAGTGGCACGGGCATCAATCAAAATGCCCAAAGCTACCAATATGCCTTCATGGCAGCGGCAGTTTTAGCATTAATTTCGGCCTGTGTGGCGCTCTTCATCCGCGACCGCGATGCAGCAGCAACCATGGCCGAACATGGTGAGCACAGCGAATTAGGCCATTCGGCGGCCTAAAAAAGCTGCGGCGCATGAACCAAATTCATGCGCCGCACTGCGATTAAATCACTTCTTGGTCGCGCAAGCGTGGCTTAGGATCGTCGCCACCGCTGCTTGGGCGTTGTTGCTGTTGTTGGGGCTGGCCGCCAAACATGCCGCCACCGCCGCCAAACAATTGGCCGAACAAATCGCCTAAGCCACCAAGCCCACCAAGTGGATCGCCGTAGCCACCGCCGCCTTGGGGTGGTTGTTGCTGTTGTTGGCCGCCACCAAACAACTCTTCAAAACCACTGGTTTTGGATGGCTCGCCGCGGCCTGCGCTGAGACCATTGGCAAGCAAGGTTTGCAGCAAGCTGCCAAGCAACGAGCTAGCGCCAGCAGCGCCGGGATCGACCTTGCCAGATGTGTCATTATTGCCAAATAGACCAAAGCCTGAACCTTGCTGGCTCGTGCCATATGCGCCACGTTGTGAGGCTTTGTAGCCATCCATCAGCGCTTCGAGCGTCGATTTGCCGTTGTTGCGCGATTGCATAAAGGTGGTCACGCCAGGCACGAGGCCGTCGAGAATCCCGCCCTCGCCTTGTTGCTTGACCCCAGGCGTATTTTGCACCCCGCCCAACAAACCGCCAAGCAATTTCATAATATCGTTGACCCCAAACGAGGTCTTGCCTTGGAGATCGTTGGCAGCTTGGTCCAAACCGTTGGCATACATTGGCGCGGTTGGGCCTTTGCCCGAGGTGCGCAAGGCATGGCTAGCAGCGCGTAAAGCCTGATCAACCGAGCCTTGGCCTTCATTTTGGCGGAGCGTCTTGGTGATTGTTTCAAAATTGCTGACCATATTATCGCCAGCATCGCCATCGCCAACCCCATCAAGTGCATTCAATGAATCACGTTCATCGGCTAGATTGTTGGTTATTTCGGCAAACAGGTCGGTTAATGCCTTCGACATACAACAACTCCTTTGGTGCTAAGCACATAATCCTACAGCTACTACTGCGATTTCCGTACCACCAATTGTCACGATTCTAGCAGCTTGGCTGGCGAAACTCAATTATTAAACAGCAATGGCTGCTCGCACTGGCCAAGTACGAGCAGCCAGCGACCACTAGTTTAGCTATTTTGGACCAACATCAGCACGCTGCTCAGTGGTTGTTCGGCCAATTGTGGCATCAATTGCAGCATTCCCTGCACTTTATGCAACACTGGCTGTTGGTCTGCGCTAGCGACACTCAACACTTGTTCGAGAGCTGCGCCAACCGTTAGGCTTTGCAATTCTTCGGCGCTCAAGTATTGGCTGGCAATCAAAGCTGCTTCGCGCAACACGGGCTGCGCCGAGGCCAAATTCATGCCATTGGAATTGCTGGCGGGCTTTTCAGCATCGCCATTGCCATTAGTTGGCAATACGCGGCTGATCAAACGATTGCCAAGCTCTTTCAACGGCGCTGGTGCGGTGTTGATCAAGCTGCCAACCCCGTCGGCCAAGCCGATCATGCGCAGGATTTGTTGGGCCGTTTCTGGCGTACCATAAAGCTTGAAGTCCATCGCGGCCATTGCTTCGCCCATGGCTTTAGCTTGCGCCACGCCAATTTCAACTTGGGCGTGCATGCGAATCCGTTCCAGTTCCAGCTCTTGGGCTACCCCAGCGTGAGCAGCCAAGGCTTCGGCCAAGGCTTTTTGACCTTCGGCTTCGGCCAGCGCTTTGGCCCGCGCAGCTTCAGCTTCGGCCAAACCACGTTCGCGAATCGCATCAGCTTCAATCCGTGAGGCTTCAGCTTTGGCCTTGATCACTTCAGCTTCAGCCAAACCTTGCGAAGCAACCGTTGATTTATTGGCTTCAGCGCGCAGAATTTCCGCATCAGACATTGCTTGGGCTTCGGTACGACGGGCTTCGGCCATCTTAATCGCAGCAGTTGCTTCAGCGGTTGCCTTCTTGTTCAAGGCTTCAGCATCGGCTTCGGCCTGCTTAATTTGGCGGAAGGTTTCAAGCTCGACTTCATTTTTGCGATTGATAATTTCGCGCTTGGCATCACGTTCAGCATTGATAATTTGAATTTGCGCTTCGCGTTCAGCGGCAGCGCGTTCTTGCACCGTGACCACGCCTTGTTCGGCAGCTTCACGCTCAGCAGCAATTGCCAACCGATCTTTTTCAGCCTGTTCCAGCTTGGCTTGCTCTTGGGCCAATGCAACTTGGCGTTCGCGGTCGGCCACTTGAACAGCTTGTTCACGCAAAACTTGGCTGCGCTGGACTTCGCGCTGGCGTTCTTGTTCGGCCAACTGAATCGCTTGTTGTTTGCGTTGTTCAGCCAACATCACCGCTTGTTCTTTGAGCTTTTCTGCTTCGGCGATGGTGCGTTCTTTTTCAACCCGACTTAATTCAGCAGATTGTTGTTGTTCGTAGGCAACGCGCTCGGCAGCAGTGCGCTCTTCTGATTCGCGAATCAAAATTTCACGTTGTTGGGTGGCACGCGCTTGCGAGAGATTCCGCTCTAAATTCAATTTTTCTTGGTCAACATCAGCATTACGGCGGGTAATTTCCAATTCGCTTGAGCGTTCAATATCATTTTGCTCCTGCGAGGTGCTGGCATTACGGCGGGCAATTTCAAGCTGTTTTTGGCGCTCAATCGTGTTGCGCTCTTGCTCGGCGGTTGCATTGCGCTTGGCAATTTCGGTTTGGGTCAATTGATCAATTTCGTTGCGTTGTTTGAGCGCTTGCTGAATAACTTCTGCATTGGCGCGGGCCACTTGTGCGCCGAACACATCATCGGTGCCAAAACTGCCTTGGCGGGCACTCTTCAATGCAGTAATCGAAACAGCTTCCAATACCAAACCATTTTCAGCTAAATCACTACGAACCAAATTTTGCACTCGTTCAACAAATTTTTCGCGTTCTTGGTGCAACGACATCAAGGTGAAGGTTGCGGCTACGTCACGCAACGCACCTTCCAATTTGCTTTCAACCAAGCGTTTAACACTATCAGTATTGACTTCTTTACCGCCAATGGTACGAGCGGCGCGCTCAATATCTTCGGCAATTGGATTAACTTTGATAAAGAAAATCGCCCGAATATCGGCATATTGCGGGTCGATCGTGAGCAAGGCATTGGCCTCAGTACGCTCAACATCAATATCCATCGTGCGCAAATCGACCCACGTAATTTCGTGGAAAGCTGGAATAACCCAGCTACCGCCGTTGAAAACCACTTTTGGTTTGCTGCCGCCAGTTCGCACGTAGGTACGATCAGCGGGAGCTTTGACATAAAAGTGATTAACCAACGCAAAAAACACGACTATCAACAGAATGACGACCAGGATTGCTACCCCAACCAAGATTGCAATTTGTTCCATTAGCGATTACTCCTTTATAACCAGGGATGGTCCATATACATACTCAAATAGCCACCCTAGAGACGTTCCCTCGTAAAATAAGCCTTCTTTTTCAAGCAAATATCACATTCAATGCTTCCTTACATTTCATAAACACGACCTAATGGCGAAATTGTTTGGCAATAAAACAGCGTTTCGTACTATCGTATTCAACCAAGGCGACCTCGGTATTGATTGGTAATGGCTCGCCAGTGGCTAATTGGGCAAACACCGTGTGTAATAAGCCATGCGGATCGCGTACTTCAACCCGACCGTAGGTCATACTAATCGTTGGGCTACTCACGCGGCCAACCCGCCCAACCAATTGTTCAAAGCCAATCGCGTTGGTACTTTCGGGAGCCAATTTTGCGAAGATTCGGCTGGTGCGGCTGGTACCAAAAAAGGCCAGCAGCAAGCTCAATAGCAAAATCAAGCCAAAAAACCAGCTCTGGTAGCCGCTGCCAACTTGCACTGCTACGGCATTCAGCAACAACCCAATTAAGCCAAAGAGCGATAAGAAACTGACGAGGATAAACATGAGGGGCACTTTGCCAACCCCGAGTGTATCGAGGGCGGCATCAAACATACCGTGGCCATCACTATCAAGATCGGCATCGCTATCGTGATCGCCGAAGCCACCAACGATTTGCAAAACCGCAAAAACCAAACCAAGACCAAGACTAATCAAAAATGGTAGGTTGTACCACGTTGTCCATACCTTCATGAGCGTTTTCTCCACATCCGAGTGTAGCTTCTGTACGTGGTAATTATTAAAATGTTGCAGCTGAAGGACTGCGATTGATGGTTGCTGAAGGATAGCATAAAAGCCAGATGCGACACAAGCACATCCTTGTGTTAAAATACGCAACATTGTGTTGTCGCCCAACGGCTCTAGCCGCGATCTCAACGCTGGTTGCACACCGACGTGCCGCTTCTTGGCGTGGCTTTGGCTTTGTTATTATCCAAACGCGAGGAGAGCAGTCGTATGCTCCGAACTCACACTTGCGGCGAGTTGCGCCGCGACCACATCGACCAAACCGTGACGTTAGCTGGTTGGGTTCATCGCCGCCGTGACCATGGCACGGTGCTGTTTATCGATTTGCGCGATCGCTATGGCTTGACGCAAGTGATTGTCGATCCGTCGTCGAATCCTGAAGCGCGCGCTGTGCTTGATAGCATCAAAAACGAGTATGTGATTCAAGTAACTGGCCGCGTTCGATCACGGCTTGCTGGGGCAGAGAATGCCAATTTGGATACTGGCGCAATTGAAATCGAAGTTCAAAGCGCCAAAATCCTCAACACTGCCAAAACTCCTCCGATCTTGGTCAATCGTGATGGCGGCGAAGATGAAGCGCTGCGTTTGAAATATCGCTATATCGAATTGCGCCGCGAACGCCAGCAGCATATCCTTGGCTTGCGCCATCGCACCATCAAATTTATGCGCGATTGGATGGATCGTGAGGGTTTTTGGGAAATTGAAACCCCAATTTTGATGAAAAGCACGCCCGAAGGCGCACGCGACTATCTCGTGCCAAGCCGCTTGCACCCAGGCGAATTTTACGCTTTGCCCCAATCGCCACAGCAGCTCAAACAACTGCTGATGGTTTCGGGCATCGACAAGTATTTTCAAATTGCGCGTTGTATGCGCGATGAAGATTTACGCGCCGACCGTCAGCCAGAATTCACCCAACTCGACATTGAAATGAGCTTTGTTGAGCAAGATGATGTGCTCGATGTGGTTGAGCGCTTGATGACCGAATTGGTTGCCAATGTTACGCCACACAAACGGCTGGTTTCGCCCTTCCCACGCTTGACCTACGCCGATGCGATTGAATATTATGGCTCAGACAAGCCCGATTTGCGCTACGATTTGAAGTTTGTCAATGTTGGCGAAATCGTCAAAGATAGCCAATTTGGCGTGTTTACTGGCGCACTCAGCAGCGGTGGCAAGGTGCAGGCGATTCGCTTGCCTGGCTGTGGCAGCTATTCGCGCAAGCAAATTGACGATTTGCAAGAAGTTGCCAAAATTGGCGGAGCCAAAGGCATGGCCTGGATGGCAATCGAAGCTGATGGCAGCGTGCGCTCGCCAATTGCTAAATTCTTCGAGCCAGCCCAACTTGAGCAACTGAAAACTGCGACCGCAGCAGAAGCAGGCGATTTAATCGTGTATGTTGCCGATAAACCAGCAGTTGTCGCCGCCTCGTTGGATAAAGTGCGGCGCGAAATGGCCAAACGGCTTGATCTCGCCGACAAAGATCTGATGCATTTTGCATGGGTCATCGACTTCCCAATGTTTGAATACAACGCCGAGAGCGGCGAATGGGATGCTGCTCACCACCCCTTCTGTATGGTTAACCCTGCTGATGTGGAGAAAATGCAGCGCGGCGAGTTCGAAGGCGTGCGCGCCGCTTCCTACGATTTGGTCTGCAATGGCTACGAGTTGGCATCAGGCTCAATTCGGATTCATGATCGCAGCATTCAACAATACATTTTCGATCGCTTGCCCTACAGCCCAGAAGAAATTCAAAAACGCTTCGGGCATATGTTGGAAGCCTTCGAATATGGCGCGCCACCCCACGGCGGCATGGCTCCAGGCATCGATCGCTTAGTGATGTTGCTGGCCGATACCGACAACATTCGCGACGTGATTGCCTTCCCCAAAACCCAACGCGCCGAAGACCTGATGATGAACGCACCATCGTCGGTCGATAGCAAGCAATTGCGCGAGCTTGGCTTGCGCTTGGCCGATGGCGTTGAGCCACGCGGCTAATTGATCATTCACCACTTCATTGCTCATAGTTAATTTAACTGTGGGCAATGAAGCATTTAAGCCCCTAAAATCTGTGATACGATAACCTGAGTGATTATCGAATTTATGGATTGGCATGCAAACGGCGACGTTACGTTTAATCGAGCACTCAAGCGTTTCAAGCAGCCAGCAGCGTTGGCTGGGGTTACTCTGCATCCTCATGCTTGGCTGGCTAAACCCGCTGAGTTGCTTGTGGCATTGCGATCGCTCAAACGAATTGAGTGCTGCAAATCAGCCGCTCGATGCGGGCATATTTATCTGTTTGATCGCCGAATCCCAGCCACCAGCCAATTTGCTTCACACCCATGCTCCGAATTCAAACCCGAATCCAGCCAACCAAGGGCTATTTAAGCTGCTTGGTCATGCTGGATTGATTGTGATGTTAAGCTGGCATTGGCGCAAATATTCGCCTGCCCCGCTGATCTGGCAAAGCCAAGCCTCACAGCCACCGCTTGCACCGCCACCAAAATAAGCGCATACCAATTAAATTGCTGAATAATGCTATTTTTGAGGAGTATCTTGTGTTAAAACAACTTTTAATCTGCTTATTGGTATTGACGAGTTTGGTTGCATGTGGCGGCAATGATGGGGCGCAAGTACCGGCTCCGGTCGAAAAAACCGTTGATGGCGTGACGCTCAAACTCACGTCGGAAAGCCCGCTAAAGCCAAATACAGACCAAACTTGGGTAATTAATGTCAGCCAAGATGGCCAGCCCGTTGATAATGCTGATGTCTATTTGGATATTGATATGCCGTCGATGCCGATGGGCCAGAACAAACCGCTAGCCAAAGGCGAGGGCAACGGCAATTATCGCGCCCAAGGCATCTACACCATGAGCGGGGCGTGGTCAGTCAGCGTCTTTGCCGAATTTGCGGGCAAAGAATATCAAGCCAATTTTGATTTTAACGTGCCAGAATAACCCCAAGCAACTAGCCCTTCATTAAACCTGAAGGGCTACTCCAATCAGACTTTAGCATTCGTCAGACTTGACAAATTCGCTAACTTCGGGCATTATTGGCGCTAGCACAACCGATGCGGGAGTAGCGCAATGGTAGCGCATCTGCCTTCCAAGCAGATGGTTGCGAGTTCGAGTCTCGTCTCCCGCTCCAAATACAACATCAAATTGTTGGGGAAACAGCGGCGCAAACGCCGCTGTTGGCTTTATACGAACCACTAATCCCTCACGAACCACCACTTTCACTAGTAATTCCTGCACAATTCTTCGTTGCTCTTGTAATCCAACTGCATTCAACAACATGGGAACATTGCGCAAATACGCTGCTGCTTTCGCAATATCGATTTGCTGCGGTTGTTTTGGCTGCTCGTCGAAGCGTGCTTTGAGCTTGGCCACTTCCCGGTTATAGACCGCATCAGACAAATTGCCATGCGACCATGCCAGCGTAAGTCGATCAATCCGCGCTTGAATATTCGCGTGATCAATTGCTGGCTGCGGCGTGGGATGGCGCTGGCGCAAGCCTTCCATAACTCGTTGAATTTGGTTGTCGTCGAGCATGAAACTGGCAAGCATATCCAATACCATTTGATCGACTTTGGTCATGCGCGAAAGTGGGGCATTACAGGTGCGACGGCTATTGCCACTACAGCGGTAGTAATAAATGGGCGTTGCTTTGCCCATATTACTATTCACGTGCTGCCACATCGCGGCTCCGCAGCGCTCGCAAGAGATAATCGACATGATTAAGCCTTTAATGGTGGCCTTGGGCTTCTGCATGATCCGACGTTCACCGCTGCGCTCATTGCGAATTGCTTGGCATGCTTGCCACACATCCTCGGTCACCAGTGGCTCGTGATTGCCTTGATACTCCTTTCCACAATGCACATAGCCCAAATAGGCGCGACTGCTCAGCACTGCCCGAATAAAATCACGGGTGCAATGGCGAGTTTGGAGTTCATTGATGTGATCGGCGAGGGCGCTGAGCGAATATTGACCAGTCGCATACAAGGTGAAAATTTGGCGAATATATTGGGCGTTGTCATCAGGGGCGATGGTGTTTTTATCGAGTGCCCGATAGCCCCATGGAACCGTGCCAACCCAGTGCCCACGGGCGGCTTTTTCTTGCAAGCCCTTCTGGGTATGCCAGCGTAGGTTGTCCCGATATTGTTGATTGATAATACCCATGAACTGCGCCATGAGCATCGATTGGGGATTGGCGCTATCAAAGCCATCTTTCAAGGCAATCAAGCGCACGCGGAGATTCATAAATTCATGCAAGATGTTTTCTTGAATTCGCATCCCACGGGCCAAACGACTCAGGTCGTGGACGAGAATCACATCAAAGCGCTTGAGTTTGGCATCGTGGCGAAGCTGGTCAAGCGCGGGCCGTGATTCCTTCGCACCACTCACCCCTTCATCGGTGTAGGTTTTGACATGCGTCCACTGTTGCTCGTCGATGTAGACTAAACATTTCGCTTCTTGGGCCGAGAGCGAAAAATCCGATTGTTCCTCCGTGCTAATACGCCGATAGATCGCTATTCGCATGCTGCTTTCCTCCTGTGTCCTCTATAGTACACAAGTTCGCAAGAATATCGATCAACGTATGGATCAAGCTATGGTCGGTGCCAGGGTCGGCTGGCTCAATTTCAATAAAAAAAACTGCCTCGGTGGGCAGTGTGGGTTGAATTTGCACTTGGACACTCACGAGGTCAGCCTCTCGATCGCGACCGTATCAACGCGGCTGATACTTTCTGCACTGTTAAAGCCTTGGTCAGTTGAAAACCGCTGGTTCAGTTTGTCGATGTTGGCCGTGTACACATCATAAATACTGGCCTGCTCCCACGTGGCAGCTTCACCAATCCATGCGTGCAAGCGGCTCAGAATATCGACAATTGTGGATTTGTGGGTAGCAGTGATGGGGTGCTGGTGACAGGCGATTTTCTTGACGATATCAGCGAGCTGGGCCGCCAACCCATACACCTCCACATCCTCTTGCGGAATTGGTACAAGCGCATGCAGCATATCGATTGCAAATAAATCCATGCACCACGTGATATACCAGCACACATCACCAAGCTCATTGATCACCGTCCGATTAGGCGCATCGATACTGCTATTAATAGCCGCAATCGCTTCACCTACTTCGCCGCAGATGCCGAGCGCTGCCGTACACAGTTGCATCTCGCGACTGAGCGTGCTATTCATGGTGCGCTTGGCGGCTTGATAATAGCTACGAAAATCCATGAGTCGATCCTTCTTAACTATCCAGTGACCGTCCACTGGTGCAAACAGGTACAGCATTCGATTTGCTCTCCTCGTTGGCGCAAGGTGCGTGACGAACACTGAGGACATGTATTGGCGGTAATCCATTCTACTCCAGCGTGGAGCCAAGCAACGAATGCCGGATCAGCCGTCAAATCAATCTCGTCAGGATGTGTATCCATACAACACCTCGCTAGGGCCACACGATCACCTGATCGCGAGCATCAATTGGGTTCCTTGATAGGGTAACTCTGCTGAAACAGAATGGTTCATAAGCGGTGATGATTGATCAGTCAGGAGTGCCTGCTCGGCTGGAGTCAGTCACTTGGCCAACAACCACGGTGAAATCATGCGATTGGTGATCAGGTTGCGGGCTGCATCATGATTCCCATTGTGCAGCTGCGCCTGAATCTCGAGCCGTGTACCAACCAGATTGATCAATGTACGCATGCGGTAGCCAACAAGGGAATGATGATTTTGCGGCAGCCACAGCGCTGCGGGGTAAACTCGATATAGCCAGCATCGCGCAGCACCAACAGCGCTTGGGCAACGGTGCTATACCCAAGTTTGACTTCAGTGGCAAGATCGCGCACGGTCGCTTGTGGTCGACGACTCACTGCGGCCCACACCAGCCGCGCGGCGGTAAAACTAACAGGTTTGCGACGCATTAGGCTGCCCCCAGTCGATCCATCGGATCACGTTGCCGATAATCAGCAGCACTCAACACCACCAAATGACCCTGCACCGCATCGAGCAAGCGGCTACATAAGCGCATCCCAAAACGCCGATGCGCATCTGGGGTATTGGGATGCAGGTTGCTGGTGATCACGGTTGGGCGTTGATATTCGTAGCGCTCGTTGAGCAACTGGAACAACGTTTCTTTGCCCCAGTCAGTAGCATTCTCGGCCCCAAGATCATCGAGCAGCAGAATTGGGGCTTTGCGGAAGAGTTCGAATTGTTCATCGAAGCTATTCTTGGGCTTGGCACTGGTTTGATCAAAAGTCGAACGAAGTAAGCGCAAGGCATCGGGCGCGGTTGACCAGACAACTTCGTAGCCACGCGTTTGTAGCTCGTTGCCAATCGCTTGGGCCAAGTGGGTTTTGCCACAGCCTGGATTGCCAACCAACGTTAAAAAACCATCGGGGTTGGCCGCAAAGGCTTGGGCGGCCCCAACCGCCAGTTCAACGCCAGCAACATGGCTATCGAAGGTCGCGAAGGTTTTGCCCTGAAACGGCGCAAGGCCGCTTTTGGCGTGCAGCTCGCCGCGCCGCCGATCAACTTGGCGTTGTTGGAGACAGCCGCACGATTGCAATTTGCCAAACAAGGGGTGCTCGATCGGTACATCGTAGACAAAATAGCCAGCCCCTTTACAACACAGACAGGTGTCGTTTGGTGTCCACGGCACTGTTGGCGGCATGATCTCGGGAGCCGGAGTTACGGACGATTGAATAATCGTATCAAGTCGTTGCATAGAGTCCTCGCAACATGCATTCGAGCGGGGTCAGCCAGTAGCTGAACCGCCGCCGAAAGCGATCATTATGTTTGGGGATTTCAATTTCGCCGCGTTCATCAACCCATACAGCCTCTTTCATCCACGGGGCCATCTCGGGCGGCAAGCCATGATCGGCAGGTAACCAAGTGGGCCATTTAGCCAATGGCTCATCAGGCTGGGTTGGCTCGGCAGCTGCGGGTTGGGCAGCAGGCTGGCGATGTAAGCCAGCGCGCAAATTCTCGACGATCTGCGCAGGGTGATAGCCTGCGGCATCGGCATGGGCTAAATAGGCCTTGACTTGGGCATAATCCTCATGGGCAAATTCGCGAGCAGCGCCAATGGGCGGATTATGGTTTCGAAGCAGAAGATAGGTCTCGGTCGCAACTTGTGATCGGCGTGATGGTTTCTCGACGACAACACCATCATCATGTGCATCATGCGATACGGGAGTTGATGTTGTTGGGAAGTCTTTGGGAAGTCTCTGTGTAGTTGTTGTATTTGTCTGCGATTCTGTTGGGGGAGGTGTGCCATTAGAATCACCCACCTCTGTCATTCTATTGGGAGAGGTATGCGATTCTGTTGAGGGAGGTATAGCATTAGAATCACAGAGGGGTGTGCTAATCGTGGCAATGGCATGGGCAATCGGAGCAACATAGAGCAGATTGGTTAGGCGCTGCCCGTTCACGGTTTCCGAGCGAAATTCGCGCACAATTAACCCCTTTTCGACCAAGGCGTTAATGCCAGCTTTGACTTGGGCTTTGGTAAACCCATATTGGTCAGCAAAGTTGTCGTAGCTGCGCTGGAGCATATCCGCGCGAAATTTTTTGCGACTGCCTGTGACATGGCCCGTGGTTTCGTTGCGCAGAATCGTGGGACGATACCAATAAACAATATCGGAAAGCAAGATCACCGCACAGGCATGGGGCTTTCCATTCTCGAATGTAATATGTTGAAACCACGCTGGCGGCACAATATTGCCTTCAATTGGCAATTGGCCAATCGCATCAACCCATGCATTTCCGGTTGTCATAGCACACCTTTAAACAGACGAGCGCCCCGCAAGGCGCTCAGCGAAACGACCAGTTAGTTATCAAACACCGAATCCCGTTCGGCCTGTTGGGCAGCGGTAAGGCGCTTGGTTTTGCGAAAGAGATGGGCTTTTGGGCAGGGTTCCCAATGAAGATGCTCCGTGCGTTGACCATTTGCATCGGCGTTGTAGGGCAGATTGTCAATCCAGATCACCGATGCCCGACAACCACGACAGGCTTGTACCCGTTCGATTTTGTAGGGATAGGGTGATGGATCATTGAAGGGGTCGATCGAGGCAGGATCAGGTTCGTTGAGCGCTTGTTTATCAATGCCTTGATCGAGCCATTCGAGGAGGGTGGTGGCAATCTCGGCTCCGGCGCGGGGGATACTCACACCGTGCAAGGCTGGGCAGCGCGTTTTACTGACCATCAGCGTATTGTGCACATCCAGATCGGCCACCACATCAAACTCATATTCCAAACCGTCGCGCTGCACCGGAGCCAACCCAACTTTCCGTGGTGCTTGTTTGCCGCGCTCATTTTGTTCGACGACATACTCGGTTTTGAGCCGCATGGTACAAATCACATGCATCCGGCAACCAAGAATGGCATCGATCAATTGTTGATGGATCGGGGTCGCATCAGCCCACGCAGTAAATTTGTTGGCACCACGTTTCCCAACCTGATCAACCTGCTCCAAAATGCCATCTTTGCCATTCCAGGCATGCGAGAGACTATCAATAATCAAGACATCATATTTAACCCAATTGGCGGCATTGATGGCTTCGATATATCGTTTTGGGTGAAATGAGGTCAGTTCGACGACATCGAAACTCGCCACATCATCGGCGTATTTGCTGGCACTGCCATGCTCGGTATCAATCACTGCGATATTGCTGCCTAAGTGTTTGGCAATATTGAGCGCGGTGTAGGTTTTGCCACTCCCCGCAACGCCGAGCAGAGCTAACCGCAGTTTGCTGCGGAATTTGGTCGCACGTTGAAACATTCAAAGCCTCCATGGTATACTGGGGTTGCTAACTCCAAACAAAAGCACCAATTCATCTAGACCATGAATCGGTGCTGGTGAACCGTACATGAAAGCCCATTGGCCTATGCCATGGGCTTTTTGTTTGGACGTTGTGTCCGTGCGTTTGTGCGAAGTGCTTCTTCGCGCTCGGCAATTTCAATCCACGCCTGAACCTCAGGATCGGATTGAGCTGCACGGAACGCCGCACGGCGCTCAGCTTCATCGGCCTTGCGTTGCCGCTCTCGGTAGGCTTCAATTGCCGCCCCGAGATCTTGAAATTCACCATCAATGGTGTAAATCCAAGCTGTCATTGGCGTGCTCCTCGACATAGTACGTTGGCAAACAATCCAAGCCAATAACACCAAGATCAGCGAACACTGATCGAGCAACGGTGGTAAGTTGGCGCTGAATAATCAATGCCTCATCCTGATCCAACTGACCGATTTGGAGTGGCGTTTCTACCATTCCATAGTTCATTACAATGTGGTAGTTCACTCTTTAGTTTCCTCTTTGGCTGTATCACGCAGGGCGATCAGGCGTTGGCGTTGCTTGGCCAACTCTTCACGCCCTTTTTGAACAAACTGCAAAATTGTTGGTTCGCGGGAACGCTGCGCGATTTCAACGAACGCATCGTCAGCGTTCCCGCGCAGGGCCAGCGCATCGGTTATTTCGGCCCAACGCTTGTTTTTATCGGTCGCTGCCATCAATCCAATCCTGTGTGATCGGTGATGGAACAGACCGACTAAGCTGCCCAGCGGTAAACGCGGCCTGATCTTTGGCGGTAAATACCTTGCGCAGCCAATAGCCAAGAATTACTACGATCCCCGATCCACCGGATAACAGCAGCAGCGCCACTCCAAAAAACACATAGAGTGGACTAACAAGAAAACAGAAGATGCTGAACCAAACAATGATGGTCAACATGCCGATGGCATAGGTCACAGGCGGTTTCAAGCGCCATGGGTTATCCCACAACGCAAGGTGTTCGGTGGCCAAGCTAATGGCACAGCCAAGGGTGCAAATCAGCAGTTCAATCATCACAACCTCATCAATAAACTGAGAGACGAAAACGAACCTCTGTAGTAAGATTTTGATAGTGTGCTTTGGGCAGGCCTACGTGATTTCCTGCCCGTTGATCGTGGTGCAACATTGGCAACGGTGCGGCGGTTATGCCGAGGTGGGCTCATCGCCCATAGCCTTGTACCGTTGGGAATGCTGCGATCCTGCGCTGGGTGCGCACGATGTGTCACGACTGCGTATTCAGCTATTAAGGTGCGTGTGGTGAGCAGGTTCAGGGCTGCTCAGGCCTGCCGCTTACGCTTGCAGCGCTGTATTTCAGGCATGCAGCCGCATGAGCCTTCCAACAATCAGGCAGCGATTTTTGTCAGTTGGGTGTAGAGATGCTCACGCATGAGCGAATCGGCCTCGTTATAGGTTGAGCGATAGCCCAACAATTGGCCGCTGGAATACACGCCCCACTCGCTTAAGTTGAGGCAGTAGAACGCACCTGTTTCGCTGCCAAGCTGGCAACTTGGGCACGTACATTGCGGCTTTTTGGCTTTGCGGTTCTTCTTGGTTTTGGCTTTTGGCTTTAGAGGACTAATGGGCGCAGCGGATAGTGGAAAAGCCTGCGTTTGGACAGGATAGGATGGGGCGAAGGCGTGCATTGATGACCGACGAATGTGAATAGTATCAATCGTTTGCATGGTTGGCTCCTTAGGTCATTAATTTAGATAGTTTGATGATTGTTCTCTAAAATATTTTGTTTCTCAAAGTGAACAGATTGAGATAAAAAAAGAGGGTGAGTTCTAAATAAATCTTCGGCAGTAGCCGAGGCAGATTTATCACTAGTTTCAGCTAGTAATCTAATGAATTGAATAACTTCATTAGACAACATATAAGTAGCTGATTTTTTTCGAGGTGGACGGTGTGTTTGATTGAATCGACTCATAAATACCTCACTTTCGTTTACTAACGCGAATTGTACACTTTAGGAAACAAAAAGTCAAGAACTTTTCTTGAATTATCTTATATACTGATCTATACTCGCTTTCGTAGCAATAAGAGGTTCCTCATGTCGGGTCTACCTATTTTTCTTAAGCATGAAATGGATAAGCGGAAATTGGGGCTAAGAGATCTTGCATCATTGGCCGATCTAGCACCATCCACATTATCCAAAATAATGAATACACCGAATCACACACCTGACTTAAAAACTCTTGCCGCACTTTCTAGTGCATTAAATCTTCCTCTGGGGAGATTGATTGAGGCTTGTGGATACGATGTGGGTTCCGTTGGAAATCCTGATGATGTTCAACGGCAGATTGCTGCAATCGCTGGGGCTGTGCCGGAGCTTCGTGAGATGTTTCTAGACTTAACCCTTTCGAATGACGATTTTCGACGCTCTGTAATTGCATACATGAAATTACTCGATCAAGAACACCAGGCATCCTAATCACTCGGTCAAACTTAGCAAAATCCATAAAATACCACTCCCCAAATAGAAACTATGTAGTAAACTTATAATTATTTTTTGAACTGTTCTGTAAATCGAACACTTTATCCTAAAGTAGCTCCACCTATGTGGAGTTCCTGCTCCGGTTGATTGTTTCCTCAACCTCGTGTATTATGTGTCGGATTGTACACTAAATCGAACATCTGTCAATCCCTGAATTCCGTCCTATTACTATTCCCTTGAGAGGTGTTTCATGCTTGGGTTATCCAGTCTCCTGTCGCAAGAACTGGCTTCCCGCAACTGGTCGTTGCGGGAACTTGCCACACGCTCTGGCATTGCCGTTTCAACCCTCTCCAATCTCATCAATAAGCCCGATGTCATGCCCGATCTTCGTACCTTGAATGCCTTGTCTATTAGCCTCAACCTGCCCATCCGCCAGCTTGTTGAAGCCTGTGGCATTCCTGTGGACGCTCACCCCAGCGATGAGGATGCCACCATCCAAGCCCTCATCACTGCCGTCCCCGAGGTACGCATGTTTCTGAACTTATTGGGTCAACTCTCGCCCGATGATCGTGCCGCTATCTTGTCTCATTTGCGCTGGAAAGTCGAAACGTCGACGAACGCCTGATCGCCATCCTGACAAGCGGGTTGTCCCCGACCCGCTTTGTTTTGATCATCAACCACTGGTCGCTCCCCCACTGATTGACTCTCGTCAACAAGCTGCCGATCAATGTCAACACTTTCTATCCAGTCAAGCACAGCGGTCTTATTGTTGTGCGCTGCCGAATACTGCTCCAACAGTTCTACACCGACACGAACATGATCAACCTGGGCATCAGCATCAGCAGGCGTGGCATGATGCATTGAACCAGCGGTTACGCGGCGGGCATTGAAAAGTATATCAAGCCCTCCAAAAATCCCTGAGCGGAGAAGATGGTCACACGACATGGTGTTGTCCCTCTAACTGGGGTGAATGAGCGTGCATCGACAACGAGGAAGTGAGCAAATACTGTCGATGCAATAGTAAAAATTATGAATGAAACGTTTTATTTTTGCAAGAATCAAAGTGGCATGAATCACGCACAAATACATTTTCTTGTGCGGATATTAACGATATTCTTATAAACCTCATTAAATGAAAGTAAAATTTAGTAATTTTTACAGGCATGTGAAACGGTAGTGCCTTTCAAGAGTGAAATAATTGCTTTGAATATATTCATTCACGAAAGTAATACCCCAAATAATTAATCCAAACACGGTATAATTTTGCCAGTATTAACCCAAAAGGGTTAGTCAAAGATGCTATTATCAATTGTAAACAGGCTATAGCGCTGGGATTTACAATTGATAACGATTGATAACACTGTAATGCACAGGGGGTGTTATCAATTGATAACGATTGATAACGATTGATAACACTGGTTAAAGAGGATTGATGAGCGAAATGTTTATGAAACGACAACAAACGTTGTTAGTTTATTGTTGCTCGCTGCGGCGGCTGCCGGATCAACAACACATGATGCTGGTATATTGTCGAAAGCGCGTAGCATCATTTATCATCAACAACAAAGCAACAATATAGCGATAACATAGCGCGAATAATCGTTGTTGCTTTTGCTCCAGCTGGCCAGCATCTGCGGCTAAATCTATAACAGTACAGAATTAACTGATCAGGCTGGGCTGTCTTGTATTAGTTCTATCTAGCGCATGTAAGTATTTCATAAGCACTCACCCTCACCAGCTATCTGAGACTAAATCTTCAAATATTCCTTTATTCCATGCAAAATCTCGCAATCGATTGCATCTAAATACAATGAGGATTCTTTTGTATTAGGAGTTTTGTGATGCGTCGTTGGTTTTCTATGCTTATGCTGGGGGTGCTCGTGATAGCAGGGATGCCCAGCATCGCTGCGGCCCACAATCTTTGTTTTAACGAAACAGGTTTCTGTCTCGAAGATCCTTTTAGTGACTATTGGGAAAGTAATGGAGGATTGCCGGTCTTTGGGTATCCTATTAATGCTGCTACCGATGAAGCGAATAGTGATACTGGGCAAACCTATAAAACCCAGTGGCTGGAACGCAATCGGTTTGAAATTCATCCAGAGAATGCAGGCACACCCTACGAAATTCTCTTGGGATTATTAGGAAAAAATCGTCTTGCTCAACTTAATCGCGGCGTAGAACCACGCGAGGCTGGGGCGATTGCAGGCTGTCTCTGGTTCGAAGATACTGGACACAATGTCTGTGATCAAGCTCAAGGACTCGGCTTCAAAAGTTACTGGCAATCAAACGGGCTAAAAATCCCCGGTTTAGATGCCTATGCTCGTTCGTTGCAACTCTTTGGACTTCCATTAACCAGTGCCACCATGGAAACCAATGCCAATGGCGATACCGTGATAACCCAATGGTTTGAACGTGCACGCTTTGAATGGCATCCTAACAATCCCGATCAATACAAAGTGCTTCTTGGATTACTCGGGAAAGAAGTGCGGGAAAATACTCCTCCACCGCAACCAATCATGCTGAGCGGGATTGGGCCAAAAGTGACCGATCCTCTTATGATTCCGTTTGGTTATGCACGCGCCACCTTTACCCATGATGGCCGCAGTAACTTTATTGTGTGGGCCTATCAAGGCTCGGATCGTGATCTGATTGTCAATGA
This sequence comes from Herpetosiphon giganteus, assembly GCF_016907925.1. Classification (GTDB taxonomy): domain Bacteria; phylum Chloroflexota; class Chloroflexia; order Chloroflexales; family Herpetosiphonaceae; genus Herpetosiphon; species Herpetosiphon giganteus. Next base: position 20,352 of record NZ_JAFBCZ010000025.1, on the reverse strand, counting down.
AATTGGCGGATATAACGGCAGTCGCTTCGTTACTGGCAAGAAAGAAACCTTTTTTGAAATAGATGCTGATGGAACATGGTCGTTACGTCTCGAGCCGCTCGGCTACAATCAAGGGATTGCCACTAGTGGAATCGAAGGACGAGGAGATACGGTCAGCGATCTTTTTGAGCCGGCTAAAATCGGTAATATCCCCTATCGATTTAGCCACAATGGCAACAGTAACTTTATTGTTTGGGTCTACTGTGCTGGTGGGCGGGATCTTGTTCAAAACGAGATTGGCCCTGTACAGAGTGAAGCAGTAGCACGATTCAGCAAAGGCCCTTGTTTCTACGAAGTGCAAGCTGATGGTGATTGGAGTATTGCACCCAAATAACCATTCTGCTAGTATCTGAATGCTGGGTAGAGAGGCTGGAATTTAGATTTCAGCCTCTTGTTTACTTCGTTATTGAGGATAGAATGGCTAGAAATTTAACACATCAGAATCCAATAGTACTTTGTGATAATCAACGTATTTATTTTCGGGATTTATTCAGGAGTGCCCGTGCCAAAGCACAGAAGAATGCTGAGGATTTTCAAGACATTCTATTTGCCTTAGAGAAACTGGGAATTACTCTAACGTCTCCTAAAAAAGGAACCGACGCAAGTCTAAAAGCCTATCAAACAAAAATATGCGCTCTAATCAGTACAATATGTCTTGATACAACATCGCCTTATTATATTGATCCAGAAAAACTCTATACGGCTGTGACATATTATCGTAATGACGCACTTCATCAAGGTGCTGTCGCGAGAAATCTTACATCACATGCGATACGTTTAGCTTTATTAATTGAGGCAGCTCTAATGTCTAATCAAGATACAGTGAATGCTTTTATGGTTTCAAACGTGGTGGTTGCTGAAGATTGGCATCCTATTTCATTTGTACGACAACAGATGTTAGGAAATTCATTTTCCTATTTACCATTATTCCATGAAGATGATTGGTATCTTATATCCGACTATCATATAGTTAAGTACTTAAGATTCAACCTACAGTCAAATAATCAACGAATAGAAAGATTATCTACCTCTATTAAAGCGGCATTAACTGATACTAATAACCAACTATATAAAGAAAAAGCAAATCTCTGCTATATTGATACTACCATCTTAGAAGTATTAGAAAAAAATATAAATAAGCCGTTTATTGTTACTTGTTCAAACAATAGATCTCGAATATTAGGAGTTATAACACCTTTTGATATACTTTGATTTAATAGAGAAGGTAACATCACATGGATATGTCAGCCGCAGATTTAGAAGTATATCTTCATATCATTGAAGCATCAATCAATGATCAATCTATTGATAACCATCAATTCCTAGCCTTCGTTAAATCATCAGTGCTTAATGCTATTCGCACTGGAATGTTAGATGTTGCGAATAAAACTGATCGAGAACTCCAAAAATTGGTCTTTGCTTATATACCTCAACTAGCAAACGAAACAACCTTGTCAACAAAACTCACCCTCAATTATACCGATGGATTACTAGAGGATGCGCTGAATGCTGTTAATAATGAAAATACACTCCTCGCAATCATTCTTTATGCAACATGGTGTGAACATTGGATTAATGGCATCATCACAAGCATTGCTCGACGACAAGGCCAGTCAGATGCAGATATCAAAAGATTGATTCGCAAGCATAATCTTGGTGATAAATATACCAAAGTGCTTGATGGCCTTGGCCTGCCCCGTTTTGATGAGTCAATTCGCGAGGCATTACGAGCACTTGCGAAACAACGAAATGATTTTGTTCATTACAAGTGGGAACCGTTGATTGTCGATGATCCAGCTTCGCTCACGTGGTTTGAGGAAATTGACCAATTACTTGCTTCCATGCCAGCCCATATCGAAGCCCTCAAAGCCTATGAAAATCGCCATGTGTATTTTGGAGTTATTCCCCGGATTGATAGGGTTTTTGAACGACTTGCTGAGCAATTAGCCCGACAAACACAAAAATAAACTTCTTTACTTCACATCCAAAAAATGCATGAAGAGTGCATCTAAATACTATATCATCAGTTTGTTAAGGAGTCTTTGCATGCGTCGGCTCATCTTCCTTCTATGCTCTCTGAGTCTTATCGTGCTGTTTCTTCCACAAGCAGCAACCGCCCACAACCTTTGCTTTTCACAATCAGCGTTTTGCCTTGATGATCCATTCTCGGATTATTGGGAAGCCAATGGTGGTCTCGCCGTGTTTGGCTATCCCATCAGCGCAGCTGCAGGTGAAGCTAATCCTGACACTGGGATGGTCTATCAAACACAATGGCTAGAGCGGAATCGCTTTGAGTACCATCCTGAAAATGTTGGTACTCCTTATGAAGTGCTCTTAGGATTGCTTGGAAAAGAGCGACTGACACAACTCGGTCGCACTGCTAATGCCCGCGAAGCTGGACCAATCCCAGGGTGTTTGTGGTTTGAGGAGACCGGGCATAATGTCTGTGATCAAGCTCCAAACCGAGGATTCAAAAGCTACTGGCAATCGCATGGATTAACGATACCAGGGCTTGATGTATATGCACGATCATTACAACTTTTTGGACTTCCTCTTACTAGTGTAGCCACTGAAACGAATGCGAATGGCGATACTGTTCAAACCCAGTGGTTCGAGCGCGCTCGATTTGAATGGCATCCCAATAATCCTGATGAGTTTAAGGTATTGCTTGGATTACTTGGGAGCGAAGTGCGAAGCGTAACCCAGCCAACCGCAATCCCGATGCCGCAACCAACGGGAATTCCACTCCCGACAGCAACGGCTCTTCCAACTGCAACACCAACACTTACATCAACGTCTGTCCCACGATGTGATCCTTCCTATCCTGATGTCTGTATTGCACCACCACCGCCAGATCTTGATTGTGGTGACATCCCATATCGTCGATTTAGAGTTTTGGCACCCGATCCACACCGTTTTGATCGCGATAAAGATGGTATTGGGTGCGAAAGTTAAGAAAATAGGTCGGCAGCATCACCTCCTCACTTAGATAGTGCTGCCGACCTATACCTGAATAACACAAATGTTTGTCTTGTAGCGTTAGTTAGGAGGTGGTAGACTTCAAGGCACTTCGTTTGTTAGGCGTGTAGAGAGCGCTTATCGCAGTGTGTGTAGGAACTAGGGTAACCGCATTCTTGTTTAGAAGGGAATGACCATGGATCTGATTGACCGTCTGCGCGATCTGGCCACCCGTGTTACCAAGCAGCTGGAGTATATTCAAACGGAAGAGGCAACCAAAAATGCCCTAGTTATGCCCTTCTTAGCCTCACTGGGCTACGATGTCTTCAATCCTCTCGAAGTAACCCCCGAACTGAATGCCGATATTGGCTTGAAAAAAGGTGAAAAAGTTGATTATGCGATCCTGCGTGATGGAAAGCCGGTCATGCTCCTCGAATGTAAGCATCACAATGCCGATTTGGGTAAGGCCCATGCTTCCCAGTTGTATCGCTATTTCAGCGTAACTGAGGCTCGCTTTGGGATTCTTACGAATGGCCTCTCCTACTGGTTTTACACCGATCTCGAAGCGCCCAACAAAATGGATACCAAACCCTTCTTCGAATTCAACTTGCTTGATATTCGTGAACAAGATGTTGACGAACTAAAGAAATTTACCAAAGCCACCTTCGATGTAGCTGGCATCGTCACGACCGCCAGCGAGCTGAAATATACCCGCGAAATTAAGCGGATCATGGGCGAACAACTCACCAATCCCTCGGAAGAATTTATCAAGTTCTTCGCGACCCAAGTCTACAGTGGCCGCATGACCGCCAACATGCGCGAGCAATTTGGCCAGACCACCCGCCGAGCGCTGCGCAACTTCATCAACGACCAGGTGAACGATCGGCTCAAAACCGCATTGGGAACCGATACACGGATCACGATCGAGGAAACCCCAGCTGCTCAAGCAGCAACCGACGAGCCAGTGACCGCAGCCGACAAAGAAGCCACGGGCGTGCTGACCACGATGGAAGAGCTTGAAGCCTTCTACATCGTGCGCTCCATCTTGCGTGAAGCCATCGATGCCAAACGCATCGTCATGCGCGATAAGCAGAGCTACTGTGGCATTCTGCTCGATGACAACAATCGCAAGCCCATCTGCCGGCTCTGGCTGAACTCAACCACCACAAAATCGATCAGCCTCTTTGATAACCAACGCAAAGAAGAAAAAGTTCAAATCAAAGATATTGATGATATCTATAAGTTTGCTGATCGGCTCAGAGCTACCATCGCGGCCTATACCAATCCCAAGGCTGAAGCATAAACCTAGTTGATTAGTGTTTGGTCACATCTAAATAGAGGTGACCAAACATCATGCTATTAATTGCATGCAAAATTCACCCTCACAGTGCATCTAAATAGAGAAAGCCCTTAGAATTGCGAGGTTCCTATGCTCCATCGCTTCATCCTTGGATTCTGCCTTCTCATCGTTATTGGATGTGGTGGCGCAAGCACGACACTTGTCCCAACAACATCGACCCAATCCAAACTCTCAGCAAGTACGGCTCGGCCTCAGCGATCGCCAGCGACAGCACGGCCTGCACCAACATCTACTCCAGAACCCACGGCTTTGGTTGTTTCTGTGCCTGCAACCTCGAACCTGCGACAAGGCCCAAGCACCCGCTATGACGTGATTACTAAGATTGCGCCAAGCGATGCGATTACGATTCTCGCTCAACGCACGGTTTATGATGAATTGTGGTATCACGTTAAAGTTGGAGATTACGATGGATGGATGAGCGCTAGTCTGTTTGATGTTTCTAGCGAACAACAAGCAGTATTGACCCTTGATCGCTCGGATCTCCCCAGGTTGCCAACTGTGGTTCCCACTGCTCGACCGCGCCCAACAGCACGGCCTGCTTCAAACTCAGGCCAACGGGTTGGAGCTATTTGTCGCGACGGTTCACGCTCCTATGCAACTGGACGTGGTGCGTGTAGCCATCATGGTGGCGTTGATCATTGGTTATATGGGCCGTAGCGGGAGTATTTAACCACTCAGACAGAGCTATCAAAGCACTCAATAGATCTAATATTTCTTATGAATTAACTGTGGATAACTAGGAATTTACCTGTTTATAGACTGTTGATAGAAAGACATTGGAGGGGCGCAGACCTTTAGTAAATACGCGCAAAACTCGTAAGAAACTCATACGATTAGCGTCTTGTAATATTCATCACAAAGGCGTATTATACAATTCTTCTTTGTGCAATAACGCTTACTGGAGCGATCTATGAGTGTCACCTATTTTAGCCGTCGGATCAATGGCCCAGAAGCAATTATTGAAGATGCTGTAGCACATCACCTCCCTCAGTTGCTTCTTGGTCGGCAAGAATTTTGGACTGCTGGTTCACTGACCGTTGGGGCAGGAAAGCCAGATCTGTTAGCGACAACTTTCCAGCCTGAGGTAACGAAGCTCACACGAGTTACGCAAGATCCAATTAATATCATGTCATATCTTCGTAGAATCAATAAAGCTCGGCTTGAAACCATCGCTGAGCGAGTGCTTCAAACGAGCCGGAATGTGTGGGAACAGTTATCGAATCTTATTGAATTAAATATTGTCGAACAATCAGGATATACCTATGCCCTTGCCCCAACGTGGCGTTCCATCTTGCCTGAAATCGTGAGCGTCGAAGCAAAGGTAAGCGATTGGCGCAAGGCAGTCGCTCAGGCACATCGTAATAAGATATTTGCCCATCGTTCGTATATTGCAATGCCAACCCGTGTTGCCATACGGATTCAGCTTGAACCCAGCATTCAAGATCTCGGGATCGGTATTCTTGCAGTCAATGCAGCACACCAAGTAGAGGTTATCAAATCAGCTAGACGTGATAATCCCAAAGTTTGGAGTTATTATTATCGGCTGGCCTTGATACTTGCTCAAAACAAAAAGGAGTAATCTTATGAGTTTTTATATAGTTCCTCTTGAAGAAGCTCAAAAACTTTATCCAGATTATACTTTCATTAAAGCACTTACGCCTAGTGCGCAAAGGGCAGCGTTTCATGTTAGAGATGAGAAAGGAATTGATCTTTGTTTAAAGATCATACATGATAATGATGATGATGAGCGCCTCCGACGTGAAATTGGGGCGCTTTATGATATGAATCACAAAAACTTGGCGAAACTTATTATTTATGAAAATTCTGTGCGTTATGGCGTTCAACGGCATTATCTAGTCGAACATTTTATTGATGGATGTGATTTCACTGAAACACTTTCCAAAGCCCCATTATCTCTGGATAATATTATCCATATCTTTTCTCAGTTATGCGATGGACTTTCAGTATTAAACGATAAAGGTATTGTTCATCGTGATTTGAAACCAAGTAATATCCGTATCAATAAGAATAATGATCCTGTAATTATTGACTTCGGAGTAGCGAGGCATTTAAGGTTACCTGATTTGACTAGCACACAGCGAGGTGCTGATATAGGAACTCCTTTGTATTTTGCTCCAGAGCAAACACGTGGAAACAGAAGAGAAATTGAACATCGGACAGATCTATTTGCACTGGGTATCATATTATATGAGGCTGCTGTAGGTACACATCCTTTTGCCGATATACCTGGTGATCTATATCAAAACATCCAATTATCTACTGCTTATTTAATGAATCCCGATTATATAAACCTCCCTCCTCTACTTAAGATAATCATCAAAAAACTTTTAGAAAAAGAGAGAATAAATCGCCCAATGAACGCAGGACAGGTAAAATTATTATTGCAAAAATTAGGAGGTTCTTAATGAAAAGAGGTGTATGGTTTCAATATGGTTCTGGTAGTCAGAAAATTATGCTAGATTTGGCAAAGACAGGTGTTGGACAAGGAGCTGTATTTAGTCCAAGAGATATCTCTCAGAACTCAATGATTACCAATGCAAAAAAGCTTAAAAAACTAGGTTTTGAGCTGATGATTGATCAACAATATCATATTCCTAGTTATTCAAATAAAAATCTACAATCCTATAGTATGAATAATCATAGAAATCGAATTTCAAAGCTAGTTGAAATTGATAGCGATGGTTTATTATCATTACAGAGAGATTTATTATTTATAAATGAGAAAGTAGGTACTAATGCTGTTATTGCTCCAGCAGTTATTTATGAAGCATCAGACGATAAAATTACAGATCTCAATGAGAAGCTTTTTAAAGCAGCAAAACAGGTTGGGGATAATCTTGGAATACCTACTTATGCTAGTATTATAATAGGAAGGTCAGCTGTTATATCTGATAGTAATATCATGGCTCTTCTATCAGATATAACAAGGCTAAACGCTGATGGATGGTATTTCTCCTTCGAGTTTTCGGATGAAAAAATGCCATCAAATCCAGATGAAATTTATAGCTTTCTTAAAGCTGGCTTATTATTAGCTAATACTGGAAAACCTCTTTTTCATGCATTTGCTGGACCACTCGGCCTACTATCATATGCTTTTGGCTCAACAGCGGTTGGGGTAGGACAAATAAAAAATCTATGGCAATTTACAAGAAGCCGATGGGTAGTGAGAACTACTAAATTTATTCCTAAAAAACACCCACCGAAATTTTTTTCCTATCCTCTATGGGGTAATATTGTTCATCCAGATGAAACTGGGAATTTAATCCCTATACTTAGAAGTAAGATCTTAGAATATTCGCCGTATTCAGAACAAGTAGAAAAGGAAATTGATAATTGGCCTAGTCCATATCCTAAAAAACATTTACTATATATTCTTTCTAAGCAAATTGAAGAAATAGCATCTAAAAATAATATAAGAGAAAGTGCTATATATGCAATCAAAAAATTAAATCAATCACAGAAAATACAAGAAGAAATAATAAACTCATATATAACGATAAGAGATCCATTACTTAAAGTTCAGAAAAATTGGCTTAGAGGATTGAATAAATACGTACAAGATATGAACGATGAGTTTGATTATTTAGGATTCCTAAAATAAAATAGTTTTTAAAGCCTAGCTTACAAGCTAGGCTTTCTTCATTTAACCGCCAACTCGGCGCAGGGAACTCCTTCTGGTTTATTCCTGAGGGCATTCTATTGCATATTCGCCTGAAACGAAGTTTTGGGCTACACCACTAGGTTCGTCCGATATCGAGTCATGCACTATAACGGCTTTTGGCTCTTTATTCGCACCGAGGGCTATGAGGGCTATATCGAAGAAGGCTATGGGATGCTCACTATCGAGCAACGTGAACAACTGAAATAACTGATGATCAGAAAGGAGCGCTCGATGCTTACAAAACTCATTAATGGCTATCAACGCTGGGCGTGGATTCCCTGGGTCATGGGTGTGGGTTTAATGGTGGCCGGACTCATTACCTTACGCCAACCCATGCTTAATTCATCTTCTTCATATGAATTTGAAGAACAAGTGTATCTTGCCACGATCGGGATAGGAATTCTGATCATCCTCGTTATCTTGAGTGGTGTTGCACATTTTTTTACTCGGATGCATTTTGTCTGGGATCTCGTGTGGATGAGCGCTGCACTCTTGATGCTCTGTGGAATTATTTCATGGAGTGGAAATACCTATAAACAAGACTCTCGCTCGCGTCAGTATACTGAGGTCAGAGGACAGCATAATGTGTTTTTCTATCAACGTGCGGAATGGTTTGTCTTTGGTGGTGCGGCGTGTATCCTTCTCACCAGCTCAATCCTGATGCTTGAACCTCCCACTGATCGCGATCATTCTTCTCAGGTACTATAGTACCCCACGCTCATTCTCTCCAGTAATCAGCCCATGGTGCAGACGATCCACCGATTTAAGAAACACCGCTAGATCGTCTGCTTGACTTAGATGCGTTTATTGGAGGGCAAAATGACGCGCATCTTTATTCTTCGATTGGTCGCGATTGATCACCAGTAAGGGATTGGGATCATCACGAGCAACCAAGATCGGAAAATAGACTTCTGTCGTATCACCCTTTGCGACCGGGGTATCAAATCGCGGTTCAATACAACATGGTAAGCCCTGCATAGTAGGCACTTCCAGATATTCACCATTCGTTAGGACTAGGAGTGACACGAGTGATCCATCAAGGACTACTGGTTCGGTGAGAACATTCCCATGCTGTATTTCCGCTCGAACCAGCCCAACCTCATAGCCAGCTGGTGGACCAGCATATGCCGGATCAAAAGTTGCAATATCCTCTAATGCCTGCGTACCACGCACAAAATCAATGACTTTGAATGATAAAGAAATATCGGAACCTGCCATGATCAGGCGTTCGCCTTTGATCACAGGTTCTTTGGCCGAGGCAAATTCAAACGACGATACATACTCCTCATCAGGATCAAGATAAATAACGGTTACCTGAACGATACTCTCGGTCGGTGCTGGCGTATTGGTTGATGGCATATTGGTTGATATGGGTTGTTGAGAAGGTGATGGAAGCGTTGTACTTCCACATGCTGAGATCAATCCCGCAACGAGTAATCCACCAGCGAGTAATCGAAATCGCATAACTCCGCCTTTCTTTCTACCGATATTGCTGACCATACGGATTACGTCCATTGCGCGTTACAGTCTTGTATGAGCGCTTTTATTAAGCTATGTTTGAAAATGTGGGATATGTGGGATAAATAGCCCCATTTTCATTGACAATTAGTACACATGTGCTATAATTTCCGCAATCGTATCGACGCAACCAAATGAGGTCATGATGACAGCACGATTTCATGGCAAAGTTATTTTTGTTTTGGAATCGCCAGGCAACTGGCCTGAAGTTGCGCGGATCGTCACCATCAAACGCAACAACAACGAATCAGCGCTTTCTTTTCTCAAACGCTGCCAGCGGAATGGTGAAACGTTCAAACAACAACGATTTGCTTCAACCAAGCAATCCCTAATGGCGACGATGGAAGTTGAATACGCAGACGACCAGCCAACGCTGGCGAAAATCATCCTCGCGCCGACCACCAATTAATGAAGAGCGAACTTCGCTCTTTATGTGACTAGCTTCCTTTTGGGCTAGCCATGGCGACCTAGGCAACTAGGCGCACGACTGATGCGATACCCGCAAGGTCGATACTCCCCGAATACATTTGGGGCGTGTTGATCCTGCGGGTTTTTGTTGTTTTCAAGGATTTGTTTCTATGGCCGAGGCTGAGCACGCAATCAAACTCATCAACAACAACGGCATCATCGGGATTCTCGTCGTGCTGTTGTTTTTTCTGAGTAAATCGGCAGCGCCAGCCGTCAGCACGGTGTGGGATTGGTTTGTTTCCTATTTCAATCCGACGCGAGCTGATGCCAAGGAACAACAAAAGAAGGAGGATCTCGACCGTGATGCTCGCTTGCGCAAAGAGGAGCTTGCCCTGTTGTCGCATGTGTATGATGGCGAGCTGCTCGATGCCTACAAGAAAAATACCGAGGTCAATACCCAAGTCGTGATGACCATGCAAGCGATTCAAATTGAGTTGCGAGCATCACGCCAAGACCTCGACGATATGAAGCTGGATATTGCCGGCATTTATGCCTACACGCGACAGCCACAACCGAGCCGCGAACGCCGCAATGTCACACAACCTAATCAACCATTACCAATGATTCAGGAGGGTAAACCCAATGCTCGCAACCATCAACGCCATCGCTAATGTTCTTGTTCCGCTGCTGCTCTCAGTCATTTTTGGCATCGTGGCCAGCTCAGGCCCATCGCTGATTAAGCTTGGCACGGCCTTCATTAATTCCAAATTGACCGAGCATCAGCAAGCGGTGTTGTATGCCGCCGTGAAGGTGGGCGAACGGGCCGCTGCTGCGCAAGGCTTCACCCCTGAACACGCATGGGCAACCGCCAAGGACGTTGCTGTTCAAGCTGCCATTGACTATGCCAAGCGGTTCAACATCGACCTTGATCCTAAAACGCTGACTCCCTTGATTGAGGCTGAAGCAGCTAAACAAGAGCGGCTGCGGCCAATCCTTTCCATTGTTCCCGCTGCAACAGACGGAGTGTAGCCCATGGGTATCGCCAGTCTGCCAATTGTTGATATTCGGCATCTCCTGCTGCGTCGCCCATCGCGCTATCTCGTCACGCGGCTGCTGAAGCTTATTACTGGGAGCGTTGATCATTACAACGGCCCCGAAACCGCAATAGCGGCATCGATCGATGCAGAGATTCGGCATTTGCAGGCGATTGCGCACTATCACGTTGGCAAAATCTGGGGCTATGCCAATGGGATCGCGATTTATGGGCACGGCATTATGTATCACTACGCCGTGGGCGCAACGGGCACGATTTATTGGCTGCGCAACCTGAGCGACATCCTTTGGCATTGTGGTCATGGCACCGGCAACACCACAACCGTCGCTGTCCACACGCCGATTGGTGGCAAGCAACACCCAACCGATAAACAGTGGAATGCAAAGGTCATGCTTTTTGAGGCGTTGGCCGATGATCGTGGCTTCAATGTGAAGTCAAATACCAAAGGGCATATGGAGTGGGGGCAGAGCGAATGCCCCGGCCCAGTGCTCATGCCAATGCTTGACGCATGGCGCAAGGAGCCAGCCGCGCCAGTCATCAAGCGCTATCGCATTAAATTCAATGATGCGAATTGTCGGCAAGGCCCAGGTCTCAACTTTCCTGTGGCCGCAACGTTCCACGCAGGTCATGAGTTTGATGGTAAGCGCATTCTAGGTCAAGCCATCAATGGCAATCCATGGTGGATTCATCGCGCTATCGATGGCCTCGGAATGTTTCACGAATCCTTATGTGAGGAGGTCTAAATTGGATGTTTTCATTGGCATCACGTTGATTGTGCTGTTGATCGTTCTTGTGGCTCACTCCCTTACTCGCTTGCATGTCGATGTCAACAACCTGCTGGCTGGCACCCATCATTTGATTGATCGCCCACCAGCGTGGCGCACGGGCAAACCCGACCGCGCTCATCGTCGCCGGAACGCACGCAAAACAACGTCACGCAAATAATTATTGACAGTAAATCTATTACTATCCGCCGCGCCAGCGGCGACATCACTGAAGTAGGCCATTGATGACCAATGAAGTACACGACAACCTCAAATATGCAGCAGACAAGCCCTTAACCAAAAAGGAGCAGGCGTTTGTGTATGAGTATGTCAAAGACTTCAACGGCACGAAGGCCGCTCAGCGAGCAGGCTATTCAGAGGACAATCCTCGCGCTGCATCCGTGACCGCAAGCCGCATGCTAACAAAAGCTAACATCATGCGCGCGATACGAGACTTGGTGGCCGAACGCGCCATGAGCGCCGATGAGGTGCTTGATCGCTTAGCCCGCATCGCACGCGGCACGATCGAGCCATTCATCACCAAAGGCAATGCGATAAACCTGAAAACTGTGGAGGCGCAGGCGGACATCGGGCTGGTGCGCAGTTTTCAAGAAGGAACGTCCAAAGTCGGTGCCAAGCTGGAGTTGCACGATGCACTGAAAGCGCTGGAGTTGATTGGCAAGGCCAATGGCGCGCTGACCAATATCAAAGATTCGTTGTTGGCCAACCTTGATGTGAGCAAACTCACGCCTAATCAAATTCGGGCCATTGCAGCAGGCGAGGATATCATCGATGTCTTACTTAACCCCTAATACGAATCTGCGGATTAAGCCGCCACTCAGCCTGCAAGTCCGCGCCAAGGCCATCCTTGAACTGCGCGAACGCGGTTTGGAGGATGTATCGCCGTTTGCCGACTATCAGTTCAATCCTGAGGGCTACACCAAAGACAAGCTGGGCTGGCAGCCATGGCGCGGCACAGGCATCGACGAGCCTGGGCAGGTTGAGATTTTCGAGGCCTATACGCTTGCGTTGCGCCAACAGTTTGAACGAGAAAAGTACGAGAACGGCGAAGCCTACGATGAAACCGTGTGGCAGCCGGGGCAGATCATCAAGAATCGGATACGGATCGAAGCAGGCCACGGGGTGGGCAAGACCAAAGGCATGAGCGCCTTGGTGAGCCATTTCTTAGATTGCTTTCGGCCCAGCATTATCTACACCTTTGCCCCCAGTTGGGATCAGGTGAAAAAGCTGCTCTGGAAAGAAATCAAAACCGACCGCAAAAAGGCCAAGCTGCCCGGTCGAATTCTGGAGACCTGTGAAGTCATCATCGACGACAACCATTTTGCGAGTGGCAAGTCAACCGATGATAGCAATGGCAAGGGCGGCGAGCGGGTACAAGGGCAGCACGGCAAGTTTTTGATGTTTGTACTGGACGAGGCCGAAGGCATTCCCAAGTTTGTCTATGAGGCTATCGATTCGATGACGAGTGGCGGGATCGTGATTGTGCTGATGATTGCCAATCCCAAAACACGCAACAGCCATTTCTATCACCAAGCCAAGTACAGCAACGTGCTCTCGATGCGGATGAGTTGTTTACAGCACCCGAATGTGGTGGCTGATAAAACTGTGGTGCCAGGGGCGGTGAAACGCAGTTATGTCACCGACATGATCGAAAAGCACTGCCAAGAAGTAGACGGGCCAAACCCTGATTTATTCCACTTCCAATTGCCATGGGATGCCACGACCTGGTATCAGCCAAACAATGAATTTATGTTCCGCGTGCTGGGCATTCCGCCGGAGAACGCCAGCATCAATACCTTCATTCCGGTTGGTCGATTTGAGGCAGCAGTCAAACGTGGCAAACAGCCCATGGTTAACGCAACCGCTGACCCAACCAAGGCGCGGATCGGGGTGGACTGTGCGCGCTGGGGTGATGATACCGGGGCGGTGTATCTGCGGCACAACGGGCACATTAGCAAGGTTGCTCGCATCGAGCAGCAAAACACCTTTGTCTATGTTGAGCATATTAAGTTCGCCGCATTGAAGCTGCCTGAGGATGTAACTAGTCTGCATATTCGCGTCGATGGTACGGGTGGTTTTGGTGCAGGCATTATCGATCGCTTACTGGTTGATCCCGAATTGCGGCGACGCTTTCGTAACTATCAGGTGATTGAGGTCATGTTTGGGGCGCTGCCCTCGCCGCACAACAGCGAGGAGTACGCCAACTGCGTGACCGAGATGTACGCTGAAACGGCAGAGGTCTTGAAGGACATTGCCATTATTCAGCCCGCCGAGCAGCTCGAAATTGATTTGACCGATCGTCAGTATGGCTATCAGTCGAAGGGGCAGCTCGAGCTGAAACGCCTTGAACCCAAGGATGATTTTCGCAAACGCCATAAGCATAGTCCTGATGATGGTGATGGCTTGGTCTTGTGTGGCGCTCCTGACTTTTGCTTTGATCACCTGTTAGTAAGCAATGACGATGAAGCAATGCCTGGCTCATGGGGGAGCTACTAATGCCAACTGCCTTTGACACACTCTCCGTTGAATTGGCTAAGAAACGGCTGCCTTCTACGCCCGAAAGCGTCAAGAGCGCGGTGTTGTTTCGTGATGGCGATCACTGGCAGGGTGGCGCAGCGTGGACTGGCCCCACGCCTGCCGCTGGCGATACAAACGCGTCCGAGGTGATGACCCGTATCCAACGCGAGTTTGTGTCCAGCAATGTGATTGCCGAGGTGGTTGAACGGCATATGAATGGAGCGATTGGCCGTGAGCCGCAGTGGAGCTATGCCGTGCGCCGCCCGCTACTGGAGGATGAACAACCAACCGACCCCGAGCAAATCTTAATCGACGAAGCCGAAGCAGCCATGACGAGCTGGTGGGATCAGCGCAATGTGTTGGGCATCCTGCAAGAATCAATTGCCACTGCTGTGGTGCATGGGCGTGCGGTGCTGCGCTTGTTTATTCCGCCTGCTGCGGTCGATGGCGGGGTAATCCAACGACAGCCAACCTTGGCCGATGCCTTGAATCTCATTTGGCTCGATGTGCTGGCCCCAGATCAGGCTGGGGTCAGCCGCGACAAAGCCACCATGCAAGCCTGTGGCGTGTATGTCTACACCAACGCCGACAAAAAAGAAGTTGCGGAAGTGACCTTCCTTGATGGCCTCGATACCGTGGTGCGCACGCTCGAAGGGGAGGCGGTCACGGGCGAAACGCGATTGCCGCTGATGGGTCACTTACTGATGCTGGAAATCACCTGCAAGCCCATCATCAGCCTGTCGATGCAGCAGATGCAAAAGGCCTTAAACATGACCTTGACCATGCTGCAACACAACATCGTCATCAGTGGCTTTGTCGAACGCGTCTTGTCGAATGCCCAAATGCCCTACGACGAGGTGGACGATCCGGCGAATGCTGGGCAAAAGATGCGCGTCTATAAGCCCTATGACATTGGCCCCGGCAAAACGACCAATCTCGTGGGTGTACCGATTCGGGATGAGCGCACGAAGGTGATCACCGGTTATACCAACCCATCGGTGCAATGGCGTGACCCGTCACCCGTGACGACCTTCATTGACACCGATGCCGCCATTTATCGCCGCATGCTCAACGAGTGTAAGCAGCTGCATGCGCTGTTGAGTGGGGATGCGGTTGCTAGCGGCGAAAGTCGTAAACAAGCCTTGCTCGATTTCGCGATGGCGCTTGGCCCAACGGCCACCGCCATCAAACAGCTGGTGCGCTGGCTGCTCGAAGCGACCTTGGCCCTCGCAGCCCACTTTGCTGGTCGCCCGAACGCCTTTGATAGCCTGCGTGCGGATGTGATCCCACGCCTGTGGCTCGGCAGCTTAAGCAGTGAGGAACGCAATTTCTTGCTTGCAGCCTATGAAAAAGGGGCCATCAGCCATGACTTGTTCTTAGGGCTGATCGATGTGGAAGATGTCGATGCCGAGAAAGCCCGCATTGCGGCGGAGCAGGAAGCCAAGCAGCTTCAGCAAACCCGCACGCTGGCCGCAGCGCTCGCAACCAACCAAGCACGGCTCGACAGTGGTGCCGCGAGCACGGGTCTGGAGCAACCGGAATGATTAATGTCGTTGCCATTGCGACGCAGTTTCGCAACGAGTTGTTGGTAATGAACGCGCGCGCCATGGACGATTTGACCAACCGCTGGCGTATGGTCGAAGCCGCGTTGAAGGCTGAGATCGAGGCCTTGGCATTTCAAATGAGCCAAGCCAAAGCCGAGGGGCAAACCGTCAGCGAGTCGCAACTGTATGCGAACGATCGCTACCACGCGTTGTTGGTGCAACTCCAGCGGGAATTGGCAAAGTACAACGCCGATGCAGCTGCACTGATTCAGGCGCAACAATTGAGTTTCGCCAGTATGGGGGCCGAGCAGGCCACGGCGTGGTTGCGCTATTCCGGCGCGATTCAAGGCTCATTCTATCAATTGGGCAGCGGTGCATTTGAAAACATTGCTGCTTTGGCACGGGCTGGCAATCCGCTCGCTGATTTGTTGAGTGCTGCCTATCCAGCAACGGCGCAGGCCATCACCGACGAACTGCTGAAGGGGTTGGCGTTGGGCAAGAATCCGCGCACGACCGCGCGGAACATGGTCAACGATGGACTGACAACCAGTCTCAATCATGCCTTGCTCATCACCCGTGATCAGTCGGTTCGGGCAGCACGGTTGGCAACATTGCAGCAGTATCAAACGAGTGGTTTGACTACCGCTTACATGCGAATCGCGGCACGCCAACGGCGTACCTGTCTGGCCTGTCTAGCGCTTGATGGCACGGTCTACCCAACCAACGTCATGATGCCGCTGCATCCTCAGTGCCGGTGTGCAATTCTGCCAATTTTAAGGAACCGCGCGCCGCTGGCGATGTCAACGGGCAAGGAATGGTTTCTGGAGCAAAGCGCAAAAACGCAGCGCGATATGCTTGGCCCAGGTCGGTATGGACTCTGGAAACAGGGTGCATTTCAATTCGAAGATTTAGCGACGGTGCACAGCGGTGGCGTTTGGGGCGCAAATGCCCAAGTCACCACGGTGGCCGCATTACAAAGGATAGGACAATGATGGAATTCAATGATGCTGCGCGAGCAATGCAAGCGTTGGGTTCAACGGAAGCTCACGAATCGCTGCGTGAATCGTTGGTGCGATTAAGTCACAGTCTTGAAGGGTTTGTGGTACTCAATCCACCACCGCACCTGTTCGATGATTTCATGCATCCACGCATCCATCCATCCCGTGTTGGTGATCCACCAGCGCGTGCAGGCGAAGCATCACCAAATCGCAAGCCAAAGCCATGGGAATCGGTACGCTGGCAGCCACGACAGAAGCGCTAGCACCAATCCTTAGTATTTATAGGAGTTCTTTGCAATGGTTCGTTTCTTTCGCTCAATCAAATTATTTACTGCTGATAACGGCGGCGGTGGTTCCGGTAGTGGCGGCGGTGGCAATCCAGCCCCAGCCAACCCGCCTGCCAATCCACCGACTAATCCGCCCGCTCCTAATGGTGGCAATCAACCCGATATTGCGGGGCAAATTGCCAATCTCGTTGCGCGCCAAGGTGGCCCTGATGCAGCGCTCATGCTGTTGATGCAGGAGAACTATCAGTACCGCGACCAGAATCGCCAGCTGCGCGAGCGCACGCCGGAAGGTTCCGTGGTGCTGACGGGCGACGATGTGCAGCGCTGGCGCGACTATCAAGCCCTTGGGCAGATCGATGAAGTGCGCACGCGTTTGACCGAGCGCGAGCAAGCCCAAACCGAGCTGGCCAATCTGCGCACCCAAGCGACCATTCGCGGTGTTGCCGAGGCCATGCAGTGGAAACCAAACGTGCTCGAGCGCTTGGCCACGAATGTCACCTTTGTCACCAAAACCGAGGGCGACAAGACCACGATCAGCGTCAAGGACGGCGACGTGGAAACCCCACTCCAAGACTATGCCGACAAGCATTGGAGTGAATTTATGCCATCCCTCACGATCGGTAGTAACCCTCCACGGCGAGGAACGGGCTTTATCCAGCAAGGTGCTGGCAATCCCAAGAAAGATGATCCAATCACGACCCACAATCAGCGGATGGGGTATGCCCTTCCAAAGCGAGGTAATTAATGGCCGACGTAAACAGCTATCCAAACCAACTTACCAGCCCTGCATGGGCGGGCGATTTTCTCAATCGTGAGCACGTATTACCAGGTGGCGCGAAGGTCGATGCTAGTCAGTTTCTGGCAACCGATGGCGCAGTCGTCACCCTAACCGCCAATGCCGCATCGGTGGCAACCAGCATTGCGGTGAGCGCGTTGGCCAACCCCATCCCCAGTGGCACGTTGTTGCGCTTTGGCGTGGGCAAATTAGCCTATACCACGGCCAATGCCGCCGCTGGCGCGGTCACCATTGCAGTCGAAGCCTTGGCTGCTGGTCTCACGAGCGGCGATAAAGCCACCTATAAAGGCAGTGGCATGAAGCCTGTCACCATCCTTAGCGGCACGTTATTGGGCCGAACGTGGGCCGAACGCGATGCAGGCACGGCCTTTGGCCCCGCTACTGATGCTGATGAAGAAATCTATTTCTTGGCCCAAGACATTACTGATGCCAGCAAAAACAACGATGCTGATTTGTATCGGCATGGTGGCATCGTCAAAGAAAACTTTGTGCCGGGCTGGGCGGCGCTCAGCAGTACGCTCAAAGCCTTTGTGCGCAGCCGCTACCAATGCACCATCGGCAAAGCCTAATCATTTCATTCACTGTCTAGGAGTCTGTTTCTATGGCTGATATTGCAAGTTTAATTGCCCAAGCCCGCGCTGATGGCACGCTCATCAATTTGGCAAGGAATGTCTTGGCCCAGTTCGGGCGACCGCAGCGGCGCTATCTTGGTGCAGAGCTGTTACCTGAACGCACCGTCGAAGAAAACCAATATACCGAAGATGCGATCCGCTATCGCACCGTCGTGGCCAATGGTGGCACGCGCTATAGTCCCGCGCAAAAGAAGGGTGGCGACCTGATCGGTACCTTCGATGTCAAGCTGGCCCATAGTGATATTGCCCGCGAATTGACGGGCCGTGACTATGACATCCTGTTGCGCTATTTAGGTCGCAATGCCTCGATGGAAGCCATCGCCGCCTTGACGAATTGGGCTGAAACCACACTCAACTTGGCCTTGATTGAGGTCAACGAAGCATGGCGCTGGCAGGCGATTGTTGATGCAGCCGTGGTTGTTGAAGGCGATAACGCCTTCAAGGAAACCGTACAGTTGGCCAATCCCGCAGGCCATCGCGTCAACGTGGCAGGCGATTGGGCCAATGATACCTACGACCCCTTCCAAGATATTTACGCCATGGTGAATTTGCTGCAAGGCAAAGGCTACACCGTGGGCCGGATCATCACCGGCACGCCCGTCATTACCAAATTGTCGCTCAATAAAAATGTGCGCCAACGCACCAGCCACTTTGTAACCACCAATGGCAATGCCTTAGAGCTCGCTGCTGGCCTTGGCAACTTGGCGGGCATCAATGCCGCCTTGCAATTGGATAGCTTGCCGCCGATTGAGCGCTATGACTTGCGCTATCGCACCCAACAAGGCGATGTGCGCTTTCTGCACGCGCAAGCCTTCGTGATGGTGGCCTTGACGGGTCAAAACGAAGAGCTTGATCTGCCGGATGGCGAACAAAACCTGATCACCGACACCTTGGGCTATACCGCGATTGGGCGGGCCGCTGGCCAAAGCGAGCCAGGGCGGGTGATTCGAACCGAGCACTTTGAGAATAAACCACCCCGCATTGAAGGCGAGGCATGGCAAACAAGCTTTCCCGTCATTACCGAGCCAGAAGCGATCGGCGTGTTGAAAAACATCTAGAGAACAGGAGACGGTTTCAGGTCTATATGGCGTTGTTGTAAAGGAGTTTTTTCAATGGCCAACGTTCAAGTCACTTTAGCCGATTCATGGATTCATATGGGCGTGACCTACTTGTCCGGCGTGCATACCCTCGATGAGTCGATTGCCACTGTGTTGGTTGCGGCCAACGCAGCGACCAATCCAATGCCTGTTGCTCCAGCGGCTGCCGAGCCGGTGCAACGGGTCGAAACCCCCAACGCCGACGGCGCAGCGACCCCAACCAACGATGGTGGCGAAGCGCCAAGCGGCGAGCCATCAGCAACACTTGAGGTAATCGTGGGCAGCAAGGCAGCTGCCAGCTTGGCCGCAGCGGGCTATACCAGCTATGGCGATGCGATTACCGCTGATGATGCCACGTTGAGCGCCATCGACGGTATTGGCGAAGCCACGATTAAGAAATTGCGCGAGCACAAGGCGGCCTAAGATGCCACATACCGACGACAGCATAAAGCAGGTCATGCAAGACGAACTGCTGGCCACGGCGGATGTGTTGGGATGGACGGCAATCACGCATAAGGGCTATACAACAGCCTTACGGCGCACGTTGCGGCGGTTGAATCTCCCAAACACGGTGGCCTCAACGGTGGTATAACGAAAGTGGTGCAAAATTAACGAGAGCCAGGTGGACTATACTTGGAAATGCAACAGACCAAGGAAAGGACCACCATGACTCCCAG
>NZ_JAFBCZ010000024.1 GCF_016907925.1 Herpetosiphon giganteus | reverse complement strand
CCCCACGCTGCTCCATCCCGAACCAGGCCGTGAACGCGACACACACCGAGGCTACTGCAGCACCCGCTGTGGGAACGTAGGGGGATGCGTACCATTCCACACAACACCGTGAGTAATCCTCGCGGTGTTGTTTGTTTTAGCGTCGATTGAGCAGGCGAAAAAAGCAGGCCACGTGGTTCAACCACGTGGCCTCCTGGCTTTAACCGCGCCGTTTGCGGCGGCGTGGCGAACGCCGTTCAGCGTTAGTATCTCCTTTCGCTGCATCTGGCGTTGGCTTTTCTGCTGCTCGCTCAGGCTGGGCTGCTTGCTGCGCCTTGGGCTTTGGCGTTTGCTGCTGGCCTTGCTGTTGATTGGTATTGTTGCCGCCATTGCCGCGTCGCCGTCGGCGCATTGGTTGCTTTGGCTCATCGGGATCGTTAGTCGATGGCTGGCGACCACGCGGTGTCAGCTGTTCAGGCACGCCTCCCAGTGATTGTTGGCGCACAGTTGCTGGTAATTTTGGCCGTTCAGGGGTTGGTGTGGTATCGCCCTTGCGTTTGAAGGCATGACGTGGCTTGCGCTCGTTCTGCTCATTCGGCGCGCTTGGCGCTGGATTCGGCTCTGGATTGGGATTTTCTGAACGGTTGAAGCGCTTTTGGCGCTCAGCGCGGTCAAATCGTGGCCGTGGCTCGTTGGGATTTGCCCGCTGCTCGCGTGGCTCAGTTGAATGTGGGCGTGATTGCTGCGCTTGCTTGGGCCGTGGCTTGGGCTTGTCGCTTGCGCCGTTTGGTTCATCGTCAAAGGAACGTAGCTCATCCAAGCCCCAATCTTCATTATCCCAATTGTTGTTGAGTGACGATTTGAGCGTTTCGCCAACTGGGCGGTTGAACCGCTTTTGGGCAATTGGCGCAGCTTCGCCTTGCTCTAGCCGTTCGCGGGCAATCGCTCCAGCGGCACTGGTGATCGTTTCAAGCTGATCGGCTTTGAAATCTAAATAGTTGCTCTCAATATCCACGGTCACGGTTTCGCGAATGGTGTTGACGGCAACCACGTAGCCAATGCCTTCAGGGGTTTTGACCTGCTCGCCACGGGTTGGCAGCTCAGCCTTAATTTCAAGATATTGCTCTTGTTCATACGATAAACAGCAGAGCAAACGCCCACAAACGCCCGAAATCTTCGAGGGATTGAGTGGCAAATCTTGATCTTTGGCCATTTTGACCGACACCCGCGCAAAATCGGGCAAGAAGGTGGAGCAGCACAATGGCCTTCCACAGGGGCCTAATCCACCAAGCAGCTTGGCTTCATCACGTGCCCCAATTTGGCGTAATTCAATCCGTGCATGAAAAATACGCGCCAATTCACGCACTAAATGCCGAAAATCCACCCGTTGCTGCGAGGTAAAATAGATTGTCAAGCGCGTACCATCAAAATTCCAATCACTGCGAATTAATCGCATTGGTAAGCGATGGACGCTAATCCGTTCGGCACAAATCCGCAATACGTCGTCGCGGCGCTCAGCGAGCACGCGCATCCGATCGTAATCTTCGGTCGTCGGCTGGCGAATAACTGGTTTGAGTTCGGCAATCAAATCGGAATCAGGCAGATCTTCGATCGGCGCTGCCACTTTGCCAAGCTCAAGCCCGCGCACGGTTTCAACAACCACCGCATCGCCTAGCTCTAAATGGTGTTGATTCGGGTCAAAATGATAAATTTTGCCCGAATCTTTGAATTTAACTCCAACAACCAAGGGCATAGATCAATCCTAAAAAAAGTATGAAGGATGAAGGATGAGGTAGGAAGAATATTAAAACTATCAGAGTGTAAGTGTCATTAAGAAACGTAGATAGTTGCTTTGCAAACTTGGCAATGACCGAAATGAGCTGTTAGAAGCGATTGAGGATGAATTCATCCTTCATCCCTCATCCTTACATCCTTTGAATAATTATCCTTCAAAGCCTTCGCTGGGGAGCGTTTTTCCCATCACGCGGAAGACTTGGACAGTCAGAGCTTTGCCTTTGAGTTGCAATGGCCCGACTTCCTGGACTTGGTAGCTCGCACCAAGCTTGGCAATCGTGGCTTCGCTGGTGTAGACGCTGTTTGGCTCGGCTTTACCTTCAAGCCGCGAGGCAGTGTTTACGGTGTCGCCATGAACAGTATACTCTAAACGTTCGCGCGTGCCGACGAGACCAGAAATAACCCGTCCAGTGCTGACCCCAATTCGAATCCGAAAGTGTTTGCTGGAATCGATTTTGGCCATGAGCTTTTGATGCTGCACCAGCATGTCAAGCGCTGTATCAATTGCCCGCTGTGCGTGATCTTCATAATACACGGGAGCACCAAAAAGCGCCATAATCCCATCGCCAATAAATTTATCGAGCGTGCCGCCATGCTCAAAAATCACGTCGGTCATCACGCTCAGATATTCATTCAAGAGGTTTTGCAGTTCTAATGGCGGCAGGGTCTCGGTCATGGTGGTAAAACCCTGAATATCTGAGAATAAAACGCTGGCTTCTTGCTCAACTGGCTTCATGAAGATCTCGCCAGTTTCGTTAATTTGTTGGGCAACGGTGCGTGCAACATCGGGCGAGAGAAAACGGGCATACTGTTGACGTAATTTTTCTTCGTTGCGAATCTGGTCGGTCAGGTTGGCGCGTTCGATGCCCAACGAGGCTTGGTAGGCCACTGCGGTCAATAATTCGCGGTCGCGGATGCTAAATCGCTCAAGCCCTGGGCTATCGAGGTGTATCAATCCCAATACGCCAGCGCGGCCAATTAATGGCACACACAGCACCGAGTGAATATTTTGGCTGATGATGCTATCCTGCGAGCCAAATTCTACCCGGGCATCGGAAGTGAGCAAGGCCACGCCCTCGCGTAGCACACGGCGCGCAATCGTCGAGCTAATGGTTAGCGATTGAGTTTCGTTAGGCGCACGCACCACCATTGGCACCAGCCCGTCTTGGCGAGTCATCAATAACAAGCCACGTTCGGCGGGCACCAAACGCAGCACTTCATCCATAATGGTGTCAAGCAATTCGCCCAAATCGAGAATCATATTCAAGCGACTACTGACTTGATAGAAATTTTGTAAAATATCGTTAGCATCAAGATTCAGATCGGGCAGCTTGCCCGATGAGATCGAGCGGCTGTTGCTTTGCAATGGCACCAGCTCCTCATCGGAAATAATCACGCTGGCGGCAGCCCGATCATCAAATTTAAGCTCAAATGGCCCGATGCTAATCAGGTCGTTCGCCCGCAGCGCTGCTTCCTTGACCCGTAGCCCATTGACAAATGTGCCGTTTGAGCTACCAGTATCGCGCACAAAAACATCGCGGCCACGGCTCTCTAACGAAGCATGATGGCGCGAAACATGGGGATGATTTAACACAATATCATTTTGGCGCGAACGACCAATTTGCAGCCCGCGACTTGTAATTGGAATATTGAGTGATTGCCCATCGATGGTCGCAAGCAAACGTGCCATGAAGTTCTTTCCTACTAGGTTTTGCCTGATCAATCTGTGTGCAAGTATAGCAGATGGTGCAATGATTAGACAGCGCTTTTCGACTGATTGTTGCTCACCCCAAGGCAGTATTTTAGGCTTTGGCACAAGCAGCAATTTATTATCAAACAAGGCCAAAAATCGCCATTCTGTCAGTTGCCTTGGTGGTGAAATGCCAACAATTGGGTGGGCTTGGTGAACAGATCTCTGCCTAATTGTTGGCGAAATGGTCGGTTGTGACGCAGGCAACGTGCTATAATCGGACTGTGGGATCAACCATGGCACTAGGAGGTGTTCAATGACTGAACTCTGGAATAGCCTTAAGCAACAAATTGCCCAGCACAATTGGGGATTATTTGGGCCAACAAGCTATGTGCTGGGGGTTGATTTAGGCAGTTATGGCTTGCGCGCGGTCGTGACCGATATTTGCGGTGAGCATCTTTTTCACGCCAACCGCGAACTAGCTGCCGAAAGCAACGCTACCACCGTGCTCGAACAAAGTTTTAGCCTGATCCACGAATTACTTGAAACCAACCATGTTCCTGCCCAACAACTTGTGCGCATTGGAGTTGGCTTTGGTGGCCCAGTCGACGCAGTGCGCGGTGTAACCCGCCGTTCGTATCGCATGGCTGGCTGGGATGATTTGAATGTTTGTGAGCAATTTGAAGCTGCATTTGATGCTCAAACCTTAATCGAAAATGATGCCAGCTTGATTGCCTTTGGTGAATATATGTTTGGCGCTGGCCGCGATGTGCAAGATCTCTACTACTTGCATTTGAGCACAGGTGTTGGCAGTGGCTTAGTGTTGAATGGCCAACTGCATCGTGGGGTAACCACGAGTGCTGGCGAAATTGGCCATGCTCGCTATTCCTTGAGCCATCAACGCGAAATCGAAGATTTGCTCTCGATTCGCGGCTTGCTGGCGCGGGCCAATGAGCTTGGCTTGCAAACTGATGATCTTGACATATTGTTTAATGACCCTGAAGCTGGCGCAAAAACAATTAGCGAAGCAGTCGATGTGCTGGGTTTAGGCTTGGCAGGCGTGGTGCAATTGCTTGATCCCGCCTTGTTGGTGCTTGGCGGGATTGTGACGCGCAAGGGTGGCGATGGGTTGTGTAGCGCGGTCGAAGCCCAAGTAAATCAACTGATTAGTCCAACGCCACAGCGCCATGTGCCGGTGGTGCATTCGTTGTTGGGTGCTGAAGCAGTGGCGATTGGCGGCTTGGCTTTGGCTTTGCAAAGCCTGAATCAATAATATTCCCTCACCCCCAACCCCTCTCCCACTGAACGCGGGCGAGGGGAGCCGACGGTGGAATACCCAATATACTGCTAAATGAGGAACTTCAAAGCCCCTCTCCCGTCTGACGGGAGAGGGGTTGGGGTGAGGGAACGAACAAAAACCCGCCGTAAGTGTTATAACTTGCGGCGGGTTTGTTTAACGCAGATTTTAGCTATCGCCGCGGAGCGAGCTACCTTGTGGTTTGACCTGCGGCGCATTATCATCGTTCAGCTCGTGACGGTTGATTGGCTGTGGCGAAGCAGTGCCTGCCAGATGGGGCGGCACGAGCGATGGCAAATCTTTGCCAGCTGTGTTATTCGGCTGGTCGTCGCGATGGGTTGCTTGCTCGGCCAAAAAGGCTTGATGGGCTGGATCTTTGGCTGCTTCTGCTGCTTCTTCGGCTATCTGGTTGAGCACTGGAGCAACCACTTTTTCCAGTTGTTCATGATTGGCTGCAATAACAGCATTTTTGCGCTCGAAGGCCTCGCGTTCAGCGGCGACAACTTCAGGCGTAAATGGGCGTTCTTGCTCAGTCATACAATCCTCCTTGATTATGCTGAGATCTGAATAAGCAAAGACTATGCCTTAAAAAATAAGGACACAGGTTTTGCCTGTGTCCTGAGGGTGGGAACCGAGCTAAGCGAGATTAAGCAGTCTTGCCGGCTGCGTTGCTCACTTCCTCAAGCGTGAGCTTATGCACAAGCAGGTATTCGTAGGCACTGACGGCAGCGCGAACGCCATCGCCAATTGCAATTAACACTTGTTCACCAAGCACACTGTTGCTCACATCGCCAGCAGCAAAGATGCCATAGCAGGGCGAGCTGTTATATTCATCGACAATCACAAAGCCATCTTCATCGAGTACATCCACATTGCCGTTGTTGAGAAAGCCAGTGTTTGGCTGAATGCCAATATCAACAAACAGGCGATCGACTGGAATATGCTGCAATGATGAGCCACGTTCAAGCACAATTTGTTTGACCGAATTAATCCCTACCACATCGCGAATTGTGGCTTGGGGAATAATTGTGACATTGGGCATGCGGCGAATTGCATCAATCAACTGGCTTTCGGGCAAGTGCTCATCGGGCGTAATCCAATAAATATGGCTTGAACTGAGCACAATCTCGGCAACCCCGCGGATTGTTCGCGGGGTTACGCCATAGATGGCAACGCGTTGGCCTTGGGTTTGATGGGCAAAGGTTGTGATTGAATAACCTAAGCCCACCCCAAACAGATGTTGAATGCCTGGCAAGGGCAAGCGATTGGGAGCCGCGCCGCTGGCAACCACAACTGAACGCGCGTAGCGTTCGCCGTATTGTTGGGTATCGACCACAAACATGCCATTGGTTTTGCGCAGCCCCACCACGCGATCGTTAATGTGTGCGACTGACGATTGATGGTTTGAAAGCTGGCTAATCAGCCGTTCCACAAGATCGTGTCCGGGCAGAACGTTGATCGTGCCGTTGACTGTGCGGTTATGTGCCCAGCCCGCTTTGCCGCCGAGATCGGCGTAAATCATCAGCGTGCGTAATTGTTTATTTTGGGCATAAAATGCCGCTGCCAATGCCGATGGTCCGCCGCCAATAATCAAAATATCGTACACGATACTCATGGTCGCGCTCCTATTCGACGATTAGCGCTGTAACCATCCCAAACATGCCGTGTTCGCTTTCAGCGTGCGACAAAATGTGGCAGTGGAAGGCCCAGACACCTGGGTCAGTACAATCGACAATCACATCCCAGCGTTCGCCTGGGGCGACGTTGAGCGTATCGCACATAAATGGCTGGGGTAAGTTCCAACCATCTTTGGCGAATACCAACTGTGGCATCCCGTGCAAGTGCATTGGGTGAATCATCAAGCCTTCATTCATATAGCGAATGCGAATTTTTTGGCCCAACTTGGCGGTCAGCGGTACAGTTGCTGGGAAGCCTTTGCCATTAATGGTGAAGCCTTGGGCAGTATCATTCAGCACCAAGGTAAATTCTTTGTCGAAGGCTGGGTCTTTGCTCTTATCTTTTGGCTCGACGATAAATGGCCCAAGCAAGCCCATCGAGACTTGTTTGGTTGAGTTATGGTGCGAGTGATACATGTGCGATCCAGAGTTGCGCACGGTAAATTCATAGGTATAGGTTGAGCCAGGCGTAATTGGTGGCTGGGTGATAAATGGCACACCATCTTGATTGTTTGGCACAAACAAGCCGTGCCAGTGCACAGCAGTGCTTTCGTCAAGCTGATTGGTGACCAAAATCCGCACTTTATCGCCTTCGGTGACGCGAATTTCTGGGCCGGGCAATTGGCCGTTGTAGGTCCAAGCTTCGAGCTTGCGGCCTGGTTCAACTTCCCACATGGTTTTTTGGCAGGTCAACTCAAATACTTTGACATCGCCTTCCATGCGATATTCGAGTGGTTGCATGCTGAGGCCTTCGGTTTTAGCTGGAAACAGCTTAATGCCGGCTTCATGCATTTTATCCATTTCTTCCCAAGCTTTGGCTCCGCTATCGGTGGTAGGCGTACCGGCATTACCAGTGCCATGGCCACCATTGCCGTGGTCGGTGCCAGCGGGAGCAGTTGTGGCGGTTGCTGGCGGAACGGTTGCTGGCTCGATGGTTAGCGCACTTTCGCGGCCACACGCGACCATGGTTCCTGCGGCAGCCGCCATCCCCGTCCAGCGCAAGAAGCTGCGGCGTGAGGTTGGTGCATTTAATACTTGTTCGATAGGTTGTTGTTCGTTGCGGTCCATGATCGTGTATCCCCCTAAATTGCACGCCATATCGGCTTTGATATGCATCTAGTGTACTTGCCAATCGACCACTGAAACTAAAAGATTTGTCTACCCTTCGTTGTCGTTCGGCTACTTTTGAAGTAAGAACATAGAGCATAGAGCATAGAACATAAGGATTGGGGGCTTAGGTTTTAACGCAGAGGCGCAGAGGGTTGAGAAGGATGAGGGATGAAGGATGAAGGATGAAAAACGTGGGAGTTGGGTTTTAAGGCAGAGGCACAGAGAACCGATGGCTATGGGCTATAGGCTATAGGCTATCGGACATGGGTTGGAATAGCAAAAGCCAAAAGCCAATAGCCAATAGCCCCATCTTCGTGTTCCTTCGTGTCCTTCGTGGATCAAAAAAGGATCGCTACGAGCGCTCGAATGGATCGGCCATATAGGTGATGCCATAGAAGATTAATACAATGACGAAAGAACTCAGTAGCAGCAGGCGCATGGTTGAGCGAAACCCGCGTGGGTCGGCAATAATCTGGGGAACAAGATAGATGAGTAAGCCTACAAAGGCTAGAATTAAAATTCCATTCAAGGCCATAACCCAGGTTTTATACTTAAGGGTCTGTTGGCAATTGGGACACTTAAGCTGAAATGGGTTAGTACTCATGAGGAAGCTGCTTAAACCAATTGGTGCGTGACAACGTGGGCATAGTTTGTTGGCCATGTGATTCTCTCTCAACTAAGTGGCTGTGTGCCTATCCTACCATAAGCTAGCAGTATGCTGCAAATTGTAAAAGGCAGAAGTCAAAGGGCAAAGGTCAAAAGGCGCAGAGTTTTGAGAAGGATGAGGGATGAGGGATGAAGAACAAGGATACAGCTGGGAAGCGCAGTAAGCTTCGGATACGCTACAAAATAAAATCTGTGGCTAAAAATAATCTTCGCGTCCTTCGTGTCCTTCGCGGTTCCTCTTCTTCGTGCGCTTCGTGTCCTTCGTGGATCAAAAAGCGCTCCAACAGCACCCAAAACTAGGCGCTGCTGGAGCGTTCCTCACTCATCACGCAATAAATTTAGAGTGGTTGGCCGCGTTCTGCTGCTTGCTCAACTGCGCGTACCAAGAAAATTGGTTGTTGGCTGGTGCGAATCAACTTGGTTGCAACGCTGCCCATCCACATGCGGCTGAAGCCGCTGCGGCCATGAGTTGCCATAACGATCATGCTCGCAACTGCTTCGTTGGCAACTTCATTGATCATCTCTGCTGGGATACCGCTCACCACGAGGTGGCGCGTGCGCAGGCGTGGCGTTTGCAACGATTGCTCAAGCTGCTGCAAATATTTTTGGGCTTGCTCACGGGCTTGCGATTTTTCGCCAGCGCTCCACATTGGCACAACTCCCGCCTCGACCAAGCCCGGCTCGTCAAGACCAGGTGTAACGCTGAGCAACACCAGCTCTGCTTGATGGGCTTCGGCTAATTGGCTGGCCAAGGGCAAGGCTTGTTCGGCCAAGTCTGAGCCATCGAGTGGCACAATAATCGTGCGCAATTCTGGCGGAATTTTGAAGGTTTCAACTTTGTTTTCATCGCCATGAATTACCAAGATTGGCACTGGCGTTGCTTGGACTACTTTTTCGGCCACGCTACCAAGCACCCAGCGCCCAAGTCCGCTGCGGCCATGGCTGGCGAGCACAATTTCGCGCACATTGGTTTGATCGGTTGCAAATTGCACAATTGCCTGCGCTGGTTCGCCTTCAAGTACGCTGGTGCGAATGCTCAAACCTTGTTGTTCGTAGCGAGCTTTGAGTTCATCGAGATAGGTTTGGGCTGCTTGGCGCTCGTCATCGAGCCATTGGCGCGTATCAACTGCATTTGGCACTGGCCATGCATAGGCTGTGACCAAGGTCGGGAAGCCAATAACCCGAATTAAATGTAGGACACTGCTGTTGCGACGAGCTAAAACCACCGCATAATCCAAGGCTTGTTCTGCTAAGCGAGAACCATCAAGTGGAATCAACATTTGGCGTTCCATAATCAATCCTCCTTTGGATTGGAGAGCGACATTGCTCTCAACAAGGTGATCAAGTTCACCAAGTAGGGGCGCTAACGAGCTAGGTTTTTCGAGGTACGAGGTGATTGGCAAGTTGCGTAAGCGTTGGCGCATGCTTGGCGAACTGCCCGATGCCACCACGGCAATTGCCGTTGATGGTTGCTCCTCACACAATTGTTCCAGCAAACGCAATCCATGCAGCCGATATGGAGCAGGATCAATCACTACTAAGTTCGGTCGATGCGTCTGAACACTAGCCCAATCAGCTTGTTTGACAATATTGACTTGGACGTTCTGGCCCCAACGGCGCTGAAAACGCGCGGCGGTTGTTTGGGCTGAACCTTGATCTGGGTCAATGATGACGATTGAGAAGTTCATGGCTTGCTATCCTTATTATCACTATACATAGTGTAGCGCGGATAGCATGTCAATCGGGTTAAGAGAGGATAACCAAAGGGTGTTAAAATCCTTACCAATGCGAAAAGCCACGTTTCGCCATTGAATCGTGGCGGCTTTTGAGGTAATTTGAGGCTTAGAGCAGCACGCTATAGGCGCTTTCGATATCGGCTTGATTGTTAATGTCGGTCAAAGTTTCGGCTGAAATTGCTTCATCAACCGTGAGCACCATAATTGCCGTGCCGCGTGGGCTTGAACGGCCAACGTGCATCGATGAAATGTTGATGTCAGCACTGCCAAGCAAGGTGCCAATCCGTCCGATAAAGCCAGGTCGATCTTGGTGGAAGGTGAACAACATCGAGCTAGTTGGCACCAAATCCAGCCAAAATTCGTTGATTTGGACGATGTGAGCTTCGCCACGCACCACCGTGCCACCAAAGGTATGCACCACGCCATCGCTGGTGGTTACAACCAATTGCAACAGTTCGGTGTAGGTTTCTGCATCTGGGCGATGAGTTTCGTTGATGCTGAGGCCGCGTTCGCGAGCCAAGAATGGCGCATTAACCGGCGTAACTCGCCCTTCCGAGCCACCTTCGAGCAAGCCCTGCAACACCGCCAACTTGATTGGTTCGCTGGTGAGGCCCGCCAAAGCACCGTTATAGACAATTTGATACGATTGGGCTGGTAGATCGATTAATTGGGTGCTGAGCCGTGCCAATTTGCGCCCAAGATCGAGATATGGCCCAACAATCGCCCATTCTTCGGGCGCAACGAACGGCGCGTTAACTGCATAGCGTGGCGAGCGTCCAGCCAAGGCATCAACCACACCCTCGGCCACATCGGCGGCGGTCAAGGCTTGGGCTTCTTCGGTCGAAGCGCCTAAGTGCGGCAAAACAATCGCTCGTGGATGATTGACAATTGGCCCAGTTGGTGGCTCTTTGGCAAACACGTCGAGCGCTGCGCCACCAAGATGGCCCGATTCCAAGGCCTCGAACAATGCTTCTTCATCGATTACGCCGCCACGGGCACAATTGATGATGTAGCTGCCTTTTTTCATTTGGCTCAGGCGTTGGGCATCGAACAAATTGCGGGTGGCATCGATCAACGGAATGTGCAATGAAATAACATCAGCGCGGCTGGTTAATTCATCAAGCGTCACTGGGGTCACGCCAAGTTGCGCTGCACGTTCAGCATTAATAATTGGGTCGTAGGCGATGATATTCATTTCCAACGCCCGCGCGCGGCGAGCCACTTCCGAGGCAATGCGGCCAAAGCCAACTAAGCCAAGGGTTTTGCCGCGAACTTCCCAACCGCCATATTTGCTGCGTTCCCATTTACCATTTTGCAAGGCTGCATGGGCTTGGGGAATGTTACGCGCAAGGTCAAGCATCAAGCCAATCGTCAATTCGGCAACGGCGATGCTATTCGAGGCTGGGGCATTAACCACCAAAATCCCTTGCTGATTGGCTGCTGCCAAATCGATATTGTCGACACCCGTCCCTGCGCGGCCAACAACTCGTAATTTGGTGCCTGCTGCAAGCACTTTGGCGGTAACTTTGGTTTGCGAGCGCACGATCAAGGCATCGTACTCAGGCAAAACATCCAACAGGGTTTCTGGTGTAAGATCAAGACGAACATCAACCTCGGCGACCTCTTTGAGCGCCGCAAGGCCTTCGGCACCAATCTTCTCCGTGACCAGGATACGATCCATGAGGTGGTTACTCCTGTGGTAGTAAACAAAAAAGGGCAGATGGACACGCTCTGCCGCTGCCAGCATTGGCTGATGGGAGTTTTGTGTATTGTATCACAAGCAACAAATGACGCTGTTGCCGCCAATGTATCGCCGAATGTATCTCGCGATGTATGTGCTGCTGTTGCTACAAAGCTATACTGCCTGCATCAACCCAAGGAGATACACCGATGAACCACCCAACAATTCAAAAAGATACTGGTGCTTGGATCGCGTTTACTTGGATTTCGTTTTTCATTTCGATCGCAGCCTTGATGTTGGGCATTTATCATGCGCCGGTCGATATTTGGGTCAAGAGCTTTTTGGCGGTTGCTGCTTTGTTTGCCGTTGGGAGCACCTTCAGCTTGGCCAAAACCATCCGCGACAACTCTGAAGCTGGCAAAATGCTCAATCGCTATGCCGATGCCAAAACCGAGCAAATTATCTCCAACTACGAATTTACTTCGGCTCCGCGCAATGGTTGAGCGATGTTAGGGTCAGGATTCAGGGACAAGTGATCAGGATCTAGAATCTTTATGATGATTCAAAATCTTGATCGCTTACTCTTTGTGCTCTTCGCATCCTTTGTGGTTAGAAACTGGCCCCTGATCCCCGACACCCGACCCCTAACTTACAAACGCCTGTTGATAAATTGTATGCACTTTGGCCAAAACAGCCTGGGCTTGTTGGGCGGCTGGAAGGGTTGTATTGCGGCCTTTGTTGATAAAACTGCCACTGGCAAATGCTTGCTGGTTGAAGGCGGCGCGATACAACTGCTCAGCGCCCGTACTTGGGTGTTTAAACAGCAAGCCGTGGATTGGGCGGAGCCACCAAGGCAAGCCTGCATTGGTTTTGAGCGAGCCACGATTGGCCCCAGGACAAACACTCAAAACGGTAATGCCTTCTTGTGCAAGTTGGGGCGCGAGCGCTTGGCTCCAGAGCGACAGTGCAAGTTTGGAGCTAGCATATGGCCCAAAAAGCTTCTTAAAACTTTGGGGCTTTTCCAGCTGATCAAGCTGAAATTGTTTGATCGTTAACAAGGCATTCGATGAGGTGTTGATGATTGTTTTGTGCTGGCCTCGTAAGAGCAATGCTTTCAGTTCCATGGCGATGATATAGGGCACGACGCTTTGTAATTCGAAGCTTAATTCGCGCCCCTGCGGCGAGAAAAGCAAGCGTTCTGTCGTTCCACCAGCATTGTTGAATAACAGGTCGATACTGGTTTCGTGCTGTTTAATTGTTTGTAATGCCGTGCGTAATTGACCAAAATCGCTAAGCTCCGCCTGATAACTGCGTAGCTTGCCAGTAGTTTGGGCCGCTTGAAGAATTGGCTCGTTCGTGGGAAACTGTGAACGCATGAGGCCAACGACTGCCCAGCCCTCGTTGAGCAGCCGTTTAGTCAGTTCAAGCCCGATTCCCGAATTTGCTCCCGTAATCAAGGCCGTTTTGGGTAACGATTGGGTGGCCATCCACGCCTCCATTGATTTATTTTATAGAACGCTATAAAATAAATCTACTGGATCTGTTCGTGATTGTCAAATTTTTCTAGTGATCGATAGATAATTATGCAAGTAACCCGACCGCGAGGCCGACCGCGCACCTTTGATCGGCAAGCAGCCCTAGAGGCGGCGATGGAATTATTTTGGCGGCATGGCTACGAAGGCACTTCGATTGCCGATTTGACGACGGCGATGGGTTTTACGCCACCGACGTTGTATGCAGCGTTTGGCTCGAAAGAAGATCTGTATCGCGAGGTGATTCAGTTTTTTCTGCTGCGCAGCGAGCGGCGACGGATGGAAGCGGCATTGGAGCAATCCAGTGCCTATGCCATGTTGCGCTCGTATTTGTATGCTGCTGCCGAAAACTTTACCGATCCGCACACGCCAGCTGGCTGTATGGTGGCTACGGCGGCGCTGCAATGTGCAACCGAAAATCAGCCAATCGCCCAAGAAGTTGCCCGCATTCGCCAGCAAATGTTGCTCGCGTTTGTCGAGCGCTTGAATGAAGCAAAAACTAGCGGCGAATTGCCAACAACGATCGATGCACTGGCCTTGGCCAATTTTTATACAGCGATTGTGCAAGGCATGTCGGTGCAAGCAATTGATGGCGCAAACACCAACGATCTCATTGCAGTTGTCGATTTGGCCCTCAGCGCGTGGCCGGGTGAAAAGTCAGAAGGCAAAAGTCAAAAGTCAGAAGCATGAGGGATGAAAGCAAAAGGCAAAAGGCAAAAGCCCAATCCTAAAAATCTGTTTCAATTTGTGGCTAACTAAAAAGTAACATTATTTAACGCTGAGGCGCAGAAAACGAAAGGATGAAGGATGAGGGATGAAGTCACGAATTAAGAAAGGATGAAGTATGAAGTCAGAAGTCAGAAGTCAGAAGGATGAGGGATCAGAATTCAGGCTATGGGCTATCGGAACATGTTGTGGTAAGTTAAGAATTCCCGAAAGCCTAGAGCCAATAGCCTAGAGCCAATAGCCCTTCGTGTGCTTCGTGGTTAAAAAAGCTTCTATGCTCTATGTTCTATGTTCTTTGCTCTTTCTATGCTCTTCAATATGCTATACTTGGGGCGTGTCTGTAGGAGACTGTACTGTGTCAACAAGTATTGCTTTAGCCCTCTTTTTTGTCTTACTAAGCCCCATTTTAACTGCGATTCTGCTGCGTTTTCTGCGCACGCGCCTAAGCGCCTTGCCCTTCTATTCGATTGCTGGGGTGCTGTTTGGGCTAGCTGCCTTTGCCGCAATTTGGCTGGTGAGCCAACATCAAGCCAGCGTTCAGCTTGGCAGTTTGGTGATTATTCAGCAGCAAGGGATTGATCTCGATCTGCCGCCTGAGGTTGAAGCAACCGCCCAGCCAACCCAAGTGTTGCCAACTGTAGCTGCCACCGCAACTCGCCCAGCGCCAACCGCGACAACCCGCCCGAGTGCTACGCCAACCAGCGAGCCAACTGCAACCACTGAAGCAACCAGCGAACCAACTGCTACAGCTGAGGCAACCAGCGAACCAACTGCTGAACAACGTACCTACACCGTTGAAGATGGTGATACTTTGCGCTCGATTGCTGAGGCTTTTGATGTGACAATTGCTGAATTGCTTGAGGCTAACGATTTAACTCCCCAACAAGCTGATCAGCTTCAGCCAGGCGATGTTTTGATTATTCCATAGTGAGGTTTTGTGCGCGTTATTGGCTTCGTATTGGGTTTGTGTTGCTTGGTTGGTTGTGCTTCCACAGCGCCTAATCCGCCAACAACGCGCCCTGAGATTGCAACCGCAACCAGCGCGAGCGCAACCGCACTTGCGCCAACACCAATTGCATTAACTGCGACCCCGATGGCCTTGGCACTGACCTGGCAATCGTACACGGTCTATCAGGTTGAAGCTGGCGATAGCTTAGAATCGATTGCCGAACGTGGCGCGAGTTTTCCGCTATTTATCAGCCGCTACAATCGGCTGAATCGCCCAATTGGCGCAGGCCAACTTTTAATCGTGCCGCGTTTGGAGAGCGATCAGGTTAATCGCTTGTCCTCAACTCCTGCGCTGATTCGCCGTGGCCTTACTAGCCAAAATTGGGTTGGCCTTAGCTGCGATTTAGACGCAAAGGCTGGGTTAATTGAGCCAATTGTGACGACTCTCGCGAGCAGTGCAATCAGCATCACTTTTTTTATTGACCACAACTGGATTGAGCAAAATCCACAAGGCGTGCAACAGCTGGCCACAGCGGGCCATGAATTGGCCAATGGCGTAGCGTTGGCGCAACTTGAGCCTGAGGCATTGAGCCAAGCCTTACTGCGCACCGAAACCAGCTTGACCAAGCAGCTCGGCATGGATGCTTCAATTCGCCCGTATCTGCGGATTTGGGGCCAAGCAAGCAGCCCAGAATTGGCCGAACTGGCTGCTCAAAACGGCTATTTATTGTTTGATAATGCTCAAGAACGCGACGCTGCGGAATTGGCTGAAAGCTTAGCTGACCCTCAGCAAGCAGCCAGCTATCGCGGGGAGTTGATTGCGCTTGATTGCAACAGCGCTGAAACTGCCGCCGCCTTGCCATTAATTATTGAACGCTTGCAACAAGCAGGTTTGCAGCCGCAGCCAATTGCAGAAATGATGCAGCCATGAGTTTATTGATTGCGCTCTTGCCCTTATTTGGCTTGGCCCTGCTGGCCGATGGCTTGGTTGCGCCCAAGCGCTGGCTGGTTGGCGTTGCTTGGCTGATTGGCGTTGCAAGCGTTGTTAGCCCGCATGTGGGGCTTTCGGCGTTGGCTTTAGGCTTGGTTGGCGGGTTGCTTGGCCAAACGTGGGGCCAACGTTTGAGTGGTGTTTTATCAGGGCTTGGGCTTGGTTTATTGGGCTTGCAGGCTGATAGTTGGGCGTGGCAAGCAGCTGGTGTAGCAGTTAATCTCAATTCAATCCATATTGGGTTGGTAATTGCTGGAGCCGCTTGTGCGTTTGGCTGCTGGCCTTGGCCCGCAACGCCAACGCCGCCCGCTAGCACGTTGGCCTTGGTGCAGCTTGGCAGTTTATTGCGTTTATATAGCCTTGTGCCCTTAGATTGGGCTTGGACAGCGGTTGCAGCCTTGATTGGGGCTGGCTCGGCGCTTTGGTTTGCTTGGCAATTGCTGCCAGCCCAAGCGCTCGATCAACGGCGAGCATTAGTTGCGCAAGTTTTGTGGTGTTTGGTGCTGGCAAATAGTTTGTTTGCCAGCGAAGCAGGCATTGCTGCTGCTTGGGCCTTGGCGCTGGCTGCCTGTTTGGCGCATCCCTTATTCCAACGCCATAGCAATTTGGCCAGTTTGGTTCCGCTGGCGATGGCGCTGTGGTTGACGGCGGCTGCAAGTTTGGCTGGCGGCTTGGCCTTGCTCAGTTGGGTCTGTTGGATTGTGCTCATGCTGCTTAGTTTGAGCAGTTTTCGCTTGCCGCCGCAAATTTCGCGCTGGCAATGGCCTTTGATGGCATTGCAACTTGGGGTTGGCTTGAGCTTGCCTTTCGTGCTCGAACTGCTGTTGAAGCCGGTTTGGCGCGAGCTTGGCGCAGGTTTGACCGTTTTTGGCAGGCTGGATATTGCGCCGTGGACAGGCTTGGCAACGCGCAATCCTGGCTCGCAAGTGGTGGCAACCTTGCCTTCGCTGGTGCTTGCTGGCTTACTCGTGGTGGGCATTGCGCTGAGTTATTTGGCCAATCGTTGGCGCGGCCAGCCAACCAACGCCGACCAAGAACCGTTGCGTGAACAAACGATGTGGCAATTGGTGAAGCGTGGCTTGCCATGGGGGAGCCAACCGCGCGATGAGTAGCGAAGCATGGCGTTTGGGGGTTGCTGGTCAGTGGGAGCGACTTTTGCTCTATCCTGGCGCCTTGAGTGGACTGATTGCGGTTGGCTTGGGCTGGCTGGTTTGGCGTTGGCTGACTCCGCGCACCAATTCAGTTGGCGCTGAACATCCCTTTGCTTGGCTTTTGTTGCCATTGCCCTTGTTGGCGCTGAGCCTGTGGCCGTTTGCCGAATCAAGTGAATTGCGGGCCACGCTTGATCTTGTGAGTTATTGGCTGTTGCTTGATCTGCCGTTGCTCTGGGCGATTGGCCAAGATTGGCGTAACGGTGCGCAGGCTGGCGTGCGGGCGGCCCGTTGGTTGGTTGGCTTGATTACTGGCTGGCCGCTGCTGGGCTTGGTTGGCTGGATCATCGCCAGTTTGCATGGCGGCTTATTGCCCAACGATCTTTTGATTTTGGATGCAGGCTGGCTGGGCTGGTTGGGATTAGCACTCTGGTTGGCTGGCTTGCTGCCCTATCTACAACTTGGAGCCTGGGAAACCGCGCCAACGCAAGGAGCTTTGGCTTGGGCCTTGGGTTCACGCCGATTGGGCCATTTGGCCTTGCCAGCGTGGTTAATTCAAGCACAATTAACTGGGGCTTGGCTTGGCTCGGCTTGGGGTTTTGGTGCTATTTTGCTCGCTTTATGGCTGCTGCTGCTTGGTTTGACCGCTTGGTTGCGCCGCTATCAACAAGCCAAACTTGGGGCATGGCTTTGGAGCGGGGCAATGCTTGGCTGCGTAGCTTTTGGCCTAAACAGCTGGTTCAATCGCTAAGCCCCAATAAATCGGCGTTTGTTTGATTTGATACTGCTGAATGCCTGCCTCGTGCAAAATTGCTTGAATTTCGTTGCCGCGCCACGCTCGCAGCACTGATAGCGGGCCATCATGCTTGCCAAGGCTGGTCAACGGGCCTAATCCAGCGAGCCGCGCCCCCCAATAACCCAACCAACTCCGTTGCAAATCGACAAGCACAATGCCGCGCCGCGCGACACGTTGCGCCTCCTGCAACAGCGCAATTATTTCAGCGCTGGTGCAATGATGCAGCATTTGCGCACAAAAAACGATGTCGAGGCTGCGATCGGCAAAGGGCAAGGTTTGGCCTGCACCAACCACGGCTTGTTGGTTGCTGCTCACGATTGTTTGGTTGAGATCAAGGCTGATTGTATGGAGTGATTGGCCTTGTTGCTGGCTCGCTGTTTGCAGCCAGCGCCCAATTTGGCCGTTGCCAGCCCCAAGATCGAGCATGGTATTTTGGGCTTGGAGCAATGGTTTAATCAACTGCCAGCCCAAGCGATAGCCGCCGCTCAAACGATAGAGCCACGCCATCTCAGCTAAATTGGCCGCCAACTCTGGATGCTCAGTCAAATCGTCGAGCAATTCGGCAGATTGTGAACGTCGGGGAATCCAAGCCATTGTTATTTCCTTGAGTGCTACCAATTAACCACTGACCCTCGGTATAATACCGCGTGATGCATCGCTCTGATGCATGGCTATTGATGGAATGATTATGCGTTTGCGGCGTTCTTGGCTCACCGTTGCGATTCTTTTTGGCCTGATGGGCTTGGGTTTGGGGCTGCGGCTCGCCGCTTGGCATTGGCATGAATTTCGGCCACTTGGCGGCGATGAACGCGAATATTTGGATTTGGCGATTGCTTTAGCCCAAGGCAAGCCCTATTACGATTTGCAATTTATGCGCCCGCCGTTGTTTCCTTTCGGTTTGGCGGCGCTGGTTTGGCTCGTTGATGGCGATTTGCAGGGCTTGCGGCTGATCAATGCGCTGATCAGCACCGCCACAATTCCTTTGGTTTGGTGGTGGACGCGGCTGTTGTTGCGGCGTAACGATCTGGGCTTGATTGCTGCCGGCTTGACGGCCTGCTCGTTTACCTTGGCCTTGAACGCCACCGAATTACTCAGCGAAACGGTGACCCTGGCAGGTTTGATGCTGGTATTTGGGTTAATTACTTTGAGTTTGCGTCGCCCGCAACTGCGTTGGGCGATTGCTGCTGGCGTAGCGATTGCAGTCGTCAGCTTAATTCGCTCGGTAGCATTGCCTTTGCTGCCATTAGGTCTATTGTTGCTCTGGCGCAGCGATAACCCACAGCGCTGGCGGCAGATGCTTGGTTTGCTGGCGGCAACCGTATTGACCATCGCGCCGTGGACAATTCGCAATGCGCTGAGTTATGGCGGCTTCATTTTGATCGATACGACTGGCCAGGAAAATCTCTGGCTGGATAACGATCCGCGGGGCCGTGATCTGGTTAAAGCCGAATTGTATGCGCTGGGTGATGCCCGCATCGAACGCAGCCAATTGGCCTCGCAGCAAGGCATTGCGGCAATTACCGAGCATCCTGATTGGTTTTTGGCTAAGTTTGGCCGCGAGTTTTGGCATAGCTGGGGCTTGGAGCATAGCGACGATTTGCTGACGCGGCGTGCGATTTGGCAACCAGCCAGCGAAGTTTGGCTGCGCTTGATTTTTGGCGATGGCTGGTGGCTGTTGCTGATTGGCTTGGGTTTGGCTGGCTTGTGGTCGTTGCCCTGTGAGCGATGGCTTAAATTGCTGCTGCTGGTGTGGGTTGGCTACACCGTGTTTACCTCATGTTTGTTTCATGTTGAATATCGCTATCGTTTGCCTTTGCTGCCCGTGCTCTTGCCCGCAGCGGCGTGGCAACTGCGCCAATTGCGTTGGGCTTGGCCGCAGCCGCGGCAGTGGTTGGCGTTGGCAACGGGCGTAAGCGTGCTAGCCTTGAGCTTGAGCTATGCCAATTATCCCCAAGAAGCTTGGCGTTTAGGCCAAAAACATTGGTATTTATGGCAGGCCGAGCGCTATTTAGCCGCTGCCAACGGCTTGCCAGCAACCATGAACCAACAAGCAAGCTCGGGCGTGGCAGTGTTTGAGGCGCAAGCCGCAGCCAGCAATGCCTTGCGCTTTGATCCCGAATCGGCCTTGGCGCGCGTGTTGTTGGCGCGAATCGCCTTTATCAGCGATCAGCCTGCTACTGGCGAGCAACAGTTGCGGGCTGCAATTGCTGCGTTGCCAGCCCATGCTTATGCCCATTTATTGATGGGCGATTATTTGCGCCAACAAGGCGATTTGGCCGCAGCCCACAACGAATTGGCCTATGAAACCAGTTCGACCGAGGATTTGCAAGCGTGGTCACGCCAACGCATGCAGTTTCTGCCCATCACCAACACGCTCGATTTGGGTTCTGGCCTCGATTTGGGCTTGATTGCCAATTGGTATGCTGCCGAGGAAGATAGCCGTTGGTTTGGCGAACAGGCTACGGTTTGGCTGCACGCCCCAGCTGATGCCAGCTTGCTGCGCTTGCGGATTGCCAGCCAACGTCCAGTTAGCCTTGCCGCCCCGCGCTTAAGTTTGTGGGCGAATGGACAATTGTTAGCTGAACTTGCCATCGATTCCAGCTGGACGGTGCATGAAATTGCTTTGCCAAATAGTTTGCGCAACATACCATTAGAACTAGAATTGCGCAGCAGTAGCACCTTCGTGCCGCACGATCTGGAGCCAACCAATCCCGATGGGCGCGATTTGGGCTTGCGAGTCGATTGGATTCGGCTGGAATAGGCTTTTGGATTGGCCAAGATTCTGCTATAGTCGCTATCAATGGTTCGTCGTTTTCAAAATTTGATTTAAGTACCAAATACTAACTTGGCGCTGGATGTGCTTAACGTGGCAGCAAAACTACTTGTTGCGGCAGATGGTCTTTCAAGGGTTGGTTTCTGCTGTGCACCACGAATTTGCAGGTTGATCGGTTGATGTGTGACAGCCAATCACTGTCCTTGAGGGGGTGCAGGGGGATTAAAGCCCCCTGCGTTTCCCGCTGGCGGGACGGAAGGGTGGAGAACAAACCAATTGTTAAAAACCGAACCTTGCAAGGAAGGGTGAGGGAACGTACCGATTTAGTAGCTGAGGGCAACATCCCAATGAAGTTGATTGACTTACCCTATAGCTCACGGCGCTTGCCAGCGATTGCGCGGCGCTCGATGGTGGCGACCAGTCAACCACAGGCGGTTTTGGCAGGCTTATCGATGCTGGAACGGGGTGGCAACGCAGTTGATGCAGCAATTGCTGCCGCCGCAAT
Organism: Herpetosiphon giganteus; assembly: GCF_016907925.1. GTDB lineage: Bacteria > Chloroflexota > Chloroflexia > Chloroflexales > Herpetosiphonaceae > Herpetosiphon > Herpetosiphon giganteus. The sequence goes on along the minus strand of NZ_JAFBCZ010000024.1, from coordinate 69,314 downwards.
GCTCACTGTCGTCGAACCAACCTCGAACGGGATTGGGAGCGATGCCTTTGCCTTGGTGTGGGATGGTCGCAGCTTGCATGGGCTGAATGGTTCTGGGCGTGCGCCCCAAGCCATCAGCCTTGAAACAATGCTCCAAGCAGGCTATGAAACAATGCCAGCCTATGGATGGCCCAGCGTGACTGTGCCCGGTGCGCCGCGAGCATGGCGCGACCTGCATCAACGCTTTGGCCGCTTGGATTTTGAAGAAGTATTGATGCCAGCGATTAGCGCTGCTGAAGATGGTTTTGCGGTTACACCGATCGTTGCGCACTATTGGAATCTTGCTTTGCGCCGCTACGAAGCCATGACCGACCCAGCAACCAGCGCTTGGCTCAACACCTTCTCGTATCGGGGTCGTGCGCCGAGCACTGGCGATATGTGGCGTTCGCGTCGTCAAGCCCGCACTTTGCGCCGCATTGCTCAAACCGGAGCCGATGATTTTTATCAAGGTGAATTGGCAACACAGATTGTCGAGTGGGCGCAGAAAACTGGTGGTTTTATCAGCGCCGCCGATTTAGCCCACCACACCAGCACATGGGTCGAGCCAATTAGCACCAGCTATCGCGGCTACCAAGTCTGGGAGATTCCGCCGAATGGCCAAGGTTTGGCGGCGCTGATGGCCTTAAATATTCTCGAAGGCTTTGATCTGAGCCATAATGCCCGTGACACGATTCAATCGTATCATTTGCAAATCGAGGCCATGAAATTAGCTTTTGCTGATGCCCACCGCTACATTGCCGACCCCGAGCATGTTGAGGTTCCAACCAAAGCCTTGCTTTCCAAACGTTACGCCGCCAGTCGCCGCAGCCTGATTGGCGATTATGCGATCGAGCCACAGCATGGCGAATTGCCAAAAGGTGGCACGGTCTATCTGTGTGCGGTCGATGGCGATGGCATGATGGTCAGCTTCATTCAATCCAACTACATGGGCTTTGGTTCCGGCGTGGTTGTGCCCGAAACCGGAATTGCCTTGCAAAATCGGGGCGCTAATTTTTCGCTTGATCCCCAGCATCCCAATGTTTTAGCGCCCAATAAACGCCCATTCCACACAATTATTCCCTCGTTTTTGACCCGTGATGGCGAGGCGGTTGGGCCGTTTGGGGTGATGGGCGGCGCGATGCAACCCCAAGGCCATGCCCAAATGATTCTCAATCGGGTTGATTGGCAGCTTAACCCGCAAGCCAGTCTTGATGCTCCACGCTGGCAAGTTGGCGCTGGGCGCAAAGTGTTTCTTGAATATGGCGTGCCTCAGTTTATTGCCGAAGGCCTGCGCGCGCTGGGCCACGAGGTCGAAATTCATGCTGAAGGCGGCATGTTTGGGCGTGGCCAAATTATCTGGCGCTTACCAAATGGCTCATTAATGGGCGGCAGCGATATGCGCGCCGATGGCTGTGCCTTAGGCTTTTAATTGGCCCGTTCACTCCAAATTAAGCATGAAATAGCAGGGGAGCCACAACTCCCCTGTATCCCTCTCCAGCAGCGCCACCGAAGCAATTTCACCAACTAAAACGTCACTCCAATTGCACCCAGAACTAGGCCATGGATAGGACTAAATAGCATTGACGTATAGCTAGGCTGCGTGGCAAGATCGCTTGTGACCCTTCTGTTCTCGCCACATGTGTTTCTTGCTGAGGAGTATTGGTATGCAATTGCGCTCGTTGCGGTCGTTATTGACTGTGGATCGTGCCCGAATTGGCTCGTTGTTAAGTGTTTTCTTGGTCGGCTTGATGGCGTGGATGCTGCCGCAGGCTGGTGCACGGCCAACCTTCGCCGTCTCAAATGGCGTAGTCATTAGCCAGGTTTATGGCGGTGGTGGTAATAGTGGTGCCACTTATACCCATGATTTTGTTGAGTTATTCAATCGAGGTTCAGCAGCTGTTTCCTTGAATGGCTGGTCGATTCAATATACCTCAGCAAATTCTAGTGGACTTTTTAGTGGGAATATTGCGATATTACCAAATTTCTCACTTCAGCCAGGTCAATACTTTTTAGCACGACTGGCTAGCGGAGGTGCGGTTGGTGCTGCGCTCCCGACTGCTGATGTTTCAGCAAACAACATTAATATGTCTGGTACAGCTGGGAAAGTTATTGTCGCAAATACTACAACTGGTTTAGCTTGTAACGGCGGCTCTACGGCATGTACTTCCGAGCAGCAATCACAGATTGTCGATTTAGTTGGTTTTGGTACCACTGCGAATTACTTTGAAGGTAGCAGCCCCGCACCTGCCCCAAGCAACACAACCAGCGTCATTCGCACCAATCCATGTGTTGATGCTGATAATAATGCAACTGAATTTACGGCAGTTGCGCCAAACCCACGCAACAGTGCCAGCCCAACCCTGAGTTGCTCAGCAGCAACCAACACCCCAACCAATACAGCGACCAACACGCCAACGAATACTGCAACCAACACCCCAACCAACACAGCGACCAACACGCCAACGAATACTGCAACCAACACCCCAACCAATACGGCTACGGCGACAGAAACTCCGGCTCCAACCAGCACTCCAGTGCTTGGTGGCGATAATAATATTTTGTGGGATTATCTCTATCACAGTGCAACCAGCGCAAATCCCCAAACCGAGCTTGTGCCCGGCGAAAGCTATAGCTTCTTGCATAGCGCCACGGGCACAATCAACGAAACGACTGCGGTAACGATTTCTGCATTAACCGATGCCCTCGATGTGCAAAACGCCAGCCTGCGCTATTGGGATGGCACTACTTCAACCACCATTCCGATGACCCGCAGCAAATCGTTGACTGCAAGTTTTCGCAACCAAGCAAGCCATAGCTACGACTTATGGCTGGCCAGCATTCCCGCGCAAGCAGTGGGCACAACCGTTTTCTATCGGGTGATTGTGCAAGATGGCGGCTCAACGGCCTATATGAAGCAAACAAATGGCCAATATGTGAACCCGCTTGGGCAACATGTGCGTGGCTTTAACGATGATCCCGATGATTATAGCTACACGGTTGTAGCCTCAAATCCAACTGCAATCCCGACAAGTACCGCAACCGAAACGCCAACCAATACCGCAACTGTCGCGCCAACCGCAACCGATGAACCAACCGCGACCGCGACCGAAACGCCAACCAATACCGCAACCGTCGCACCAACGGCGACCAATACCGCAACCGTCGCACCAACGGCGACCAATACGGTCACGCCAAGTCCAACGGCGACCGATGAACCAACTACCACTGCAACCGTCGCGCCAACGGCAACCGATGAACCAACTGCGACTGCAACCATTGCGCCAACGGCGACCGATGAACCAACTACCACTGCAACCGTCGCGCCAACGGCGACCGATGAACCAACTACCACTGCAACCGTCGCACCAACGGCAACCGATGAACCAACTACCACTGCAACCGTCGCGCCAACGGCGACCGATGAACCAACTACCACTGCAACCGTCGCGCCAACGGCGACCGATGAACCAACCGCAACCGCGACCCAAACGACAACGCCAACGATCACGGTGACGCTAACGGTTACGCCTGGTGAACCAACCGCAACCGCAACCCAAACAGCCACGCCGACCATTACGGTGACGGTAACGGTGACACCTGGTTCGCCAACGCCAACCAATACCCCAACCAGCACCGCGACCCAAACACCAACCCACACGCCAACCGCGACCTTGGTTCCAACCGCAACCAATACTGCGATTCCAACCCAATACAAAGTCTATTTGCCTTGGACTGGCAAATAACGCTCGGTTCATCAACGGGGTTCCCAAATGCGAGCAAGCGGCAATCAAAGCGCCGCTTGCTCGCTAAGGTGGGAGCTAGCAAGAAAAACAAATTATGCATGTGAAGCTAGAAGAGCGAAGCAAAAACGAGGCTAGAACGGTGTATAATCTGCGGTACACAAAGCGAGGATTGGCTCGGCGCTAATTTTTTTCCTGCCTATTTGGTATACGTTGCGTTGATCGATAGCGCTTTATCCACCAAGCTTGATCTCAAAGGCAAGCTTATGCCGTTCGGCTACAAGCTGAATCGTTGAGAGCAAATAGGCAAAATCAATCGGTTTTTCAACATAGGCATCGCAGCCAACCGCCAAGCAGCGTTGACGATCACCAGCTAAGTTGTAGGCAGTGATTGCAATAACTGGAATCGAGCGGGTTTGGGGCGAGGCTTTGAGTTGGGCGGTCGCTCCCCATCCATGCAGTTCGGGCATCGACATATCCATCAAAATCAAATCAGGCTTTAATTGCAAAGCCAACATCAAGCCTTCAATGCCCGTTTTCGCGGTGCTAATCTTAAAACCCCGTCGTTGCAAGCGGGTTGTGAGGATGGTGCGGTTGTCTTGGTCGTCATCGACAATTAAAATGTGCATAGCTTGCTCCTACCATCAATCAAGCGCATTCAAGAAACGCGCTCCCAGTGATTGATACTCTGATCTTGTTGTATACCATAAAGTCCTAGCTGTAAATAGTTACTTTCGGGTGATATTGCTCACCACAACGGTGGCTTTAAGCAGTTGGATAGTTGGTTTGATCAAGCTTAATCTCTTGTGGAGCACAGCTTTTTCGTTTCAGGTTGCATCATAACCAATGCTACTATTAAGGACATTCAACGATGAAATCAGCCTATCAACAGTATGTGCATAAAAGTGTACGTGGCAAAATTAGCCTTGCCTTATTAGCCATTATGCTGCTTGTGGTGCTGATTTTGTTAATTCCGCTGCGCTATATTGTCAATAGTTCGAGCCTCTTCGCTGAACAACAAGAAATGCAAAACCACCTCGAACGGGTTCGACGAGCAATTAACGCTGAACTAACCCAAATCGATGCCCTTGTTTTGTCGATGGCAACATGGGACGAATCGTATAATTTTATCAATCAACGCACGCCAACGTACATCGCCGAAAACACCAATGACGATGTTTTTGAACTGTATAACATTCAAGCAATCCTCTACACCGATCAACAAGGCACGATCGTTTTTGCCAAAACCTACGATCCCAAGCAAGCCAAACCTGTTGCCGTGCCGTTTGAGTTTTTTGATATTAATAATTTTTACCCGCAACTGCTCCAACATCCCCGTCTTGATCAAGGCAAAACCAGCGTCGTGCGGGCTGGCACAAAACTCTGGCTGTTGGCAGCGCGCCCAATTATCACCAACGAAGGTCAAGGCCCAGCTCGTGGCACATTAATTTATGGGCGGTTGGTTGATCAACAAGTGGTTGATCGGATTAATTATCAAACGCTCTTACCAGTGCAATTAAGCGATTATCGCTTTTTAACGCCCAACCGTCAGCATGTGGTGAGCGATTTAGCCAACGATCAGCGCTTAGTTTCGCGGGCCTTCAACGAGAATACGCTCGAAGGCTTTGTGGTCTTTCCTTCGATTGACAATCAGCCGCTGTTAGTAGCAACCTTGGCTTTGCCGCGCACGATTTACATTCAAGGCCAACGCACCTTTTGGCTGATTGCCAGCGTGGTGGGGATTGCTGGTTGTTTGGGCTTGCTCAGCCTGTTTTGGGCTTTGCGGCGCTTTATTTTCCACCCATTGACCTCAATTGTTGGCGATTTACGCCAGATCGATCCCAGCCAGCCCAATCAGCAACACATTAATTTTGCTAGCCCCGATGAATTAGGTCTCTTGGCCAAAACTGTCAACCAAGCGCTGGATTCGTTGGCCGTGGCGCAGCGCGAACAATTGGCCGCCGAAGCCAAGCGCAGCACCTTGCAAGCAGAAATGCTCGATAATCAACACAGCCAATTACAAACCCAAGCCGCTTTGCTCGAACTGCAAAAGCAAACCTTGGCCGAACAAGCCTTGCCATTAATTCCGGTTTCCCGCGAGGTTTTGGCGCTGCCGTTAATTGGCCAAATTGATCTGACGCGGGCTGAGCGCTTGCAAACCACAATTTTGCAAGGTATTGAAACCCATCGCGCCCGTAGCGTCATCCTCGATCTGACGGGCGTTTCGCAGCTCGATCAACAGGCAGCAATCGCGCTTGGCCAAACTGCTCAGGCCGTGCAATTATTGGGTACACGCTTGTTGCTAACAGGGGCCAATCCGGCGATTGCTGAAGAAATTGTGGCTGCCAATATCGATTTTGGCCAAATCGCAATCTATCAAACGCTGGCCGCTGGCATGCAAGCAGCATTGCGCTAAATCGAATCGCATTAATCCAGATTTTGGGTCTGCCGTATCCAAACCCCGCTTCAGTCCCCCGAACGAGGGGTGAATTTTGCCATGATTTGGGTCAATCCTAGGGCTGGGGGTGAGGAACATATGATAATTCTTCCCCAAAAATATCAGCGTTTAGTTAAGCTTTGGCCACTGTTAGCCGAAGTGAGCCAGAATATGCTAAAATGTACAAGCCTGCATAACCCATCCTTCAGAGCGTTGTCGAATGCGGGGGCGTATTGTCCCTCGTGCAGGGATTGATCCGCTAGCTCTATCACCCCAAATGGTGGGAACGCATCTTAAAAGTAGGAGTCGATGGCTATGACTGAACTCGTTCGCGCTCAACCGGCATTTAAAGTTGATTTTGTCCCATCACTTGGGTTGGATCTGCTTTCGACAATGGGTCTGATTGGAATTGTTCACGATTTTGAGGGCTTAGATGCTTGGCTGGTTGAAGCTGCTGCGAGTGTGCCACCACGCTTACGCCACGATATTCAGCTGGCAATGCGCTTGGGTGTGTATCCCTATGTTGTGGTTGAAACGGTGGCTGGCCAACTTTTAGCCCCAGGTGCTGCTGGCCACGACGATTTTAATGGCTTGATCGATGATCTCAAAGCGCTTTCGGCGCAAGAATGTGCAGCGATTGTGCATAAAATTGTGCAACGCACCGCCGCCAACGCAGATATTGAATTATTGCACACGCCAGCAGAAATTATTGCTGATCAAGAGCAATTAGAAGAATTATTGGCTAAAATGCAATTTCCAGTCGATACCGAAGAATTAATCGAATTGTTGCAACAGCCAACCGAATGGCGCGACTTATTGGTTTCAACAATTCAGCGCTTCTGGGATCGAATTTATCGCGAGCAATATGAATTGCAACAAGCTCGCCGTGAACGCAATGCTCATTATCATCGTACTCATCAATATAGTGTTAACTTCCGCGATTTATTTGCTGGTGTAACTGGCCGCCGTTTGCCAGACCACATTCATGAACGACTTAGCACCATTAGCACCGTGCGTTTTGTTCCATCACAATATATCGGGCCATATTTGTCGTTTCTGTTTAATAATTCATTACTTACTGTGTTTTATAATAGCAGCACCACACCTGCCGAAGGCGACGAGCAAACTGAGCGCACTCAAAGCCTCTATCAGCCATTGGCAGCCTTGGCCGATAAAACCCGCCTGCAAATTATGACCTTGTTACATGGCCGTGAATTATATGCCCAAGAAATTGTCAATTTGCTCGATATTCATCAATCAGCAGTTTCACGCCATTTGAAGCTGATGGAAACCTCTGGTGTGCTGAATGTGCGGCGCGATAAAGGCGCAAAATATTATTCAATCAATCGCCAACGGATTGAGGAAATTTCAGCGCGCTTGCGCGAATTTGTCTAAGCATTCGTGCTAACGCTCCGTGATTGCGGGGCGTTTTGCATTTAAAGGAGCCTATCATGTCAATGCTTGACCAAGTTGATTTATCGCTACATTTGGGCAAAAAATCCTACGAGCGCCAGCTTGAAGAATTACAATTTAAAATGTTGCGCTTGCAACGCGCCGTAACCCAAATTGGCCATCGCATGGTATTGGTCTTTGAAGGCTGGGATGCCAGTGGCAAAGGCGGCGCAATCAAACGCCTGACCGAAGCGCTCGATCCACGCGGTTTTGTGGTGCATCCAATTGCTGCGCCCACACCAGAAGAACGCGCCCACAACTATCTTTGGCGCTTCTGGAACCGCATGCCCCGCGATGGCCAGATGGTGCTGTTTGACCGTTCGTGGTATGGCCGCGTGCTGGTCGAGCGGGTTGAGGGCTTTGCGACGATGCGCGAGTGGAGCCAAGCCTATGGCGAAATCAACGATTTTGAACGAATTTTACATAACGATAGAACCTCGATTTTAAAATTTTTCCTGCATATTTCTAGCGAGGAGCAAGAAAAACGCTTTCGCGACCGCGAACAAGATCCGCTTAAAACTTGGAAATTAACCGAAGAAGATTGGCGCAACCGCGAAAAATGGCCAGAATATGCAATTGCCACTGATGAAATGCTGGCCCGCACCTCCAGCGAAATCGCGCCATGGCAGGTGATTGCCGCCAACGATAAACGCTGGGCACGGATTGCGATTCTCAAGGCTGTGGTTGAAATGCTGGTTGCCGATATGCCGTTCGAGTTTGACGACGACAATGTGTTGGTGCTCGATCGTTCGGGAGCCTATGCCTTGGTTGATGCAGGCAAACTTGATGCCAAAGCAGTTGAAGCAGTGATTGCCGAAGAAGAAAAAGTGCGTAAATTGCTCAAAAAGCAGCGTAAAGCCGAATAACGAGCAAATTTGCGTCAAGCTTGATCCAAAATGTTGCCTAAATAGTTGGCTAGCCCGTACAATACAGCCCGACACATCAGATAAGGACGCTAACAATGCACAATTTAGCAATTTATGGCTTTGGTGGAGTCGGGCGGGCGGTGCTAGCCCAAGCATTGCCTCATTTTACGCTGGCCTTGGTGGCCGATCGTTCTGGCTATGTGGTTGGGCCGTTGAGCAACGAACGCTGGTTGGCGGTTGCTGCGGCCAAAGCCCAAGGTGCAACTTTAGCTAGCTTGCCAGAAGGCACCAGCGGCGATTGGCGAGCTGCCTTGCCTGCTGGCTGTTTGGTGGCCGATACCACCGCCGAAGCCAACGCCGGCCAATTGGTCGAATTAGTTGCCAGTGGCCAGCGTTTGGCCTTGGCCAACAAAAAACCATTGTGCGATGATTTGAATCTGTTTCAAGCCTTGGTTGGCGAGCACCGCACCCGCTACGAAGCCACTGTTGGCGCAGGATTACCAATTGTCGTCACCACCAATTTGCTGCGCGATACTGGCGATCAGGTGCAACGGATCGAAGGCTGTTTGAGTGGCACTTTGGGCTTTTTGCTCTCATCGATTGAGCAAGGCCAGCCCTATTCCGCCGCAGTGCGTGAAGCCAAAGCCTTGGGCTGGACGGAACCAGACCCGCGCGACGACTTGGGCGGGGTTGATGTTGCCCGCAAAGCCTTGATTTTGGCGCGAACTTTGGGTTATCAATGGAACTTGAGCGAGATTGCGATTGAACCATTGTATCCTGCTGAGTTTGCCGATTTAAGCATTGCTGAATTTATGTCCCAGCTTGAGCAACTTGATGCTGGCTATGCCCAACGTCAGGCTGATGCTGTGGCCCAAGGCCAAACTTTGCGCTACGTTGCTTCGATTTCGCCCGCTGGTGCGCGGGTTGGCTTGCAAGCAGTTGCCAACAATAGCCCGCTTGGTTCGCTCAAAGGCCCTGATAATCTGGTGGCGTGGACGACCAAGCGCTACCAAGAACGACCGCTCGTGGTACGCGGGCCTGGTGCAGGCGTTGAAGTAACCGCCTCGGCAGTCTTGTTTGACCTCTTGGCCTTGCGCTAAAAAAAGACCGTGGTCAATGAAGACCACGGCCCAAACCCTCTTGAGAGCTACAAGCTATTGCCCAGCCATATCCCGTCGTTGAAACAGCAAGATTCCAAAAATAATCGAGCCAAAGATATAAGCCAACACCACCATGAGGCTGGTTGTCAACGATACTTGAGTGCCAAATAACCCTTCAAGCATGCCGAGCGTCATGGTTTTTTGCTCACCTTCATAGAGCCAATTGGCCTCAAGATTCGCAATGTGGGCATTGGGAAGAATTTTGGCCACCAGCTCGGAAAAGTTGATTGCAACTCCAAAAATTGTGTTTCCCACAATCCCAAACACAATCCCCATAATCGTCGAACGGCTGATCATCGTTACCAACAAGGTAATTGATGAGAACACGATCAATTGCAAAAAGATTGGTACCAGCGATTTGAAGAGTCCTGAAGCTGAAAATAGATCCATATTGCTAATATCGCCACCAATCACTAAACTTCCAAGCATTGCTACCAACGCCCCAAAAATCAGCGACATGACGATCAAAAGCGTCATAAATAATAAACAGATCACAATTTTGATAATAATAAAATCACTGCGCCGTGCGCGCCGTGGGAGCAGCACTTTCCACGTATCATTGGTATATTCAGCGCCAATGCTGTTGCTCATAAAGACAATCGCTAAAATCGAGCCAAGTTGGCTGAGTACGATTAATGGTAATTCCAAGCTAGTGGGAAACATGGTTAGTTGTTTGATATTTTGGCCAAATTCGCTATTTGTGCCTTGATAGAGTGCGATCCCAACAGCACCCACAAAACCGAGCAAAATAATACCTAAGGTAACGATAAACAAGCCAATATTGGCTGGGCGTTTATAGGTTTTGGTCCATTCAGCACGAAATAAATTCCACATTATTAGCGACCCCCTACCACAACTTCAGCCAACGGTTGTGGCGCAGCTGCGCCACCGTTACCGGTAATTTCCAAGAACAACGATTCGAGCGAGCGTTGGCGCACCACCACTTGGAACACATCAACATCAGCTTGCACCAATTTGCGCATTACTTGTGGCACATCCTGCGGTTCGGCGTTGATATTAATCCAGTGTTGGTCAAAGCTGGTGGCTTTTAATTCGGGAATTTCTTTCAAAATGGCCATGGCCTTGTCAAATGGTGCAGCCTCGATTGCATAGCCTGGGCCGCCTTCAGCAGCCAGCAAATCGCGCACCCGTCCTTGTTTGATTGTTACGCCTTTTTGAATAATTGCCACATTCGAGCAAACTTGTTCCACTTCAAACAACAAGTGGCTCGAAAGGAAGACGGTGCGGCCTTCTTGGCCCATGCGCAAAATCAAATTCCGCATTTCGACCGTCCCAGCAGGGTCAAGCCCGTTGGTTGGCTCATCGAGAAACACCAATTTGGGGTCGTTGAGCAGGGTTGCTGCCACGCCAAGCCGTTGCTTCATCCCCAACGAATAGGTTTTAACTTTATCTTTTTCACGGCCACGCAAACCCACAAATTCAAGTAATTCATCAAAGCGGGCTTGCGGTAAATCATGACCACCAGAACGGGCTAAAAGACGTAAATTTTCTAAGCCCGACATAAATGTATAAAATGCTGGCGATTCGACAATTGCCCCAACATATGGTGCAATGTTTTTGCGCGCATGTAAAATATCATGGCCAAAAATTGCTGCCTTCCCAGCTGTTGGTCGGATTAGCCCCAATAACATACGGATAGTGGTGGTTTTACCCGCACCGTTTGGGCCTAAGAAACCGTAAATCGTACCTTCTGGAATATGTAAACTTAAATTATTCACTGCTGGGACATTTTTATAGACTTTCGTCAATCCTTCAGCGGTAATTGCGATTCCACTCATAGAATGCTCCTCTATAGGCTGCGATGTTAGTATAACGTTAACATTGGGTTCAATGTTGCAGTTATTATTTATTTTGTTCATCATCAAGCGGCACAAGGCGCTCACGTAAGGCCATGATTGCCGCTTGAGTGCGATCTTGCAAATGTAACTTGGATAAAATATTGCTGACGTGAGTTTTAACCGTACGCTCGCCAATGACCAAATGATCGGCAATTTCAGCATTGCTCATGCCACGAGCAATACAGGTCAACACTTCGCGTTCGCGTTCGGTTAGCGTATCCAACGGCGAGCGCCGCGAGCTGGTAAGTTCGGTCATCAAGCGCGAGGCAACCATGGGGTGCAAGGTCGCTTCACCACGCCGCGCCGCGCGAATGGCCGCCACCAAGGCATCAGGCCCAACATCTTTGAGCAAATATGAGAGCGCTCCCGCCTTGATTGCCGGAAAAATCCGCTCATCTTCGCTATACGATGTGAGCACAATTACTTGGGTCGATGGTGAGGCTCCGCGCACTTGGCGGGTTGCTTCCACGCCGTCGATGCCAGGCATCAGCAAATCCATCAACACCACGTCGGGCAACACTTGGCTAACAACCTGAACGCCTTCTTCGCCAGAAGCAGCCTCGCCTACAATCTCAATATCTGGTTGCGTATCCAAGAAGGCCCGCAATCCGACCCGTACTACAACATGATCATCAACTAAAACAACTCGAATTTGCTCGTGCATGCTCCGTCCCTTCGTGCTATTAACGCGGCTCTACCAGAAGCCCGGTTTGGCTGCGTGGTACAACGATGCGCAGGCTTGTACCTTGGCCCGGAGCGGCGGTTACTTCGACTGTGCCGCCAACTGCATTGGCACGCTCCTGAATGCTAATTAAGCCAAGCGAGTGCGAGTTGCGTGGCTGTTGGAGATCAAAGCCACGGCCACGGTCGCTGACTTCTAAAATGGTGCGCTGGGCCTCGTATTCGAGGTTAACACTGGCACTATTAACCCCGCTATGCTTGGTAATGTTGGCCAATGCTTCTTGACAGATGCGATAGAACGCTTGCTCGTGATCTAAGGGAATACGTCGTTCGCCGTTGATGTTTAGCTGAATTTGCAAGCCTTGACGACGAGCAGCCTCTTCGACCAGTTGACGTAACGCTGGAACCAAGCCTTGATCGCCAAGCGCTGCTGGCCGCAAAGCGAAGATCAAGCCTCTGGTTTCGTGCAAGGCCCGTTGGGCCATTTGGCTGAGTTGTTCAACTTGGCTACGGGCTTTATCTGGTTGGGCTGGCAACAAATTGCGGGCCGCTGCTGCCAACATCGTTACGCTAAATAGCTCTTGGCTGACGCTATCGTGTAAATCGCGGGCAAGCCGATTGCGCTCCTCGACAATTGCTAATTGGCCTGCTTGCTCCACCAACGCCGCATTACGATCAGCAAGTTGACGTAACATTTTGACATTCGATTCAAGCTCTTGGGCCATGCTATCAAAGCGGCGGGCTAATTGGCCAATTTCATCGCTGGCCGTATCGTTGACCCGCACGCTCAAGTTGCCAGCAGCCAAACTATCGGTGGCTTTGGTCAGCTGAACCAAGCGGCGTACAAAATTACGCGCCACAAACCAGCCATACACCATGCCAATAATCGCATTAGCAATCAGCGAAACAACCGAACTAACCATAAAAATAATCACCATCAGCAGCGCAACAATCACTTGATTTTGGCTCAGTGGCCGCGAACGAACATACAATGCGCCAATAACTTGGTTGGCTTGGTCAAGAATCGGCGTTGCAATCACTAAATAATTGTCATAAGTCCACGTCAGCTGATCAATATCGTTGCTGCCTGCCAGTGCTGCCTGCACAACCCGCCGATCATTGCCAATCACCGAATCATTCCATGGTTGGCCAGCAGGGGTATAGCGGGGAAACGTGCCACCGAGCACCGTTCCCTTGGCATCGAGCAGCAGCAAATGATAACTTTGGCTGAAATCATTGGTTGCCTCTGGGGTAAAGGCCTCGGCAGGCATCAAAATAATCTCTTGCGAAAGATCGCTGGGCGTATTATTAACCGTATTGCTGATTGCCAATTCGAGATTATTTTGCAAAAACTGGCCGCGCAACGAGCCAAAACGATAGCGCAAAACTTGCTGGATTGTGCGCGAATCGGTTGGCTCTTGCAGCACTGCACTAAATTCGGCTGCATGATTTTGCGCGGCGCTGAGGAGAGTGGGCGCATTAAGCGGTGGCGCAGCACCCATAACCACGATAAAGGCTAAGGTATTGATCAACAAGGTCAGCGCTACGCTGATCCACACATATGACCATGTGAGTTTCCAGCGTAGCGTGCCAAAGCGTTGGCGCAAGCGATGGCGCAAGCTTAATTTACGATGCTGCTGCTGCACTCGCCGCCTCTCGTCGCCACGTTGTTATTGCAAATAATAAACAGCCAAGCTGCAAATCAAAGGGCTGTGAATCATGAAAATTGGCAATCATCGTCCGATTCCAAAAACCTTCGGTTTTAATTTCACCAACGATCTGCTGATTCAGATACACCTGATAGGTACTTTTCCAGGCCGATGGCCGCTCAAAGCGTAACGGTTGGTTGGCATAATGGCCTTCGAGAATTGGTTTCCAAAAACCAAAGCGCTGAATCCGCATTAATTCTTGTCCATTGACTGTGATCAGAATGGGGTAGCCCTTGGCTTTTGGATTGTCAAGGCTATAGAAATTAGCTCCAATTTGCCATTGGACCGTGCCACGCCAACCCTTAAATTCCACTTCGAATGGGGCATGATAAGGGCTGCTAATTTCAAGTTTTCTGGCAGTCCAACTACTATATCGAGCTTGCAGCATTGTATTCTCCAATCAGCACAGTGCTTAATCATTACTATAAATCAGTGATTTGGATTGTACATCCGAATCAGGGGCCAACTGAAACTGTAAAATTTGCAACTCGCCCTCGTCCTTTAGTACGAGCCTCGCCATGAGCAGGTTGCGCTCCACGAGTTTCGCGCTTAAGCAAGCGCAATTCACATGGCCAAAGTTTGGGTATAATGCGCAAGAATAACTACACCATGGAGTCGTCTAATGGCCTATTATGTTGAAGAGCGCCCTGGTGGGCCAGCGCTTGCACCTCGTCGCCCTACAATTAATGAATTTTTTCTCTCGACCTATCAAGTTGGTCCATATGTGGGCTGCGAATTTGGGTGCGCCTATTGCGATGGCTGGTCGTTCAGTCAGCGGCCATTCAACGAGGTTATCCGCGCTAATGTTGATTTGCCCGATCGCTTTGCCGAGCAATTAAGCTCAATTTCGCGCGGCGATTTGGTGGCATTTAGCCTTGGTGATGCCTATCAACCTGCCGAAAAAACCTATCGTCTGACCCGCCAGATGTTGCAGGCTTGCCAAGTTGCCAAACAACCAGTGCTGATTTTGACCAAAAGTTTGGCTGTGATGGATGATTTGACCCTCTTGCAACGCATGAATGAGCAGGGCTTGGCGATTGTGGTGATGAGCATTCCCACCATCGATCCCTTGCTTTCTGAAAAATTAGAGGGCAAAGTGGCCCCGCCCTCTGCACGCTTGGAAGCCTTGAATACGCTCAAACGCGCAGGAATTCCCACCGGCGTGGCGATGCTGCCAGTCATTCCCTACCTGACTGATACTGATCGCCAATTGCCGATGACCTTGAATGCAATTGCCAATGTGCAGCCAGATTTTGTGCTTTGGGAATTTTTGTGGCAGCCAAACGAACGCCATCGCCAACGCATGGCCGACCTCCTTTCGCGCTTGGGCAATTATCCCGCTTCCTATTATCGCGAATTGTATGGCAAGGAGATGCAGCCTAGCCTTGAGTATCGCCGCGAGATGCACCGCGATATTTTGGGCCGTTTTGAAGAATTGAATCTGAACCCACGCGCACCCTTAGCGCTCTATCGCGACCATTTATCACCGAATAACGTTGCATCCTTGATGCTCAAACACCAAGCCTTTATCGATCAAATCAAAGGCCGTGAATTGTTGGCCAGCCGCCATTCCAATTTGGCCGAAGCGGTGTTTAATGGCAAAGCCGATGAACCTGCGCTCGCGGTTAGCCCGTTGTGGCCAATGCTGCGCGAAGTGTTGAAAATTAGCGACAGCCGCGAGCGGCTCGACCAAATTCTCGACAAAGTGCGTAGTCCCGATTCCCCTGTTCCTCCCAGTAACGAGTGAACCATGAAGGGGCAATTGGAGTACATAAGGTGAGCAAAAAAACCGCCTGTAGAAGTTGTAAAACTCCTACTCGACAAAGCTACGAACTCAGGTAGGATGTAATTCTCTGAGTTCCCAATGTCTAAATTTGCCCTGACCGCAGGTTTAGGCTGATTCACGCAGGTGTCATGAGTGTTCAAACACCCACCATCCGATTGCCCGATTCGACTGTCCAAGCGGCCTTCTTGCCAACCGAATTGATCTTAATCGGCCTCGTATGCTGGTTGGGGGTTTGGGTTTGCTGGCGTTGGCTGCGTCGGCGCACTGCGCTGCAAATTAGCACCCAATTGAGCTTATGGCACTGGCCGCAAAGTCAACAAACCTTAATCATCGATCAGCATTCCACGATTATTTCAATTAGCCCAACGCTGAACCAACAGCTTGGTTACAGCGATTTATCACTCAATGGCACAGCATTCGCCCAACTTTTGCACCCCGATTCGTACTACCAGTTGCGGCAAGCCCTGAATCAGCCAACCAGCCAAACTCAATGGCAACCCTTGCGCTATCGCCATGCAGATGGCTCGTGGCACACTTTAGAATCGTGTTGGCATCAAGTTGGTCGCTATTGGATTATCAGTTGCCGTGAGCGTGAAGCTGTTGCGTTTGATCGAACGCCACCAACAATCGATTGGTTAACGGGCTTGCCCAATCGCCACAGCTTGGTCGTTCAACTACAACGCCTGATTGCGCAGCGCCAGCTTGATCAACACCAGTTTGCGGTGTTGTTTGTCGAGGTTGATCGATTTAGCGCGGTCAATGATGCCTTGGGCTACGATGTGGGCGATCAGGCGCTGCAAACGATTGCCCAACGCCTGCAAGCGACGCTTGGCCCAGCCGATTTGGCGGCTCGTTTGGGCGGCGATGAATTTGTGGTGGTGCTGGCTCAGGTGCAGCATGCCCAGCAAGCGCTGGAGCATGCCCAACGCATTCAAGAGCAATTTAGCCAACCCATGCTTTTGGCCGATAAACCAATTTATACCTCGCTGGGCATTGGCGTAACCCTTGGTGATGGTCAATCGCAGGCCGAAACGCTCTTGCGCGAAGCAGATACGGCAATGTATCAGGCCAAAACCGCTGGCATTGGCCAAATCTTTTTGTTTGATCGGGCTTTGCATGCGGCACTGACTGAGCGTTGGCAATTGGAAATTGATTTGCGTGGAGCCTTGGAGCGCCACGAATTGATTTTGCATTATCAGCCAATTACGGCCTTGCCAACTGGCCAGATGGTTGGCGTTGAGGCTTTGTTGCGTTGGCATCATCCGCAGCGTGGCATGATTTTGCCCAACGAGTTTATTCCTTTGGCCGAAGAAAGTGGCTTAATTGTGCCGATTGGTTTTTGGGCGCTCGAAACTGCGTGTCAGCAATTTTTGGCGTGGCAAGCTGATCATTCACGCTCTGGCTTGCAGGTGCTTTCGGTCAATCTTTCGGCGCGCCAATTGGCTAGCCCAGCGCTCATTCAAACCCTTGGCGAGATTATTCAACGCACGGGCATTGCCCCAGCTCAATTGGAACTAGAAATCACCGAAAGCATGGTGATTCATGGCTTGGAATCGGCGCGGGCGCAATTGGACGCAATCAAAGATTTGGGCGTAAAGTTGGCAATTGATGATTTTGGCACTGGCTATTCATCATTGAGCTATTTACATCACTTCCCATTAGATACGCTCAAAGTTGACCGTTCATTTGTTAATGCCATGAGTGGTGGCAGCCGCAACGTCGAAATTGTGCGCGCAATTATCATGCTTTCGCAGCAATTGGCTATGAATGTGATTGCCGAAGGCATTGAAACTATCGAAGAAGCGGCAACCTTGCGCGATTTGGGCTGCGATTATGGCCAAGGCTATCATTTTAGCCGCCCGCTGACCGCACCCGATATTAGCTCGTGGCTGCATAGCCAACCCTTGAGTCTCTGAAACATGGGGCAATCTAGCTCGTAACATAACCTGAATTGAATTTCCTTGAGTGAGAGATACTTTATGCAAACCAAAGAAACGCGGATACTCGCAGTCGTTGCTGGTGGGATTAACTGGATTATTAGTTTGATGGCAGCTTTTGGTGCTGAAGATGGTTGGTTTCAAGCAGGCCAATTTTTCTTTTTGGGCGGCTTTTTTGTTCTATCAGGCTTGCAAGCTAGCTATGAAGGTTCTGCGCTGTATAAAAAATTAGCGTGGGCTTCGCTTGGTATAAGTATGATTTTTGCCGTATTGCATTTGATGAATTAAATAAAAGCCCTGCTGCGTTGGCACACACAGCAGGGCATTGGTTTTAATGGTTCTTTGTGGATTACTACATGCCGAACAAACGATTGCCTGGCAAGCGCAGAATTCCAACCACAATTAACACCAAAACGGCAATTGTGCCGAGCGCCATCAAGCGATAGCGGGCGGCTGGAATTTCACCGCGTTTGACTTTGGTATTGACGACATGCGCCAATCCCAAGGCCAGTACCATCACTGTTGGGTGTTCAAAGCGCACCGTCGCAGGATTGAGTTGGCTCCACGATTTGTTGACAACATACAAGGCTAAGCCAAGCAGCAACTGAATATCAATTGCAATTGTGGTGAACAACATAATTTTGCGTGCAGTGTCGCTCCATGGTTGTTTGGTCAGCCAACCCCACAAACCATAGCCAACCGCAACCAAAATCGCCAACATAACAATCCAACGCCAACCAGAGTGAGCGTTTAGCAGAAAACTGGACATGAGTCGGTGATCCTCCAAAACACAAGAAATCGAAAGCACTGTGCTGAATGCTATCATAGCATAGCCTAGCTGCGTCAAGCATTCAATCGTTGCCATGTATGAACAACAAAAAACCGCCCTCAGTGCTCAGCACCAAGGGCGGTTGGGGTGTTTGAATTAGATTTTGTTGTTGCGAATCAACCACACGCCGGCAACGACCAAGCCAACTGGAATCAGCACTGGAGCGATGTCGACCAAGATGCTGCTCAGGAACAAGGCACCACCGATGACCAAGGCGCTCTTGAGCCACAAGTTGCGGCGAGCTTTGATTACATCTGGGCTAACCGAAGCAACTGGGGTTGAAAGGTTGCTAACTGGAATGCTTTGGCCAACTGGTTGACCGGTCACTGGGTCGAAGCGATATGGTTCAGCTTTGATTGCTTGGCCAGTCATTGGGTCGAACCGAGCATTGACGCTTGGTTGAACCCCGACGCTTTGGGCAACTTGATAGTTGACTGGTTGTTGGACAACTTGGCCTGGTTGAGCCAAGTAGCTCACTGCGCCGCGAGGCATAATGAACCACAACAATGGGTAGAGCAAAATGCTAATCCCAGTCCAAACCAACAAGACAAAGCTCAGGCGAACCCAGATTGAATCGACGGCTAAGTATTCGGCAATCCCACCACAAACGCCAGCAAAACGGCGGTCGGTAGCGCTGCGGGTCAAACGGTTCGAAACTTGCGTAGTCATTGGTGTAGCTCCTTCAAAAGCAATTGTTTGATTATCTGGTAGCTAGGACGCTGGGCTATTTTGAATTGTTGCAGTGAGATTCCAACGAGTTTCATCATTCTTGCAGTGAAGTTGATGCTGTGGTATAATCCCGCCTGTTGGCGACATAGCCAAGTGGTAAGGCAGTGGTCTGCAAAACCGCGATCCATGGGTTCGAATCCCATTGTCGCCTCCAAACGATCAAACGCTGGTTGATATATTCAGCCAGCGTTTGGTGTTTTAGCTGCTTTAAATAGTTCGGTTTGCGGGCGAAGCGCCGCTATAATACAAGCAATCAAATAGCCTTGTAGGATAGGAGCCTCGCTATGCTACCAACCACAATTCGCACAATCAGTGCTGAAGCGATCAATTTGCCCTTGACCGAGCCTTTTGCCATTGCCAGCGGCAGCCAAGCGGTTGCGGCCAATGTGTTAATCAAAATCGAATTAGCCGATGGTACGCTTGGCTTAGGCGAGGCGGCTCCTTTTCCGGCGGTCAGCGGCGAAACCCAAGCGAGCACCCTTATTGCCGTCCAAGCCTTACAACCAAGCCTGCTTGGCGCAGATGTGCGGGCATGGCGAAAGTTAGCCTTGCTGCTCAATCAGCTCGATCACGAGGCGGCGGCTGCTCGTTGTGGCCTCGAAATGGCCATGCTTGATGCCTTAACCCGCCACTACAAGGTTCCATTGCACATCTTTTTTGGTGGTATGAGCCAGCAGCTCGAAACTGATATGACAATTACCGCTGGTGATGAGGCCCATGCCGCAGCTTCGGCCAAAGCAATTGTTGCCCGTGGAATTAACGTGATTAAGGTTAAAACAGCTGGCGAGAATGTTGACTACGATCTGGCACGAGTGCGAGCAATTCATCACGCTGCGCCCGATTCACCATTAATTGTTGATGGCAATTGTGGCTATGATGTTGAGCGCGCATTAGCTTTTTGCGCTGCTTGCAAGGCAGAAGCGATTCCGCTGACGCTTTTTGAGCAACCATTGCCACGTGAAGATTGGGCTGGCATGGCCAAGCTTAGCGCTCAAGCGGGCGTTGCAATTGCCGCCGACGAATCGGCGCGCTCGGCCAGCGATGTGTTGCGCATTGCTCACGAAGGCACTGCCACGGTGATTAATATTAAATTGATGAAGGCTGGTGTGGCCGAAGCCTTGAACATGATTGCGATTGCCGAGGCGGCAGGTTTAGGCTTGATGATTGGCGGCATGGTCGAAAGCATTTTGGCCATGAGCTTCTCGGCCAATCTGGCAGCTGGCAATGGCAATTTCCAGTTTGTTGATTTGGATACCCCGCTGTTTATTGCTGAACACCCGTTTGTTGGTGGCTTTGAACAGGCTGGCGGACGTTTAACCTTACCCAATGTTGCTGGTCATGGCGTGAATTTGGCCTAAATCAAACCCCCGCAGCCACCCAATGCTCAGCATTTGCCCATTTTTGGGCTAGCTTTTTAAGCTTCGTTGCACTAGACTTGCTGTAACAAAACCAAGTGAATGGCGTAGATAAATTGCTCATTCTAATGGGCTGAAATGCTATTTTTGCTTAACAAAACCATAACATTGGAGCATTCTTGATCTTTGGATAGAACGGAGTTGTTATGCGTAAGGCATGGGTGGTTGCAATAGGCTTTTTTCTGATTTGTGCATTCGTCGTTGGAGCCGTCAGCAACGGCTGGCTGGATTCTTCAGCTCCGTTGGCAATTTTACCAACGAGAATGCCGAGCACGCCCGACCCAAGTCAGGCAATTAAGCTCCAAATAGTCTATAGCAGTGAAAAAGATATTTGGCTCAAGCAAACAGTTAATACATGGCTCGCGACCAAGCCCACGGTCGATGGCAAGCCAATTCAGGTCGAATTGATTTCACGCGGCTCGCAGGAGATTGTGAGCCAACTGGAGGCTGGCAGTTTGCGCCCAACCGCGATCAGCCCAGCAAGTAGCTTGCAAATTACTCAAATTAATGCGGCCCAAATTGATGGCAAAACCAATTTGGCTGCCGATACTCAGCCGTTGCTGATTTCGCCGCTAGTGCTGGTGGCCTACGAAGGCTCGCCCGCATCGAAGCTGGTCAAATCGCAGGATGCGCAGTTTTGGCAAGCGCTGCACGATGGCGTATTGCTGCCGACGCGTAGCCAGAAAATTCTCATGAGCCAAACCAGCCCAACCACCTCGAATAGCGGGTTTCAAGCCTGGGTTTTGATGGCCTATGCCTACCATAATAAAGCTAACGGCTTAACCGCTGCTGATATTAGCGATCCCAAGTTTGTCGAATGGCTGCAAGGCTATGCCAAAAATGTCGAACAATTTGCTGAAAGCACTGGCTCGCTCATGCAAAAAATGGTGCAGGTTGGTCCAGCTAATTATGGGGCTGCTATCGTTTATGAAAGCACAGCCTTAGAATATTTGCCTAAATCGCAGGGCCGCTTTGGCAAATTGCTGTTGCTGTATCCACCGCAAAATTTATACAGCGACCATCCCTTGGCCATTTTGGATGCCTCGTGGAGTAGCGCTGATCAACGCGAAGCTGCTGGTTTGCTCCGTGAATTTCTCTTGGAAAAAGACCAACAAACGACTGCTGTGCAGCAAGGCTTTCGCCCAGTCGACCCTGATGTCGCAATTGATGCAGCCGATTCGCCATTTGTAAAATACCAAAGCGCTGGCGTGCAAATGAGCATCGCCAACTTGGCAGCCGAGCCAGATGCAGCCACCATTAAAGCGGTGCTCGATTTGTGGAATTCGATTGAACCAAGTGTTAAACGTTAACCAGCGGAGCAATTTTTCTAGAGATTGGACGTAGCTTTATGAACTCACGCCACCCGTTACGTGTTGCGGCCACCAAGCCCCTGCCCTTAGTTGTCTTGGCGGTTGGGATTGCCATGTCGCTGACGATTTATCCTTGGTTGATTGTGGTTGCAATTATTGCCTATGGTTTGATGCTGTGGGCGTTGGCCAGCGACCCCAATATTTTGGCCCAAAAGCCCGAAGCACCAAAATTGGCCAAAATTACCAGCCGCACCTTTCAATCGCATTTGGATACGATTGATCATACTCGCCGCGAGATTACGCGCTCGACCAATGTAACTGCTGGGCCGTTGCAACGTCTGTTGCAGCCAATTGCCGAGCAGGCTAATGAATTGTATCAACAGGCCCATGGCTTAGCTGATAAAGGCCAATTGATCGAGCAATATTTGTATACCTCGCCACCACATGGCTTGCAACCGCAAATCGATAATCTTGATCAGCGGATTGCCATGACCAAAGACAGTTATACCGTTGATCAATTGAAAGAAACTCGCGCCGCCTTGATTGATCGCCAGCAAAATGCCCAAGCCTTGGCAACCTACTATGATCGGATTACGGCGCAATTGCAAAATATTGCTGCCAACCTTGATAATGTGTTGGCTGAAACCGTGCGTTTGCGGGCATCCGAGGCTTCGAGCGCGACCCAAACCTCGCAAGAAGTTGCCGAGCGGCTGAGCAATTTGAACGCCGATATGGATGCGTTTCAGCATGTTTTGGAAGGTGCAATGTCGCAAAGTGGCGTTGCCTAAACAGCTACTTGGGAGAATTGTATGGTTATAGGCATTTATCTTGTGCTTTGGCTGGCGATTGCGCTTGGCATTTGGTTGGCGAAACGCAAAAAAAGCTCAATCGAACGCATGCGCCATTTGTTGGGCATTGTTGTGATTGAGCCAGTTGTAACGATCATCATGCTGCTGGTGGTTTATCCAGTGCTCCTACGATGGGTCTGGCAAAATAACCTCATCAGTGTTGAGCAGTATCAGTTGGTAAACACCAATGCTCCATTGCAAACCCTGCTGCCAATTGTATCAGTCGTGATTGGCTTGCTACCTTTATTATTGCTCTTCGATGAGCAAGCAGTGGTGCGCAAGGTTGCTTGGCAAGCAGGATTAATGGTGCTTGGCCGTTGGCTCTACCTGATTATGGTGCGGATTCTGCTGGCGAAAGATTTTAATCCATGGCTCGATATGCTGTTAATTGTCAGCTATTTGGTGTTGCTCGCAATAACAATTTACATTGGCAATGCGTTATTAATTGGGCGTTTAGACCGCTTAATCAAGCCCGTGCCGGTTGAAAACGAGCCATTGTTTCAAGGGCAACCGATTGTCTATGCCGATCCAAGTCAGCAGCCAATGATCTATCTTGATCCGCCCAAGGATCAGGAGCGCTGATGGTGTTATACTAGCAATCAATTCGAGAATATCGACTCAACGACGCTGCGGTATACTAGCTGCACGTCGTTGTTGCGTTTTAGAGGATACTTCATGTCGCCCAACTATCGTTTATTAGCGCTTGATCTTGATGGAACCTTGCTTGATGCAAGCTTAGAGCCAAGCGCCGCCACTAAAGCAGCGATTGCCGATGCCCAGGCTGCTGGCGTGCATGTCACTATTGCAACTGGCCGGATGATTCGTACTGCTCAGCCATTTGCTGATATGCTCAACATCACCACGCCATTAATTACCTACCAAGGTGCGCACGTGCAAACCGCCGATGGTACGGTGCTTTACGATAACCCTTTGCCCTCCGATTTGGCCGCCGAAGTGGTTGAATTGGCCTTAGCAGAGGGCTTGTATATTCAGGCCTATATTGACGATCAATTGTGGATTGTCGAGCGCAGCCCAGAGGTTGAAGAATATTTAGGCTTTTCGCTGGTTGATATTCCGGTGAATGTGGTGCCAAATTTGGTGGAAATTGTGCGTCAAAAGCCTGTTACCAAGCTGGTTTGGATTACTAATCCAACAGAGTTAGAGCGCACGATGCAAGAATGGGGTGCACGCTGGAAAGGCCGCTTGGAAATTTTTCGCTCGCACGACCATTTTGGCGAGGCTTCGGCGATTGGTAGCTCCAAAGGGGTTGGCTTAGCAGTTTTGGCTGAACATCTTGGCATTGCGCAAGCAGAAGTTGCCGCAATTGGCGACCGCGAGAACGACGCTTCGATGTTGGCTTGGGCGGGCTTTGGCATGGCGATGGGCAATGCTGATCGTTTTGCTTTAGCGGCAGCAAATCATACGCTGCCAACGCTCGCCGAAGATGGCGCTGCCTATGGCATTCGGCGCTTTGTGTTGGGCGAGGAATAAGCGAGGGGTCAGCAGTCAGAGATTAGGGGCTAGGATTGAGATAGAAGTGTCGAAAATAACCGTGTCTAAGAGATGTGGCTATAGGCTATAGGCTATGGGTTAAATGCTGATCCACGAAGAGCATGAAGAGCACGAAGGCTCTAGGCTTGTGGCGCTAGGTTAGCGGAACAATTGTTGGTAACTCCACGCAATCTCCGCTAGCCAATAGCCTTCAGCCAACAACCATACTTCTCTGCGCCTCTGCGGTAAATGCTAATCCACGAAGTTTTTTTAGCCACGAATTGCACGAATGACACGAATGATTTACTTTCATTCCTCATCCTTGCCCTGAACCCGTTTCGCCTTTTGACCTTTGACTTTTGACTTCTGACTTTTCATCCCTCATCCTTCATCCTTCATCCTTGTTATCAGCCTAATTGCCTAGGAATTTCCGCCTGATGGCTGATGACGGGCTGATTAATTGCGTTTATAGTGAGCCTATCACCGAAATTCGTAGATCGAATAGGAAAGGAACGAGCACCATGCGACGGCTACTCACCAATCCACAACCAAAACGCCAGCCTATCACCCATTACTCACCGATAGCCCACAATTGTGGCTCATTGCGTAATGTAGATTTAGGCTACCGTTTTGCAGGCGAGATGAGTTGGACGAAGGATGGATGGCGACCGCTAGTGTGACGCGTACTGACACACGCTAATGCTAAGGTCGTCACAGCAGTGGCGACTATTTTGTTTTAGCGAGAGGTTTGCTCATGACGCTCGAAGATCCCACCCGCATTGATATTGTTGCGGGTTCGCTCGACCCCGCCCGCCCTGGGTTGGATTTATGGGTCGTAGACACTGGTTCAATCAGTGATGACAGCCTTCGCTATCGCTTGCTGATTGCCAAAGTGTTGATCTACGCAAATTATATTGCCAGCCCCATGTTTACGGTGCAGCATCCCAAAATTAAACGTGCTGATGTGTTGGTTCGGGTGGTGTGCTTAACTCCGCCAACCAAAATAATGCGCGACGTAACCGGCATTGTTTCGTGGTTTGACCAAAGTTTGCGCGTGCCTGTGGTGGTCGAAGATGCCGCCAAAGTGGCCAAGCACTTGGATACCTGCCACGGCGAAGTGCGCAACTATGTGCGTAAAGTGTTGGAATTGGCGCAAATTGAGACAGCGCCCGAACCAACAACCTCGTGGCGCTTGCCATGGCGCGGCAAAGCCAAAAAAACCGCTTGAGGGAGAGAACGAGCGGAGCAGGAATCGACTTTAGTCCAAGGAATCGCTAGCCAATGCTTGATTACAACATCAATGGCGTAGCGCTTGTGGGAGAGAACAAACGAGCTGGCGAGGTGTGGTATTTTCAATCTCGTTTACTTCCTCGCCTGCTTGTGGGAGACAAGTGAGAGTTTGCTGAGGTGCTTGTGGGACATACTTCGCTCATTCCGAAGTTCCACGCCTCTTCCTCAGCAGCCTTGCGTTCAGCATACCGTTTGAAGGAGTCGTATGCAGCTACCTGAGGAACCGTGCAATGTTAACGTGGCGAATGCGAGCTTTAATCAGCCGCTTCTTAGAACCATTGTAACCATGAGTTAGTCTCGATTGAGATGATCCACGAAGCTGGAACCGCGAAGGGTGCGAAGATCGCGAAGCAGGTTTTTAACGCAGAGGCGCAGAGCAGATTTGGCTATTGGCTCTAGGCTATGGGCTATCGGAACAATTTGCGGGTTGGAGCATGGGTAGTGGGTTTGCACAAATAACCGATTCCCAGCCCCTGAACCCTGAACCCTCGGCTCTTGGCTGATGGCTACTGGAACAATTTGTGGGTTTGATTTCATCCTTCATCCCTCATCCTTCATCCTTAATATGGAGCCTATAGCTCAGTTGGTAGAGCAAAGACTTCTACGTCTACTTCCTCGTTCGCGAGGTGATAGTAGGAATTGCTTCGGTCGCAGGTTCGAGTCCTGCTAGGCTCCCCTATTGTGGCCCCATGGCCGAGTCGAATCGATGTGATGTAGTTGCCCAAACCAATTCACAGCGTTTGATTCGCAAGCGTGATTCGACTTCGGCCATGGTTTTTTCCGAGAGAAGTGTTATTTTCCCTACCTTATAACCTGGAGGTGGCCATGAACATTGTTCGCCGCCTGTTTGCGCGCACGCCTGATGCGGCTAATGGGCTGAATCACGAGGGCTTTCCGACCTATCAACGCAGTTTGGCTGAACGCTATGTGCAAATGTTGTTGACCAATACACTTGGCTCGACGTTTTATGCCTCGCAAGGTACAAATTATGCCTTGGCCTTGGAGTTGCACCAAGCAATGTTAGCCGCTAACCCACTTTTTGCTGCGAAAGCCTTGGTCTATGCCCGCGAACAAGGAAGCATGCGCCTTCAGCCAATTATTGGGTTGGTCGCTTTATCAACTGTCGATTTGGCTTTGTTTCGCCAAATTTTCAAGCGCATTATTCTTACGCCTGGCGATTTGCAAGATTTTGTGCAAATTGTGCGTTCACGCCAGATTCGGCCTGGCATGGGTCGGGCGATTAAGCAAACAATCAATGCTTGGTTGCTGAACTTGAGCGAATATCACGCGATTAAATATGGTGGCACGAACGCTGGCAGCATGACCTTGCGCGATGTGCTGCGGCTCACGCGCCCGCAACCAGTCGATGATCGCACCAATGCCTTGTTTAGCTATCTGATTGATCGCGAACGCTGGCGCGAAACCTGGGCCGAGCAAGC
Organism: Herpetosiphon giganteus; assembly: GCF_016907925.1. Classification (GTDB taxonomy): domain Bacteria; phylum Chloroflexota; class Chloroflexia; order Chloroflexales; family Herpetosiphonaceae; genus Herpetosiphon; species Herpetosiphon giganteus. The sequence goes on along the minus strand of NZ_JAFBCZ010000024.1, from coordinate 42,318 downwards.
GCCTACGCTCTTGCCACAAATCGCTGCGCTGGAGCAATTGAAGCGCACGACTGACCCGAACGAACAGCGAGCCTTGGTTGCGGCTGGGCGCTTGCCCTACGAAATTGTGACTGGTGCGATTAAGCCAGATCGCGAGTTGTGGCGGGTGTTGATGGAGCAAATGCCCTACTTTGCCTTGCTGCGCCATTTGGCAACTTTGCAACGGGCGGGTGTGTTTCACGATCAGGCAATGATTGAATATGTGGTTGGCCGTTTGAGCGATCTTGAAGCGCTGCGGCGGGCCAAAATTTTGCCCTTTCGCTTGCATGCTGCTTGGATGGCCTTCCTGCCAATGAACGAGCACGAAGGGCTGATTCGCCAAACCCTTGTGGAAATGCTCGAAATGGCCTTTGTGAATATGCCAGAAATTCCTGGCCGCGTGGTGATTGCACCAGATATTTCTGGCTCGATGCGCGGCACGCTCAACCCCAAATCACGAGTACGCTACGTTGATATTGCTGGTATTTTCGCCGGCTCGCTCTATCACAGCAACCCTACGGCGCAGCTGTTGCCGTTTGATACGACTATTCGACAGATGGATTTTTCGCGTCAGGCCAAACTGATGCAGATTATCCAGCAAATTAGCACGAAATTTGGCGGTGGTACGGCAGTTTCGGCTCCAATCTCCTATTTGTATGCCCGCCGCGAGGTTGTCGATCTGGTAATTGCGGTTACTGATAACGAGGAATGGGCAAGTGATAGCTGGGGGGGCACAAGTTTTATAAGTGTTTGGCGTAAATATTTGGCCGAGATCAACCCCAACGCCCAAGCATTTTTGATTACGCTTGCGCCGTATCCGCACGCGGTTGCTCCGCCCGATGAGCCAAATGTGAGCTTTATTTTTGGTTGGGCCGAGCATGTGCCAGCCTATATTGCCCAATCGTTGCTTGGCTATGCCGACCAGCTGAGCGCAATCGAGCAAATTACCATTTGAGTTGATATAGGTACTATTGAAAGATAGTACCTATGTTGTTGTAACCTAGGACTCTTGCTGGCGTACCATAGTACGAGCACAACGCCCTGTTGTGTTGAGTGAAAGGGACTAATCGGCTATGTTGAAACGTATGCGTGTTGCTCTCGTGGCATTATTGGTGATGGTAACGAGTTTATCAGCTGCCGCTGCTGAACGAGTTGATAGCTTGCCAGCGGTTAAAGCCCAATCAAGTGGTCGCAGCGAATTATTGATGCAAATCAATAGCGAGCCATTGATGGTAGCCAAGGTCGAACAAGAAAACCCCAATCGAGCCTATATGGTCATTCGCCCAGTTGGTTTCTTATCGGATATCGACTTGGTTGAAATGGTGCTCTACGATGGCACGCTCTATAGCCGCACCGGAATTGAAACCCAATGGTATATTGAAGCAACTGGTTTGCCCGAAGCCGCGCCAATTGAAGATTTGCCCGAAACGCCAACTGGCGATGTGCCAGTAACCCACATGGGGGCAATGCCAATTGCTGGTGCGCCAACCGAGCAATATCAAATTTGGCTCAATAGCGATGCTGCTGGCACAAGCTACCTCAAATTTGATTTGTGGGTTGGGGTTGAAGCCAACTATCTGCATCAAATGCAATTAGGCATGTATAGCAACGACCCTGATTTTGGGGCTTTATCGCTCGAAGTCGTCCAACGTTCATACGATTTCGATAGCAGCATCAAGGTCTATGCACCAGCCAACGCGATTGAGCGCCAAGTCGATTATGGCTTGGTTGGCGTGTCGTATGCAACGCCAGAAGCGAATGTGTTGCTTGCACCATTTACTACCAACGCCGCCCGCACATGGCTTGCCGACAAGCGCTAAACTGATTAATCAGCTGCAATCCCCGTGGAGTATTTCTACGGGGATTGCTGTGTAATGCGCGTAGCAAACCACGAAGGACTGAAACCACGAAGAACGCGAAGAGCACGAAGAACGATTTTTGCCACAGATTCCCACAGATTGATTTGATTATCTTCCGCTAGCCCAAAGCCCATAGCCTGGCCCCTGACCCCTAGCCCCCAACAACCGCTCCCCAATCCCCAACATTAACAATCCTAGCCATCCTAGTGCATTTAAGCCAGATTTTCGTGTATGATTAACCAATGCAACGGCTCAGCAATCGGGCTATGCACGACAACTCACCATGCAATGCCGCATGGCTGCTATCAATGTTGATGGCTTTAGCAGAAACCAATTGGTGTGTAGATGCAGACAGAACATTCCGATCTCCTTCCACGATATACCACTGCGCTCATTGGGCGTGATGCTGAAACTGCTGAAATTGGAGCCTTGCTGACCCAAGGCCAGCGCTTAATTAATTTGGTTGGCGCAAGTGGCGCAGGCAAAACGCGCTTGGCCGTCGATTGTGCCCGATTCTATGCAGACCACTTTGCTGGCGGCAGTTTTTTTGTCTCATTGGTGCCGATTCGGGCGGCGGGCTTGGTATTGGCCACAATTGCCGAAAGCCTTGGCATTGCTCCGTCCAGCGATCAACCATTAATAGCGACGATTGCTCATTATTTTGCCCCCCAACCAAGCCTCTTAATTCTCGATAATATCGATCATGTGATTGAAGCTGCTTCTGATGTGCAAGCCTTGGTGGCAGCAGTGCCTCAATTAACGGTCTTGGTAACCAGCCAAGTAGCTTTGAATGTGGCTGCTGAAACGATCTATCGCGTGCCATTATTGAGTGTTCCGGCGGCAGATGCCCATTTGAGTGCTGACGAAATTATGCAATATGGCGCGGTGCAGTTGTTTAGCGAACGCTTGCGCCGTTTGCAGCCGATGCTCAAATTCGACCAAACCCAAGCCCTAGCAATTGCCGAAATGTGTCGTTTGGTGCAAGGCTTGCCCTTGGCGGTGGAATTGGTTGCGAGCCATAGTCGCAGCTTGCCGCCGTCGGATTTAGTGCGCATGGTGCGTCATCATTTGCGCTTAGGCGCTGCCATGATTGATAAAAATAGCACCATGCAACGTAAAGAAATTTTGTGGCCGGTGCTCGATTGGTGCTATCGGTTGCTTTCGCCGACGCTGCAAGTTTTGTTTATTCGCTTGGGGATTTTTCGCGGCAGCTGGACGCTGGAATCAGCTGAGGCGATTTGTGCTGGGATTCCCGATGTACCAATTAATGTGGTTGAAGGCTTGCAAACCTTGGTCGATAAATCGTTGGTTCAACTCGAAACCTTGCCCAATGGCGAGCAGCGCTATTTGATGCTCGATGCTGTGCATTCGTATGCTGAAGGGCGTTTGCAACGACGGCGTGAAGCCAATCATCTGCAACGCTTGTATAGTGCCTATTTTACCCACTTGGCCGAAAGCGCCGAAAAACCATTGCTTGGAGCTGAACAACCGCTGTGGATGGCGCGCTTGCAAAGCGATATTTACAACTTGCGTTCGGTGCTCGATTGGGCTGTCGAGCAACATCCTGCCACAGCCTTGCGAATTGCTGGCTCGCTGTGGTTGTTTTGGTTTACCAAAGGCTATGCCCAAGAAGCCCGCACGTGGATTGGCCAAGCATGGTTGCGCGAGCACGAAGTTGATCCAGCAGTGCGCGCCAAAGCCGCAATTGCCGCAGGTATTTGCGCCCAATATTTTGCTGATCACGCTGATGCTAGACTGTGGTATGAGCGTGGTCAAGCCTTGTTTAAACAAGTTGGCGATAGCTTTGGCGAAATCCGCGCCTTGCACAATCTCGCATCATTGGCCTATCAACAACGCCATTATCAACAAGCAGTTGAACTTGGCGAGGATGTTGTGGCGCGTTGGCGAGCAATTAATGATCATTCTGGCGAGGCAGCAGCGCTCGGCAATTTGGCCAGTGCCTACATTGGTTTGGGCCGTTTTGATGATGCTGAACGTTGCTATCAGCAAAGCTTGCACATTAACCGCACGATTGGTCATCAAGTTGGGATTATCCTCTGTCAGAGTTCGCGTGGCATTTTGGCCTGTGCAATTGATAATTTGGCATTGGCCGAACAAGTGCTTGATGAAGCCCTGAATCTGGCCTTGCAAAACGATGCTCGCAATCTCATTCCTGGGGTGCAAGGCTCGTTGGCACGGGTTTGGTATAAGTATGGTCAACTGCAGCGTGCTTTTCAGCTGTTGCGACCTGTCTTCGATCTTCAGGCTCAAATCCAAAACTTGGAGCAATCGGGCGATGAAATGTTGACGCTGGCAGCGATTCTGGCGGAGCTGTATCCCAATTTGGCCAGCCAAGCCCTGGCGTTTGCTGAACGCATGCAAGACCCTTACAATCAGGAGCATCAACCTGATCCTGCTTCGTTGCGCGAGTTTGAACAAATTGCTGAGCGTGTTGGCAGGTTTGCTGATGAACCGATCGCGTCGATAACCTTGCCAACAATCAGTGAATTTCTCGATTTAGTCGATCAAACGGTTGATCCAAGGGTGTTGGGCTAGAACCTACTGTTGATCTAAACAAGTCTTGTTTCCCCCTCAAACCCGTTTCCATCCGATGGAAGCGGGTTTTTTACCTAACTAACATTAGCATCAATTATCGAAGTTTATCTTGAATTATAGTGCTATGTTATTGACAATTGTTTGAAGCTTTTGGTATGATGCTATGTAATTGATTGAACAGCTTGTTGCCCCTTTTCTGCATACAATCTTGATTGTTTCTCAATCCTCAGCAAGGAGTCCATCTATGCCAGCTCCGATTGTCTTGATTGAGTATGAACGCATGCGCGAACTGAGCCACCGTTTCCAACGCCAAGCCGAGGTAGTGCTTCAATTGGATCAACAATTAAATCAGTTGTATCAGCAATTGCTGTGTGATTGGCAAGGTGACTCTGCCAACCATTTTTTCAATGAAATGCAAACGAATGTTTTTCCAGCCTTGGGCCGACTCAAAGCCGTCTTAATCACCGCGCAACAAGTTACATTAAATGTTAATGGTCTGCTCCGTGAGGCTGAAATTGAGGCTGCAAGCCTCTTTAACCAAACCTTTGACGAGATTAATCTGCCAACCATTGGTATGTATGGCAATCCAGCAGCAAAAAGTACAGAAGTGCGTAACCCTGAATATAGAAAAGTAGATAAACCAGCCTTTGCCAAAGGTTCTGGTGATAGTGATGCTATTGCGTTCGATGATGTTAATCAGGGATTGATTGCTGATTGTTATTTAATGGCTGGATTAGCAGCGATTGCCAAAACAAATCCTGATGTCATTCGGAATGCTATTCGGGACAATGGCGATGGGACATATACTGTAACTTTTTATCCTGAGCAAGGGTTTTTGGGCTTTTTTGGTAAACGCTCAAAAGTTGAAGTACGAGTTACAAATGATTTTGTTTATGCAAAAGATGGTAAGACCCCAGCCTATGCGCAACTTAGTAATGATTCAGAAATTTGGCCTATGTTAATTGAAAAGGCGTATGCTCAACATAAAGGGAGTTTTGCGGCGATTGCCTATGGAGATCCTGGTGAATTTATGGCGCTCTTGACTGGAAAGGATTCCTCACAAATCAATGGGTCAAAAGTTGATTTTACCCAACTTAAGCAGCGCTTAGATAGTGGTGATGCCATTACTGCTGGTACATACAAGTCGCTTTCAAACCCTCCAAGTGATGTTGATGCTCGGCATGCCTATGTTATTCAAAGCATTGATCTGAATAAGCAAACTGTGACCATGTATAATCCTTGGGGCTATGAGCATCCAACAATTAGTTTCGATGAATTTAAAAAGCATTATCAGCAGGTTTCGATTAACGAAAAGGACTGATTTTTATGCGTATTGTTTCTTCAATTGTTGTGCTTACAAGCATATTAATTTTAGTAGGAGCATGTGGAATGTCCAATCCAGCAATTCCTGATACTAACCCTGAACCAATTGTTTATCCCCAAACCAAGCCCGATAGTGTTATTTTGCCCTATGGTGTTCCTCATTTAGAGTTTGCGCAGCATTGGGTGCGAATTAAAAGTTATGATGAAGCGACTGATCTGATGACTGTTGAAATTCGCACTGAGCGCACGCAGGCCGGGGTTCAACAGCAGGTTAAAGTTGGTGATGCGGTGACAATTAATCAACAGCAATATACCGTTTTGGCGCTTCAGGCTCCACAAAATGGGCTTGGCTGGCTTGAAATCGATTCGCATCCCCAACCATAAGCTGATGCTTTGAATTAATGCTGTTTGCCCATGATGTGCTGTGGAGCTTTATCGATGGTGCTCGTTTAAAGAACTTCGATTAGTTGTTGCTCAATAATCTCGCCAATGGGCCAAAGTTGGTCGCTTGCTTGGGCAAATTGCTGTTCGAGCGCAGCCGCATGCTCAGCAGCCACCGCAATCAATAATCCCCCAGAGGTTTGTGGATCGTATAACAAGGCTTGATGCGCCGGATCAACTGTTTCAGCATAGTTGACCTGAATTTGTTGCTCGACATAAGCACGATTGGTATGCAAGCCACCAGGCATGATGCTTGCTTGGGCATAGCGATAGGCTCCTTGGAGCAGCGGCAATGCTTGGCTATTAATCCGCAGCCCCACCTTGCTATTGCGCGCCAACTCCAAGCCATGGCCGAGCAAACCAAAGCCGGTAATATCGGTGGCGCTGCGAATGCTGCCAACTGCTGCGATATGCTCCGCAGCCCGTCGATTGAGTTTGAGCATGCTTTCGATTGCCAAGTCGAGATCGGCTGGATCGCCAACTTGGCGCTTGCTGGCGGTGCTGATCACACCTGTGCCAAGTGCTTTGGTCAAATAGAGTTGGTCGCCTGCTTGAGCTTGAGCTTTGCGGGTGATGAGTGCTGGATCGATTAAGCCAGTCACGCAGAGGCCATATTTTGGCTCATTATCAATAATCGTATGGCCGCCAGCCAGCACTGCGCCTGCTTCGGCAACTTTATCTGCGCCGCCTTGCATAATTGCTTGAATAATGGTTGGCGGCAGATCGCGTGGAAAGCCTGCAATTGCCAAGGCCAAAATTGGCTTGCCGCCCATTGCATAGACATCGCTCAATGCGTTCGCAGCAGCAATCGCCCCAAAACTATAGGGATCGTCAACAATCGGTGGAAAGAAATCCACCGTTTGGACTAACGCTTGCTGCTGATTGATTTGATAAACCGCCGCATCATCGCTGACATCGAGGCCAACTAACAGCTGCGGACTGGTTGGTAAGCGCAAGCTACTAATTAAATTGCTGAGAGCCCCTGCCCCCATTTTGGCCGCTCAGCCAGCGCAAGAAGCTAGCTCGGTCAGCCGAATCTGTTCGCGATCTGCCATAGAAATTTCCGCCAAACCTATAGAGTAACGAGTGGCGCATGCCAAACCATTAATATTATACACATATTAAGAATCGCGTATAATAGGGCATCTCCAAAGGCGGCCCCTATTTTCTCCGATGGTCCTACAGTGAGGTTCTGGCATGCACACACACAATGGACGTTGGTCGCGTTCGTTAGCGGTTGGTTTTGCAGTGGTGGCAGCGTTTGTGTTAGCGCCAATTGCTTCGATTTCGGCGCATAGCAATCATGATCATAAGATCTATGTTGCGCCGTTCGGCAGAGATGAAGGTGATTGTTCGAAGATTTGGCAGCCCTGTTTAACCATCGAATATGCAATTAATCGTGGCACTGGCAAGGGCGATGAAATTCGGGTTGCTGCTGGTGATTATCAATTTGATGCTCGTTCGGTTGGTTTATTGCTGAGCCGCCAAATTCCAGTGCGCGGTGGCTATAGCGCTCGCGATAATTTTACCGAGCAAGATCCTAGTGCCAATCCAACCTATGTGGCGGGGATTCCGACGCGCTACCGGGAAAAGTTGGCAGCGATTGGGTTTGCGCGGGTTGAAGATCGCGATGGTAGCGATACACCTGAACTTAATCGAATTCAAATTCCAACCGAGTTGGAAACCCCAAGTGCCGCCCAACCATGTGTCAATGGCATGGCTGGCAATTTCGAATGCCGTGGCATCGACTTCTTGGGCAGTGTTCCACTCTCAAGTTTTAAGGTTAATACTGTTGGCGCAACCGATGGCAGCAACTTGTGGGGCCACGTCGATCTCAACACCAATCGCGAATATGCGGTTATTGGGGTCAACAATGGCACAGGTGTGGTTGATGTAACTGATCCGACCAATCCAGTTGTGATTGGCACCGTGCCAGGCAATAACTCACAATGGCGCGAAGTGAAGGTATATCAATATTTCAACACAACCCAAAATCGCTGGAATGCCTATGCCTACCTTTCGACCGAAAATCGCAGCCAAGGCTTGCAGATCGTTGATCTCAACCACTTGAGCGATCCCAATCCTTCGGTGAGTTTGGCAGCAACCTACACCGCTGATTTTGGCTCATCGCATACCGTTTACATCAAAAACGTTGATTACAGCACCAATGTGGCTTTGCCCGGCAAAACTGCTACCCTCTACATGAACGGCGTGGGCAAAAACGGCAGCCGCTTGAGCTCAGGCGTATTCCGTGCGTTTGATATTAGCAATCCACTTACGCCGCAAATTATTGATAGTGGCGTGCCAGATACGAATGTCAGCTACACCCACGACGATACCAGTATGATTATTACCGATTCGCGAACCTCAGCATGTGCGCCTGGTCACCAAGCCTCGTGCGAAATCATGTTCGATTTCAGCGAATCGTCGGTCGAAATTTGGGATATTACCGATTCGGCCAATCCATTTCACATTAGCTCACGGCCTTATACGGGCAGCGGCTACACGCACTCTGGCTGGTATAGCGACGATAAAATGTACGTTTTCATCCAAGATGAATTGGATGAATCAAATCAAGGCCATAACACCCGCGTGCGCACGATGGATATTCACGATTTGGATAACCCAACCATTAGCGCAGTTTGGGATGGCCCAACCAAAGCAATCGACCACAACGGCTATACAATCGATAACGACTACTACATGTCGAATTACTTGCGTGGTTTGACGATTTTGGATGTAACCAACCCCAATAGCATCCAAGAATCAGCCTTCATCGATACCTATCCGGGGAGCAATGCTGCCAACTTTGATGGTGCTTGGGGCGTTTATCCCTACTTGCCAAGCGGCACGTTGCTGATTAGCGATATTTCGCGCGGCTTGATTATGGTGCGTAAATCGGCACCACCAGCCCAAGCAGTTGCTGGCTTGGCAGTGAGCAACGATGGCCCAACGGTTGTTGGCCAAGCTACCAATTTCGAGGCCACGATTACGGCTGGCACGAATGTAAGTTATGTTTGGAATTTTGGTGATGGTTCAACGGATGTGACAACCACAACCACCAACTTGAGCCATCGCTATGCTAATGTTGGCAATTACACGGTTACGGTGCGCGCAAGCAACACCACCAACTCGCTTTCTGCAAGCACAAGCGTTGTGGTTGAAGCGCCAGCCCAAGTGCAGTGGTCGGTTTGGCTGCCTTACGCAATTCGCGCTGAATAACTTTATTCCTTTGGAGATCACAAAAGCGGGGCATGCACCCCGCTTTTGTTGTTTAAGATTTAGAGTGCTGTGCGTGGTTGCTGTTTGTGCCAAACCCGCTTGCCAAGTGCTGAAAGCGCAATTTCAACCGCAACCGTTGCCGTACGATTGCGATCGTCAAGGATCGGATTGACCTCAACAATATCCAGCCCAATCATGCGTCCTGATTCGGCGATTAGCTCGGCTGCCAAGTGGGCTTCGCGGTAAGTTATGCCCCCAGGGACTGGTGTGCCAACCCCGGGCGCAACCGCTGGATCAAGCACATCAAGGTCGAAGCTCACGTAAAAGCCATCACGGCCTTGATTGGCAACGCTGATTGCCCGCACCATGGTTTCATACATCCCATAGCGATCGATATATTCGGTAGCAAACACCTGCACCCCAGCCTCAGTTAAGAGTTGGCGTTCCTCAGGGTCGAGATCGCGCACCGCGACCAAGGCCACATGATGCGGATTGATCATTGAATTTGCGAGACGCTGGCCGCTCAAGTGGATCAAGCGTTCGTCGCCATAGCCACACAGCGCCGCCAAGGGCATGCCATGAATATTGCCCGATGGCGAGGTGCTGGGAATATTAAAATCGCCGTGGGCATCGATCCAGAGCACCCCAATATCGCGATTGTGAGCAGCACCGCTGACTGAGCCTAAGCCAATGCTATGGTCGCCGCCGAGCACAACCGGCACATGGCCTTGGCTACACGATTGGTCAACTTCGCTCGCTAATTGGACTAATGTATCGCGGATTGGCTCGAAATAGCGCAAGGTGAGGTCGCCCACGGGTAGGGTTTCGGCAATACTGGCCGTCAGGTTGCCTCGATCAATGACGGTATGACCAAGCTCCTCTAATTGTGGACGTAAGCCTGCATAACGAATTGCGCTTGGTCCCATGTCCACGCCACGCCGCCCTTGACCCAAATCGAGCGGGACACCGATAAGATCGATTAGCACAAGAACCTCCTAGTAATGTCACTTTCATGCAGCATCGAATGAAAGTCTGTTGCTATTCTAGCGCATGGCGTGGGTTTTCGGCTAAATTGCTCGAAATATTGGGTCGGCACAGGCTTAATTCTTAAAAAACCGTGCGCACAAAAAACCAACCATATGCTGTAATAGAGTTACTTGATAGGCAGATGCGGTGATCATAAGCGGCTTGAACAGTGCTTGAGTGTGTGGATGTGCTGTAATGGGCCGAAAAGGTTAAATAGATTTAACTTTTATCACCCATGCTTCACCCATAAGGTGGAGTGTGGCTCCTCACAGAAATAGCGCCTGAGTATAGGCCATAATTCCCACGACAAGCATGCTGCTATGCGCTATAGTTCACAATCAGAGGACGAGTTATGAGCGTTATGCCATCTGGTGTATGGCTTCAATTGTTAAGATGTCACCACATTCCCGCCCAACGTGACCTGTCGCTTGACATGCCTCGCTGATCTCGGCACGATCATAGGCGTAGCACCAGCAAGAATTTGGCATAGCAGGTTGATCTGCGCTCGCTCATGTTCTCGAAAGGATTTGTGATGATCAAACGACAGTTTCATGCCCGTGTGGTTGTGATGATAGTGCTCTTCAGTCTATTGACTGGGGGGTGGTTGCTGCAACCAGCGACTCATGATGCCGCCGCTCAAACGCGCTCGACGATTCAATATAGCTATAATCCTGAGCGCCAACATGTACATTCTGGCAGCATTAGTTTTTTTCGCCAAACAATTTTCAATTCCAGCTCTGCATTAACTGGTGCTTCGCTCTTCGATAGCCCAACCGGCATGGTGTTTGGCCCCGACGGGCGCTTGTATGTCAGCCAATTCAATGGGCGGATTTTTGCAATTACGCTCAATCCAACCACCCATCAAGCCACCGCCGTCCAAGTGATCGAAACTATCTACAATTATCCCAATACCAATGAAGATGGCTCGCCAGCAACTGGGGTTAATGGCCGCCAACTAATTGGGGTTTTGTTTGATCCAGCCTCAACGCCAGCGAACATGATTTTGTATGTTTCGCATAGCGACCCACGCTATGGCTACAACAGCGATACAACCTCGCAGAAAATCAACACCCGCTCGGGCACGATTAGCAAATTGGTCAGCACCAATAATTTTGCTACTTCAACCGACATCATCAAAGGCTTGCCCCGCTCACGCGAAAACCACAGCACCAACAGCATCGTCTGGGGGCCAGATGGCTGGATGTATATTTCGTCGTCGAGCAACACCAATAATGGTGCGCCAAGCGCTCACTTCAGCAATTTGGCCGAATATTATCTTTCGGCGGCAATTTTGCGCGCCAATGTGCGCAGCGCAGGCTTTCCAAGCGCCGGGATTGATGTTAAAAACGTCAATAGCGCTTCGGCCATGACTCCCTTTGCTGGTCAGTTTGAAATTTATGCAACTGGCTATCGCAATGTTTATGATTTTATTTGGCTGAACAATAAGTTTTATGCCAATGTCAACGGCGGTAACGATGGCTATGGCGATACGCCAAGCGCAGCTCAATGCCCTGGTGGCGTTGAAATCAACCCCCGTTATTTGCCCGATACGCTCAAAATTGTGACCCAAGGCTCGTATGGTGGGCATCCCAACCCAGCCCGTGGCGAATGTGTGCTCAATAATGGCAATGCTCAAGGCTTGCCAACGCCGCCAAACTACAATCCGCCAGCCTTGACCTACGATTTCCGGCCATCAACCAACGGCATCACGGCCTACATTAGCAATGCCTTTGGTGGCGCGTTGCAAGGCAATTTGATTGTGGCAACCTATGGCCAAAATCAAGATGTGAGCCGCGTGCAACTCGATGCTAATGGTAGTCCCACCAGCATCCAAACCTTGGCCAAGTTCAATCAACCGCTTGATGTGGTAACTGATGCCAAGGGCGTGATTTACGTGGCCGAATTTGGCAGCGATGCAATTACTATCCTTGAGCCAGAAGATTTGCCCAATTGTCCGCCGCCGCCGCCATACTCCAGTGCGGTCGATAGCGATAACGATGGCTACTCCGATTTTGATGAAGATCAAAATGGCACCAACCTGTGTAGCCGCGCCAGCGTTCCCAACGATTTTGATGGCGATATGCTCTCCGATTTGATTGATCCCGACGATGATAACGACGGAATTCTTGATGTCAACGATCAGTTGTATTTCGATGCGGCCAACGGCACGAATACCAAATTGCCAATCGAGTTCAATTGGAATCCTGGCGATGCACCATTGGGCAAAGTTGCCAACACTGGCTTTACCGGGGTGCAAATTACCAACGGCGTAACCCGTACTGCCGAAGCCAAGATTGCGGTTGGTGCTGCTGGTGGCTTTACCAACATCATCACTACCGAAGGCACCAATGCTGGTTCGATCAATACCCAAGCCAATGCTTTGCAACTTGGCTTTGATCCCCATCGCAATTTCCGCGTCGAAACCCGAATTACTGAAATGTTCCTTGGGCGCACGCCTGAGGGCAATCAAGCGGCGGGCCTGTTCTTTGGTCCCAACCAAGATAACTACGTGAAGTTGGTAGCAACCGCGAATCTCAATGGCGATGGCACCAGTGGCGACACTGGGTTGCAATTTGCCATGGAAGTTGCAGGCAATCTGCAAATCAATCCAACAAATAATAATCCAAGCATCGTTTTGCCTGGTGTGAGCAATATCGACCTGCGTTTAGACGGTAATCCTGCTGCGCAGACCATAACTGCCTACTATAAAACGACAGGCAACACATGGATTGCAATTGGCACAATCAATGTTCCATTGTGGTTCTTCAATACAGGAACCCCAACTGGGATTTTGGCAACCAACCATGGCACGCCAAACACGATCTCATTTATTTTCGATTTCTTCCGTTTGAGCTATCGCGATATTGTGGCGCGCATCAACAGTGGCGATCGTGATTGGACGACCAACGACGGCGCTGTTTGGAGTCCTGATACCAACGCCAGCCGCCCATATTCAACTGGTGGCGGCACGTATGTCTTGATTCCAGGGGTTTCGTGCCCGCAAATTTACAATGTGACCCGCGACTTTGATCGTTTGTACTGTTCCGAGCGCAATACAGGCGGCTCGCCGGTGCAATACACAATTCCAGTGAGCAGCACTGGAACGTATGCGGTGCGCTTGCACTTTGCCGAACTGTATTGGGGAACCAATGGGCGGCCAGGGCCGAACCAGCGTAAATTCAATGTTCAAATTGAAGGCACGACTGTATTGACCAATTTTGATATTTTCAGCGAAACTGGCGCAACCTTCCGACCAATTACCAAAACCTTCACCACCAATGTTAGTGATGGATCGGTCAATATTAGCCTGCCAAGTGGTCAGCCGGGCAATGTTGATCAAGGCAAAATTGCGGCGATTGAGGTTTGGGGGCCAATTCTCAACATCGCCAATGTTACGCCAACGGTCACGCCATCGCCATCGCCGACCAATACGCCAACCAATACCAATACGCCATCGCCAACCGTGACCAACACGCCAACCAACACGCCAACCGTGACGGCTAGCAACACGCCAACCAATACCAATACGCCGTCGCCAACCGCGACTGGCACGCTAACACCAAGCAATACGCCGACCAATACGCTCACGCCAAGCAATACGCCGACTAACACGCCAACCCAAACGGAAACGCCAAGCGTGACCGTGACCGTTGACCAGCCGACGTATCGGATTTGGCTGCCATACACGCTCAAAAACTAAGCACGATAGCGTGGAGTCGTCACTTGCTGATGGCTCCACGCCCGACTAAACCGATCGTTGCTGCGTCATGACGTGAATTCCTTAAAAATGTTTTTAAAAACATTAAAATAGTACCAAAAAGCATTAAAATTCATGCAAATTTTGGTCAATCAAACCAAAATATGTACTGTAAAGATTGACAAAATTAGTACCATTGTATATAACAATACCGTACTTTTAGTTAATCTCAACTGATATACTGATCGATAACGATGGCCCGTAGCAAACGCACTTTTTTTGATCGATCGTGATTGATTCGATTTTTTGCGCGTTAAGCGTTTAAAATCACAACTCGCTACGGGTCACAAGCTGTTCCAGGAGGGGTCATGACCATGAAGCGGTCTATCGTTCGTTGGTTGCATGGGGTGCTCGCAGCATTCTTGTTTAGCAACCTTTGGCTTGTGGGCGCACCGCCAACTCAGGTGGCGGCGGCGGTTCCGGCGCACAATCGCCAACCACTCACGCCAGTTCAAGCTAAAGCCCTACTAGAGGCTCCACGGGTAACCGACACCTTGCCACTCAATGGCTCGACCTCGGTCAACCGTGATATTTTCATCGCAGCAAACGTCTATATTCCTAATGGTGGGCTTGACCCCCAAACCTTGACAGCAGCATCTGTCAAATTGATTCGGGTGGTCGATAATTTTGAAATTGTCGCGCGGCTGACCACCTCAGCTGCGGGCGATGTGATTATTCTCAATCCTAACGAATACCTTGATCCATTTACCCAATATCGTTTTCGGGTCAATGTTGGGGTTGCACCCACTAGTTTGCTGCGCGATATTGCTGGCGAACCATTTGAAGCGTATGAATCTGTCTTTACAACTGGCAGTGCTGGTGGCCCTTCGGCAACCGGCAATATTCGCTTTAACAAGGTTGCGACCGGCATTACCATGCCAAACGATGAAGGCTATACCTCATTGGCAATTGGCCCCGATGGCAAGCTCTACGCAGCCACTGTCAAAGGCCAAATTGTGCGTTACACGATTAACGCCGATGGTACCTTGAATACTGCCAACAGTTTGGCCATTCAAACGGTGCGCACCTACACCGGCACCACCCAAGAGCGCATGATCATTGGCTTGGTGTTTGACCCTGCTGCAACCGCAGCCAACCCTATTTTGTGGATCACCCACAGCCCCTATGCGTTGAGTGGCGGCCCCGATTGGAGCGGCAAGCTGACGCGTTTGAGTGGTGCGAATCTCACAACTGCCCAAGATTATTTGATTGGTATGCCACGTTCATCACGTGACCACCTTTCGAATAGTTTGGTGTTTGGCCCCGACGGCGCATTGTATATGACCGTTGGTAGCAACAGCGCCATGGGTTTTGTGGATAATGGCTGGAACTTGCGGCCAGAGCACAAGCTGGGTGCAGCAGTTTTGCGAATCAATCAAAATGGCTTGGGCACGTTACCATTAAATGTGCAAACTGAAGATGGTGGCACCTACGACCCATTTGCTGCCAACGCCCCAGTGACGATTTATGCTTCTGGTGTGCGTAACGCCTATGACCTGATTTGGCACTCGAATGGCCAATTGTATACTGCGACCAACGGCTCAGCCGCTGGCGGCAATACGCCAGCTTCGCCTGGTAATTTGTCGAATTATGGCCCTTGTCAAAATCGGCTTGATGTTGGCACAAACGGGGCATATGTTGGGCCTGATGTACCAAAATTATCATCAAGCTCAAGCACGCGGATTCCCGACCAATCAGATTTCCTTTTCCGCGTTACGCAGGGCGGCTACTATGGCCACCCCAATCCTCAACGCTGTGAATGGGTGATGAACGGCGGTAATCCAAGCTCAGCAGTTGATCCCGCTGAAGTTGCGCCAGGTGGTAGCAATGTTGGCTACCCAGTTGGCACCCAACCAGACCGCAATTATCGCGGCTTCTCGTGGGATTTCGGTTTGCACAAATCGCCAAACGGCACGATTGAATACAAATCGAATACCTTCAATGGCGCACTCAAAAACAAATTGATTGTTACCCGTTATAGCGGGAGCAAAGATTTGGTTGTGCTGACGCTTGGTGCAAACAAAGAAATCATTAGCGAGCAAGGTGGCTTGCCGGGGATGAAAGACTTCTCGGGGCCGCTTGACGTGATTGAAAATACTGCCAACGGCAACTTGTATGTTTCCGACTACTTGGCAGAAAAAATCTACCTGCTGACTCCTGATATTCAGCCAGAACCACGGATCGACATCAAGCCAGCCCGCCGCGTGTTCAACTTGGCGCGGCCTACCAGCGGCTCGGTCGATTCGCTGACCCAAACCTTTGTGATTAGCAATACTGGTCAAGCCAATTTGAGCGTGACCGGCGTGCAATTGATTGGCCCTGAAGCCAGCTCATTTGTAATTACCAATGTGCCAAGCTTCCCCCGCACCTTGGCTCCAAGCGCAACGTTGAGCTTGAATGTGGTGATGCGTGCCAATGCATCAACCAGCTTGGGTACCAAGGGCGCAATTATCCAAATCCAAAGCAACGACCCAATCAATCCCAAGATTGACGGTGCTTTGCGGGGCTTGGTGTATGCCAATGGTACTGAACCATCGTTGCAATGGATTATCGATACCTATGAATTCCCGATGAACGTTGGCGATGATGACCCAGCCACGACCACAATTCATAGCACCAATGGCGCATCATTGCTGCTCGGCCAAGAAGTCTATGCAGATTTCTTTACCCGCGCTACAACGTCGCCAATTACCTTGGAGCCATTGGCAGCCTTTGGCCCAAGCGGCCCCGCTGGAACTGCAACAACCTTGGGGTGGTATCCAGTCAAGAGTGCTGGAGCCAATCGCACACCGATCTTCTCAGTGCCAAATACCAGCGCGCAACGCCTGAACCCAGCTATCAGTGGCAATTTGACCTTTGAACCAGGCTACGAGTTCTTTGATTTCTATACTCAATGGCCAGGTGTGGCCAATCGGGTGGTGTACGGTCAAGATAGCTTGAACAGCTTTGATGCGGCGAACCCTCACCATATGCGGGTTTATCCCCTCAAAACCAGCAACGATTCGACCGTGCCGAATACCTATGTAGTGGTGTTTGAAGAAGCAACCACGGGCTTAGAATATCAAGATTTGGTCTTTATTGTGCGCAATGTGCGGCCAGTGCGCTTGCCAAGCATGAGCACGCCAGTCCAAATCAATTTCCAAAGCGCTTCGACCGCTGTGCCTGCTGGCTACATGCGCGATTGGGGCCAAGCCTTTGGCAATCGCAATGAAAAAGATCAAGGCGATGGCTCGTTGTACTATGGCTGGGTCAATCCAGATACAATCACCCCAATTGCCCTTGATCCTAATGGCCGTTACCGCTTTGTTGCAAACGTCGATAAACGCTACGATTCGTTTATGCACATGCGGGCCAACGATATTGCGTTTGGCTTCGGTGGGATCAAAGCGCCTGGCTCGTGGGAAATGGCGCTGCCAAACGGCATTTACTCAGTCACCGTGGCAGTGGGCGATCCTCAAGTGCAACAAACTCCAGAAAGCGATCGCCATACACTCAATGTCGAAGGGGTCAATGTATTTACCAACTTCACCTCGGTAGGGGCAAGTGGCACACCAACGCGCCACGCAACCCAAACGGTAGTGGCAACGGTTAATGATAATCGCTTAACCATCGATGCCAATGGTGGTATTAACACGAAGATCAACTTTGTGATTATTACGCCATACGTGGAGCCACC
This sequence comes from Herpetosiphon giganteus, assembly GCF_016907925.1. Lineage (GTDB taxonomy): Bacteria > Chloroflexota > Chloroflexia > Chloroflexales > Herpetosiphonaceae > Herpetosiphon > Herpetosiphon giganteus. The sequence goes on along the minus strand of NZ_JAFBCZ010000024.1, from coordinate 24,440 downwards.
AACCGCTACGCCAACCGAAACACCAACCAACACGCCAACGTCGACCAATACGCCGACGGTGACGAACACCCCAACCAATACGGCTACCTCGACGGCAACCAACACGGCTACGCCATCGAATACGCCAACCAATACAACGACGGCTGTGCCAACAACACCTGGCACAACCCAACCAACCAATACCTTTACGCCAAGCCCAACCGTTGGTAGCCCAACAATTACCGTAACGCCTGGCACGCCAACTGTGACGGTTACACCAACGATTACCGTAACACCTGGCACGCCAACGGTTACCGTCACCCCAACCGTGACTGTGCCACCAGCGACCAATCGGGTCTTTGTTCCGATGGTGATTTTGGGTGGGCCACGCAGCGGATCTGGTGGCGTAACCTTGGGCCTCAAAGGCATGTATCGGCCTGCGATTGAAGTCGCAGTGAGCACCCGTCAAACCAATGATGAAAACTTCACTTCGGCAATCGAAAGTGCTGTCCGTCAGATCAAAACTCTGATGACAGCCCAAGTGATGGCTGCTGCATGTTTTGGCGCAGGCAAGCTTGAGATCGAAAACGTTGAATCGCACAACGTTCCTTACAACGATTGGTTGATGTTCAGCAAGATTCAAAATCCAGCTGCTCGTAGCGGCACACGCAACTACTTCCGCAACACGGGAGTTGTGCGGGTACGCAACACTGGCACTGGCCCGTTGATTCTGAGCAGCATGACGATCACTGGGGTCTGGACGTTGAGTGGCACCTTGAGCCTGCCAACGATCATCCAGCCAAATACCTTCCGCGATATTCGCTTGGATTTCACGCCACCAGTTGATCCGCGGACTGATCCACCAGGGATTGCCTATTCGGGTGAGCTGCTGTTGCGCACCAACGATGCAAGCGAGCCAAACAAGGTTATTCAATTGCGTGGCTGGTGGCAAAAACAAAACGAAGGCGACGACGAGCCAAACATCCAACAAATTATGGATTTCTTTGGCTACGACGTGAAGATTGTCTATCCACCCCAAACCTGGACTGGCGATGGGGGTACACTGACCCAAATTGGCGAGGAAGTTATCTCGCCGTATTGGACGCGCTTCGATGCGAGCAAGCCAGTACGGGTTGTCCAGTTAGCTGGTTTGCACCAGTGCTGTACTACCAGTACGGCCAGCGATATTGCATGGGCTGCTAAAGGTAGCACCACTTTGCAAGAATCTAGCACCCACCATCCATCAGATGGCCAAACCTATATGCCACGCTTGTATGATGGCAGCGATGTGTTTGATATTAACATGAACCCAACCGGGGTCTTCCAATTTATCATTTCACAAACTGCTTGGGGCGATCCTCAGTACAATAATCCAGTTGGCAGGCACTATTTGCGGGCTTGGCCATTGCGCGATCGCAACGGAGCCTTGGTTCCTAATAGTTATGTGCTGTCGATGGACTTCAACGGCATCAACTACGACTATAACGATAACGTCTATATCGTCAACAATATTCGGCCAGAATTTGTTGAGGTTGATGATTCAACCGTTGGTGCAATGCCTGGCACACCAAGCCTCAATTTGGAATTCAATCAAAATTATGCCAACACAGTGCTTGACAAAAATAATGTTGGTACCGGCTTTGCAACGACTCAGCGCAATAAGAACGATTACAAGATGATCACTGTTGGTGCTTCGTATAGCCCAACCTTAGTGACCATGAACACTGCTGGCGCTGGCACGCTGAGCTTGGTTTCGCTTGCTGGCACGCAGGATGGCACGACCAACACCCAAGTCAATGCCTTGCAACTGCTATTCAACGCTCAAGCCTCGCGCTTTGCAATTACCACGCGGATCGAAGGCAGCGTTGCGGGCTTCACTAGCGCCAATCGTCAAGCAGGCATTTTCTGGGGCATGGAGCAAGACAATTATCTGAAAGTGATGCTTAGCTCAGCCAGCACCCAACCAGTGGTCGTCTTTACCAACGAGACCAATGGCACAAGCGCTACCGTGGCAAATAGCCCAGCGATTGCTAGCCCAGCCAATGTGCTGGCAACCGAATTGCGCTTGAGCGGCGATCCCAAAACTGGGGTGGCAACCGCAGCCTATCGACTGATCACGGCAGCCAATCCAAACCCAAGCTTTACAACGCTTGGCCAAGTGACCCTGACCGGTGGCCGCTATCAACGCTTCTTTGATCGCAAGGTCAATGCAGGGATTGTAACCACTCACAAAACCAACACGACCTTTACGACCGTCTTTGATAAGTTTGCGATTAGCCTTGACGAACCAACCGCCGCGCGGCCAGTTGTGGCCCGGGTTGACGTTGGTAGCGCCAACAGCTTCACCGATAGCGCAGGCAACGTCTGGCAAGCTGATACTGGTTTGTTCGAGCCAAGCAACGCGGTTGCTGAAGGCACTGGCACGCCAGCAATCGAAAATACCGTCGATGACACGTTGTATCAAACCTATCGTGGCAATGTCGGCAACCCAACCCGCACGATTACCTATAACTTAACTGTGCCAGCAACCGTGCAAAGCGTTGATGTACGCTTGCACTTCGCCGAACTCTACTGGGGTGCACCTGGTGGCGGCGCTGCTGGCCCAGGCAAGCGAGTGTTCGATGTGCGCGCCGAAGGCGAGACGATTCTCGATAACTTCGATATTACGGCTTCGGTTGGTGCTGCTCGCGCCGCATTAATTGTGCCAATCGATGGCATTCCAGTCGTCGATGGTCAGTTGCAATTGGCTTTTGATGCAGAAATGGACTTTGCTTCAATCTCAGCAATCGAAGTTTTTGCCAGCACAGTCAATGGCAATGTGCCACCAACCGCCAACGCTGGCGCTGATCAACAAGTTGCGCTCGGTGCGACCGTCAATTTGGCGGGTACAAGCAGCGACTTTGAAAACACGACCGTAACTGGCGCATGGACGCAGCTTGAAGGCCCAGCCGTCACGCTGACGGGCACTGGCAACAACCGTAGCTTCACTGCTCCAGCCAGCGCAACCAGCTTGGTCTTCCGCTTTACGGCAACCGATGCAGGCGGCGCAAGCACCAGCGATACGGTCACCATCTTGGTTGGCAATAAACCAATCGAGCAAGTAGTGGCGGTATCCAACGGCCCTTCATCGCCAAACGATGCAATTACCTTCCAAGCGGTGGTGGCTTGTGGCAGTAACGTCAACTTTGCTTGGAACTTTGGCGATGGCACACCAGTCGTCAACGAAAGCACTGGCAAGGTACGCCATGCCTTTGCAACCAAGGGCAATTACACGGTAACAGTCACGGCCAGCAATGGCTCAAGCAGCGTTTCAACCTCGTTGCAAGTGCAGGTCTTGCCATTGCTTACCCGCTTCAATGCAGGCGGATTTAGCAGCGTAACTACACCTGATGGCGTGCGCTGGGCTGCTGATAGCTACTCACAAAACGGTAGCACCTCGAACCCAGGCAACTTGGGTGATGTTGCCAACACCGATAACGATGTCTTGTACTACGATGATCGCTTTGCCTCGGGCGCTGCAACTGCAACCTTGGATTATGCGATTCCAGTACCAGTCAGTGGTCAATACACCGTGCGCTTGCACTTCGCCGAAATCTTCTTTGGCGTAACCAGCGGGGTTGCTGGTGGCACGGGCAAGCGGGTCTTCGATGTTAACATTGAAGGCAACCGCGTGCTCAATGATTATGATCCAACGCTGGCGGTTGGCGCGAAAGCTGCCGATACCCGCTTGTTTACGGTCAACGTCACTGATGGAGTCTTGAATCTGCAATTTGCTCCAGAAGCGAGCCGCCCAACCGTGAGCGCAATCGAGGTCTTTGGGGCGCAAAACTTAACCTTTGCAACCCCAACCGCCTTGCCACCGCCAACCAACACCCCAATTGGCACCTTTACGCCAACGCCACAAGGCACGTTCTTCTTGAAGGTCAACTTCCAGCCGAACGATTCTGGTGCTGTGCCAATTGGCTATGTCAAGGATTATGGCCAAGGCTATGGCTTGCGCCAAGATGCTGGCCAAGGCTCAGGTTTGAGCTATGGTTGGATCGATAGCGCTGGCCAACCCAAGAGCTTGATCAGCGATCCACGACGGCGTAACGTCAACAGCGATACGCGCTTGGATACCTTGATGCACATGCAGTTGACCACTGGCGGCGGCAAGTGGGAAGCAGCAGTTCCAAATGGGGTTTACGATGTAACCGTCGCTGTGGGCGATGCTCAAGCTGGTGGGACTGCAATGTCGCACAATGTAACGATTGAAGGCGTTGTGGCAATCAACCAGTTTGTGCCACCAGCCAATGCCGCCAACGGCTCGGCCAGTTTGCATCAAACCAACACAGTCCGCGTGACGGTCAGCGACGGCAAGTTGACGGTTGATCCGATTGGTGGCAGCAACACCAAGATCAACTACTTGGATATTAATTGGTTTGGATCGTTGGCAACTAACACGCCAACCAACACGCCAACCGATGTTCCAACCAATACGCCAACCAATACGGCGACGGCAACGGCAACGGAAACGCCAACCAATACGGCGACCGCAACCGTGACCGAAACCCCAACTAACACGCCAACTAATACCGAAACGCCAACCCCAAGCAATACGCCAACCAACACGGCGACCTTGGAGCCTGGCATCACGCCAACCAATACCCATACGCCAACGATTACTTCAACGCCAACTGAAACAGCAACCCCAACGGCAACTGTTTCGGTTACGCCAACCGCAACGACTGGCACGGCAACCTATGTGGTCTTCCTGCCATATACTGCCAAGGGCAACTAAGCGCTGAAGGTCTGCATCCGGTGGAGCTAACCACTCTGCCGGATGCTTTTTTGTTTAATCGGCGAGGGCAAAGAGTTGTTGTGGGGGAAAATGGAGATCGACAGTTTGGCCAATGTCACGCGGTGCTTGGCCTGCTTCACGCACGACAATCAGCTGTTCGGCGGCTTGCAAACGATATTCCCAGCGCTCGCCAAGGTAGCGGCGCTCAATAATCTGGGCTGCAATGCTGGGCTGCAATGCTGAATTATTAATCTGAATATGCTCAGGCCGAATTGCTACGTGAAACGTGTTTGGTCCAAAGTTGCCGTTAAATTGACCAAGCTTGCTATCAAACGTCGTGCCGTGCATGTGCCCCGCAATGATTGCACCAACTCCCACAAACTGCGCCGCCGCGCGATTTGGTGGCCGCTCAAATAGCTCAATCGATGGTAAATCTGCAACCAAACTGCCATTGATTAACAACGCTGTGCGTTCGGCCAAAGCCAAGGCTTCGCTCAAATCGTGGGTCACGATAATGGTCGTCATCTGTAATTCACGATGTAGCCGCGCAATTACGCCTTGCAAACTACCCCGAATTTCTGGATCAAGGCTGCTCAACGGCTCGTCAAGCAACAAAACCTTGGGCTGAACTGCCAAAGCTCGCGCCAAGGCGATGCGTTGTTGCTGACCACCAGAAAGTTGCTGCGGCTTGCGTTGCTCCATGCCGCTCAATTCAATCAAATCTAACAATTCGGCCACTTTTTGGGCAATCAATTTTTTGGCTACTTTGCGCGCTTTGAGGCCAAAGCCAATATTTTCGGCCACCGAGAGAAACGGAAATAAATAGGGCTGCTGAAAAAGCAACACAATCTCGCGTTGATGAGCTGCAACTGGATTAAGCAAATGCCCAGCCAAGCGAATCTCGCCCGCATCGGGCGCTTCTATGCCCGCCAAGAGCTTTAAGATTGTCGATTTGCCTGAGCCAGATGGCCCAAGCAAGGCCAAAAATTCACCTTGGTTTAAATTTAAATTGATATTTTGGAGAATGGTCTGCTTTGCATACGATTTAGTTAATTGCTCAATTTGTAAATAGCTCATGGTCGGGGCGTTGCTCCTGTTGCTGGCGAACCCAAATAGCGCGCTACCAAGCCTAGCAAGAGTAATAACGGGGCGATAAAGATGAGGCTCAAGCTGGCGATTAGGCTCTGGTTGCCGCCGCTGGCCGCCGAGAATAACAGCATTGGCAAGGTGATAATCTGGCCGCCGCCGATTAACAAACTCAGCACATATTGGCTCCACGAAATTAAAAATGCCAATACGCCTGCAACCACCAAACTTGGCAAGAGCATTGGCACGCTGACCCGCCAAAAAACAAACCACGGGCTAGCGCCCAACACCGCTGCTTGCAGTTCGTAGTTGCGATCGTAGCGCGCCAAACTGCTGCCCAAGGTCAGCACCACATACGGCAAAACCGGAATCAGATGCACCAACATCACGCCAAACAACGTGCCAGCCAAGCCCAGCCGCAAAAATACGATATTTAAGCCGATGCCCGTGGCAACGCTTGGCACCACCGTTGGTAGAAAAAACAGGCCATAAATCAATCCTCGCCCACGAAATGCTTGCAGTTCAAGCACCCGCGCCGCCGGATAGCCAAGCATGAGTGCTAAACCGCTCACGCCTGTTGCAATGACCAAACTTTGGCCAAACGCCCGCCGCAACTGTGGATCAGCCAATTGGCGCAGAAACAGCGCCCTATCCCAGCGTTCAGGCCAGAGCGCTGGAAAAAACCAGCCCTGGGCAAAGGCGTAGATCAAAAAAACTGCAATTGGCACAAGCAAAATCAGCGCCAAAACCCAGACAATGCTGCGATAACTCATGGCTGCTGCTCCGCCCGCCGCCAACGCCATGCCAGCCCAATCACCAACAGAATGATCAAGCTCATCAGCAGGCTAACGGCCATGCCTTCGGCCCGCGCATGCAGATCGGGGTTGAGAAACAGCTCCAAGGCCATGGTTGCCAGCATCTCGGGGTAGCGCACGCCAACCAAGGCTGGCACTTCGTAAGCCCCAAAAATAAAGCTAAATACCAATAAACTGCCGCCGATTAAGCTTGGAGCCAATAGCGGCCAAAGCACTAAGCGCACTCGTTGCCAACGATTGGCTCCCAAGCTTTGGGCCACCAACAGATATTCGCGGCCTTGTTGGCGTAAGCTTGCCAAGCCCATCAGCAGCAAAAATGGCACTTCCTTGGTGATATAGGCCACAATAATCCCAATCCCCCAGCGATCACGCACCAGCACCGGAAAATCGCTGGGCTGATCGAGCCAGCCTAATGCAAAGCCGATGCGTGCGAAAATGCCGCTTTGGCTGAGCACCAAGAGCAGGGCCATGGCCCAAACGCTATGCGGAATCGCCAAGTGCAAATTGCTGATGGTGCTCAAACCGCGATACTGCTGTTGACGTTCGGCGATGCTACTCAGCAAACCCAAGCAGATTAGCGCCGAGCCAAGCGTTGCTGCAAGGCTAACCCAAAGCGAAAACAGCAACGCCTGCCACCACTGGCCGCCCAGTTGCTCGCCTGCCAAGACATTGCGATAGGCGGCCAAGCTAAGCTGGCGTTGGCCTAAAAATGGCAGCCAGCCAAGGCTTTGGGCAATGCCATAGCCAAGGCTGCCACCAAATAAACCAAGCATAATGATGCTTGCTGGTGCTAAACCCAACCAGCGTCGCGACTTAGCCATGCTGCTTACTTGCGCAACACATTTGCATCCCAACCTTGCTCAATGAGGCTTTGATATTCGGCGGCAATATCGCTGCGCAACGATTTGGCTAAATCGCTGGCTGGAGTTGCCGCATCGCCAAGTTGTTGGGCGGCATTCGTGAGTTTGGCCGCCAACGCAGGATCGCTGACCTTGGTTGGATCGATGCCATAGCCCAAGCCAAAGCCGTTTTCTGGCAAAATTTGGGCCGCTTGTAACTCAGGGTCGAGAATCAAATTAGCAAGCACTAAGGCCGCAGCGGGATTTGGCGCAGTGCTGGGGATTGCTACATAGTTGAAATCGCCGATCATATTATCATCAAACACAAACGCTCGCGCACTGGCGGGCACCAAATTTTCTTTGATCAACGAGCCAGCTCCAGCAATCGCTTGGGTAATTGAAAAATCGACTTCGCCGTTAGCAAACAGGCTGTGCAATTCGTTTTCGGTTTTGGGGTAGGTGCTGCCTTCGCGCCACAAACAGCCTTCGAGTTGATTGAAATATTCCCACAATTTGGGCGACCATTGATCCCATAATTGCTGATTGAACTTGCCGAGCCATTGTTCAGCGCCGCCACTGACCTCGAACAAAGCCTGTTTGACGAAGCGCGTGCCTTGAAATGCACCTGGCCCGGGCGCGATGTAGGTCACTTTGCCCGGATTGGCGCAGGCATAATCCTTCAGTGCTGCATACGAACGGGGCAGCTCGCTGGCTTGCAGTTTGGCCGAATCGTAAATAAATTGGAATTGCGCCGATGACCATGGGCTTTCGAGGCTTTCGACTGGCTCGCCAAAATCGAGGTTGACCGCCGGATTGACCCAGTTGACATATTTGCTGTTGGGCAGGCTCTGGCCCCAATCAGCGCGCAGCAAATTAGCTTGTTTCAATGAGGCAAAATTCTCACCATTGATCCAAATCAAATCGACAGCGCCAGTCGTTTTGCCAGCTTCTTTTTCGCTGAGCAACTGATTGACGACATCGACGGTATCGGCCATGGGCACGCGATTGAGCGTAATGTTGTAGCGTTCTTTGAGCGCTTTGCCATAAAATTCATCAACAAAGCGATTGATGCTATCCGAGCCACCCCAAATATACCAATTGACCGTTTGGCCGTTGGCTGCCTGCTCGATGTCAGCCCAATTGTTGAGATCAAGGCTAGTGCTGCTGGGTGCGCTGGTTGGCGTAGTCGCATTGCTGCCACAGCTGGCGATGATTAAGCTCACCAAGCCAAGCATCACTGCCAAATTCCAGATTCGTTTTCGTGTTTGCATATCGCTGTTTTACCCTCTGCTAGGCTGCTTCTTTGGCGGCTTCACGGCGCTTAAGCCAGCGTGAAACGCCTATACTAATAATAAAAATAACGATCGAGCCAGCAAAGGCCCATGGATTGAATGAAAACTCGGCATTGGTAAAATCGCCCTCGAATGATGCTCCAAGCAAAACAAACGTAAGCGTGCCAGGAAACGAACCAAGAATCGTGGCGATCAAAAATTGTTTCCAGTTGATGCGCAAAATACCAGCTAGGTAATTAACTAAATCGTAGGGCAAGAAGATTAAGCGCATCAACATAATTGTTTCAAAGCTATTGCGGCGTAAGCGCTCGATATAGCCATTGATCACGCCGGTTTGGTTTTGATGTTGCTCTGGCTGGCCGAAAAAGCGCCCAATGATATAGGCCACCATGGCAGAGCCATTGGCCCCAATTACGGTGTAAATCAAGCCCCAAACACTGCCAAAAACACTGCCACCAGCCAACGTCAAAAACGTGGCTGGAAAGAAAATCAACGGGCGTAGCAGATAGATGCCAATATAAATCAGCATGCCCAAGTCGCTTTTGAGCAGCTCTATCACTTGGCCGACAGCGGCGGCGGGCGAAAGCTGGTTGCGCCATGAATACCAGAAGTAGCCGCCAATCAGCAGCAACCAAAACCCTGCGGCGAGCAATTTTTGCCAATGGCGTTGCCAAAACGATCTGGTTGGAGGGCTAGTGGTCATGGCGTGGTTCCTCGCGAAGATAATGGCTGGCCCAAAGAACGCGCTGGCCAATCGTAATGCCGACCAACGCGGTCATCCCATGAAACAGCAGGTTTAAATGGCTGGGTAGCACGATAAAGAGACTGAACAGCAGCACCGTTTCCGTGCCCTCGATCAAGCCGCTGGGCATGGCGATGCTGGTCATAGCTGCTTGGGCTTTGGCTCCTTGTTGGCGTTTTTCTAAAATTGCCGCCAAATAGGCCCAAGAAATTGCATTGACATAAAAGCTGGCGATCAGGCCAAGCGCTGCCAAGCTATTGCCAAGCGTTGGCTGGCCTGCCACCAAGCCAATTGGCAGCAAAGCATAGATCAGCACATCGAGCAGAATATCGAGATAGCCACCAAGGTCGCTTTGTTGATTGCTCAGCCGTGCAACCGTGCCATCAAGCCCATCGAGCAGGCGATTGAGCAGCCAACAACCAAGGCTGGCCCAATACTGCTGTTGCCAAGCGCAGGCGGCGGCGGCGAGGCCAACGCCAAAGGCAGCAAGTGTAATGCTGGTTGGGTGAATATGGCGCAAGCGTTGGGCTAACGGAGCTAATAAACGCTCTTTTGGCTGGCGTAAAAATTGATCGACCATCGCCGCTAGCTCCTTGTGACTATCGAAGCTATCGTAGCTTAATCATCGCGGCCAAATTCTTAACAGTTTATGACCGTATTGAGGAATAGACCCTGTTCCAAGGGTAGAACAGGGTCGAGAAGAATAATTAATGTTGGTGCTCGGATTGCCAATTTTCGCGCACCGCCACAACCTGCTCTTGGTTGGCGCGCACATCGCTGGTGCGATCGCTCAAGCTGGCGAGCCACGCTTGGCCTTCGGGCGATGTGTACCATTGCACCGTTTCCAAAAAGCCTTGTTCGAATGAATAGCGTGGTTGCCAGCCCAATTCGCGCTTGATTTTGCTCAGATCCATGGCATAGCGACGGTCGTGGCCAGGCCGATCGGCAACAAATTCAACGCTATTTTCAATCGTCAATGAACGATCAAGAAATTCGCTCATAATGTCGAGCATGGTTTCGACCAAGTGAAAGTTGGAAAGCTCAGCTTCGCCGCCAATCCCATAGGTTTCGCCAATCCGACCTTTTTTAATCACCAAGGCAATCGCTTCACAGTGATCTTGCACATGCAACCAATCGCGAATGTTGCGGCCTGGAATGCCATCTGCATCGGTGTAGAGCTTGACTTTTTGGTTGGCCAACAACAAGGCAATCGAGCGCGGAATCAGCTTTTCTGGGGTTTGGAACGGCCCATAGTTGTTGGTGCAGTTGGTGATTGTAATCGGGTAGTTGTAGGTGTGAGCAAAGGCGCGCACCACATGATCCGAGGCCGCTTTGCTGACTGCATACGGGCTGCTGGGATTATAGGGATAGGTTTCATGGAATTTTTGCGGGTCGTCGAAGGCTAAATCGCCAAAGACTTCATCGGTTGAAACATGGTGAAAGTGGCCAACTCCAGCCTCGCGTGAGGCCCGAATCAAGCTAGCTGTGCCTTCAATATTCGAGCGATAGAATTGGCGCTCCAATTCAAACTCACCCAACGAGCGATCAACGTGAGTTTCGGCGGCAAAGTGCACCACCAAATTCACCCCCGCCAAGACCTTGAGCATCGTTTGGTAATCGCAAATATCAGCCTGCACAAATTGGCAATTGGCGCGTTCGTGATAGCCCGCCAAATTGCTCAAATGGCCAGCATAGGTCAAGGCATCAATCACCACAACCTCATCAGCAGGGTTGGTATCCATCCAATAGCGCACAAAGTTGGAGCCAATAAAGCCTGCCCCGCCTGTTACTGCAATTCGCATAAAAACCTTGGAACCTTTCTATCGTTGGAATGCCTGAATTGTCGTCAATAATCGCTGCATTGTGGATGATCGCTGGGGAGTTGTCAACTAACGAAGGGCCAGGGATCAGGGACGATGGATCAGCGCCTAGTAACCGCGAAGCGCACGAAGGGGCAAGTTTTGGCTATAGGCTGTTGGCTTTGGGCTATCGGAACATTACTTCGTGCAATTCGTGCAATTCGTGGCTAAAAATAATATTCGTGGATCAAGTCTTTAACGTAGAGGCGCAGAGGAAAAGAGTTGGGGGTTGGTTTTTGATCCACGAAGAGCACAAAGAGCACGAAGGGGCAAGTTTTGGCTCTAAGCTGTTGGCTATGGCTCAGTAGAAACATTATCTTTTGATGGCTGACCCCTCGCCCCTGACCCCTTATGCCAATCCCCATCCCCCGACCCCTGATCCCCGATCCCCAACCCCTATGCTCTATGCTCTTTTCATGCTTGACAATCGGAATGTGGTTTTGTATAGTGTTCATCGAAGCGTTTCGACTATACGTTTCGACTACACGCTTCGATAAGCTTTCGTCACCGCTACACGCGAGAACGGGGGGCATTGTGCCAACGATGGTCGATGTCGCAAAACGAGCCGGAGTTGCCCTCAGCACCGTCTCATACGCACTCAATGGAACGAGACCGATCTCAGAAGAAACCCGCCAGCGGATTTACGCCGCGATGGAGGAGCTTGGCTACAAGCCCCATGCCTTGGCTCGTGGTTTGGCCAGCAAACGCAGCAAAATTATCGCCTTGCTTTTTCCAACGCCTGAACGTGGCTTAGGCTTAACTGAGCTTGAGTTTGTGACTAGTGCCGCCGAAGCCGCTCGCACCAATGGCTATCACTTGGTGTTGTGGTCGTTGCCCACCGATTCGAGTGAGCTACGTCAATTGCTGCAACAAGGCCTTGTCGATGGCGTGTTGGTGATGGAAGTGCATCTCAACGATCCACGGATTGAATTGCTCCGCGAACTCGAATTTCCCTTCAGCATGATTGGCCGTAGCGCCGATAGCACGGGCATGAGCTATGTTGATATTGATTTTGATCGTACAACCCAGCTTGCGGTAAATTACCTTGCTGAGCTTGGCCATCGCCAGATTGCCTTTATCAATCATTCGCAAGAAGCCTTTGAGGCTGGCTATGGCCCGACAGTGCGGGTTGCCCAACACTTCGATGAGGCAATCACGGCGGCGCAATTGCAGGGCGTGAGCACCTTTTGCCACGATTCAGTGAGCGCTGGCTACGAGATGTTCAATCAATTATTAACTGAACACCCAAGCCTGAGCGCGCTAATTGTGATGAACGAACGCGCTATGTCCGGCATTATTCAAGCGGTCAGCGAACGTGGCTGGAGCATTCCCGACGATATTTCGCTGATTTCGTTGGTTTCTTCGGCCCGCGTTGCCGAAATGACCTTGCCAACCCTAACAACCTTAGAACCACCAATCGCTGAACTTGGCGCATTAGGCGTTGATTTACTGATTCAACAGCTCGAAGCCCAAGATCGCGAGTTGCCCCAAGCCCTCTTGCCATGTCAATTAGTTGTGCGCAACAGTACCGGTCAAGTACGACGCACAGAACGATAGTTCACCATCGCTCGCTCGTCGGCTGAAAATTAACAATGGCTATGGTAACGATCCCAAGGAGGACACAGATGTCCACATCGAAGTCAACGTTCCGACTCTCATTTATGCTGCTTTTGGTCTTACTCACCAGCATTCTGGCAGCATGTGGCTCGGAGAGCGCAACCACCGCCCCCAGCGGCAGCACCACCACCAGCAACGAGCCACGCACGATCAAGCTTTGGCATTATGAAGGCGCAAACAGCGCCATGGGCATTGCGTGGGCCGAGTCGATCAAACAATTCCAAGCAGCACACCCAGGCGTAACGATTCAGTTTGAAGAAAAAGGCTTCGAGCAAATTCGCCAAACCGCTGGTATGGTGCTCAACTCCAACGAAACCCCCGATATTTTGGAATATAACAAAGGCAATGCAACCGCTGGCTTGCTTTCAACTCAAGGCTTGCTGACCGATCTCTCAGATGTTGCAACCCAACGCGGCTGGGATACATTGCTCAGCTCTAGCTTGCAAACCACCGCGCGCTACGACGATAAAGGCGTGATGGGCGCTGGCAAATGGTTTGGCGTGCCCAACTATGCAGAATATGTCATGGTCTATTACAACAAAGACATGTTTGCCAAAGCCAATTTGCAAGTGCCAACCACCTTCGCCGAATTCGAAGCTGTGATGGATGCCTTTGTGCAGCAAGGAATCACGCCGCTCTCAGTTGGTGGCGCTGAATATCCCGCCCAACAGATTTTCTATGAATTGGTCTTGAGCAAAGCCAACCGCGAATTCGTCAACGCCTTCCAACTTTATCAAGGCGATGTCGATTTCCGTGGCCCAGAATTTACCTACGGCGCTGAAAAAATGGCTGAATGGGTCAGCAAAGGCTATATCAGCAAAGATGCAACTGGCATCAAAGCAGAAGATATGGGCGTGGCCTTTACCAATGGCACGTTCCCAATCATGATTTCTGGCAGTTGGTGGTATGGTCGCTTCAGCGACGAAATTAAGGGCTTTGAATGGGGCACGTTCTTGTTCCCAGGCAACACCTTGCACCCAGGTTCAAGCGGCAACATCTGGGCTGTGCCAACCAATGCCCAAAACAAAGAATTGGTCTACGATTTCATCGACATCACGATGAGCCAAGACATCCAGACCTTGTTGGGTAACTCTGGTGGTGTGCCAGTCAACGCCGATGCCAGCAAAATCACCAACGAAAAGAACAAAGAATTAATCCAAAACTTCGATGCAATTTCCAAAGCCGATGGTTTGGCCTTCTACCCCGACTGGCCAGCCCCAGGCTACTACGACATCTTGGTATCGAATATCCAAGAGTTGATTGATGGCAGCAAAACCCCAAGCGAAATGCTTGATGCAATTGCCATCCCATACCAAGAACATCGCGCGACCTTAGGCAAGTAGGGAGTAGGGGCCAGTGGTTAGGGGCTAGGGGTCAGGAAATTAAGATTTAGCCTCATTTCTTGACCCTCAGCTCTGCTAACGAGGCATCTAATGGGTTTGTGGCTAGAATTTAGGGCAAAGGATAGCGATCCCGACCCCCGACCCCTAGCCCCCGATCCCTCATCAACATTCTAGCTACCAATCGAAAGGTTACGGCAATGCTGCTTAAACGTTCAACAAACAGGGGCTACTGGTGGTTTTTGCTGCCTGGCTTGATTCTGTTTGTGCTGGTTATCGCCATTCCCTTCTTGATGAATATTGGCACAAGTTTCACCCATTGGCAGGGTGTTGGCACACCAAAATGGGCTGGGCTAGATAACTATGCCCGCTTGTTCCGTGATAGCACGTTTTGGGCATCATTCCGTAACAATTTGGCGATGTTGGTGGCCATGACGATTGTGCCGACCTTGCTGGGCTTGCTGCTCGCCGCCGTGCTCTACGATTACATTACCAACAAATTTGGCTCGCGCACAGCCAGCTTTTTCCGTGCAGCTTTTTATCTGCCGCAAATTTTGCCGGTGGCAATTGCTGGCATCGTTTGGGCGTGGATTCTGCACCCAAATTATGGGGCGCTGAATGGCTTGCTCGAAACGCTGGGCCTCGAAAATTTGACCCGCAACTGGCTTGGCAATCGCCAAACTGCCTTGCCCAGCGTGATGGTAATTATGGTCTGGTTCCAGCTGGGCTATCCACTGGTCATTTTCATGGCTGGTTTGCAGCGCATCGACCCCGAAATTTACGAGGCAGCGGTGCTTGATGGCGCAGATTGGTTTGATCGCTTTCGCTATATCACAGTGCACTTAATTCGGCCTGAGATTTTTGTGGTGCTGCTGACCACGACAATTGCCTCGCTCAAAGTTTTTGGCCAAATTTATGTGCTAACTCGCGGCGGCCCTGGTAGCTCTACCTTGGTTCCGTCCTACTTTGCCTACCAAAACTTCTTCGAGAAGGCCAATATTGGCTATGGCTCGGCAATTTCCACGGTTATGACGGTGATCATTATTGCATTGACGATTTTCTTTATTCGTCGCCAATCAGCCGAGGAGCTTTAAGATGACCAGCCTTCCATTGAAATCAAGCTACAAAAAACCACACAAGGCTGGCATTGGACGCTTCTTTGTGCTGGCGGCGCTCTTGATCGCGCTGCTGGTTGTGCTGCTGCCATTTGCGATCGTGATTATCAATGCCTTCAAAACACCAGAGGATTATGCAACCTACGGGCCACTCAGCTGGCCAACCGAATGGTCGATTGATGGCATCGTGGAGTTTTGGCAGCGGGTCGATTATAGCCAGAAGTTGCTCAATAGCCTGTTGATTAGCGCCAGCGTGGCGGTCATCGGCGTGCTGTTATCGCTGCTGAACGCCTTTGCTTTGGGCATCGGGCGGATCAAAGGTCGGATTTGGCTGCTGATTCTGTTTATGGTTGCCAACACCCTGCCCCAAGAATCACTGGTTTATCCGTTGTACTACCTTTCCAAGGAATTCGACCTGTACAACACCCGCTTTGTTGTGATCTTGATTTTCTCGGTCATTCAGAGCGCCTTTGGCACCTATTTGCTTTCATCGGTATTCAGCACCTTTCCCAAGGAAATGCTCGAAGCGGCGATGCTCGATGGTTGTAACAAGCTTCAACTGCTGTTTAAGATCATCGTGCCAGTTAGCCGCCCAACGCTGGCGGTGCTGTTCACCTTCTTTTTCATCTGGACGTGGAACGAATTTTTCTTGCCGTTGATTTTGTTGATTAGCAACGATCGCCAAACCGTGCCGATTGCAGTGGGCGTGCTGCAAGGCCAACGCAACATGGAAGCCACCTTATCCAGCGCTTCGGCATTATTAGGGATTCTGCCCTGTTTTATCTTCTTCCTGATTTTCCAACGCACCCTGACCAAAGGCATCGCCGCTGGCAGTGTGAAGTAGGGTAAGAAGAACATAGAGCATAGAACATAGACAAGGATGAAGGATGAGGGATGAAGGATGAAGCCCATTACCCTTAGCGTTCTTCGCGGTTCCGTCCTTCGTGTCCTTCGTGGATCAACATAAGGATTTAACAATGAAATTTACTGATGGTTATTGGATGATGCGTGAGGGAGTTAATGCCCTCTTCGCATCACAAGCCTACGATGGCCAAATTAACGATACAAGTCTGACGGTGTATGCTCCAGGCAAGCGCATCAACCATCGCGGCGATACCTTGAACTTGGGTACGATTACCGCCCGTTTTTCCTCGCCAATGCCCGATGTGATTCGGGTCAAACTCACCCATTTCGAAGGCCAGCGCCCATTAGGCCCCAACTTCGCAATTGCCGAATCGGCCAATGAGAGCGTCAGCACCAGCGAAGATGAGCAAGAATTTCGCTTGACTAGCGGCAAATTGAGCGTGCAAATTCCCAAAACTGGCGATTGGAGCATCAATTTTTGGGCTGAAAACCGCCGCGTAACCAGCAGTGGCCGCAAAGGTGTTGGCTACATTAGCATGGCTGGCGAAGGCGAATTTATGCACGAGCAATTATCGCTCGGCGTTGGCGAACAAGTGTATGGCTTGGGCGAACGCTTCACCGCTTTCGTCAAAAACGGCCAATCGGTCGATGTTTGGAACCAAGATGGCGGCACTGGCAGCGAGCAAGCCTACAAAAATGTGCCCTTCTACCTGACCAATCGCGGCTATGGCGTGTTCGTCAATCAGCCCGAAAACGTGGCCTTTGAAATTGCCTCGGAAAAAGTTTCGCGGGTGCAATTCAGCGTTCAAGGCCAAAGCCTCGAATATTTCGTCATCTATGGCCCAACGCCCAAAGAAATTCTCGAAAAATTTACCGCCTTGACTGGCCGCCCAGCCTTGCCGCCAGCATGGTCATTTGGCTTGTGGCTCACAACCTCGTTTACCACCTCGTATGATGAAGTAACCGTGACCAGCTTTATCCAAGGCATGGCCGACCGCGATTTGCCCTTGCACGTCTTTCACTTCGATTGTTTCTGGATGCGCGAGTTTCACTGGTGCGATCTGGAATGGGATTCACGCACCTTCCCTGACCCTGAGGGCATGCTCAAACGGCTCAAAGATCGTGGCTTGAAAATTTGTGTCTGGATCAATCCCTACATTGCCCAGCGTTCGGCGCTGTTCCGCGAAGGCATGGAGCATGGCTACTTGGTGAAAAAGCCCAATGGCGATGTTTGGCAATCGGATATGTGGCAATCGGGCATGGGCTTGGTCGATTTTACCAATCCTGATGCATGTGCTTGGTATGCGGCCAAACTCAAGGGCCTGCTCGATATGGGCGTTGATTGTTTCAAAACCGACTTTGGCGAACGAATCCCGACCGATGTGGCCTACTTCGACGGCTCCGACCCACAGCGCATGCACAACTACTACACTCATCTTTACAACAAAGTCGTGTTTGATTTGTTGCAAACCGAACGTGGCCTGAATGATGCGGTGTTGTTTGCGCGTTCGGCAACTGCTGGCGGCCAACAATTCCCTGTCCACTGGGGCGGCGATTGCGAATCGACCTTCGAATCGATGGCCGAGAGTTTACGTGGCGGCTTATCGTTAGGGCTTTCGGGTTTTGGCTTCTGGAGCCACGATATTGGTGGCTTCGAGGGCATGCCACCAGTTGAGATTTACAAACGCTGGATCGCCTTCGGCATGCTTTCATCACACAGCCGCTTGCATGGCAACCATACCTATCGCGTGCCGTGGATCTACGATGAAGAAGCTGTTGATGTGCTGCGCCACTTCACCAAACTCAAATCGCGTTTGATGCCCTATCTCTACGGCGCTGCTGTGACCGCTTCCACGAGTGGGATTCCGGTGATGCGGGCAATGTTGCTGGAATTCCCGAACGATCCGACCTGCGATTATCTTGATCGCCAATATATGCTTGGTGATTCGTTGTTGGTTGCGCCAGTCTTTGCCTACGACAACACCGTCAGTTACTATGTGCCTGCTGGCCGCTGGACTCAAATCACGACTGGCGCAGTTGTCGAAGGCCCACGTTGGATCAACGAAACCCACGACATGCTGAGCTTGCCACTTTTGGCCCGCCCCAATAGCTTGATTGCAATCGGCAATAATAGCGAACGTCCAGATTACGATTATACCAACGGCGTGACCTTGAACCTGTATGAATTGGGCGATGGTCAAGCAGCCTATACCATGGTTCCGTCAATCAATGGCGATATTACTGCCTCGTGGAGTGCGCGCCGCGATGGTGATACAATCAGCATCGTGCAAGAAGGTCAAGCCAGCGATTGGAAAATTGTATTGGTTGGCATCCAACAGGTCGCGATCGCAGATGAAGCCTTAGTCGAACAACACCCACTTGGTGTCCAACTCACGGCTCTTGGTCAAGCAACCAAGCTGGTCGTGACGTTGAAGTAGGGTGTAAGAACATAGAGCAGAGAGCATAGAACATAAGAATTGAAGCTTGGAAAAGGTTTAGGGTTCAGAACTGAAAGATGAAATACACTGTGGGCAATTGAAAAATGTTGGAACAGAATTCTTAGCGTTCTTCGTGTCCTTCGTGGTTTCATCCTTCGTGAATCAAGATGAGGAATTAAATCATGACCCAGCATAAGTTTAGCTTCGGATTATGGACAGTCGGCAATGTCGGGCGCGATCCATTTGGCGAACCAGTGCGCAAAACCCTCTCACCAGTTGAGATTGTGCATCTTTTGGCCGAAGTTGGGGCGTGGGGTGTTAATTTTCACGATAACGATTTAGTACCGATTGATGCCAGCGCCAGCCAAAAAGCCCAAATTGTAGCCGATTTCAAGCAAGCGCTCAACGATACCGGCTTGGTTGTGCCAATGGCAACCACCAATTTGTTCGGCGATCCCGCTTTCAAAGATGGGGCGTTTACCAGCAACGATCCGGCGGTACGGGCTTATGCCTTGCAAAAAACCATGGCCGCAATGGATTTGGGCGCAGAATTTGGCGCTAAAACCTACGTTTTTTGGGGTGGCCGCGAAGGCAGCGAAACCGATGCCTCAAAAAATTTGCTCGAAGGCTTGAAATGGTTCCGCGAAGCGCTGAACTTCTTGTGCGAATATAGCAATGCCCAAGGCTATGGCTATCGTTTTGCCTTGGAAGCTAAACCCAACGAGCCACGTGGCGACATCTTTTTGCCCACCACCGGAGCCATGTTGGGCTTTATTCAGACCCTCGATCAACCCGATATGGTTGGTGTGAACCCAGAAGTTGCCCACGAAACCATGGCTGGCTTGAACTTTACCCATGCCGTGGCGCAGGCGATTGATGCAGGCAAACTGTTCCATATCGACCTGAACGACCAAAATAGCGGGCGCTACGACCAAGATTATCGTTTTGGGGCGCAAAACTACAAACAAAGCTTTTTCTTGGTCAAATTGCTGCAAGATGCTGGCTACGATGGCCCATTGCACTTCGATGCTCATGCCTATCGCAGCGAAGATCTTGAAGGCGTTAAAGATTTTGCTCGGGGCTGTATGCGCACCTACGAAATCTTGGCCGAAAAAGTTAAGCGTTTCAACGCCGATGCCGAAATTCAAGCCCTCTTGGCCCAAATCAATGCGCCAAATGCTGAGGTTGAGCCATTCCGTGGCGCATATACGCCAGAACGGGCTGCCGCGCTCAAAGCCTATCAATTCGATCGCCAAGCACTTGGCGCACGCGGCCTCGGCTACGAAAAGCTCGATCAACTGACCTTCGAATTGTTGATGGGAGCCAGATAGAAGGATGAATTATGAGCGAGGAGGGATGAAATGCCGATGGCCAAGCGCAAAAATCAAAAGGCAGAAGGCAGAAGGCAGAAGGCAAAAATAGCTATCAATAGTCGTTCTTTGTGTTCTTCGTGGTTTCGGGTTATCGATCCACGAAGAGCACGCTAGAAGGATGAATTATGAGGGATGAAGTATTAAGTTTTAGCGTAGCCGCAGAATGGCTATAGGCTTTTGGCTATCGGAATATTTTTAGCTATAAAGAATGAATATCCAAGCTAAGAGTGATTTTTTGGGTTCTTTGTGGAGCAATAATTTGAAACCACGAAGAACCCAAATTTGCTTATGCCTAGTATTTGAATTTTCCTAAGGCCGTATCCTTCATCCCTCATAATTCATAATTCATCCTTATCAATACCTCTGCGTTAAAAGAAATCCCCGATCACTGCCACCCAACAACCGATCCCCAAGCCCTATGTTCTATGCTCTATGCTCTATGTTCTCACTGCCACCCAACAACCGATCCCCAAGCCCTATGTTCTATGCTCTCTGTTCTATGTTCTTTCTCCTCACCCGCAAATTGCCAAGATATGCTATGCTAGGAGCTACATGTTGCTTGCAATGGGGCAAGCGACGAGCTATACAGCACACACGAGGTAGAACAAGCCATGATTGATTGGACCGAAAATTACGGTTTTTTGCTTAACGAACAGCACGATATGCTGCGTAAAACTGTGCGCGATTTTGCTGAAAAAGAAGTCGCCCCTTATATTCGCGAATGGGATCGCAAGGGCGCTGGTGACCATGCCGGAACCGCCGAGCACATGGTGCCAATTATCAAACGAATGGGCGAACTCGGTTTTCTCGGCGTGTGTTTACCCCAAAAATATGGCGGCGCAGGCTTCGACTATTTGGGTCTGGCAGTCGTTTGTGAAGAGCTAGAGCGGGTCGACACCTCGCTGCGGGTAATTCTCAGCGTGCATACTGGCCTCAACTCATTGGCAGTCTTCCAATGGGGCACTGAAGAACAAAAGCAAAAATATCTGGTGCCCCAAGCTACTGGCGCAAAAATTGCTGCCTATTGTCTGACCGAGCCAAACGCTGGCACCGACGTTGCAGGCATGCAATCGACCGCCGTGCTTGAAGGCGATCACTATATTCTCAATGGCGAAAAAACCTGGATTAGCCTCTCGGATTTGGCCGACCACTATTTGGTGGTTGCCTACACCGACAAAGCCAAAAAACAACGTGGCATGACGGCATTTATTGTCGAACGCAGCTTTGAAGGCGTTTCAAGTGTGCCAATTCATGGCAAGTTGGGCGTGCGCGCTGGCAACACTGGCAGCGTCATTTTTGAAAATGTGCGCGTGCCTGTCGCCAACCGCTTGGGCGAAGAAGGCGAAGGCTTCAAAATTGCCATGACCGCCTTGGATAACGGGCGCTACACCGTGGCAACCGGCGCAACTGGCTTGATCCAAGCTGCCTTAGAAGCTTCGGTTAAATATGCCAAAGAGCGCGAAACCTTCGGGGTGCAAATTGGCCAACACCAGTTGGTTAAGCGCATGATCAGCCATATGGTGCTGAAACTCGAAACCGCGCGCTTGCTCTGCTATCGCGCTGGCTGGCTTAAAAACCAAGGCATTCGCAACACCCGCGAAACCACCTTGGCCAAATGGCACGCCACGGTCGAAAGCTTCAACTGCGCCAACGATGCAATTCAAATTCACGGTGCTTATGGCTTTAGCGATGAGTATCCAGTTGAACGCTACTTGCGCAACAGCCGCGGCGCGGTGATCTACGAAGGAACCCGCGAACTCCAAGAGTTGTTGCAAGCAGATTTTGCGCTCTCAGAGCGCGAAAACAAGCCCTTACGCTGTGAGTTGCCAGCCTACGACGAAGAGGCTTGGAACGCTTAAACAGCGCTAGCCATCGGAGCGGAAACCACCGCGAACAAGGTTTTTAGGGCTTTGTTCGCGGTGGTTGTGTTTAAGGAGGAAGTATGTCGCGTTGGCTTATTGTGGTTGCGCTGATCTTTTCGAGCCTTTCGATTCCATTTATTCGCCAAGTTCAGCCTGATGTCACCCCCAATGCTGTCCCTGCTGGATTTACCCAAAGCGTCGTTGTTCCCGCTAGTAGCCTTGATGCGCCAACCGCATTTACCTGGTTGCCATCAGGCGAGATGTTGATTACGCAACAGAATGGTCAATTAGTAGCTTGGAACGGCACCAGCACGCGCACAGTGCTGAGCCTTGGCTCACGGGTTTGCTACGATTTCGAGCGCGGTTTGTTGGGCATCGCGGTTGACCCGCAATTTACCAGCGGACGACCATATGTCTATGTCTACTATACCTTCAACAAATTTAACCAAACTCCCAACAGTTGCCCCCAACAAAGCGAAACGGTCAATCCAGTTAATCGGGTTTCGCGCTTTACCTGGAGCAATAACGCCCTCGATTTAAGCTCAGAATCGGTTTTGCTCGATAACATCACGTCATACAATGGCAATCACAATGCTGGCGATCTTGGCTTTGGCAAAGATGGCAAACTGTTTGTGAGCGTTGGCGATGGCGGCTGCGATTATCTCGATAGCGGCTGTGGTGGGGCCAACGATGCCTCGCGCGAACGCCATACCTTGCTGGGCAAAATTTTGCGCATCAATGCCGATGGCACGATTCCCAGCGATAATCCATTTCTTGGCACTGGCACGGCCCGTTGTAACACTGGCTCGGTTGCCAGCGGCACGATTTGCCAAGAAACATGGGCTTGGGGTTTTCGCAACCCTTATCGCATGACCTTCGATCCAAATGCAACTGGCGTGCGCTTGTTTGTCAACGATGTTGGCCAGAACGTGCGCGAGGAAATTGACGAAGTTGTTGCAGGCAAGGATTATGGCTGGAATTGTCGCGAAGGCACGCGGGTCAATAACACCAGCGGCCCATGTTCACCAACTCCAGCCAACATGGTTGACCCAATTTATGAATATAGCCATGGCAATGCAGGCGCGCCATTTACCAACTGTAATTCGATTACTGGTGGTGCGTTTGTGCCTGCCAATACCTTCCCCAGCAATTACAGCGGCTATATGTTTGGCGATTATGTATGTGGCAAAATCTTTATGATCTCAGCTCAAGCGCCGTATAGCGCAGTCCTGACCTTCTCGGATAATCCTGGGTCGGTGACGCATATGGCATTTGGCCCCAACGGTGCGCAACAAGCCTTATATTATGCAACCTACGCCAATGGTGGCGAAATTCGCCGCATTAGCTACAATGGTGCAGCTGGCTTAAACTCAGCCTTTACTGCGAACCCCAGTTTTGGTGCAGCACCCTTGGCTGTGACATTCACCGCAACCACGCCAAACAGCGG
Organism: Herpetosiphon giganteus; assembly: GCF_016907925.1. Lineage (GTDB taxonomy): Bacteria > Chloroflexota > Chloroflexia > Chloroflexales > Herpetosiphonaceae > Herpetosiphon > Herpetosiphon giganteus. The sequence goes on along the minus strand of NZ_JAFBCZ010000024.1, from coordinate 992 downwards.
CGCGACCTACTTCTGGAATTTTGGCAATGGCACGACTCGCCAAACCAGCACTGCCAGCACATCCTACACCTATACAACCAATGGTACGTACACCGCAACCTTATATTTGCGCGGCAGCAATGGCGATATATCGAGCGTGAGCCAAACGGTGGTGCGGGTTGGTGCAACTGCCCCCGTCGCCAGCATCACCCAACCAAGCCCGAGTGCGCTCTTCGCGGTTGGTCAAAGCATTCAGGTGCGGGGCCAAGCGAGCGATGCAGAACAAGGCCAGTTGCCAGCTAGCGCTTTATCGTGGAAAGTAATTTTGCATCATGATACCCACACCCACCCTTATTTGACCCAACCAACGACCAATAGCTTTAGCTTTACTGCGCCAGCGCCAGAAGATTTGCGGGCTGCCAGCAACAGCTACTTGGAGCTAGAGCTAACCGCGACCGATAATAGCGGCTTGAGCCATGTCGTTACCCAAACGCTTCAACCACGTAAAGTTAATGTAACCTTGGCTTCAATGCCCAATGCCAACGCCAACTTCGTGGTCAACAACGATCCAATTGAGGCCGATGCTGCGTTTGTTTCGTGGCAGGGCTATGTTTTGCAGGTAACTGCGCCAGTCTATACCGCTAACAATCGCTGGTGGCGGTTTGTGCGCTGGAGCGATAACAACACCAGCAATCCACGCAGCTTTACAACGCCTGCCAGCGCCACAACCTACACCGCAGTCTACGAAGAATTTACGCCAGAGCAGGTCTACTTGCCAGTGGTGCGCAAATAAACCTCAGCCTATTTATGTTTTGAGAATGATGGTTATTGGGGATTTGGTGTTATGCTAACCGCGAAGAACGCAAAGTACACGAAGGGGAGTTAGCAAACAGATAACAATCCACAGAATAAATATTTGGGGGTGCAGGGGGATGAAACCCCTTTCGGGGGTAGGTTTTTAAGGAATGGGCGGACGGCTGGTGGGTATGGTGGGCCATGGATCGGGATGGAGG
>NZ_JAFBCZ010000023.1 GCF_016907925.1 Herpetosiphon giganteus | reverse complement strand
TTTTGCTCTGGGTTTGGTTTCGTCACCATCCAGTATACCAAACCGAGGTCGTGCTGTATCCCCTGGTTGAGCGTCCCTGTCCGCCCTTAAACCCGCGCCACGGGAGAGGGGCTTTTTGTTTCGCTGGTTTATCCAAAGTTTCGCGATGCTCCCAATTAATTCTCTTGCTTGTTTACATTCAGTAGGAGAGCAAGCTCTAGAGCAGGGAAACCATAGCTAGCATAAACGAGGCCACGTCAAGCGATGTGGCCTCGTTTATTTTTATGTCAAATTGAAAGGTATTATTCACCGTTGGCCAAAATCACGCTTGGCTCAGCGTCGGGAAGGCTAGGCGGGGCAATTGGCAGCGTCCAATAGAAGCGCGAACCTTTGCCAACCGTGCTATCAGCCCACATGCGGCCACCATGGGCCTCGATAATTGCTTTCGTCAGATACAAGCCCAAGCCAACGCCCTGCGTTTCGCGGGCCAAACGATTATCGACCCGATAAAATGGCATAAACAATTTTGGCAATTCTTCTTGGGCAATGCCGATGCCTTCATCGGTCACATAACTCAGCACATGGCCATTCTCCGGCCAGCCGCCTAGGCGAATCACGCCACCTGCTGGTGAGTATTTAATCGCATTCGAGATCAAGTTGGAAAGCACCATGCGAATGCGCTCTTGATCGGCATAGACATGCGGGAGTTTTGGCTCGAAACGGAGTTGAAACTCAAAACGTTGATCAACCGTTGAGGCAAACGCCGCTACCACATCAGCCGCCAATTCGCTCAAATCAAACGGCGCAGGATGCAAACGCAAACCGCCAGCTTGCATGCGCGAAACTTCCAGCAAATCGCCAATCAAGCGTGCCAAACGATCAGCTTCTTCTTCGATGCCGGTCAGCATTTCGGTTTTCGTGGCTTTGTTGAGCTTCACATCGGTGCGGCTGAGTGTGCTCGCGTAGCCTTTGATAATCGCAACTGGCGTTTTTAGCTCATGCGACATCACCGAAATAAAGGTTGATTGCTGCTGCTCGTCGCGTTTTTGCTTGGTAATATCGCGAATATTGGCAATTGCGCCACCAAAACGGCCATTGGTTTCGCGGACCACGCTATACGAGGAGCCAACATAAATCTCATGGCCATCGCGATGGGTCACCCAGCCCTCGACCGAAGGATGATCGTTATCGGGGAAGAGTTGCAGCGGGCAGGCGGTCAAGCAAATATTAACCCCTTGCTGGTTGTGAATCGCCAAGACTTCGGCGCATGGCCGACCCAAGGCTTCCTCACGCGACCAACCGGTGAGACGCTCCATGGCAGCATTGAAGCGCGTAATTCGCCAACGGGTGTCGAGCATCATCATGCCATCGGCGCTGGCCTCGATAATTGCATCAAGTCGACCACGTTCGGCAATCGCCTCGGCATAAAGCTGCGAATTATTAACCGCAATTGCCGCAAAATCAACAAACGCGCTCAGCAATTGGCGATCATCGGCAGTAAAGCCTACGTTGAGCGCAGCCCGCAACACCAACATCATGCCCAATTGTTGGTCGCCAGTGACCATTGGCAAGGCCACAACTTGGCGCAACGGCACGTTTAACGCGGTTGCCAGCTTGCTCAATTCATCAGACATCTGGCTTGATTGCGGGCCTTCACTTTGCAAAACATGCAAAATTTCATCGAAGGCCGACCACAAACTGGGCGTAAGGCCATAGGCGGCGCGAATTTCCAGCCGTTGATTGGGATTATACAAGGCGATCAAGCCATAATTTCCCGCCAACAACTCTACTGCTTGGGCAATCACCAAATTGAGCAACGGCTCAGCATCAAGCTGGGCAGCCATTGCCCGCATCAAACGCAAAAGATAATCGCGTTGGCGTAATCGCAGATCCTGAGGCTCTAACATGGCTCTAACGCTCCATAGACGTTGTTCTAACACTGCCAGAGTATTATACAAACAGTTACGAAATTGATTGATGCAGACGAAATCGACATCAAAAAACAAAAGCTGTATTGCAAGGAGAATACCACAATGGCAACTATCAATCGTTGGTCACCAGTCGAAGAAGCCCTGAGCTTGCGCGATGCAATGAGCCGTTTGTTTGAAGAAAGCTTTGTTGCCCCATCAGCAGCAACTCGCACTGGTTTGAGCGTCGATATGAATGTTTTGGAAAATGCCAATAGCTATATTATCGAAGCTGCCGTGCCAGGCCTCAAAGCAGAAGATCTTGATATTACGTTGCAAGAAAATGTTTTGACCATCAGCGGTGAAATTCGCAACCAAAAATTGAGCGAAGGCACGACCGCCCATCGCACCGAGCGCCGCTATGGCCGCTTCAGCCGCTCAATCACCTTGCCAATGTTGGTCAAGGGCGACCAAATCAACGCTACCTTGGAGCATGGCATCTTGCGGCTCGACGTTCCTAAGGCCGAAGAAGTCAAACCACGCAAAATTAGCGTCCAAGTTGGCGGAGCAAAAGAACTAGAAGTGAACAAGTAAACCCTAAACCAGCAAAAGCCCTGTGCGAGAACTTCGCACAGGGCTTTTTTGCATCTACTTCGAGGCCCAAGGCAGATAAATGCGATGAGTTGCGCCAGCAGATGTGGTTGCAGTTGGCGTGTAGCTTGGCGTAATCGTAATCGTGCCAACGGGAATTGTCGCGGTTGGCGTGTTGGTTTCGGTTGGCACAGCTGTCGTCGGCACTGCCGTGGTTGGCACTGCTGTCGTTGGCACTGCCGTGGTTGGATTAGGAACCGTGGCCGTTGGCGTGTTGGTCGCTGGCTCGGTCGTTACAGGATCAGGCGTAGTGCTTGGCGTGGCCGTGTCGGTTGCAGTTGGTACAACCTCGGTCGCCGTTGCGGTATTGGTCGGCGTATCGGTGGCAGTTGGCACAACCTCAGTTGCCGTTGCCGTATTCGTCGGCGTGTTGGTTGCGGTGTTCGTCGGTGTGTTACTTGGCGTATTGGTTGCGGTGTTCGTCGGCGTGTTGGTTGGATTGCCAACCGTTGCGGTTGGGGTCGCTTGGCCACTGCCGGGCACAAGATTCGCATTGGTCGTCAGATAGATCTGATCTAACCGAAAACCATCTTCGCGCATCCAAAGATTCAAGGTATGCACGCCTGCACTAGGAATATTAATTGTTGAAACAGGGCCATCGGTTGTATCGCGGAACCACTGCCAGCCACTAAAGATTGGCAACGACATCTTATCTGATGTGCTTGATTGCTGGCCATTTAAGCCAACGTGCACCGAATTATCGCCACCACTATCGGCCCAAGCCCGCAACCAAACATAGTAGGTGCCAGGCGTGGTGAACTTGATTCGATAATCAAGCTGGGGAGCGCGAGTTGTATAGTTGGTATCCGAAAGCGTGCCCGTATTTGGCAGCACAGCTAAATACCCAGTGCCATTGAAGCCAGTTCGATCAACATCGTTGCGGGCTTGCCATGCCCACTGGCCACGGGCAAGATTGCCATGCAGTTGCTCGGAATCGAAACTGACTTGACCATTGGTTTCGAGGTGGGCATTTTCGTCAGCAGCCATGCCTGGGTTGTAAATTTCGGTCGTATTGGCTTGGCTAAAGCCGGAAACCGTGCCCCCACCAGCAATATAAATCCGTCCGCCGTTAATCACTGGGAAGATGCCATGACGTGCGGTTGGCATTGGCGTGCCAAGTCGCCAGCGGTTGAGAATCGGATTATAAATATCAACCCGATCATACACATTGCCTGTCACTGCGCCAGCACCATCAAGCGTTTCGCCGCCAAAAATATAGAACTCACCATCATAATAGACGGCCTTGCCCATGCCGCCACGAGCTTGAGGCAATGGTGCAATCAGCGAGTCGGTCATGCTTGAGCGCCATGAATTGGTCGCAGGATCGTAGATTTGGACAGTATCAAAGCCGTTGGCAACATTATTACCATCGCCGCTACCCGGCCCGCGCCCACCAAAAACATACAATTTGCTACCGTCGGTAGCCGAAGCTGCATGATTGCGGCCTCGCGGCATCGGCGCAACTTCAGTCCAGCTATTGGCCAGCGGATCGTAGCGCGCCACGCGGGTGGTCGTGCTGCCATTAACAATCCCGCCAGCAACATAGACATAGCCGTTGATCACCGCCGAGGAGCTTGCCCCAGCAGCAAACGGCATATCAGCACCCATAGCCCAAGTATTATTGGCTGGATTATAAATTTGGACCTTGCCATCGCTATTGTTGTCGAGGCCGCCAAACAAATAGAACTTGCCATTGATCACTTCGGCAGCGTGATGGTTGCCGCGCAATGCGCGTTGGGCCAAGGTCGTGGTTGAGCTATAGGTGCCGGTTGTCAGGTTGTAGCGCAAAGTTGCGGCGTTGCCTTGACCAACCACATACATTTTATTGCCAATGATGCCTGTCGCAACCTCGCCGAGTGGAACCGGCATATTAGCGTTGGTTTCCCATGAATCGGGCAATGTACCAATCCATGTGGTATCTGTTTGGCCGTAGCCACCGCCAGTCGTCACCACCAATTTGTTATCCCAAACATCGGCAACTGGGGTTTTGCGATAGGCTGGCAATGAAACCAACTTCATCCAAACATCGCTTTTGGGGTCGTACATCAGCACGTCGGCAGAAGCAAGCCCGCTGGTACCGCCGTTGATCGAGCCACCGATGACCAATAAGCGCCCGCGATAGCCAAACGTTGACGATGAGGTGTGGCCTTTGGCAATCGGCATATCGGCCACCCGCGTCCACGTGTCGGTCGCTGGATCATAACGATCAACCTCGGTCTGATTGGCTGATTCTTCGGCCTTGCCATGTTGGCCACCGACCGCGTAAATTTTGCCATCGACCACGCCAGCAGCGGTGTGGTTGCGGGGGTTTGGCATGGGCGCGCGCGTAACCCAAGTTGGGTTGGCGAGGCTCAAATCGAGCATATAGTGATCGCCAAAATCAGTATCATCAAAAACCCCAGCGGTACGCACTGCGCCGCCGAAGAAATAGATTTTACGATTAACGATCGATGCGCCAGCACCACCACGGGCAATTGGCAGATCGATGCCACGCGTCCACGTATTGGTCAGCGTGTTCAACTTCCAAACGTGGTTGGTGCTCCCGCCGGGGTTGTTGCCCAAATAACCACCAAGCACATAAATATTGGTGCCATCGGCAACGACTGGGGCATGGCTAATAGCTTCAGGAATACTGGCGATGCGTTGCCACGTATTACTGGCCAAATCATACACATCGACCAAATTCGTGGCATCAATTTGGGTACAGCAACTAATAAAGCCACCGATCACATACAACTTACCATTAACAAAGACCCCTTGCGATTCAAAGCGTGGTTGGGGTACTTTTGCACCATCTTGCCAACTGAACATAGTTGTGGTGGCGCTGGTGGCGACAGCCTGTGGTTGGGCAGTTTGGGCCTTGGCCTGCGATTGAACCAAGAACCCCGTCAACAGCAAGGTCAGCAGCAGCAGGCCGCTGAGGCAGCGGGCCAGCAACTCCCTTGAACGAGCGAAAAAGACCATAGAAACAAATCCTCCGCGAAGCTTTAACAACGACAATCGCTAGTAGAATAAAAAAAGGACAACGGGCTAAACACAATAAAGCTCAGGCAAGATCGCCCGTGATCTGGCCTGATCATCTCATGGCAGCGATAATACCACGCTTTAGGCTTGATCCCCATAGTACTTTGGGCGTGGTTCGACAGGACTTTGGCCATTAATCAATCCAACGAACGGTTAATGATGGGGGATATTAAGCGCAAAAGTGTCAAGACTTACGTTGGGTGAGGGGTCTAAAATAGCGCGTTAGATTGATTACAACGTGGCTAGTACCCCAAAAGTCCTAGGTATTACTATTTACAAATTCCTCTAGACACCCTGTCTATCCTATGCTAAGATGAGCCACCACAATTCGTCCAAAGCACAACGTTGGGTCTGTACCATGAAGAGGAGCGCTCCATCGGCAATCCAAAGGAGCAAATGGCATGCAATTTGATCGAGCGGGTAAACGTGCCAGCAAACTGATCAATGATTATCAACTCACCGACGAGGAGATACACCAAATTATCGCCTCGGCGCGGATCAACCTTGCCACCTTCGACCCGGACTACAAAACCAACGTCACGCAACTTGCTCACGAGTTGAGCAAAAGTCGGCCAACGATATATGGCTGGGCGGATCGTGCGATAGTTGCCACAATTGATTCGCTGCGGAATATCCGAACGGGGCGACCGCCGAAAGAAGCCCGTAGCCGCTTAAAACGGCTTCGCGCGCGACCAACGGCACGATTACGGCGACGATCCTCGGATTCTTCATTCTCGTAGTTCGAAGGAGAGCACACCTCCATGAGCAAGACACTGCGTGATGTGCTAAACCAATTTCGCACACTGGAAAACGTAGAACTCGCTGCGGTTGCAGGAACCGACGGCCTGTTAATTGAAAGCTCGGCCCGTTCTGGGGTTGATGTTGACGCGATCTGCGCGGTAGCATCGAATGGCTTGGCCATGGCCGAAGCGCTTGGTCGCGAAATCAACAAAGGTGGCTCGGTGCAAACTGTGCTCGAATACGATCAAGGCTTGATCCTACTCGAACCAGTCAGCAGCGATGCCATGCTGGTCGTGCTAACCAGTTCGCGCGAACTGTTAGGCAAGTTACGCTATATGGCCCAAGCCCACCGCGCCCACTTAGATGCAGCGCTCGCCGCTATCTAAGCTGCTAACAGGCTATTTTTGGTAAAATACCCAAGAAAGCATGTTATATTGGAACGTCCTGTGCTATAATGAGCCGTAATCGCTCGTCTTTGCTTGGAAAATACTTCGCACTCCAGACCATGGATAGGTGGCACGTATGGATCCACAACTAGCAAGTTTAATTGTTCCGCCAGAGGAAGTCGCCCATATTGACGAATGTTTAGCGCGCCTTGTGGAAGACACTGGCGGTAACTATGCGTTGCTGCTCGACAAAAGTGGCCAGGTAATTGCCGCGTCGGGTGATGGCAATCGCCAAGATACCACGGCCTTGGGCGCGTTGATCGCCGGATCGTTCGCCTCATCTCAACAGATCGCGAAGCTCTTGCGTGAGAAGGATTTCCGCATGCTCTTGCAACAAGGCGTGCGCGAAAATCTCTTTATCGCCTTGATCGATGACCAATGGATTCTGACCATTATTTTCAATAAGGGTACCCACATTGGGCTGGTGAAGGTCTTGACCAAAAAGGCGACCGAAGAACTCGCCTCCGTCTTGGAGCGCGTGCGGAAGCAACACAAATCGCGAGATGAAGTGTTGGGGAGCAATTTCCGTACTTCCATGGAAGATACGATTGATTTGCTTTTCCGCGACTAGCTCGCTTCGGCTTAGCTAGTCGGTTGCTGTCTGGGGTTTTTTAGCATACGCTTCAGACTATGTTTTGAGAGGACCTATGGCGATTATCAACGTAGGGGTTCGCGAAATTCACTGTAAAATTGTCTATTATGGCCCCGGTATGTGTGGCAAAACGACCAATTTGCAGTATATTCACAGCCAAGTACCCCGCGAAGCAAAAGGCGATCTATTGTCGATTGCAACCGAGACCGAACGCACGCTCTTTTTTGATTTTCTACCGCTCGACCTCGGCAAGGTGCGCGGTTTTTCAACCCGTTTCCATCTGTATACGGTTCCCGGCCAGATTTTGTACGAACGCACCCGCGTCGCCGTGCTCAATGGGGCCGATGGGGTGGTATTCGTCGCCGACTCACAACGCGATAAGCTCCAAGAAGATATCAAAAGCTTGCAAGAGTTAGCCCGTAATATCACACGCCAAAACAAAAAGTTCAGCGAATTCCCTATCGTATTGCAATATAATAAACGCGATATGCCCGGCGCATTGCCAACCCCCGTCATGGATAAATATTTAAATCCATTGGGCTGGCAACGCTATGAAGCCGTCGCAACCACTGGCGTAGGCGTGTTTGATACGCTCAAAGCCATTAGTAAACTGGTCATTAGCAAACTCTAAACCATGTCTCAACTGGCAGCTTCGTCTGCCAGTTATTGTCCGTAGGGTCACCGTATGGCACTTGAAGGTAATCTGCGAGATCTAAGTATCGCCGACCTGATTCAACTCGTTGATTTGAGTAAAAAAACAGGCGCAACTCATATTCAAGCGCTGCAAGGCGATGAATCGGTTGAGGGCTACCTGTATTTTCGTGATGGCCGGATTACTGGGGCAACGCTTGGCAATTTGGAGCCGCTTGAGGCTGCCCTGACTTTCTTCACCTTCCACGAGGGTCAGTTTCGCTTCTATGAGCAAACCCCACCACCGCCAACAATTACTTCATCCAACGAGATGATCATTATGGAAGGCATCGATCGCCAGGATCGCTGGGCCGAAATTGAAAAGTATGTGCCCAATACCAATGTGGTGCTGCGCTTGGTCCAAAATCCCGATACTGGTTCGCGAGATATTAATCTCGCTGCCGATGAGTGGCGCGTGCTGACGATGATCAATGGCAAAAATAGCGTTGCCTTGATCGCCGAACGCACTGGTTTAGGCTGGTTTCGCTCGTGCGAAATTGTGGTTAATTTGCTGCGCAATGGCTTGATCGAGAAAAAAGAGGTCAATCTGGCTGAATCGTTGTTTCCTCAATTCGAGGAGATGGCCCGTGGAGCCTTAGGCAATTCAGCTAGCGTCTTGCTTTCTGAGGCCTATCGCCGCGTTGGCATCGAGCCAACCGCCAATAACGCCACCAACGAGCAAGTTCATGCAGCGATCTCTGCCTTCGAGGAGTCGATTCGGCTCTTGGTTGGCCGTCCAAACGCTGGCCAATTGGCCGATAAGTTGCGCGAACGAGCAGTGCGCATCCTTGGCAGCCGCTAAGCATTCTTTTCCAAGCAAAACGCCCAGCAATTGCTGGGCGTTGTTTCTTTTTAGCTGCTCAAACTAGCAAGCCAATCGCTGAGCGGCGGCGTGAGTTGGCTATCTTCGAGCAAAAAGGCATCGTGGCCTTTGGTGCTGTGAAAGGGATAATGCACAACGCTGCGGCCCGCTGCCTGTGCCGCTTGCCGAATAATTTCGCCATCACGCTCAGGGTAGAGCCAATCGCTGCTCCACGTCGCCACAAAAAACTGGGCTTGGGTGTTAGCAAAAGCTGCATCCAACCCACCAGGTTGTTGGCTCAAATCAAAATAATCCATTGCGCGCGAAATCACTAAGTAGCTATTGGCATCAAAGCGTTGCACAAACGAGCGCCCTTGATAATCGAGATAGCTTTCAATCGCAAATTCTGGCTGATGGCTCCATTGAGGTGCAGCGCCATGTTGCCAGCGCCGATCAAATTTTTCTTCCAAGGCTTCGGCACTGAGATAGCTAATATGGCCGATGCGCCGCGCCGTTGCCAAGCCATTAACTGGGCCAGCAGTGCCATAATAATCGCCAGCCCGCCAAGCGGGATCGCTGACAATCGCTTGTCTGCCAGCAGCACTCAAGGCCATGGCCATCGCCGATGAGCGTGCTGTAGTGGCCAAGGCAATCACACCACGGACGCGATCGCCCCAGCTTGCCGCCCATTCGAGGGCCTGCATGCCACCAAGCGAACCACCAGCAACTGCCAGCAAGCGCTCAATGCCGAGCGCATCAAGCAAACGCACTTGGGCTGCAACCATATCGCCAATCGTCAAAACTGGAAAACGACTGCCCCAGTGGGTGTCGGTGTGCGGATGCAACGACGATGGCCCAGTTGAGCCACCGCAACCACCTAAAATATTCGAGCAAATCACAAAATAGCGTTCAGTATCAAAGGCGCGGCCTGGGCCAATAAACGGCTCGCACCAGCCAGCTTTGCTATCGTGAACACTATAACGGCCAGCGGCATGGGCATCGCCCGAAAGCGCATGGCACAGCAAAATCACATTTGAACGATCGGCATTCAGCGTGCCATAGGTTTCGTAGCTGAGCTGCCACGGCGCAGGAATCAAAGCGCCGCTCGCAGTGCGAAACGGCTCAGTGAAGACATGCACGTGGGGCGTTACAAAACCAACCGACCGTCCCCAAGCAGGTTGGGTAACGGTCGGTACATCGCCCAAGGTGATGGTATCGGTCATAGCCGCGTACCTCCTTGGCGCAAGCGGGCGGTTTGTTCGTGATAGTACCCAATGATCGCATCGACCATGCTTGAACCGCACTCAACTGCATCCGCTGGTAAATCGCGGACGGCAGCCCCCAAATCAGCACAGCTAGCAGCCAATTCGGCAAGCATTCCACTAACATCAGCCATGGTGCTGGACGCAGGGGGCGTTGCTCCAGCTCGCTGCGGCACGGCGCGGAGTTGTGCCACAGCCCAGCGATTGTGGGCTACCAATTGTTCAACTAACGGGGCTGGATTTGCCGCTTTGGCCTGAGCAAGCACTGTCGTAACAAACTCGCCATGAGCCGAGCGTAAAGGTTTGAGTAAATCATGATTATGCGACATCGGGAACTCCTTGGTCTGTGGATGCTCAGCAGTTGTTGAGCATCCACCCGTACATATTTCGGTTAGGGTCGCAACTCCCTGGCATGCAGCAGTTCGACACACTCTCACTGCTGGCTGATGCGATTAAGCAAGGGCTTGTTCCAAATCGGCGAGAATATCGTCGATGGCTTCGGTGCCCACTGACAAGCGGACGTAATCGGCGGTCACCCCAGTTGCCAAGCGTTCTTCGTCGGTCAATTGTTGGTGCGTCGTGGTAGCTGGGTGAATCGCCAACGACTTCGAATCGCCAATGTTGGCCAAGTGCGAGAACAATTGCAGCTTGTCGATAAAGCGGCGGCCAGCTTCCAAACCACCTTTGACCCCGAAGCCAATCAAGGCTCCAGCACCCTTGGGCAGGTATTTTTGGGCCAATTCGTATGATGGGTGGCCGGGCAAACCTGGGTAGTTGACCCATTCGACATTCTTATGTTCGCTCAAGAACTTGGCCACAGCCGCCGTGTTTTGGACGTGGCGTTCCAAGCGCAGGTGCAGGGTTTCCAAGCCTTGCAACAACAAGAACGAGTTGAATGGGCTGAGACATGCGCCCAAGTCGCGCAGCAATTGCACCCGAGCCTTGAGAATAAAGGCCGGCGCGCCCAAATCGGCAAAACGCAAGCCGTGATACGATTGATCAGGCGTAGTGTATTGGGTAAAGCGTCCGCTGGCAGCCCAATCGAACTTGCCTGCATCAACAATCACCCCGCCAATCGTCGTGCCGTGGCCACCGATAAATTTGGTTGCCGAGTGGACTACAATGTCTGCGCCGTGCTCGATTGGCCGCAACAAGAATGGGGTTGCAGCAGTGTTATCAACAATCAATGGCACGCCAACTTCATGGGCAATTTTGGCAATCTTTTCAAAATCGGGAATTTGCAACTTTGGATTACCAATGCTTTCCAAGTAGAAGGCTTTGGTGCGATCGTCAACCGCAGCGCGGAAGTTTTCTGGGTCAGTTGCATCGACGAAACGGGTTTCTACGCCCCAACGTGGCAAGGTGTGGTGCAACAAGTTGTAGGTGCCACCATACAAGTTGGTTGCTGAAACAATGTTATCGCCAGCTTCAGCCACATTTAAAATGGCGAAGGTTTCTGCTGCTTGGCCCGAAGCCACTGCCAAAGCGCCAATCCCACCTTCGAGCAAAGCGATGCGTTGCTCAAACACATCGTTGGTTGGGTTCATAATCCGGCTGTAGATATTGCCAGGTTCGGCCAACGAAAACAGCGCCGCAGCATGCTCGGTATCGCGAAAGGCATACGAGGTGGTCTGGTAAATTGGCACAGCCCGCGAACCAGTGGTTGGATCTGGCTTTTGACCACCGTGGAGCGCTAAGGTTTCGAATCGGGTGAATTGCACTTCGTCTGCCATGATCAGGACTCCTTGTAGATAATCTTCAATGCTACGGTTGTTCCGATTCGCGCCATTGCGACCCCAGGCGACACCGCCTATGAACAAAAAAACCTCTCATCAGTTGATGAGAGGCTGTTAGTAACCATCGAAAGATAGGTTTGTGCGCCGCCCCTCATCTCCCAGAATGATTCTGTCGGAATTAGCACCAGGCCGAACATTGCTGCTCGCGGTTGCCGGGGTTTCATAGGGCCGATCCCTCCACCCCTCTGGATGAGTTACGCAAGTGATATTTATTTGTATGCGCTATTTATAACATAGTTAAACAGAATTGTCAAGAATCAATTTCAAGTTACTTAACAATCTCGCTCAACAATCAAAAACCGCCACTATAAGATTAATCTAGTAGCGGTTTTTGGGCTTTCTAATCGTCTATTCCCAGCGAAAGAGTTTGGCTGCCGAGCCAAGGCTTACGACAGTCAATAGCGCCAACACGGCTAAACTTGGCCAAATATTAAAACTCAATCCAAGCCAATTTGCTTCGAGCAACTGCACCAAATGGCGGGCTGGAACCCATGCGCCAAGCTGTTGCAACAGGCCTGATTTGCCAGTATTGCTCGAAACCAGCACCACTGCCATCGCCCCAAACACCAAAATGCTAATCACTTGAATGCTGCGGGTGTTGCGAATGCGGCTGCCAAGCAAGGCTCCCAGCGCCGAAAAGGCAATCGCTCCCGCCAGAAAGCTGATAGCTAAGCCAAACCAATTAGCAGGCAAGGGCAATTTTAAAACAACAATGCTGAGAATCAACACCACCAGCCCACCCAAAAGCACCAACAACAAGCCAACCAAGGCCTGCGCCAATAAGTAGCGCATTGGCGAGATGGGGGTGATTTGTAAGCGCCGCAACATGCCACGCTCACGATAATTAACCAAGCTCATTGGAAAGGCCATAATGCCAAAAATCATTGGGCCAAAGGCCAACATCATCAGAGCATTGGCGGTTTGGCTCGGGCCAGAGGGCATTTGCAAGCCCAAAATCAAGGCCATCAAGGCCGGAAAAAAGACAATAAAGCCAAGGTTGGTCAGATCACGCCCCATCAAGCGTAATTCAGTACGTACAATTTGCCAAAAAGCGTGCATACTTCCTCCTGAATAGGTGCAATGGTTGATTGGTTGCGTTACCCACAAGCTCGCTTAGCAAGACTTGGTTTTCACCAAGAATTGCTGATCACCACCCTTCCGTCCCGCCTCAAGGCGGGAAACGCAGGGGGCTTTAATCCCCCTGCACCCCCTCAAGGACAATCAGGGAAAGACTCACATCCACTGATAAACGAGAAGTTTGCTGGTGCGAAGAGGTCGCGAAAAACATAGTATGTATGCATCCAAAAACCATTACACATAAACGCAATTAATGGGCGGGCTGGCCGATTAAGCGTAAAAAGACATCTTCAAAGGTCACTCGTTCTGGGTGGGGCAGCTCGCGGCTCGGCACTGGCTGCTGGCGCAAATCGTGTTGATAGGCCGCAATCATGCGATCTGGCGTATCGAGCGCAATCACCGTGCCTTGATCGATCACGGCAATGCGGTCGCATAACCGCTCAACTTCTTCCATAAAGTGGGTTACGAGCACCACGGTTTTGCCACGTTTGCGTACATCTTGAATCAAGTTCCAGGTGATGCGCCGCGCTTGGGGATCGAGGCCAGTGGTCAATTCATCGAGAAACACAATTTCTGGGTCGTGAATCAGGCTGAGGGCGATAAATAAGCGCTGTTTTTGGCCACCAGAAAGATTGGCAAAGGCGGTTTTGGCTTGCTCAGCCAAGCCCCATTCTTCGAGCACTTTTTTCCAAGGCCGCGCTTGCGGATAAAATGAGCCAAATAATTGCAAGGCTTCAGCAACTGTCAGCCGATCAGGCAGGGTTGCTTGTTGCAGTTGCACGCCAATTTTGCTGCGAATATACTGGCCATGCTGCTGCAAATCGCGGCCCAGAATTTGAATCGTGCCAGACGTGGCGGGGCGGAGGCCAATAATGCATTCCACCGATGAGGTTTTGCCCGCCCCGTTGGGGCCAACGATGCCAAAAATCTCGCCAGCCTCGACACTAAATGACACATCTTTGACTGCTTTATGCTTGCCATAGTGTTTTTGTAGCTGTTCGACGACCAATACTGGAGCCATAGCTTCCTCCTTGAATGTGGGTTTTTGCTGGCTCCATTAAACAATTTAGCCTCCCGCAAAACGAGAGGCTCAGCGATACCAAAAGCGATACAAGTTCTAGCGTGGCTCTAAAATCAAGGGCACGCTGATTGGCTCAGCAGGCAGCTCAGCAAGCAGCACGCGATACAACAGATACAGCAATTGCAGCTCTTGCATAATGCTCAGGCCCAAGCGATTTTGCACCAAATGCAGATAATTGGGCACAAACAGCAAGCCAGTTAATGGATATTGGGCCACAACTGTTGGCAATTGGGCCTGATAGCGGCCAAAATGCTCAATCACGCTCGATTGTAAGTGCTGATTAGCTTCAGCAGCTTGCAAATCGGCAAAATGGTTGTGCAAATGCGTGCGCCAATCGGCGAATAATGGATAATTATTATTACGCCGTAAACTGCCCAAACGCTGACGAATTGCCGGAGCTTGACGCTCAAAATGCTGCTCCAAGCCACGCAAAAATGCCGCCCGATCACCAACCACCTGAGCAATCCAATAATCGAGGTAGCTGCGCACAATCAAGGCTTGCACGGCGGGATCAGGGCTAAATTGCTCGAGCAGATCGTGCACTAATTCGAGCACCCAAAACGAGCGTGCCACGCCGCTCCCAGTGCTAGACTGCAAGACCCGCAGGCAAATGGTGCTGGAATAGGCAAAATGTTGCTCGGCCAAGGCCATGCCCAACTTGCCAGCATATTTGGCATACTCTGGCTCGTAGGTCAAATCACGCAGATAGCCCGCCGCATAGAGTTCATCAATTGCTTGCGGCGCATGCTGCAAACCAACGGTCGCGGCGTGATTTTGGAAAAAGCGCAATAACTCGGCATCGAGCAAGGGATCGATCGTGGCTGCGCGGTTTTCGGGCGGGCTTTGGTAGCGCAAACGCACATGGTAGCCGCCCTCGCCGTAGCGAATAAAAAACCAGCGATCGATATGCGGGCGCAAGCTGCCTTGCTCGCCAAAAGTGCGTTCCCAATCGATCAGCATTTGGTCGCAGACCTGACGCAAATCGGGCTTGGTTGGAGTTGGGGTGTTTGGTGGCTGTAAAAATACTTGGCGATAGTGCCATTGGCTTGAATTCTGCATCGGATTCCCCTTTTCAGCGCAAAATCAATATTGATTGACCAGCAGTTGTTGCAACGTTTGCTCGGGCTGTTGTTGGCGCTGGCGCTCAAGCGAAAGCAACAGGCTACACAAATGGGCTTCCTCGGCAATGCTAATGCTCAGGCGATTGTGGGTCAGGTGAAACAGGGCTGAAAGCGCTGCATAGCTTGAAAAGGCCAATTCTTGCTGCTGATCACGTTTGATCACCGGCCCAGCATAGCGGCGCAAATCCTCTAGCCCTGCCTGCACGACAGCATGCAACGCTTCGGGCAATAAACTTAATCGTTCCGCCAAAGGCCGTTGATGAAAGCGCCAATTGCGCTCCAGCGATTGCGCCACCAAGGCATCGGATTGTTGAATAAACTCGCCTGGAAATTCGAAATAATCGACCCACGTTTGGCGCAAGCGTTCGAGCAAGCGGCTAATTTCGATGCTTTGCAAAAACCCAGCATGCAGCAACTCATCCAAAAAGATGCGGCTGAAGATTTTGCGCGTCACCAAATCGGTTGTGTGCGGAATCACGTCGAGCGTGCTGCGGGCAATCGCAGTTTGCAAGGCATAGTAATGGCGCAAATCTTCGAGCGAATCGTGATCGCGGCCAATCGCCAAGTCGTGGCTAATTTCCAGCTCAACTGAGCCAGGTTGAGCCAAGGCACTCACATCAGTATCAAGTCCCAATTTACGATTGAGAATCGCAGCTTGAGCCGAAAGCGGCTGAGCCTCGCCACACAGCTCAGGGTTTTGGGTAAAATAAGCAGCAAAGCGCTCGCGAATTAAGGGAACTGCAAATTCACGCAAGACCTGTTCATCAGCAAAGCAGGCGATTCGCAGCTGGTAGCCGCCTTCAGAAAAGCGCAACCACGTAATAAACTCAATCTGTTCGCGCAATTGGTCGAACAGCGGAGTCCAGGCTTCGGCCAGCAAACGATCAGCTCGTGGATCATATGGCTCGTCGACTCGCTCTGGGCTATAGTAAATTTTGCCATTCAGCACGGCGAAACTCATTGGTCACCTCCCCGATTGAACTCAACCTGAAATTCAATCACATATGGTTGTTGATCGATGTCAAACCACTGCTGCTGCGGGCTGGGCAACATTTCTTCGAGGGTCAAACTCACTTGATCATCCGCAATTACATGGCGCAACATCTGAATGCTGAAATAATTTTCAAAATCCAGCGCAAGTGGCTTATGATTCGTCCACATATTGAGATGCTTGCTGCTGAGTGGGCGTTGGATGCGCACAAAAACTTCGCTTGGCAAGCCAGCTTGTTCGGCCCAGCTATACCAATTGAAAAAGCTCAGAAATTCGTCGTTGGCAACGCTGCTCGGAATTGCGGCGCTTGGCACATTCCAGCTTTCGCGTTGCAAAACCAAGCGGCCAATTCGCAGCCGAGGCGTATGGCTGATTGCATTCGCTGGGTGTTTGCGCGAAACAAGAGTTTGCTCGCGTGGGCGCAATTGCTCCATGTGATAGCTGCTGGGGCTGAGTTGGGCCAGCACCCGTTGCAAAATTGGCAACGAAACCATGTGTAAAAAGCCCATGTAGA
Organism: Herpetosiphon giganteus; assembly: GCF_016907925.1. Classification (GTDB taxonomy): domain Bacteria; phylum Chloroflexota; class Chloroflexia; order Chloroflexales; family Herpetosiphonaceae; genus Herpetosiphon; species Herpetosiphon giganteus. Next base: position 75,478 of record NZ_JAFBCZ010000023.1, on the reverse strand, counting down.
GCGGCAAAAGCTCTTGCTGGCTGCCATCGGCGGCGCGGCCATAGACTCGCAATTGATCAGCAACCGGATCGTGGGCAAGGCGCAAATCGCCAACGCCATGCTGCGTGGTTTGGCTGCGGTAGGTTGGCTCGTCGGGCGGCACAATCACGTTGGCAGTGAATGGCACATGCACTTGAGCGTTGTGTTCGAGCACCGAAACGATTTCGGCTGGCAGTGCTTGGCTGGCTTGGGATTGCAATGGTTGCCACGCCGATTGAACATAGGTTTGCCAGCTTGGCGCAGGCAAGAGGCTCAAATAGCGGGTCAGAAAACGGCCAAAGCCAGGCAAGGTGTAATTCAAGGCCAGCAAATAATCGCCTTGCTCAAGCGCTGCTTGGCTACTGGCGGCAACCTGAAACTGAATGCTGGTTGAGCCATAATGATTATGTTGACCAAAATCAGCCGCCAACTGCCAAAAAACCTCGGGATCAAGCACCACCTCACGCGATTCAGGTGCGGCATCGAGCGTTTGATGCAAAAACTGGCCGTAGCGACGTTGGCGCTGCTGAATCGCGCTAATGCGCGGCATCGGCAGCTCGGCTGTGTTGGAAGAAAGCCGATTGTATTCAGGCGCAAAGCCCAAGAGTGCATCGGTCTGGCCGCCTTCGCCAAAGGCATGGGTAAAAATATCGAGCAGCCAACTTTGCGACGGGCCACGGCCATCGCGCTGGAATCCACACTCCAAAACGGGAGCCAAATCGCTGGCCAAGGTGTTGAGCAATGGCTGGCCCAAGTGAACGGCCAGATCATCCCAGACCACATCTTCGACGATCAACTGGCCAAGTTGGCTGCTGGTTTGATGTGCTTCGGGAGCAAATGCCAGAATTTGATCGATGGTTTGGCGCAGCTGTTGCTCAAGCTGCCAGCGCTGGGCAACCGTAGCATGAGCATAATGCTGGGCTGCTTCAGCAACAGTTTGCAATAATTCGCGCACCTGGCCAGCCTCAGCAGTAGGAATATGAGCTAATTGCTCAACCAAAGCCAACAACGGGTCTTGATAATCCGAAGGTAAATCCAAATCGTAAAACAATAAGCCGCTGCTAATGAGTTGATTGAGGGTTTGGCTCAATTTGGCGGGGTTGAGCGCTGGATGCTGGGTTTGCAGCAGCTCAGTCAGATCTGCGTAGCCCCATTGTTGCTGCGCGCCAAAGGCTGCCAAGACGCTATCGAGCAAGGCCGAACGCTTGCCGCGGCGTTGCCACGAGGCAAAAAATTGATTGGGATCGTCAAGTTGTTGGCGCAGCCGCGAGAACACCAAATCCTCGCCATCCACAAAGCTGCTGGGATTCAAGCGCAACGGCAGGTAGGCATTGATTGCTGGCACGCGCACGAGCGCTTTGCGAATTGCCCCAACCGCCGAGCGCCGCAGTTGGCTGACCGCCCGTGCTTGTGGCGTTTGGCCTGCAATCGCGATTGGTTGGGCCAAATTAGGCTCAGCAGAGCCAAGCACCAAGGGGCCGAAATGGCTGAATGGGCTGGTTTTGCTGGCCATGCGCATCAGATATTGGTATGCGCCGACTTCAGTTTTGCGTTCGCGGCTGCGCAATTGGCTGGGATCGGCGTTGATATAGCGCGGCAAGCTGCTAGCCAAGCTTGAGCTAGCCACTTGCACCGCCTTTTGAAACGCAGGCTGGGCATAGCTTTGTTGCAACAAACGGCGTTTGGCTTGGAGTTCTTGGTCGAAGGTGCGGCGAGCTTCGCGCCAAGCCCGTTGCACTTGCTGCAAACTGCGGCGAAAGCGCAAGACTTGGCCACGCAAACTGGGATGCTCGAAGCCGCGCAAACTGGCAACATCGCTGAGCAACGGCAAGCGACGATTGAAAATATCGCGTTTCAAGGCCACCAAACTGCTTTTGAGCGGGCCTTGGGTGGTTCCGATCAACTCGTAAAGCAGATCAACCAGCGCCTGGGTATGGTTATCGAGCCAGCGTTGTTGGCGCAAAATTGCTTGAAAAAGCGCGATTGTGCGTTCGAATTTGAGCTGGTGTAGCTGGTCGTAGCTGGTTCCGCCTACGCGCACCAACACCGGCGAAGCAGGCTGCCAACTTGGGCGAGCCGCTTGCTCAGCGGCAATCACGATGCTTGATTGATACAAATCAGTCATGGCCAAGCTCCTTATAGCGCAGCGGCGTACATTCGCACAATTGTCAGGCCATAGCTGGCAAAATGCAGCCCGAGGTTGGCGACAAAGAAAATCGTCCAGATCAACGAAACCAGCGCATACAGGTTATAGGCCCATTGCCAGCGTCCAGTTTGTTGCTCGCCAAGCGGGTCGATCAGCGGCGCACGGCCAAACCAAGCACGAACCTTGTTGCCGATGTTGCGCACGGTGCGTTGGCGCAAATTGGGCTGCTCCAGCAGATTAGTCATAATCCAATAGCCATCCATCCGCGAGACAAAGGGGTTGAGATTGATCAGAAAGAGCAAGGCCGGAATGCCACTGTAGGCCAAAGCAATCGCATACATCAAGCTATCGCTCGGCAACAACCAGAGCAAACTGGCAATCACGCCAAACCAGAGCGCATCGACCAACGGGCCAGCCGCCGCCACCGAAGCCCGTTTATATTTGCTTGGCACACGGTAAATATCGCTGGTATCGGTGAAGAAAATTGGAATAAACCACCAGAGCAAGCCCATGCCAAAGCCTGCTGGCTTGGCTCCCGCCATTTTGCAGGCAACGGCGTGGGCCAATTCGTGGGTTGCAATCTCGGCCAAAAATAGCCCAAAGATCCAGAAAATCAGCTGTTTGTTGGCATCAGGGTGGGCCAACATCAAGGGCGAAACCAAAATAACGCCTTTGGCAATGATGTAGCTCAAACCAACGCCTAATAAGCCAACAATCAACAACCAAGTGGCAGGATTCCACCACCAGCGCCGCCAAGCAACCACTCGATCAATCACCCCATCGCCACGAATCAGCGTCCAATACAAACCGCTGCGGCGACCCAAACGTGGCGCATCAGCAGAATCGGGCGTGGTATTGGCCCAAGTTTCATGTACCAGCAAACGGTGGCGGGCACATAAATCGCAAAAATGGCGAATCTTTTCGAGGCTCACGGCAATGCCATAGCGTTGCTGCAACTCAGTTTGGAGCTGCTCGATTGAGCGCTGGCCATTGAGCAATTCGAGAATTCGCACGCCAATCACATTGGTGCGCAAAAACGACGACGATGCGGCGCGACCAACCACATATTGGTTGGTTTGCTGCTCGCTGAAGGGCGAAACATGCACATCATCAACAACTTGCGGGCGATATTCTGGGCTGGCCTCAAGCGCAGCAAAGTCGTTCAGGGTTAGGGCTGGGTTAGTCATGGGTTTGCTCCTTGTGGGGATAGCCAACAGCAAAACCGATTAGGCAGTGAGTTTGATAGCTATCAAAACCCAGCCAACGAGCGAGTTGTCCTTGAATTAAGCTACCGGTCGCGCAACCAATCATGCCGACGCGCTGCGCTGCAACATACAAACGCTGCAATTGTGCGCCTGCATCAAGCAAGGCCTGGCGATAGCCGCGATCACCAGCTTGGTTGATTGCGTTGGGCAGCGAAGTCAGCACCAAGACAATCACTGACGCTTGCAAAAATTCGCGCTGGAAACAATAGCGCTGCAATGGCTCCTGCGGATCGGCGATACGCAGCACGGCCAATTGATGGGCATTTGGATTGTAGGCATAGCCACCCAACGCCAAATCGTCCGACTGCAAAACTAACGGCGCAAGCAAACTTAATGGCTTGGTTGCTGGATTAATCGGGCGGCTGGCATGCTCCAAAAAGGTTGCCAAATCGGCCAGATTAATCGGGCGCTCAGCATATTCGCGCAGGCTTTGGCGTTGATCGATCAATTGCTGATAGCTCAATTGGGTTGGGTAGGCCGCTGGCAGGCCGATTTTGGCCTTGGCTTCAAACAAATCGTGCCACCAGTTGCTCGCTGCTTGGCTAGGCTCAGGCAGCGGATTACCGCGTTGCAGGCTCGTCCATTCGTGCATGTAGGAACTGGCACTCACGCCAGCGCCAAAGAAATGTTCGCTCATTGCAGCACCTCGGCATTGGGCGCAACCAGCCGCAGCACTAGCAACGGGGTTTCGCTTGGGCTATAGACCTGAAGAACATCGCGCAATTCTTGATCGTAGAAGAGGCTGATTTGCTCGACCTGCCAGCCTGCCGCGCCTGCCAACAATTCAATTGCTTGGGCGGCAGCGCCACAATCGTAGAGCGCCAAACGATAGGATTTTGCGCCATATTTGGCTTCGACGCGGCCAATTGCCGCCGTCAGCACCAACAAGCCCAAGGTTTGCGCATCCAAGGGATCGGCAGGAAAAACCTTGGCAACTTCGTCCCAGCTGAAACTTGGTCGAATCGCTTCCAGCGTGGCTTCATGCTGGTTGAGGTGATAGATTCCTGTCGCCAACCCGTTGAGTTTGTGGTTGAGCAGATAGACGGTTTGCGAGGCCATATTGCCGCCCGATGGCACAAAACGCTGGCCAGCGCCAATTGTTTGGCTGGAGGGCTTGCGCACAAATGCTTGCTCAAGCAACCAAGCCAAGGGTGCAATCGAAGCCTGAACCGGCAGTTGCACACCAATATCAACCACTGCATCAGGTTGCCATTGGCCTTGCAATTGGCTGAGGGCATGGCGTTGAACATTGGTGTAGCCCTTGGCTCCGCTGACAATCGCCAGCGCATTTTTCGGCGCATAATGTTGTTGATGGGCCTTGGGGAAAATCGCATAGCTACGTTCATCGGTGTTGGCGTGATACCACAGCGGCAAATTCTCAAAATGGCCAGCGCCAACCAACAGATCGCGCGGCGCATCAAGATTCGGTTGGCCGCACACTGGGCAATGCACCAAACGATGCACCGATTGAGCGACAAACTCCAGCGAAACTGGGTCGAGCAGATAGCGCACGCCGCCGGTAATAATCGGGCTTAAGCCAGAGATCAGGTTGCCAATCACAAGGCTAGCTTGACTTAATGCCAATTGTTCGTTGAGGCTCAAGGGCGCATTTGGCTCGCTCAAGTCTGGCGTGTTGCTCTCAACCGCTTCGGCGCAGGCATAACAACCAGCTTCATGGGCAAAAGTGGTTGGGCCAAGTTCAATATGCTGTGGGTGCAGCCACAAGCGGGTAAAGCGGCTTTGGGCCTGAATTGCCCGTTGGTTGAGGGCTTGGGTCAACTCAGTTTGGGCAGTGCTGGTCAGCAAACAAATCAGGCCATCGTTATGTTGAGCCAACCAATGATCAACTGCCTCAAGCAAACCATCGGCAGCTGGCACCTGTAGCTCAAGCTCCAAATGCGGCAGGGCGTAGGTGGTGGTTGGCACAACATTCGCCAACCAGGTTGCCCGCCCCAAGCCAGCCTGGGCCAATTGATGCAGCAACGGCGCAACCAAGCGTTCGCCGCCAAGCAAGAGCAACGGTGTTGATTGCAAGCGTTGCAGCACTTCATAGCGATTGCGACAAATGCGAGTTTGGTCGACAAAGCGGCTGTAGAAGGCCAATTGTTGGCTGAAGGCCCGCGCTACCTGCGGATCAAGCGTGTTGCCTGGCAAGGGGCCTTCTTCGAGCACACCCTGCACATGTAACAGCTGCAAGGTATCGTCAATCGTGGCCGGCTTGAATTGGGCCAAGCGTTCGCCAATTGTTTCGCGGCTGTTGAGGCCATTCAGCAAGGGCAATAATTGCGGCAGCAGATTGCGCACCGCTTTGCCACGCAAAACCACATCGTGCGGCCCGCCCAGCAACAACAACAATTGCTCGTTGTACCAAACGCGGGCAATTTCATCGGAGATGCGCGGGCGGGTCGGCATTTGCACCTGCGGATCGCTCTGCAAATGGCTGTGTAAATCAAATGCTTGGGTCATAATGCCACCTCGCGAGCTTGCAAGGCCAAGTTAGTCACAACCTGGGCTAACTGATCGCGGCCAATCCAGGTTGTATGTTGCTGGCCGCCACAGGCTGGGCAATTTTCAAATGGCTCGACATGGTTGCGGCTCACGCCAAGATTGAACGTGTCCCATTGGATTTCGCGGCCAAGCGCCAAGGGTGGTTGTTGGCCAAGCAATAAACGCTCGATTTCGGCCAAGCCATAGCTCGCCGCCAAGTTTGTGAGCGCGGCGATTGAAGGTTGAAACAACGCTTGTTGCTGTTGGCGCAAAAAGCCATCGCGGGCCTGCCACACATCGCTGCGGGTTTCGCACGAGCGCAAGCGAGCTTGATAGCAGGCATAACAGGCGGTGTGCTCGGGCAAAATCGTCGGCCCCAGCGTAATTTGCGCACCCCACAAACTGAGTGCAGTCCATGGCGTTGCTGCGCGCAAACTGGCTTGATTGAGCGCATCGGCAAGTGCTGGATAAGGCCGCTGCGTAATCAGCGCTGCGGCATGATAGCGACTGAGCAGCAAGCCCAAGCCACTGGCCGCAAAAGGCCGTGCCAAAAGCTGAATTGGATAGCTGCTGGTCATTTGGCGAATCTGCTGCGAAATTTGGCCATGATCGGCGCTCGACACAGCGGCAACCGTCACCAAAGCCAAGGGCAGTTGCCCCAAGCGGGCGAGTAGTGCTTGCGCCATGACTGCATCGGTTACCAGCAGCAAGCGGGCCGAGCGCGTTTCGTGCAAACCTTGGGCAAACAGCCATTGCTGATGGGTTGCCACAAGTGTTGAATAAAGCTGATCCATTGGGCAATCCTTTCAAACTAGGCAAATGGCTGCGGCCAGTGGTTCAAATCGGCTTCGGCCAAAACGGGGTAGCCCATGCGCTCTGGCACGCTATACAAACGTGGCGTTGCCAAAAAGCGCGCATTATAGTTACAACTGAAGGGCATCAACTGCGGCGCAATCACTTTGATCGTATACAAACCAACTTCGCGCAAGGCTGGCAAGGTCAAATCGACCACAATCAGCTCTAGCCCAGCCCGCCGAAAAATATCGATCAGGCGTTTGGCTTCGACTGCTGGATCAGGATGATCGAGCCGTGGCAGTTGATCGAGGCTGCGCCAGCTGGTTTGTTCAAATAAGAAATCAAAGGCGGGTGCGGTTGCTGCATCTGCATAGTAGGCAGCGCCATCGCTCAAGCGAATGAAGCTGCGATAATCGTTGGGATTGAAGGGCAACGGCTGGCTCAAGGAGTGCTCGATGCCAATTCGCGAGGCTGCCGATTCGTCGAGCACTTTGCTGGGCAAGGTAGCTGGATTGGTGCGGGTGGCCGACATCACCATTGTGCGCAAGCGACCATGGGGCGCAACTTGCACCGCATACATCGTTGCAACCCCGAGATCGGTGGTTGCATCAAAAAAATAGCTCTGAATATTTGCAGCTTGCACCCGACTCAAGCGTTCTTGGAAGGCTGGATCTTGCACGTCGCTCAAATCAACTTGGGGCAAGGCCAATTTTTGCCACCAGGCAATGCTCAAGGCATCGCGTTCGATTGCTTCGCCAATGCCGGTTACAATCGCTTGTTCGTAGCTGGCGGCGAGTGCCGTGCCCGTCGAAATTGAGGTCGTAAACGTTTCGCCAGCATATTCTGGCTGCATCCCAACATAGACCGCGATGGCAGGCACATACATCGGCTGGCCCGAAATCAGCGAGTAGCCTTCGACCCAGCGCATGCGTTCGCGGTTGCTCGGCGGAGTCGTGGGATTGGCGGGGTTGCGATATTCAGCATCGGTGCAGCGCGGAAACAATTCTAAATCAACGGCTTCGATGCCAAGCTCTTGACGGGTGGCCACTTCGAAGGTTTGATGAGCATGCTTGACATTGCAATAGCGTTCGAGCGCTTCACAGTACGATTTGGCCTTGGCCCATTCGCGTTCCAAAAACACACCCGTGCCAGCTGGTGGCTCGCTCATGGCAAGCTCGGCACAATGCACATTGGTGTTGAAGACTGGAATCGCTGGATTGCCAGGCGTGCGCGGCAGTTCGGTCGCAGTGCCCAAGATGCCCGTGCGTGGATTCACCAACGGCGCAACCCTGGTCAAAATATCATCAATTGATAAAAACGTCTTTGACATGAGTACACTCCGTTAAGCAGATGCTTGATGCAGCTGCTGTAGCGAATCAATGGGATAGCTGCGAAACGATGAACAGCGCAAGCACAACGGGTCGCGAGGCAAGCGACCTATTTGGCTGCTACCATCGGCCCGAATGACCAGCATACGCGCGGCAAGTTGGGCTAACTGGCTGTTGAGCCAGCGAGCGGCGGTTTGCCAAGCTGGCAGCGCCAGCAGATAATCGTTGGTTGCGGGAGTTGGAAAAAGCGCGCTATAGCGTTGAAAACAATCAACGCAGCAATAATCATCAGCGCCAAACAATGGCCCGATCCGCAAGCTGCGAGCAAATGGTTGTAGCACGACCACCGGCAATGGAGTTGTGGCGACGAACGAGCGTAGGCGATCAACGTCCTCAGCCTGGTTGCCGCTGATCCACAACCAGCTTGCTGGGCGTTGGGTCGCCGCTTTGTGGTTGAAGCTCACGCCTAGGTCGGCGAGTTGTTCAAAGAGCGCGGCGTTTGAGGTCGATGCATTCGCGGGCAAAAATCCATCCATCGTCATACTCCATTAATCAGTCAAGGCCCCAGACCCTTGCGGTAGCCGGAGCCTGTGCTGAATAGTCATACTTCCACCATTGAATTAGGGAAGGTGCAAGCAGCAGAAGCAGATTTCTGCTGCCTGGCTCCCTTACACCACACTATTGAACTTCGGCAGCCGCCGTGCAGAAGGTGCTGACGGTACAGAGCGAGCCGGAAGTGCTGATTGAACCCAGCGATGAGATACAAGCAGCGGCGACGTTGGTTACATGCTCTTCCAATTCATCAGCAAACAATTCGGCTTCGTCGGCGGTCACTTCAGCATCGATCAAGTTTTTTACATCTGACATGGGTGTAATCCTCACAATGTAGCTAAGAGAGCCAGGCTTATTGAACTTCGGCGGCGGCGGTACAGAAGGTGCTGACGGTGCAGAGCGAGCCGGAGGTGCTGATTGAACCCAGCGATGAGATACAAGCAGCGGCGACATTGGTTACATGCTCTTCCAGTTCATCAGCAAACAATTCGGCTTCGTCGGCGGTCACTTCGGCATCGATCAAGTTTTTTACATCTGCCATTGCGGTATTCCTCACTATCTAATGCAAGATCAAAATTATTGAACTTCGGCGGCGGCGGTACAGAAGGTGCTGACGGTGCAGAGCGAGCCGGATGTGCTGATTGAACCCAGCGATGAGATACAGGCAGCAGCGACGTTGGTTACATGTTCTTCCAATTCATCGGCAAACAATTCGGCTTCGTCGGCGGTCACTTCGGCATCGATCAAGTTTTTTACATCTGCCATTGCGGTATTCCTCACTATCTAATGCAAGATCAAAATTATTGAACTTCGGCGGCGGCGGTGCAGAAGGTGCTGACGGTACAGAGCGAACCTGAGGTGCTGATTGAACCCAGCGATGAGATACAAGCAGCAGCGACATTGGTTACATGCTCTTCCAGTTCATCAGCAAACAATTCGGCTTCGTCAGCGGTCACTTCGGCATCGATCAAGTTTTTTACATCTGACATAGCGGCAATCCTCACAAGCTAGATTTGGCGATTCAGAACTATTGAACTTCGGCGGCGGCGGTACAGAAGGTGCTGACGGTACAGAGCGAACCTGAGGTGCTGATTGAACCCAGCGATGAGATACAAGCAGCAGCGACGTTGGTTACATGCTCTTCCAGTTCATCAGCAAACAATTCGGCTTCGTCGGCGGTCACTTCAGCATCGATCAAGTTTTTTACATCTGCCATTGGGTGGTGCTCCTAGTGGGCTAAGCTCTGTTTATCAGTGTTTGTCAGCGTTGGGTGCGCACCTCGTTGTTGACAGGGCTATTACACCACAACGCCATGGCCCAAACTATCTGGCCAACGATAGTTAAACCGATATAAGAGCGATATATCGGCTATCGCTCATCATTAAAAAATATTAAATAAGCTTTGATTGAATTAAAATGTTATAGCGAAATTCGTTCGAGGCGTTTGCGAATGCGCTCGGCTGCGCTAACATTGCCCAACATGAGGTAGATGTCGATTAAGCGTTGGTAAGTTGGCTCGTGATATGGATCGTAGCTTAATAAACGTTCGGCGTAGGGGATGGCCTCGGCAGTTGGGCCATAGGCCAACAATAATTCCAGATATTCGCTGGTTGCGCTGACAAATTGGGTCAAGGCTTGCTCGCGCCAATCGAGCACCCATTCTGCATAGGCCAGATCGCTGAGCAAATCGTCCTGATAGATCGCCAAGGCTGTTTGATAGGCGTGTAACGCGGCGGGCATGGCTCCTTGCTGGCGATGCTGGGCCGCAGTTTGCAGCAAACTCTGAAATTGGGCATAATCGGTGGTAATCGTGGCTTGCGGATTGAGGCGCAAGCCAGCAGCTTCGCTCAAAATAAAGGCCGAATTAGCGCCGCCGCTGCGTTCTGGCTCCAGCACATGCAGCAAGGCGTTGAGCGTTACGCGCAAGGCACCATCAGCTGCTTGCGGTGCAAGCTCGGGCCAAAGCTGCTCAATCACCGCTTCGCGGCTAATAATTCGCGGGCGTTGCAGCAGCAACAACGCCAATAATTGGCGCGCCTTTTCGCGTGCCCACTCATTAGCATCAACCAACTCCGAACCACGCCACAGCTGTAAACTACCAAAAAGCTGAATTTTGAGCGCATACGCTGGGCGTTGGCGAATGCTGGTCAAGCTTTGTTGGGCAATTTTGCGCTGTTGGGTCGAAGCTTGTTTGACCACCTCCAACAAGCGTTCAATGCTTGCCGCCGAGCCATACAAGCCCAAAAGTTGTAGCAGCGCGCTTTGTTGCTCGGGCAACTCGGCATACAATTTCCAGCACATCGCCTCCAAGGCTACACGATCACGCTCGGCTAGAAATTGGGCAATCCGCTGGGGCGCAATCCCCGTGCGCAAGCCTAATTCAACCAGCAACGTCGTCAAGATTAATGGCGTGGCGTTCATATGGCGATCGCCATCAGTCAAATAATCGCGCCAAATTGTGGTGGCTTCGCCAATTAATTGGGTGCTTGGCTGCAATTGCCAGCGGCTAGCAAGCTGCACGAGGCCAGCTCGCAAGCGCAAAATTGGCGATTGCGCTGCTTCAATCATCGGCTTGGCACGCTCCAAGGCCGCCAACGCGCGCCGATATTCGCCACAGCAAAACCATGCCTGGGCCAACATCAACCACATGCGCGGATCAGCGCCATACAACGCATCATCGCGAATCAGGCCGCGCTCGCTGCTGGTTGCATCGTGCTGAGCAAGCTTCACTTCGCCTAAACTGGCCCAAGCAAACGCCCGCAAGGCCAACAACCGATTCCGCATAATCGAGGGCAATGGCTCATCGCTTGGCTGCAATAATTGTTGAATCAAGCGCTCGGTCGTTGGCCGATCGGCCTCAAGCAAAGCTAGCCCAAGCTTGGTTCCACGGGTTTGCAAACGAGTCAAACGCACGCCATAGCGCTCGCTCAGCCTACTGGCCTGCTCAGCCAAATCTTGGGCAAGCAACCGATCTTCAGGGGTCGAACGGCTCATCAAACAGGTTGCCAAGAGATCCAACAAGCTCATACGCATGGCTGGCTCGGCTTGCACTTGCGGATGTTGCAACCACGCTTCGATCCATTGAATGCCTTCATTCGGCAAGGTCAAAATCGTATACAAGCCGCCGACAACACACGCAGCCACCCACCGCCAAAAGAAGGGCAATTCGCTGTGGGCCAAACTTTGGGCCGTTGCCAAGGCCTTGAGATAGCGCCCACGCTTGATCTGAAACAGCAATAAGGGAAATTTCAATAAATCACGGCGTTGGCGATACCAAACAAAACTTTTGAGGCTAAAACTTTCGCGGGCAGCAGCAAACAAGGCTTGCTCGTCGCCCTGCCAAAAATAGATTAAACATTGTTCGCCAACCACCTGAAAAGCCTCGGCGTAGCGTTGCTCAGCCCGATAGGCTTGGGCGGCCAAGGCCAACGTTTGAGCCGCCAACACCGGATCGTGTTCACGCAAGGCCAAGCCATGCACATGCAATAATTCGCCACTTTGGCGCTCGTTGGCTGGCAATTGTTGCAACCATTGCAAAACTGGCTGCTGCTGGGCCAACAACGTCAAACCAGCCTGTTTAAGCCGCGCGGCGACCTTTGACCATTGGCCCAAACGACACCAGAGATCAAGAGCCGCTTCATAATGCCCCTGTTGATCAAACCACGTTGCCGCTTGAGTCAACAATTGCTCGGCTTCGGCCAACGGCTCTTGGCGTACAACCTCCAACCAAAACGGCTCAAAGCGCCACCAATCAGCGTGGTCGGGCACAACAAACAGGTTATATTGCCAGATACTCGCTGGATCAGGCACGGCCATCGCTGTTAGCACTGCTTGATTGAAAAATGGCAACAGGGCAGCAAATTGGGCGGTTCGGCGCACAGGAGCGGGCAATTGAGCCAGCACATCTTGCGCCAAAAAAGCGCCAATCGTGCCTTGATAGCTATGTGGCAACGCCCGCCATAAACGCAAACCAGCGGGCCAGCCATTGGTTGCTTGCCATGCAGCATCACGTTGGCTAGAATTTTGGCTTGGCAACAGTTGGGCAACTTCCGCCGCGCTAAATCGTAATTCAGCAGCATTGAGTTGGCGATATTGACCGCGCGCCGCCAAACTAGCCCAATCAAGCTGCGGCAATTGGCGGCTACTTATCACCAGATGCACGTTGGTTGGGGCAAAACGCAGCACTTCTTGCAACAACTGCCAAGCGCTGGCCTGCAACTGTTGGCAATCATCAAGCACCAAAGCAATGCGCCGCGGAGCCAAAGTTGCCCAGCAATCAAACAAATCGGCCAAGCTATTGATGGGCTTAATCAGCGGAAAACGGCCTGTGGTCAGATTAATCAGCAGGCGCTGAAGTTGCTCGGCCTCGGTTGGGATATTCAAGCCATACCACAAACAATCGCCGCCAAGCGTTTGCTGCATCCACTGGGCCAGAATTGTGGTTTTGCCATAGCCAGCCGCCGCCACAACCACAGTTAAACGGCATGTCCAACACGCCTCCAATTGGGCTTGAAGGCGTGGGCGTTCGATCAAATCGTCATTCAGTTGCGGATAATCACGTGTATGCTGCACAATTTCCAGTGTAGCATAAAAGCCAGCTTACTCCTCACGTAGCACATGCAACGGTCGTCGATGAGCAGGTCGCCAAGCAACCGCCAATGCGGTCAACAAGGCAAGGCCAATCGAACAACCAAAAATCAACAAGCCAGGCATGAAATCAAGCCCCATTTTGGCTTTTGGCTGGAGCGTGTTGAGCACAACAATTGCAATCCACACCGCCAGCATCCCAAAGCTGCCAGCAATTAAGCCAATCAAACTATATTCCATGCTGATGCTGCGCAGTAAATTGCTGGTGCTATAGCCAACCGCCTTGAAAATGCCCATTTCGCGGCGGCGCTCAAATAAGGCCAAACCAACCGCATTCGCAATCAGCACCACGCCCGCTACAAAGGCCAAGCTAGCCACTGCTATCGCAAACATGCCCAGCGATTTATAGAGCATTTGCGTCGCGTTATACAAGTCGACTTCGTTATAGACAAAGGCCTGGGGCAACGCTTGATTAACCGTGCTAGTTACCGCGCTCAATTGATTAATCGGCAAATTCAGGATATAGATTGAACTACCGCGCTTGACGGGAAGTTGTTGCAGCGCTGCTGGACTGATCACAATTGGGCTTGATGCTTGACTACCGGTGGCATCATAGCGGCCAACCAAACGCAGCTTCTGATTTGAGCCAATGACTGCAAATTCGCTGCCAAGTGGAATATCGCTGAAAAACCACGTTTCAAACATCATCTCATCAACGCCAGCTTGCCATTCGCCCTCAGTCAATTGCAGATCAGCAAGTTGATCACGACTGCGAGCAGCAGCCTGAATCGGCCCATCTTCGCTATCAGGCAAGGCAATGGTAACTTCGAGCATGCGAATTGGCTCAAGCGCTGGTTGTTGCAGTTGCGGTAACATTGCCGCCACCTGCGGCTCGTCGCTTGGGGCAGTAATCATCCACAAGGCCCGCGTAAGATCAGTGTTGGGGTCAGCCCGCAGATCAAGCTGTTTTTTGACCGTTAGCAAGGCAGTTGCCGAAAAGCCAATCGTAAATACGCCAATTGCTAAGGCGATAATTGCAAACGTTGCTCGTTGGCCGTTGCGCTGCATATTGCGGCTGGCCAAACGCAGCCAATAACCAGGCAATGGTATTTTGGCAACCAACCACAAAATGCCCTGAAACAGCCAATTAAGCAAGGCCAAACCAACCAGCGCGCCAACAAACACGATCATTCCAGCCCCAAATGAACCCATGCTGATGCTGGCAACCAAGGCAAACATTGCGCCCAAACCAGCATACAAAGCACCCATAGCGCGGCGAGTGGTTGGGTTCACCTCAATTGGGCCAGTGCGCAACAACGAACCAGGCCGCACAGCATTAGCCTTAACAATCGCCACCATGCCAAAAATCAAGGTTGTCGCGATGCCCAAGCCCACTGCCGCCGCCAAAATGCGCCAATCAACCACCGTTGGCAACATAAAGGCACTGGTGCGTTCAAACAAACTAGTTAATTGATCGCCAATCAACACGGCGGCAAGCGCTCCAAAAATACTGCCAATTAAGCCAAGCAAGGTCGTTTCCAAGCCAAACAAGAGCAGCAATTGTGGGCCTCGGTAGCCCAAGGTTTTAAGGATGGCAATTTCGTTGCGGCGACGAGCCAACACAACTTGCATCGTGTTTGCCACCCCAATCCCGCTGACAATCAAGCCTAACACGCCAGCACCGCGCAAGGTCATGTTGAAAAAGTCAGCTGTCTCTGATGGCTCACTGCTAACCACTGAAACTAACCAACCTGCTTGCTCCAAGGCGGCAACTTGCGCGCCACGCTGGCCCCAAACCACCCGCACCGAATTCAAAGTAGCTTCGCCATCCAAGGTATTCGCAGTTTCAAGGCTGAAAAATAAACTATCGGCGTTCATATTCGGCACTCGATCAACGAAGCCAACCAATTTGAGCCGTTTGGGAATTGTCCCTTGTTCAAGCAGCATCACCAACTCTTGACCAAGCTCCAAATCGTGCTGCTTGGCCAAAACCTCACTCAGCACAACCGCATCGGGCTGCTTGAAGAGGTCAGTCATGGTGGCGTTGGCTGGCTCGCTTACATGCAACTCACCCAATAATGGATAGGTTGCGGGATCGATTCCATAACCTATGCCACTAAAAATCACATGATCGCCGCCAGCAGGCTTAAGCATACTCGGCAGAATCGCCGAATAGACCACATAATCGCCAATCACGCCAGTTTGCTTGAGCTGCTCAAGTTGGGCTTGTTGCTCAGGGCCAATCGGGCCGTCGGGCCAATTGAGCGAGGCATCGCCGCCAGCGCTGACTCGATTTTCAACAAAGCTTCGATTAATTGCCGTGGATAAACTTTGCATCGCACCAAGCGACATCACGCCAAAAGCGATACAGATAATTGCCAGCACGGTGCGCTGACCGCCTAAACGCAACGAGCGCCAAGCATAATTAAACGCAAATCGCAGCCCCATCTACTCAGCCCTCGCGCTATCGTGGCGAATCTGGCCATCGACGAGGTACAGTTGGCGATCAGCCCGCGCTGCCACATCGCGATCGTGGGTCACCATCACAATCGTAATATTTAGTTGGCGGCGTAGATCGGCAAATAAGTCCAGAATTTGCTTGCTGGTAGCACTATCCAAGTTGCCAGTTGGCTCATCGGCAATCAGCAACTGTGGCGTTGTGACCAAAGCGCGGGCAATTGCAACCCGTTGTTGCTGGCCGCCAGAAAGCTGGGCAGGCCGATGATCACGCCGATCGCCAAGGCCCACCAATTCGAGCATCGCCTTGGCGCGTTGGCTAATATCGCTGCGATTGCGATGCACAAATAATGGAGCTTCAACATTTTCTTGGGCGGTCATGGTTGGAATCAAATTAAATGCTTGAAACACAACCCCAATCGTTTGATTACGCAAACGGGCCAATTGTGGCTCGCCCATCTTAGTAATATCGACATCATTCAAGCGCACATGGCCATGGCTCGGCGTATCAAGGCCCGCCAAAATGCCCAGCAAGGTCGATTTACCAGAGCCTGAAGGGCCAGTTAATGCGACCCACGAACCACGCGCAATTTCCAACGAAATATTGTTCAAAATCGTCAAGTTAGTTGTGCCGAGTTGAACAATATGCGACACATCGCGCATTAAGGCTACAGGTGCAGTAGCCGAAGTTGGTGCAAGCATGAAAATTCCTTAAAAAGAACATAGAGCAAAGAACATAGAACATAGACATTGGGGATCGGAGTTTAGCGCAGAGGAAGGAAGTAAGGCTCTGGGCTGGTGGCTAGCGAAACATTTGGTAGGATGGTACTAATTCCAATAGCCTATAGCCTTTTTACTCCCCAGTCCCCAACAACCGATCCCTCGTTACTAGGCAGCTTGGAGCTGAGCTTGGCGAGCTAGTTCGGCCAAGGCTTGGGCAATCGTTTCTGGCTGTTCGAGGCGGGCAACTGCATGCGCCCCTAGATCGAGCCAAAGTTGGTGTTCGTTGCGTGAGCCGTTGCTCAAAACCAAGCTAGCAGGGCAGCTTAGCCATTGATTTAAACTTTTGAGCGCTGCCAAGGGATTAATATTCAACATGGCTGCATCAATAATCACGACATCGGGCTGAAGGTTTGGCAACAAGTGCAACGCCTCAGCATGGGTAATATCGGCAACTAATTCATAGGCTGGGTTGGCTGAAATTAAGCTATGCAGCAGTGCGCGACGACTGGCGATGCTGATTGTGGCAATAGTTAAGTGTTGCATAAAGCCTCCTTGTGATTGGCTTTAGCATAGGTCTCAAGTGTTACCGGAGTATCACGAAGGTGTCGCAAAATTGTCGCAAAGCCCGCGCTTGACACAAGGCGCAAGCATGGCTATTATTTGAGCAATCGCAAATGACGTTGAACAAGATGAGTAAATTATTGGTTCCCGCCAGAGATTGGGTGTCGGCGGCTGAAAGCACCCTCGGTTGAGCAATAATTGAACGTGGCTTGGAAGTCGATCAACTGAATTTCAGTAAGTTGGTTCGGGTGCGCCCGTTATCGCGCTCATGAGTGATGTTGCTGCGGCAACATAATCAAGGTGGTACCACGAGTTTCCTCTCGTCCTTGTTGGGCGTGGGGTTTTTGTTTTTAGCGGCAACCATTCAATGAGGGAATGTGATGGAAGCAACCAATTGGCAACATGCAGTTGCCCAAGCCTTAGACCAAAATGATCATCAGCGCGCCAAACAGCTGCTGGCTGGGGTTATTCGCCAAAATCCTCAAGAACGTGAGGCTTGGCGCATTCTAGCCACCATCGTGACTGATCCGGCCCAACAGGCCGAATGTTTGCGCCGCATTGCCGCAATTGATGCAGCAGCGCCAGCAATCACGCCCTTGGCAAAACAACCAAGCGCCGAGCCAATGCCAAGCCCTGAGCGCCGCATCTTGTCGATCGCCAAAAAGACCATCCCGCTGGCCGATGCACAGCCTACGTCGCAGCTAGCACCCAGTGCTGGGCAAGCCATGCAGGCCAATAGCAAAAAGACAATCCCGCTGGCCGATGCTCAACCTACGCCGCAGCTGGCAGCAAGCGATATTAAAACAACGCCGCTGTTTTCAGTGCAGCCAACGACCGAGCTTGTGCCAAACACTTATAACGCGGATCTGCCAACCTTGCGCTTGAGTCCGCCAACAACGGCCAAGCAGTCGCGTTCGTTGCCCAAAACGCTGATGCTGCTTGGGGCAAGTTTATGTGGCATTGGGCTGTTGATTTTGCTGGGCCTGCAACTTTGGCCTTTATTGCAGGCAAGCGACAAATCTGCTGCCAATGCAGAGCCGCAGCAAGTTGAAGTTGCGCTAAATATTGTGCGTTCAGGCGTTGGCCAAACGCCAATGACCGATCAGGCAATGGTCTATTTTGAAATTGAGAATCCCAGCGATCAAGCGTTATACAACGTTCCCTACACGATGACTTTAACCAGTCAATCAAATAAAGTGCTGAAAAATACCAATACGATTGAATTGTTGCTACCTAAGCAAAAAATCGTCGTGACCGATGGCGTATTTACCGGAATGAAATTTCGCGCCAAAAGCGTCGAAATTAGCCTAGGCAAGGGCTATCCAATCGAAATTACGCAACCAGCCCCACAAATTAAAGTCAAGCTATCAAATACGATTGATCTGATTCACTTTGGGCGCTTACAAGAAAGTTTTGGCAAAGAATATCAAGCCTATCCAGTTAATCCAATTGCAATCAATAGTGATGTAATTACTGCAACCAGTATTTCGCTGTTGATTTACGATGCTCAAGATACTGTTATTGGCGCTGGTTCAGGCTATATCGATCGCATTACAAATAACGCTAGTTTAAACATGAACCAGCGTGGCGAAACTATTATTTATCCAATTATTTGGGGCAAGACTGCAATCGATCGGGTAGAAGTTACACCAGCATTTAGCTTAGCAACCTTTAATCAAAAGCCACCAATCAAACCAAAAAAGGTGGAATTAGATCAAATGTGGCTTGGCGAATATATTCCAGCGGTTGATCCACCACAGCATATTTTTGGCACAACTGAATATCCATCATTGCCGCCAACTTCTGGCTATCATGCGCCAGCGCCAGCTCAATGGGGGCGTTACGATGATTTTGTGAGTGATGAGGCAATGGTGCATAACTTAGAACATGGCGCGGTGTTGATTTTTTATAATCCGCAATTAATTACACCAATGGAGCTTGCGCAATTAGAAGCGACTTTTGACAATCTTTATCGCCGCGATCATCATACAATTTTGCAAAAACGCTTTGATTTGGATGCTACGGTAGCAATGACCGCCTGGGAATATCGTTTGATGCTGCGCGATAATGCAAATCTCGATGCAGTTAATACATTTTTCAGCGAGCATATTGCTCGTGGCCCAGAATGCGTAAACTTACGCTGTCCTAATTAATTTCTAGTTTGAGGTTTGAACCATGACGTTAAATGAGCATTTAGAACGGGCTTTAGCTGGAGCCGATCTCGGCCAAGCCTACGAAGCCGCTAAGGTCGAGGAGCATCTGTACAAATGGTGGGAATCGGCGGGCTATTTCAAGCCAACCGAGGCCAATGGCAAAGATCCGTTTGTGATTGCGATTCCGCCGCCCAACGTGACTGGCGTGCTGCACACTGGCCACGGCTTGACCAACACCATCGAGGATATTTTGACCCGCTGGCATCGGATGCTCGGCCAACCAACTTTGTGGGTTCCTGGCACCGACCACGCTGGCATCGCCACCCAAAACGTGGTTGAAAAGCAACTGGCGAAGGTTGGCAAAACCCGTCACGACCTTGGTCGCGAGGATTTTCTCGATGCAGTCTGGGAATGGAAGGGTCGTTCGCACTCAACAATCACCAGCCAAATTCGCCGCCTTGGTTCGTCGGTCGATTGGCAGCGCGAACGCTTTACGCTCGATGAAGGCTTGTCGCAAGCAGTCGTCGTGGCCTTCAAGCGCTTGTACGACGATGGCTTGATCTATCGCGGCACGCGCTTGGTCAACTGGTGTCCGCGCTGTCTCTCGGCAATCTCCGATTTGGAAGTGGTCTATCGCGATGAGCAAGAGCAAGGCAATTTGTGGCATATTCGCTATAAAGTTGCCAGTGATCTGAACGATACCGAATGGCGCATCAGCGAAGGCGATCAATCGATTACGATTGCCACAACTCGCCCAGAAACCTTGCTCGCCGACGTGGCGGTAGCCGTGCATCCCGACGATGAGCGCTACGCCGATTTGGTGGGCAAATTTGTGGTGCTGCCAGCCTTGGGTCGCCAAATTCCCATTATCGCTGACACCTATGTTGAGCGCGAGTTTGGCACTGGGGCGCTCAAAATTACCCCAGGCCACGATCCAAATGACTATATCGTTGGCCAACGCCATAGCTTGCCAATTCTCAATATGCTGAATCTTGATGCAACGATCAATGCTGAAGGTGGCAGCTATGCAGGCCTCGACCGCTTTGAGGCGCGCAAGCGCTTGGTCGCCGATTTGACCGAAACTGGCAATTTGGTCGAAACCAAGCCCCACTTGATGAAGATTGGCCGCTGCGAGCGCTGCGATACGATTGTCGAGCCGTTGATCAGCACCCAATGGTTTGTTAAAACGCAACCCTTGGCCGAGCCTGCCATGGCTGCCGTGCGCGAAGGTCGCACCAAAATCGTGCCCGAACGCTTCAACAAAATCTATTTCCATTGGATGGAAAACATTCAGGATTGGTGTATTAGCCGCCAACTCTGGTGGGGCCATCGAATTCCGGTGTGGTACGGCCCCGATAACCAGATGTTTGTTGAGTTGAACGCTGCCGATGCCATGGCTGCCGCGACCGCACATTATGGTCAAGTTGTTGACCTGCGCCAAGACGAAGATGTGCTGGATACGTGGTTCTCATCGGGTTTGTGGCCATTCAGTATTTTGGGCTGGCCCGACGTTGAAAATCCCGATTTCAAGCAATTTTACCCAAACACGTTGCTCGAAACTGGCTACGATATTCTGTTTTTCTGGGTCGCGCGCATGATGATGTTGGGCCTGTATCTCACCGGCAAAGAGCCATTCGAATGGGTCTACTTGCACGGGTTGGTGCGCGATGAACATGGCCGCAAAATGTCGAAGTCGTTGGGCAATCAGGTCGATCCGCTTGATTTGATTGATCAATATGGCACCGATGCGTTGCGCTTTACCTTCGCCACCTCATCAACGCCAGGCCAAGATTTTGCCTTGCAACCAACTCGTTTGGATTCAGCGCGTTCGTTTGCTAACAAAATTTGGAATGCAACCCGCTTTGTGATTTCAAAATTAGGCGATTTGCCACGCACTGCCGAGAGCAAAATTAGCGCCGAGAGCTTGAATGCTGAAGCCTACACCGTGGCTGACCGCTGGATTCTCTCGCGGTTCAATCGCTTGGCGGGCGATGTTGAGCGATTGATGAATAGTTTCAATTTGGGCGAAGCTGGCCGCCAAATCCAAACCTTCTTCTGGGATGAATTTGCTGATTGGTACATTGAAACTGCCAAAATTCAAATTGATACTGGCGACGAGCAGCAGCAATTGCGCACCCGCCAAACGCTTTACACCCTTTTAGAAGGAACCTTGCGCTTGCTGCACCCATTTATGCCGTTTGTCAGCGAGGCTGCTTGGCAAAAACTGCATAACAGCGAGCAAACCACGCCAACTCCAGCCGCCTTGATTATCGCCGAGTATCCGTTGATCGATTCAGCAATGCTCAACGAGCAAGCAGAACGTGATTGGGAATTGGTTCAAAACATCATTCGTGGCGTGCGCAACGTGCGTACCGAAACCAGCGTGGAAGCAGTCAAATGGATCGAAGCCTTAATCGCTGGCGGCTCTGCAAGCGCCATGCTCAACGAACAAGCTGCGATCATCAGCCGTCTAGCGCGGATCGCTCCCGATAAATTAATCATCAGCGAAAGCTTGAGCGAGCGCCCAGAAAAAGCCACCAGTTTGGTTATTTCGCCAGCAGAAGTGGTCTTGCCTTTGGCGGGCATGGTCGATTTGGCCGCCGAACGCGAACGGCTCAACAAGGAGCTTGAACGGGTTGAGGCTGATGTCGAGCGCCGCCGCAGCAAGCTTTCTAACGAGAACTTCGTGGCCAAAGCTAAGCCCGAAGTTGTGCAAAAAGAGCGCGAAGCCTTGGCCGCCCAAGAGCTAGCCGCCACAACCTTGCGCGAACGTTTGGCGAGTTTCTAAACGAGGGGTCGGGGTTCAGGGGCTGGGGATCGGTTCGTCCGTCCCAGCCCCATTCATTTTGATCCACGAAGAGCACGAAGAGCACGAAGAATATAGAGCAGAGAACAGAGAGCGCATGAAGATTATTTTTCGCCACGAATTCCACGAATTGTTTTGATTATGTTTCTATAGCCAAAAGACATCAGCCTATAGCCTAATCCCTATGTTCTATGCTCTCTGTTCTATGTTCTGCTATAGCCCTAATTCGCGGCGCAAGGTTGCTTGCTGCTGCTCAAACTCAATCAGCAATTGTTGGCGCTGTTCGGCGGGCAAAAACGAGGCTTTGGCGCTTTGGAGCGCAACTTTGCAAATATCAGCAAGCGCAAAATCGAAGCGTTCGGCGGCTAGCAAATACTCGCCTGTCACACTGGTATTGAACAACACCGGATCATCGGAGTTGAGGGTGATTGGCAAACCAGCATCGAGCATCTGGCGCAGGGGGTGTTGCTCAAACGAGGCAACCACACCAGTGCGAATATTACTGGTCGGACAGACATCGAAGGTTATATCACCACGGCGGGCCAAAAATTCGGTCAATTCGCTATCTTCAAGCACCCGAAAGCCATGGCCAATCCGATCCACGCCGAGCATTTCAACCGCCCCGCGCACGCTATTGGCTCCGGCAACCTCGCCAGCGTGAGCCATCACATGTAGGCCCACCGCTTTGGCCAAGGCAAAAACTTCGACAAATGGCTCAGGTGGATAATTGGCCTCATCGCCGCCAATCGAAAAGGCCACCACGCCATACTTCATGCCAGCTTGGGCCAACTCGACCGCTCGCAACGCTTGATCAAGGCTAAACTGGCGGCCAAAATCGAAGGCAGGCCGACAAATAATGCCTGTCTCGCGCTCAGCACGGGCAAAACCAGCAGCAACACCACCAAGAATCTCATCGAAATCCATGTTGCGCTGCATGTGCTGAGCAGGCGAGAGCATGACTTCTGCATAACGTACCTGTTGCTGGGCCAAATCGATGGCCAACTCATAGGCAACCCGTTCAAAATCCTCGCCATGGATCAAACAACGGGCACAGGTGCGATAGACATCTAAAAAGCCCAAGAAATGTTCATATTGAAACATGCGCTCAACGCCCGCCAAATCGTTAGCAGGCAGGCTAATAGCATTTTTCGTCGCTAGCTCCAACAACGTTTTGGGGGTAATTGAGCCTTCGAGGTGAACGTGAAGCTCACATTTGGGCATGCGTCGAATAAATTCAGCAAGCGGCGAGTGCATGCAACAAACTCCTAGGCTCCCATACCCAATGCCTTAAGCCGTTCGGCGTTGTCGTAAGTAACCAGTGCGTCGATCAACCGATCTAGCGCGCCATCAAGCACAACAGGCAGGTTAGAGATGTTTTGGCCAATTCGATGATCGGTAATTCGGTCTTGTGGGTAGTTGTAGGTGCGCATTTTTTCGGCCCGTTCGCCGCTGCCAACTTGGGCCAAGCGTGATTCGCCAAGCTCTTTTTGGCGTTTTTCTTGTTCACGGGCATATAAGCGGGCGCGCAACACGTTCAAGGCACTTTCGCGATTCTTAATCTGCGAACGAGTATCTTGACAAACAACCACAATTTCATCTGGCGTGCCGGCTTTGTAGACGATCCGCACTGCCGAGTCGGTGGTGTTCACGCCTTGGCCGCCGTGACCGCCTGAGCGATACACGTCGATGCGATAATCTTCTTGCTTGATTTCAACCGCAGTTTCTTCAACCTCTGGCAAAACGGCCACGGTGATGGTGCTGGTGTGAATACGGCCCCGAGCTTCGGTTGCAGGCACGCGCTGAACGCGATGCACACCACCCTCGTATTTGAGGCGGCTCCACGCGCCTTGACCTTGTACTTCAAAAATAACTTCTTTGAAGCCGCCAATGCCGTTTTCACTCAACGACATAAGTTCGGTTTTCCAGCCCCGAGTTTCAGCGTAGCGTTGGTACATGCGGTACACATCGGCACTAAACAAGGCTGCTTCATCACCACCTTCGCCTTGGCGAATTTCGATGATCACGTTCTTTTCGTCGTTAGGGTCGCGAGGCAACAATAAAATGCGAACTTCGGCCCCGATTGCTTCCATGCGGGCTGATAGTTCTTCGATGTCCATTTGGGCCATTTCGCGCAACTCAGGATCGTTTTCCTCGCGCAGCATGGCTTTGGATTCTTCGAGCGCTTTTTCTGCCTGCAGAAACTCACGATAGCGGCCAACCAATTCGCCAAGTTCGGTTTGTTCGCGAGCCAAGGTGGTTAGGCGCACATGGTCGCTGAGCACATCTGGCTGCGTCATTTCATCATTGAGTTCGATATATCGCGCCTCGACACGAGCGAGACGAGCTAAAATTTCTGGTTCCATAGTTGTATGGATATTCCTTATCTTGGTGGTGTATCTGCGTCATTATAGCATACTGCTTTTAACAAAGAGCATAGAGCCTAGAGCATAGAACATAGGAGCGATTGATCCACGAAGAGCACAAAGAGCACGAAGAGAATGAGGTTATTGGCTTGTGGCTATTGGCTTTTAGCTTTTGGAACTAGGGTTATACCACTAAACGTTCCGATAGCCTATAGCCTATAGCCAAACATGCTCTGCGCCGCTACGTTAAACGATTGATCCACGAAGAGCACAAAGAACACGAAGAATATTTTTAGCCACAGATTCCACGAATTCCACGAATGATCATTGTTTGATGCAGATGTTGAGGATTAGCCTTCTGACTTCTGAACTTTGCTTTCATACTTCATCCCTCATCCTTCATCATTTCGTATGTTCTATGCTCTTTGCCCTCTGTTCTGACTTTTGACTTTTGCTTTTTGACTTTCCTTCATCCCTCATCCTTTCTTCTTATGTTCTATGTTCTTTGCTCTATGTTCTTAACTTCATCCTTCATCCTTATTTCTATGGTAAGCTATGGATTCTGAACGATAACCCTTTATCTATAGCCTATTGCCCATAGCCTATAGCCTACGATCATGCTACCAATTGCCAATTTTGATTATCATTTACCGCCAGAACGGATCGCCCAAACCCCGGTTGAGCCACGCGATCACTCGCGCTTGTTGGTGCTCGATCGCGCCACCGGCCAGCTTGAGCACCGCCATTTTTATGAGATTGGGCGCTATTTGCGACCTGGAGATCTGTTGGTTGCCAACGATAGCCGCGTCTTGCCAGCCCGTTTGTATGGCCAAAAAGCTAGCGGTGGCAAAACCGAGTTGCTGCTGCTCAAACAACGCGATCCTCAACGCTGGGAAGCGCTGATCAAAGGCAAAGTTGCAATTGGCACACGCTTGATCATGACTGGCCATAGCGGCGCACAGGCCGAAGCAGTGGTCGAAGCGTTGCTCGAAAGTGGCAGCCGGATTGTCTGCTTTGATCAGCCAATTAATCAGCGTTTGCCAGAACTTGGCTCAATGCCAACCCCGCCCTACATCACGGCCCCGCTGAGCGATCCAGAGCGTTATCAAACGGTGTATAGCGCTCAAGCAGGCTCGGCAGCAGCCCCAACCGCTGGCTTACACTGGACACCAGCGCTGATCGAGCAGGTTAAAGCCCAAGGCGTTGGTTGGGCGAGCGTTACGCTGCACGTTGGCTTAGATACGTTTCGGCCTGTGCAAACCGAAAATGCGCTCGATCATCAAATTCACAGCGAATGGTATGAGCTTTCGGCAGAAACCGCCCAAGCAATCAACGCAACTCGCGCCGCAGGCGGGCGAATTATCACGGTCGGCACAACCAGCACGCGGGTGGTCGAAACCGTAGCGCAAGCCCAAGGGATACATTTGGATGCTGGCGAAATTCAGCCAGCTTCGGGCTGGAGCAATATCTACATCTACCCGCCATATGAGTATCGGGTGGTGAATAGTTTAATTACCAATTTCCACCTGCCCAAATCAACCTTATTGCTCTTGGTAAGCGCCTTAGCCAGCCGCGAACAGATTATGCACGCCTATGCAGAGGCGGTTGAACGCGAATATCGCTTCTTCTCGTTTGGCGATGCCATGTTAATTCTCTAACCGTTGAGCCACGAAGGACACGAAGAGCACAAAGTAATTGTTTCTTCGTGTCCTTCGTGGATAAAATTAACTAACTATTTTTCTGTGCTTGATAGGCATCCCACAGTATTTGCGGATCTTCTGCATAGAGCATTAGATAGCCACAATTGCCACATACAGCGCATTTTGCCCATGTATCAACTGGTTTTTTCAGCAATAAGGCATCAGGTTTGCTGTAAACCGTCACCATCAGTTGCTTATAAGGGCTGTTCATCTCATGTAATCTTGCATTCGGAATAAGTTTGTCGGATTGACAGCTTGGACAATGAGTTAAGTGCATCTTCTACTCCCTTCGCCCAAAAGTAGGTTTAGCGATTGAAAACTGGCTGCATCAGATCAATTTCTGGCATTGTAATCGGCACGCTGACTTGTAGCGTATTCAAGTCTAGGATACGCAGCGCAGTATGAAAAGTTTGCTCATCGTAGGTCGTAAAGGCAATCCGCTGATCAAGCCACTGCGGATCGAAGGCATTGGCTTGGAGTAACTTGGCTTCACTGCCATCCCGCTTGATAGTATAAATTGTGTTGCCAGCAATATCGCCGCCCACAATCGCGCTCTCAAAAAACACATACACCAGTTGCTGGCTATCAGGCGACCAACTTGGATTTTGGGCGCGGCCCCGGGCTTTGGTCAATTGTTGCAAGGCTTGGCCATCAGGCTGAATCACATATAATTCGCGGCCTGATGATTCTTCATCGCTAAATCCACGTGATGAACTAAATGCAATCACGCTGCCATCAGGCGACCAACTTGGCATGCCATCGTGGGCTGGATCGTTGGTGAGTTGCAACAAATTACTGCCATCGCGATTGACGCGATAAATCTCATCGTTGCCCGAACGATTGGATTGAAAGACCAACTGCTGGCCGTCAGGCGACCAACTTGGGCTTTGATCGTCGCCCGCTTCGCTGGTGACTTGCACTAAATTGCTGCCATCAACGGAACTAATATAAATGTTGAACCCATCGCTATCTTGCACTGCAAACGCCAATTCGTTGCCAGCAGGCGAGAACGCGGGGTCCATTGCCCGTGGAAAATCAGGATTGAGTGGTTTCGCTTCGCTCCCATCAAGCGCTGCCAACATAATGGTCATTTGGTTCGGCTGATTGGTCACAAATACCAAACGTGGCCCAACCTCACCGATTGTCGGTGTCGCGACGGCAGCAAGGGTGGCGGTCGGCTGGCTGGTTGGTTGATTGGTTGGAGCGGTGGTTGGCTCGGTGGTCGTGTTCGCACAACCAGCCAAGCTAGCAATTAACCCAAATAATGCTAAGCTACGAATACGTGACATACATCCCTCATACACATCTGAATCCATTTTGATCAAAGGTACAATATGCGCATTTTTGTTACACAACCCAATCAACTTGATTTAATCTTCGATGGTCAGGCGTTTGGCTATCCCGCCGATTTGAATCCGGTGCAATTGCAGGCTGCGGCGTTGGTTGGCTGCACTGCCGCCGTGATGGAGCGCTACGCAGAAACCGCCGAGCTTGATTTGACTGGCACGAGCTTGATTATTCGTTGGAGTTTTGGCAGCGAGCCACGCCGGATCGATCGCTATGCAATTGAGGTCAGTTTGCCAGCAGCATTAACCGAAGTACGCCAGGCAGCGGTGTTGCGAGCGGCCCAGCATTGCACAGTCCACGCCACGTTGGAGCATCCGCCACTCATCGAGATTCGCCAAGTTTAATCCACAAAGGATGTAACCGCGAAGATCGCGAAGTTAGATTTTTTAGCCAAAGATTGGCACAGATTGATCAGATTGATTTCTCGCCAGCTAATAGCCCAAAGCCAAGAGCCTCATCCTTCATCCTTCATCCTTCGGTCGCTCTGCGCCTCTGGGTTAAACATGTGATCCTCGAAGCGCACGAAGGACAGAACCGATCCCCAGCCCCTGACACCCGACACCTCAGACAACAAAAAGGGCTTCCTCAAGCATAATCCTTGAGCAAGCCCAGCCTTCAAACTAGCATTGAAACTACGTTATTTGAGTTCGAAGATAACCTGAACTTCGATAACTTGGCTTTGTTGGCCAGCTTGGATTGGCGCGCCACTGCCAGCGGCCATATCGCGTGATTGCTCAAAGGCAACAGGATAGGTTACTGGGGTAACGGTTTCGCTAATGACCAACACTTCGCCAACTTGGGCGTTGCTCACAGCAGCGTATTGTTCGGCGCGCAATTGAGCATCTTTGATTGCTGCTTGGCGAGCTGCTTCCAATGATTTAGCTGGGTCAGCAACATCGAAGCTCAAGCCTGAGATATTGTTTGCACCAACTTCCACTACTTTATCCAACAAGCCGCCAGCATCGCTAACCGAAACTTTGACCCGCACACTGTTGATCACATCGTAGCCCTTCAACACCGGCGTGTTGCCTGAGTAATCGTAGCTTGGTGAGATGTTCAAGTTGGTGGTTTGAATATCGGCTTCGGCAATGCCTGCGGCCTTCAATTGTTCGAGCAAGGCATTCATTTTGGCGTTGTTATCGCTCAAAGCACTTTTGGCATCTGCTGCGGTGGTGTTCACACCAATCGTCACATAGGCAATGTCGGGAGTAACTTTAACTTCGCCGCGCCCAGTAACCGAAATCCGTTTGCGGCTCTCGGTATCGGTTTGAGCAGCACTGCCACGGGGCAAAATCACCAATGAGGCAATTCCAAACCCAACAATCAACAACAGTGCCAATGACCAACCAATGATTGAATTTCGCGTGTTCATTATCCATTCCTCATAGTAGCAAGTGAATTAAGTAAACGCTCTAAGCAGGGTTCAGCACCATTCCGGATTGGGCTAAGCATTGCTTATTTGGTTTCTGTATACTCAACGCCAGCGGCGTGCAATTTGTTCCCGCAAGCTTTTGATATAATTATTTGGTGATTTTGCCGCAACCCGCGTGAGCATTCTAAGGAGTTGACGATGATCGATTTGCGCAGCGATACCGTAACCAAGCCCAGTTTGGCCATGCGTGAGGCCATGCATCATGCCGAAGTTGGCGACGATGTGTTTGGCGATGATCCAACGGTCAATCAATTGCAGCGCTATGCCGCCGAGGTGGTGGGCAAAGAGGCGGCGATCTTTGTGCCAAGCGGCACGATGGGCAATTTGGCGGCGCTTTTGGCCCATGCCGGGCGCGGGCAAGAACTGTTGCTTGGCGACGAATCGCATATTTATCATTATGAGGCGGGCGGCGCTTCGGCCTTGGGTGGCTTGGTGTTTCATCCCATTCCAACCAACGCCCAAGGGGAGCTAGATTTGGCGGCGCTGAATCTGGCAGTGCGACCTGCCTACGATGCCCATGCAGCCCAAGCAGGCGTGGTGTGTTTGGAAAATAGCCACAATCGCTGTGGTGGCACGGTGCTTTCACTAGAGTATTTGGCCAACGTGTGCCAATGGGCCAGCAGCCAAGGCTTGCCAGTGCATATGGATGGTGCACGGGTGTTCAATGCGGCGGTAGCGCTGGGCGTGCCAGCAAGCGCCATTACCCAGCACGTCGATAGCGTGCAATTCTGCTTATCCAAGGGCTTGGGTGCGCCAATTGGCTCGCTGGTGGCTGGCTCAGCGGAGTTTATCAAAAAGGTACATCGCTGGCGAAAAATGCTGGGCGGCGGAATGCGCCAAGTTGGCGTGGTTGCCGCAGCAGGTTTGATTGCGCTCAACGAGGGCCGCGAACGCTTGATTGATGACCATGTGAATGCCAAAATGTTGGCCGAAGCGCTAAGCCAATTGCCCCAAATCGAGCTAGATTTGGCTTCGGTGCAAACCAACATTATTGTGTTTGGCTTACGCGATAGCAGCTTTACACCTGAACAATTGACCGAACGCTTACGTCAAGCTGGGGTGTTGATCGTGCCATTCAAAGGCCGTTTGCGCGCCGTGACCCACGTTGATGTTAATCGCGACCAATGTGCCGAAGCGGCCAGCATTATTGCCGACGTGTTGCAAAACGCATAATCCCGTTACAAATTTTGCACATGCGCGCCCTGTGCCTCGTGTATCCTATACGGTATCAATAATCGCAACTAGACAAGGATATTGGGCGATGAGCGAAATAGCAAATAAACTGGCACATGTCCGGGCAGCAATTGCCCGCTATAAATATGGCGCTGTGCGTTTGCGTGGCGTAGATTGGTTTGCTTGGGCCACTGCTGGCCTCGATAACGTAGTTATTTTGACCGCTGAAACGGGAATTGCCGAGGTCGTGATTACCGCCGATCAGGCATTTATCGTCACCGATTCAGTTGAAGTTGATCGCTTGCGCGACCAAGGCATCCCGCCTGAATATCAACTTTGGGCCAGTAACTGGGCCACGCCAGAGCAGCGCAACCAAGCAGTGCGCGAATGGAGCAACGCAACTTTGGTGGCCTCAGATCGTCCGGCTCAAGGCGAGGTTGCGCTACCGCCCGCGTTAATCGCCGCCAAATTGCGCTTAGTGCCCGAGGAAATCGCGCGCTATCAGGCGCTTGGCCGCACCACTGCCCAAATTATGACCAAGGTGCTCAGCGCCGCCAAGCCCGATTGGACTGAATTTCAATTGGCGGGAGCCGCCGCTGCTGAGCTTTGGAGCCATGGCATTCATCCAGCCTTGACCTTGGTTGGCGGCGAACGGCGCTTGCCCTTGTATGGTCACTTGCCTGCAACTCACGAGCCACTCGGCCAACGTGCAATGCTGGTAGTTTGTGCTCGCCAAGCTGGTTTGTATGCCAATGTCAGCCGCTATGTGCATTTTCGGCCCGAAACCGCCGCCGAGCGCGCAAACTACGAACAGGTAATTGCCATCGAAGCAGAAATCATCGCGGCGGCCCAAATTGGCAGCACGGTTGGCTCGGTTTACGAAGCAGCAGTTGCAGCCTATAGCCAACGTGGCGTGGTTGAACAAATGCAGCGTTTGCACCAAGGCGGCACAACTGGCTATCAATCACGCGAAGTTGTAGCCCGCCCAGGTGAGCCAACAATTATCGAAGCTAACACCGCTATGGCATGGAACCCCAGTTTGGCTGGGGTAAAAATCGAAGATACCATTCTGCGAACAGCCACTGGGGTCGAAGTACTCTCGGTTGATCCTGCTTGGCCAAGTGTGGAATATGCAGGGCTACGCCGAGCATTACCCTTAGTCATTTAGGAGCAACCCAATGAATCTCAGTGATACACCACATCGTCGTTACAACCCACTTACTGATGAATGGGTCTTAGTTTCGCCACATCGCACCGCCCGCCCATGGCAGGGTCAAGTCGAAAAAGTCATTCCTGATCAGCGCCCAGCTTTTGATCCGGCATGTTATTTGTGCCCTGGCGTAACCCGAGCCAATGGCGAGATCAATCCTACCTATGCCAATACCTTCGTTTTTCCCAACGATTTTGCGGCCTTGCTGCCTGATAGTCCCAGCGCAACGCTTGATGATGGCCTGTTTCAAGCCCACAGCGAGCGTGGCATCTGTCGGGTGATCTGCTTCTCGCCACGCCACGATCTCACCTTGGCCGAAATGGAGATTCCCGATATTCGTTTGGTCGTCGATTTATGGGCTAGCCAATTTAGCGAACTAGCAGCCATCGATTGGATCAAGCATGTCGAGATTTTCGAAAATCGTGGCGCAGCGATGGGCGCGAGCAATCCGCACCCGCACGGCCAAATTTGGGCCAACGAAAGTATTCCAACAATTGTAGCCAGCGAGCAGCGCAGCCAAAAAGCCTATTTTGCCCAACATCAACGACCACTCCTTCTTGATTATGTCGAGCAGGAATTAGAGCGGAATGAACGGGTGGTGTATGCCAACGAGCATTGGGCAGCAGTTGTGCCATTTTGGGCAGTTTGGCCCTATGAAACCATGCTCTTGCCACGCCGCGTGGTCAGCACCTTGGCCGAATTAAGCGATGCTGAACGCGATAGCCTCGCCGATTTGCTCAGCCATACATTAATTCGCTACGATAATCTCTTTCAGACCTCGTTTCCCTATACCTTTGGCTGGCACAATGCACCTTGCGATGGCGAGGATTATGCCCATCACGTGGTCCATGCGCATATCTATCCGCCATTATTGCGCTCGGCCACGGTGCGCAAATTTATGGTTGGCTACGAGATGTTGGCCCAAGCCCAGCGCGATTTGACTGCTGAAACCGCCGCCCAACGCTTACGCGATTTGCCCAGCCTGCATTGGGCTAAGGTCGATTAAGCGATTAACTAAAAAAGCCGCGCTCTTGTGCAGAGCGCGGCTTTTTCTTTAATTGCTAAATCGAAATCCAGCCGCCATCGTTTTCGTCGGAGCGATGGGCTGCATCGAGCAAGGTTTGGGTCAGTAAGCCATCAGCAAACGTTGCTGCTTGGGCCAAGGCATCGTGCTGGCCACGGCTGTAGGCCTTCAAGGCATGGCCAAGATAGACCGTTCCCACCGGAAAGTTACCGCTGATCTCGCTGGGAATTGCCACGGTGTGGGCGGGCGTGCGCTCCTGCCATTCGCCATCGCGCTCGGCGTGCCACAAGCGTGCACCTTCAATTTTGATTGCCCCATGTTCGCCGTGAATAATCATGCGATCGTTTTCATTCAGCGCTGCCACGCCGCTAATCATCACTGAAGCAAAGCCGCCGTTGACCAAGCGCACTTGGGCGGTTGCAAAATCATCGCTGGTAACTGGCAAGAGCTGATCATCAAGCGGACGTTCGCCAACAAAGGTGTGCAAGCTTGCCCGAATCGAGCTAAAATCGCCACACAGCCAGCGCAGCATATCAATTTGATGTGAGCCAATTGCGCCCCACGCGCCACCAGCTTGCTCTTTATCGCTCCACCAATTCCAAGGTCGTTGTGGGTCGGCGCGCGATGAGAAGATCACGCTGCTATTGACATGGCGAATCTGACCAATCGCATTATCGTTAATCAAAGCCCGCGCCATTTGAAAAATTGGCAAAAAACGCAATTCATGATCGATCAAACTCAATTGCTCAGGATGAGCTTGGGCCGCTTCGAGCATAGTTTGCGCTTCAAGTTGGTTGAGCGCGGTTGGTTTTTCGCACAACACATGCTTGCCAGCCTGCAAGGCGGCCACGCTCATTTCGCAGTGGGTACCAGGCGGAGTCACAATCGAAATCAAATCGGCATCGCTGCTCAGCAGATCGCGCCAGTTTTCAACAGCTTCAACCTCTAAATTGGCAGCTTCGCGCTGAGTTTTTTCATAATTCTGGGCGGCGATACCCACGATTTTCAGCCCAGCCGAACGAAAGGCTGGCACCTGAACACGAGCACCCCAACCGGTGCCAATAATTGCAATCTTCATTAAACCTCCCTTGGAGCGCAATGCAAGGCTAGCGTGCGTCGAGTTGCGCAAGGCTTTGCTCGATTTCCTGACGCGGCAAGCCCAATTGCTCAAGGCTTGCATCATTGTTAGTGAGCAATTGATGATACCACGCCTGAGCATCGCTACATGCGGCTTCGGCAAATTCGGTGGCCTCAAGCCACTGCCAGAGATGATCATCGGCGTTGGGATAATCACCAACTGCTGCATAGACGCGCCAAGCATCATCAAGAGTTGCAGGCTCTAGCTCGTAATTGCTCAATTCGGCAAGCCCAGCGCTGGCTGCTTCGCGCACTTCGGGCGGAATCTTCTGGCCCGAACGCACCAAGGCTCCATAGAGCAGCAAGGCCCGATCAAAACGCCGATAGGCTTCATCGATCATACCTTGTTCTTGGAAGCATTGGCCTTCGGCAACATGCAAGGCAGCCAGCACCGCACAACGATCAATATCGATCGTATCTTCATATTGAATGAGCTTGAGCAAATCTTCATCGGGTAGCAAATCGATGAAATGGCTATTGGTATCGAATAAATCGCGATAGGCGGTATTAATGGTTGCTTGGGCTTCTTCGACCGAGCCAGCCTCGCGCAAACGCACAATCTTGCGCCAAATCAGGCCAAATTGTTCGATCAGCCGAAAAATATAGTCTCGCATACATCCTCAAAAAACAGCGCAGTTCGAGGTTTTAGCCCAAACTGCGCTCACGATTTAGCCTAATTGCTTGATTAACTCATTCGGATCGTTGGTTGGCAATTTACAAGCCCGCCGCACACAAACATAGGCCGTGGCCTGTTGGTTGAGCAAGGGTCGCTCGGCCAACAGCGGAATCAGGCTTTGGGCCGCTTGATCATCAGGCTTGCAGGCCGCCACAACTTTGTTGGGCTGGTAGTTGCGGTAGGTTGCTTGCAACAAAGCCTTGAATTGAGGATCAGATGGATCGCCAATTAATGCAACTTCGCGTGGCTCGGCCAAAGCAAAATCGGCGGCAGCCAGCAAGCGCCCAAATGCACCAGGTAACTGAATCAACGCGCCGCTCAAATTGGACAACACAGTTCCAGCGTATTGGCGATATTCATAGCGATCAAGCAGGGTTGCCAACCGCAGCAACACATCGACAGCCACCGAATTACCGGCTGGCGTGGCGTTGTCGTAGAGGTCGCGAGGCCGCGTGATCAATTGTTCGTGATCGCTGGCTGTGTCGAAGAAACTGCGTTGCTCTTCATCCCAGAAGCGCTCGGTCATGCTTTCGGCCAATTCAATCGCCACCTGCAACCAGCGCAAATCAAACGTTGCCTCATACAAGGCAATCATGCCATCGGCGACACACGCATAATCTTCGAGGTAGCCTTTGAATTTAGCTTGACCATCTTTGTAGGAGCGATACAACTGGCCGTTTTGATAGAGCTTGCTGGTGATAAATTCTGCATTGCGAATTGCTGCCGCGCGATATTCCTCGTTGTCGAGCACATTGGCGGCGAAGGCCAAACTGCGCAACATCATGCCATTCCACGAAGCCAACATTTTCTCATCGCGGCCTGGGCGAATACGGGTATTGCGCTGGGCCAAGAGCGTGGCGCGAATCGCAGCGATGCGCTGGGCCAAATCTTCCTCGCTAATGCTCAGCTCTTTGGCAACCACGCTTGGCTCTTGCGGCACATACAAAATCGCGTGGCCTTCGAAATTGCCTTCTGGCTGAATATTCCAATACAATTGGGCTAGCGCTGCATCTTCAGGGCTAAGCAATTGCTGAATCTCGGCCAAGCTCCAAACGTAGAACTTGCCTTCTTCGCCTTCGCTATCAGCATCTTCTGCTGCGTAAAAACCACCATCGGGGCTGGTCATGTCGCGCAAAATATAGCCAATGTTTTCCTCAGCAATGCGGCGATAAAACGGCTCGTGGGTGGCTTGATAGGTTTCGAGATACAGCTGAGTGAGCAACGCATTGTCGTAGAGCATCTTCTCGAAGTGCGGTACCAACCACTGGGCATCGACCGAATAGCGGGCAAAACCGCCGCCAAGTTGATCGTACATGCCGCCATTGGCCATTGCTTGCAAGGTTTGGGTCACTTGATTAAGTGCATCTTCATCCTCGCTGCGCAGCCAAGTGCGCAAGACCATGCCAAAAATCAAGGCTTGGGGAAATTTGGGCGCGCCGCCATAGCCACCAAAACGACTATCGAATTGGCTCATTTGGCGTTGAGCAGCAACATTCAACTGGCTTTTGCTGAGCTTAACTTTTTCGAGATCAAAGCTCAAAATATCTTGCAAATGCTCGCGCATCTGTTCGGCACTATGAAACACCTCTTCGCGGCGGTCGCGATAGGCTTCGGCCACGCTATGCAAGACTTGTTGAAACGATGGCATATTGTGACGCGGCTCTGGCGGGAAGTAGGTTCCGCCATAAAACGGTGCGCCATCGGGCGTTAAAAAGACCGTCATCGGCCAGCCGCCGTGGCGGGTCATGGCTTGCACAGCGGCCATATATAACGAATCAATATCAGGCCGCTCCTCGCGATCAACCTTGATATTGACAAACAATTCATTCATCACCGCGGCGGTCGCTGGGTCTTCAAACGATTCATGGGCCATCACATGGCACCAATGGCAGGCACTATAACCCACGCTTAATAAAATTGGCTTATCATCTTGTTTGGCGCGTTGCAAGGCTTCTTCGCCCCACGCATACCAATCGACGGGGTTTTCGGCGTGTTGCAACAAGTAGGGGCTAGTTTCATGAATTAAACGATTTGCCATAACGGCTCCTTAACTAAGCTATGAGTAGTATATAGCAGGTCTAGCGCCGAGGAGATTAATGGAACGCTAACTTTCGCTGCTGATTGGAACAAGCCCAATGCTTGCATTCAGCCCAACATAGAGTGTTCGCTCACTCCAACTCCCGTCCAACGGTCGGTTTCCGTCGCATACCACCAATCCGCAGGTTCATCAACGAATGTGGTTCGGTCGCGGATTGTCCTTGAGGGGGTGCAGGGGGATTAAAGCCCCCTGCGTTTCCCGCTGGCGGGACGGAAGGGTGGAACATCCTATGAAAAAAGCCAACCCTTGCGAGAGGCTAAGGGAATCAGCATAACTAAATGCCAATTAATGGAGAATTTGAATGGACGAACATGCCTTGCCTGATCCAATGTTGCTCACCTGGATGGGCAGTTATACCCACGCCGATTTGGAGCATGTGACCCGTGCGACCCAGCTTTTACACCATTTAGCGCCATTTCGCAGCCTAAGCGAGGCCGCAGTAATTGGGCGTTGGTTCACATGGCTTTTGATGATTGAACATCACACATTAACCTACCTTGATTTGAATATTGAGCAAGCGCAGCGCTATTGGCGGGGATTACGGGCAGTAGCCGAAAACCGTTCGGCAGGCACATCGGTGCTTGGCCAAGCCTTAGGCGATTTCGTGGGCAATTTGCCGCGCTTACCAGCCTTCAGCAGCGGCGATTTGATGTTGGTGAGTGTGGCGATTGGGCATACGCTCGATGGTTTGGCCTGGCGCTACACTTGGCAAAGCCAACACAGCGAGCCAGCAGCTAGCTCGTTGCTGGATGCAATGGGGCGTTCGAGTGGCATCTATACAGCCTTGACCTTGTTGAGTGCCTTGCGTGGTTGGCGCTTATCCGAGGTGTTGATGCAGCATCCTGCGCGGCGCTGCATGAAAGTGGTCGAGGCGGTTGCAGGCAGTTTGCGCCTCCAACCAACCTCGGCATTGCCAGATAATTTATGGCAAGCGCTGGAGCAAGCCTTTGCGCCGCTCGATAAACAATGGGCTGATTATCGGCAGACTAGCGGCTTGCTCTTGCAGCGCTATCAAACATGGCTCGCCAGCGAACAGGCTACTGCCGACGCAAGCGTTGAGTAAGTGTCTGATAAAAATGGGCTTGCGGATAAACATGGGCAAAGCGACAAATTTCTTCTGCCCGCGTCACCTCAATCTGATCATCAGGCTCGATCGGAAACGACCACTGGCCATCAAGGCTAATAATCGTCGGATGATGACGGGCCAACGTCCAAGTAATTTTGGTTGCTGGCGGCAGCACCAGCGCTGGCAAGCTGGTTAAGTGGCCAGCCACTGTCACCAACAACAACGCATCGGAGCGCGGGTCGAGCACCGGCCCGCCTGCGGCTAAGGCATAGGCAGTCGAACCAGTTGCGGTTGAAACCAAGACTCCATCAGCACGATAGCTGGTCAGCGGCATGTCGTCGATCGCAACTGAAACATGGACGACGCGCGCTACATCACGCCGCGAAAGCAACACCTCGTTCAAGGCCAAATCGTTGTAGATTTCTTGGCCTTGGCGCAACACCCGCGCCCGCACCAAGGTACGATGATCGTACCAACCGCCGCCGTTGAGCAGCACCTCAAGCCCTTCAAAAACCGATTCTTCGGTTACTTCGGCCATAAAGCTCAGGTGGCCCATCGCCACGCCCAAAATTGGCATATTGTGGGTGATACCAACCCGTGCAGCGCGCAGCACCGTGCCATCGCCGCCAAGCGCCAACAACAATTCGCAGGGTGCGACCAACTCTGGCTCATCGCGGGCACTTTGCGATGTGCCTAGCCACACACTTACCCCCCGTTCGCCTAACCAAGCCGCGATTCGTTCCCCTGCTTGGGCTGTTGCAGGCACAAGGGGATTGTATAAAACGCCAATCGTTTGCATAGCGCCTCCTGTGGTGGCCATTCTGCGCTGCATCATAACACACTCACTAGGCCGCTCGCTATTTGGCTTGTTGGCTCACCACCCATTTCACCGCATCAATCACAAGCTCTGGCTGATCAAGATGAATATAATGGCCACTGTGTTCAGCAATCTGCTGCTGGCTATTGCTCGAAAGCTGGGTCAATTCGTGTTGCAATTCATCCCAAACTTGTTCAAATTCCTCAGTCATTGCTGGCTCGGCCATACCACGGGTGAGCACAACCAATGGCAGGTCGTTGAGCGATTGCGGCGCTTGGGCCTGATTTAGATCTTGCTGCACTGCTTGCAACGCTGCGGCAAGCGATTCACAGGTGGCATTTTGATAGGAACTGGCGCTAATCGAAGCTTGATTTGCTGCTGGCAGCTTGGCATAGGTCGCTTGCGATTGGTCAAATAGCCCAATGCCGCGAATAATTCCAAAAGGAGCAACCGCATCACAGACCAGCATCGACTGACGCATTAATTCAAAGGGATCATTGGCAAGCTTGGGCTGGCGTTGTTGCTGTTGTTCGTGCGATGAATCGACCAGCACCAAACCAACCACATCGGCAGGGTAGCGTTGGGCATAGTCGCGGATATACAAACCGCCAGCGGAATGACCAACCAACACATACGGCCCTGAAATTTTGGCTTGATTGAGCAGTTCGTGCAAAGTTTGGGCAATCGAGCCACTATCGGCCTTGCCTGCGACAGCCTCGCTCCAACCCATGCCAACCCGATCGTAGGCACAAACCCGATAGCTTTCGGCCAATGCAGGTTGAACCAAGCCCCAAACATCGGCGTTATCACCTAAACCTGCTTCGAGCACGATGGTTGGGCTGCCACTCCCCACACAAACGAGGCGCATCGCATGGCCATTGACCATAATTTGCTGCTCGGCAGGCAAAAAGCGTTGGCGATCACGCTGGCTGGCCCAGCGTTGAAAAAACCAGCCCCCAATCAGCAACCCAACAAGCAAGAGGCCAATCCAGCGCATCCAGCGCCCAATCCGCCGTAACAGCGAACGTTTTGGTTGTGTATTCATCGGCTATTCCTTAAATCAAAAGATATAGCCTAACTATAGCCAAGCCAGCGCCAAACCATAGGTTAATCAGGGTGAACGGCCCTCGTCAATTCGGGCGATGGCAGCATCGATCTTGCGGACGCACAACATCAACGCTGTTCACAAGCGTTCAGTTGCATAGCGCACAACTTCAAGCACCTGCGCAGGATCGCAGCCATAGATGCCCGCCCCCCAAGCTGCGTTAAGTTCAACCACTGCCCAGCCGCGTCCTGCAATTACGCCAACGTCGATGACCACAGCACGCGGAAGTTCAACCTGCGGATCATCCAAGAGGTGCTGCAAAAATTGCTCAAGCTCAGCATGTTCCTCGGCAGTGCTCGCAAAATCAGCTTCATCTTGGGGCGCAGCATAGCGAGCATAGAGCGAAGCAGTACGTAATTGACGATCAAGCACAAAGCAGCGAAATTCCTTCTCCCAAACCACGACTTCCGCCACCAACACTGGGAGATCAGCTGCTTCAGCTGGCAGTTCGGCGGGCGACGAATAAACTTTTGCAGGAAAGCGTTTATCATTTGGCGGTTTTACAAAGGCTGGCAGCAGAGCCTGAGCAGCTTCCATGGTCGTTAATTGAATCTGGCGCTGGCGATATTCGATTGGCAACTGCGGCAGCCAGTTATCTGGCGGTTCTGGGAGCTTCAGACCCAACGCTTCAGCAATCGAGTGGGCCAATCCACCCTCTAGGTAGAGCACAACGGGAGCATTAATCGGCACTGGTGGCGGCGCTGTCCAATGAGTAAGCCGCTGAACATGCCAGCCACGTTGAATTGCCGCTCGCCACAAGGCCTGTGAATCTGGCGTATAGCGGGGCGAAAGCACAAGGGTTGGAAGCGGGTGAACCTCGTCCATCGTTGCAACCTCGGTTAATCAAAAAGCCCCTCATCAATTGCAGATGAGGGGCGGGAGTGAGCCGAACTAGCTGCCTAATTCGTCGTCGTCGTCGCCGTCGTCGTTATCAACGTCATCGAGGCTCATTTCGTCGAGATCTTCTTCTTCTTCCTCGCCCATTTCATCAACTTCATCGTCGTCATCGCCATCAAAATCGTAGCGCAACGAGTAATCGCGAACATATGGCCGGAACGAACCCATATCGCCACTAAGCTTGCCAGGGAACGAGATTTTGGTGCGTTGCGAAGGGTGTTGGAAGGTTTCGCGAATCACAATCCGCACTTGGCCATTTTCGATGTGGGCAATTGCTGCGGCGTATTTATTGCCACCATCGATCAACTCGGCCAAGCGTTGGGCCAGTTTTGGCTCGATCCGCCCAATTAAAATGCCATCGCTGGTATACACATTCAGCAAGCGGCCTTCGTGGCGCAACTCGACGCTTTCGCCGCTACCCAATTGGCTCACCAAACCAGGGTTGGCAAGATTGGTCAGGGTTGTAATCCCAGTTTTGCCTGTTTCGCTCACAAACAAGCGCAAATCGACCAACTCGCGGCTGCGTTGGTTGGTTTTGCCTTCGCTGCTCAACAATGGCGTTAGCTTATCGATGTTGCGGCGCGCAATGATATTGCTAGGAGCCAGCTTCAGAGTTTTTTGATAGGTTTCGAGTGCTTCGCTATACCGATTGACTTCTTGCAAGGCTTTGCCTAAACGATTATAGGTTTCTGGATCTTCGGCCAGTTCGATTGCTTTGCGATTGAGTTCAATTGCCGCTTCCCACTGATTATTAGCAGCTTCAGTAATGGCCTGATCAATTAAACGATTGCGAATACGCATCTTATCATCTTGCTTGGACACTGGTTTCCTCCAGATTTTAATCACACAGAACGGATGCAGCTCGCGCCGCATCCGCTTTAAACTAATCCGAAAACAGCTATTTGCTTAAATATCGAGTTTCAAGGCCGCAAGCAGGCCAAGAAAGCCAACAAAGTTATTCATCGAGTGGGCTAAAACAGCACTCCACAAGTTATTGGTGTAGTGGTAGACAATGGCTAAGATGACCCCGCCCAAGAAAATTGGAATCAACAAGGCAATATAGCCGGTCGTCACGCCAAAAACGTGCGGCAGGGCAAACATCACTGCGCTCAACACCACGCCCCAGGTTACACCAAGCTTTTGGCGCAAGGCCCGAAACGCGTAGCCACGAAAAAAGACTTCCTCTAAAAATGGCCCGATAATCACCACAAACAGGCCAAAGAGGCCAATTTGCAAGTTGCTTGCATCGCGAAATGGGCCAATCAATTGATCTTGCTGATCAGGATTGCTGCCCAAAGCCGTGCCAATCAAGCCAGAGATAAAGTTGGTCACGAGAAAGCTGATCCCAGCCACAAACCCAAGCCCCAAGGCAAGGCCTAGTTTTTGGCTGTTTAGCCCAAACCATGCCAAGGGCAATTTGCGCAGCAGCTTGACCCGCAAGATGCTTGCCATGGTAAAGCCTAAGCCCAAAGTGGGTGCGTTCAGCAACATAAAGGTTGGGTCGGTCAGCAAGCCTTGAATTTCGTCAATGCTGCTCAAGCCCTTGGCCAGCATATAGCCAACCATAATTACCACTTGCAAAATAACCGCAATCAAAAAGCCAATAATCAAATCGGGCAGTACCCAATAGGCCATTGGCGTGCTGCTTTGGCCTTCTTCGGTTACGAGCACCTGCGGCACTTGATAGGCCTGATCGGCTGGATTGGCAGGATACCACCCAGCTTGCTGCATGGGCTGTTGCTGCAAGGTTTGCGGTGGGGCAATTGGTGGTTGCGCTACGCCGCCCAAGGCTTTTAATACTGCGTCGTTGCGTTCGCGCTGTTGGTCGTCGTTGCCGTAGCTCATACTGCACCCACTGCCAGCGCTTCGCCAACCAGATCGCCGCCCAACCACCATGGTCGGGTTTCAGTTACATGAATGTTGACAACTTTGCCATACCAATTGCCTTCGGCCTCGAAAAAGATCAATTTGTTGTTGCGATCGCGACCGCGCCATTTGCCTTTGGTAAATTCTTCGACCAACACTTCAACATCATGGCCCAAAAGCTCTTCGTTGCGCTCGGTAATAATCCGTTCTTGCAAACGCTCAAGCGCAATCCGCCGATATTGCTTTTCGCCATGTTCGACTGCCAAGGTTGGGTCAAGCTCCATCTCGCCAGCTTTGGTGCCAGGCCGCGAGGAATAGGCCGCAATATGCACTTTATCAAAGCGCAAATTTTCGACCATTTCCAGCGTGCGCTCGAACATCTCACGCGTTTCGCCAGGATGGCCAACAATAATATCGGTGCTCAACGAGACATTCGGGATAATCTCGCGAATCCGTTCGATCAATTTGGTATATTTGGCCACGGTATAGCCGCGCTTCATCACCTTGAGCAATTGATCATCGCCGGCTTGAATTGGCAAGTTGATGTCGGGCATCACTTTGGGCAAGCGGGCAATTGCGTGTAATAATTTTTCGCTCATAAAGGCTGGGTGCGAGGTCAAAAAGCGCAAGCGTACCAAACCCGGGGTATCGTGAATATATTCGAGCAAATCGGCAAGGTCGGGCCGCCCGGGCAAATCGTGGCCATATGAATCGACAATTTGGCCCAGCAAGGTAATTTCCTTGGCTCCACGAGCACAAATTCGGCGCACTTCATCGGCAATTTCGGCCATTGGGCGCGAGCGCTCTTTGCCACGGCGCAACGGAATCACACAATAGGCACACGACATATTGCAGCCATAATTGATTGGCACATGCACATTAACTGGCGGCACTTCCCAATCGGCTACGGGCAAGGCAGGCTCGTCAAGCTGGTAGATTGGGTTTGGCGCTAAGGCCAACACTTCGTCAACCGCCGATGGCGAGACAAAGTGATCAACCATTGGTAATTTTTTCTTGAAGATCGATTGATTATTTGGGCCGACCATACAGCCCCACAGCACAATTTTGGTATCAGGCCGCTCGCGCTTGATGCGTTGAATATCGGTAATTTTGCCGATAATCTTTTCTTCAGCATTGGCACGCACTGAGCACGAATTTAATACAATAAAATCGGCATCTTCGGCTTGCTCAGCAGGAGTATAGCCTACCCCTTGCAGCGCCGATTCGAGACGCTCTGAATCAGAGACGTTCATTTGACAGCCAACTGTCCATACAAAATAGCGATTTCGTTCCATAACCCTATAGCCTTTACGTCGTTAATAGCAAAAGTCGCAGCATTATAGCCTAGGAATCAGGCCATCGCAACCGTCGCAAGCGAGAGTTTAAGCCAATTAAGCCACGTTTGTCGCCAAAAAAGCCTTGCTTGTATTGTGCCACGTTTTTCTGATTCGGCCCAAAATGAGATATTAACGAATGCTCAGAATTCCAAGCCGATAGCGGCCATCATCCTGCTTGCCGTCGATCGCCAACTGGAGTGGGTGCACGTAACGATTGATTGCAGGCGCAACGATGCTCACTTCGTATTCGCCTGCTGGCAACGAAAATTGGGCAAATTGCTGGCTATGCACAAAGGCTTGATTCGGCAGCACCTGCCGCAAATCAAGGCTCGCTTCTGCTTGCCACACCAGCGTCTGAGCCTGATCGCGCACTTGCCATACCAACGGCCAGTGCTCGTAGATTGGAGCAACGCCAGCGTTTTGCCATGTGCTTTCGATGTGCAGTTGCTGATCATTAACGGCGAGTTTGATGCTGCTTGGCGCATAGCGATAGCCAGCTAATGTGCCAGCCAGCCCAAAATTGTGAATATCAGCCTGCGTCCAATTGCTTGCTTGTTCAGGGCAATTAACTGGATCACGCCAAAAATCCCACGGGCCTTCACGATAGGGCTGGGCAAAATTGCCATTGCTCACATACGAAATGTGATAGGAAATGACCTGAGTTTGGGCCGCCGCAAACTGGCCGCTATAATCGTGCTCACCATATTCGCCAATCATCTCGCTAAAAATCGGCGCTACTTTCCAGCGCTCAGCTACCAACGGGCCAATTGCCATGCCATCAACGGTGATGTCACTTTGAATTAATTGATCGATATTTTGCATTTGCTCAGGCATGCCCAAGGCATCGCGGGTGATGCTCCAATAGGGCTGTTTGGTCATCGCATAGTAAAAAACTGGATTATTGCTGAGCGGAATCGAAATAAGAAAATGCTGGCTGAGCCGCGTGTGCCAAGCATCAACCAACCAACGGGCCGTACTGTCACTGGCCCACATTCCATGGCTTTTATCAGCATTCCACGGCAAATAGCCCTCGCCATAACGGCCATAACTGCGCATCTGCACGCCCAAAATCCGCTGATCGCCAGCAAATTCGGCCACAAATCCATCGAGCAAGGCTTCGAGCCGCGCTTGCACATAGTGATGATTATAATTTGGATACCAATCGCCCTCAAAACTTGCGCCAAATTCAGCCTGTTGCAAATATTCGGGCATAAACGGGCCGCTGCTGTTGGGGCCAGCACTTGCGCCCAAACCAAGCCAAACCCGCTGGCCTTGCGCTTCAGCGTTATCCAACAATTGGTGGATCGGCTGCCAATTGTATTGATTTTCGTTTGGCTCAAGCGCCGCCCATGTCCAGCGATCGTAGCGCTCGCGATTGGAAATCAATGCTGCTGGGCAGATCATGGTTTGGCCACGCCATTGATACAGCCCGCGCCCAGGATTGGCTAGCTCTGCCTGCTCAATTGAAATAATCGTTGGCGTGAATGTTTGCCAAATCGGGCTAGGTTGAGGCCGCAG
Organism: Herpetosiphon giganteus; assembly: GCF_016907925.1. Taxonomy (GTDB): domain Bacteria; phylum Chloroflexota; class Chloroflexia; order Chloroflexales; family Herpetosiphonaceae; genus Herpetosiphon; species Herpetosiphon giganteus. The sequence continues at coordinate 30,834 of NZ_JAFBCZ010000023.1, read as the reverse complement.
CACATACCAAACCACGCCCAACCCAGCCATAACCAATAACCCAACGAGCACTTTAACTGTTCGCATTGCCCAATCCTCGCTAGCGATTACACAAAGGCTATGAGCTATAGGCTAGCGAGGATTAGGTAGGATGTCAAAAAACTAGCGCTGAGCAATGAGGGCTTTGGGCTAGTTGTAATGGTTCATGAGGTTGGCAACCATGGTTCATTCCCTCACCCCCAGCCCCTCTCCCACTGAACGCGGGCGAGGGGAGTATCGGTTTTTACCGACGAATTGCATAAGAACCACAGCAGTAAAGCCCCTCGCCCGTCGGACGGGAGAGGGGTGAGGGGATCAGGCGGTGGTTAACTTGATGTACCATTACAGCTATTGGCTATCGGAGATTTCTTGCAATGACAACAATTGTTCCGATAGCCAATAGTCTAGAGCCATTAGCCACATCTACTTCGCGTTCTTCGTGGCCTTCGCGGTTACAGCCCTTCGTGCCCTTCGTGTTCCTTCGTGGATCAAAAAAGCTGCGTTCGATCGACCAGCAATCAAACGCAGCTCTGGGCAAAATCAAGTTATTTCAGGCGATATTGCTCGTAGCGATGAGCAAATTGGCGTGGCACAGCGCCCTTAAGCGTCGTGCCTTCCTCGCCAAATTCTTCACTTTCGATCATGCCGCGCTCGTGCCAAAGCGCCACAAGCTCGTTGGCTTTGTAGGGAATCATGACCTCGAATTTGACCATGCGCTCCATCAACATTTGCTCAATTGCCGCTTGCAAGCGATCAATTCCGATGTTTTGTTGCGCCGAAATTGCCACCCAGCGGTCGATTGGCAAGCCCAACTCGGTGATCATGCGCACAATTTCGGTGTCGCTCGGTACATCGATCTTATCGATTTTGTTGAACACCGTCAGAATCGGCTTGTCTTGGACTTTTAGCTCGCTGAGCGTATCCATGACGGTTTTGAATTGTTCTTCGACATTCGCATGGGTCAGATCCAAAACATGCAGCAATACATCGGCTTCGGCAATTTCTTCCAAGGTGGCGCGAAACGCCGCGACCAAGGCGGTTGGCAAGCGTTGAATAAAACCGACGGTATCGGTCATCAACACTGCGCGGCCACCGGGCAAGGCAACCTTGCGCGTAGTTGGGTCGAGCGTGGCAAACAACATATCGGCGGCCAGCACATCTGCTTGGGCCAAGCGATTGAGCAAGGTCGATTTGCCAGCGTTGGTATAGCCAACGACTGAAATAATCGGCAAGCCCGATTCTTGGCGATTTTGGCGATAGAGCTCGCGGTGGCGATGGACATCGGCCAATTGCTCTTTTAACAGCGCAATTCGTTTGCCGATAATCCGTTGGTCGCTTTCGAGCTGAGTTTCACCAGGCCCGCGCAAACCAACCCCCACCCCCGAACCGCCACCACCACCGCCAGATTGGCGCTCAAGGTGAGTCCAAGCGCGGCGCAAACGGGGCAGCAAATAATCGTATTGAGCAAGCTCAACCTGCAAACTGCCTTCGCGAGTGCGCGCATGTTGAGCAAAAATATCCAAAATCAACGTTGTGCGATCGATGACCTTCACCTTGATTGCTTCTTCGAGGTTACGGGCTTGCGAAGGCGAAAGCTCCTCGTCGAAAATCACCACATCATAGGGCGTTTCCGAACGCAAATCAGCAACTTCGCGCACTTTGCCTGGCCCGATATAGGTTTTGGGATTGGGATGATCAAGCTTTTGCGAAACCGTGCCAACCACTTCAAGGCCAGCAGTATCGGCCAACAACGCCAATTCATCGAGTGAATCGTCGATGTGCCAAGCTTCGCGGTTATTATAAACATCGCCCCCGACTAACAGGGCGCGTTCCTTGGGTTTGGCGGTAACATGCATTTTTTCCCGAACGGTATTACTCATACAACTCCTTAAAATTTTCCTGCCCACAGCGTAATTAACTGCAAAAACGATAACGTTGTTCTTTTACCATAACTTGATCATTTGGGTTCCGCCTTTCACCAAGGATTCGCTGTGGTTGCTCTTTGCTGATACTGTAGCATAAGTTTGGCCATGGCTCATCCCTCGCACGACTGATTTTGCTATGCGATAATGGGATTAATTGTGTGACGCAAGGAGGCGTAGCGATGACTGAACAGATCCATTATCGAACCTGCCCACTCTGCGAGGCGATGTGTGGCTTGGCGATTACGGTGGCCGATGGCGCAGTTAAGCAGATTCGCGGCGATCAGGCTGATCTGCTCAGTCGCGGTCATATCTGCCCCAAAGGCAGCGCACTAGGCGATATTCACCACGACCCTGATCGGTTGCGTCAGCCGTTGCAACGCCGCGCCGATGGCTGGCATGCAATTGGGTGGGACGAAGCGTTTGACTATGCTGCTAGCCAATTAAAGCAGCTTCAGGAACGCTATGGCCCCGATAGCATCGCGATTTATCAAGGCAATCCTTCGGTGCACAATCTTGGCACTGCCTTGGGTGCTGGGGCCTTTGTGCGCAGCCTACGCACCAAAAATCGCTTCTCGGCCAGCTCAGTCGATCAATTGCCTCATCAATTGGTGGTTTATCACATGTATGGTCATCAACTGATGCTACCAATTCCCGATCTTGATCGAACTCAGTTTTTGCTCATGTTTGGGGCGAATCCGGCGGTTTCGAATGGTAGCATTATGAGCGCTCCCGACATCAAACGCCGTTTGAAGGCTATTCAGCAGCGCGGCGGCCAAATTGTGGTTTTCGACCCGCGCCAAACTGAAACTGCGCAACTGGCCGATCAACATTATTTTATTCAGCCAGGCAGCGATGGCTTAGTGTTGGCGGCGCTGATTCACACGATTCTCAAAGAAGGTTGGGCTAATCCTGCGCGCTTAGCTGGTTTTACCCATGGCCTTGACGAACTGGAAAGCTTGTTCGAGCGCTTTAGCCCGGATGCGGTGGCTGCGATTTCAGGAGTCGCCGCCAGCACCATTCTGCAACTAGCCCATGATTTTGCGCACGCCAGCAGCGCTGTCTGTTATGGCCGGATTGGAGTTTCGATCCAGCAGTTTGGCACCCTGAGCCAATGGCTGATTCAACTGCTCAACATCATCACTGGTAATCTGGATCGTGAGGGCGGCTCGATGTTTACCACGCCTGCCTTCGATACCTTGCCGCTTGGCAGCAAAGGCAATGTTGGCCGCTGGCATACTCGCGTGCGCAACTTGCCAGAATTTGCTGGCGAATTGCCTTCAGCAGCAATGGCCGAAGAAATTTTGACCCCAGGCGAAGGCCAAATTCGCGGCTTAATCACCTCGGCGGGCAATCCGGTGCTTTCGACTCCCAATGGTCAACAGCTTGATCGAGCCTTGGCTGGGCTCGAATTTATGCTCTCGATAGATTTTTATTTGAACGAAACGACGCGTCATGCACATTTGATTTTGCCGCCCAGCTCGCCCTTGGAGCACGATCATTATGATGTGCTGTTTCATAATTTGGCGATTCGCAACACCGCCAAATATAGCCCTGCGTTGTTTGAGATCGACCAGAATGCTCGCCACGATTGGCAAATTTTTGGCGAATTAACCCAACGCATGAGCGAAAAAGAGGGGCGCATTTTCCCACCAAAAGCGATGCTTGAGCGTGGATTGCGCTCAGGGCCATATGCGATTCAGCTTAGCGAGTTGGCCCAGCACCCGCATGGCATCGATCTTGGGCCATTGCAACCACGGCTTCCAGAGCGCTTATTTACCGACGATAAACAAATTCAACTGATTCCGCCAGTGCTTGCCAATGATTTGGAACGGCTGGCTGAGTTGTTGCAGCAAGCGCCAAGCAAGCAACTGCGTTTGATCAGTCGGCGGCAACTGCGCAGCAACAATTCATGGATGCACAATAGCCAACGCTTGGTCAAGGGCGATGATCGTTGTACCTTGCAAATGCACCCAGACGATGCAGAACAACGCCATTTGCAGCATGGCCAAAGCGTTAAAATCAGCTCGCGCGTTGGCAGCATCGAAGCAGGCTTAGAAATTAATCAAGCCATGATGCCTGGCGTGGTCAGCTTGCCGCATGGTTGGGGCCATTGCTACCCCGATACGAAGTTGCAGATCGCTCAAGCCCACCCTGGCAGCAGCATCAACGACTTAACCGATGACCAAGCGATCGATCCTATCAGTGGCAACGCTGCATTAAACGGCATTGTTGTCGAGGTTGAGGCCAGCGAGTAAGGCTAACGAAACCACGAAGAGCACGAAGAACGAAACCACGAAGAGCACGAAGCTTGATCCCAACAAACCTTCGCGTTCTTCGTGGTTAAATTTCATCCCTCATAATTCATCCTTCATCCCTCATCCCTCATCCTTCTGATTTCTGCCTTTTGATTTGGCATTTCATCCTTCATCCCTCATCCTTCATCCTTCGACCGTGGTTGGGCGTAATTGAGGTTGAAGCATATCGCGGGCTTGTTGCAAACGTTTATACACATTGGCCAGCGAAATTCCTTGGTGCTGGGCAATCGCATCGCACGACATATCGTTGTAGAACCACAAGGAAAAAGTGCTGTTGAGGCGCGGCGACAATGCTTGCAAAGCTTGATTAATCGTTTCGTAGACTTCGCGCTTGAGCAAGGCAGTTTCTGGCGAGGGCGTGGCACTTTGCGGCATATTTTCATCATTGGCCAGCAGGCTATCGAGCGGTTGCAAGCGCTTGAGTTCGCGTTGCTGCTGGCGATGCAGATCAATACACAAGTTGTAGGCCATACGCATCAACCAAGCCTTGGCATTGGTAATTTTATGCGCATGGCGTGGCAACGATTCCCAAGCTTTGAGCACCAAACGGCTCAAGGCTTCATCTGCATCGTGAGCATTGCCATGCATCCAAACTAAGCATTGATGCGAAAGTTCAGCTTGATACAAACTATACAACTCCCAAATTGCAGCCTGTTCGCCGCGACAAATTTGTTCGACGAGTTGTATGGCCACTGCTTCGCTGGGTTGATTTTGATTGCGAACTTCGCTGTTCATAGCGCATCCTTCACTAGCTATTGAATATCCGTTAGCAGGTCTGCTACAATTCAAAGCATAGCAGCGCAGCGTTTCAAAATCGTTTTATGGGAGATGTAGCTCCGTGAATGTCACGCCTCAGCCTGATGATTCGGCTCAATCGGTGCCAAGTTTACGGATTCACGTTTTTGGTGGTTTGCGGATTTTTATCGATAATCAACGGATTAGCGATCTACCAACCCGCAAAGTCGAAGCCCTCCTAACTTACCTTGTGGTCAATCCCTATCCCCACGAACGCGAGGTGTTGGCCCAATTGTTGTGGGATGATTTATCGGCGGAGCGCACGGCGGGCAACCTGCGCCTAACGCTCAATCAATTACGCAAAGCGCTTAATCCATTTATTGAGGTCACGCGGCATACAATTAGCTTGCAGCCGCAAGCAAACTATTGGCTTGACCTGCACTATTGCGCCAAGATTTATGCAAATCCAGCTAGCTCAACCGAAGACTTGGCCAGCGCAATTGAGCACTATCAGGGCGATTTCTTAAACGGTTTTTATTTGCGCGATGCAGAAGGCTTTGGCACATGGCAGCTTCAACAGGCCGAATATTGGCGACAACAAACATTCGGCGCGCTACGCCGCCTGATCGAACGCTATAGCCTGGTCAGCAACTACAATGAGGCGATTCGTTGGCTCCAACGCTTGGTCACGCTCGATGCGTGCGATGAGGTTGCGCAACGTCAGTTGATGGTGTTGTTGATGCGCACTGGCCAGCGCCACACGGCCTTGCGCCAATATCGCTTGCTCGAACAAGTGCTCGAGCGTGAATATGGATTACAACCCGAACCAGCCAGCGCAGCCTTGCAACGCCAAATTTTGGCCACACCTGCCCAACGCCCACAACGCCTGATTCGGGCAACTCCGCTGTTGTATGGTCGCCAAAGCGAGTTAGAACGCCTAACCTATTGGCTTGCCGCCGAACAACATCAACTCCTGACGATTATGGGCGCTGGTGGCAGTGGCAAAACTCAGCTAGCCCTGACCTTTGGCTGGAAGGTGGTCAATGATTATCTTGGGGCAGCCAGCAATGGCGTTTTTTATTGTTCGTTGTTTAGCCCCGACCAACAGCCCCAGCTTTTAGAGGCCGAGCCAGTCCTCTTGACGTTAATCCAAACGCTCAGCCTCGCGCCGCCCCGCAATAGCGATTTTGTCGAGCATATCATTCGCCAAATTCAAACCCAAGAGTTATTGATCATCATCGATAATGGCGAATTGCTGGCCACCAGTGCACGCCTAGCCTTGAGCAGCCTGCTTCAGCAAATTCCCCAATTGCGCTTAATCATCGGTTCGCGCGAACGCATGCGGCTGCAAAACGAATATGTGTTGGAAGTAGCAGGTTTGGCTTATCCCGAAATCGAGCTTGATGCAGAATATTCGCCCTTGCTCGCTGAACAATTCCAGCATTTTGCAGCGCTTGATCTATTTATGAATTGCTTGCAACGTCAAGGCAAATCGGCAAATTTAGCTGATTATGCGCCCGCCGAGCGCCAAGCAATTGGCCAAATTTGCCAAATGGTTCATGGCTTGCCGCTGGCAATCGAATTAATCGCCCCGTGGATGACGATTCGCAGCGGCGACGAAATTGTGCAGGCACTACGCCAAGATATGCAGTTATTTCACAGCGATGTAGTAGATATTCCAACCCGCCACCGCAGCATTCAAGCAGCCTTCGATTATTCGTGGCAATTGCTTGATCAGCATGAACAGGCTTGTTTAGCGAGCTTGGCGGTGTTTCCCAGCAGCTTCGATGCCCAAGCAGCAGCAGCGATTGCCGCAGTCGATCTGCCAGTTTTGGCAAATTTACACGCCAAATCGCTGTTAATGCTTGAAGTGCAGCAACAGCAAACCCGCTATGCCTTGCACCCGTTACTCCATCAATTTGCCCAATCCAAGCTCCAACAAACTACGCCCGACCAACACAGCCTCTATCAGCATCACGCCAGCTATTTTGGCCAATTGAGCCAGCAACAAGAGCCGTTGATTCATGGAACTGCCAGCCAACAAGCCTTGTTTGTGTTGGAGCAAGAGTTGGATAATCTGCGCGCTGGCTGGCTGTGGGCAGTTCAAACCCAGCAAATTCAAATTCTTGGCGCGTATTGTATTGCGTTGCATGATTTTTTTGCGATTCGCAACCGCGAAATTGAAGGCAAACAGCTTTTCGAGCCAGCTGCTGCATTAATAGAAAATATGCTTGATCAAACAATACATAACCAAGCAAGCGGATTAATTATTGTGCGAATTGTGGCGTGCTATGCTGAATTTCAATATATTTTGGGCGAATTAACTCATGCAGAGCAATTATTACAACAATGTATCGAACTACTTGAACGAATGCAGCTACATAATGCTAACGAATTATTATTTATTTACAAGCAACTTGGGGTAATTACCCAGCGGCGCGGCGAATATACCCGCGCCTTGGATTTATTGCAGCGCTGTTTAGCGCAGGCAGAAGCAATCAACGACCAGATTAAAATGAGCGATACTTGGTTGTCGATTGGTGCTGTGCGTTTGGCCCAAGGCAATTGGCGCGCTGCCGAAGATGCCTTTTTGACCTGTAGTACGCAGTATCAAGCCCAAAAACATGGCTGGGGTTTATGTCATAGCCAGCGCTTTTTAGGGGTTGTGGCATTGGCTCAAGCCAAGTATGATCAGGCTGAACACTATTTTGAAGCCAGCCTCGATTTGGCCTATCAGCTCAAAACCCCGCTTGGAGAGGCATTAATTCGCGATCAAATGGGCATGTTGGCGCTGCGCCGCGAGCAATATCAACAAAGTGCTGGCTATTTGCACAAAGCCTTTGCCATCTTCCAAGAGTTGGGCGTAGAGGCGATGATTGGACGGGCGGCCTTGCATATCGCCCAACTAGAATTGGCTCAACGCCAGTTTCAGCATGTGCAACCATGGTTGGCCCGCGCCATTGCAATCGCCCAGCAACGTCAAGAGATTCCGTTGTTACTAGAATGCTATGCGACCGTGCTTCAGCTTTGGCAGGAGGTTTGCACCGGCCAGCCAAGCCATTGGCTCGAACTTTGGCAGCGCGTATTGCAGCATCCAGCCTGTAGCGCCGAAACCAAAAACTTGCTTAATCGTTTACACGTGCAAGGCCAGCTTGTCAGCAATAATAACTATGGCACAGCCGAACTGGCAGGAATTGAAGCCTACGTTGCGCTTTGTTTAAGCCAAATTGAGCAAAGCCAAAAACTTGCGGTTTATTAGGAGGAACAGATTCATGGATATGGTCGATTTCGTCCAAACCCTCGTCGATGATCCCAGCCGCCTTGCCTCATTCAAGCACGATCCTCAAGCATTTTTACAGCAAGCAGGCCTTGGCCCAAGCTTACCCAAACAAGATCCGGTGCAAGAAATTACGACCGTGATGACTTTGCGCAGTCTTGGCCAATTCGCACCAGAAACCCAAACCTATACCAATATCGATGTTACTGTTTCATCGTATATGAATGTCTTTATCGAAGCGCTCGATAAATCCAAAGATTATACGGTTACGTGCTGGCTGCTCAATCATAGTTATATGATCGAAGATTCTAGCGGAAATCCCTATTTTGATTTACATGTGTGTTATGTCGACCCAAATGATTCCGCTGACATGCCGCAAGTTTTCTATATTCGCAGCAAAGAGCAAATCGAAAATCCAAGCTACAATTGCTCCAATATTCCAATTCAATTAACAATTCCGGCCAATAATTATATTTTGGTTGGTCGAACACGACCAGTGCATACCCAATTAACCAATTTTGTCTATCATCGCCAAAAAGACGATCAGCCACCATTATTTGAAATTGGCTTTGACGAGCAGCCACAATAAGATGCCAAACCAACGTAAACAAGGCTCGTTGACACTGGTCGGCACTGGCATCACGATGATTGCGCATCTAACCAATGAAGCTCACGCCTGGATTAGCAAAGCCGATCAGACTTTTTATTTGGTCATGCACCCGCTGGCCGATGAATGGATTCACAAGTTGAATCCGCATGCTGAATCGTTGGCCCATTTTTACCAAGCAGATTTGCCACGCGAACAGGTGTATCACGCCATGGTTGCGCATATTTGGGCAGCGGTCGAGCAAGGCAAGCGGGTGTGTGTTGCGTTTTATGGCCATCCAAGCGTGTTTGTAACTCCAACCAGCGATTTAGTGCAGCGCGGCCAGCGTGAAAGAGTGCAGGTTAATCTGCTACCTGGCATTTCTGCCGAGGCCTGTCTATTTGCCGATTTGGCGCTCGATCCTGGCTTGCATGGCTATCAAAGCTACGAGGCCAGCGATTTTTTGCTGCGGCCACGGCGTTTTGATCCAACAACACCGTTGGTTTTATGGCAAATTGGGGTGATTGGCTACTTCAAGGTTGTGCATGCTGGGCTTGATCCACGCGCTGGGTTAGCTCGCTTGGTGGCTCATTTACAAAACTTCTATCCTGAACAGCACCAAGTAACAATCTACCAAGCAGCAATTTTGCCAATCGAAGAGCCAACAATTCGCCATGTGCAGCTTAACGATTTAGCAGAGCAACAGGTTTCGGCCTATGCAACCTTGTATGTGCCAGCCTTTGGCGAGGCCCAATTCGACCAAGAGTTGGCCCGCGAGTTCGGTTTGTTGTAGAGTTGGGGCGTTGAGTTATTGGCTATAGGCTTTGGGCTATGGGCTTTGGGCTATGAGGAGCATGCCCTCACCCCCAGCCCCGCTCCCACGCAGCGGGCGAGGGGAGCACCGGTCTGGTGGTTCCCCCTCGCCCGCTGCGTGGGAGCGGGGTTGGGGTGAGGGGATCAGGCCATGGTTAACGCGAGGAAAGATGTTCCGCTCGCCTATAGCCCATAGCCTTTTTGCCTTTTGCCTTCTGACTTCTGCCTTTTTTATGGTCTTCTTCATAATTCATAATTCATCCTTCCCTAATCCTGCTCTATGCTATCATACCAAGGACATACTTTAGAACTTGCTTGATACTCACTGATAGTTGGAGGTAGTTCGATGACATTCGAACGAGCTGCGGGGATTCTTCTGCACCCCACGTCGTTGCATGGTCGCTATGGAATTGGCGACCTTGGCAGCGAAGCCTATCAATTTGTTGATTGGCTGCAAGCCGCTGGCGCACGGCTCTGGCAAATTTTGCCGCTTGGCCCAACTGGCTATGGCGATTCGCCGTATCAATGTTTTTCGGCCTTTGCTGGCAACCATATGTTGATTAGCCCCGATTATTTGGCCCGCATCAATTTGCTGGCTGAATGGGATTTGGCGCAATTAACTCATTTGCCCAGCGAAAGCGTCGATTTTGGCGCGGTGATTCCGGCCAAATTGCAGCTATTGCGCACGGCTTTTGAAAATTTCAAGGCCCAAGCCGACGATCGCGGATTCAATGATTTTTGTGCTGCTGAACAAGCGTGGCTCGACGATTATGCCTTATTCATGGCCTGTAAAGCCGCTCACGATGGCGCTTCGTGGACAACCTGGGAAAGCGCAATTGCCTTGCATGAGCCTGAGGCTGTGGCCGAATGGAGCCAAAAACTCGCCGACGATGTGCAGTTTCATAAGTTTTTGCAATGGGCCTTTTTCAACCAATGGGATGATCTGAAACGCTATGCCAACGAACGCGAGATCAAGATTGTTGGCGATATTCCAATTTTTGTGGCCCACGATAGCGCCGATGTTTGGGGCAATCGCAGCCTGTTCTTGTTGCACCCCGATGGCAATCCGGTTGATATTGCTGGCGTTCCACCAGATTATTTCTCGGCCACTGGCCAACGCTGGGGCAACCCGCTCTATCGTTGGGATGTGATGGCCCAAGATGGTTATCAATGGTGGCAACAACGGATTAGCGCTAGCTTGCGCACTGTCGATATTGTGCGCATCGATCACTTCCGTGGCTTTGCAGGCTATTGGGCCGTGCCAGGCACTGAAGAAACGGCGGTCAATGGCGAATGGCGACGTGGCCCAGGCGCTGATTTCTTCCAAGCAATTGCCCAAGCATTTGGCAGCTTGCCGTTAATTGCCGAAGATTTGGGCATGATCACGCCTGATGTCTATCAATTACGCGACCAATTTGCCTTGCCTGGCATGCGGATTTTACAATTTGCCTTCACCTCAGGCGCGTTCCAATCAAACTTCTTGCCGCATACCTACGTGCAAAATACGGTTGCCTACACTGGCTCGCACGATAACGACACCTCGCGTGGCTGGTACAATAGTGCAGGCCCAGAAGAACAGCATCGCGCCCGCACCTATTTGCATTGTGGCGAAGAAGCCCTTGTTTGGACGATGATTCGTACCCTGTATGCTTCAGTTGCTGACACGGTAATTATTCCGATGCAAGATGCGCTTGATCTTGGCACCGAAGCGCGCATGAATCGGCCAGGCTTAACTGGCGGCAATTGGGCATGGCGGATCAAGCCCGACCAATTATCCTACGATTTAGCCCATTCGCTGTATGGATTAGCTGAAGTTTATGGGCGCTTGGCACAACCTGCGCTCAGCAAAGAGCTTGATCCCAACGCTCCACCCTACTTTGACTTACAAGAAACCAGCGAACTATGAGATTTGATCGTTCTTGGATTCCGGCAATCTTGGCAGTTGTGGGCCTGTTTGTGATTCGCAATCAGGTTTGGACGATGCCCAATCTGGCACGCGTGGGCTTGGTTTTTGTGGGCTGTGGCTTTTTGCTCTGGGTTGCTTGGCAAATCTGGCAGAATCGCCAAGGCTCAACGCGCTTTAGCAATAGCTCACAGGTTCAATACTGGCGTGGTCAGCGGATTGAGATCAAGCCAACCCAAAGCCGCAGCAGTAGCTTGCGCCTTGAGCCACAAACAATTGCCATTATTGCCCTCTATGGCCTAACTGGATTAACCGGCATTCTCGGCGCGTTACTCAAACTAGGCCGTTTTGGGCTATAAAACCCTTGCTGGAGCACGCATGCGCCGTTGTCTTTCATTCTTGCTTGTGGGGTTGTTGGCTGGCTGTAGTCAGCAACCCCAACACTTGCTGCGACCAAATGGGGTTGCGGTTGTCGACGATCAACAATTATATGTGACTGATCGTGGCAATTATCGCATTGCCCAGCTTGAATCCAATGGCCAAATCGCGGCCAGTATTGGGGTTTTTGGGGTTGGCCCAAGCAACATTCACTCCGGCTGGGATCTTGGGCGCGACAGCCAGGGCACGCTCTATATTGGCAATTTTATCTATAATGATGAAGCAACACTAGTGCACGACGGCGTGCGCAGTTTCGAGCCTGATGGCAGCTTTGGCCGCGAGTTTGGCGGCAACGATTATGATCCGGCGCTGGATGAGCCAACCAACGAGCCATATGGCGTGACGGTTGATAGCGCCGACCGAATTTGGGTCGCCAACTACAAGGCGAATCGCGTCGTGGTCTATCAGCGTGATGGCCGCCAACTGGCCGAGTTTTTTGGCGAGTTTGGCAATGGCAACGAAGAATTTAGCGGCCTCAGCGATTTAGTTGTTGATCGCGAACGCAAACACGTGTATGTGGTCGATTCATTCAATGGCCGAATTCAAGAATTCTCGCTGCACGAAGCTGGCGATACAATCTCGTTGCAATTTTTGCGGGTGATTGGGCGCTATGGCAGCAACCTTGGCGAGTTTGCCTACCCGCTAAATATTGCGCTTGATCAAGCAACTGGCGATATTTATGTTGGCGATATGGGCAACCAACGCATCCAACGTTTGACCCACGATGGCCAGCCAATCGCTGCCTTTGCCCCCGCAATTGAGCGTTGGCAAGTTTTTGGCTTGGCGTTTCACAACAATCACGTCTATGCCGCCGATGCCTATAACAACACAATTTGGCGCTTCAACGCCGATGGCAGCAATCCACAACGCCTATTGGAGAGCGAGCAATGAAATTGCGTATTCCGCTGATTATCAAGGTTTTATTGCCGCTCCAATTAATTATTATTGCGACGTTGGTCTTTGCTGGGCTGAGCTTTTACCGCGAAACCAACCAGCGTTGGCAGCGCGAAATGGATACGCGTTTGGCACGAGTTGTTGAATTAATTGCCCGCGAACTTGATCCGGCGTTGTTGAACCAAATTAATACGCCAGCCGATTTATACACCGAAGAATATACAACCCTGCAAAAGCAATTGGCCCAAGCCCAAACGGCGGCCAATGTGGGCTTTATTGGCATTTTGCGCCGCGATATTAAACAACATCGCTTGTACTATTGGGTTGATGTTGATAATACTGGGATCAATTATCCCTTCTTTTACGATACGCCTGAGCATTGGGCAGCTTTTGAAGATGGCCAACGCCACGCCGTGCGCTACGCCGATGAATTTGGCTCGTACTATGGCTTGGTTGCGCCGATTGTCGTCAACGATGCCCAAGGCCAGCCCTATGTGATTGCAATTGTCGAGGCTTCGCTTTCGGTCGAGGCGCGTGATCTAACTCAGCAATCGTTGATCAACCAATTGTTGCCATTGATTATTGGCGGCAGCGTGGTGGCGATTGCCTGTGCTTGGCTGGCAACGGTCGTCGTGGTTAATCGGCCCCTTCAACGCCTCAAACAAGGCGCGTTGCAACTTGCCGATGGGCATCTTGGCCATACCTTGCCCAACGAGCAGCGGGTTGCCGATGAATTAACCGATCTGACCCACACCTTTAACGTGATGTCGCAACGAATTGCCGAACTTTATACCGAGCAAAGTGAACACGAACGCTTGCAGCGTGAGTTAGAAATTGCCCGCAACGTGCAACAAGCCTTATTGCCCAAGCGCTTGCCAAGCGTCGCAGGCCTCGAAGTTGCCGCAATTTGTCTGCCGCAACGCGAAACCTCCGGCGATTTCTATGGGGTTATCGCCCAAGGCAATAGCACGCTCGATTTGATGATTGGCGATGTTTCGGGCAAGAGTGTGCCTGCCGCGTTGGTGATGGTGGCGACCTACAGCACCCTGCGCGCCTTAGCTGGAACCCAAGCCACTCCAGCAACCATTCTTGATCAAACCAACACCAGTTTGGTGCAAAATATTCCGCGTAGTATGTTTGCAGCGGTCAGCTATGCCCGCATCGATGCGCTTGATCGCACGTTGGTTTGGGCCAATGCAGGCCAAGTGTATCCATTTTTGATTCATAGCCAGCGCAACCAGCCAGAATTTCCCGAATATTTGACTGGGCGAGGCCAATCGCTGCCGTTGGGCATTACACCACTCATTCAATACGAAGATAGCCCAATTCAGTGCCACCAAGGCGATATGCTGTTGTTCTTCACCGATGGGATTGTCGAGGCCATGAACGGCGAGGCTGAAATGTATGGCTTTGAGCGCTTGGAAGATTTGGTGCGTTCGTTGCCAGCAGATATTCATGCCCAAGCCTTGCTTGATGCGGTGCTCAACGATGTGCAACGCTTTGCCGACCACACCGAGCAACACGATGATATTACGATGTTGGCCTTAAAATTTGTGTAATATTTTAACCACGAAGAGCACGAAGGGGAATAGGGCGATAGGCTATTGGCGTTTGGCTAGCGGAACATGTGTTGGAAATTTCAATCAATGTTCCGCTAACCACGACCCTATAGCCCAATCTTTTCATGCCTCATCCTTCATACTTCATACTTTCTCCTCTCTGCGCCTCTGCGTTAAGAATGCGATCGACGAAGCGCACGAAGGACACGAAGCACAATTTTTTTCGCCACAGATTGGCACAGATTAGATTGATATGATTATTGTTCTGCTAGCCCATAGCCCATAGCCTCGTTATCTGCGCCTCTGCGTTAATTTTTCCGCCACGAATTGATCGAAAGATCATAGCCAAAAGCCTATCGCCTATAGCCTAATCCTCTATGTTCTTTGCTCTATGCTCTATGTTCTTAACCTCATCCTTTCGTGCTCTGCGCCTCTGCGTTAAATCTGGCCCCTGATCCCTCGCCCCTGACCCCTTTTATGTAGTACATTAACAACGAGACTATTAGAGGCGGTAGTAATGATGCCATGTTTAGCATCATGCAAGGAGCTTGTATGCAATTTGATACCTCGTATCTCAACAAAACCCCCAACAAAACCGCGCGCAACACCACGAGTTTCAAGCCCGAATTTGTCGTTTTGCACGAAACTGCTGGCTATGGCTCGCTGGAATGGAATTTGCGCCCAGAAGTTCGCTCAAGTTATAACTATTTGATTGCCCGCGATGGCAAAACCTATCATTATGTCAACGAAAAGGCTTATATTGCTTGGCATGCGGGCGTGCGCAGTTGGGCACGCGGCTATAGCGGCGGCGAACTCAACGTGCATGCAATTGGGGTCGAAGTCGAGGGGCCAAACGATGGCACGCCAATCACCACGGCTCAAACCAAATCCTTAGTTGAGTTAATTCGCTATTTTCGTGATACCTATGCGATTCCGATTAGCCGTGATTATTTTTTCGCCCATAGCACGGTTGCACCTGGCTACAAAGACGATCCACGCGGGTATAGCGTTGAATATACCTTGAAATTATTGGATGAAAGTAGCCCAAGCACTGGCCCACGGCCCAACACCCTCGCCGCGCAATTGCGCAACGAAGTGTATACCTTGGCCAAGGGCGAATATCGCCCAGATTGGGTCTTTCACCAATATGCCGTCAAACATAAGCTTGGCTCGCCAATTCGAGTTGGCATGGATTTTAGCGTCAAAGGCATTCGCTATACAGGCGAGGTTTATGGCCGCGACGTGATTATCAGCCCTTACAATCAATGGGATATTGTGCTCCGCGCCAACGAACTAACCGATCAAGATGTTTACAATGCGTTGATGCAATATACCTATGGCGCGTTGGGCGTAGATTATCGGCCTGATCAAGCCTTTTATCAATTTATTAGCCAGATTCCGCGCAAAGCGGTTGGCGTGCCTTTGAGCAATAGCAATCGCTTGCAAGCCAGCGATGGAGCGGCCTACGCTGCCCAAATTTTCTCGCTCGACACGCTGTATACGCCAATTGCAACCAGCGGCGCAACCAATTGGTCGGTGGTAAAGCAACTCAGTGCAATCGTGGCGGCCCAAAATGCTTCGGCAGCAGATACTGCACTGCGCGAAATTATTAGCCGTGCAATGTACACCCGCATCAATAGCGCCTTCGATGCCAAATTGCCCTTTATCAAAAAAGCCATCGAAGCCAAATTGGGCGCGCCATTGTCGAGCCAACGCCGTTGGAGCTATCGCAATAACGAGTATGTGTATGTGGTGTATGCTGGCGATACGCTGTTTGCGCTGGCCAACAAGCCAGATGAAGTTCGGCTCTTAAGCGAACAAGCCGATTAGTTTCAGCCAACTATAAGCCAACTATCAGCACCGTATGATGTATCCTAATAGCTCCTTCTTAGATGATAGACCTATCTATCTAAGGAGGAGTTATGTTGAAGCATCCAGTCCAGCGGCTCGGATTCGGTCTTTTAATGATCGTGTTTAGTGCTTGCCAAAGTGCGCCTGCAAGCCAACCAAGCCCTAGCCTACCGCCAGTTGCTACCAGCACCAGCGAAACCAGCAGCAGCGTGCAAAACTTACTACCGCAAGCCTCGGCCACCCTTGCCGAAGTTGCTAGCCCAACGCTTGCGCCAACCAAACAAGCTACGCCTGAGCCAACTCAAGCCAGCGTTGCAACCGCCACCAGCGCGCCAACCCAACCAAGCGAGCCAGATCTGGCTCACGTTCAAACCAATCATCAATTGCCCGCCTTGCTCCAAGCGCCTACTGAATCACTGCAACAGATTAATCCCAATAGCCATGGCTTATTGGCGGTTCCAGCCAGCTTGCCAGCCCGCAGCAGCCAATTAATTAACGAAAGCTCATTGAGCCAAGTTGAGCTATTGCAAACCATCGGTTTGGGGCGGCTGCACAATGGCGATTTTGCGCCAAACAATCAATTTATGGCGGTGGTAACCTCACAAGGCTTTGGGGTATACGAATTGCCAAGTTTACAACAACGCTATTTTGTAGGTACTGCAACCAATATTAGCGCAGTTCGGTTCACTGCCGACAATGCCACAATTGAAGCATTAATTGAAATCAGCAGCGATCCAGCTCTAGCTGGCTCGTGGTCAATCGAGCGCTACAACGCCACAACTGGCGCGTTTATCGATCGGCAGCCAACCAGCGATACCATTCATACTTGGAACACCCAACCAACCAATTACGATCAGCCCAATCCACGGATTATCAGCCCCGATGGCCTGCTTGAGGCACGCTTTGCAATTGCCGAAGGCGTGCCAAGCGATAGCGATGTAACGTTGATTCGGCTCGCCGACCAACAGCCGATTTATAGTGGCAAAAGCAGCTATAACCTGCGTTTTAGCACCGATAGTAGCCAAGCCTTGCTGTTCGATGCTCAAGCATTAACCCTGGTCAACCTGAGCGATGGTCAAAGCCAAACCCTTAGTTTCCCAATCTATACGTTCCCGATATTTAGCCCCAATAGCCAGCTTTTGGCAGTTGCACAGGGTTTACGAATACTCAACCTTGAGCAAACCAGTATCGCCTACGAAATCCCCCAACCAGTATCGTATCGAACCCAAACCCAGCCTACTTTCAGCAGCGATAGTAGCCAGATTAACCTTGGCATCAGCCAATGGAATTTAAGCGATCTGAGCCAACGCTGGCAGCAACAATTACATGGCATCGATGATGTTGGCTACACCCTGATGGCTACCGATGCAGATCAGCAGCTTGTGGTTGAAGCAGTCAGCATTAGTGGCCTTGAATTGCACGTTTCGCAGGCTGGCCAACCGCTCTATAGCCGCCCGCTTGATTCTGGCTATTTGGTCGATCTGGCACTTGTGCCTAATCAAAATCGCTTGCTGCTCTTAACCGACCAAGGCCAACTGAGTGTGCTGGAACTCACAACGGGCACGACGTTGCACAGCCTCAATCTCAATCAACCAGCCTTGGGCTTAGCAATTAGCCCTGATGGTCAGTCACTGGCGGTTGCCATGAGTGCCCAAACGCCCGCAGAGCATTGCATTCTGCTGGTGAATCTTGCTGATGTTCAAGTGAGCCAAAGCATCCAATGCCATAGCAGTAGCCAAGCGCTTAATTATGCCCAACTCGATCCAGCGATTCAATTTAGCCCCGACGGCCAATTATTGCTCGTCCAATCCAGCTTAACGAATGATCTGCACATTGAGCCGAGCATTATCATCTATCGGGTTGCTGATGGTCAAGCGTTGTTCAGCTCAGAGAATGCCCTAATCGCGCCCGACCAACGCCTGATCGTCAGCATCGATCGCGGGCAGTTGCAATTGTGGGGCATTCGCGAGTAGCAGAACAGAGAGCATAGAACATAGAACATAGAATATAGGGGTCAGGGACTGGAGGTTAGGGGTCGGGATTTAACGCAGCTGCGCAGAGAAAATAGATGGCTATTGGCTATGGGCTTTTGGCTATAGAACCCAAGATTGTGGCCATGCTCACCAATATTCCGCTAGCCTCATGCCGATAGCCTATCGCCAATTTCCGCATAGATGGCTATGGGCTTTTGGCTATAGAACCCAAGATTGTGGCCATGCTCACCAATATTCCGCTAGCCTCATGCCGATAGCCTATCGCCAATTTCCGCTTCGTGGTTCCGATCCTTCGTACTCTTCAATTGTCTATTGATCATGCAATTCTTAAAAATAACCCTGTATGATCATATCAACATATGCTAAAATAGAGCAGGAATGACGAGCAGCCCGATCACACGTGATTATGCTGCTCCAAGTAGAAGGATTATCGATTCATGAGTCAAGCTCTTGAGCAACTACGCGAACATTTGGCAACCATTCGCGATCTCAACCACGCCGCAGGATTGCTATCGTGGGATCAACGCACCCAAATGCCGCGCGGCGGTGCCAGCACTCGCGCCGAACAATTGGCAACGATCAGCCGAGTTTCGCATGAGCTGTTTACCAGCGAAAAAACGCTTAAATTGCTCGATGCGATTAATGTCGCCGATTTGCCACCAGATTCTGATGAAGCTCGTTTGATCAGCCATACGCGCTACAACTACGAGCGGTCAACTAAATTGCCTGCCAAATTTATCGCCAAACAATCACGGGTGCGGGCCTTGGCTGGCAATGTCTGGGAAGATGCACGCGCCAAATCAGATTTTGCCATGTTTCAACCCCATCTCGAAACAATTGTCGATATGGTGCGCGAACAAGCTGATTTGCTGGGCTACGACGAACATCCCTACGATGCTTTGCTCAATAGCTACGAACGTGGTTTGACCACCAACCAAGCAATTGCGCTCTTCGATGAATTGAAAGCTGGAACTGTGCCCTTGGCCCTCAAGATTGCCGCAATGGGCGATGATGGCCGCGATGCGCCGTTGCATGGCAACTATCCCGAAGCCTTGCAAGAGGAATTTGGCAAAAAAGTTACCGTGCGCTATGGCTACGATTGGAATCGGGGCCGCCAAGATCGCAGCACTCACCCGTTCTGCACCAACTTTGGCCGCAATGACGTGCGGATTACCACCCGCTTTAATCCCAATTGGATCTCACCAGCGCTATTTGGCACGCTCCACGAGACTGGCCACGCATTGTACGAGCAAAATATCAAACCCGAATTGAATCGCACGCCACTAGGCCGTGGCACATCGTTGGGCGTGCACGAATCGCAATCGCGCATGTGGGAAAACATTGTTGGCCGTTCGCGACCATTCTGGGAATTTTTCTATGGCGATTTGCAAGCCACCTTCCCTGAGCCATTGGCCAATGTTGATCTGGAAAAATTCTATCGCGCAGTCAATACCGTCAAGCCATCGTTAATTCGGGTCGAAGCTGATGAATTGACATACAACTTACACATTTTGTTGCGCATGGAATTGGAAATAGCGCTGCTCGAAGGCAAACTCCAGGTCGCCGATTTGCCTGAAGCCTGGAACGCCAAAATGCAAACCTACCTTGGCATTACCCCAGCCAACGATGCAGAAGGCGTATTGCAAGATATTCACTGGTCGGGCATGATGTTTGGCTACTTCCCAACCTATACCATCGGCAATGTGCTTTCGGTGCAATTGTTCGATACGGCGGTTGCCAAGCATCCGGAAATTTGGGATGAAATGCGCCGTGGCGAATTTGGCACCTTGCTTGGCTGGATGCGTGAAAACATCCTGCAACATGGCAGCAAATTCTTGCCCAACGAGCTGATCAAGCGGGCAACTGGCCGCCCGATGGATGCAGCACCGTACGTCAAGTATTTGCAAACCAAGTTCGGCGAGTTGTATTAAATAGCACGCCCGCGCTGCGTTACCGTTTTTGGCGACGCGGCGCAGGCTTTTTTGATCCACGAAGCGCACGAAGGGCACAAAGGGAAATTGGCTATGGGCTAGAGGCTTTAGGCTGGATGATCATGCCAATACCAACTAATTCCCGATAGCCCATAGCCTAGAGCCTCTAGCCATGTATTCTCTGCGCCTCTGCGTTAAAATCTTTATCCACGAAGCGCACGAAGGGAAATTGGCTATGGGCTAGAGGCTTTAGGCTGGATGATCATGCCAATACCAACTAATTCCCGATAGCCCATAGCCTAGAGCCTCTAGCCCCTGATCCCTGACCCCTACTCTATGTTCTATGCTCTATGCTCTACTTCGCCAACATCTCTTTGGCGGCGCGGCGGCCAATTTCGACCGCGAAGTTTGTGCCGCGATCCCATGGATAGACTTGGCTCATGCTCGCCCACCACAAATCTTCCAGCGGCGTTTTCAGGGCTGGAATCGATTGGCTATGGTTAACGGGCACAATTGGCTGGGCATAGGCTTCGCGATGTAGCCACACGCCCTCAATCCAATCGGGCTTGAACTGTGGATTAACTTTGCTCAACGATGGCATAAAGCGTTCTAACAGTTCTTCTTTGCTCAATTGAAAATATTCGTGTGAAGGCTCAAGGTAATCGCCAAGATAAACCAAGTGTTGGCCGCCATAATGGCGACGATCAATCATTTGAGTATGCTCGACCAAGGCTAAAAAGGGAAAATGCTTTTTGTCCATGTTCATCCAATACATGCCGTTGGTAAGCGATTGCTTGAGCGCCACCGTCAACACGACCGCGCCAATCGACTTCAGTTGATCAAGTTTGGCGGTGTAAGTGGCTGGCAAATCTGGGGTCATGCGTTTGAGCAAACTTGGCGAAGTTGTTGAGAGCACTTGATCGTAGCTCGCTTGATCATTGCTCACTATCAGCCAGCCTTGTTCGATTTTGCGCAGCTCTTTGACTGGGCTATTCAAGCGAATCGTGCCGCCTTTTTGACGCACAGCCTCGGCCATGCGTTCGCCCAAGGCTTGAAAGCCGCCGCGAAAATAGCCAAGTTTGAAGGTTCGCGAGGCGATGCGTGCCCAGAACCAAGCTGCATTCACTTCTGGCGTATATGGGCCAAATTTGCCTTCGAGCACTGGCTTCCACATCGCTTCGTAGGCTGGCTTGCCCATCAGCTTTTGAATATAGCGCTCGGCGGTGGTTTGTTCGAGGTGTTGCCAACGATTGATAACCGCCAAGAACTTGAGCCAAGCGCCGCCAGCGGCGTTGCGCAAGCGATTAAAAACCGAAAGATGTGGATAGGTGAGCAATGGCACTACGCCACCAATCTCAATCGAGCCACGCTGAGCATCCCATTGGCCAGAAACCGGGCTATTGAAAAAGAGCAAATCATCGGCGCGAATTTCTTTAATAAAATCAAGCAGCGCCTTATCCGAGCCAAAAATATGATGATAGAACTTTTCCAGCGACCAATCCCAGCCTTCAGCCTGAAAGCCTGCTGCCAAGCCACCAACTTGGGGCGCAGCTTCATACACGGTTACCTTGTGGCCAGCAGCGGCCAAATCATAGGCAGCGCTTAATCCAGCGAAGCCCGCCCCAATTACTGCAATGGTTTTCAAAGTCGTACCTCAACTTCAGCGTGCGGCGCGTTCGCCGACTCGCCTAATTCTTCTCGTAAGGCTGCCTCGCGTTGTTGAATGCGATTTTCGGCAGATTGGCTTTCGTTCACCGCTTGATCAAACTCATTCCAAGCAACCCGCTCGCGCCACATATACCAAAAACCGAGCACGGTAATTGGCACCCACAGCGCCAAGTGCAGCACCAACGTATAGCCGGTAGCAATACTTTCGGCCACATTGAACGACTTCAAGACGCTAATCCCAGCGGCATCGAAGGTGCCAGCGCCACCAGGCGCAGCCGGAATAATCAGTGCCAAGTTGGCAACGGCAGTCATCAACATCAACACATCAAACGAGACATGGAAATCGAAGGCCTGCATCACAAACCAATACTTGGTCGTTTCGGTCAGCCAAATCGCGGTAGAAGTGACGAAAATCATCAGCATCTCGCGGGGCGAACGTAACGAATGCAAGCCAAGCATAATTTTATCAAACAGACCATGGGCTTTGCTATGGAAGCGTTGCGGCACAATGCTGCGCAATGCCCACGTATACAACTGCTCGGTGCGGCGTTGGTTGGTAGCGATCATCAAAAAGATAACCAAGGCAACGCCAAATAAGATCGATGAAATAATTACTAAATTATTCCATAACGGCGGCAATTCAATAAATGGCAAGGTGACGAATACAAATAAGAGCATCACCAAACCATCAAACAAGCGTTCGAGAATCACGGTGGTGAGCGATGCGCCCATGCCGATGCCTTCTTTGCGCTTGAGCACATACGAACGAATCACTTCTCCAGCACGGGCGGGGTAGACATTGTTGCCCATGTAGCCAATTACGACGACAGGGAACAAGCGGCGAATTGAAACCGCTTTGATGTGGCGTAGCATATAGTGCCAGCGCCAGGTTCTGGCCCAAACAGCGCCAAAATAGACCAGAACGCCTGGGATAATCCACCAATAATTGGCGGTGCTCAGCGCATCCCAAAAGCCAGCCCAATCGAGGCCATTAAATGACCACCACAAAAAGAATACACTAATCGCGATTCCAAACCATAATTTTGGTCGTCGCACAGCGTCCTCCACCATGCCAGTAGCCAACGCTACTAGCTGTACTTCAATGTCAATAGTACGATGTGTGCCGCGCTGTGTGAACAAAAATCACACCACACACCCAACTTAAGATCATAGCCGATCGGCGACAAGACTGCAAATAGCCCGATGGGTTGAGTTTTGCGCTATTTCAGCCCCAATTTGGCTAGCCGTGGCTAGTTCTATTTGTCAATAGATTAATCGCTTATTTTTAGCACGTGGATTAATCAAGTGACACTGGTTGTCACAAGCAAAGCGTATACTCAGGCCAGCAAACGCATTAAAAGCCTATTTCGTTAACAAATAGGCCTTGATTATTACGAACGTTTGTGCTAAAATATTCGTTACTGGGTTATCGACAACGTACCTAAAGAAAGCGAGTACATCCATGTATCGCAAAATGATTGTATATGATCGAAAAACTGGCGATTTTGCTATGTATCTTGATGGCGAACTAGTTGGCTATGCGCCAACTTACCTCGAAGCCGAAACCCGCCTCAACCAATTAGTCTATCAACTGCTCACCAAAACTGGTGCTGCCTAAAATAAATCAACCCACGGATTTCCCGTGGGTTGTTGGTTTAAGCTTAGAAAGAAACTAAAATTAGGGTTGGTTTCAGGCGGTTGGTCGGGTAATCGACCCCTTCATGGGCCACGCCAGCATAAAAGGTCATGCGATCTTCACGCTGTTTAATTTGCACGCGCCCAACAATCGTCGCTTCTTCGCCTGGGTAGAGGTAATCAAATTTATTGGGGTCGGCCCATTGGTCAGGGCTGCGCGGCGAAATTGCCCAGCGGAATGGATAGCGAAAACCAGAGCCACCATTGCCATCCCAATCGATCGCCACCCGCCACAAGCCGCCACCAAGGTTGGCATATTGCTCGTTTTCAATCGACGAATAGCTTTGGTTGGTGCTATAGGTGTAGCCCGAAGCCGGGCCAAAGGTGCGCAACGCCACTTCACTGTTATTTTTAACCTTGAAGGTCACAGTAATAGTATCGTTTAATAAGATTTGCTCAGGGCCAATTTCAACGCTCAGCACATCAAGCGCCCCAATCCCAGCGCTGCTGAGGGTCACATCGCCGCGCTTCGTCACGCGATTGCCAAGCCCATCATCGGCGCGCAATTCATATTGATACTGGCCTGCGGCCAAAATTCCGCCAACCACTGGCCGCCCCGACCAAGCTTCGCTATGCTCGCCAAGCCCTTGCAGCTCGCGGTTGACAATTGGATAGCGCGTCTGGTTGGTTGGATCGATCACATCGAGCGAAACGGTGGCGGTAATTGGCAAGCGATACGAGAAGGTTGTGAAATCTTCAACTGCATCATCATCGGGCGAAAATGGGTTGGGCGTGACCCGCAGATCATACACATCAAAGCTAGCGCTTGGTGCTTGATCAATTTGCAGATTAAGCCGTTGGGCCGCAGCGTTTTCGGCCTCCACCACCAGCGTGTAGTTGCCATTCGGCAGCAAGCGATTGGTATCGGCATCAACTGGCACGCTGCCATCGAACACCACTTGATAGGCATCCTTTGATGGCTCACGCTTGACCGTATCACGCAGGGCGTAACGCTCGCCAGCAGCGGTTTCGAGCCAAATCGAAACATTGGTTGGCTGGCCAATTAAATAGCTAATCGTGGTGGTACGCGGGCCGCTATTCAAGTTGATAATTGGCTCGCTGAGCGTTACTTCACTCAGCGCCGCAGCCGAGCCACAGCCAATTAATAAAGCCAGACCCAAACCTAGCCCCAAAATATACTTAAGCTTCTTTCGCAAGATTATTTGCCTCCGACTCGATCAGTCCATAACGATGGGCGAAAATGCTCATTGCCACCATGCCAATCAACACGCCAAACCACAAGGTGCAAAAGCGAATCACAATCGTGGCGGCGGTCGCAGCGCCTTCGCCTAATTTTACCAAGGTAGTAATTAACAAGGTGCTCGAAACTTCCGAAGCGCCCAAGCCACCTGGTAAGAATGATACCAGACCAAACAACGTCGAGGCGGCAAAAATAAAGGTCGATTGTAACAAAAGTGATCCAGATGCTTCAGCGCCAAAGCCCCGCAGCACATAATACATGGCCACACATTCGCCAGCCCACGAAACAATCGAAATAATCGTTGAGACCACCAACAAGCGTCCGCTCAACAACTCAGCGCTGCTTTCGTAAAAGCTGTGTAAGGGCTTGGCAAAACGGCCAAAACGCCCGCGTTCAAGCCAGCCAATAAAGCCCAAGGCAATCCGGCGATTTTGGAACAAGGCCAAACCAAGCACGCTCAAAATAACCAAGGCCACAAAGGCTGGGCGGGCTGGTGGATAGAGCGCCAAACCAGTGCCCATCAGGAGCAACATTGCCAAACCATCGGTCAAGCGTTCGGCCAACACAATCGGCGCTGAGCGGCTGATCGGCGTGCCATTCAAGCGTTTGAGCAAGCCCGATTTGAGCACCTCGCCAACTTTACCAGGCGTTACCGCCATCACCATGCCAGCGCAAAAGAGCAACGCGCTTTGGCCATAACTCACATTGGTGCCTTGGCCCAGCTTGCGCAGATAGTAATCCCATTTGAGCCAACGCAACACATAATTGAAGATTGTAAAGCCGAGCACTGCTGGCAACATCAGCCAATTGAAGGTGCTGAGGCTATCGCCAACCTTGCCAATATCGCTAAATAGTGCCAAGCCAAGCATAACAATTACGCCAAGCACCACCGAGATTACAACTTTTGAGCGTAATGATTTATCCACACAAGCTCCTTCAGCCAGGTATTGTTTAAGTTCGGTCACAAAGTCTGATTATACTCCATCCCACATGCGCTTAATTTGGAACCAGTTTGTTACCGCCATGGAACCTACTTTGGAACCATAGCTGCCTATACTAGCAATTGTTAAGTATCTTTATCAAGAAAGTCATCTAAGGAGTGTGTGGTGGTTGATGTCGTCACTTTAGCGGGTAGTCCAGCGCCCCGCTCAACAACAGCAGTGCTTTTGGAGCATTCCAAGGCTATGTTAGAACGCCACGCACTGGTCGTTAAATCGATGAGTGTGCGGGATATTCCCCCAGAGGAATTGATTGGCCAAGCCCAATTCAGCCCAGCAGTGCGTCATTATACCCAACTTATTCGCCAAGCGGGCGCATTAATTGTGGCAACGCCTATTTATAAGGATACCTATGCTGAATTATTACGTGCGTGGCTTAATTTACTTCCAGCAGGAGTTTTACGGAATACGCTGGTATTGCCAATAATTACTGGCTCATCGGCGCGTACCGAAGGCCAAATTTATGCAGATTTGGCTTCCCGCTTTCGCCAACTTGGAGCCAAGCATATTATTCCAAGCCTGTTTGCCGCCGAGCAGCAAATTCAATTAACTGCAAGCAAATCGCAGCCGCGGATTCATCGCCATTTAGAAGAGCGTTTGGGGCTGGCGCTTGATGAGATTGCCCAGCAATTAGGAGTTTTGCCATTGGCAGCAGTGGCCTAAGGAGCAGATGATGGCACGCCGTTTTTCAATTGGTTGGCAACGCTTAGCCTTGGCTTTGATCGTCGGGCTTTTGGCAAGCTGTGGTTCCACCAGCAATGATGCTGCTTCGAATGGACAAACGAGCACCCGCAGCCTGCGGATTGGCTATCAAAAGGGTGGCTCGTTGCCGATTCTCAAGGGCAACGGCGCGCTTGAGAATCGGCTCAAGGATGTGAAGGTTGAATGGATTGAGTTTGCCGCTGGGCCGCCATTGTTGGAAGCGCTGAATGCTGGCAGCATTGACATTGGCTCAACTGGCCAAACGCCGCCAATTTTTGCCCAAGCCGCTGGCACGCCGCTGGTGTATATCGCTTCGGTCGCAGCTTCGCCAACTGGCCAAGCCTTGCTCGTACCGAAAGACTCGCCAATTCAAAGCGTCAGCGAGCTAAAAGGCAAAAAAGTTGCCTTTGCCAAAGGCTCAAGCGCCCATTATTTTGCGATTGATGTTTTGCGTGAAGCAGGCTTGCAGTATAGCGAGATTGAGCCAGCTTTTCTGACTCCGCCCGATGCTCGCCCAGCCTTCGAGGGTGGCAGCGTCGATGCCTGGATTATTTGGGAACCCTATTTGACGATTGCGCTCAAGGCCACCGATGCCCGTGTGTTGCACGATGGATCTAGCCTTGCGCCCAGCCATAGCTATTATTTGGCATCTAAAACCTTTGCCGAGCAACATCCCGATCTAGTTAGCGCAACCTTAGAAGAAATTCAAAAAGTTGAGCTTTGGTCGCAACAAGAACCACAAGCGGTTGCCAAAATTTTGGCTCCAGTGATTGGCGTGGATGCGGCAATCTTAGAAGAAGTGGCCAAGAAACAGGCCTTTGGGCTAAGCCCGCTCGACGATACGCTGGTGAATGAGCAACAACAAATTGCCGATACTTTCTTTGAATTAGGCTTAATTCCAAAGCAAGTCAACATTCGCGATGCAATCTGGACGTGGCAACCAGCCCAAACCAGCGCGCAATAGCGCCGATCTGTATAATCATCAGTGATGATTTCCTGCTGTCGTTGGTGTTCGCTGGGGTGGTGTGACCCAACGACAGCGCTCATTGATAAAGGAGCTTGGCTCGATGGAAATCTTATGGTTTATTCCAACTCACGGCGATGGGCGTTACCTCGCCTCGACCGTGGCTAGCCGCTCGACGACGTTTCCTTATTTGCGCCAAATTGCCCAAGCAGTCGATGAATTGGGCTTTACCGGCGCATTGCTGCCAACTGGCCATTACTGCGAGGATGCTTGGGTTTTGGCCTCGGCACTGGCAGCGGTTACCCGCCAGATGAAATTTCTGGTGGCTATTCGCCCGGGCCTGATGTTGCCTGGCCCAGCCGTCCGCATGGCTTCAACCTTCGACCGCATTTCCAATGGCCGCTTGTTGATCAACGTGGTTGCTGGTGGCGATAGCGCCGAAGTTGCCAGCGATGGCTTACAGCTCAACCATGATCAGCGCTACGAATTGACCGACGAATTTTTGGAAGTTTGGCGGCGGGTCTTGGCTGGCGAACATGTGACCCTCGAAGGCCAACATATTCATGTCACCGATGGCAAATTGCTATTACCACCAGTTCAACAACCGCATCCACCGCTCTATTTTGGTGGTTCATCGCCAGCAGCACTCGAAGTTGCCGCCAAACATGTTGATGTTTATCTGACGTGGGGCGAGCCACCAGCCCAAGTTGCCGAGAAAATCGCCCAAGTGCGGGCTTTGGCTGCCAAGCATGGGCGCACGCTGCGTTTTGGCATGCGCATGCATGTGATCGTGCGCGAAACCAACCAAGCAGCGTGGGATGCAGCCAACGATTTGATTCGCTATGTTGACGATGCGGCGATTGCTGCCGCTCAAGCTGCCTTCGCCAAGATGGATTCGGTTGGTCAAAAGCGCATGCAAGCCTTGCACAATGGCAATCGCAACCAGCTTGAAGTTAGCCCGAATTTGTGGGCTGGGGTTGGCTTAGTGCGTGGTGGCGCTGGCACGGCCTTAGTTGGCGATGCAGATACGGTGGCTGAACGCATGCTGGAATATAGCGAATTGGGCATCGATACCTTTGTGCTCTCGGGCTATCCGCACTTGGAAGAAGCCTATCGCGTGGCTGAATTGTTGTTTCCACGCTTGCCGTTGGGCAACAAACTAACGCCTCCAGCCAATCAACCTGGGATCTTCGGCGAACTATTGCAGTTGCACGAGTTTTCGCGCCGCGAAGGACAAGCAAGAACATAGAACATAGAGCATAGAGCATAAAGGCTATAGGCTTCAGGCTATGGGCTATCGGGAATAGGTTGGAATTGGCATGATCATCCATCCGAAAGCCAATAGCCTAGAGCCTCCAGTCCTAAGCTTCATGAATGAATATTTTAACGCAGAGGCGCAGAGCAATAAAGGGGGTCAGGATTCAGGGTCTAGGCTATGAGCGATTGATCCACGAAGGACACGAAGAGCACGAAATGGGCTTTTGGCTCTTGGCTTTTTCCTTCATCCCTCATCCTTCATCCTTCATCCTTACCCCTCGCCCCTACGAAAGGAGCCTTAGCAATGGCATTGGCGATTGAACAACCGACAACCGCGCCGCGCTCAGCCAAAAAACGGCTGCAACTGCGCCAATTGGCTCAACGCTGGCTGCCATGGCTGATTCCAATTGTGCTGATTGGCGTGTGGCAACTTAGTGCAAGCCTCGGCTGGCTCAGCGCACGGGTTTTGCCAGCGCCCAGCACAATTCTGCAAACAAGCTGGGATTTGCTGCTACACCACAATTTGCTTGGCGATATTGCCATCAGCACCCGTCGCGCCTTGGTTGGCTTGGCAATCGGCGGCAGCCTTGGGTTTATTTTTGGGCTGCTGAATGGCACATTTCCACTCAGCGAACGGCTGTTTGATAGCAGTTTCCAAATGATTCGCAATATTCCCCATTTGGCGTTGCTGCCATTGGTGATTTTATGGTTTGGCATTGGCGAAACAGCACGCCTCTTTTTGGTAGCCTTTGGCGTATTCTTCCCGCTCTATTTGAATACCTATCACGGTGTCCGCAGCATTGATCCGAAGCTGCGCGAGATGGGCATCGTCTATGGGCTATCGAAATGGGGCTTGTTTCGCCATATTATCTTTCCCGGGGCCTTGCCCTCAATTTTGGTTGGCTTGCGCTATGCCTTGGGGGTGATGTGGCTCACCTTGATCGTGGCTGAAAGCTTGGCATCTAACGCGGGCATTGGCCACTTGACTATGAATGCCCGTGAATTTATGCAAACCGACGTGTTGGTCATGGGCATTGTGATCTATGCCCTGCTTGGCAAGTTGGCCGATACAATTGCTCGTTTGATCGAACGGCGCAGCCTTCGTTGGCAAGTTGGCGCATAACCAATAATCTCGTAGGAGTGTGTATGATGAGTATTCGTGGCGTTGAATTGGGGCTGCGTGGTTTGGGCAAGGCAATTGCCAACCGCACAATTTTGCACGACATCAATCTTGAAATTAAGCCAGGCGAGTTTATCGCCGTCATCGGCAAAAGCGGCTGTGGCAAAACCACGCTCCTACGCTTGATTGCTGGCCTCACTGAGCCAACAATTGGCCAAGTTGCGCTTGATGATAGCCCGCTCGACGGCTTGAATCCTGCGGCGCGGGTGATGTTTCAAGATGCCCGCTTGCTGCCGTGGAAACGGGTTTGGGAGAATGTTGCGCTCGGTTTGCTTGGCCTCAATCCAGATCAAGCCCTGCAAGCCTTGCACCAAGTTGGCCTCGCTGATCGCGCCTACGACTGGCCCTTAGGCTTATCTGGCGGCGAACGCCAACGCTTGGCCCTCGCCCGCGCCATCGCCAACACGCCAAGTTTGTTGCTGCTCGATGAGCCATTTGGCGCGCTCGATGCGCTCACTCGGATCGAAATGCAGCAATTGGTCGAGCAATTGTGGCGGGCCCAGGGCTTCACCGCCATTCTCGTCACCCACGATGTTGAAGAAGCCATTGCCTTAGCCGACCGCGTGCTGCTGATTCAAAACCAACATATTGCGCTCAATTTACCAATTCACCTGCCACGCAGCCGCCAACGGGGCAGCGCCGAATTCGCCGCCATCAAAGATCAACTGCTGGGGGCAATTTTCGGCGCTGGCTATCCACTGGCAACGCGGGTGGTTGGGGCGTAAAAGAACATAGAACAAAGAACATAGAACATAATTGAGGGGTCAGGGGCTAGTTGTCAGGGGTCGGTCTATGGATAAGCCCTAACTACTGGCCCCTAACCCCTCTCCCGTGCGCGGGTTTAAGGGCGGACAGGTTGGGAAATGGGTATTAATGGATGTTAGGGCATGGCCGTCCCGAGCCGGCCACCCCGCGTCACGGTCGTTGCCC
>NZ_JAFBCZ010000022.1 GCF_016907925.1 Herpetosiphon giganteus | reverse complement strand
GCAGAAACATTAATCAAGGCCCGCCAGCCCACGCAGTTGGTACACTTCTGCCAGTCGCTCATGCTGATCATCTCCGGCCCAGCGACCGCGAAAGGTGGACAGCGACTGTCCTGTGCTTGGTGCTGGCTTTAAGGGTCGGGGTGTGAGTGATGCCGCACGGCGAGCTGCCTTCTGATCCAAGACCCGCAGGCGCTGCGGTGATTTTTTTGAACTTTGGGTCATGGGAATCCTCCGTTGGTAGCACGCTGGTCGTAGCGCTATTTTAGCATGACTTTGGTCGATTCAGCTCCGTTATCCTCTCGATTTTTCACAGGAATGATACGGTTTTCTTCTGCCAGAGCAGCCTCACTGGGGATGATGGGTTCTGATACAAACGACAATATCAGTACCCTATGCCCTTTTATTCCAATCGTTTGAGTTGCTCATTGACCCATGCCTCGTCTTCCAGAATCTGCTCTACCAACCATAGATTGTTTTGTAATAAAAGCGTAATAAGTGATAAGCTCAGCCATGTAGAGTGATGGGTTTTACCCAGAAGCCATTCTCTATGGATGATTGGTAAGATTGTTATGAGTGATTCAGAAGTTTGCATAATACGTCTGATGTGAGTTATCACGAACGAATTACTTGACAAAGAACGACGGAAGTCCCACGATGGCAGTGCTTACCCACCACCAGAAGGAGTTCCGTCGATGCCCAGTATAGCATTTTCTGACGTGATGACGATCCTGTATGTGTTGGTTGACGATTGGTATCAAACATCGTCGCATTCCACCACATCACCAGCACCCGGCCCTGCTCCGGCACTGACTCCGAGCGAGGTGCTAACCATTCTGTTAGCGATGGATGTGGTTCCCTTTCCCAGCGAACGGAGCTTCTTAGGCTTTCTGCGAGCGACCCATGGTAATGTATTCCCGACTTACCCCATCAAAGCCAATTTAATCGCCATGCGCGGCGGCTGTGTGGCTTGCGCGAGCCACTCCGGCGGTCGTGGCTCGCGTCATGGGCAACGGTCGCACGCCCACAGGTTATTCTCAATACCAAACCCATTCCCGTCGTCGGCTACCGACGGTCGAAATGCCGCAGTGATTTCGCTGGAAGTGCCAGCTATGGGTATTGTGCAAGCCGCAAACTCCATTATTTTGGCTACAAACTCGTCATGCTGATCACCCTCGACGGGATTCCGGTGGCCTATGACCTCGTGCCAGCGCATACCGATGAGCGCGTCGCCGCAGACGAAATCGTGGATCAGTTAACCAATGCCGATGTGTGGGCGGATAAAGGGTTTCTCGGTGAACAATGGCAACAGGATGTTCGCGCTACAACCGCGAATCGCATCTGGACGGCCAAACGCCACAATCAACCAGCCAATCCGGTTGGGTTTGATCGCCTGCTCGGGTCGATTTGCGAACGCATCGAAGGGACGTTTCATGAACTGCAAAACACGGGACGGAATGTGGAGCATTTGTTGGCGAAAACCGTTGATGGGCTGGTGACCCGGATTGCGAGCAAGGTGACGCATCTCGTCATGAAGGCCGTGTTGTGGGCACGATTTGGGATCGATGTCCTTACTTTCACCGTGATCAACGATGCCTAACTCACATCAGGCGTACAGTACTAGTTGCCTCAGTTATTCAGGAAAACCTTCTTGATTGCGCTTGGTTATGCGCCTATTGCCGTTTTTTGCCATATGGGGACGTGACCCGTGATTGTCACCATTGGCCCCATCGCATGTGAGCTATGCTATGTTGTATAGCATGAAATGGGTCATTATCTTTCGTCATCCGGTAGCAGATTGCGCAGGATCGGAAACGGCGAGTTCGGTGATCTATATCGATTGGTTGCTAATTGCCAATGCCATGCGGCTGCAATCTGCTGGCGAAGGCCATCGACATACCGATTGGCCTGGGCGTGTTGCACACCCGGAAACCAGACGGATGGCTGGGCAATCGTCTCAAACTTGGCAATCCACTGATTAATCATCGTTATGCTCTGATGGACGGCCTGCGCAAACGAGAGCTGCTCAGCATCCATCAAAATACGCACGAGATTAAAACGTGAGTCGAGGTGCAGCACTTCTTTTTCATAGGAAAACAGGTCATTGAGCAGCGCGCCAATGAGGGCCGTGAGTTCCGTCGCACGCTGCATTGCGGGATGGGTATAGATGTCACGCGCGATGGGCTGACCCAAGGCAAATTCAATCAGGATCATGGTCGGATACATGCCTGAATCATGAAGCCGCGTTGCAATATACATGTCCGTGGTTGCGGTCGCCTGCAGAAAGGTTCGGTTGGGAATCTGGGTCGCCTGCAAGTGCGTCATCAAAGACTCGGCAAGCCGCTGGCGGTAGTCACGGGTGCTGAGGTCGCGAAACTGACGATAAGCCTCATACCAGATTGGATAGAGGTGATGGCCATCAGTGGGCAGCATCCCATCGACAAACAACCCCACACAATGGGCATAGGTGGCCGGAGAGGGCAGATGGATGGGCACGCGGTGCTGATTGCGATCATACATATCATCAATATAAAAGAGAATCGCGTTCAGCAGATCAATGGCCTTCAGGCGTTCGAGACTGGCCGTGGGAAAGAGATAGGATGACATGGTGATGTAGTGCTGCATGGCAGGGAGGGCGATCCCATAGGCTTCGCAGATGGCCGTGGTTGCGGCGATTGACTGGGCTTGGAAGGGGTTGATGGCACAGGCACCAATGCCCGTAATATCGGGTAAGGAAAGCAGACGTGTTGGCATGGATACGATTCCAGTGCTGGCTACGATGATCTCCGACCTATTATAGGGGATTTGTACTGATTCGGCGAGTCGCAATCTCATACGTGGTACTGCGGGGTAGTTCATATTATCAAAATAGTACAAACGTCCTTTATGCAATTGCTGCGCATGGGGTTTCCCAGCGAATTGGTAGCCTAGGCATTACGAACAGGCCATCCCTCATGGGATGGCCTATTTTTTTGACTTGCTTTCTAACACCGATCGTAAACAGGTCGGCGGATTGTATAAAGCCTATGGTGTCAACGAGTAGACTAAAGAACCGCTACCCCATGATCAAATCGCTCAACGCAATGCGCGGTTTAGATGATTTGCTTGATTCGTTGCGCAGCTCGATGCGCTAGTGCCATGATTGTTAACATTGGGTTTACGCCGCATGCCGATGGAAAGACACTACTATCACAAATAAATAAGCCTTTCAGATTGTGGGACTGATGATTTTCATCAACGACTGACTGATCTGCATGGGTGCCTAACCGACATGTTCCCATTTGATGGGCCGAAAAAAGCACAATTTGGTTTGACTTCAATCCATTTTGCCACATCAAATCATCAAATTCACGAAGCAAGTGCCCTTGGAGGATCGGATCATTGGCTGGGTACAAATCAGTTGGTTTACTTTGGAGCGAAATCACACGTTCAGCACCAGCCGCAGCATGGATTCGTGCTCCTGCACACAGCCCATGCCAGATATGAGTTCGATCATATGCTGAGACCGTATAATCGATGATAGGTGAACCAAAGCGATCAAGTTGAATGCGCCCTGCACCCTTATCACGGGTAAGAATCATAATCGAAGCAAGATTCGCAATATTAATCATCTCGTCACGATAGCGTTGCGCTGTATGCCAAGGGGTGGCAAGTCCAAAGATACCAGGATGGGCGGGAGCCACTTCTAACTTATAGCCATAATTCCCATCAAGGTGAATAAATTGGTCAGAATACGCCGATTGTAAGACCCCTTTCCAAGCATATACCGACTCACGATACTGACCTACGCTAATTGCACTAGGGTGAAGGTAGAGATGTTGGCCAATGTGACTATTCGTCAACCCTGAGCGAAGCAACAACGCTGGTGATTGTATGGCTCCAGCACAAACCACAACTGTGGTCGCTCGAATGCGGATCGATTCATGTTGCTGCGTTTGTGGATTAAGAACTGTTGCCTGAACGCCTACGACTTTGCCATACTCTGTCAAGATTCGTTCTGCTCGGGTACGCACCATAACCTGGGCACCATGATCATAGGCATCTTGAATAAAGGTTTTCATTGCCGATTGATTACTTCCATAACTGCAACCAAAGGTGCATGGACCGCATCGTTGCTCACAATCAATGGCATTCCGTGGTATTGTCCCCACATGGTAGCCCAGAGCGAGCGCACCATCAAAGAGAATCTGGTTTTGGCGATTATGCTGACTATTTAAGCTATTAACGCGCATGCGTTGTTCGCAAAAGGCATAGCTTGCCTCAAGTTCTGGCCCCGTAAAATAACCAGCGAGACCAGAACTTGTATCCCACTCCGCTAAAATTTCTGGCCGCATTCGAAATGAACTCATCCAATTAACGACCGTGCCACCCCCAAGGGTGCTTCCTGCCATCATAATGACACCTAGGTCTTTGGTGGCCAATGCTCCTTGGTTCAAAAAAAGCTCGGAGAACGCTTGTCCTTCATTTAAGCGAAAGTTTCCTTCATGGTTATAGCCGCCTTGTTCGAGGATGAGTACCCGTTTGCCAGCTTGGGCAAGCTCACTCGCCACAACGCTCCCGCCAGCCCCAGACCCAATGACAATAACGTCGGTTTCTAAATCAACCTGTGTTTGTAGTGTTGCTGGAATAATCGGTGCTTTCTTTGCAGTTGGCCTTGAATCAGCAGGGATATAATCCAAGATCGGCCAATTTGGATTATGGCCCTGCTGGTCAAGGGTTGTAAAATAGATGAGGCCTGCTAAACGCTTTAAGCCCTGAAAACCTTGGCGCAAGAGTTTTAATCGACTATTGGCTAACGCGTCCAAATACCGTTCTCGATCAGCGTGCTCAAGCTCCACAAACGCACGGTGTTTATTGATTAACCAGCGACTTATCACTGGTACGCTAAATAAACTGAGAAACCGTCGAATATCGTGCTGAATGGTTAGGCTCTGTTCTCCGAGCTTAGCAACAATACCTTCAGCAACACGAAGATCACTGGCAGATCGGCGATAGTAAGCCGCGAGTATTTCAGAACTCCCAGCAGGCGGTTCAAGCGATGGCAGCAGGGTATTACAAATCGATGTTAAGATGGTAAACTCCTTGGTCGTGAGCCATGAGTTTCCTTCGATCTGATCATGTGCAGTGATCCCCATCGGGGTTCCTCCGTGTTGCTAAACGCTTGCCCTAGTTAATTCCTGAATCATTCGTAGCAATAATGTCGTTGCCAGTAACAGCTTTGGCCAATTCATCAAGCTTATGATCGACTAATTTGGCAATCTGCGTTAGTTGTTCATTCTGATACTGACTCAACAACGAAGCAGTTCGATCATACGAAACAAAGGCACGCCGATCATAATCTTCATAAACGAGCAATTTCGGGGGAATGTAAAGCCCGGCTTCCGGCACTTCCTCAATCATCATGACCCCAATCATGGGGTTCCCTAAAACATACTGAACAATCCGTTTGGGCTTTCCTGTAAGGGAAAGCAGTAATCCTTGTTCCATTTTGACAAAGGTGGTAAAGCCGCTTTCGCCAATCAATGGTGTGATTTTTTCGCTTACATCCTCCCATGATGCTTTACTTGCTGCTAATTGATGGGGAATAATTTCCCAATTACCATACACGCCAACTCGTGCCTCAAGCGCTGTAATAATTTCTTCAAATGAATATCGCGATGGCACAACAACATGTTCTACTGTAAAGTGCGTAATATGCAACGACCTTAACGACTCCACTTGTTCATTGAACATGGCAGTGACATCCTTTCGCAACAAAAGCAAGCGCTAAAAGAGGCAATACTTGGTAATCAACGGACATACCCATGAGAACACCCCAAATCGACACTATCTAATGGACTGTTACTTCTAAAGTTCCTTGGTTGAGAATTCGCATCAGGTTGTGGGGCGAGAAGAATTCACGAAAGGGAATGGTATTCTGAATAACCCCAAAGAACTGATCAATATCAGCTTGATGGCCGCGTAAGGCAGCCAGCACTTGTTGAAACTCTGATGGAAATGGAGCTAAGGTTGCGCGATCACAAATAAATTCGTATAACGGCATAATCGTTTCATTTCGACGTTGCTCATAGCCAGCCAATGCAGCTTCCATTGATTGGATTCCGGCTAATCCTTGGTCAATCGCTGCTGCTAAAAATTCTGCATCACGAAATGCATCAGTGATACCTTGGGCGGTAATAGGATCTTTGTGAAATCCTGCGTCACCAACCAACGCCCAACCTTGACCATAGGGTTTACGGAAGAAATTTGGTAAATCGCCACTTCCCATATAGCGATGTGCTCGAGTTCCACCTCGCACGCGGGCTGCCAGATCTGGCGCGATCTCATCCAGGGTTTGGACAAAGTTCTGTTCGAGATTCGCGCGGAAGGTATGAAACTCCCCATGGGTCCATTCCACAAAGATTGCCGCTTGTTGATCATTGGTTGGAAAAGCAACGATAGTACGGTTTGGGCGGGTATAGAACTCTAGATCTGTAATCGGTACATTATTCCAATAGGTATAGTAGCCACATGTACCCGAAGGGGCAGTATTATACACTGGGGCCTCAACCGTTTTCGCAACAAGCGAGCGCATTCCATCAGCACCTACAACTAATTGGGCATAGTCGGCAACCATTTCGCCATATTGGTTGCGACCACGAATCCCAATCACCCGATCACCATCGCGTAAAATTTCATGAACGGTAAATCGCTCGCGAACTTCAGCTCCAGCGGCAGCAGCAGCATCAATTAAAATTTTATCAAGCACTGTTCGCTTTGGGGCATAGATCGCCGCAAATCCATCATCGACCGGCGGAGGAAATCCGTTCAGGGTAAATGCTCCATAGTCTTCAAAATTAAGATCAAGCTGAATATTCGTAACAGGGGGACATCCTGAGGCCTCAATCTGTTCTAAAAGTCCCCAACGTTTTAATTGGGCACTTCCTGCAACCGAGATCATATGGGTTGAAACGGTCTCACTCGGGAAGCTGGCTTTATCGACAACTAAAACGCGATGCCCTTTTCGGGCAAGGAGCATAGCCGTTGGCGAACCAGCACAGCGGGCTCCAACAACAATTACGTCATACATAACAATTCTCCTAAACACATTGTTAACAACCTTGATCGATTATGTCCATGCGACATCAAGCTGTTGATAGCCTCGAAATAACAAGGTTGGAATATGGCTCAGCGTTTGATCTGGCACAAGCCGTAACTGTGGTAGTCGCTGACACAGGACATCAAAGGCAATATGGCCTTCTAGACGTGCAAGCGCTGCCCCAACACAATAGTGCGGGCCGTGCCCAAAGGCGAGATGATGATTGCTTGACCGCTTCGGTTCGAAGGTATCAGGATTGGGAAATGCTGCCGCATCACGATTTCCCGACCCATAAATCAGGAGCAATGAAGCGTCATCGGGCAAGGTTATATCACCGATAGTTGCCGTGCGGGT
The DNA here is from genome assembly GCF_016907925.1 of Herpetosiphon giganteus. GTDB lineage: Bacteria > Chloroflexota > Chloroflexia > Chloroflexales > Herpetosiphonaceae > Herpetosiphon > Herpetosiphon giganteus. The sequence goes on along the minus strand of NZ_JAFBCZ010000022.1, from coordinate 87,809 downwards.
TGTTACTCGGGCAAACATCTGAATGGGGGCATCAAAACGGAGGATTTCTTCAACCGTTGCTGGAATCTGGGCTGGATACAAGCACAGGTTTTGCCAGCGCTCTGGCTGTTCAAGCAGTAACAATAAGCCAGTGCCGATCATATTCGTGGTACTTTCATGCCCCGCTAAAATCAAGCCCTGAATCATGATGACAAGTTCATTTTCGCTAAACGAGGCCTCATCACTATCATGTAACAAGGTACTAATTAAATCATCTTGTGGAGAAACACGACGTTGATTCATTAATTCGGCAATATAATGTTGAAACGCAACAGTACTATGGGCACACGCAACTTGTTCGTTCACTGATAGCTGCATCGACATTAACGTCAACCAATCATGGCTCCACACTCGTGTTTTTTCAATGTCGTGGCTGGGAATGCCTAAAAGCTGAAGCACAACCTCAAGCGAAAAAGGATAGGCAAATTGGCGAATGATATCGGCATGGGTATCGGCAATAAATCCATCAATTAAACGATTGGCAATTGCGCGAATATAGGGTTCCAGTGCCCGAATACGGGCAGGCGCAAACGCGCGCATTAAAGGAACCCGGAACCGTCGATGGTCTTCACCATCGGAGTTCAGTACAATGGGCACAGGCAAAAAGCCTTGAATCAATGCCTCAAGCGTTTGGGGATAAAAGGTTACTGAAGAGCTTAAGGTATTGCGCGAAGAAAATACCTCCGGTTGGAGTAAGACTTGCTGGATATCCGCATAGCGTGTAATCAACCAAACATCAAGCTCAGGACAAAAGGTAATTGGTTGCTCAAGCCGAGCTTGGGCATAAAAAGGATACGGATCTTCGGCCAATGGATTAAAGTGAGTTCCAAGCGTATCAACCATCACACAGCCTTTCTAGCGAACTTCAATGGCTAAACGCGCTTGAGTGCCTTGCCGCCATAGCTCGTATGCCGATTCGACACCCGCCATGGTTAAACCTTCACGTGCCAGATCTGTCATATGTGCAGCCTCGACGCTTGAAATCCCGCAATAAAGTTGGCACGCCATTTCGGTATGTGCAGCGAGATTATCGGCTTGGATTCGGCCCTTTGCTGCAATTGCGGCCCCACGCGCAAGCTGTGGCAAATACAATTTCGCTTTCTCAGTTAATGCCACAAGCTCATCTTTGCTTGCGCCACCAGCGTAGGCCGATGCCAAGCCAACTCCACTCCATAAATCGGCCCGTCGGTCTTCAGCAAACGCACTGATGACCGAATGAACCCGCTCAACTTGAGCGCCATTGGCAAACCAGATGCTGCGCCCAACTCCTTGGTCAAAAATCCGCCGCGCATAGGCTGAAAGTCGTTTTGGCACACCATGGTGATTAACAGTCTGGTGTTGGCGGAAAAAGCCCTCATGGAAACCATAGCCATCAACGATGACCCAACACAACACAGGATCTAATTGTTGCAGATAGCGTTCGGGCTGGCGATGCATCCGGGCCAGCGCCAAGCCAACCCCCACATAAATGGGATAAATATAGGGAGCACCTGGGCCATCAACAAACGCTTTTAATCGTTTTTTCCATGGCGCAATTAGATCCAACGCAGCCAAGCCCATGCCAGCTCCTTCATAGGCAAAACCACGCAATTCCTTGTCAACCCGATCAAGGCGATTCCCCAAGACCTCGATGCGACTATCCTCTAAGCTGGCGTGATAGCCTTCGACTAAAGAATGTGCCACCGGTTGAAAGCGCAGCCATGCTTCTTTGGCAAATCCAGGGCGGCTAAATACCGCCTTTGCCGAAGGAATTCCAAATAATGTTCTGCGAAGTTTTCCAAACATACTCATGCCATAACCTCTCTATAGTGATCGGCCATAACCGTCACCGGTGTCGTTCTAAATGCGGTCATGATCCGTTGTCGCCAGACTTCGTAAGCAGGAAGGTGAATGGTATCTGCAGGAAGTTCTGCTTGCGCAGCCATTGCTAATTGGTTGACATCGGCTAAAGGCCGATTCCAAATGACCCTACAGGCAAGTTCTGTATGCGAGGCCGAAGCCCCCGCATGCTGGCGGAAGGTTGCAGCAATCGCAACTCCAACAGCCATATGCGCACTATTATCACCAGCAATTTCTTGGAGGCTTTCAATAGCAGCCCTATCCACAACGCCAGCAGCATAGGCACAGGCTAAGCCAATCCCCGACCAAAGATCAGGCTGACGGATCGCAGGAAATGTCGCAATTGCAGCACTGATTCGCTCAACATTCGCACCAGTAGCAAACCAGAGGCTTCGGCCAAGTCCTTGATCAAAGGCGCGCGCAGCATAGCCACTCAAACGGTCTGAAATGTATTGCCGTTCGATCGTGCGTTGCGCATTGAAAAATCCTTCATAAAAGCCATAACCATCAATGACAAACCAGCGCAGCAATGGATCAAACTGGTTAATAAATTTCAATGGATGCTTTGGAACACGTGGCAATACCAATCCTGCCCCAATCGCTACAAGACTGCTATAGGCAGCGCCAGGTCCGGCAATAAACCGTTGGAGGCGGTGCTTCCATGGAAACAAACTATCAAGCAGCATCAGCCCCATGCCTGCCCCTTCATAGGCAATTCCACGTAAATCGCTATCAACTGCCTCCAAACGGGCCACAAGTGGGCCAAAGCGACTATCATCAAGCGTAAAATAGAAGGCATCAACTAAAGTTTGGGCCACTGGCTGAAAGGAGCGCCACGTTTGGTCCATATCCGCCTGGTAGCCATAGCGCTCTCCAGCCATTTTCTGGAAAGCGTCCGCCGAAACATTAAAAAAGGGCTTCATCACGATTGACCAACGCATCGACCACTCCTTTTCTTAGGAAAACTTACCGTATACCTAGACTTTGGTTCCTGTGCTGGGGGCGATTCTGCCAAGCGCATTCATCGATTCGCTCGTGGGTTTCTTTGCCTGATGTCGACCATAGACAAACTGGAAGATCGGTGTTGCCATCAAAGTGGTCAGAATTGCCATTAAAACCATTACCGTAAAAAAGGTTGGTTTGATGATGCCGTGTTCGAGGCCTATATTCAGTAGAATCAATTCCATAAGGCCACGTGCATTCATTAATGTACCGATCGCTAACGCTTCGCGCTGCGGTTCACCAACCAACCGAGCAACTGCCCAACAGGCGATGCCTTTGCCTGCAATCGCCGTAGCCAAAACCAGCAATGTTAGTCCCCATAACCACCAACTATCGACCATGGTTATACTGGTGTTGAGCCCTGAGAAGATAAAGAACAGTGGTAACATAAAGTTGGTTACTACAGGTTCGAGCATGTGGCGCAAACGGTCGGCGAATACGCCACGCGGCATCGCCGTTCCAAGGATAAAGCCGCCAAAGATTGCGTAAATCCCAATAATATCGGTGATCCAAGCGCAAATCATCACAAGCAGCAGAATGAACGAAAATACCCCGCTTGAGAGTTCGTTGGATTTTTCAACATGCGTACCTAGTCGCCGCAGCGCTGGTTTGACCATAAAAAAGATCGCCGCAACATAGATCAAGCCACCACCAACTGCCAGGAGAGCAATCGAAGGGTCATTCTTGAACACAGCCAAGACAATCGCAAACAAACACCAAGAAATAGCATCATCGGTTGATCCTGCTGCTAACACCAGGGTTCCGAGTGATGTACCCGTTAATCCGCGTTCAAAGATGATCCGCGCCAGCATTGGAAATGCAGTAATCGAAATTGCCGCCCCAACAAAGAGCATTGCCTGCCATGGTTTGATGGTCGGGTTGAAAAACTCTGGTTGTTGCAGCAATAACAGCGATAAAAGACTTCCCAAAATCAATGGAGTGATAATTCCTGCCAACGAAACTGATAGGGCACTGCCCATCCGCTGACGAATTAGCCCAAGATCAAACTCAACCCCTATCAAAAACATATACAAGACAAGCCCAACTTGGCTGCAAGCATAAAGAATGCTCATAGCTGGCCCCGATGGGAAAATAAATTTTTGGAGATCGGGAAGAATCAAACCAAAAAGCGATGGCCCCATTAATACCCCGGCGATCATCTCACCAACCACCTGAGGTTGACCAAAATACTTCGCAATCAGCCCAACAATGCGACAAACGCCAAGAATAATTGCTAGTTGTAAGAAGAAGTGAATTGCCAGCTCGGAGTGGGACATTATTTCTACCTCCCTAATACAAGAGTGTTATTGGTACGCCAACGACTGTTAAGCTATAACCAAAGGTGCAAAATGCCGCAACAGCCGTTGTTGCCAGCGAGCATAGAGCGGCTCTGGCGAGGTCTGGGGTAAATCAAGAAAAGCTTGATCGACGATTTTCGATGCTTCAATGCTCGCAATCGTACAAAGCTGTTCGCACGCGATTTCCGCATAGGGGGCTGGGCTTGCAGCCCGATGCCGCGCATTGGCTGCGATTGCTGCACCCACCGCCAACCGCACTCGATGTTCCCCAGCCATGGATTGCAATACCTCAATGGCATGAGCGCTTACCCCGCCTGTATAGCCACATGCCAAACCAATACCATTCCAGAGATCTGGTTGGCGAGCAGGCGAAAATTGGCCAATCGTTGCGCCAACATTACGGATATCGCCGCCGCTTAGAAACCAAATTGCGCGGCCAAGGCCTTGATCGAAAATCTGTTGGGCATAGGCCGAAAGGTGCTTGGGAACTATTTGATTGCCAACATAGCGTTTATGCCGGAAAAATCCTTCGTGAAAACCATACCCATCAATTGCCATCCATCCCAAGATGGGGTCTAATCGATTGAGATAGCGTTCAGGTTTACGGCGCAACCGTGCCAAAGCCAAGCCAACCCCAATATGCACCGCATAAACGTAAGCGCCACCCTGCCCTGCAAGAAAGCGAGCGGTGCGATTTTGCCAAGGAAAGATGCAATCAATTGCACCTAAGCCAACCCCAGCTCCCTCATAGGCAAAACCACGAAGTTCTGGTTCAACCGCATTTAATCGTCGGATAGCCTCAGGTTGGCTATATTGCAACGTTAGTTGACAGCCTTTAGTGACCATGGCAATCACCGTTTCTAATCGAACGGCAGCAGCCTGATCGCCTCCATCTTTAACTAAATTGGTATCAGCTTGCGAAACCTGAAAGAATGGTTTGAGGAGCTTACCAATCGAGGCCATCGAGTTCCTCCTAGGGTGTTAATAATTGGCCGGCAAATTCAAACTGTGAGATGATCCGTTGTTGAAGAATCGAAAATGCTGGCTCCGAATCATTGATTGGCAAATCTTGGAAGGCTGTTTCAGTCACATGGGCCGCTTCAGCGCTCGATAGTTCGCACAGAACTTCACACGCAATATCTGAGTGAAGGGCCGGATTCTTGGCGAGTTGTCGTCCTTTGGCAACAACCGCTGCCCCCAAGGCGAGTTGAGGGCTATACATGCCAGCCTGCTCACGCAGGTGCTCGATTGCAGTTCGTTCTGCACCGCCAGCATAGGCACAGGCAACGCCAATTCCACTCCACAAATCAGCATGGCGGGCTTGGTCAAATTGGCCAATTGCAGTGACAACATTCCCAACGTGCGCACCTTTGAGAAACCAAATGCTTCGGCCAAGGCCTTGGTCAAAAATTCGCTGCGCATAGGCCGAAAGATGGCTTGGAAGAGTTTGCTTATCGATATAGCGTCGTCGTCGAAAAAAGCCTTCATGAAAGCCATAACCATCGAGAATTAGCCAGCGTAATACCGGATCAAACTTGGTAAGAAATGGCTCTGGATGACGACGTAAACGGGCCAAGGCTTCGCCAACGCCAATATGCACCATGTAAATATGGTCACCACCATGCCCGTTCAAGAACTCCTTAACGCGTTGTTTCCAGGGCAAGAAACAATCTAAACCCGTTAAACCCATGGCAGCGCCTTCTGTTGCAAACCCACGCAATTCTGGCTCGATAGTATTAAGGCGTTGGGTTAATGTCTCTAGGCTGCTATCTTCTAAAGTCATGTGATACCCAGCAATCGCTGATAACACCGACCGTTCGAGTTGTTGCCAAGCAGGCGTATCTCCTTGACTAAATGCAAGGGCTTTTTTCTCAGGAACGCCCATTAATGATTTGCGCAGTTGCTTGAATGAGAAGACCACACTACCTCCTAGACAGCGTTATTACTTCCAACAGACTGTTCGAACTGCATCAGAAGCCGTTCGAGTTCGCTACTATCAGTTTGTTCAATCAAACGCTCAATTTCTGTTAGCGATAATTGTTCTGCATCGCCTTGAGTTTCAGCTATTGGTACAGGTTGAAGCTGGCTTAATAAACGGCTTGCAAGTTGTTTAATCGTGCTCCCTTGCAATAACTCAAGGACAGAGAGGTTAACTTTGAGGGTACTTTCCACCCGTCGCTTGACTTCAATCGCCATCATTGAATCCATCCCAAGATTAAGCAGCGATTCGTGCTCACCTAGTTGCGCTGGTTCAAGCCGTAACGCATGGCCGATTAACTCTTGCAAATACTCAACAACAACGAGGGATTGTTCCTCTGCTGGCAAATTACTGATTTCTGTCAGCAAAAAGCTTTCATCTGCTTGGGATTGATGGCCGCTGGTATCGGTATTTGCCTGACCGAGCAACGAGAACATCGGCGGCAAGGCATCTTGCAACGTCTGATTGCGAACTGTTGCCCAATTCGCTGAAATAGCAATCAAATGGTTTGGCTGTTGGCTCAGCATTCGACCAAGCATTTGCGTGCCTATTTCTGGAGTAATGAGGTCAATCCCTCGTTTGGTATAGTGCTCTTCCAAATTGAGGTGCTCGATCATTCCAAAAGACCATGGCCCCCAGCCAATGCTTAGGGCAGGCAACCCTTGCTGATGTCGATAATGGGCCAGCGCATCAAGAAACGCATTTGCTGCGGCGTAGTTCGCTTGGCCAAGGGCAGTAATGACCGAGCCCGTCGATGAGAAGAGAATAAAGAAGTCTAATGGCGCATCACGCAGCATTTCATGTAAGAGCCAGCTGCCATGTATTTTTGGGCGAAGAACTTTCTGGAATGTTTCACGCTTCATTCGTAGTAGAAGATCATCCTCAACAACCCCTGCAATGTGCATCACACCGCGAATTGGCGGCCAGCCTTCCGCCATATAATTCGTCAGAAAGAGACGAAGTTCTGGTTCATCAGCAACATCGAGCGCCGCCACATGAATGCTCGCCCCTTGGGATTCTAAAGCGCGAATTGATTGGATCATGGCTGCTTGGCGTGAATTTGCTGCCACCGTTGACCATTCCGAACGGGGTGGTAACGCTGTTCGACCCATCAAAATTAAGCGGCGAGCGCCATGTTCAACCATCCACTGGGCAACAAGCAACCCTAAGGCTCCGAAGCCACCCGTTAAGAGATAGCTGCCATCGGCACGAAATGTTGGAGGCATCGCTGACGTGAGTCTGGTACTTGGGATAAGTCGCGCTACATAACGGGTATCATTACGATAGGCTACTTGGTCTTCAGAATCACGCTGGGTTATGGTTGCGATAATTGCGTTGGACTGTGACTGGGCAGTTGTTCGATCAAGATCGATCAACCCCCCCCACATGTTTGCAAACTCTTGATGTCCAATCACGCGACCCAGACCCCAAAGTGGTGCTTGATCGATTGCAAGTGGATGGGTAAGCGCTCCAACGGCTTGGGCTCCACACGTAACGATCCAAAGTCGTGGTAGTTGGTTCCAGCCACTTTGAGTAAGGCCTTGTAACAGGGCAACCACTGCTTGGGTTCCAACGATCTGCGCCTGCTCAATTGCAGCTAAAGTAGGATTTTGGTCGAATGTTGTATCAAGTCCCCATAAATAAATCATGTGGCTACAAGCCGTGTTTGTTGCCGCCAACGTACTAAATAAGTCCACAAATTGACTATTATCTTGCGGATTCAGGGAGTAGTGCTGCCCATCTTGGGTCAACTGAGAAGTTGTTGAATGGGTTACGCTCACAGAATTAAGGCCTTGCGCCGTTAATTCTGTGAGCAGTGCCGCGCCAACTCCAGTTTGATCGGTAAAAACAAGCCATGTTCCTTCAAGAGGCTGCTCTACGTTCTCGCTGCATGGGTGTGGATGCCACTCAAGCTCATATAAACTTTGATCGAGCCGTTCAGTAGATAAGCTTAATGCGACCGATAATGATTGAGCACGGAAACCTTCTATTTCAGCGATGAGTACGCCTGTGGTATCAACAATCTGAATATCGCCCACAATCATACGGTGATCGATACTCCGAATGCGCGCATGCACCAAAAGCTCGCCGCCTGAACCGGCATACCATTGCAAGCGATCAATGCCGACGGGGAGATAGGGAGTGGTAATCGGATCGGTTGCGTTAAATCCCTGTGGGCGGGCAGCGGTTAGCAAAACCTGAAACGCTGCATCAAGCAATGATGGGTGAAAAAAATAGTTTGCTCTATCAGCTTCGATTGCTTCAGGTGCTTGCAAACGGCCAAGCGACTCACCAGTCCCAACAATAACATGCTGGATTGCCTGAAATGTTGGCCCATAGTGAAAGCCCATCTGTTGCGATTGTTGATAAAATACTTCACGCGATATTTCACCGTTACTTCGTTGTTCAATCCCAGCAAGATCAATAGGGTTGCGTTGCGTTTGTTGTTGACGCTGACGCAGTTTCACGGTCGCATGTAATGTCCAGCGTGATTCTGCTGTGGCCGTATAACTGTAAATCTCAACGGTAGCCCGCTGCGGGTTGAGCACTGTCTGTAATCGAGGGTCAACAGTCGGGGATACGAGTAGGGCCTTGCGAAATTCTATTGACTCGAGGATGTAATTCGCCGCGCCAAAATTGGCTTGGGCTGCTGCCAACGCCATTTCAATAAACCCTGCCCCTGGAAAAAGGATGTTGCCCTGAATCTGGTGATCGTTGAGATAGGGTAAGAGCCGCGGGTTGAGTTCCACCTCCCACGTAGGATAGACAGCACTCATCTTTCGGCCAAGTAATGGATGCACATTGTTGCCCACGCGATTCTCAAACGATTCAACCGATTCAGTCCAGTAGGCTTTTAATTGCCATGGATACATTGGGAGCGGAACGAAGGTGCCCTTATTTGGTACGAGTTTTTGCCAATCGAGGGCAGCTCCAAGCGTATATAAACGACTTAATGACGCAGCAATTGTTGTTTGTTCATGTTCGCCACGGCGCAATGATGGCAACACCACGCCATCAACTTTCTGTGCGCTTAATAATTCGCTCATCGGGCTTGCTAAGACTGGGTGAGGACTTAATTCAACAAAAATCTGGTACCCATCTTGGATCATGTGATCAAGTGCTGAAGAAAAAAGTACCGTTGCCCGCACATTTTGCCACCAATACTCAGCGTCTGAGCGGCGACCGTCGAAGCGCGTCCCAGTTACGGTTGAGTACAATGGCACAACTGCTTGTTTTGGGCTGAGCTGGGCTAAAGCTGCCAGCAATTCTTCGCGTAAAGGGTCCATATAATGACTGTGATAGGGAACTTTAACCTTGAGAAAGCGATGGAAAACCTCATAGGTAGCAAGTTGGCGGGCCATATCCTCTAAGATTGCTGTATCGCCAACAAGGGTTACGGCACTTGGGCTATTAATTGCAGCAATCGATACCTGATTTCCTGTTTCATGGATTGCCTGATTCAAGGTTTCTGGGGTCATGCCCACGGCAAGCATTGATCCTTGTCCAGTTGTTCGTTGTTGAAGTTGGCTGCGGTAGTAGATAACGCGCATCGCATCATCAAAGCTCAATACGCCTGCAAGATAGTGGGCAGCAACCTCACCCGCGCTATGGCCGACAATCGCATCAGGAACAATGCCCCATGAACGCCAAAGCTCCGCTAAGGCTACCTGAATAGCAAAATTGGCAGGTTGGGCAACTTCGGTCTCAGCCATCCGCGATGTGGCTTCGGGCGCAACCATGGCTTCGAGCAATGACCAACCGCTATAGTGGGCAAAAGCAGTATCGCACCGTTCAATCCAAGCGCGAAAGACTGGCTCTTGCTGGATTAACTCGCGGCCCATCGCCCACCATTGTGGTCCCATCCCAGCACAAACAAAAACGATTTTTGGAGACTCATGGGCATTTGCCAGTCCCACCGCCACCTCAGGATGCGGATCACCAGCCAAAAACGCTGTGAGTTTGCTCGCTGCATCCTTGGCTGAGTGTGTCACAATCGCCAATCGATGATTGTGTTGGGTTCGGCGCTTGGCCGCAGAATAGAGGATGTCTTGGAATGATTCACTTGTGTATTCGAGAAAATCACAATACCGTGCAGCTAATGCTTGCAGTGCATCAGCGCTACGGGCGGAAATAGGCAAAATTGCAATCGGTGTTTCGGTAGACGCTGGGATGGCAACATGATTTTTGATCGGAGCTTCTTCAAGCAGAACGTGGGCATTTGTGCCGCCAAAGCCAAACGAATTAACCCCCGCGAATCGCGGTTGATCACTTGCTGGCCATGATTCTAAGACAGTAGGAATGCGCAGCCGTAATGCTTCAAAAGGAATCGCAGGATTCGCATGTTGGAAATGAAGATGTGGCGGGATGAGTTGGTGTTTCAATACCAAACTCGCCTTGATCAAGCCCGCAATGCCCGCCGCAGCCTCAAGATGACCAATATTCGTCTTAACCGAACCAATGATACATGGTTGATCCGCAGCCCGATCCGCAGCCACAACGGAACCAATCGCACGCGCTTCAATGGGATCGCCGACAGGAGTGCCCGTCCCATGAGCCTCAACATAGCCAATTTTGCTTGGATCAACGCCAGCCCGATGATAGGCTAAACGCATTGCAGCAGCTTGGGATTCCCCATTAGGCACCGTAATCCCGTTGGTTCGTCCATCTTGGGTAACCGCCGTGCCGCGAATTACAGCATAAATAGGGTCGCCATCGGCTTGGGCTTGGGCTAAGGGTTTGAGCACAACAACCGCAGCCCCTTCACCACGAGCATAGCCATTGGCCTCGGCGGAAAACGCTTTACAGCGCCCATCGGGAGCCAAAAATCCGCCTTTTGATTCGGCGATTGTCATGGTGGGAGCGAGCATTATATTCGCCCCACCTGCAATAGCCATGGTGGATTCTCCATTCCATAGGCTTTGGCATGCTAAATGGACGGCAACAAGTGAACCGGAACATGCCGTATCAATCGCCATGCTTGGGCCATGCAAATCAAAAATATACGAGAGCCGATTTGCCAGCATGGTCATCATCATGCCAGTGGCAGAATGCGCTTGGAGTTCGTAGCGGCTAAATACACCAAAATTTTGCATTAACTGATAATCAAGCGTGAATCCACCAACAAAAACACCGGTTTTGCTCCCAGCTATCTGCTCCGAACATAAGCCTGCATCTTCAAAAGCTTCCCATGTGACGCGCAGTAAAAGCCGCTGCTGTGGATCAAGCCACATTGCCTCACGCGGAGAAATTCCAAAAAAATGCGGATCAAATTGATCAATTTGTTCGAGATACCCACCGCGATAGGTATTCATTTTGCCCGATTTACTTGTTTCAGGGTCATAAAATGTATCAATATCCCAACGATCGTGGGGGGTTTCGCTGGTTGCATCGACTCCTGCACACAGAAGATCCCAAAAGGTAGCAGGATTAACCGCCCCACCGGGAAAATGACACCCGATCCCGATAATGGCAATTGGTTCGAGATTAGGCTTAGGTTGTTCAGCCAGCTGTTCACCGTCGAGCGCTGACGAATAACGCTGTGAGTCCTGTTGGTTCAACATTGCACGCCTCACTTGAGTGGTAAATAACAGAGCATCCGCTATGGCCAGCATGCTCAAGCAGCTTAAAACTGCTCGATGCGATGGATTGATCGTTAGGCCATTGGGAGATCTTGCGCAATCAGAGCCAATAAATGATCATGAGCACTATGGACAAAAAAATGATTGCCTGGCACGATAGTTTGCTGATAGCTCGCCTGCGTATGCAAAATCCAACCATCAAGATCCGTTGGACGTACCCGAATATCATCTTGGCCGCCAAAGATGCGCAACGGACAGGATAGTGGAGGCTCAGCATGGTAGTTATAGGTATCACAGAGCTCAAGATCGGCCCGCAATGTTGGCAATAAGCCACGCATTAACTCATCATTGCGAAGAATTTCCAGTGGAATACCCTCTGCCTCCAAAACGACCTTAAAAACTTCGGTTGGCAAATGATAAATTTTGATGTTCGGACTCGGGAGTTGAGGGGCGCGAAACGCTGCAAGATAGAGGGCTATTGGCTGATATGGCGTTGTTTTGCGCAAATAGCGGGTAAATTCAAAACTAATTAAGGCCCCCATACTATGCCCAAAGCATGCAAATGGGCGGTCAAGCAAGGGCATCAGCGCCGCACTAAGATCATGAATTAACGTTGGTAAACGGTTATACGCGGTTTCACCAAGTCGATTCTCCCGACCCGGGAGCTGAACCGCACAGATTTCAACATCGTCAGGCAACCCGTGAGGCCACAAACGGAAAAGCGAGGCCCCTCCCCCGGCATAAGCAAAACAAAATAAGCGTAGTCGAGGGTGTGATTGCGGCTGGAGCCGAATAACCCAATCCTTTGCTCGAAGACTCGGAGTTTGGATTGTTTGCTGTTTTAGCTGTTGTAATAACAATGCTTGTTGGGCGAGAGGTAATGCCTTAATTCGTTCAACAACATCACTCATTAGGCTAATTCCTCGGCTGCTTGGTGCGATTGACCAAGGGTTATCCATGTGCTACTCACAGGATTGTCGAGATTATCTTGCTGGTAAATCGCAACAAGTTCTGTTAGATCGGGGTTAGCCTGCCACTGGTGCAGTTGATGCTGAACATCCGCGCGATCATGCTGATCATCAAACAGTTCGGTTACGGTCACAATCAATTGGCCAGCAAGTTGCTCCAAGAAACGTAAATTTGCAGCAAACTTTTGATCGAATGCGCGATCATCGAGTCCTGCCCGCATTTCAAGATGCAAGCGCCGCATAAAGTCAAAATCATAGAATCGGATTGCAAGATCGCTTGAGTGTGACTGATCGATTGCATGCCATTCACGGAAGAAGGCTTGAACAAGCTCACTTAGCCTTGTTAGGCGCAATAATTTCAGGCCAATAACAGGGCTTTCTACGAAGTTTCGATAGCGATCATGGAAATAAAGTAAGCCTGGAACCGCCCAATAGACTGCCGTATCCCAAAGCACTTTGGCGACCATAATTTGCGCATGATTCATAAGCGTATATTGCTGTTGGTAGGTACTGAGCCATGAATTCGCCACCATCAAAAAGAGGCGATTATGGATTTCAGCATAATCAGCAAATTCTTCATCGTCCCGACGATCACGCAGAATGAGATCGCAGATCAGGCCGTTGCCAATCGCTAGCAGATCTCCGCCTGGTGAGTAGAAGGGATCAAGCGAAACCCCTGCTTCTCCAGCAAGACACCAGCGTTCCGCAGAATACACTCGTTCACAGCTATACGAGTAATTCTTCATGACCCGAAAATCTTGAATGGCATCACGGTGTTGTTCGATGATCGCCGCACATTGTGGTTCGTGGGCATGCAGCCACGTCAATGCTCGATCGAAGCGATTCATTTGCTCAAACGCATGCATGCTCGCATCGCTCACAATTCCGACGCTCGTTGATCCCGACCCGAGTGGAATCAACCATACCCAATAACCATCACCCATCAGGTGATTCGTGCTTAGAAAGCGTTGGCCATCAATGATGCGCGCATGCCATTCGGGGTCATCCGACCAGGTATTAATGTCAATCGGATGGGCAACGCGAAACCATACCGCATTGGCATGGTGTCCGACCGATTTGGCCAAGCCGAGTTGACGTTTCAAGAACGCACTGCGCCCACTGGCATCAACCACCCAGCGCGTGGCAACCGCATAATCAGCCCCGGCATGCTGAAACGCCACCTGATGCTGTGGTGCTGCTGGTTGCAGGTTCACCGTGGTCACCTTACTGCTTGGTAAAAAGGTGACACCCTGCTCCAGCAGCAATTCGCCTAAGGTGTTTTCTAACCGCCCTCGATCAAGCTGGTATGTTCCAACCGCATAGGGAGGAGGAACAGCATGCCCAAGCTCGACCCGACGGGTAATATCACGATTATCATCAGCAGTGAAGAAAATCCGTAAGCCGAACTTGTTGAGATGCTGGCTTTGTAAGTGGTCTTCCAAGCCCAAGACATCCCGCAAGTAATGGGCACAAATTTCCACGGTTGACTCGCCCACTTTGTGCGCTGCCTCTGGCACGGGGTGCGCTTGCTTTTCGACCACGAGGATGGTAATGCTTGGCTGCATGCGTTTAAGTTGTAAGCCAAGCGTCAACCCTGCCATGCCACCACCAAGGATGACAACATCATAGGCGGCGGCGATCGTTGGATGAACGGCTGTGTCATGGGTCATTACAGAACCTCCTGCTTCTTCTGTTGCTGCTGCCCCATGGTGATCCAATGGCTATCAATCGGATTTGTCAGAGAATCTTCGTTATACACCGTAAGGACTTCCGCCAAAAATGGATCATTAAGCCATGCGTCGATTTGGTTGCTATGGGTCAAGCCATCGGCGCGATCGCGCACAAGTTCAATCACCGTGCTAACTAACTGGCCAGCTAGTTGTTCAAGTAAACGCGTATTTTTAGCAAATTGCAGATCAAGTTGCTCATCAGAGAGATTTGCTGCCATACCAGTATGCAAATCAACCAAGAAATCGAGCAAGGAGTAGGGGTCAGCAAATACGTCGGACGCAATCGATTGATCAATCGCATGCCATTCGCGGAAGAAGGCTTGTACCCGACTATGCAGATTCCAACATCGATAAAGATTGCCTAAGAGACTCGGGCTATCGGATAAGCTACGATATTTATCTTGGAAGTAGAGTAAGCCAGGGAACGCCCAATAGATAACCGTATCCCATACTAATTTGGCGACCATGACTTGAGGATTATTCATGAGCGTATATTGCTGTTGGTAGGCAACCAGCCAAACTTCCGATAATATCAAAAACAGTTGGCTATGGCCTGTTGCTCGTTCTTCAATCGATTCACCACTAAGCTCGCGTAAAATGAGATCGCAGATCAAGCCATTGCCAATCGCTAGCAAATCACCACCAGATGAATACAGTGGGTCAATTGCGACTGCTGCTTCACCAGTTAAGCACCAGCGTTCGCCAGAATAGACCTTTTGACAACTATATGAATAATCTTTCATGACCCGAAAATCTTGAATGGCATCACGGTGTTGTTCAACCACGGCTGCACATTGTGGTTCGTGGGCATGCAGCCACGTCAAGGCCCGATCAAAGCGATTCATCTGATCGAACTCATGCATGTTCGCATCGCTCACAATCCCAACGCTCGTTGATCCCGACCCGAGTGGAATCAACCACACCCAATAACCATCACCCATCAGGTGATTGGTACTCAGGGAACGTTTTCCATTAGTAACCCGGGCTTGCCATTCGGGGTCATCCGACCAGGTATTAATATCAATCGGATGGGCAACGCGAAACCATACCGCATTGGCATGGTGTCCGACCGATTTGGCCAAGCCGAGTTGACGTTTCAAGAACGCACTGCGCCCACTGGCATCAACCACCCAGCGCGTGGCAACCGCATAGTCCGCCCCGGCATGCTGAAACGCCACCTGATGCTGTGGTGCTGCTGGTTGCAGGTTCACCGTGGTCACCTTACTGCTCGGTAAAAAGGTGACACCCTGCTCCAGCAGCAATTCGCCTAAGGTATTTTCTAACCGCCCTCGATCAAGCTGGTATGAATGCAATGGAGCAGGAGCGATCTGACCATACTCCACCCGATGGGCAATATCACGATTATCATCAGCAGTGAAGAACATGCGCAAGCCAAATTTGTTGAGATGCTGGCCTTGTAAGTGGTCTTCCAAGCCCAAGACATCCCGCAAGTAATGGGCACAAATTTCCACGGTTGACTCGCCCACTTTGTGCGCAGACTCGGGCACGGGGTGTGCTTGCTTTTCGACCACGAGGATGGTAATGCTTGGCTGCATGCGTTTAAGCTGTAAGCCAAGCGTCAACCCTGCCATGCCACCACCAAGGATGACAACATCATAGGCGGCGGCGATCGTTGGATGAACGGCTGTGTCATGGGTCATTACAGAACCTCCTGCTTCTTCTGTTGTTGATAACTGAGGGCTATCCAACTGCTATTGATGGGGGTAGACCAGCTTTCGCGGCGATAACAACTAATCAATTCGGCAATATAGGGTTCCGTTTGCCAAGCCTGAATTTGACGTATCATTGCTTGACTATTAATTTGCTCCGCACCTGCTTCAATAACAATGCTAATGATTTGACCAGCTAAACGTTCAAAAAAGCGTACATTTGTATCAAATCGTTGGGCTACTTCATCCTCAGAGAGTTGATCAGCCATACCTTCGTGCAGTGCTACCATAAAATCCAATGGCGAGTAAAGATCAACGAAGGCTTCAGCACAATCTGCTGTATCAACTGCATGCCATTCACGATAAAAAGCTTGGATTCTATTACTTAAATCAGCGATTCGAGTTAAGTTTGCGGCAACGCTGGGCATATCAGCTATTTTGCGGAACGTGTCGTGAAAGAACAGGAGGCCAAAAACACCCCAATAAAAGGCAGTATCCCAGATGATTTTTGTAATCATAATTTGGGCATTATTCATCAGCGAATATTGTTTTTCATAGATGCTGAGCCAAATATTGGCTACTGTGAGGAATAAACGGTCATGAATCAATGCACGAGCTTGGATATCTTCACCATTGAGGTTGCGGACAATCAAATCACAGGCAAGGGTATTGCCAATCGCAATCATATCGCCGCCAGGTGAATACAGTGGGTCGAGCGAGATTCCTGCCTCGCCAATCAAGCACCACCGATCAGCAGAATAGACTTGTTGGCAACTATAGGAGTAATTCTTCATCACGCGAAAATCTTGAACAGCGGCTGGTTGTTCTTCAATGACCGCTGCACATTGTGGCTCATGGGCATGGAGCCACGTCAAGGCCCGCTCAAACTGATTCATCTGATCGAACTCATGTTTGTTGGCATCAGTCACAATACCGACACTCGTTGAGCCTGAAGCCAGACGAATTAACCAAACCCAATAGCCATCACCCATCAAGTGATTCGTGCTTAAGGAACGATCACCCTCAGGAATACGAGCATGCCATTCGGGATTATTTGACCAACGATTAACATCAATTGGATAGGAAACCCGAAACCAAGCAGCATTCGCCTGATGCCCGACAGGTTTGGAGAGACCAAGTTGGCGCTTTAGTAAAGCCCTCCGCCCACTGGCATCAACCACCCAATTGGTGATAACAATGCGTGACTCAGCAGCCTGAATATGCAAGCGGTGATAAGGGGCCTGCGGCTGAAGATCAATCTGCTGAACTGATGCGCCATCAAGGAACACGATTCCAAGATCACGTAATTTAATGCCCAACGTATTTTCTAAGCGGCCTCGATCAACTTGGTAGGTATATAAAGGGGGAGAAATTGTGGGACCAATTTCGACCCGTTGAGCCAGATCAAGATTATCACCACGACTGAAAAACATCCGAAGCCCAAATTTACGCAATTGTTGGGTATGCAGATGTTCTTCCAGCCCCAAAATATCGCGTAAGTAATGAGCACAAATCTCAACACTCGATTCGCCGACTTTGTGTGCTGCTTCAGGTACGGGATGGGACTGTTTTTCGATCACAAGAATAGTGCTTGTGGGACGCGCCTGTTTCAGCTGGAGAGCCAAGGTTAGTCCAGCCATACCCCCGCCAAGAATAACAACATCATACCGTTCAGCAGTTGCATCCTGTTGCATTTTTTGCATCTGCAATTCGCGTAAGAGTTGTTGTTGCTGCTCAGAGGGGAGGGCAGCAATACGCTTTATAACATCGCTCATTGACGACCATCCTCACATTACTCAAAGTATGTTTCGGTATCTACTGAAAGTCGTTTACTAACAATAGGCATAAATGAGTTTGATTGCGTCCGTAAAAACCCGTGATCCGACTCCGTATTTTCACGAATACCCATACCAAACTCAGGTTCTCTAGTCGGGATAGCCAACTTACTAGCAGCCTAAAGAAACCTTATGCGAGATGCATAAAGCAACAATGGCAATCAAGGTTTGTTACTTGAAGCCAGCTAGTTGGGGTTGCTTAAGTTCATGGATGAGCGTGGGGAAATAGCCAGAGTAGCTCCATTTGTCGATCAATTATGAACAAACAAATCATTGATGAGCTACCACCATCCGAGAAGCGGAACATCCGATCAGGCCAAGGAGTCACAAGAGGATCGGAGGTTCCTGTCCAGCATAACGTCGGTTATTTATGCATTCTCAACCGGAAAGAATTGAGGCATCTTCATTGCAAGCATCATATCGCCATCAACTTTAAGTTTGCCAGCCATAAATGCCTTCATCGAATCGAGTTTGCCCTCGGCAATCGCAATCCAATCTTTGGCACTGGTTGTAAAAGTGACATCAGGATTTTCGACCCCATTGGGGATCAAATGGCCTTCGCCGCCTACAATTTGAAACGCCCAGGTACCGCTTTCTTCCCCCACAATATTCCATTGAATGGTTTTATTGAGCCCAGCTGCTGCTGCTGTATTAAAGCGGCTTGGCATGGTTTTGAATAATTCATCAATCGTCATTATGCTTCCTTTGTGCTTACAAACTCGATTGCCGAATGCGCTAGCTCCAGCCAACGTTGCTCATCAACTGTATCAACAACAATCCAATCTTTCGATGGTCGTCCGCCCGACATATACAATTCGCCCTGACCTTCAGCCACGATTTCATCGATCATCGAGGCTGGTAGCTTGACACAGAGTTTGTTCTTAACGAGCATGGCAAACACTTTGCCATTAACTCGCAAACCCGAACCAAAGCCACTTTTACGGGATTGCGTAACTTCATCGTTTTCCATCAACGATTCGACAAGTACACGATATGTTTCTTTCGACATCCAAATACCCCCTATACATAGATAGCGCTACAATACCACTTATTGCTCCGCTTGTGCTGCGCGAAATGCCAAGATTGGCGCAGGATCAAAGATCAGCGTAATTGTCGCAATTTTGGCATTGACCAAACGAATGTGCTCAGCAATCAGAATATCACCGGCAACCGTATGGGCTGTGTAGATCAATGTCGCTTGCTCATCACTATATAACTCGCTACGCAAATCGATGCCTGTCGTTATCAAACGCTGAAAGGTGCTCAATACCTCGATATAGGCGGCAGCACTCTGGCCTTGTTTGATTGGTCCGGCAAACACAAGATCGGTAGCAAGCAAGGCATGTACTGGTGCAATATTGCCAGTACTCCAAGCATCAAAGTAGCTTCGAACTACATGGTTGGTGGTCGGTTGGACCTCAACACCCATGCCACACTCCTTTTAGGTTTAGAATTAGGATTCAGGTGGTTCCTGTTAATACCAATACATAGCATAAAGATTACTGTGGCAATCCACATCAGTAAAATCACTGACTGGTAGTCCTCGCAATTCGGCTAATTGTTGTCCAGTTGCGGGTTGTGGCAAGAACCCCAAGCTCTTTTTCAATATCCCCGGTTGGGTTACCATATCGTCCGTTGCCTAGTGGAAATACAAGGCTATAGATTTCGGCATCGCCTATATGCAAAATCGTATAACCTTGATTCTTGGGCTTAAGCACCAATGGCAAGTGTCGCTGGTCAATAGGTGTAGGAAGTAAGCTCAGATAGGCTTTACTGCCCGAGGGCACTTGCCCCAACCCGAAGGGATTGTGGTCAACAATTTGCCGTATCGCTGCTACTGTACGCAGAAAAACATGAACGTGATAGCCAAATTCATTGGCAAGCCATTGTTCAAGCAGATGCGTTACTTGCATAGGGTTTGTTTCAGCTGTCCAAAAAGCAACATTACCAGTAGCCAAGAAGGTCTCCACATCGTCAAGCCCTGCCCGTAGAAAAAGCTGCCTAAGATCGTGCATTTTCATTACTTTTGAGCCAATCATATTGATGCCACGTAAAAATGCAATGTAACGCACACGATCAGCTTGGTGGATTCGATCGATCATCAGGCTCTCTCTTTCCAATCGAGTTAGACCTTTGGATTGGCATAGGCTGGTAATTGGGATGAAAATTAGCTTGGCCGAGGCGTTGGAGTAAAGTTGATCGGCAAATGGCGAACCCCTTGGATGATTAACCCACCCAATGGCTCAAGCAGTTGCTCAGGGAAACTAATATTTGCACAGCGCTCGAGAATGACTCGCAATGAAACATTCCCCTCAAGTCGAGCCAACGGCGCACCTAAACAATAATGGATGCCATAACTAAAGGCCATATGTCGATTTGGAGTACGCCGAATATCAAAACGATCAGCATCAGGAAAAACGGTTGCATCACGGTTGGCTGAAGGTAAGAATAATTGAACATATTCCCCAGCCTTGATTGCTTGCCCATTAATTTCGGTATCACGAGTTGCAACCCGAAACGTGCAGACCAACGGCGACCAGTAGCGAAGCGATTCTTCAACCGCACTTGGAATCAAGCTGCGATCAGCATAGAGTGCTTTAAGCGACTCAGGATTTTCCATGAGGCATAAAAAGGTGTTGCCAATCAAGTTGGTCGTTGTTTCATGGCCACCAATTAACACCAAGGCACTGGTTGTTACAATGTCATGGTCGCTGAGCCGCTCGCCATCTTGCTCGGCTGCTGCCAAAGCGCTAATGAGGTCATTGCCTGGTTGCTCGCGTTTACACTTAAGCTGATACCGTAGGTATTCAACCATTTCATCTTGGGCACTCCCGCGTGGCAAATTTGGATCTTGGCCAATCTCCCGAACAATGGCATCTGACCATAGTTTGAATTGATCACGATCTTCAGCTGGAACCCCAAGTAACTCAGCAATAACAATCGTTGGAAGCGGAAAAGCAAAATCTTCAATGAGATCCATTGTGCCGCGCTCAACGACTTCATCTAAGAGCCTGTTGGTAATTTCGACCACCCGTTCTTCCATCAGTTGTACTCGCCGTGGCGAAAAGGCTTGCGAAGCTAAGCCATGCAGTTGGCGATGGCGAGGGGGATCCATCGATAATAAACTTGAAGCAATTAATTCCCCAGCCAAAGAGCCTTGGTTCGAAGAGAAAAGACCTGGATCAATCAAGACTTTCTGAATATCTTCGTAACGGAAGACTTGCCACATATGCATTTGGTCATTGAATAGAATTGGACTCTGTTCGCGCATCGCTTGAAACGACGGGTTGAGCTTTGCCAATGGTACTTTTTGAAATTCTTTCAGCATACGATCCATCCTCCACATTCACTAAAATGAACTGAGAAGCAACCTAGCCTACCGCAAGGGCAGTCTTGCCGTGGGTAATCGCAATTTCACGAATTGCGTTGATGAGTAAGTCAACTTCGGCTGGAGTGGTATAAAGGTAGAATGAAGCACGAACATTGCCTTCAACAATATTGGCTTGTTGGACTTCATGAAAATAATGAAGCGCACAATTATGTCCAGCTCGCAACCCTATGTTGTAGTCTTCAGTTAGCAAACGGCCAACTTTCAAGGGGTAAATACCTTGGATATTAAAGGAGATAATCCCGCTTCGCTTGGCTGGATCACTTGGGCCAAAAAGGATAACACCAGGAATATCTTGCAGCCCATTAATTGCCTGTTGAATTAATTGTGTGTCATGGGCAACAATTGCATCCATGCCAACGCCACGAAGATAATCGATTGCAGCGCTTAACCCAAATGTTTCGGCAATTGGCGGCGTTCCTGCCATCCACTTATGCGGCAATTCGCTATAGTTATGTGACGCAAGCGTACAATCATCAAGCGTCGCATACCGTGAGCGATACGTATTGATCGAGCCGCCACCGAGAAACGCTGGGGTTAAGTCGCGCGCATGAGGGGGTTTAAGATAAAGCACCCCAATCCCTGTTGGGCCACACATTTTATGCCCAGAAAAGGCTAGAAAATCACAACCGATCTGCTTAACATCAATTGGTAAGTGCGGAACCGACTGACACGCATCAACCAAATATAAGACATTGTGCTCCTGACATACGGCTCCAATCGCCGCAACCGGCACAATCACCCCTAATACATTGGAAACATGGGTTACTGCAACCAGCCGAGTCTTAGGAGTAATCAAACTCTCGAGCTCAGCCAAATCTAGCGTCCCATCATCTGCTGCCTTCCACCAACGGAGTTTCACCCCCACTTTCGTGGCTAAACGCATCCAGGGAAACACATTTGAGGAATGTTCTAGGGTGGAAATAATAATCTCATCATCTGGTTGGAAATCGAGGCTCAACGCTACTAAATTAATCGCGGCAGTAGCGTTGCTTGTAATGGTAATATCCTCAACATTTGCGCCAATGAATTGTGCAATGTTTTCCATTGACGCATCGAACTTACGGGCAGTTTCCATGGCAAGTTTGTGCATGCTCCGGTGGAGGTTGGTGCGGTGATGAAGGTAATAATCGGCCATCGTATCAAGCACAACATAGGGGGTCAGCGAGGATGCTGCACTATCAAGATAGATCGATTCATCATGAATAGTAGGAAAGTCTTTACGAATAGCGTCAATATCGAACATTAATAATACTCCTCCGTTTAGATCCTAGTAGGCCTGTGAGGACTAACGACAATAGTTTTAGAGGGCTTTTAATCGTTCGAGAATAACGAGTGGATCAAGTCGCTGCATAAAATTTGGATCAACGTACGAAAGCCGGACAGTTCCTGATTGATCAATAAGATAGGTGGCTGGAATGGGGATTTGCCAAGAATCATCATTGTTGAAACGGGGTAAATCTTTCCGAACTTTCATATGGGCTGAACGAGCTGGCTCACCAATGGTAAAGACCAAGTTGAATTGAGCAGCGACCGTATTACCCAAATCGCTGAGGACAGGAAAGCCAAGCTCTTGGCGTTCGGTTAATGAAAGACAATGATCTTGTGTCTGTGGGGAAATCGCAATTAACGAAGCTCCAGCGTCGATAAACTCTGGTAAAAGTCGTTGGTAGGCGCGCAATTCAAGATTACAGAAATTGCACCAGATTCCTCGATAAAAGGTAATCACCACCGGCCCTTGTTCTAATAGTTCCGACAGGGTTACAAGATTACCATGAGCATCGGGAAGGGCAAAATCAGCGACTTTATCACCTTCTTGAAGGGCTTTTTCGGCGGCGCGCGATTCGACCAGCATGGCAATTGGACTCGTTAAATCATCGAGCAATGGCCCAGGCATACGACCAACTTGCATTGCAATAAAATCGTCAATTTCTTGTTGAAACGTAGAAGTAACGGTCATGAACATGCTCCTTTGTGCCACCTAAGCTGAATTCGGTGTGGATCGAACTTAGATTAAGCACATGCTGTTAAGACTAGAATCCAGAAAGTGGCGTAAAGGAGTTTCATTTCAATGCCACTGCCTGCCGCCGCTAGCTTCTACTGATTATAGGAATTGACAGCCAATACGCCATCCGTAAAAACTCGTGATACCACTACGTAATTTTACTGGTATGTATTCAGGTATAATCGACTATAATTCATGGAGACAGAGAGATTGGTTCATTGTGGAATATTTGGCATCCTTAATCTATTGCTCGTTTTGAAAGCCAAATGCGCTATGTGCTAATTCATTCTTGGAAACCAATATCCTCATATATTGGATTACCGACTATCGAGGGACTGGGGCAACGACGCTTCAGCGAAGCAAAGCGACAGCGATATGTATCTGCTAGGCTTCAATCAAGAATCACCTAAAGCCTATTTATAACCTTCAGCGAGCAACATACAATCCTCCTAAATTTCAGGATGATAGCGATTAAAGATAGCAACTCAATAAAGCCCAAAGAACCACACTATTTGTTTTAAGTATGTAAAGCCTTTATACTTTATTCTATAGACATTCAATGAGCTTATATGCTGGAGGTATAGTATTTAAATACATCTGTTGATCATTATTATTTGCTCGTATTCCTGTACTCCAGGATTCCTACTGTATTGCTTTGAGAAGTGTGTCCAACTCTGTTCAATAAGATATATGCCATAAGTGAGATAAGAAAGCCAGCGTCCTAATTCACTTTTCTCCTTATCTTCCTCATTAATTTAACCTAATTACAATTCAGCTTTTATGGTGTATATCTACTTATATAGTAAGTATCTTGTAATTCAGTTTAATCAATAAAACTCTGTATACCAAATTACCCCGGACTCCCTAGTGGTAGCCTCCCCTGTAAGGATGCTACAAATGATGAAAGGGTTAAATTGTTATGGAATCAAACAAACCACCAATTAACGCACGAAATACGAGGTTCCCCAGCACATTCATAAAGCATTTTTTATGGCGGAAAATAAACTTAAAAAGCGGTGGTATCAGATATTCTGATGGACAGCTATCTGAGATAAGCTTACCCCGCAATCGCTATCAACGCGCTTTTCTTGATACCATATTTATGTCACGTTCGCTCTGGACACTTGTAATCGGCACATTTACCTTAGGCTTACTGCTTTTTCATGGGGTTTGGGCCTTGATTGGTTGGATTGCAATCCTTGTTGTTCATATCGCAATTAAGACGATTTTTATCCCGCCTAAGCAAAACGCCCTTACCACACCCTTCGTATCATTCTTTAGACAACGGGACACACAAAACGATGATCCCTATCAAACAATTCGGCTGAACGTTGGGCGTGGTTTTACCGTTGCTTCGGATATCTATACCGATTACACCAGCGTCTTATATAAGATTCAATCGTTAGTCAATGCCCAAACCGTCATCCTCTTGCTCGCAGATCCTACCTTCCAAGCAGTTCCCAAGGTTCATTGCAGTGTTGGTGCCAACTGTGCTGAAATTGAACAGATGCTTCAGTCAGTCGTTTGGGATCGCCATCAAGGCATCATTGTGCTGCCAAACAACGAGTCACTTTTGGTCATTCAGCTCGCAGCCCATACCTCTACCGTTGGCTATCTTTGTATTACGGCCAAAATAGGTTCCTTGCCATTTCACTTAACCAATCGTGAGCTATTGCTTGCCTACGGTGGCCAAATTGCGCTCCTTATTCGAAATAGCCAACTGAAGCTCGAACTCAAAACCCAAGCAAAAACGCTAGAAGACCTTTATGAGCAGATGCAAACCGCTCAAGAAGCGGAAAGACGCTGGTTAGCATCTGAGCTTCATGATGAGTCACTCCAAACCGCGATTCACCTGCATCGGCAGCTCGCAATCAATGCTCATCAAAATTCGGTCGTTCGTCAATGCCATCTATTAAGTCATACCCTGATCGATCAACTACGCAGAGTCTGTATGGCTATGCGCCCACTGATGCTCGATGATTTGGGACTCATTGCCGCGCTTGATACATTGGCCCAAGAACAAAGTGATCGTTTGGGTATCGCTATCTCGCTTGAATTTAATGCATCAATCGATGAATTGGCAATTGATCCCCACCTTGAATTGGTCTTATATCGCACTGCCCAAGAAGCTATTAATAATAGTATTCACCATGGTCGAGCCTCACATATCAAAATCAATTTGGATCTTTGTGCTGGACATGTTCAACTCGTGCTTCATGACAATGGCCGAGGTTTTGATGTGCCACAAAATCTTAAAGCTTTGATGGCTCATGGGCATCTTGGCTTGATTGGCATCAAAGAGCGAATCGAACATGTTGGCGGAAAACTCCAAATAACCTCTAGTCTAGAAACGGGGACAACAATTCATGCAACCATCCCTTTAGCTTTAGAAAAGGTAGCTCCATGATTAGAGTACTTTTAGCAGATGATCATTTGTTGTTGCGCCAAGGAACTAAAGCACTTTTGGCAACAGCCGATGATATCGAAATTGTGGCCGAAAGCGGGGAAGGTGGCGAGGTTATCGAATTTATACAACGCTTAAAGCCAGATATTATCTTGCTTGATATTCGCCTCCAAGGCATGAGCGGGATTGAAGTCGCCCGAGCTATTCGCGGGCTTATGTTGGATACAAAAATTCTCATCCTTTCTGGTTACCATTATGAGCAATATGTTCGGACGCTCTTTGCCGTAGGGGTTCATGGGTATATGTTAAAGGATGCCTCAGGCCCAGAACTCATCGCATCGATTCGGGCAGTTTGCCGTGGTGAAACCGTCTTAAGTGCTGAAATATCTGCTCATCTTGTTGCAAAAAATCATCGTTTTGGGCTTGCTGCCAATGAAGAATTAAGTGATCGCGAGCGTGAAGTATTAACCCAAGTGGCGTATGGGGCTAGTAATAAAGAAATTGCTGCAGTATTAAATATTAGTATCCGAACTATTGAAACGCATGTTAGCAATGTGATGGTTAAGTTACGGGCTCGCTCACGCACCGATGCGGTAAATCTTGCGATCCAATTAGGAATCATCGTTTTAGAATATCCTTCTTTCAATACAGGGTATAAAGGAACGAGTAACGGCTAAATTATATTTAGCACTCAACTGTGGTAAATGTGAATTTTTCTAACTGGTCTGTGGATCGATGCCGTTTAGGTATCTGCCTGAACGGCATCTTTTTTGATCATCAGAGCGGCAGGCCATCTGGGCCAGCTGTTCGATCGTGGCGGTTGGCTGGGCCAGATGCCATAGACGAGGGTTTGGACGAGCGTGCTCGGACAAAATGTGGCGCGGTCGGGGCGTTTGTCATACTGTTGGGCAGCGACGATGCTCTCAATCGTGGTGGTTAAGAGGGTGTGCATCGCGTCGCGGATCTGCGGTATGCAGTAATACCAGCTACCATAATCCTTATTTGAGTGGTCTTGCGTTTAACCCCTAAATGGGATAATCATTGCGATATGGCTGGACGAGCTGGTTGAAATCGTCCAGCCATTTACTAAGGATGATCCACAGTTCGTCTGCCGTGACATTCCGATACCACTCCTTATTCAATAATGAAAATTCCCCAATGTCATCATTAATATCAATTAAATGCCGTTCCACCTCAAAATAACGAATATTAAATTCATTATTGGTCAGAGGATACACGCCAATCCATGCCCGCCGGGTCGATTCCGCGGGGAGGGGTATTTCCGCACAAACCATCGTTACTCTACGAATGACCATATCGTAAACTTTATAGGGAATATCCATGAGCCGAAACTCCATCGCGTCCCATCCTGTAGTATTTTTGTAACCTCGAGGCTCTTGATTTAGACGTACAGGTTAATGCGGCGGGCTTGTTACGCGTCGTCTGGGTATCGGGTGCGCATCACCCAAGAGTGCTTCCCGTACCGCTAACGCCCATTCATAGCATCCTTGTGCCTCACTATAGCGCCATTGCCACTCATTGAAGCTGTAGTGAGGCACAATTTAAAAAAGATGAGTTGGAACAGATCTGGAATCGATCAGGTATTCCTACTCCTGAACATCTGCTCGCTATCATCAAGCAGAAATGGTTGAACGTGATTAGCAAATCCAACAAGCCATCTTTTATACTTAACAAGCAGATCAATAACAGGATTACGCTGTTTTTCTCATACGTGATGCAGGGCACAAGACCGTCACGAGCGTTCAGATCTATTGCTTTTGGGCGCGATAATAGGCAACCAGCGCATTCGCATGGCCATGGCCCATAGCATACTCGGCCTTCAAAGCAGCAACCATCTGCATATGGGTTTTGTCCGTCATGCCAGCGAGAATCGTCATCCAATGATCAATCGAATGGCCATAGGTTTTTTCGATTGCTGGAAAATAGGAAGCTGGGCCTTTAACCGCTGGTTCCTTCGTCATACAGATCCTTTCTGAATCGCTATTTGTGAAGAATCGCCGCTGGTTGCGCTATTTTCCACGCCACCCATAGCGCTTAAGATCGAGTTGATACCCTGCTGGTTCAATGCTATCAAGCTTAACTACCGCGATACCTTCAGCCTGCAAAGCTTCAATTTGGTTCGGAATATAGTGAGGCAGCAGCCGACCTTGTGTATCAACCACCCGATGAATCGGATAGTGCTCGGGCGCTGTTTTTTGCAGATAGTGCGGAATAACCCGCATAAAACTGTTTGCTACGCCCATCCCAAGCACAATTTCTTTGTAGCTTACAACTTTAGCATAGGGAACGGAAGCAATAAAGCTCAAAAATCGGTTATAGGGTACATTCGAAAGTGGCGGCAGAGTCTCCGCGCCAACAAGGACCGCATCGCCACAACGTAGCTCACCACCAGCAAGCACCGTTCCTAAAATTCCGCGTTTGCCAACAATCTCCTTAATTGGCCTGCCAAGTACATGGGCGATTCGCTTACACGGTTCACAATGAAAAGTAAGCCGAATTTGCACGCACTTGCCTCCATGCAGCACTGCACCGGGCACGAATTCAGCCTCTGGCAGCCCTGCTAGCACAATATTTTCGCGCAAATCGCCTGCGTGCAGATTAAACGCATCAAGATCTTCGCGCCGGAGCACTAACACTTGCCGAGGACTCAAAGGATGACCCTGACAATCGCCAACAATTCCATGGCCTTGCTGCATGGTCATGCCAATTGCGCTGACATCAACCAGCGCCTGACCCTTGGCTGGTTTGAGAAAGAGCGCCTGAATCGTAGCTCGCGACATTGCACAATCCTTTGTGATAAGCACGCATATGCTGGTTACGGGCAGAGACTGCACTGGCAATTATAGTGGATCAAGCCAAACAGAAAAAGCTTTTTTTATTATGTAAATATAATTTCTTACAGTGCTGGTTGACATTACCCAGCATGCTATGCTAGCAGATGATCGGATAGCCTTTCCAGGTGAAACTATCGTCGGTTGGATTAGTTTCCTCGAGCCTGATGCCCAGCGCGGCAAAATCTATGAAGGGCTGTCGTTATCGGGAGGTTTGATGACCGATGATCTTGATCTGATTCCATGGGAGGAAATCATCAGGGCTGTATTTTTCAATGAGTACACTATATGGAGCCAATGGGCGCTAAAACGGGAGCATTCGCGAGCAATGATGGGTTTCATTCCTCCACTCCCTTCTCTCGTTAGGTCATAAATTCAATAATCATTATGTCAATAAAAATATATCTTCGTTTGACTAGGGTTGTTTGGCAAGTGTCACCACGACGGTTCCCTGCTCATCAAGCAAACTTAAGTTTGCGTCGGTTTGTTGATAGCTGCGGACTTGCTCAAATGCGCGTAGCAGGGCAATTTCTTGGGTTTGAACATCATTGTCGGCACAGGCCATTAACGTCGAAACAAGCGGCCCAATCTGCATCGTTGAGCCATCAATACTGATTGGCCCACCATAGGAATTACAGCCACTATTCCCTGATACGGTGCTGGCTGATTCAATGGTGAATGGCAAGGCATTTTGCCCAACTAAGGGTTGGCCATTAATTGTTAACACGTTCCAGCGCGAGCCAATTAAATTTGCCTGGTTCGCTTCAGGATTGATTGTCGGTACGGTGGTTGGTTGAGCTGTTGGGCTATTGGTGGTTCCACAGCCAATGATCAGGATGCTAGCAACTAGTATAGATAGTATGTGACGCATACGAGTTTCTCCTACATAATATAAATCTGTTTATGGATAACACAACGTCAGCTTGGGCGAGAATGTTCCCTTGCTTGACGCTTCTTCGGCTGATGTGATAGTTTTCACAGAAACTACTTCATAGCAAGGAGCATCACATGATCATTCGCTTTGTGTTGACTGGCTTCGCTATCCTCGTTGCTTGGACGGTGCTCGATATACTTCTGCATCGGCTTTTTCTGCGCCCGCTGTATGACGAAAATCCGACCCTCTGGCGACCATTCGATCAACTCAATACGCCGTTAATCTCCGCAGTAACCTTCATCTTAATTAGCATCTTTATCGCAACCTATTGGCTGCTGATTAATCCAAAATCGCTGCCAAGTGGGCTTGGCTTTGGGGCATTGCTTGGATTGGCCCTCGGCATTGGCTCTGGTGGCGGAACCTATATCCATATGCCAATTCCCCGAAAATTGGCGCTTGGCTGGCTCGCTGGTGGCTGGATCAAAGGCATTGCTGCTGGCGCAATCTTGGGCGCAATCCTGCACTAAATCAACCAAAAACCACTTAACGTATTTGTGGCAACGCTATTGCTATACATAGCGTTGCCGCTGCTTCGAATAATTATCAACAACAGATTAACGAGCGCTCTAGGCTTGGTATTGAGCTTGCTTTATGCCTCTCACAGCACTTCACAACAAGGGAGTTTTTGTGATCAACCAGCGCTTAGCCACCATGTTAACCACCGATCATGCCAAATTTTGTAGCCTGCTTACCGCTGGCATTGCTGCCGCCGAGGGCACAATCTATGCGGCAATGACCGCAAACGATTGCTCGCGCTTGGCAGGGGTAATCGCCGAGAATGTTATTGCTCACTTCGCGGAAACCCAACCAATTGAAATTTTCGCCGAGCGCATGACCAAGCTTCGCGTGCATGACCCAGACTATACCCCGGAATCAATTGCGGTGATTATCCAGATTATCGCAACCGCGCTGACCAATATGCTCAACAACAGCTATCCACTTGATGATCCCGAGTATCCTACGCTTCAGGCCGCCGTCCATGATCTTGTGTTGCGCGATAGCACCGCATGTTTTGTGGTTTATGCGACCGAGCGTGAGCAAGCCCTGCGCACAAGTCTGGCCGATCAAGAGCGGCTAGTTTCACTCTTACGCGAACGCTCGATGCCAATTATGCCGGTCTACGATGGGATTCTCGTCGTTCCAGTAATTGGCCAGATGGATACGATTCGTGCCCAAGAATTGACCGAAGATCTGTTGACCGCAATTGTCGATTGGCAAGCAGAACAAGTCATTATTGATCTGACGGGTGTGCCTGAAATTGACCCAACTAGCGTCAACCAAATTGTGCAAATGACCAAAGCAGTTACTCTGCTAGGTGCCGCTGTGCTTTTGGTAGGGATTGATGGAACGATGGCGCAAACGCTGACTCAATTAGGTGTTCAGCTAGCGCATGTGCATATTAGTGCGCACCTACAGGATGGCATTGCAGCAGCATTGGCTCAGTATGGCTTTGCAATTCAGCCAATTAGCGCTGCCTATCAGGGCTTTTAGCAGCCATTGGTATATATCGTGCTTGAAGGGCAGCAGCATTATGCATCACCAGCATAAGATGAAAGAACAAGGAGTATGTTTATGCAGATTACAACCCGTGATGGGGTTCAGCTGTATGCCAAACGCTGGGGTTCAGGTCGACCAGTCATCTTGATTCATGGCTGGCCCTTGACTGCCGATACCTGGGATGATGTGGCATTGCCGATTGCGGCAGCGGGATTTGAGGTGATTGCCTACGATCGACGAGGCTTTGGCCGCTCTGAGCAACCATGGACAGGCTATGACTACGATACCTTTGCCGACGATCTCGCCGATGTGCTTACTGCGACCAATGCAACCCAAGCAACGCTGGTTGGGTTTTCGATGGGCGGCGGCGAAGTGGCCCGCTATTTTCAACGCCACAAGGGTGCACATGTTGCGCAAGCGGCCCTGATTGGCTCGGTTGTACCGTATCTTTTGCGCAGCGATGATAATCCCGACGGCGTTGCAGCAAGCGTGTTTGAAACCATGCAAGCCCAAATCACCAAAGATCGGGCCGCCTTTTATGCTACCTTCTTCAAAGATTTTTATGGAGTCGGTGTGATTAGTCGGCCTGTCAGCCCTGAAGTGATTGCTTGGTCGCAACAATTGGCCATGCAGGCTGGCCTTAAAGCAACTCTCGAGTGTATTACGGCGTTTTCACAAACCGATTTTCGGCCAGATCTGGCGGCAATCAGCGTGCCGACCTTGGTGATTCATGGAACTGGCGATGCGATTGTGCCAATTGAGCCAACCGCCCGCGCGGTTGCCGCAGCCCTACCCAACGCCCAAGTTCATGAGTACGACGATGCGCCGCATGGCCTTTTAGCCAGCCACAAAACCCAAGTCACCAGCGACTTGCTGGCTTTTTTACAAAGCTACAAGTAAACCCAAATTATCGTTATGTTGAGTAGCAAGCAGCGTCAGCAATCGAATAGTTGCTGGCGCTGCTTCGTATTTTAGTGCTATTTAAACCATTACCATGCAACTGGCAAGCTTTGCAAGCCACGCACAACAGCGGTTGAGCGCCAGCGCAATTGCGCAGCGGGCACTGCCAAACGCAAATTTGGCCGCAGATCAAACAGCAATCGCAGCCCAATTTGGGCTTCCATACGGGCTAATGGCGCTCCTAAACAGTAGTGAATGCCCAGCCCAAAGCCAACATGACGATTTTTTTCACGTGTTATGTCTAGTTCATCAGGATGAGAAAATTGCTGCTCATCACGATTGGCCGAGGCCAACGCAACCAATAGCAGATCGCCTTTGGCAATTTTGGTATCGGCAACGATTACATCTTCGGCGGCATAGCGCTCGGTGGCGGTTTCAACCGGAGCCGTAAACCGCACTAACTCCTCAACTGCCGATTTGATCAGCTCTGGCGAACGGCGCAATAAGGCCAATTGCTCAGGATTTTGCAACAAGGCCAACGTGCCCGATGAAAGCAAATTGACGGTTGTTTCATGGCCAGCCAGCATCAACAAAAAGACCATCGCCACCAATTCGTCTTCGCTGAACCGATCGCCATCAGCTTCGGCCTGCACCAAGGCGGTCAGCAAATCAGCTTGCGGTTCGTTGCGGCGTTGGGCAAATAACAGTTTCAGATATTTCATCTGCGCCATAATCGCGGGAATTGCCAACAGCACATTGCCAATCGTTGGCGTGCTCAAAACATATTTTGACCAGCGATGAAATTTCTGGCGATCTTCGCTGGGAATACCCAATAATTCAACGATGACTGTGAGCGGCAATGGCAAGGCAAAATCGGCAATCAAATCGCCTCGGCCACGTTGTTGGGTGCTCATTAATAAGGCTTCGGCAATCTGTTGAATGCGCGGGCGCATTTCCTCGACCCGTTGGGGTGTGAAGGCTTTATGCACTAATGCGCGCAAGCGGCCATG
Source organism: Herpetosiphon giganteus (assembly GCF_016907925.1). GTDB lineage: Bacteria > Chloroflexota > Chloroflexia > Chloroflexales > Herpetosiphonaceae > Herpetosiphon > Herpetosiphon giganteus. The sequence goes on along the minus strand of NZ_JAFBCZ010000022.1, from coordinate 54,881 downwards.
GTCAGGGCTATCTTGATCGAGCATATTCGATTCAAGCGCCTCAAAGAGTTTGGGCATCCAAGGCCGTTTGCGTTGCTGCTCCAACGATTGGGCGTTTTTATAGTTTTTGACAAAGAGCCGATCATTTTTCAGAATCTCAACCACATCAGCGTAGCGGGTCACGATCCAGGTTTGCAGCGAGCCAAGTCTGGCTTTGGCCACTGGCTGATCGCGGCGCAAACGGGCATACACCGTAAATGGATCAGCCTTAAACTGGCGATCAGTTAAGTTGATAATTGCAGGAATTGGTTTTTGTTCTTGCGCTAAATGCTGCATCCAAATTCTCCTTGACACAACCAAAAGCATCTCGGCTTCATAGTAGTTGATTCTGGAGCGTTTGTATACGATTATCGGCCTGCCACCATCACTCGGTACTTCGGCGATATTCTTCCTGAGTTTCGCTAATCAAGCGGCTAATGTTAGGAGCATAGCTTACGCCGAGGCTTTCGCCATTCTTAAAGATTCCGTTTATTTTCAAGGCGGTCGATGTAATAATCTGATTGTCGCGCAATTCCAGATTGTCCGCCGTCAACGGACTGTTTAGGCCTGCACTCAAGACGATCGCTTGCACATCAACCCCAACAATCATAGTTTCACGTTCATAGCGTGTTCGTAGCCACTCCAGATCAATCAGATTGAGTGCTTCTGCATCAAGATAGAGGATGCTCAATGGATAGGTTGGTAGCGGATCGCTCGTTGATTGCACCGTCACGCCTGCCTTCGTAAATGCATCGCCCCGCAATGCAATACTTGCCGCTGAGCCGCGATACACCGCGCGCCGAGGTTCCGCCGCAGCAAACCCGTTAATTACAAACCAGCCAATCCCAACCAGCACAATCAATCCGATTCCAATACCTAGCCAGCGTCGCATGATGTTGCCTCAATTCAAAAATCTCTATTCTATGGCGTGGCTATAATCCTATGTTTAGTTCGAAAAATCAATTTATCAATTTGTACAACAGACTATTCTTCCGATAAACGCAACGCTTTAGCTGCAAGTTGCTGCATAATCGTGCGTAGCTCGGCGGGCTGACGAATGTTCACAGGAAAATCAAATTGGAGTAGAAGATGGGCGGTGGGCCATAAATCAGCGACCTCACGCCGCCAAATAATGCCTGCTGGGGTTGCTTCGAAGCTGCCAGCAGCGGGCGGCAGCACCTGCTGCACGTGGCTCATACTAGCCTCAAGCACAATCTCAATCGGATATTGGCCAGGCATGGTAGCAAATGAAGTGTGCACATATTGGATAGGATCAAAACCCACAGGCTTGGCGAATGTTTGATCTGTTGCTTGTAGCTCGCTGATTCGATCAAGCCGAAAGGTGCGCAAATCGCGGCGCGTATGGCAATAGCCCACCGCATACCAAAACCCCTGATAATACACAACTCCATATGGATCAAACAGTCTGGTTGATTCAGCTCCGTTGAGTGACATATAGCGCATGCTCAGCGACTGACATGTATGCACCGCCAAACTCAAGCGCCCAACCACGTTTGGCTGCAATGCGGTTGGTGAGGCCTTAACATTAAAACTCAACGCTGCTTGCAAGGCGCGCACTTGCTCTAAGAGCGCTTCGGGCATAACCCGCTCAAGCTTGGCCAACGCACCCTCAATTGCCACCAACTCGACTGGAAAATGAAAGGCCTGAAGCACGAGTAAGCCCAGCACCAAGGCGCTTGCCTCTTGATTGGTGATCATCAGCGGCGGCAGTTTAACCCCTCGCCCGAGATAGTAGGCTCCATCTGGGCCACGCTCAGCCTCGATTGGAATCCCCATATCCTGCAACATCACAATATAGCGCCGGATTGAGCGCGAGCTAATTTCAAGCCGACTGGCCAGTTGCGAACCGCTCAACTGGCGATGCGATTGCAATAATTCGAGGATCGTCAATAAACGGGTGGTTGGACTATACATACACGTATCTTTCATTAATTAGGACTGATTCTGACCTAATCATACTCTATACTCATTGGTAGATAGCAGTTGTTGTGCTGTCGCTGCTCATTTCAGCAATCATCAAGCAAGGAGCCATTCGATGTCGATCACCGCAATTACCCATTTGAACTTTCATGGCAATGCTCGCCAAGCGCTCGAATTTTATCAGGCCGTATTTGGCGGTACACTAACAGTGCGAACCTACGGCGATTTTGGTGCACCTCAAACAACGCCACTTGCCAATCAGATTGTGTGGGGCCAAGTTATTGCCGATAGCGGCTTTCAACTCATGGCCTACGATGTGCCAACTCCAGCAGCGCCAACAGCGCAACCGACAACCTACCGCGAACATGGCATGACGATCACCCAAGCACCATTTTTTATTGCCTTGCGCGGCGAGCAGCCCAACGAATTGTTGGAACTGTGGGAGCAACTAGCAGTTGAGGCAACAATCATCGAGCCAATCGCCCAATCGCCATGGGCACAGCTCTTTGGGATGCTGACCGATCGCTTTGGGGTTACATGGAGCTTTGATGTCGCCTAAACAGTAATCATCAAAAGCCCCTAAATTAAAGGCTCCTCGTTATAGACGAGGAGCCTTTGGCATACCGCCTACAACAAACGACCGATATTCAAATCATTGCACTCTGCTAAATTAGATTAATAATAGAATTGGAGAAGGAAAAAGTTTTATGGATAGCCTCACACCTGACCACTATGCGCTGATTGAAACCTTGCAAGCGGCTCCTGATGAAGTGTTACTAGCAATTCTGCAACGAGTTTTTGCCGATCGAACATTAACCGGAACCGATGTTCCGATTGTCCAATCGCATTTTTTCCTAGGAAGCGCGACCCGGCTCTATGAGCAAATGCCCGATGGAACCCTTGCTTGGGAGCCATGGGAAATCCACGCGATTGCCTATCCTGATTTCGCCACCTATAACGAAACATATAACACACAGGTAGATCCAGCATGGGTTGGCCCTGATCATGGGTTTTGTCAATTCGCAATCTGCCGCACCTGTGGCACGCAACTCTACTGTAATCTCAAGCAGGGAATCTGTCCAATTTGCAAAACCAGTGTCTATCTGACTTAACCATGCAGAGTGAGCGCTGAAACCTATGCAAATCTCATTCACCAAATCACTCAATCGTGCTCAGATAAATACCAAGATTACACAACTAAGCAGTATCAGCACAAGAACAAGATTAAATAGAGCAATGCCTCGGAGTAATGCGTAATGGGCTGGAGTTGCCTGGCTGGGGTCGCGAAAAAAAGTCAGTTGAAAAAATAGCTTAGGATAGCGAAGTTGCAGTATTGCTACCACGCTAAAAATCAGAATCAGCACTATATCACGCATGGAAAAATACTCCTATTCAGATCAAGATTGGGTATTTCAGGATTTTTTAATTATTCTATTGACAAAAATATGATCATGCTGGTAGTATGTTTTTGAGAGACTCCAGCCTTACATCCTCCACTTTCTCAAATCAATCGCTTCATGTTGATTAAGGAGAGGTTTGATGTTGTTTCAACTATTTAAATTTTGAGCATTAATTGGCCCAAATAAGCATGCTTCTGCTCATCATTGGCGTTTGCTGCTGATTATCATACTTGTTGCAACGAGCATGATAACTGCGCCATCTTCTGCTATGGCTGCATGTTCAGGAGTTATCGCTCCCCGATTTCGTTATCATTGCGATGTTATCTTGGCGAATAACGCGATTGTCACAGGCTTTTCGTATAAAAAGTACAACGAAATCTACGAAGGAAATGGTTCTTCGGTTGCCATATACTTTAAGGATAGCAACAATAATAATTTATACATAACCTATGGTTCTAGTTATGCCTTCAAGGTAATTTCGCCAGGAACATTGAAAGCTGCCTGCTGGAATACAAGTTCAAATTCTATAACCGCAAAATGTGATTATTTTGATGCCGAAACTCGATAAAAGGATGGGTTTATGCTACGTTCACGCAAACGCGAAAGCTTTCAAATTACTACCATTTTTAGTCTTTCTATCGTTGTGATTGGAATTATAGGTGTCCTTGCGCTAATCCCAACAAATGGTAGTTCTGCAACTTCGGGTAAAGAGCTGCCACAGCCTCATATAGCTATTTTGCAACGCCCTATGACCAATCGCGATAAACTTCCTGAGGGGTTTCAGCAACTCCCTGTCAATGATCGGCTTCAAGATGTGTCGCGGGTACGGCTGGCGATCGCAGATGCTGAGCGCCACTATTATATAGCCCCAGCAATCAACGATGAGCTATGCCTATTATCTACATCTGGGTCGGGGGAGCAACTTATGGCTTCCGGAACATGTGAGAAATCAGCTCGACTGGCCACTTCGGGCATCTATCTTGGTGAAACCGATGCTTCTGGGTTGGTCAAGGTAGCAATGATTGTACCTGACGGGGTTACAGCTATCCGTACCGATCAAGGGAATATATACGATGTCAAGAATAATGTTGCCCTGATTCCAGCGAGTAGTCCAAAGACGCTGCAATTTGTCGGTGGCGCATTCGATGGCGTTATGTTCAAAACCAATTTCGGCGGCGTGCCAATCGAATCAAAATGAGCACTTAACCAAAAACGCACTGCTCACTTAATCACATGAGCAGTGCGTTGCTTGATAGATCTGCTTAGGCTATTGGCAGATTAGAACTCATGGTTGGAATCCGAATCGTAAAGCAACTGCCGATGCCCTCGTGCGACTCGACCTCGATGCTACCACCGTGAGCCGCCACAATTTCCTTCACCACATACAAGCCAATCCCAGAGCCAGAAATCATATGCATGCGTTCTGAGGGCACGCGATAAAAGCGTTTAAACACGTGTGGCAAGGCTGTTTTAGGAATCCCAATTCCTTGATCGTGAATTTGGATGCGAACCTCGTGGGCTTGCATCGTTGCTTCGACGGTAATTGTGCCACCGTCGGGGCTATATTTAACCGCGTTTTGCAATAAGTTAACCAATACCTGCTCTAAGCGCCGTGCATCGCCATACACCATCATTGAGCCAGGCGCTGAGACTTGGACAATGTGATGGCGGGTGGACATTGCCTGCATCGCAATCAGCACATCATCAAGCAACGAACCAAGGTCGACTGGCTGACGCTGAATTTCGAGTTGGCCTTCAGTCAGGCGCGAAATATCAAGCAACTCGCTCAGCAAGGTATTCAGCCGATTGCCTTGTTCGAGAATCATCGTCAGATCGGCTTGCATCTGGGCGAGCGGCGCTGAGCGTGCCATGCGGCGTTGTAACAATTGGGTGCGCCCGAGCAACCCAGCCAACGGATTTTTGAGTTCATGCGAAGCGATCGATAAAAAGGCTTCGCGATCGGCAATTGCGGTTTGGGCATCGCGATAAAGCGCCGCATGCTCGAATGCATTGGTCAGGCGCAAGCAAATCTCCTGCAGAAACTGCGGATCAATTGCATCAGACTCGATCGTCGCTGACTGGTAAATGCCAAAGATGCCATAGCAGTGATGAGCTGATTTCAAGGCAAACAGTTGGCTTACGCCATCAACTGGGAAGAGCGTGGCTGTGCTCACCAATTGGGCAAATTCCAGACTATCGGATGCCAGAATAATGCGCGTTAAACAGCCTTGAACATGAGGATCGCTTGCATAGGCATGCATCATTTGCGTGCCAACTGCTGCACAATCGGGCGCACTGGCCAGCGCCAGTTCAGGCAACCATTGCTCATCACGATCAAGCAGGGCAACGAAACAGATCCAGCCTTGGCCAAGCGTCTGGATAATTCGTTCTAATACGCCAGTAATGCTGGCTGGGTCGGTTTGCAACCGATACAGAAGCATGCCAATTTCGGCCAAACAGGTAGCTTGGGCTTCAGTGCGGGCTTGGATAATTAATGCTTCGCGCAATTGCTGGTTGGTTGCCTGTAACGCTGCTTGCTGGGCCACAATTTGCCGCCGCAACTGCACCCGCTCGATCGTTTTCTGTAACGTAATCACAAATGTCTGATCAAGCGCCGTCGATTTTACAACGTAATCGTAGGCCCCATGCTTCATAGCCTCCACCGCAACCTGTTCGTTACCAACGCCAGTCAGCATAATGCAGGCCACTTCATGGGCATGTGGATAAGCAAGAATCTCCATCAATACTTGCAGGCCATCGGTCGGCGGCAGCGAATAATCAAGAATCAGCACATCCAATGCAGTTGTCTGCCAAATCTGCCGCGCTTGGTCAGCAGTTTCGGCTTCGAGCACCCGATAGGTCGCGGCCTGATCACGCTGAATCAAGCGCCGATAACGATAACGATCAGCCTCCTGATCATCAAGAATCAAAATAGTCCAAGCATGTGAATCGAGCATTCGTTACCGTCCATAAGGATGACACACGACCTCAAACCAATAACGATAGAGGACGTGCATCGTCTGTTGAAAGCCTGCGACATTAAGCGACTTAACCAGGTAGCTATTGGCCCCATCCTGATAACAACGGGTGATCGCATCAGGATTGGCCGAGGTGGTGAGAATAACAACCGGAATTTGACGCAACACTGGTGAGGTTTTGATCTCAGCTAAAACCGTAAACCCATCCATTGCCGGCAAATTCAAATCCAAAAGAATCAGGTCGGGCAGCGTGCCACGCGGCAGCGCCACCGATGTTTCGTGCAAAAAATGGAGTGCCTGATCGCCATCGGCACACCGCACAATCTCCAGCGCAGTATTAAAGCGCGAAAAACTGCGCTCAATCAGAGCACAGTCTTCATCACTATCATCAATAACTAAGAGTTGGCGTTTGCGTAATGCTTGGTACATACTAGGCTCCACGGAGGGTAAAGGTGAAGGTTGTGCCCTTCCCGAGCGTTGATTGCACCGCTAATATACCACCATGGCGCTCAATGATCTTCTTTGCAATAGTCAGGCCAACGCCCGTGCCGCCGCCAAAATGATCGCGCCCGTGGAGACGTTTGAAGAGCCGAAAGATCGTTTCATAATGCGCTTCGGCAATCCCAATTCCATTATCTTGGACTGCAATTCGATACCAAGGCTGCTGCTCTGCGTCCAAGGGCAGCGCTGTGGCCGTAATTTCGACCCATTTTTGGGCTGCCTGCGAATATTTGAGCGCATTGCTCAGCAGATTTTGCATTACCTCGCTGAGATGCAGCGGATCAGCAAACAGCAGCGGTAATGGGCTAGGAATGCGAATTTCAAGCATGTCGGGCTGAATGAATAAGGTTTCAGCCACATCATGGATTAACGTGGCCAAATTAACTGGCTGAAATTGCAATTCAACCCGCCCCAGCCGCGAATGATGCAGCAGCGAATCGAGCAAAGCATCCATGCGTTGAGTCAAGCGCAACATCGTTTGGAGCTTAGCTTGGCCAGCATCATCAACTTTATCGGCATAATCTTCGAGCAGAAAATGAGCATAGGTGTGAATGCCGCGCAACGGTTCTTTTAAATCGTGCGAGGCGCTATAGGCAAAGGCATCAAGCTCGGCGTTGCTTTGCTCCAAAGCACGATTAAGCGTTGTCAAGGCGGTAGCTTGTTGCAAAAGCAGCGTCCGAATCGTATCGCGCATTGTCCGTGCAACAGACAGCTCTGCATCTGTCCACGCAACACTATGCAAGGCCCGCTGCTCTTTCCATTGGGCAAACGATTGGCGTGGGCTAATTCGAATGCCATCATCGGCGATTGTGACGGCTTTGGTTGGTTCGCCAGCCCATGTAATCGTTTGAATCTCTTCTGGGCGAAACCAGAGCAGATATTGATCAGTTGCGCCAACCAAGGGAAATGCCAGCACGCCACTTGCCACCGCAGCTAAGGCCGCAAATGGCGGATGCTTGGTTGCCAACGATGCAGTGTGATAGCCATCATCAATCGTCGCTGGCTGCGCCCGAATCCAGCTAATAATCGCTCGAATATGTTGGGTGCTGGGCGTTTGGCCAAGCACCACTAGCTCATCGTTGGTGTGAATCGCAACGCCACCAGCGGCAATTAAATCGAGCAGCGTATGTTGGCCTTCAACCAAGCCATCCATCCAGCGCTGAGCGGTCGTCATCTGTTGAAGCAAGCTGGTTTGAATGCCCACCAGTTGCTGGGTAGCTGTATGATCGTGATGGTGAACTTTACTGGTCAGCGCCAACGATACCGACTGGCCCAAAACCTCGCAGGCAGAACGCAGGGTACACGAAAGATAGTGTGGCTCGGCATGATGGCAGGCAATCAAACCCCATAACTGGCCTTCATAAACCAATGAAACCGACATCGAGGCCCGCACACCCATATTGGCGAGATATTCGCGATGCACTGGCGAGACGCTGCGCAAAACGCTATAACTCAAATCAAGCGGCTCATGGTCGGGCTTGGCTGCGGCCACAATCGCAACTGGCGTATAACGCGCATCGGGAATTAGCCGCAGCCAATTGCGCAGATACAACGCCCGCGCTTGGGGCGGAATATCCGAGGCCGGATAATGCAAACCGAGAAACGATTCTTGGTTGGAATCAACCGCTTCGGCAATCACTGTCCCATGGCCATCAGCATCAAATTGATAGATCATCACCCGATCAAAACCGGTCAGTTGGCGCACAGCACGCACAGTTTCATCGCAAAATGGCTGAAACTCAGGAATCTGTTGCAAACGGGCGACGATACTGCGCACCATGCGGTAGCCATCGTGTGGCCCCGTACCGCTGGTGAGCGTAGGCTCGAATTCAAGAATCAGCTGCCCCTGATGGCGGTGTAAAATCCCGTCACATACCTTTTGCGTGGCTTGCAACGGAACCGTCCAAAGATAGAGCGGATTTTGATCGAGCTGTTCGTGGGCCACAACCGAGCGTAAATACTCAAGTTGCTCGCTGGTAATCAGCAACTCTAACGATTGATTTAACAGCTGTTCAGGCGTATAGCCAGTAAAATCCAAACTGTTAGCGCTAATTTGCAGAATCTGAAAATCCGGCTCGCTCAGCACCAGCAATAAGCCATGCGCCTGAATCATGCCTGGAATATGAATGGGTTCGGTTGCACACTGGTCGAGATCGCTTACGGTCATGATCTATCCTTTCAGCAGAGAACCTACCCCTAATGCTAGCACTAGTTTGCGCATTAACCCAACGAATCTATGCACACAGGTGCTCGTAATCAAACAGTTAAAGCTCATTAGCCTGTGCTGGGATGAGGTCGGATTCGTCATCCTTAAGTACGACCCCAAGCGCTAACAAACTTGGGCCAGCCACGAGGGCAATTCGACGCTGCCGCCATGATGCGTCACCACGAGCTTCCCAATAACTTTGAGGAAACTGACGCTGATCGTTGAGCGTGCCATGGGCGATGCCAGCTCTGGTTATTGGATCGTAGTCAATTTAAACATCTGGTTAAACAATACGGAAGCTATCGCGCATTGGATGATATTTCGCTCTCGATTGGCGCGGGGATGTTTGGTTTGTTGGGGCCAAATGACGCTGGCAAAACCACATTCATGCGCATTCTGACCACCCAACTTGTGCCAACCTCGGGCGAGGTGGTAATTGAACCAATCGTGACTAATCTACTGGTGCTGAACCATGGGGCTGTGAGCTTTGCAGGAACCACCGCTGAGTTGGCAAGCCCAGCAGTTGGCTTGGTGCACGAAATTGTTGTGCCAATTGAGGCAATTAACGGCTGGCTGGAAAGCGGGCGAATCAGCAGCATAACCCAGCATGGCGCAACCGCAACCTTGCGCGTGCTGGGCGAGCCACCACTGGGCAGTGTCGGAGCCGAGCCAACCATGGAAGAAGGCGCATCAAGCAACGATCAGCCAGCATTAATTCAAGAATAATGCACTTATGTGCTGTCATTGGCATCTGTGCTAGATGTGCCAGGGTTTGACCAACCATCGAGCAAATCGGCCCATGGCGGCGTGCAGCCAGCTCGTTCCCATTCGGCAGCATAGCGCGCCAATTGATCTGGCCGATGCTGCTGCATCCAACGCAGATTCTCGATCATGGCGGGGGTAATTTGGTTGCGGACAGCTCGATACGCCTCCTGAACGGTCATCCCCGCCTGCATGAGGGTTTCAAGCATTGGCATATGCATTCCTTTCTGTGCAACGATTGAAGCGCTTTAGCCAGACCATAGCAAGAAAATCGCGCTGCGTCAATCACCATTTTAAGGTTAATTAATGCATATTTATTATGTAAAATAAAACCAGTTTCTGCTTCATCCCATTTCTGTCTGTCAAAGCAGGCCTAAAACCACAAACAACCCCCGTGGGAGTCGTTTGTGAGCGCACCAGGTTATGGTTTAGGCTGGGATTGCCGACGCAAATTCGGCAGGCTCCCAACTGAGTTGGTCGGCATTGGCAACAACTCGGCCAACCCCAGGAAATGGAAAATGATACGCCATCAGCATGGTATTGGCAGCGGTTGGTTCGGCAATCGTCCGCCGCGTCGCAATTGCCTGATCCGCATCAGCATCATATTTCAGAATTGCATCGACCACATTCAGTTGGAGCGGCACATGGATCGCATCGACAACGTGCAACAGGCGTTCGCCTTGTGATTCAAGCACAACACCACTATGGCCGAGGGTATGGCCGGGCAAATCCACGTAGCTGATGCCTGGCACAAGCTCCTGATTAGCAGCAAGCGGCTCCAAGCGCTGCCCATAAAACTCAACGATTTGACGCAAGAAGTGTGCATTACGCGGATTCATCTTCGCCAGCGATTCCTCGCTCATGGCCGCTTCATGTTCACGCTTGGGCACAATCAAACGGGCATTCGGAAAACACAGGTTATTGTCTGCATCGAATAATCCGCCAAGATGATCGCCGTGATAATGAGAGATGATAATTGTCTCAATTGCCGTAGCAGGAATTGCCAGCTTGGCCAGCAGCTCGCTCATGTGGCCAGGATCATTCGGATCAATTGGGCCTTGACCCGTATCAATCAGTACATACTTGCCAGCATGTTGCACCAATAAAACATTACGGCTAATCGAAAGCGGGCTGGATAGCGCCCGAAATCCGCTAATCAACTCGGCACTATTGCTCAAGAAAATCGAGCTAAGCATTGGTTCGGCGATTGGACTTGTGCCATCACAAAGCACAGTGCAGGTAAAATCGCCAAGCTTAAATTGAACACTTGCAGGAGTCATGCTTCCACCTTTCATGAACACGATTCGTCAATCAACCCGCCTGCAAAACATCGTTGGCTACACGCCAAATCAGCTCGGGCAGCGTGTTGAGTAAATAGGGCATGTAGACCCGTTCCAGCCGCTGATGGTAATCGCGGCCCCAAGGCCCAATATTGATTGTAGGCAGATTGAGCGTGCGCACAAGGTTGTAATCAAATTTCAGGCGTGAACCCCAGAGCGGCGTGTTGGCAGCAACAATCGTTTGATCGGCGTGTTCCATCGCACTGCCATAAAAGCTCATATCCGAAATTCCAGCGAAAAATGGCCGCAGCTTAATCGTGGTGGTGTGTTCGGCGGCCAGCGCTTGGGCATGGCGTTCGCAGGCGGCTCGTAGGCGGCGTTCACGCTCGTTATGCCCAGCAACCAAACTATGTGGATAATGCAGCGAGCCAAAGCAGACCACCGCTGCCGGACCACTCAGCCCAGCGCAGCGCCAGAGATAGGCAACCAGTTGGCGGCTAAAATTTGGGGCATCGAGGGTGCGATCAGCCTGCAACTGAGCAGTGAATTCTGCCAAATTGCTAGCAAATGTGGGGCCGCCATGCTGCTGCGCGCGCACCACAAGGTCGGCATAACTCAGCACCTGCGCTTGCCAACGCACTGGCGCTGCTGAGCCAACCAAGGCTGCATAGCGTTGCGCCTGCGCAAATTGGGTTGCGAGCACTGCGTCGAGGGCTTCACGAGTCACAGCCATAAATTGCTCGAGAACCATGCTCGCTGGGCGGCCATGGGTCAAATAATTAAAATAGCACCATGCAGTGCTTGGGGTTGTCACATCGTAGAATGCTTTGAGGTCGCTCTGTTTGAGGCTAATTGGTGGGGGCGCAAGCTCGCCCTCGGCCTCATCGCAGAGATCGATATTACACTCAATTGCTTGGGTTACTGCTGCCGCCATGCGATTAACATTGATTCCATCGAACGGATAGCCAGCGTGGGTTTCGCGCCCAAGTAAATAAATTAATGGCAGAAACTTGCCCACCGTGCCCAAAAATATCGCTTGGCCTTGCTCTCCAGCAGCTTGATCGCTGGTAGCATCAAGGTTAATTGCTGCTGCCAGCTCAAGGCCCCACTCCTTGGCCAGTTCATGCAAGTGAATCGCCGCTGAGCGCGCGCCATGCGAAGCTTCCTCTTCGTCGGGCGTGGCAATAAACAGCAAATTACCACGCCGCTCTGATTGGGCGGCAAAGTGCAGCAGCACCGCTAAACCAACCGCCAAGCCGCTCTTCATATCCAACGCGCCGCGCCCAGGCAGAAAATCGCCTGAACGCAAATCGTCAAGCGCCAGCTGGTCGCTTGGGCTTGAGCCATTGGCCTCTAAGCTCGCAATCAAGCGCGGCAGCAACGCCTCTGGCTCAGTCGCCCACTCGGCTAAGCTACCATAATTCTCAATACTCACCACATCGTAGTGGCCTGCCAAAACGACGGTGGTTGGGCCAGTCCCACGCACCAGTGCATACAGATTCGAGCGCTCATAGCCATCGTCGACGGTGCGCTCTAGGCGCAGCTGGCTCGGATGAGCGGCAAAATAGGGCTGTTGGCCCAACCATTCTGCCAACTGCTGCGACCACTGGCCTTCACCAGCGGTATTGGTGACACTCGGCCAACCTACGAGCTTAAGCGTAAGCTCGCGGACAATCTCAGACCATGCGTCCATTGCGATCTTCCTTTGCGTCAACGCCCAAACAACAGCGTTTGGGTTCAGGGTTTGCGCCAAGCATAGCGTGTTTTACCAAAGCTGGCTATTGGTTGGTACGAAATGTGCCAGTAACGCTGTAAGAGAATTCGGTTAGAACCACATAGGAGGAAGCGCAATGGCACACCGCCGCGTTGGACGATTGCTTGGCATCGCGAGTATCGCACTGCTGCTGAGTATGCAAGGCCACGTTTTTGCCGAAAATGCCCCCCCACCCCCGAATGGCGAAATTGTGGAGCCGACCAAACTGCCTGTTGACCCAGCCCTAGTGCAGCAACTGCGCTTGCCAGCTGGATTTTGGATTGATGTCTGGGCCAAGGATGTTGGCAATGCCCGCATGCTGGTCATGGCTCCCAATGGCATTCTCTACGTGACCCGCCGTGAACAAGGCGATATTTTGGCGCTTGAAGATAGCGACCAGAATGGCCAAGCAGACCTCATTTGGATGGTCGCAAGCAACTTGCCCCTCGCCCATGGGCTGACGATTCATGAAGGCTGGTTGTATCTTGCCACCGATAAAACCGTGCAACGAGCAACCTTGCGCGATGATGGCTCGCTTGGCGAATGGAACGTGTTAATTGATGATTTGCCTGATGCAGGTCAACATCCCAATCGCACGCTGGCGGTTGGACCCGATGGCAAACTCTACATTACGGTTGGCAGCACCTGCAATGCCTGCGCCGAACCAAATCCAGAAAGTGCGACGATTCTTGTTGCCGAACTCGACGGCAGCAATCGCCAAATTTATGCGAGTGGGCTGCGCAATACGATTGGCTTCGATTGGCATCCTGGCAGCCAACATCTCTGGAGTTTCGACCATGGTTCTGATTGGCGCGGCAATGATCAGCCCCCAGAAGAGCTGAATTTGCTCCAGCAAGGCGGCAATTATGGCTGGCCATGGTGTTTTGCCAACCAACAAATTGATCCCTATATTCCCAATGCCCCAAAAGATCAATCCAAGGCTGAGTTTTGCGCCAAAACCCAAGCACCGATTTTGACCTACACCGCCCATAGTGCCCCAATTGGCATGGCCTTTTATGATCAAACCCAGTTTCCTGCTGAGTACCATGGCGATGCCTTTGTGGCGATGCGTGGTTCGTGGAATCGCAACCCACCCACGGGCTATAAAGTGGTGCGCGTGCGCTTTCAAAATGGCTGGCCAGTGGCGGTTGATGATTTCTTGACTGGCTTTTTGCTGGAGCAAAATGGCCAATATGCCCAATTTGGGCGGGTTGCTGGCATTACGCTTGCACCGTATGGCTCGCTGTTTGTGAGCGATGACATGAATGGGGTTATTTATCGCATTTCGTGGGCTGGCACACCATAAGTTGCTATAGGCTAAATCGTGTACGCTAAATATCGGTATCAAACCACCAAAGGTTGTTGTAGATTGGTTCACATCTTAGGTGGTTTGATACAAAATTTCATCAAATAGAGGGCAAATAGCAGATCTAACGGTTACGCTAAAAGTAGCGTCTGCGGAGCCGATGGCGCAGCCTGAAAAAGTTGGCGGATATGCTCATACAGAATTGGTCTATCGTCTGCTACGAGGCTTAGTTCAATCTGGTACTGCGCTATGCCGATTTCTGCTGCTGCGCTTGGCGCTAGGTCGATAGTGCATTGGTTATCACGAATAACAAAGCTCGTAATCCCGCCATAGGTTGTAGCACCCGCTGCGGTACTGAGACAATAGGTATCCATGCCCAGCGCCAGATCCTGTTCATCAGGCTCGGCAAAGCTACGTTGCAATTCAAGATATTCGGCAGGCTCCTCAGGATCATCAGCAAAAACAATCGCTAAAATATCATCATCAATCCAATCAATGCCAACTGCACGCGCCAAAAAATGAATTTTTTCCATTAATACTATTCCTATCCACGATGATCTGGATCATCCAATAGATGCAGACAATGAGCTACTCGTTCTAGGTGGCCATAATTTTGGCGTTCCGCCAACTGCTTTTAACAATCCATTGTTTGATCGGTCTGATGAGGATACGTTGCTTGTAATGCTTGATATTGATCCCAATACGCATCCATATCGTTGGTAATTGGGAAGGGATGGAGCATATGCATCGCCTGTTGATAGATATGCTGAGCATCTTTCGCCTGTCCAGCATGCTGTAAAAGGTCAATCAGAGCAAGGTTCGCTTCAAGAATAGTGCTGATGTGTTCCGCAGGATCAAGCTGCGCTAAAATCGCTAAGGTTTGGCGATACCAGGCTTGGGCTGAATGGTACGAACCATGGGCACGCAGCATTTGGCCTACTCTAAGCGCGTGAAACATCGTGGTCTCATGAATTTCCCCAAAGAGCTGGCGATTGATCTGATAGGCGCGTTGGGCATAATCGATAGCGGCCAGAGTTTTGCCTTGGCGCACACAACTTTCGGCCAAATTATTTAAACTTGTAGCAAGCTGCTCATGCACCAAGCCCAATGAGCGTTCTTGTGCCAGCATAGCCTGTTGATACCAATACTCTGCAAGCGAATCCCAGTTCAAATCGTCTGCATAAGCAGCAAGTTGGTTGGCACAGATCGCAACCGCCCGATCGCCCCAGCCCTGCATAAGGCTAGCAAGCTGCTGCAAATGGGGAGCCGCCCAACGCATTGCGGCAAAATAAGCTGATCCATCTAAAGCATTAAGCTGGGTCTGCCACCGTTCTACAACGTGCATGGCATGGGCGTGATCGCCCACCTGTGTATGAACGATCTGGCCCACTATTTGATGAATGATGATCGCATTTGTTCCGCTCAGTAGCCCTACGTCCAGCAAGCGCTGCAAGGTCGCAACGGCGGTATCAACTGGCGTTTCAGCAGCAATAAACGTTAGCACAAGCGCACGCGGTAGCGGCACGCCATAAGCACACCATGCAACACAATCGAGCAGGCCCAAGGCCAAACTATCAAGCTGATTAATAGTCAAGCGCACGCTGGCTACGCAATCTAATGGCTGCGACACAACCACGCTTGTTTGCTGCTTGATCAAGCTTAACGCCTGTTGGTAGCGTTGCACGCTCTGTGAAGCAGCAGCTTGGAGATAGCTCGCTACCACATGTAACGTCAATGGGAAATGGCCCAAATCAGCTGCAAGCGTCGTGGCTTCTCCAGCGTTTAATCGCGGGCAGACTTGCTGCAAAAGTTCACGACTTTCGATCGACGTTAGCACGTCAAGCTGAAGCGTGCTCAGGGTTGACCACTGATCGAAGCGCGATGTCACCAAGACCCGACAGCCACCAATCAGCGGTTGCCATTGCTCTAGCAGGCGAGGATCGTCGCAGCTATCAAAGACCAGCAAGCGTGGAATGGGCAACTGCCAAGCCTTGATCACCTGCTCAATCAGTTGGTCTCCATCCAAACCAGTTCCATCAATCGATAATTCCTGCGCATAGCCTGAAAGCTGAAGCTCAATCGAATTATGGTTGGCACAATTGAGCCAAAAGATCCCACCATGAAAAGCGTATCCATAACGAGCGATGAACTCAGTCACAAGGCTGGTTTTACCGATTCCGCTTGGCCCAAGTAGAACGAGCGCAGCTTGAACTGGAACCAGCGCAGCGGCCATGGCTTTTAATTCCACCGCACGACCTATAAAAGTAAGGCTTGGCTCAAACGGAATAAACGCCGTTGGATGAACGACGGCCTGCCGCACAGGAAGTGAATCAAAGGGGTCAATCGGCATGCTATCCAAAGATATCCTATCCTCCGTTATTGCTTGATTGGTTGCGTTGGGCTTTTCTTGCTGAAACCAATGCCTACAATTGTACGCTAATGGTGCTGGGTATAACGATAGGCAAGTTCATACCAATCCCAAATCGTGACTGAGCCTGTATCGGAAAAACGAATCTGATCGTGCTGAATGTACTTTTCGATTGTCGTCACAAATTGGTGGGCCAGCTGTTGATTGGGAGCAGTTTCAAGCTGTATCAGGGTGGTCAACCATTCTGCCATTCCGCCATCATTATCAGGGTCGTTGCGAATCTGGACACTATACTCCCGAACCCGATCATAGTCGCCGAGAAAATACCAGCCAATCGCAGCTTTTGTTTGCTCAGTCGCATTGCGTGGATAGCGCACAAGCCGCGCCGCTGCATACTCGGTTGTTGCTTGAAACCAATGCTGGGCTAGGTGCTTTTCGCCAGCTAAACGATAGAGATTTGCTCTGGTTAATCTATCAAAACTGGTCGGTTCATGGAATACGCGTTCGTGCAAGGCTGCGGCCTCACAAAATAAGGCCGCAGCTGCTGGATCAGCCAACAGGCGCAGACAGCGCGCTACCCGCTCTATTCGGCCATAATTTCGCCGTTCTGCCAGCCGCTTTTGGCTAAGCGCTAGCTCCTGACGAAGTTGGGTTTCAGTTAACAGTGGAAGCATTGTTTTTCCTTCTAGCTCTATTTAAAATCTCGTCAAACATAACAAGCTAGGGTTCTCAGCAGGCTATCAGAGGCGCATCACGTTGCTTTTATGCGCGATACCGCGCTGAGCATGTATGATACACCTATCCTCATTCACCTATGCACCCCATCCTGAGGAATCGCGCCGCTCTTATATGATATGAAAGGAATCTGGTATGCGTCGTCGTTTCTGGACATTGGGTCTGACTATGCTCGCTGTGCTTGTTCCGAGCCTGCCTACCACGGCAGCACCTTCGCCAGCAAGGGTTTTTCAGGAGCGCTGGCAACGCCATGATTCGTTGGTCACTGACGGCTCGGCCCAACGCTCATGGACATGGGGGCCTGTTCCCTTAACCGACGTTCTGCTCGAACCCGATCCCCAAGTAGCCGACCGTGAGCGAGCAGTGCAGTATTTCGATAAAGGCCGCATGGAGATCAATAATCCTGATGCCAACGAACATGATCTCTGGTATGTGACCAGCGGCTTGCTCCCCATCGACCTCATGCATGCAGAAACCAGTTGGGATCACAATGGCTGGCACGATGCCTTTATTGCTGCAATAGGCGATCCAGGTTCGTTTCCAACCTACCGTGATTTACAAGTGCTCTACCAGAATCCAGCGACAGAATCCAGCGCAACGATCAATACGCCAGCCCACGATCTGCTACGGCCCGATCTCTCGATTGGGGTTGTCAATAGCTTCCATGATGACCCAGCAACGCTGTTGCGCCAAGGCTCGAATGGGCATTTTGTGCCGCAAGCAATGCTCGATTTTATGCAGCAAACAGGAAAAACATTGCGCGATGGGCAGGTGACAACAGGCATGATTTATGATCCAGTCTATATCTTTGGACATCCAGTAACACCAGCAGTTTGGGTCGAGACAACAGTTGCTGGTAAGCCCCAAACTGTGCTTTTCCAAGTTTTTGAGCGTCGAGTATTGACCTACAATCCTGCCAACCCGCCAGCCTTTCAAGTTGAGATGGGCAATGTTGGCGCACACTACTACGATTGGCTCACCAATCCGCAAGCAGCCCGTGAATACGATTATGTCATGGATCAATCGCAGTTTACCAGCGCCGATGGCACAACCCGTTATCGCCTTGAGCTAAAGATCACGACAATCACCGCCCCAAATAATCAGCTAATTCAGGATGGCGCAACCTATTGGATTTATCAATCTACTGATGGTGGCAAGACTGAAACGCTTCAATTTACTGGACAACTAGGGCCTGATTGTCGCTCAACGCTGTTTGTATCGCTCTTGCGACCGCGTGCAAGCAACGCCGCGCCGCAACACGTTGGCCTAATGACGGGCTGCGCCTTGAATCCAAGTTCGGCGCGTGGTTTTGGCATTACGGTTGCAACCTCGTATACAGGTGGCAAAACCTGGCAGCGGCGCGGCGGCAATTAAGTCTCCAGCAGTTGAACGAGGGCTGAAGTTTATGTGCCCTCCGACCTAATCGGAGGGCACAATATTAGTGGGTCTAGGCAGGATCGTGGCGTTTGAGCCAGTTCAACATCGCTTGATTGGTTTCGTTGGGCTTTTCTTGCTGAATCCAATGTCCGCAATCGAAACTGAGCACTTCCACGTTGGGCACGAACGTCGGCAGGTTTGGCGAGCGCTGAACCGAATCGTGATTGCCGTAAATCATCAGCGCTGGTTGCTGGATAATTGGGTCGACATCGGCCAAGCGCTGCCAATTGCGGTCAAGATTGCGATACCAATTGAGGCCGCCAGTAAAGCCTGATGCCTCAAACGCGGCGACGAAAACAGCCAATTCTTCATCACGCATAATCGGCTCGCCCTGTGGTGTTTCGGCGTTGGCCAGATTAATCAAGGCCATCCCAGGCTGTGGCTCAGTGGGCGGCACATTTTTGCGATACAAATTGCGCAAAAACTGCATGGTATTGGCAGCGAAGATCGCATCGGCAACGCCTGGATGGCGATTAAAATGCACGAAATACGAATCGCTGCCAAGAATTGCCTCTAAAAATTCGAGCCAAGGCATGGTGCCGCGATCCATGTAGGGCACGCTGAGGTTAATCAGTTTGTTGACCCGCGTTGGATGTAATAACGTTAAGCCCCATACCACCATTGCGCCCCAATCGTGGCCAACAAACGTCGCATCGGCGTAGCCATAATGATCGAGCAGGGCAACCAGATCGCCCGCCAAATGGTCAATATCGTAGGCTGCAACAGCTGCTGGCTGGGTTGAGTTGCCATAGCCGCGCTGGTTTGGGACGATAACGTGATAGCCTGCATCGGCCAAGGCTGCCAGCTGATAGCGCCACGAGAAGGCATGCTCTGGCCAGCCGTGACACAGCACAATTGGTTTGCCACCATTGGCGTTGCCTGCTTCAAAAACTTCAAGACTGATTCCATTGACTGCGATTAATGTGGGCTTGGGGAAATCGCTTGGGTTAAACATCTGGTTTCCTTCGTTGCTTTAATGATCGTGTTTGACCTTCATCAACACGGCGTGCTGCTCATAGCGCGAGTATAATAGCCAAACGATGACAGCTATATGTCACTGTTTTACTGAAGCAAAGAAGGATTCCATGGAAAAAGTCGAGCGTTTGATTGCGATTACCATGATCTTGCTGCAAAAAGAGCGCGTTTCAGCAACCGAATTCGCTCAGCTCTTCCAAGTTTCCAAGCGCACGATCCTGCGCGATATGCAAACCTTGAGCATGGCGAATATCCCGATCTACGCGCTCACTGGGGTCAACGGTGGCTATGGCATTCTGGATACCTACAAAGTTGATAAACGCCTGTTGAGCAGCGCCGATTTACAGCATCTCTTAACTGCGCTTGCTGGCTTGGAACAACTCATTCTCACCGCAGAGATTGCCCAAACAATCAAAAAAATCGAGGCCATGGTCGGCCCATTAGGGCTTAATCGCTCGATGCAGCTGTTATTTTATGCTTGGGAAGGGCGGGCCGAGCTACGTGAAAGCTTAAAAATCTGCCAAACAGCGCTAGTAAAGGAGCGGCTTGTAGCATTTGACTACACCGATAAAGCTGGCGTGCAAACCCAGCGCATAGTCGAGCCATATGCGTTGCATTTCAGCGAATCTAGCTGGTATTTGCAAGGCTTCTGCCTTGATCGGCAGGGCTATCGCAGCTTCAAGCTCGCCAGAATGGGGCAGTTGCGGATGGATAGACGCGGGTTTCAGCAGCGCGCTGATTGGTCAGTCCACGCCAATGCAGCCCACGCTAATCCGCAATTCGTGACCATTAAGGCGTTGGTTGCACCAAGCATCCACGACCAAATTATCGAACGCTATGGCCGAAGCAGCATTGAAGCGGCTACTGCTGAATATGGTCTGGCGACCATGTATGTGCCGCAGAATCCGCAAGGATTTCAGCTTTTGGCCAGCTTTGGTACCCAGATTAAAGTGCTCGAACCACAAAGCTATGTTGCTGAATTTCGCACGTATCTCGCCCAAATGCTGCAAAACTATGCTTGATTAGCGCTTGGCATCAGCATCAAGCATGGGTTTGAGCAAATCGCCATAGCTAACCAGATAGACTTCAAGGGTCGTGAGAGTGGGCATTGCAGTCCAATCGCTGGTTGTTAAGCGCTGATGCAGCTGCTCAAAAATGGCTCCACTCTCCAAGCGATTGAAGGCAGGAAACCCCTCGGCATGGCCAAGGAAAGTGCGTTGTTTGCCAGCCATCTGCGCAAAACCAAGGTGCAGTTGGTAGCGATTAATGCCATACGGCGTAGCAGTATAGGGTAATTGGGAGCGAAGCCAGGCCAAAACGTCATCAGCCAATGCCTTGCGTGCCTGAAAGGCCATTGTGGCGCTAGCATCCCAGCCCCGCGCACCAAATCCTTGATGGTTGTTGAGCGTTGCAGCCATACCCCGAATCATCCGTCGCCGATACCACCATTGTCTGAGTTGGTGGATCATGGCTCCTCCTAAATAAATAATTTTGAGTATGCAAGTATACTAATTTTGAGTATGCGTGAAAGGATCGTTCTCAATGCCAACGTTTTCACAGGTACGACCACCAGCCACTGATCAGCAACTTGCAGCACTAGAATCACGGATCGGCTACCCGTTGCCCGAAGCCTATCGCACGTTTTTGCGCACAACCAATGGTGGCATACCCAATCCTATTGTTTTTAGCATCAAGGGTAAGTGGATTACCGAAGGCCATGTGAACGTCTTTTCATCAGTTGATCCCGCTGATCCGCACCATTATATTCATCGCGATCTGGATATTTTTGGCGATGAGATCCCCGCAACGATGCTGCCGATTGGGAGTGACCCAGGCGGGAATTTAATCTGTCTCTCGCTGGCGGGCGAGACAACAGGCCAGATCTTTTTCTGGGATCATGACACATTTGAGGATGAAGACCCTTTTTCATGGTGTGCGCCCGATTTAGCAACCTTTCTTGCCTACTTGACCCCAGAAAATCTCGATGTCTAAGTTTAAGCTGATGGTTGCAGCGGAACCAGCTGCTGTCAAGCGGCTTACTGGCGACGAGAACTCAGTCCACAAGCGGTTAACCGCAGCGCTGGCTGGTGGTATTGTGATGCTGGCTGGGCATGCGCCCGCTACGTATTGCATATACTGTGAGGAGTTTTTGCAATGGCACTAGAACGACTGGCTGCTGCCCCAACCGACTTTGATTTTGTGCTTGGCGACTGGAATGTTCGCCACCGACGGCTCAAAGATCGGCTGGTTGGCAGCAGCGAATGGATTGATTTTACTGGGCAGATGTCCACCCAAGCAGTGCTTGGCGGCTATGGCAATGTCGAAGACAACCTCTTGAATCTCCCAGAAGGGCCGTATCGCGCGATTGCGATCCGCTCATTCAATCCCCAAACCATGAGTTGGTCGATCTGGTGGCTCGATGGGCGCATGCCCGACCAGCTTGATGTGCCCGTGGTCGGAAATTTTGTCGACGGTGTAGGCACGTTCTACGCTGATGACACGCTGCGTGACATCCCAATTAAAGTGCGCTTCCTCTGGTTCGCGGTCACGCCGGATGCGTTGCGCTGGGAACAAGCCTTCTCCGCCGATAACGGGGATACGTGGGAAACTAACTGGATTATGGAGTTCTCGCGCATTTAGTGCGACCGTCGGGCATCAATAGAGATGTCCGACGGCTATTTAACATTAACCACAGTAGGTTATAGGCACTAAAAGTATATTCCCCATGCGCATCAAGCTAGGTTCATGGTGTCGTTAATGCCCGTAAGCGCTGGGCCGTGGTTGGTGGCTGACGGCGTTAATTCGTCATCGCCCAGCGCTGGATTATGATCGGGGCATGGTCATAGCTGCTGGTCCAGCGCAAAATAGTCCACGTTTTGGCGATCTGGCCGATTGGAGCATTCAAGGAGCTCCAGGGCGGATCGCGATCAATCGTTGTTGTGAGCGTTTGCTGAGTCTGATTCCCAGCCCAGTCGCGGGCCGTATGCGAAAGCTATACGTTGTATTATTGGTGAGACTGGTGACTAGATAGGTGTTGGCCTGGGTTGACGCGACAAGTGTCATCCAGGTTCCCCCATTGAGTTGTTGCTCGACCATATAATCTTTCACCTGGCTTTAACTCCACCATTTGGTGGGTCACTTGCTGCCCATTCCAGCGTTAACTGAGTTAGGTTCGTCCATTAAGGCAGAGGTGTATTAATTGTGAGGGTTCGTGCAAATGGATGATAGAGAGTATAGATTAATTGTTCAGCACTCACAATGGAGCTTTTGATTGTATATTCCTTTGAGCGGGCCATTAGGATTGGTATTGAGTTTTTAAAACGTGTTTGGGTCGTGGTTGTACGCTTGATGGTGATTGGGCATCAACAACCAAAGGGTAAAAAAGCCATGTTACAACGATACATGCAGCAATAGAGAACGTATTTTTTATAGATCGCATTTTCACCCTCTTTATCGAACAATTCTACGAATAGTTAATATAAATTCTCCATAATTCGACGGATTTTCATGGCTTAGGAGTGTATACGCAATATAGTCATTATTTGGTGACCACATAACTTCTAAAACCGCGCCACCCTTACGCTCCATAGACTGTTCATTAAGCCGAATACTGCCATCTTCACCGAGTTTCGCAATGTATGCATTATGGGGAGATTGTCCACTCGTATTAAACTGGTATACAAAATACTGGTTGTCAGGCGACCATGCCAATGGCGCTTGATTGCTGCGTGTGATATTGGTTTTGTAGCGTACGAAACCGTTCGCATCTGCGATAACAATGGTATCGGTCGCATCATTGAATGCAACATAGCGAGAATCCTGAGACCATATAATCCGAGGATATTCCTCAGTAATACTGATGGCAGCAGTAACATTCCCATCCGTCAGCCATTGAAGCTTGATCGGATGTTTCCTGATCGGGTATTGCTTCGTGGGTTTGGTCAGCACTGCATGGTGGCCATTTGGTGAGAGTTGCATGGATGGACGTGAACTTGGATGGGTATCATCAAAGAGCGTCTTGATTCCACCATTAGCGTGAGGGGGTAAGACGATAATGCGCGCATCGGTCGCAAGCACAAGCCCTTGCTCGAGATTCCAGCGTATATTCAGTGACGAATGTGGTGGGAGCGGTAATTCCCCAATCTTTGTTGTCGATTGAGCTACACTATCGTAGAGCCATACCGTGCTGATCGCTGATTGGGGACGGGTGGTATCGTGGATGACATAGGCAAGTATCTGATCATCCTGGGGTGACCATACTGCTGCTTGGATATTTTGTGCAAGAATAGCAACGTCCTGTGATGCCACCGTCATAATTCTGAGGGTTTGATCTTGCGAATATAATAAACGAGTGCCATCCCTTGACCATCCCCAGAGCTGAAGATTTGGTTGGCTGGTTGTGATACTAGTTATTGTCTCAAGGTTCCACGTTCCCCATGATGGTGGATTAAGCGTCAGTTCAAGTGGGATGATTTGTTGGGTATGTGATAGCGTCGGACTTGGCACAATTCCGGTTGGGACACTTGTCACAGTGGCGGTAATGACCGTCGGTATGGCTGTCGCCAGAACCGGCGTGGGATAGGGATTTTGTGCCGACTGAACCGCAGGTGAGGAGGTCGCCGGGACGATATTCGCCTGTCCACATGCAACGAGCAGCAGCACAATACTTCCGAGAATGAACATTCGGCGCATAACCAACTCCTTATACAATCGTTAGGATGAGATCACGTGATGCCTTACTAAAGCAGGCACGCATTCGTTTCCCTCTTCATTGAAGACGCTTAGCATAGCACTATTTCGCCCGCGTGGAGATACGCCGCATTATCATACATTCTCTGGGATACTCTTTGTCACTATCACGCTCAGGTACCGGTACCTCATCATCGGCGACCACCAAAACTTCTATGGAATTATCATACAATCTGGCAATCAAGGAGTCACAATGACAACCATTTGTGAACAGCTTGACCTATTTTTGGCCGATATTGTACACCGTCGACGGCTACGACCGAACACCATCCAATCGGCTGAGCATCGCGCCCGCTTGGATGCCGCTATATCCCAAGCATCCCAGCCCTACCGTCTGATCATAACGCTCCTCCGGGAAACTGGAATGCGTGCCAGCGAAGTGCTCAGTCTCAATATCGATGATGTGTGCTTAGATATTGGGGCTGAGGGCCTGCGGAATGGGCGGATAAGGATGCTGTGCTCGCTCGGATTGCCGAACCGCGCTTGCTTGAACCGATTAAAACCCAGCTCGCAACCTTAGAACAGGCGTTAGAGGAACGCATCCGCACCGTCAACGCGCGGATTGCCAAGGGCGACAACCCACATGTAACCATCAAGGAAGGCAAGAACCGCACGACCTGGACACAAAGCTACCAAGCATGAGCCAAATACGTGCTGTAACCAACGTCCAAAACCAATGCATCGCCGTTTCCCAGCGTGATGGGGTTGGCTGGTTTGATGGCACCTGCCACATACTAAATCGCTTTCCAACATCTTTTTATTATGTAAAATAAGAGGTAGAAATCGTAGCCTAAAAAACTAAACGTAGCTTTTATCCAACGTGAGGAGGTATCTCTTCGGTGCAAGCGAAGGTGCTGCACATCGAATTGTCAAGCATAGCCCTATTGTGTAACAGCGCTGTAACATCACAGGGCTATCCTCTCCTCAAGCAGCAACTCTGGTTATTTAATGGCTGCTGAAAGGGAGAATCCATGTTCAACCTAACCACATCACCCCAGTCTGGCATCCAATGGCGCTATTGGCTTGTGCTCTTGACAAGTTTTGGCTATTTTGGTTTCAGCGATTGGTTGCTAACAAGAATTTTTGGCTATGGGTTGTGGCCACTCTATTTGGTTAGCACAGGGTTGCTCTTTACGCTGCAATGGTGGCTGTTTGTACCTCATCCCGATGGGCTACGCTGGATCGTTGGTAGTATTGGGGTCTTTACGCTGAGCTTGTTGATAACGACTTTTTGGCTAGAACCATTATTTAGATTTGCTATACAGACATATATGCCAAATGCTCCTATGGAGTTAAAATTCAGACTCCAAGCCGGACTTACCTATGGTTTTCGGGGCTTGCTGCTGGGGTTTGTCCAAGCGACCGCGCTACCAGCCTGCTATAAGCCTATCAGATGGATTATGCTCTCGACGCTTGTTTATGGCCTTGCTGGTTTGCGCTTGTTGTATTTTCTATGAGGGTCATCATCACAGATTGTTCGCTGCTGGCGATGGGTGAACAAGCGGCGCGATTAAACCGCGCCGCTTGGGCTAGGCAAGGGAATTAATACAGTTGTTCGCTCTCGTCGACATCCGCATTGACTGCCTCAAGCACGGTTTCGCTAGCGAGCTGCACACCACAATCGGGGCAGGCATCGAAGCTAATCTCACCGTCTTGATGTTCCGCATAATTCAGATCGTACTCAGTTCCACATTCACAGGTTACTGATAATTGCATAATGCCTCCTTAGCCGTATTGTAGCAAATGGCTGAAAAAAGCACGAATTACTCCGGCAGTGCATTCAGAATGTTTGGCAGTCGCCAAAACACAATCCCAGCCAGCACCAACCATGGGCAGAAAATAAATATACCAGCTCCGGTCGGGGCAATACTAGCAATCAGAATACCTTCTAAGGCCACTTGGAGCGAGCCATATTCGCCATAAAAAGCGCTAAAACAACCAATAATCCAGCTGGCACAACAGATAATAGTCACAATCCACCGCACCTTATTTGGCGCAAAACGTGCTGATAGCCAATCGACCAGCCCTAGCCGCGCAATGAGCGCAAGCAGCAACGAAACCATGGCTGCATTGCTGATGCCAAATAAGCAACCAATAAAGCCCCCAAACACAAAGCCAATGATCAGCATTCCAACCAATGAATAGGGCATCGGTCTTAAGCTTACGAGGTACAGCCATGCCATCACAACGCCATAAATTGGGCCAGCTACCAAGCCCGCTAAAACCAACTGCTCGCCAATGCTCCAAAACAGTGCCTTAATCGTTGGCGTAGCGCGTCTTGCCCGAACTGCATTCATCGCGATCTCCTTGTGCTAATGCTGAATGCAGTATGCTGCTACGCTGTTACGCTGGCGTTACAAGCTGAAGGATGGCGAGGAAGCAAGCTTCAATCGCTGAACTTGGGTTGGGGCTAAAAGGATGCTCCACAAAAAATTGTGGAGCATCCTTTATAGTTACCACGAAAGATTAAAGGTCTACTGCGCGCCACCTGGTTGGGCAAAGTTGATCTGCTCAGCGCGGGCCGTGCTATTCGTGCGGCCAGGATAGGAAACCCACTGCATGGCGATATTGAGTTCCTTAACAATATCTGCCGCTTCGATTGTGACACCACTCTCTAATTCGATCGTTCCGGTGGTATGCCCATCACTGATCAGCGTCAGATCGTAACCGCGTTCAAGCGCGCCATAGGCGGTGGCCCGAATGCACCAATTGGTTGCCGCTCCTGCTAGCACAATGTGCGAGACCTCACGCGCCGCTAGTTCTTCGGCTAAATTGGTTTGTTCAAACGATGAATTAAACTGTTTATGGATGCGTGGCTCACCTGCTGCTGGCACCAACTCCGGAACCCATTGCCATTGTGGACTATCGGTGGGCAGTTCTTCATCATTGTGTTGAACCCACAGCACAGGAATCTTTTCAGCGCGGGCACGCTCCACAGCATGGGCGATATTTCCGATGATTCGCGTGGCATCCCACGCCTCATTAACTACCCCGACCTGAACATCGACGACCACGAGTGCTGCGTTGTTGCCTTCCCGAATAGTTGCCATTATGGTGCTCCTTTATTGCAATTGAGCAGAGAAACATTGGTCTAGTATAGCACATATGTTCAATTATTCAGTATTCATTCCTAAGGTTTGATCGTCGCCTTGGCGGGCCAGCGCAATCGTACTGCCAGGCAGAAAGTTGGATTGGAGATAGATGAATGCTTGGCGGCGATCAGCATCGCCCGTTGCTTCATCGAGAATTTCAGCACAATAGACCGCAATATCTTCAATAATTCGTTCATAACGATAGTAGCTGAGTGCTGCTTGATCAACGGGAGCCGAACCATACCCCTGATAAAATAGCGCAGTTTCTGCCGCTGGCGAATGCGCATTGCCAAAAAGCCCAGCCCCAATAAACATTAAATCCCGTTCTTTGGGTGCGAACAGCAAGGTATCCCAATCAACCACAAAGAAGCTGGTACTGTTCACAACCAAGAGATTCCAGCCATGGCAATCGGCGTGACAAAGCACAAATGGCGGTGGCTGCTGCTGAAGGCGCTGGGCGAGAGCCGCCGTTCGCGTGATTATTGCATTCATTTCGGCGGCCTTGGTTTTTAACAGCGCAACCAGTTCGGCAGTAACTGAATCGGCAGTCGATTGGCTTTCCGCCTGTGCAAGAAACCATGCCAGCCGTTCGCGCCAATGGGGCGCGAACTGTTCTTGGGGCAAATCGGCAGTTATCGCGCTTGGAAACTGCATCGTATGCAGTGTTTTGAGTGTAGAGCCAAACGTGCGCCATTGCTCATCGGAGAGCGGACGATCAATGCCATGCAGTCCAGCAATATACGGATAGAGAACCACCATAAACGACTCAAACTGCACCCACATGGCTCCGGTCTGGGTGCGAATGGCCGGAATAACCTGACGCATCCCAACATCATGCAGATAGGTTGGGATATGCACACTGGCTGGAGCGAAGTGTGTCCGTCTCAGCTTCAAAAAATAAGGAGTGTCATCGGTGGTTATTAATCGATAAACCGCCGTATGTGCATCGGCTCCCAGCGGCAAAAAGCTAAGATCACGCACATCCAAGCCATAGGCTGAGTTAAGCAATTGAATAAGCGCAGTGTCAACAAGTTGCGGTTTTTCTAGCATCGATCACACTCCTCCTTAAATCTACTACGAGTTGCTGGTTGCCACATCCTTGCTTGCAACCACACAATAGTTGGATCGATGGGCAGGGTTGGGGTCGGCAACAATGCTCGTGGCGCTGAAGCCTGCGATGTGCAGCATCGTCTGCAACTCGGCCCCAGTGTATGGGCGACATTCAGGCGTGCCAACCGGCAGATCAGGGTTATCGACATTCCACAGCTCTCGCGGCAAAATCGTGAGCACCAAGCGCCCGCCTGGCCGCAGCACCCGCCAAATTTCCGCCAGTGCCGCCGAGGCTTCAGGCCAAAAATAAATCGAGTGGATGCTGAAGGCCTGATCAAAGCGCTCTCCCGCCAATGGAAGATTATTGGCCTCGCCCCCAAGCAACTGCACCCGACCAGCCCGAATCGCGGCAGCATTACGGCGGCGCGCTGCTCGCAACATTGTTGGCGAGAAATCCACTCCGATGATCTGGCCTGTGCTGACGATCGTGCTCAGCGCTTGAATCGCGACCCCGGGGCCAAAGCCAATCTCCAAAATCTGGTCGCTTGGTCGGGCCTGCAAAACATCGATCGTCCAGCGATTCTCTGGCTGGTGGTCGCGGGCCATGTCGCGGCCAATGTAGCGCCCCAGCCAGCCGCTCGGTCGTCGATACTGGGCATCAAGATTAACGAATCGTCCTAGCATGTATTCCTCATTCTATTATGCTCATTTGGCTAGTGTGCGCGCTGATAGTGCATGGCGACTGCGCCACAGCGAAGCGGAGTTGCTGAGATAAACTCGAGCTTTCGGGTGCTTGGCAAACCGCGCTCGTAGAGGGTTGGGCCATGGCCAGCAATCCTCGGCTGGACGAGAAATTTGTACTCATCGATCAGATCCAGCCGATCGAGTTCGGTCGCGAGCTTGCCGCTGCCGAGCAGCACACCATTGGGGGTTGCGTCCTTGAGTTGCTGGATGGCGGTGCGCAGGTCGCCGTTTAGCTGATGGCTGTTATTCCAAGGGAAGTCCGTTCGTGTCGAGGAAACCACATACTTGGGTTTGGCATCGATCTTGAGCGCCCACTCACGCAGCGCCGGCGGAGCCTCGGTATCACCGCGAGCGACCGCTGGCCAAGAACTTTCCATCAGCTCGTAGGTGACGCGGCCCCACAGCATTGCGCCGCTCTCATCCATGAGCTTGGTAAAGAAGGCGTGGGTCTCGTCGTCGGCGATGCCCTCTTGGTGATCGATGCACCCGTCTAAGGTAATGTTGATACTGAAGGTCAAAAGTCCCATCCTATCCTCCATTTACAATAGTATGGGTTATTATAACGAACATTTGTGCGTTTTTCTACTGCGCAGCTCGCACAATTTGCGGTTTATGCCATAATACTGAAGAGTAAGAGCGGATTATTTATCAGGAAGGGGATTCCTATGCCGACTCATGATCTGATTGTGATTGGTACATCACTCGGTGGTGTTGAAGCCCTCCAATTAGTCATTGCCACGCTTGCACCCGATCTTCCAGCCACAATCTGCATCGTTTGGCATATGTCTCCAGAAAGCCCAGGTGTGTTGCCAGCAATGTTAAGCAAAGTCAGCCCACTGCCCGTGCGCTTTGTGCAACACAACGAACCAATTACCCCAGGCATTATCTATGTTGCGCCGCCCGATTATCATACGCTGATTGTTGATCACGTTTTTCAACTTTCTTATGGGCCGAAGGAAAATCGCTTTCGGCCTGCGATTGATCCGTTGTTCCGTTCGGCGGCAGTTGCCTTTGGGCCACGCGCGGTTGGGGTTATTTTGAGTGGTGCGCTTGATGATGGAATTGCTGGCTTGGCGGCGATCAAAGCCCAAGGCGGAATGACGATTGTACAAGATCCGCAAGAAGCTTTTGAGCCAAGCATGCCGCATCATGCAATTAATCAAGTAGCGATCGATTATATTAAGCCAGCGGCAGCCATTGGCTCACTCTTAACCAGCTTGGCCAGGACCCAAACCGCACCTCCATCCGACTATCAGCCCCGCTGGGATTTGGTGACAGAAACCCAAATTGCGCAAGCGAATGTTGATCACAAGTATGATATAAGCCAACTTGGCGAACTATCGCCCTATACCTGTCCTGAATGCCATGGCGTGTTGTTTCAGATTATGCAGGATGGCATTTTGCGCTTTCGCTGTCATACCGGCCATGCCTATTCAGTCAGAACGCTGCTTGATGAAATTTCTAAGGCCGTTGAGGCCTCGTTGTGGAGCACAATTCGGGCAATGGATGAAAAGGTCTTTTTGTTGCAACACATTGCCCAGCATATGGATGAACAAGCTTCGTTGACGATGGCCGAACAGTTGCGCAACCATGCGCGTGCCGTTGAGCAACAATCACAATTGGTGCGCTTAGCCTTGCTGCGCAAACTAGCCTAATCCATAGACTATTTAGCAAAGGATCGACACTGTTGATGGATGCACATGCTTTTTTTGAGCGCGATACTGAACAGGCTGGGGTATTTCCTGTTGTGGGAATTGGGCTAGGTCGCGGCGGCATTGAGCCGCTGATCGCTTTTTTTGCCCAACTTCCCAGCAATAGCGGCATGGCGTTTATTCTGTTTCTCAGCACCAATGGCCCATCAGAAGAACAGCTGCACAATGCAATTTCCGATCAGATTACGCTGCCATTTATTCGTTTGCACGGCGCAATCGCACTTGCCCCAAATCAGCTGTATCTCGTGCCACCAATGCATCAAATTCAGATTCGCAATAATCTGCTCAATAGTATTCCTGCTGAAGCGATTAATGGCATTCCCATGCCGATTGATCATGGCTTGCGGGCGCTGGCTGATCATTTCAATGGGGCCACGGCAGCAGTTATTCTTTCGGGCAGTGGCAGTGATGGGGTAATTGGGATCAAACGGGTCAAAGAGGCTGGCGGCGTAACCCTCGCCCAAGATCCCCAAACCGCCGACTATCCCGAAATGCCACGGGCAGCTATGATGACGGGCTTGATCGATTTTATTGCGGTTGCATCAACCTTGCCAAGCATGCTCAGCTCCTACTGGAACCGCGGACTGCATCTCTCAAGCCAATTATCTGAGGGCGATCCAACCGATAACGAGAAAATTTTGCACGATATTTTCGCCTTGCTCCAGCGCCGCACCGCCCACGATTTTAGCCAATATAAACGCCCAACGATTGAACGGCGCATTCGCCGCCGCATGCAAGTCACGGGAGCGGCTGATTTTCCGTCCTATCTTGAATTAATTCGCCATCGGCCTGACGAAATTCAAGCCTTGTTTCAAGATTTGCTGATTAGTGTCACCAATTTCTTTCGCGATCACGAGGCTTGGCGGGCGGTTGAAGCAATTTTGCCAATGATTTTTGCCCGCAAGCAAGCGACAATTCCAATTCGGGTTTGGGTTTCGGCCTGTGCCACCGGTGAAGAAGCCTATACAATCGCCATTTTGCTGCGCGAATTTGCTGATACGCTGGATCGACGGCTTAAAATTCAGGTTTTTGCCACCGATATTGACGACGATGCAATTACGATTGCACGGCGAGCAATTTATCCAGCGACGATTGCAGGTGATATTCGCGAAGATCGGTTGCAACGCTTTTTTGTGCTCGACCAAGGCGGCTACCGCGTGCGCCAAGAGATTCGTGATTTAGTGTTGTTTGCTCGGCATAATGTTTTGCACGATCCGCCATTCTCACAAGTTGATTTGCTCACATGTCGCAATCTGCTGATTTACCTCAATCATGAAGCGCAGGCGAATGTGATTCAGGCCTTTCATTTTAGTTTGCGGGCTGGAGGCTATCTGATGCTTGGCAGTTCCGAATCGCTTGATGGCTCGCTGAATCTCTTTACCGCGGTTGATAAAAAACAGCGCATCTTTCAGCGCTTGCCAGGCACAACCAACAACTCAATTGCGCTCAATCTGCCAGCCAATCGCCCAAGCCGCTTTATTACCAATTTGCCCAAATGGCCAAGCTCAACCCAACCGATCGATTCGTTTGAAGATTTGCATCAACGTTTGCTAGCAGCCTATACCACACCCAGCGTGATTATTAATGAAGATAGCGAAATTATCCACCTTGGGCGAGGCATGGGCAGTTTCTTGCATTTTGATGAAGGGCGGCTCTCGTCGAATTTGCTCACGGTGATTCATCCCGATTTGCGGCTGGATTTGCGCAGCATTCTCTTCAAGGCCCGCCAACGCTTAGAGCCAATCAGTGTCAACGGAGTGCGCGCCAAAATCAACGAGAGCATCCGCTTAATTGATCTGACCGTCCAGCCTATTCTTGAGCCAGATTGGGCGCTTGGCCACATGTTGGTGCTGTTTCACGATGTTGGCGAGGCTGGGTTGCGAGGTGCAACTGGCGGCAGCAGCACCGATATGTTATTAACTGAGCTTGAGGCCGAGCTTGAACACACGCGCTTTCAATTGCGCACAACCGTTGATCAATACGAGGCTGCTGTGGAAGAATATAAAGCCGCAAACGAAGAACTCCAGGCAATTAACGAAGAACTGCGGGCTGCGTCGGAAGAACTCGTGACCAGCAAGGAAGAGCTGCAATCGGTTAACGAAGAGCTAACGACCTTAAATGTTGAACTTAAACATAAGGTCGAAGAGGTCAGTCAAGCCCACAACGATTTACAAAATTTGATTACGTCAACCCAAATTGGCACGATTTTTCTTGATCGCCAATTGTGTATTAAGCGCTTTACGCCCAGCGTCCAAAGCATCTTCAATCTGATTCCCGCTGATCTTGAGCGGCCATTGGCCCATGTAACCCATGAACTGCGCTATGATGATCTGATGCAGAATGTACAGCAAGTGCTGCAAACCTTAGCTCCAGTTTCGCGCGAAGTTTCCAGCCGTCATGGCCATTGGTACATTATGCGCCTGCTGCCCTATCGCACGCTTGAAGATCGGATTGATGGGGTGGTGATTACCTTCATTGATATTACTGAACGCAAAATCACTGAAGATGCTTTGCGCAAAAGCGAAGAAGAACTCTCCAAGACGCATACGATTCTCGAAGCGCGAGTGCAGGAGCGCACTGCGGCCTTGGTCGAGGCCAATGCCGCCTTGCAAACTGAGATCAATCAACGAATTGAGGCCCAAAAAGCACGCCAAGAGGTATTACGTCAACTTGTGACGGTGCAGGAAGATGAACGCAAGCATTTAGCGCGCGAATTACACGACCATATTGGGCAACAACTGACGGCAATTCGACTTGATATGCAGCGACTCGGAACGCTCAATACCGTGCCAGAAGCGCGTACAATCCTGAATGCGATTCAAGAGCATTTGCACATTCTAGGCTATGAAACCCATAATTTGGCGTTAAGTTTGCGGCCAACGGTGCTTGACGATTTGGGACTGCTGACGGCCCTCCGCAGTTATGGCGAACAATGGCAAGAGCGCACTGAAATTCGGCTAGCAATGCATTTCAATGTTGCGCTATCGATGCGCTTTGCACCAGAGATCGAAACCACGATTTATCGGGTTACGCAAGAGGCCTTAACCAATATTATTAAGCATGCCCAAGCCAGCCAAGTTAGCTTGGTTATTCACCATAGCCCCAAGCATTTGCGCTTAATTATTGAAGATAATGGCACTGGCTTCGAATATGAGCAATTTATCCAAGCCAATCCACAGCAAAGCCTCGGTATCCAAGGCATTCAGGAGCGGGTGCTCTTGCTTGGCGGAACCGTCGATATTGAATCGACACCAGGCTCAGGCACAACTATCTATGTCCAAATTCCCTTGGACGATGGTCAACATTAACAGCATAAATCCATGTGAAACGCCTCATGAACTTATCAATTGATAAGGCGCGGTGGGTTTTGCCGCGCTATACTCCCGTCGAATCAATCTAGAACGGGAGCAACACAATGACCATTGGCTTTATTGGCTTAGGGATTATGGGTAGCAGAATGGCGGCCAATCTTCAGCACGCTGGCAAGCAGTTGATCATTTTCAACCGTACGCCCGCCAAAGCAGAAGCACTGATTGCTAATGGGGCACAACTGGCAACCAATCCAGCTGAGGTAGGTCGTCATTCTGCCACAATTATCACGATGCTGGCGCATCCACAGGCCGTCGAAGCAGCGGCACTTGATCACGCTGGCTTCCTCGACCAACTCCAAGCAGGTGCGCTATGGATCGATTGTAGCACTGGTAATCCAGCGTTTGCGCGGCGGATGGCGGCGGAAGCGGCCAAGCGCGGCGTGGCCTTCATCGATGCGCCAGTCACTGGCTCCAAAGGCCAAGCCGAAGCCGGACAACTTGTGTTTCTGGCTGGCGGGAATGTCGAGGATTTGGCCGCAGCCGATGAACTGTTTTCATGCATGGGGCGGCAGACCATCCATGTCGGCATTCATGGCATGGGCACTGCACTCAAACTGGTATTCAATCTGCTGCTCGCCAACGCAATGGCTTCGTTTGCCGAAGGGCTAGCCTTCGGCGAATCGCTCGGTATCAGTCGTGAGACGTTGCTGGATACGCTGCTTGGCGCTCCGATCGTGGCACCATTTCTCAGCTTCAAGCGGGCAAAGCTGGCCAACAACAGCTATGCTGCTGAGTTCCCGCTACGCTGGATGCACAAAGATCTCGCCATGGTCGCCGCTGCGGAATCCTCAGCAGCGATCCCGCTTGCCACCACCACCGCTGCCCTGTATCAGCAAGCGCTTGAATGTGGCCTAGGCGATCAGGATTTTTCGGCGATTGCTCAGCTATTTCAGGCCGACGAACAACCAACAATGCTCAAACAATGACCGTCTGAGCACGGCGAAGGTCGCCCTTCAGACGTGAAAGCGAAACCTCAGTGATGCCCAAGTAGCCAGCGATGTGATACTGTGGAATCCGTTCGATCAAATCGGGATATTGATTGACAAAGGCCAAATAGCGATCTTTTGCTTGATGCAGCAACAACGTGCGCATCCGTAGTTCCTTGCCCACCAGCAGATACTCGGCCAACTTCCGTCCCAAGCGATCAAACACTGGATGACGATCAAACAACGCACTAAACGCAGAATAGCTGGCCACAAGCAGAACGCTCGGTTCAAGTGCTTGCGCGCCATAGATTACTGGCAGATTAAGGACCGACGAGGCCAACGGGCCAGCAAAGGCTCCTTCAGCAATAAACGCCTTGTTGGCCTCGCCGCCTTGTTCGGTCAAATAATAGAAGCGTAGCAGGCCGCTACACACAAAAACAAGTTCATGGCTATGACTACCAGGCAGGAGCAGGTGGGTTCCGGCAGCCACACTGCGTTGATGAAAGATCGCAGCCAGTTCTGTCCACTGAGTGTTCTCCAAGGCCACCCATTTCTGGATAGCGGCGCGCAGCTGTAGGTGGCTCATAGGTTCCTCACTATCGGCTATCGGGAACAGATTTTGCCCCATTATACCGAAACAAGTACTAGTATCCGCGATCTCACCTGTGGATTCAAGCGCTATGCCATTGGGCCTCGTAGGCTGCAAACAGCTGGGGTGCTGCGCGCCGCAACTCAGCCAAACAAGCAAGTATCTCAGAGGTTATCCGTTATCTCAGAGGTTATCCGTTTACGGATAGCGTGATAGGCTTCGTCGCTGCTTAATCCTGCTTGCAGCAGCGAATCGTAGCCTATCATAGACTGACCCTTTAGTTGAGGTTAAGGAGTTGGACTGGTTTGGGTCGTTGGGGCATCGGATGGCAACTGAATACATGGATCATCGGGAATTGTCGTGCCAAGCGGAATATCGGTCATCGCGCCCAACGTCGTTGTTGCAGGAACATTCGTAGCAGCCTGAATGGTGGCCGTGGTTGCATTGCCGCCTGGGGAAAAGGTTGCATTGCTGGGGCATGGCGTTCCCTCGCCAACTTGCGCAGCAGCGCCAAACAAAGCGCGAGCTGCAAAAAACGACTATGCTGCATAATCCATCCTCCATAGATTGCGTCGATCTCCCCTCACTCCCAATGCTCCTCCCGCTGTGGTTGGGCGGCGCTTGGGAGTGAGGCAACGCTGTTGTTCTATGATAGTTGGAGGCGAAGCCAATGTGATCGGGCAATTGCTTAACGCTTGTGGCTGCTTGGAGCAGGTCGATTGGGCAATTGCCCGAAGCCACCGCGTTCTAGGGCTTGAAGTTGCTCCGGCAAACCCAATTGCAGCCCCTGCTGACAAAGCCGCGTCAGAATATGCGCGGCATAGGTTTTTTGCTGCTGAATCGTCGTACAAATAAGCGCAATTGGCTGATGGTTGGCGCGTTCGGCCCAGTGTGCCAGCAGCTGATAGTGGCTCAGCACATAATGACAGAGCTGATGCAACGCCGCGAGAATACCTAAATCGCGAATTAATCCCAGCTGGTTGCGCTGAAGCGTTTGCTTTAATCCGCACAGCATGCTGTTTACAACCGTGCATGGATGATCAGCTGGATGGCGTTCTAAAGCCTCAAACGCCTCGTGCAGTAGATTGCGATGGCGCAGCGCTTCAGCTCGATAGAGCATCAACGCATCTTGATAGGCAGGCTGGCTAATCTGCGGCAGCAGGCTGGTCACTGCATGAATAATTTGGTTTTCGGCAGCATACAGTTCATCTAAATGGTGATAAAAAAGATCGTGAATGGTTGCATAGGCAGGCATCAATGG
Source organism: Herpetosiphon giganteus (assembly GCF_016907925.1). Classification (GTDB taxonomy): domain Bacteria; phylum Chloroflexota; class Chloroflexia; order Chloroflexales; family Herpetosiphonaceae; genus Herpetosiphon; species Herpetosiphon giganteus. Next base: position 17,727 of record NZ_JAFBCZ010000022.1, on the reverse strand, counting down.
CTCCTCACAGCACTATTTGGCATCGATTCGTAACGCCGATGTTAGGTTCCGTGCCAAATCCAGCGTGGGTTATGCGCTGCTGGCAAATGCAGCAGCCGATCGATTTGTTGCAGCAAGCTACGAATATCAAATGGTTTCTCAACATAGGCCCAAGTTTGGTTCGCTACTGCGCTGGGCAATGGTTTGGCACTCATCAATATGATCGCTGGTGGGGGAAACTCGGTCTGCATGCTTAAGTATTGGGCAAACTCCAGCCCATTCCAATCGGGCAGATGAATATCAATCATCACTAAGCGTGGTTGATAATGCTGAATCAATGCCAATGCGTTATGGCCGCGTTGGGTATCGAGCACCGTGTAGCGGGCAGCAGTCAAGAGTGTGGATAAAAAATCGCAGGTTGGCCGATCGTCATCAATAATCAAAATATCAATCAATTGATGCGCATTTGTGCTAACACCATAATCCATAAAAACTCCAATCAGCGCTTGCACGCTCATCATCTTTAGGCTGCCACACACAATGCAGTGGCTTAGGCAGCCGGCACAATTCCATTGTCGTAAATCAGCAAAGCGCTTTGGAACACCACAATATCGCTCAAGCTATAGGGGTTGTAGCCAGTTAACTCTTGAATTTTGTGCAAACGGTAGCTCAGCGTATTGCGATGAATATGCACGTCGCTGGCAATTTCGTTGCTATGACCATTTAAGCGAATAAAACTGCGTAGCGTCAGCAGCAGGTCTGGCTCGGCAAGCAGTGGAGCCAAAATCAAATTGGCAACATAGGCCTGAATCGCCTGATCAGCGCTGCCAAGAAAGGCAAACAGGCCCAATTTTTCAAGCGTCCAGGCATGCGCTGGCAACTGAAAGCGCGAGCCAATCTGAATAATCATTTCGGCTTCTGCATAGGCCTTGGTGACAGTCGTATGATCGCTTTGTTCGCGGGCAATCCCAATCCGAATTTCGGCGTTGAGCAAGGCAGTTAGGCGCTCGAAAATATGGTTGGCAACCGTTTGGATGGGACAACAACATGCTGCTTGATGGCTGCAAGCGTGGGCTGAGCGATAGTGGCTGGCGCGTTGTGATTCGATCAAAATCACCAGTTCGCTTGGGGTGGTCGAAAAGCGCATCCAGCCGTGTGGCTCGCCAAGAATTTGGTCAAGATGCTGGGTCATCATGCGCACGCCATCGTAGGCTTGCTGATTACTGGGTGTAAGTTCTGCTGGCTGGTCGCTTGTACTAAGCCGAATCATCACCAAATAATAGGCTTGGTCGTAGCGAAACTGTTGGGCAGCAGGATACTGCTCAACCGCAAAGGTTGGCCGTTGCAGCAGCGTAGGATAAGCAGGCATTGCCGGTTCAAAGCGATAGCCGGTTTGCAACGAATCATGAAAGTCGCTGCGACAAACGTGATCAATTAAGCGGTAGAGCATGGTTAATGAGGGCAAATCATGGGGGTGGATGGTGCCAATAATCAAGGTACCAAGGCAACCGTTAATCAGCACTGGCAATTGGCAGCTATGTTGTGCATCCTCGTGAGCGTTGGTGCTTGGGGCGGTTGCTAAGATTGTTTTGCTGTCATCAATAATTGTAACAGTGCCATCGAAAATCTGCGCCAAATGACGAACTAACGCAGACACATGCTGAAACGCAAGCGCTGGAGCGGCGATGGGAATCTGATGGGCGAGCATAGCAAGTTCCCTAGAATTCAGCAGCTAGCAGCTATTCGCATGCGAACATTGCGCTAATGCGGAGTTCCAATATGCAGACTCGTGGCGGAATAACCAGTACATGGATTTTTGTACGAGTAGGAAAAAGAGTGTGCAGAAGAGCAGGTCAACGATGATGCTGGCTTGGCTGCTATCATTATGCTCAGTATACGACCGTAGTTCGTAGTTGTCTGTCAGTTAATCCCCGCCTAGCGTGTCAGGATTAACCTGACATGGTTTCGTTGGTTTGCAACCAGCCGATGAGCAACGCATAGCGCACCAAATCGACTCGGCTATTTAATTTAAGTTTTTCCATGCCGCGCATTTTATAGGTTTCAACAGTTTTCACGCTTAAATCCAATTGAGCGGCAATCTCTTTATTGGTATAGCCTTGGGCAATCAGTTGCAGCACTGCGGTTTCGCGATCGCTTAACAAGGTTGTTTCATCAGGATAGTGATTCATCGATGCACTCGTTTCTGTTGAGGTTAAATAGGGTGTAAGGGCTGGGTCAAAATATAAACCACCCATGGCAATCGCCCGAATTGCCTGAATCAAGGTTTCCGAGGCGGCGCGTTTGAGCACATAGCCTGAGGCTCCACGCCGAATCAACTCACGCAGATAGCTGCGATCTTCATAAGCACTCAGCGCCAACACCCGAATTGCTGGGTTATCGTCGAGCACCAACGACGTGACCTGCATACCATTGATTTCGGGCATGGCAATATCGGTCAGCACAATGTTTGGCTTCAGGGTCTGAGCCAAGGGCATGACCTCGCTGCCAGAGGCAGCCTCGCCAACCACCACCATATCGTGCTCATTATCAATCAAGGCGCGTAATCCGGCGCGAACCACTGCATGATCATCAGCTAGCAGAATACGGATCATTCTCGCTATCCTTTACCCTACTTGGGCAGTAGCGCTATGCTCACAACATAGCGGATGTTGCAAGCTAGCAACAGCTATGCCAAGCGCCCAAATAATGCGCCCCGCTGAAAAGCCTTCAGAATCAGCGGGCGCACAAAGGAGTTAAAGGAGTTAGGATAACAGGAGAGCGTTGGAATTAACGGTCGCGGTTGCCGCGATCGCCTTGACCAGCTTGGTTTCCTTGGCCACTTTGAGCCTGATCACTTTGGCCACCTTGATTACCACCGCGATCATCTTGGTTGCCACCTTGGCCATGGTTACCGCCCTGACCGCCTTGGCCACCTTGGTTGCCGCCTTGACCGCCTTGGCCACCACTTTGGCCTTGACCAGGGCCGCCACCTTGGCCACCTTGGTTGCCGCCGCCTTGATTGCCTTGGCTACTTTCTTGGGTTTGGTTTTGATTCGCCATTGAATCCTCCTTATATTCGTGCCTTCCTGCTCTTGGGAAGGCCCATCACACTAACCTTCAACTCGTACATTCACTTTAGCGCAGCCAACCACGCCAAACAATGAGCACTGGAACAATCTTCGAGCCAAACCATGGCCTTGTTTTTGGTCACATGCCCTATGCTTGCCCAACAATCAATGCATAAAAATCCCCCGCACCTACAGGCGCGGGGGATTCAAACTGCGATCGTTGGTTTAGTGTGGATCGAAATCGAGGATGATGGACACTACGGGGCAGGCACTACGCTCGCAGCAAGTTGCAAGGCCAAGGCTTTACTTGGAACCCCCACCAACTGAAAGCTAAACCCATCAGCATTCCAGAGCAGCTTATTGCTCACGATGACCTCTTCCTCCTGATCGTAGAAGGTGACACCTTCTACCCATACCCCAGGAGCGCCATTGATGGTCACGGATTCGGTCTGGGCGGCTCCTACTGGCACATTCGTCAACATTTTCCCTTCATGTACTTGGATGAGTATGATCGTTCTGGACTCGCCGCTCAGCTTATACATGGTCGCGATCGCATACTCCGAATCCACCACATGTTGAATATCGCGATCCTTCAACTCGATATTAGATGGCAGGCTGTCTACTTGATAGACGCTATACCCTGCCTGTGCTTGGATTGGTGCTAACTCCGTCAGCTCAATATCAAACGTAAAGCTGACTTGGGGGACGGATGGCGGCTGCGGCGTTGGTGTCTGCCCGGCGGCGATCATATCGGCATAGGTTGGGGCATTTGTAATTTGCACTAGCCCAAGTTCATGGAGAATGTCGGTCGCCAGTGCCCGCAAGGGTGTCAGGGTCAGGGCGCAAAGCAGGGCAACTCCTCCCATCAACACCCGCAGTCGCCCACTCCAGCGTCGGTCACGCATGCGTGGCGTAGGTTGGGCCATTACGCTGGCGGCGGAAGGCAGCGCACGATCAACCGCCATCAAATTATCCCGCAGGCGAGTCGTAAACTCCAAATCAGGTGTCTCCTGATATTGATACAGAAAGTCATCATGATTATTCTTCATCCTGATTTACTCCTATACTATGGCGCAACCGCACCACAAGTCGATGCAAGCGCGTTCCAACCGTCGATTCATTCAGGCCGAGCACGGTGGCAATCTCACGATTCGTCAATCCAGCTCCATATTTGAGTGCAATCAGCTTATGCTCCTCCACGCTGAGCTGACGCAAATGCGGAATCAAGTTGGCAATGGCTGCTCGCCGTTCCACCATGGCTTCGATGTTGGTGGTATCAGGCAGCAGGATGGCTTCCGTAAGCGGGGCAGTTGGGCGCTGTTGCCGCAGGTGGTGGCCAACCGCTCGATGGGCAATTGTAAAGATCCAAGTTGAGAGCGCTCCTTTCGTCGCCTCATAGCGCGTTCGACAGCGCCAAATTTCCAAAAAGATCGTCGAGGTCAAATCTTCGGCGTGCGTGCGGTCGCCGACTGCGTACAGACACAGGTTATACACGCGCCGCTGAAAGGCCGAATAGACAGCTGGCCAATCAACCGTGTCTGGTGGGCTAGTGGTGGCGGGTGTCGCCAAAGCGTGTATCTTCATACTGTATTATTGCTAGAACTGTCAGATGTATCTCATCAGATGAGGCATCAAATCCATAGGCTATCTAGACAAGCAATTGCGCACAGTTAAACGGCAGCATGAACCGAAACGTGCTACGCATAGGGAATGAACGGTTAAGCGCTTAATCTTGGTTGGCGTTGCGCATCAGCACCATGCCACCAACCAGCATCAAAGCTCCCCAAACCAAAAAACCTGCATCCCACCGATACCACTGCTCAAACGCAACAGTTTCATTTTTGATTGTGCTTAATTTCGATCAGGTGCCTCCACTATAACCAGCCACAGAGCCATAACCCCCAGGCAAGCGCCCAATCGAATCAGCACCAAGCAAGCAGCGTTTTGGGCAAATGCCTAAAGCTCAGCCACCAGTCCAGGAGCGATCAAGCCTCGCAGTTAGGCGTAATGGTTTATTAGATTAGCAACCGTATTCCCTCACCCTCAGCCCCCTACGGGCGAGGGTGAGCAGCCGTTCTTACCAACGCCGTGCGACAGAACCACGTGATTAAAGCCCCTCTCCCATGTGGCGGGCGAGGGGGCTGAGGGTGAGAGGATCAGGCAGTGGTTAACCTGATGAACCATTACATTTAGGCGCTTGCACGGTTTTATGGGCAAGCACGTCAACCAGCTATTAGGCAAATGCCTAATGTTTTTGGCCTACTGCTCAGGTACGCTCTAACCAAGAGTGTTGAAAAAGCAATTTAGGAGGAACCTATGTCACATCAAGCAACTGTCATTGGCTGACCCAAAGATGTCTATGCGCTTGAAACATCATTAATTCCTGCGCCCAACTCATTGGCGTTCAACTATTGACTCAACACTATCTTGAACGAGAGCATGCCCGCAGCCTTGGTGCATAACCATGGCGCGTTGCCAAGGATACGATCGAAAGGAGCACAGATGGAACACTATCAACACGAAGAAGCCTGTCTATTTCAGGCGATCCAAGCCTTGGCAGAAGGCACCGGCTCGCTCGACGAACGCTTGCAATCAGCCTATCAGGCAATTCTTCCAATGAATACCATGCGGGTTATGGAGCTGCTACCTGAGTATCAACAACTCTTGGTGCAATTTGCCGATCGGGTCAGCCGCCAAGTGGTTGAGGCTCCAACCTCAGACGATCATGTGCGCCAAGTCGAGTTCATTACCATCGCGCGGCGCTTATTTTCGCTCTATCACGGTGTGCGCTATGCCCAAAAAAATGCCGCTGCCAACCCCGATCAACAAGCAGTTAATCAGGGTTGAGTGACCAGGGGTCAGTTGTCAGGAAGCAAGGATACGAAACCGCGAAGCACACGAAGACCGCGAAGGTTTGATCCACGAAGCACACGAAGAGCACGAAGGTTAGGGTGAAGGAATCTTAAAAACAATCCAACGCATAAACATTAGGGGGTGCAGGGGGATGAAAACCCCCTGCGTCTCCCGCCGGCGGCGGGACGGAAGGGTGGCGAAACGATGACGAGGGATGAGCGATCAGGGATCAGGAGTCAGAAGAAGGTTGGGGAGTGAGAAAACGCCATCACAATCCAACACCCAAACATTAGGGGGTGCAGGGGGATGAAAACCGCCTGCGTCTCCCGCCGGCGGCGGGACGGAAGGGTGGCGAAACAATTGATCATAGCCATTTGGGAACAGATCTTGCGATTTGCAAGCGCATAGTAATAGATACGGAAGGAGTATGTGATGAAAGCTGCTTGTTGGCATGGAGTCCACGATGTCCGAATTGATACTGTGCCTGATCCAAAGATTGAACACCCCCGCGATATTATTCTCAAAATCACCGCCAGCGCAATTTGTGGCTCCGACTTGCACCTCTATGATGGCTACATTCCATCAATGAAAGAGGGCGATATTCTGGGCCATGAATTTATGGGCGAGATCGTCGAAGTTGGCTCAGAAGTTAAAAACTTGGCGCTTGGCGAGCGGGTCGTTGTGCCATTTACCATCTCCTGCGGCCATTGTTTCTTCTGCGAACGCGATTTATGGTCGGCGTGCGATGAATCGAACCCCAACGCCGATGCGGCCAAAGCAGTCTATGGCGCTTCGCCAGCAGGCTTGTTTGGCTACTCGCACCTGTTTGGCGGCTATGCTGGTGGCCAAGCAGAGTATGTGCGGGTTCCGTATGGCGATGTTGGCCCGCTCAAAGTGCCAACTGGCTGGCGCGATGATCAAGTGCTGTTCTTGAGCGACATTTTCCCAACTGGCTATATGGCGGCGGAAAATTGCAACATCGGTGAGAACGATACAGTTGCAGTGTGGGGTTGTGGACCCGTCGGCCAATTTGCGATTCGCTCAGCCATCTTGCTTGGCGCAAAACAGGTGATTGCGATCGATCGCTTTCCTGAACGGCTCGAACTCGCCCGCAGCGCTGGCGCAATTCCAGTCAATTATGCTGATGCTGATGTTGATGAAGTGCTCAAAACCCTGACCAGTGGTCGCGGCCCTGATGCCTGTATCGATGCCGTTGGCATGGAAGCTCATGGCTATGGCCTCGATGCGCTGTACGATAAAGCCAAGCAATTTGTGCGCTTGCAAAGCGATCGCCCTACGGCATTACGTCAAGCAATTATGGCCTGTCGCAAAGGTGGCACGGTTTCGATTCCTGGCGTATATGGTGGCCTGATCGACAAAATGCCAATTGGGGCCGCCTTTGGCAAAGGTCTGACCTTCAAAATGGGTCAAACCCATGTCCAACGCTACCTCGAACCACTTCTCGACCTGATTACCAGCGGCAAAATCGATCCTTCATTTATCGTCAGCCATCGGATTGGCCTTGATGAAGTGCCCGAGGCCTACGAGCAGTTCCGCACCAAGGAAAACCAAAGCATCAAATATATGATCACGTTCTAAGCCACTGGCTTAGCGCGTTCGTTATATCGAGAAGGAGCGCTTTGTGGTTCAAATCGGCTATCACGCTTCGCATGAACAATTTACTCCGCAAGCCTTATTGCACTATGTGCAGGTTGCTGCGACAGCTGGATTTACGGGCGTTATGGCCTCCGATCATTTGGCCCCATGGAGCGCACGCCAAGCCCAAAGTGGGTTTGTCTGGTCGTGGCTCGGCGCAGCCATGCAAGCAACAGATCTCTCATTTGGCATGGTCAACGCACCGGGCCAGCGCTATCATCCGGTGATTATTGCCCAAGCTGCGGCCACCCTCGCTGCCATGTTTCCCGAGCGTTTGTGGTGTGCCTTTGGCACTGGCCAGCTGATGAACGAGCATGTAACTGGGCAACGCTGGCCAGCCAAAGCCGAACGCAACGCTCGCCTTTTGGAGTGTGTTGAGGTCATTCGGGCACTCTGGGCGGGCGAAACCGTCTCGTATGCAGGCACGGCAATTCAGGTTGATGAAGCCTATTTGTATACCGCCCAGCCACGCCACCACTGCTGCTAGGTGCAGCAATTACGCCCGAAACGGCGGCGTGGGTTGCCAGTTGGGCCGATGGCATTATTACCGTGCATAAGCCGCTTGATCAGCAACGAGCCTTTATCGAGGCCTTTCGCACAAATGGCGGCGAGCATAAACCAATCTTTTTACAAGCTCAAACGTCGTATGCTGCCAGCTATGAAGCCGCTCTCGCAGGGGCGTACGATCAATGGCGCAATGCAGCCTTGCCAAGCAGCATCAGCACCGAATTGCGCATGCCCAGCCAGTTCGATCAATTGGTCGATTTAATTCCGCGCGAAAAACTGCCAGAGCATATTCGCATCTCAGCAGATTTGGGTCAGCACCGCGAATGGTTGCAGCAGGATATTGAGCTTGGCTTCGAACGGATTTATATCCACAACGTTAATCAGGAACAACTCCCGTTCCTGCATGCCTTTGGGGAGCATGTTTTGCCCACCCTTGATCGCAAGGAGTCGTCTGTATGAAGCAAACCGCTGAGCACCAGCGGTTACATTCCGATCAACTCGCTCAGTGGCGGCGCTGGGGTTGTTATCTCGGCGATCGCGCTTGGGGTACGATTCGCGAAAGCGCGCCGACAAGTGCAGATCCATGGGCAACCTTTCCGTGGGAGCAAGCCCACCAACGAGTTTATCGTTGGACCGAAGATGGCATTGCTGGCTGGTGCGACATTCAGCAGCAGATCTGTCATGCGATTGCCTTTTGGAATGAAGAGGACGATCGGCTCAAGGAGCGCTTTTTTGGCCTCAGCAATCAAGAAGGCAACCACGGCGAGGATGTCAAGGAATATTATTGGTATAGCGAGGCACTGCCCAGCGGCGCGTACTATCGCATGCGCTATCTCTATCCGCAGGTCGCTTTTCCTTACGAACGCCTGCGCCAAGAGAATAAACTGCGCAGTCAAAGCGAGCCAGAATTTTGCTTAATTGATGCCTTGCCGCAAACATTTCGCGAGCAACGCTTTTTTGATCTGACGATTGAATATGCCAAGCCAGCGCCCGATATGATGCTCTGCCGCATTAGTGCCGTCAATCGCGGCCCTGAGCCAGCGCCGTTGCACATCGTGCCCAAACTCTGGTTGCCGTTCAATCCCGAAATTGCCCAAGCCCGCATTCGTCAAGACGCAGATCAGGCGATCGTGCTGCAACACCCAAGCTTAGAAGAATATCGCTGGTGGCTTGATGATACAGCAACGCTCTACTTTAACGACTATCAGAGCAATACTCAGGCGTTGTATGACCAAGCCAAACCAGCTTCGGCCAAAGATGCAATTCAGCGCATGATTGTCTATGGCAAGCCCGATTTGCTCAATTCAAAGCGCCATGGAACTCAGGCCAGTGCCCACTACCAGCGCACGCTTGAGCCAGGCGAAACGTGGTCGATTACGCTTGGATTCGGCCCAAGTACAGCAGCCAATCCGCTTGCTCGTGCTGATGAATGTTTTCGTCAACGGCTGGCGGAAGCTGACGAGTTTTATCAAGCAATTAGTTCAGCGAGCAGCATTTGCGGGCTTGAATTGGAACAAATTGGCCTATCGCTTTGAGGTTGAAGAATGGCTGGCAACCGCAACCAGCGATCATGGCGCAATGCCAGATCACCCAGATAAAAATTGGGGCCATCTGCGGGCCAATGATTTGGTGTCGATTCCTGATCGCTGGGAATTTCCAATTTTGGCGACGTGGGATTTGGATGTTCAAATCGTAACCTTGGGCTTGGTCGATCCAGCCTTTGCCAAAGCGCAAGCCTTGTTGCTCTTGAATGAGCGCTATCAGCATCCCAACGGGGCGATTCCAGCGACCGAGGGCGCGTGGGCCAACCCACATCCGCCAATTCATGGCTGGGCAATTTGGCAAATCTATCATCTGTGCGATCAGGATGATGCGTTTCTGGCAGCAGCCTACCCGAGCTTGAAACGCCATTTTAGCTGGTGGCTGCGTGAGCATCGTCAACCAGATGGCCTGTTTAGTGGCTGTTTTATGGGCATGGATAACATCAGCCTGCTTGATCGCCAAAAACTGCCCAAAGGCTATCGGTTAGTTCAAGCCGATGCCACGGGTTGGCTGGCTCAATATAGCCTGATGTTGCTCAAAATGGCGATTGTGCTAGGCAACGATGAGGATGCATGTCACTTTCTCGACGAGTTTCTCGCGATTCGCAAGGCGCTCAACACGCTTTGGGATGCAAAGGATCGCTTTTTCTACGATGCTTTGGTCGATGAAAAAGATCGCTATACCAGCCTGAAAGTGCGCTCATTAGTTGGGCTTGTGCCCTTGTTGGCAACCACGGTTATCGATCTTACCAATCTAAGCGAGGTTCCAAAGGTTGCGGCGCGCTTGAAGAAACTCAATCAACCAGCTGAACAATCGGAGCAATTGCTCCTGACTGCGGTTGGTCAACACTGGAAACCGTTGATCAACGCGCTGTTCGATGAGACTGAATTTCTCAGTCCTTATGGCATTCGCTCAGTTTCGTTGGTTCATGCAGAACATCCAGCACAGCTGACGCTTGAGCAAGAGCAGTATGAACTTAGTTACGAGCCAGGCGAAGCATCTGATCGGATGTTTGGTGGCAATTCCAATTGGCGCGGGCCAATCTGGTTGCCGCTCAATCAACTATTGCTCGAAGCAGTTCACAATTTGCAGAGCGGAGTGCAGCAACAAGCATGGCATTCCAATGAATTTGCAAATCTGACAGAAGCCCGCGATAGCTTAATTCAGCGCTTGGTTGGCATCTTTGTGGTCAACGAGCAAGGCCAACGGCCCTATCTTGGCAACCAAGCTTTATTTCAGCAAACATCAATTTGGCATGAACATCCTTGGTTCCACGAATATTTTCATGCTGAAACGGGCAAAGGCCTTGGAGCCAGCCACCAACACGGCTGGACAGCAAGCATCGCGGCAATTATTCACTGTGCTGGCTTGTGGAAGGTTGAGTTAAACAGCCCAAGCACGGCATAGTTTCTGCACAATTTATTGGCTATGAGAAACAGTGGTTTATTTAGGAGGATTTGATTATGCCACAGCGAACAACCCAAATTATTCATATTGGTGCGCCAATCGAACGGGTTTATAGCGAATTGACCAACTTCGCCCACTACCCAAGTGTCTTCCCAGGCATTACTTCGGTTGATACGAGCACGCCTGATCAGTTGCAATGGGAGCTTAAAGGGCCACTTGGCGCAACGATTAACCTCAGCACCGATATTATCACGCAAGAAAAATATCACCAAGTAACCTGGAATAGCCGCCAGCAAAGTGCAATTACGACTAGCGGCCAAATTGTGCTGGCTCCTTTAGCCGACAACCAAACCCACGTCGCCGTAACCTTCCAATACGATCCACCAGCTGGCGCGCTTGGCGAAGCATTGGCCCATGTGATAGCCAACCCAGCCACCGCGCTCGAACACGTGCTCAAACAGTTCAAACAACATATCGAAGCCACGAGCAGCCGCGAACATGGTGGTTCCTAAGGCATTATCGAATCTAGTTCGTGACTTTTTGTTATGAACCATGCAATGATTCGTTTATCGCTCCATCTATACAATCCATCCAAATGTCATTTAGGGGGTGCAGGGGGATAAAAACCCCCTGCGTCTCCCGCCTTGAGGCGGGACGGAAGGGTGGTGATCAGCGAATACCAAGGACCAAACAGTATTTGGCAATCGATTGAAGAAGGAAATAGCAATGGCCAAGAACCAGCAGCATTCAGCTGAACCAGCATTTGAGCCAGCCACCAGCGTGCTGCTAATCATTGATATGATCAGTGATTTTCGTTTCGAAGATGGCAGCCTGCTTGCCAAACAATGTGCGGCAATTGTCCCCACCATTGTGCAATTGCGCGATCGTTTGGCCGCGGCTGGTGGCAAGGTCGTGTATGTCAACGACACCGCAGGTACATGGACGATGGATCGCACTGAGTTGCTTGCAAAAGCGGCAGCGCCAAACAGCAAAGGCCGCTCCATTGTCGAAGCCTTAGCGCCCTTGGACGACAGTGTGATGTTGCTCAAGCCCAAACATTCGGCTTTTTTTGCAACTCCGCTTGATCTGCTGTTGCAATCGTTGCACGCCAAAACCCTGATTTTGACCGGCATGACGACCCATATGTGCATTTTATTTACTGCGATTGATGCCTATATGCGCGATTTCCAGATCATTATTCCTAAGGATGCGGTTACGGCTCACACCGAGGAGCTGAGCCAAACAACGCTTGATTATTGTCGCACAACCTTGCAAAGTGCCACGCCAACAAGTGCCAGCCTGATCAAGCAGCTTAACAATCGCAAAGATTAAATGTTCCCCTCCATTGTGCTCATCATCGTTGCTTGGGGCTTATGAATTACGTTTAGGAACAGCATCCTTAATTGGATTATGTTCAGAGGATTAGACTCATGTATTTTCATACCCAACAATTAATCAACGAAATTGCCGTCGATCAGCCAGATCCAGCGGCAGCCAATGCCTTGCAAGAAGGTTTGGGTGGCCAGTTTGGCGAGATGCGCACGATGATGCAATATCTCTTCCAGAGCATTAATTTTCGCGGTAAAGCCAAGCCCTACCACGACCTGATTCACGCGGTTGCGGTTGAGGAAATCAGCCACGTTGAATTAATCGGCACCACCATTAGCCGCCTGCTTGATGGCGCGTCGGAGAGCTTGCCCAAAATGGGCGCTGGCAAAGGTGGCACGCCCTTGAAAAATGCACTTTCCGAGGGCAATATTCACCATTTCTTGGTGGGGGCGCAAGGTGCAATGCCAGTTGATGCAGCGGGCAACCCATGGCTCGGCTCGTATGTTTACAACAGCGGCAATTTGACCCTCGATTTGCTATATAACTTAATGCTCGAATCGACTGGGCGCTTGCAAAAGTGTCGCATTTATGAAATGACCGATAATGCCACGGCTCGCTCAACCATTTCCTTTTTGATTGTGCGCGACCATGCTCACGAACTGGTGTTTGCCAAGGCCTTGGAATCGTTGGGGGTTAATTGGGGCAAAATCTTGCCGATTCCCAATTTTGATGCGACCCAATTTCCTGAAGTACGCAAACTGATGGATACCGGCTTGCACCTGCAACAACATCATTGGCGCTTGGATGGCTCAGAAATGGCCAAGATTTTCAGTGGTTCATCGCCAGCCAACGATGGTGCAACCGTCGAAACCACCGACAGCCCACCAGCCGGCTTCCCAATGCAGCCTGCCCCCGAACGCCCAGAGGAGTTTGGCCCAGGCTTGCCGCCAGAACTCAAAGAACTGGTTGATCAAATTGCCGCTATGGGCGAGAACATTTAAGCGCGATTAACCAAAGGCAGCTCGTCGCTCAAGTGACGAGCTGCCTTTTTTGATCGTGGGCTTAACATTCCATTCCTCATGCCGATCACATGGTGCTCTCTTATCCAAAGCCTCAACTGACAATTTTTACATTCAGCGACACCAAGATTAAAACCCTCTCATGGTCGAGTTGCGCCGCGTATCGGCCAGCATCTGCTGTTTTTGGCAAGTTTTGGCATATTAGGCAACCTATTTCCTGCTAGAGTTGTCCAATAACCATCAGCTTCAAGTCCAAAGAACCTTAGCGGAAGCCTCATACCGATGCTAAGGTCGGGGATCGCCAAACTAGCAAGCGCGCCGCAATCTGGGCTGTTGGTAATGCTTAGACCATGGGTGACTTACCTGAAGCATATTCTAGTTGTTGCATACTGTCGATGGCTTGATCGGTAGTGGCGAGGAAAGGATGAATCGTGGGTATTTTTTGGCTCCAAATCCGGCGGATCTTTGGGTTGGCCCTCCTTATGGTAAGCTATGGTGTTGCCACAGCGCAACCGCAAGCAACACCTAGCGCAAGAGGGAATATCAGCAGTACGTTTGCCGCTGGCCACGAGGGTTGGCAGGTTGTGGGCGATGCCCAAGACGGTGCAAGTATTCCCGATTGGCACAGTTCAGGTGGTAATCCAAGCGGGTTTATTATGGTCGAAGATGATGTTGCTGGTGGCACGTGGTATTGGCAGGCTCCTGACCACTTTCTTGGCAACCGTGTGCTGGCTTATCAGACCGACCTGACATTTGATCTCCGCCAATCGGAAACTGACAATCAATTCGATGCTGCCGATGTCATCCTGATCGGAAATGACATCACACTCGAATTTGATACCGCTGTCAATCCAGCAACAACGTGGACATCCTATCGTGTGCCACTTGATGAGCAGGCAGGCTGGATTATCCAAGCAACAGGCATTGCACCGACAGCCAGTGAAATGCAGTCGGTGCTAAGCAACCTCACAACCCTTTGGATTCGGGGGGAATTTCGTGATGGCCCAGACACAGGTGGACTGGATAATGTCACATTCTCTGGCTTCCAAGCAACGACGGTTGTGTTTCTTCCCTTTGTCAGACGCTAAATCCACGTTCCCAGCAAAGCCGAAGATAGTAGAGAGCAGAAAGACATTCACGAGCATTCGACGCGGATCATGCCAATTCCAGTGATGCATGATCCGCGTGAACAGCAGCTTAAACTTGAATGAGCGAGGCTTGGGATAATCGCTGATAACTCGTTTGAGTAGGATCGCCATAAAATAGCCTTCACACTCTTTTTTCAACAGTAAAAATGGGTCATCTCGGATTGCGCTGCGGGACAGCCAAATCAATCATGGGTGGTTAACCCCGTCCGGCCCGCAGCATCTGGGCATACTCATGGGGCATCGTCGTAGCCTCAATCGCCTGCGCGACGTGCTCGATGTCATAGGAAACGCGGATGAACTCTACGTAGAGGTCACGGTCGATGGCCCGCAGCACAACATAGCCGGCGCGGGGGTCACCGTCCTTAGGCTTGCCGACGCTGCCCGCGTTGATGACGTGGCGTCCGCTCGGGAGCATGCGATGATACGGCAGATGGGTATGTCCGCAAACCAGCACGTCAGCGGAGACCTGATCAAGCAACCGTTCCAAGCTGCTATCAGGACGATCTTCGAACAAGTATTCATTAATTTTGCGCGGGCTACCATGAACTAGGACGACGCGGAGATCGCCAAGGGTATACACCAACCGATCGCTGAGGGTACGTAAGAAGGCCTTATGCTCGGCAGTTGTGTGGGCATTCGACCACGCAATCGAGCGTTTACCAAGTGCCTCGGAAATACGGTCTTTGTAGGCACAGCCACAATCATCGCTGTCCTGGCCCACTCCCTGATCGTAGTTCCCCATGATCGTTGGGATCTGAGCCGCCTCAATCAGCGCCACAACCTCGTTTGGCCAGGTGCCATAGCCTACCAGATCACCAAGGCAGGCCCGGTTGGGGAGTGCGCGTGCGTCCATATCGGCCAGAACCGCCTCCAGCGCTGGCAGATTGGCATGAATATCCCCAAAAATAGTTAGGGTGTCCATTGTATAGGCTCCTTGGGGCCGCGCACCACTTTATAGGCGAATGCCCCGATCACCGCGCCGATAACAGGCGCGCCAAGATAGATCCATTGGTCGTGCCAGATGCCAGCGACTAGGGCTGGCCCCAAGGAGCGTGCCGGATTCATTGATGCGCCACTGATCGGGCCGCCCCAGAGGGCATTGAGCGCGACGGTACCGCCAATAGCCAGCGCCGCGAGCTGCCCCTCCGCTCGCGTGTCAGTGGCCACTGCAACGATTACAAACATCAGCAATGCAGAAAGCACGACTTCGGCGACAATGGCTTGACTTGTGCTTCCAGCCGGACGCGTGAGACCAAGTTGTGCTACCGTACCGAGCATCGCCCGTACGGTGAGGCCACCAGTGACCGCCCCCAAACTCTGGCCCAGCACATAGATGGGAACATCACGCCAAGGAAAATGGCGGGTCATTGCGAAGGCAACGGTGACCGCAGGGTTGAAGTGGGCACCAGAGATGTGGCCCGTTGCGATAATCATAACCATGATGACCAGACCAAATACTCCCGCAATGCCGAGATGCGTCAGAGCGTTGGTGGTACTATTGACCATGATCGCGCCACAGCCGGCGGTTACTAGCGCGTAGGTGCCAATCAGTTCGGCTCCAGCGCGTTGCAAAAGGGGCGGTTTCATGCACCCCTCCGTTGTCGGTCGAGCACCGTCAAAAAGAACCGCATGCGGGTCAGCAGCTGGGTATAGGTCTGATCAAAGGCGCGCGCCTGCTCAAGGGGAGCGGCGATCGCCGCAGGATCGGAGAAACTCCAGTGAATCTGGTGCGGATCACCGGGAAAAAGCGGGCAGATTTCGCGCGCGCGGTCGCAGACCGTAATAACATAGTCAAAGTGTTCCCCTGCGTAGGCATCAAGCCGCTTTGAGGTCTGGCTACTGGTATCAATCCCATGGGCGGCGAGGGTAGTGATTGCCTGTGGATGTATCGTGGATTGCTCCGTTCCAGCGCTGAAGGCCAGCACCGTTGGGCCACCAATATGGCGGAGAATGGCTTCGGCCATCTGCGATCGGGCACTGTTGTGAGTACAGAGAAAGAGCACGCGCGTGGGCGCATGAGTTGCATCCGCAGCATGCCTTGGGGCGGGAGCACCATCCCCGAGGCATGGATGGAGGGTTGCGCCAGCAAGCTGGTACATAGCTTCGATATGGGCTAAATCGAGGGTGTAATAGAGATCGCGACCGTCGGCGGTGCTGCGACGCTCATGGACAAGCTGACCATCACGGAGTTGACGCAGGTGATAGGAGATCAGTTTGAGGGGCTGCTGAATCAGCGTGGCCAACTCTCCCACACGGTAGTCGCTGCCCGCCAGAGCTTTGGCAAGATTCCAACGGATATCATGGGCCAGCAGATGGAGGACCGGAGGAGCTGGGTCGGTCAAGGAAGTATCCATACAAAATACTCCAAATAAAATTAGACTAATTTCATTTGGAGTATAGTCTATTTCCATCGATCAGGCAAGCAGGGGTGAAACTACGATTTACTGCATCCAACGCATGGTCATGAACCACTATTTAATAGAGACCTATCAGTGTGGAGGAGCACGGTACAATTATTCATTGATCCGTTCCACGTTGGGAGGTGAGGTATCGCTACTTCTTAACCACGATCACCGCGCATGGCGGTTTATACTGTTGACAGCGGATGCAACGTTCGGTACCATAGAGATGCTCAGTTTTATAGCGTTCCTCGGCGCACCCAATCCGAGTTCTGGAGGAGACTGTCACAGAGGGACAGTCTTTTGTGTTGCCGTCGACCTGTCCTTGTGTGCTGCCAACTCATGAACCTGTGGGTGGTGTCGTGATCGCCGCTTGGAGGGTTTAATGGCATCACCACCGACCAACTCGCGTCCGGCTTCCCATTGGAGTGACACGCCATTGGCGCGTGTGCTTACCCCGATGCAAGAATTTATGCACTACGCCCAAGCAGGTGGCATCGCTTTAATTGCCGTTACGATCATCGCTTTGCTGCTTGCGAATACGGGCATGCACCAGCAATATGAAGCGATCTTAGCGACCTATGCTGGCATCAATCTTGGCTTGTTCGAAGTAAAACTCTCGATCCATCACTGGATTAACGATGGCCTTATGGCGATCTTCTTCTTGTTTATTGGCCTCGAAATCAAACGCGAAGTCTTGGTCGGCGAGCTCGCGCGCCTACGGGGGTGGTATAACGAAAGTGGTGCAAAATTAACGAGAGCCAGGTGGACTATACTTGGAAATGCAACAGACCAAGGAAAGGACCACCATGACTCCCAG
>NZ_JAFBCZ010000021.1 GCF_016907925.1 Herpetosiphon giganteus | reverse complement strand
CGATGGGCAACGACCGTGACGCGGGGTGGCCGGCTCGGGACGGCCATGCCCTAACATCCATTAATACCCATTTCCCAACCTGTCCGCCCTTAAACGCGTTCAGTGGGAGAGGGGGCTGGAGGGTGAGGGCATCACGTTATTTTGGCAGCTTAATCAGCATCGTTGTGCCTGTGCCAATCTTGCTTTGAACCTCAAGCGTGCCATTATGCGCTTGGATGAGCGCTTGGGCAATCGATAAACCAAGCCCGTTGCCGCGTCCGCCTGCTATTCGTGCGCTATCCACTCGATAAAAGCGCTCGAAAATATGCGCTAAATGCTTGGGATCAATGCCTTTGCCTGTGTCGATCACGCTCATTTGATAGTTGCTTGCTTGGCGTTCAGCATGAATCACGACACTGCCACCGCGCGGCGTATGCGCAATTGCATTATCCAGCAAAATTAACAACACTTGGCGCAAACGAGTACGATCGGCTTTGATCTGACCCTCTGCATGGGCCACTCGCACCTCAACTCCTGCATCGTGGGCCAAGTGCCCAGCAGCATGTGCAGCCTCATGGCATAACTCAGCGAGATCGACGACTTCGCGCTGCAAGCTTGTTTTGGCGGCATCCAAGCGCGAGAGCAACAACAAATCTTCAACCAAGCGCCCCATATGGTAGGTTTCGGCCAAAATATCTTCAAGCAATTCGTGTTGTTCGGCGGGGTCAGTCGATTCGCGCAGGGCAATTTCGCTGCTAGCGCGCATTAAGGTCAGCGGCGCGCGCAATTCGTGGCTAGCATTGGCGATAAAAGCTTGTTGGCGCTCCCACGCTTGTTGAGCCGGACGCAACGAACGCCCAGCCAGCCACCAACCAAACCAGCCCAAAACCACCACACTGCCAGCCCAAAGCGCTACCAAGCCAGTTAATAAGGTGTTGAGCGCTGCTTCTTGTTCGTTGAGCACCCGCCCAACTTGCAAAAACGCTGGGCCATCGGCACGAGTTAATTGTTCGGTCAGCAGCTCAACCCGCGTGCCATCTGCCAAGCTGATTGTGCGCAGATCGAGCTTGCCAGCGCGGGCTGCCTCAATCGCCGCCTGGTCTGGCTGAATTGGTGGATTCCACGGATTGGGATTAAAGACTTGGCCGTTTTGATCGATTGTAAAGACGAAGGTGCTGGCCAAGGTGCCATTATCAACTGGCCGTTCGTCGGGCAATTGCTGCGGGCGATAGGCTTGCAAGGCTGGCGGCAAGGGCGCTGCCAATTGCTCAAACTCTAAGGTCATCCTTTCGAGCAAGGCGCGCTCGGTGGCAAAGCGAAAATAGCGCACCGTCATCCAATAGACGCTGCCGCCAACCGCCGCCAGCAGCAGCAACGCGGTGCAGGCATAAATCAGGGTCAAGCGCCAGCGCAAACGATTAAGCATACTCGCTCACCCAGCGATAGCCAACCCCGCGCACGGTTTGAATTGGATCGCGCTTGCCTACTTGCTCAAGTTTGCGCCGCAAATACGAAACATACACATCGACCATCGATGGCTGTACATCACGCTCATACGACCAAACATAATCCAACAATTGTTGGCGGCTCAGGGCTTGGTTACTATTGCGAATCAAGCATTCAAGCAGATTCCATTCGGTTGCGGTGAGATCCAATTGTTGCGCTGCGCGCCGCGCAGTGTGTGCCCGCAGATCGAGCACAAGCTCACCTGAGCGTAATTCTTCGCTGCTGAGAGTGCTGTTGAAGCGGCGGCCCAACGCTCGCACCCGGGCTAGTAATTCCTCGAAGGCAAATGGCTTGCTCAAATAATCATCGGCTCCACTATCCAAGCCCGCAACCCGATCTTCGATTTGGCTGCGTGCAGTCAGTAACAACAAACTGGTATTGAGTTTGGCGGCCCGAATTGACCGACAAATGCTCGGGCCATCGCGCTCCGGCAGCATCCAATCGATCACCGCCACGTCATACATGCCATGCAGCGCCATATCCAAGCCACTATCACCCTCGTAGGCCACATCAACCTGATGGTGCTCATCGCGCAAGGCGCGCTCGATTAAGCGCGCCAATTTGCGATCATCTTCTATCAACAACACGCGCATGCTACTTCCTTATTGCATTGCACTCAATGAAATACCGACCCCATGCTCATAAACGAGCTTCCCACCATAATGGCCTGTTAAGACCACTAAAGCAATTGCTGCAACCCCAACGACCACCCAGCCAATTTCCAAGGGTTTGTGCAATCCAATTGGCAGGCTGAACGATCCACACCAGCGGGCAAAGAATGGCTGACTTAGAAATAGCAAAAGTGCTTCGCTAATCAGCAATAGCATAAAGACTATGACGGTTGTTTCGGCCAAGGAGGCATGGGTTTCTAAGAGCGAGCCTTCGCCAAACATTGCAGGAATTGTACCAGTTGCTTGAATGGCTTCAACATTGGCTGATCGTGCTTCGGCGGCGTGCTCAGCGGCCTCGCCACTTTCCTTGGCCAAAATTCCAAGCCCAACACCTGCAACCAACAACACGATTGCGGTGATGCGAAAGCCTGCTTTGGGCCAAATCAAGTGTAGCACCCGCAATAAAATCGCAGTGGGCAAGAGGATCAATGGAGCATGAACCAACAATGGGTGATATTGAGCAAGATCGAGCATGAGCAACCTCCTATAAAACATACAAGTGATGCTCTTACTCTTCTTACTCTAATGATTAATTCTTGGAAGATTCTTGGAAAATTCATAGCTATCATCAAGAATATTCCAAGAAAGGCTTGCTATGCTTGGGTCAGATGTTCGACAACAGGAGGTTTTGATGAAACCCAAGTTTGCTCTGTTAATTGCCGCCGTATTGACAGCCTTTGTGTTGGTGATTGTCGCTGGCGTTGTACGTTCGTTGGCTCAGCCAAGCCCAATTGAATTGGCCGCAGGGTTGGATAATAGCTTGCCAAACAATAATGATGTTCAAGCAACTGCAACGGTTCAGGCCTATCAACAGCAATTGTTGGAAGCCAATCAACGCATCGAAGAAGCGAACCGCACCATCGACGAGGCCAATGCTCGGTTGCAAGAGCCAATTGTGGTACGCGAGCCAGATCCTGCTCAACCGCCAATTGCCCAAGCGCCAGCTCAACCGCAGCCAGCAGCCCAAGATCCGTTGCCAGCAACTCAAGCACCTGCCGTGCCGCAATATCCAGTTTCTGCTGAGCAAGCAAGCCAATTGGCCTTGGCGGCTGCACCTGGCGCAAGCTTGTTGGCAACGCCAGAGCTGGTTAATTATGCTGGCACTGCTGCCTACGAAGTGCGGCTTGATCGGGGCTTGGTGTATATCGATGCCACGACTGGAGCCGTGTTGGCCAATAACGCTGTAGCGCCGTCAACCCAAGCACCAGCGCCAACCAACGCTCCCGCGCCAACGACGATTTCGGCGGATGCAGCTGCCAGTGCTGCGATCGCCTACCTTGGCGGCGGAACGGTCGAGCGCGTTGAGTTGGAAGAAGAGCATGGCGCATTGGTTTACGAAGTGCGCTTTGCCAACGATAGCCGCGTCTATGTCGATGCCTATAGCGGCAGCGTCGTTTACGCCAAAGTTGAATCATCAAAAGATAGTGGCGGCAGCGGCGGTGACGATAAAAAAGACGATCACAAAGACGACGACAAAAAAGATGATGATAACTAAGGAAATAAGCTGATGAGCCATTTACCAAAACGT
Organism: Herpetosiphon giganteus; assembly: GCF_016907925.1. Classification (GTDB taxonomy): domain Bacteria; phylum Chloroflexota; class Chloroflexia; order Chloroflexales; family Herpetosiphonaceae; genus Herpetosiphon; species Herpetosiphon giganteus. Next base: position 113,361 of record NZ_JAFBCZ010000021.1, on the reverse strand, counting down.
CGTGGCAGTCTGCTGCTCAATACCAGTATGAGTGTTGCCGCAATCGCGGCGACCCTCACTGGTTGGGCAGTGCTTGCCAACCAACAGGCTGTCGATTTCAGTGCCGAGCTTGCCACGCCTGAGCCAATTATTGCTGTGGCCGAAGTGCCTCAAGTTGAGTTACCAGCGCTGCCAACGGTTGCCCCACTCACGCGCCATGGCCATCGGATTATCCGAATTCCGAATGATAGTGCTGGCGGCAGCACCCAGCCCAGCACCCCCAACCAACGTGCGCCAGCAACGGGCGGCAATGGCAGTAGCGCCCCAAGCCAAGCGGCTCCACAGCCAGCAGCGCCCCGCCAAGTTGTGCCAGTTCCAGCGCCAGCCGCTCCTGCTGTGCCATCACGCGATACTCGTTCATCACGCTAAAAGGTGCTTTATGGGCGAATTAATCTTTCGGGCAATGGGTTGCGAAGTTGCAGTCCTCAGCGATAAGCCAATCGATCTCTCTGCTGTGCCGCAATGGTTTGAGGCTTGGGAGCAAACGCTGAGCCGCTTTCGCCCAACCAGCGAACTGATGATCCTCAATCGGCGAGCCGGACGACCACTTGCGGTCAGTCAAACCCTATGGGATGTGCTTGGCCTAGCGCTCGATGCAGCGGTTTGGAGCAATGGCTTGGTTGTGCCAACCATTTTGCCCGCGCTGTTGAACGCTGGCTATGATCGCTCGTTTGAATTATTGGCCAATGCGCTGGGCGATTCGGCAGTATGGCCCGCTCAACCGCCCACTGCCTTGGCAATTTCGTTGCGTGAGCAAGGCCATTTGGTGCAGCTTGCCCGTGATACAGCGCTTGATTTGGGTGGCATTGCCAAAGGTTGGGCGGCTGATCGAGCCGCTGAACAGTTGGGCCACCAGGCTGCTTGTTTGGTCGATGTTGGCGGCGATTTGGCGACCGCTGGTCAGCGCCACGATGGCCTGGCTTGGGCGGTTGGCGTGCCAAATCCACGTAGCCAACAGCGTGAAGCCATGCTTTGGTTTGCATCAGGTGGCGTGGCAACCTCAGGAGTCGATTATCGCCGTTGGCGCAAAGGCGATCGCTGGCACCATCACTTAATCGACCCACGCACTGGTGAACCAAGCACCAGCGATGTGTTGAGTGCAACCGTGCTCGCCCCAAGCGCGGTGCAGGCCGAAGTTGCTGCCAAAATCGTCGTCTTGTTGGGCCTTGAACAAGGCCTAGCCTGGATTAATCAACAGCCAAGCTTTGCTTGTATGGCGTTTGAGCATAGTGGCCAAAGCCATACCTGCGAACGCTTTAATCACTATCGTTGGGAGTAAACTATGAGTGCTTCAGAACACGATAAAGCAGCCAGATTAGCGGCGATTCGCGCCCAAAATGCTGCCAAAAAAGCTCAATCAGCCGAGCCAGTTTCGCCAGCGCCGCAGGATAAAGCAGCTAGATTAGCGGCGATTCGTGCCCAAAATGCTGCCCAAAAAAACCAACTAGCGGGAGCAAACCAGGTTATGGCAACCTTGCCACTAGGGACAACTCAGCCTGTCGCTACGCCAGCACCAGTTGCCAAACCATCTCCAAGCGTGCCAAGTCCTAGCACCGAAGAAATGCTTGAGGATGTTAGCGCCAACCTAATGAGCTTGCTGCTGGCTTTAATTATCGGCATTGTCGCTGCTGTGTTGGTGCTGCCGCGCTGGATCCCTGGCCTCAGTAGCTCGCTGCTTGGCGAGCAACCCAAAGCTTTTTGGTATCTTTCGCGCTCAAGCGGCTTGGTGGCCTATAGTTTGGTCTGGCTTTCGATGTTGTTTGGGCTTTCGTTGACTGGCAAGGTGGCGCGTTTGTGGAATGGCGGCCCAACCATGCTTGATCTGCATCAACATGCGAGCATGTTGGGCATTGGCTTTGGCCTATTTCATACAGTGATTTTGCTAGGTGATGGCTATAGCAATTACACATTAAAACAGCTGCTCGTGCCATTTGCCAGCAGCCAATATAAACCGTTGTGGGTTGGCTTGGGCCAAGTTGGGCTGTATGGGCTGGCGATTGTCAGCGTGAGTTTTTGGCTCAAACGCTGGATTGGGCGCAGCGCTTGGCGGATTATTCACTACGCCAGTTTTGGCTTGTTTTTGCTCGTTTTGGCCCACGGCATCTTCAGCGGCAGCGATACCAGCATGCCATTGGTGACGCTCTGGTATTGGGTAACTGGAGCCAGCGGCGTGTTTATGACGCTCTATCGGGTGCTGATTATGCGCCGCAAACCGTTGCCCGTTGTTGCTGCAACGCCGCGCGCTTAATATGCTAATGCTTGCCAAACGTGATACCATAGCAGCATTGATTGATCGAGAAGTTTGATTAAAAGGTGTTGCTATGGGCATGTCGTTTGTTACGCCACATTATTTATGGCTGTTATTGTTATTGGTGCCAGTTGTGGCCTTGGGGTGGTTCAATGGGCGGCGCTTTCAACGCAGCCGCTTAATTGGCTCGTTGCTATTGCGCAGTTTGTTGCTGATCACGCTGATTGGCTCGTTGGCAGGTGCGCAAATCATCTCGCCCGTTAAACAACTCACGACGATCTTTTTGATCGATACTTCCGACTCGATTACCCCCAACCAACGCAGCCAACAAGACCAATTTATTGCCGATGCCTTGCAAACCATGCCCAAAGATGATCAAGCGGCGATTATTGTGTTTGGCCAAAATGCCTTGATTGAACGCTTGCCCTCGGAAGTGCGCACGCTCAGCCGCATTCAATCGGTGCCAATTGCGGCCCGCACCGATTTAGAGCAAGCCATGACCTTGAGTTTTGCCCTGTTTCCCGCCGATACCCAAAAACGGGTGGTGTTGCTCTCCGATGGTGGCGAGAACAGCGGCCAAGCGCTCAAAGCCTTGGAATTAGCCCAAGATCGCCAAATTGTGGTCGATGTGGTTACGGTTGAGCAAATGGGCGGAGCCGAAGTTGCGATCACTGCCTTGCGCATGCCCGGCCAAGCCCGCATAGGCCAAGAGTTGCAAATTGTCGCGCAGATTGATAGTAACGAAGCGCAGGATGCCACAATTCGGATTTTGATCGACCGCGAATTATATGCAGAAGAAGCTTTGGCCTTGCCCAAAGGCACTTTAGAATATACCTCAACCGTAGTTTTGAATGATCAAGGGTTCCATAAAGTTTCCGCTCAAATTATCCCAACCAACGATATTCGCAAGCAAAATAACGAAGCAACAGCCTTGGTGAATCTGCAAGGGCCACCAAAAATTTTGGTGGTGGCCAACGAGCCTGCCGACGCAGAAAATATTGCGCCTGCGCTCGAAGCTGCCAATTTACAAGTTACCGTCGTTGGCCCAACTGGCTTGCCCACAACTTTGGCCGATTTGGCCGATTACGAAGCAGTGATTTTGGCCAATGTACCTGAGCGCTTGGTTGCTGATGAATCGCAACAAGCGCTGCAAACCTTTGTGCGCGACCTTGGTCGTGGCTTTGTGATGATTGGCGGCGAGAACAGTTATGGGATTGGTGGTTATGCAAGCACACCAATTGAAGAACTATTGCCCGTCGAAATGCAATTGCGCAATCGCGAAAAATATCCACCGGTGAGCGTTGCGGTGGTGTTTGATATTTCTGGCAGTATGAGCGAGCAAGTTGGTGGTCGTCAAAAAGTAACTCTTGCCTCAGAAGGTGCGGCGCGGGTGGTGCAATTGCTGCGCGATTTCGATGAAATAACTGTGCTGCCGTTTGATAGCGCTGTGCAAAACCAATATGGCCCGGTGGCTGGCTCGGAGCGCGAAGTAGCCCAAGGCGAAATTATTGCCCGTGGGGTAACTGGCGGCGGCGGCATTAATGTTCACGATTCGTTGGTTGCTGCTGGCAGCGTGCTGAAAGGCCGCGATGCACCAATTCGCCACATTATTTTGCTTGCTGATGGCTCGGATTCGCAGCAACAAGAAAACGCTGTTCGGCTGACCGATGAGCATCGACGCTTGGGCATTACCACCAGCACGATTGCGATTGGCAATGGTGGCGACGTTGGCTTTTTGAACAATGTGGCGATTGCTGGTGGTGGGCGGCACTTTCTCGTTGAAAATGCACTGGCGCTGCCCGATATTGTGTTGCAAGATGCCCAACTTTCGCTGGCCCCGTATATCGTTGAAAAAAGCTTTTTGCCCTTGCTTGGCAGCGATAGCGTGATTATGGCAAATTTGAACACAGCGAATTGGCCACAATTGCTTGGCTACAATGGCACAATGGCCAAAGATAACGCGAATATGGTTTTGTGGGCTGATGAAGATGCGCCACTATTGGCACAATGGCAATATGGTTTAGGCCGTTCAGTCGCTTGGATGAGCGATATGAAAGGTAAATGGGGCACAAATCTCACCCGCTGGGATCAATTTCCACGCTTAATCGCCCAAATGGTTGGCTGGACGCTGCCGGTTATCTCGAATGAAACGATTAGCGTCAATGCCAGCTTTGTTGGCCCAGAAATGGAAGTAACGCTTGTTGCCCGCGATCCCAACGACACGCCGATTACTGGCTTGATTGTTGATGGCAATGTGGTCAATGATGGTGGTTCGCAAGCTAGCATAAGCTTGGTCGAGGTCAGTGCTGGGATTTATCAAGGGCGCATCAATAGCCCTGGCGCTGGCACCTACTTTTTGCAGCTCGCTGGGCGCAATGGTGAAGGCCAAGCGGTGTTTCAAGAAACCGCTGGGGTCATCGTGCCCTATTCGCCTGAATATCGCCAAGGCCAATCGAACCCCAACTTGCTGAGCACGATTGCCCAACGCAGCCAAGGCCGAGTATTAACCGATCCAACCACAGTGTTTGAGCATTCGCTCGAACTAGTAACTAGGGCTACCCCAATTCACTTCAATTTACTTTTGGCAGCGCTGCTGCTCTTATTGCTGGATATTGCTGTGCGCCGTTTGCGCTTTGGCCAATTGAGCAAGGTTTGGGCAGGCATGGGTCGTCGCCAAGCTGCGCCATCGCAAACCATGGGCGATTTGGCCGCCGCCAAGCAACGAGCGCGCACTAAAATGGGCCAAACCACGCCAGAACCTAGCCCAATTGCCACCAAGCAAGCGCCAGTCTATAAGCCTGGAGCCAACTATACGCCACCAGCCGCTCAAGCCAAACCTGAGGCTGCGAGCGCAGTTCCGCCACCAGCCAAGCCCAGTACTCCGGCCCCAACGCCAACCCAAGGGCCACCGCCCAAGCAAACAAATCTCGATGAGATTACTGATCCATTAGAACGTTTGCGAGCTGCCAAAAACCGTGCCCGTCGCCAATAGCCTAACTTAAAATAGTATCTGAAGAGGAGAAAACCCATGTTAACGCCTGTCAAAGGCAATGCTACAATCTTGCGCTTTATCAAGCCCACATTAATTATGATAGCGCTTGGTAGTTTCATTCAATTTACTGCGATCTATGGCTTCATGGTTGCGTTTGCAAAAGATATGACCGACTTTCCATCATTTTATTGGGCCAGCGACGCTTTTTTTAACCAAGGGGTTTCGCCATACAATATTGAAGTTATTCAGTCATATTTTGATAAAACTATATTTCCCTTCCTCTATGTTCCACCAAGTATTCTTCTATTTTATCCATTGTCGCTAATGAGTTATAATAATGCATTTATTGTTTATTTAGTGATTAACCACATTGCATTGTTATTCTTTGTTCTAATTTTGATTAATTATTTTGATATTAAGTTATTATCAAATAATGCATTGTTATTGATAATTTTGATCTATAACTCACAGCCGATTTTATTGAATATTTATTATGGACAGATAAATCTATTTGTAATTATATCTTTGTTATTATTTGTTATGTTGCGTAATAAAATGCAATTTGTTGCCTGCACGTTTTTGGCCTTGGCAACAATAATAAAAATGTATCCAATTATTATTATATTGATCTTATTAGTAACGAGAAAATATAAAATTTTTATGCAAACAATGCTAGCACTAAGCTTAATTATCGGTACATCAATGATCTTTATTCCAAAATTTGTATGGCAAGATTGGTTTTTTACGGTAGTTCCTACTGGAAGCTATGGAGAATCGCCCAAAGGTTTGCCTGCAATATCACAAATTCATAATCAAGGATTTAATGGATTTTTTGCAAGGGTATTTACATATCAAGAGGATTCATATAATATTATGAATTATCCTTGGTTAGCGAAGATCAGTACCTATAGTGTTTGCGCAGTAGTATTTGCTATTACGGTATTTATTTTTTATAAATACTTGAATATTAATCATGACGATATTATTGAGAAAATAGTTTTTGCCACTACGCCATTGATTTTTTTAATCGCACCTCTCTCATGGATTCATCATATTATTCTCGTTTACCCAACTATTATTTACTTGTTTAAAATTTATTATGCAGAATATCCAGTAAAAATGAATATTCGATTTATTGGAATTAATAGTATTGCAGTCTGTTTATCACTATTTCAACTAGGTATACCGAGAATCCAAGCCTTGCCACTGGTATTTATCGTCTGGGTAATGATGCTAGAGGTTATTATTAAACAACAATCATTACAATCAAGCGCAAGCCAAAGCCAAGCCCAACTAATCGATGTTGCTAGCCATGCTTAAATAAAATAATCCTACGAGGGGTGTGCAATAGCTACGCCTCGTAGGATTATTCTGTTTAAAGGGTATCTTGGAGTTTTACGACCAATTGTTTGAGGGCAAAGCGGGCGCGGCCAAGGTTGCCGCCGCCATTGACTGCCAACACAGCGAAGTAGCCGGGGATGATTTGCGATGCCAAGTAGGTGGCATTGTCGGTCTCAACCGCGACATCACGGACTTGGCCAGCCTTTAAGCGCGAGGCGGCTCCTGCAGCGGCGGCAGCAAGGCCACCAAGCTCCACTTCAGCAACATCTTTGCTAAAGTTTGCATCAACATCGTTGAGGAGCATTTCAACGCCCAGCCCGTCTGTCCCCACGACTCCGGCCAATTTAACACCGGGTACGTTTTCAATCGCGCTGGCCAAAATGTCTTTCATCCCCATAGTGGCTCCTTATCAACAAACTGTGCAGTGAGTTCTGATGTTTGAGCTATCATACCACACCGCGCCCGCACTGCAATGCGCTGCTTACATTTCGCGGCGGCCTTGCAGCGCGCGGCCCAAGGTTACTTCATCTGCATACTCTAAATCGCTGCCCATTGGCAAGCCCCGCGCCAAGCGGGTTACTCGAATGCCCAAGGGAATGATCTCCCGCGCCAGATAGGCGGCGGTCGCATCGCCCTCAAGGTTGGGGTTGGTCGAGAGAATCACTTCTTCGATTGGCTCAACTCGCAAGCGGGCAAGCAATTCGCGAATCTTCAGATCTTCGGGGTTAATGCCTTCGACCGGCGAAATTGCGCCGTGTAGCACATGATACAGGCCTTTGAACTCGCCAGTGCGCTCCAACGCCACTACATCAAGCGGCTCCTCGACCACACAAACTTGGCGTTCATTGCGATTGGCATTGGTGCAAATGCTACAAGGATCATCAACCGTAATGTTAAAGCAGCGATTGCAAAAAATCGTTGTATCTTTCATCGCCATAATTGCGTTGGCCAATCGCTCAGATTGCTCACGTTTGGCGCGCAGCAGATAAAAAACTAAGCGCGAGGCCGATTTTGGCCCAATTCCAGGCAAGCGATTAAATTCATCAATTAATTTCGAAACTGGTTCTGGTGTAATTGTATCGTACCCAAATGCCACAGTACACGCTCCACAGTTAAGTTAAAACAGGGTGGTCGCACGACCACCCTGAGTCGGGGTTAGCCGCCGTTTTAGAATAAGCCAGGAATGTTCAAGCCGCCAGTGAGTGGCCCCATTTTGGCGTTTGAAAGCTCTTCGGCCTTCTTCGAGGCATCGTTGATCGCCAACATCAGCAAATCTTGCAGCATTTCAATTTCGTTGGGGTCAACCGCTTCTGGGGCGATGGTAATGCTGATAATTTCGCGGTGACCGTTCATTTTGACTTCGATCACGCCGCCGCCAGCGCTACCTTCGACCTGGGTTTTGCCCAAATCTTCTTGAGCTTGCATCAATTTCTTTTGCATTTGTTGCAATTGGTTGAGCATTTTGCGATCCATTATGATACTCCTTTGTAGAAAATTGCTATCCTAAAGCAGTGCAAGTATAAGAAATTCAATCTAAATGTCAACGTAGTTTAGCTGCCATCCTCTTGCACGCCAACAATGCGGGCATCGAAAATGTTGCGCGCTGCTTTGACAATATGATCCTTCATAATCTCTTCGCGTTGGCGACGAGCATCGCGCGCTCGATTTTGCTGATCGCGGTTGGCTTCTTCGCCGCGCACAAAGATTTGGCGACCAACTGCTTTGGCGAGCAGATCTTCGATCAAACGGCGCTGGGTTTGGTCATCAAGTTGCTTGGTGTGAAACGGCGAGGGCGTACCAATCAGCAAGGTATTATCTTCTAAGCCCAATGGCTCGCAGCTTTTGAGCACCGCTTGCAAGCGTGGATTGTAGGGCTTGAGATCTTCGATGACCTGCAACCAAACCGCCTCAACTTCGGCCAGCAAAATCTCCGATTCAGCCAAAACGATATGTTGTTCGGCTTCGGGCAGCGGTTGAGCCGCTACGACCGCAGCAACTGGTGCTGCTTCAACAACCTGTGGTGGTTGCTCAACGATTGCTGGCTCCACTTTCGCTGCTGCTGGAGCGACTGGCGTTGGTCGTTGCGGCGCTGCTGGTGCTGGCGTTGGCCGAGCTACTGGCGCAACTCCGCCGCGGATTGGGCTGGCTGCGGCAACCGCAACTGGCGCTGGCACAACCAAGGCTTCGACAACCGCCATCTCCAATGGCAACTGGCCATAAGGCGTGGTGCGCAATTGATGATCAAGCCCGCTAAAAATTTTGAGCCACGCCAAAATCGAGGCCAAGGCTAATTGCTGCGAATGGCTTTGCATCGTGGCCAAGACATCATGGCCAACATCGAGCAAGTCGGCGGAGCCGCCCGATTTGAGCAGCATCAGGCCACGCAGATAGCTCACCACATCGCGGGTAAATTGGCGTAAATCAGCGCCTTGGTCAGCAATGGTGTTAATCACGCTGAGCGCTGCGGCCACATCTTCGCCAGCAAACGCTGCAACCAGGGTTTCGACCTCGCGCGAGGCAGTTGCCCCCAGCAAACTTTGGACGCGGCTTAATGGAATTTGCGGCTCGCCATAGCCCATCAGCTGATCGAGGATGCTCATTGCATCGCGCATCGAGCCAGTTGCCGCACGGGCGATCGCCTCGGCCACGCCAGGTTCAAGGAAAACGCCTTCTTCGCCAGCAACCCATTCGAGGTGGGCAATCGTGTTGGCAATAGTATGCCGATTGAAGACAAAACGCTGACAGCGCGAAAGAATCGTCGCTGGCACCTTGTGAAATTCGGTCGTCGCCAAAATAAACATCGCATGATCTGGTGGCTCTTCGAGGGTTTTGAGCAGCGCATTGAAGGCAGCAGTGCTCAGCATATGCACTTCGTCGATCACATAGACTTTTTTGCGAAATTGGGTTGGGCGAAATTGAACTTTTTCGATAATTTCGCGCGCATCATCAACGCTGGTATGCGAGGCAGCGTCCATCTCAATCACATCGACGGCGCGACCTTCGACAATGGCCCGGCAGGCGCTGCACTCGCCACAAGGCCGCAAGCGTGGGTCACTTTGCTCGCAATTGACCGCTTTGGAGAGAATCCGCGCGGCACTGGTTTTGCCGACCCCACGTGGCCCGGTAAATAAATAGGCATGGCCAATTCGATTGGCGGCAATTGCATTGCGCAACGCCTGCACAATATGGGCTTGGCCAACCAGATCATCAAAGGTCTGCGACCGCCATTTTCGATATAACGCTTGCGACGACATCTATACTCAACCCTTTTGAAACATCAGTCTCAATTATAGCATGCCCACCGATATGAATTATGAAGGATGAGGGATGAATTATGAAGGCAGAATATAAGGATGAAGGATGAGAGATGAATTATGAAGTCAAAAGGCAGAAGTCAAAAGGCAAAAAAGGGATATGGCTATAGGCGATGGGCTATCGGCAATTCATTGGCAATACCAACAGTTGCTCCGAAATCCAACAGTCAATAGCCAATAGTCTCATGCTTCGCGTTCTTCGTGGATCGAGCTTTTAACGCAGAGGCGCAGAGCAACGGAAGGATGAGGGATGAAGGCTCTAGGCTATGGGCTATCGGAACATTGTTCGGGCAATTCGTGGAATTCGTGGCGAAAAATAAATCTTCGTGACGCTTCGCGTGCTTCGCGGTTTCCAGCCTTCGTGCTCTTCGTGTCCTTCGTGGATCAAAACTAACCTATTCTTGCCGCTTACTCGTGGTATACGAGTTGCAATTAACCAACCTAGCACAAATTGAACAAGCCAATATTCAAGCGAGGAGGCCCAGATGCAGCCAAGCATCCTGAATTTATTTAAGCAAACCTTCAAAGAATGGGGCGATGATAAAGTGCCTCGCTTAGGCGCGGCCTTGGCCTATTACACCGTGTTTTCCTTGGCCCCGCTCTTGATCATTGCGATTAGCATTGCTGGCTTGGTGTTTGATCAAGAGGCAGCGCGTGGCGAAGTAACCCGCCAATTATCGACCCTGATTAGTGACGATGCTGCCAAAGCAATCAACGAGATTATTGAGCAATCGAGCAACCAGAAATCTGGCATTATTGGTACCATAATTGGGCTTGCAACCTTGCTCTTTGGTGCTTCGGGCGTGTTTGGCCAGCTCAAAGATGCCATGAACACCATTTGGGGCGTTGAGCCAAAGCCAGGTCGTGGCATTTGGGGCTTTGTGCAAGAACGCTTTTTCTCGTTCACCATGGTGCTGGGCGTGGGCTTTTTGCTCTTAGTTTCGCTGATTATCAGCACGATTCTTGATGCTGGTAAAAATTGGCTGTTTGGCGAAGAGATTGGCATCGTATTTCAAATGATCAATATTATTGTTTCATTTGGGATTATCACGGTGGTGTTTGCGCTGCTGTTCAAATTCTTGCCCGATGTCAAGATGGCTTGGCGCGATGTGTGGATCGGCGCAGCGCTCACGGCGTTGCTGTTTACGATTGGTAAATTTGCAATTGGCCAATATCTGAGCCGCAGCAGCACCGCCTCGACCTTTGGTGCAGCTGGCTCATTGATTATTATCCTCGTGTGGGTGTATTATTCGAGCCAAATTCTCTTTTTTGGGGCTGAATTTACTCAAGTGTATGCCAACATGTATGGCTCGCATGTGGTTCCCGATGATAATGCCGTTGCAGTTACCGATGCTGCCCGCGCTGAACAAGGCTTGAGCAATCGCCATTCGCCCCGTGATCATCGCACGCCACGCCCAGCAACCAGCGCTGGCACGCCGCAAGTTATTGTGACCGAACGCTTTAAGTCATTGGAAAAACAACGTTATGTGGCGGCTGTTTTGGGCTTTTTGCTGGCAGTTGTTGCTGGTGCATTCAAAAGCTTGCTCAAAGATAAACCGTTATCCTAAAAAACTAACGCGATGCAAAACGGCGGGGCTTAGGCTCCGCTTCGTTATTTTAGGTTTAGGTGGAAATTCTTGGGGGTCTTATCTGATTTCATGATACCATGCGCGACAAGCCTGAGTCAATCGGCAATTCGATCAGTAGACAAATCAAACTGGCTGCCCTACGATAGCCGTTCAAGCCATCAAAGAGGAGTGTATGCTATGACAGACCTGCGGCAGTCCGAAGAAGCATATCAAGTCGAGCGCGAATATAAGCGCATGGAGCGTGAATTGCAGGAGGCCAAAGTGGCCAATCGCGAGTTGCGCCGACGGCTGGAAAAGGTTCAGCAACAGCTCAACGAAACATCAAATGCCTACAATAAAACTGTCAAAAATATGCTCGATATGATTCGCGAGAACAATGAATTAACCGTTGAATGCGAACGCCTGCGGTGGTATACCGGGCGCTACGATAGCGAACAGATTCGGGTTGAAACCAAACAATTGCCCAAACTTAGCGCCGATGAAGCCCGCGCAATTCGCAAGGCGATGGCCCGCTTGCACCACCCCGACATCGGCGGCAGTATCGAACGCATGCAATTGTGGAATAGTCTGTTGGATCAAATTGAGCAAGGCCATTAAGCACAAGGAAGGTTATGGCTGTACTGTATGTGGTTGCCACCCCAATTGGCAATCTTGAAGATATTAGTCCGCGTGGTTTGCGTATTTTGCAAGAGGTTGGCTTGATTGCCGCCGAAGATACACGCCACACCCGCAAATTGCTGCAACGCTATCAGATTGAAACGCGGCTGATTGCCTACCACGAGCACAATAAACTTGCCCGTTTGGATACGATTTTGCTGGCTTTGGCCAACGGCGAAGATGTGGCTTTGGTGAGCGATGCTGGCACGCCGGCAATTTCCGACCCAGGCTACGAGTTGGTTGGGGCGGTGATTGGCGCTGGCTTTGCGGTGGTGCCAATTCCTGGGCCAAGCGCGGTGATTACTGGGTTGAGTGCTTCTGGCTTACCAACCGATCGCTTTTATTATTTGGGCTTTCCGCCGCGCCGCTCCAAAGAACGCATTGCCCTGTTCAGCGAAGTTGTCGATATTCCAGCAACCTTGGTGTTGTATGAAGCGCCGCATCGCATTAGCGATAGTTTGGCCGATGCCCTGAGCGTCTTGGGCGATCGTCCGGCGGCGGTGGCCCGCGAATTAACCAAGCTCCACGAGCAGTTTGTGCGTGGTACGCTCAGCGATTTGGTAGCCCATTTCAATACGACAGAGCCACGCGGCGAATTTGTGTTGATGATCGGCGGAGCAACCCGCCCTGCCAAACGCAAACCAACCAGCACCGTAACCAACGAGTTTGGCGTGAGCGTTGCTAGCACCGAAACGCCTGCTGAAGTCGATTGGGATTTAATTCGCGCTGAGTTGCAACGCCTGCGCGCTGAAGGCTGGACGGGCACTAAAGCCGCCAAACAGCTTGCGAAGCAATACGAGCTTGATCGCCATCAAGTCTATAGCGAATGGAGCAACTTGCCAGAATAAGCCCAGCACTTTTGAAAGCCGCTGAGGATCGTATTCGGCTCATGCACCCTGTTATGGATAGTCCACAGAATAAACATTAGGGGGTGCAGGGGGATGAAAACCCCCTGCGTTTCCCTCCAGGGGAGGGACGGAAGGGTGGCGAATTCGAGTTGAAGCAAAAACCTGTAGATTGCCAGAATAAGCCCAAAGTCGCACTTCTGACTGGTCATTTAAGGCGTATGATTAAGCTTGGGAATTAATCGAACTGTCCTAAGCAGTGTGTGACGAAAGGTCTTTCATGAGCGAGCAAACATTTACGCCCAAACGGATTTTGGTGGTCGTTGCCCACCCCGACGATGCAGAGTTTGTCTGTAGCGGCGCGTTGTCGCGTTGGTATCGCGAGGGCCACGAGATCCATTTTTGTCTCTGCACTGATGGCAATCATGGCTCAAGCGACCCCAACATGACTTCCGAGCGCTTGGCTGAAATTCGTCAAGCTGAGCAACGGGCCGCTGCGGCGCATGTTGGGGCCGATGTCAGCTTTCTGAGTTTTGAAGATGCAGCGTTGGAGCCAACCCAAGAAGTGCGCAAAGCAATTACGCGGGTGATTCGGCGCTTCAAGCCCGATATTGTGGTCTGCCAAGATCCATCCTTCCGCTATAGCGATGATTATTTGAACCATCCCGACCATGTGGCGGCTGGCAATGCAACCTTTGCAGCCATTATGCCCGCCGCTTCAACCCGTTTGATCTTCCCTGAACTTTTGGAAGAAGGGCTTGAGCCACATAATGTCCGCCAAGTTTATTTGATGGGTGGTGCGCAAGTTGATACGTGGATTGGCTTGACTGAGGATGACTTCCAATTGAAGCTCAAGGCGTTGCGTGAGCACAAATGCCAGTTGGGCGATTGGGAGCCAGAGCAGATGATGCGGGAGTGGGCAGTGTCTACCGCGAAGTTGGCGCGCGAGGCTGGGGTCGAGTGCGAATTGGCCGAATCGTTTAAACTCGTGACCCTTGTTCGAGATTAAGCAAACGTTGGGCTGAACTAATAAAGCGAGGATCGTAGGCCGCAATTTCGTGCCAACGGTCCTCGTCGTTTTGCAGGCCGCTTAGCAAACGCTGCTGTACATCGAGCAAGGCATTGCGAATCGTGGGATAGGCGCGTTTTTGCTCGAAACGCCCAACATCAAGCACCTCGCGCGCCAGTTCTACGCTATATTTGGCGATCCAGCGCGGTTTAAGTCGCTGCCAATCGAGCAAGGGCATTGGTCTGGTATTGCTCAAAAGATCGCTGGTTTTAACCCAAAACGCTTGCGGTGGCAAAATTGCAATCGTCGCATAATATTGCTCAGTGGTTTTGTTATGCCGATTCAGGCCATCCAACAAGGGAAAAAGATCGCCAAGCCGCACTAAGGCTGGTCGGGTGTTGATGTATTGCAGCAGTTCGTCGCGGCTAATTTGATCATCTTCAAGCAAATCGTGCCACAGCGCAATTACCGTGGCAATTTCATCGCGAATGCCAAATACCTCGACAATTTGCAAGGCAACTTCAACTAAATGATATAAATAGGGCTGATCGCTGAGCGGACGCATGCGCCCAGCGTTACGTTCCACCGCCAGTTGTAAGGCTGGCTCGACTGCCGAGCCAAGGTGTGCTGCTCGTAGCCGTGCCAGTAAGGCTTCAGTTGGTAGATGTTGCATCAGAACCTCCTTGTTAGCGAATTAAGCGCCAGAATGAGCGCCCTTCAAGGGTTTTGCCGATTGTGGTTGGGTCTTCGAGGCTCTTGAAAAAGCTCAAAGCCAAATCATTCACATCAACAGGGCGCATTACCGCACCCAAGCGGCCAATTAATGGCAATTTGCTGAGCAAGACAAAAGGCAGACTTGCTAGCTGAATCGCCCGCCGACTTGGCCCAACAATCGCCGCAGGCCGCAGAATCGTCCAATCGAGGCCACTTTCGCGCACGGCTTTTTCAGTTTTGGCCTTCCAGCGCAAATATGAGCCAAGCGGCAAGCCTGCACCCGCCGAGCTAAGCAGCACAAAACGCTTTACACCCTGAGCCTGAGCGGCTTTAATCAAGGCGATCGTTGTGCCATAATCAACAGTTTCATAATTTACGTCAGCAGTAAATTGGGCCTGCGTTGTGCCAATTGTTTGAAAAACAGCCTCGCAGCCTTCAAGTGCAGCCTCAACGCTGGCTTGATCGCCAAAATCGCAGATTGCAAAATCTTGGCCCAAGGGAAAATGGCTTTTGCTGGTGGCGCTTTGGCGCACCAACGCTCGAACTTGCCATGCGGGATTGTTGGCAGCTTGGCTAATAATCCGTTGGCCTGTGTAGCCCGTCGCTCCGGCTAAGGCGATAATGGTCATAAACTGCTTTCCTCACGCTTACGTGGCAAGCCTGTCGGTTGGTCTAAATCGTAGTGGCCTGGCTTGAGATCATCATCAACGGCAACCCGTTGATCAAACACATAACATTCGCCTTGCCATTGATTGTTGCTTGGCTCGACGGTTTCTAAATATTTCAAAATCCCGCCTTCAAGATGGTATACCTCTTGAAAACCCTTGCGCAGCATATAGGCCGTCGCTTTTTCGCAGCGAATGCCGCCGGTGCAAAACATCGCCACTTTGGGATGTTGTTGGGGATCAAGGTTTTGCTCGACAAAGGCTGGAAATTCACGGAATGAATCGGTTTTGGGATTGAGCGCATGCGGGAAGGTGCCGATTTCCACTTCGTAATCGTTGCGGGTATCAATCACAATCACTTCGGGATCGTTGATTAGCGTATTCCACTGCGCTGCATCAACATAGGTGCCAACGCCATCGTTGGGATTGATTTCGGGCATGCCGAGGGTCACAATTTCCTTTTTCAAGCGCACTTTCATGCGTTGAAACGGAATCTGGTTGGTCCACGATTCCTTCCACACCAAATCGGCTAGGCGTTGGTCGCTGCGCAGAAAATCGAGCAATTCGCGCATGGCTGGTTCGGGGCCAGCAACGGTTGAATTAATGCCCTCGTGAGCGAGCAAAATCGTGCCTTTGATGCCGCGTTGGTTGCAAAAATTGCGCAATGAATCGCGTTTGGCGGCAAAATCGGGCAGGTCAACAAATTTATAAAAGGCAATAACTAAGATGTCCATAGGTGTTCATTTCAGCTAGAAATAATCGTCTCGCTATTGTACCACGATGGTTGTTGGTCGTTCAGCCAAGGGTTTGGCGCATAGGTAATAGTGTCATCGGAACCCTTTAATTCGGCAATTGTGGTGAATTGCACGCTTTTAGTATTGTTTGGTCGATCCCACAAACTAATGATTTCTGGTGAACCATTGATCTCGCGGCCTGTTGCATAGGCAACATGGCTCAGTGGATTTCCACCGTTTTCAAAAAAGACAATGCTGCCTTCAGGAATTGACTCGCCTTCGCACCACGCTTGACGTTGAGCATGGCCGAGACCTTCGGCCAAAGCCGTATAGACATCTCGCGCTTTGGCTATTGCATCAGCATTTACGGCGCTAGCCTCGTTAAAGACCTTCGTATACAGAGCATCAAGCTCATCTAAAGGAAGATCGCCTGAAAGCAACCCAATATAGAGCACAAATTCCCAGCAATTCATATTCCATTGACTATATTGTGGAAATTTATTGTTGACATAATCATCGAATGAGCTGTTATTTATAGAAGGATCGGCAATCAGTGAATTAACTAATTGAGCAAAATTTCGATCGACGGGTAGCTCACGTTCAGGATACATTGCGTTGGGTGCTGGGGCTTTAGCGTTAAAAATACCCTCTTTTAATACCAACGAGGCCGCTGACCAAGTTAATGAGCCTTCGAGCAAGCTAGCAATGATGATTTGCGGCAGCGTGCCAGGCAAAGCCCGAATTGCTTCGAGAACCATTGGTTGATTAAGTAAAAACCGTCGTGGCCCCAACGGAATCAGCCGAATGGTTTCGATGACCAAGCTGGATTGTTGTGGCCGAAGCCATGCTAGAAACTGATCAACAGTTTGGGCGATGACTTCGGGTGGAATTTGCTCATTGATTGGCTTGGCCTGCAACGCAAGCGCCTCGTGCTCAGCGTTAAACAGGGCCGCTGCTTCTGCTTCGGCCTCGTGAAAAGCCTTAGCAATGCCTTTGAGCACGCATTGGCTCTCAGCAAAAACATGGGCTAGGCGCTGATAGGCTGGCTCTATTTCGTGCTGAAACTGGCTGAAACATGCGTTGGCTGCATCGCCCTGCCAGCCGCCATGTTCAAGCGCCTGAATCGTTTGCCTGAGTTGGTGCACGATGGCTTGAATCTGGCTTTGTTGGTTGGCGCAGCGTTGAATGAGTTGGTCGATCAGCTGATAGTCAATTTGGACAATTTGCATAGCCATAAGCCTATGCTCCGTTGCTAATCGGCTGGTAGATTATTGAAATGTTGGTTGTTGGGTTTATTGAGTGAGGAGTGCAATCAGCACGAGTTCACTATACCATACTTAATCTGGTGCTGTAAAGAGGGCTTTTTTGGCATACAATGCCTGCGATTCGCCTTTTGCTAAGGAACAGTTTATGGCTGAGCTGCCACCCTCTGTTCGTCCACCCCATGAATCGTATTTGCGGCTATTTCTGCGCTTTTTGCGTTTTGGCTTGTTGGCGTGGGGCGGGCCTGTCGCCCAAATTGCCATGATTCGCCAAGAGTTAGTTGAGGAAGAACATTGGATTGAGCGCGAGCATTTTAATCGGGTGCTGGCGGTGTACCAGGCCTTGCCTGGCCCCGAAGCCCATGAATTGTGTGTCTATTTTGGCATGGTTGCCCGTGGCAGGATTGGCGCTGTATTAGCTGGCTTGGGCTTTATGCTGCCTGGTTTTATCCTGATGCTTGGGCTTTCGTGGGCCTATATGGCCTATGGCATGAGCGCAATTGGGATTGGGGCAATTTTGTTTGGCTTCAAGCCCGCCGTGGCGGCCTTGATTATTCGGGCCGTGCATAAAATTGGCGAGCATGCGTTGCTCAATCGTCAGCTTTGGGCAATTGCAATTGTTGCTGGAATTGCCACGTTTGTGGGTGTGCATTTTATCGCGATTCTACTGCTGTCGGGCGTGGCCTATTGGCTGTTGCAAAAGCCACAATTAAGCAAAACCAATTTACACAGCTCATGGTTGCCGTTGCTAGCACTGGCGGTTTTAGCTGCGCCTAGCGTGTTGAGTTTGTTTGGTTATGGCTTGCGCACGGGCCTGCTGACCTTTGGCGGCGCGTATACGGCAATTCCATTTTTGCAGCACGATGCGGTAGTTGTTGGCGGTTGGATGACCAACGAACAGTTTATTGATGGCTTGGCCCTTTCTGGAATCTTGCCAGCGCCATTGATTATTTTCTCGACCTTTGTGGGCTACCTTGGCGGTGGTTTTGCTGGGGCCTTGGCCTTGACCACAGGCACATTTTTGCCAGCATTTTTATTTACGATTCTTGGCCATCATTGGCTCGAACGCATTATTGCCAATGCTGCAACTCATGCCTTTCTTGATGGAATTACGGCGGCGGTGGTTGGCTTGATTACGGTCACGACCAGCCAAATTATTCTGGCTGCTTGGCCGCGTGAACTGGCTCCAGCACTACTGGCGTTGCTGATTGCTGGGCTAAGTTTATGGCTGCTCTATAGTTGGAAGGCCAAGTGGGCTACGGCAGCGATAGTGCTTGGGGCGGGGGTTTTGGGTTTGCTGGCGTTGCTGCTTTAAGTTTGTATCTTGGAAGATCCCCTCACCCCCCATCCCCCTCGCCCACAGCGATTCGCGGGGTATCCACAGCATGAAAAAGCCCCTCGCCCGTTGGACGGGAGAGGGGTTGGGGTGAGGGAAAACCACTTACCCTTGTAAGCTAGCCCCTCGCCCACAGCGATTCGCGGGGTATCCACAGCATGAAAAAGCCCCTCGCCCGTTGGACGGGAGAGGGGTTGGGGTGAGGGAAGCTTATCTTTATTTAGGCAATAACGCGCGGCGTAAGATCGAGCGTGCCTGCCAATAAATGGGCAACAGTCGTGCGCAAAACTGCTTGATCAAACGGCTTTGCAACAACCACATCTGCGCCGCGCAATTTGGCTTCAGCAGGATCGATTTGGCGTGCCCAGCCCGAGAGCATCATCGTGCGAATGCCATGTTCGCGCTCGCGAATCAAGCGCAATACGTCCCAGCCCATCATATCGGGCATACCAAGGTCGGTGATGACCAAATCGAACATGCCAGGTCGGAATTTGGCCAGCGCATCGCGACCACTATCGGCACTCACAACGTCGTGGCCCCAAGCAGCCAACATACGGCTCAGCGCAATCCGTACCAATTCTTCATCTTCGACAATCAAAATACTGCCGCGCACGTTAGGAATGTCGTGGTCGGTGGCTTCGACTTGGGCAAAATCGACTTCGAGAATCGGCAGCCAAATTGCGAAGTTAGTACCGCGGCCTTCGATGCTTTGGACTTCGATGCGGCCACTGTGGCGCGAAACGATTGCCGCCGAAACCGCTAGCCCCAAGCCATTGCCGCGCTCGCCCTTGGTCGTAAAGAAGGGATCGAAGATCCGTGCTTTGACTTCTTCGCTCATGCCAACGCCGCTATCAGCCACCGAAACAAAGACTTCCGAGCCGCGCTGACCAGTCGCAACCCGCAGCATGCCGCCATTGGGCATGGCATCGACAGCATTAATAATTAAGTTGGTCAGCACTTCGCGCAATTCAGCGGCATGGCCTCGAATCGTTGGCACATTCAGAATTTCGCGTTGCAATTCGATGTTGACCCCTTGCTCTTGGGCGGCATTACGCCAGCGCACTCTGGTCAGATCGAGCGCATCTTCGGCCAATTCGTGCAATTCAACTGGCGCGTCAATTTCGCCATCATCTTTGCGAGCAAAACGCTGAATCCGCTTGACGGTTTCGGCTCCATCTTTGGCGGCGCGTTCGATCACGCGGAGGGTTTCGCGTTGCTCAGGATTTTGCAATTCGCCCATCAACACCTGAACATTGCCCAAAATGCCTGCCAACAAGTTGTTGAAATCGTGGGTAACGCCGCTGGCCAATTCGCCAAGCGCGCGTAATTTCTCGACAAACAGCAGGTGATCTTGGGTTTGCTCAAGTTGTTGCAAGGCTTGCGCCCGTTGATTATAGAGCCGACCATTGACCAAGGCGGTGGTCAAAAAGTGCGATAAACCGCCCAATAAACTGACTTGTTGTTCGTCAAAGGCATTTGGGCGGCGGCTGGTCAAATTCAGCGTGCCCAAGCGCACATCGGCGGTGGTTAATGGCTGAATCAACAGCGATTGCGCTTCATCGGCAAACGGCAATTGCAACGGCTGGCCCGTGTGATGCTCAACCTCGGCGATATACACCGGATGGCCTGCTTCGTAGGCGGTGCGCAACGGCCCGTTGCCCTCGGTTTCTTGGCCAGCGCTCAACATGCCATAATCTGCATCGTTGGCCGCCAGCACTTGGAACATGTTGCTGCCAACATCATAGGTCGTGACGGTTGCTTGATCATAGGGAATAAGTTGGCGAATTTGCTGAAGTGCTGTATCCAAAATCCGCTTGAGATCAAGCGAGGTGCTGATTGCCCGCGCTAAATCGTTGATTGCAGTTAAGTTGGTGGCTCGTTCGCGAGCATTGGCAAACAGATGGGCGTTGCTCAGCGACGAGGCCAATAATTCGGCAATATCCCGCAAATGGTTGAGCGTTTCTTCATCGAGTTTTTGGCTGCTTTGGCTCAACAACACGCCAATGATATGCCCGCTATTCATCAAGGGATGGGCAACTTGGGTTGCGACGGTGCTTGGCGAGGGCAATTCGGTATCAAATGGTGGCTGACGTTTGATGATAATTTGGCTTTCAGCAGCAGCTTCGGCGGCAATCCCCGCGCTAAGCGCCAGCCACAACGTCGAGGTCGATTCAATCTGATCAGCTTTGCGGGTAACTCCGTGGCGCACCACAATGCTGCTATTTTCAATCAAGCCAACGCCAACAAACGAAAGATCAAATTTCTTGACCAACGAACGGACAAAATCGTTGAGCAAGGTTTCAATTTCGAGCGTGCTATTGAGCAAGCGAGCCAATTTAAACACCGCTTCATGGCGGCCTTGAGTTGTGTGCAATTGGCTGGTTTGGCTGGTTAAGTTAGTTTGGCGGGCCAAGAGATTTTGGCGCAAGGCCTCAACTTTTTGCAAGGTGTTGTCAATCAGCGGATCGCCCGAATTGCCCACTTCAATTGCTTGATCGGGATCGAACTCGCTTGGTAATTGTTCAAATGGCTTGCGAGTTTGGCGCACGCTGCGCATTGTCATAATCAGGGTTATCAGCGCCCCAATCACGGCGGCGGCCCCAATCACGCTATAAATAATCAATTGTTCGTTGGCACTGAGCGCCCTGCCTTGGCGCTGCGCTTGATCAAATGACCACCAAAACCAAGCCAAACCGCCTGCGATCAGCAATAACGAAAGCGTTAATCCAATCAGCAGAGCATTGCGAATCCGAGCAAGTGGCGAACGTCGCATACACACTTCTCAATAGTTGCTGCCAAAACAACAACGTGAGCCAATCCAAAAAGCTGGGCCAAGCTACTTAATTTCGGTGTTTGCACCAAGCGCTTGACTTTGATGATTCGGGCTGGAATCGAGCCAACCCATTGCTTGCCATTCGGCATAGGCTGCATTGTACTGAAAAAGCCATGGTTTAGGCAAACGCGCAATCAACCAGGCTGGCATGTGTTGGCCAATTTTCGCAATCAATGCAGCCCGACTAAACCGCAGCCAATCGCCAATCCAGCGCAGCCAATCGCGCCAGCCAAGCACCTGCCAAGCAACCTGCATAATTCGTGGGTAATAGGCCAGCGTACCTAATAGTAGCCGATAATAATCTAGCCATGTCATTTGATCTTGGAAGAAGCGCCGCGCCAGCTCGTAGCCCAAGTTGTTGAGCACATGGGCAAAGACATTTTGTAGTTCGTTCACATCCTGCGGGCGGCCCCACGGAGTCATAAAGCGGCTAAATACCCAATTCATGCTGACGTTGCTTTGGTAGGCACTAATTGCACTTAAATGATTTGGCGTGGTTAGTTGCTGTTCTAGCGCTTGTTCGAGCAAATCGGTGGTGCGCTCAAGGTTGCGTACAAACGAACCAAAACCACAAAAGGTTAATGGCGATTGTTGCGCTGAAGCATCGCCCAAGGCCAAAACTCCCGCCAAAGGCTTGGGTTTGCTCAACGCATGGCGAGCCGGAATATAGCCAAAAACTGGTCGCAGATGCTTAGCATTGGGTTGGAGTTGCTTGTAGCTTGGCAATAATTCAAAATAATCTTCAAATAAATCGAGCAGCGAATGCTGATATTGGGCCTTTGCGCCAACCCGATCATAATAAAATACATAAACGGTAAGTTCGTGATCGCGGCCAGGAAAGCCTTCCCAAATCAATTGGCGATCGGCTTGGGTATCGGCAACGCTAATCAAAATATCGCCCAAGCTTTGGTCGTGGTCTGCGCCGCTCAGCACCGTACCCACGGTTGGGCAGATGCCGGCAAATGGCTGGGTTGCAAGGGTTAATGGCGAAATTGCACCCATGGCATCGATCAGCAAACGCGTCGCAATCACATGCGCTTGATCTACCTTGCGCACCGCAACGATGGTTTGCTGGCGCTGTGGATCGTGATAGACATGCTCAAAACTTGTTGCATCCCAAACCGTGCCGCCAGCCGCTAAAAATTGTTGGCGCGCATAGCGCAGCAAGGCCCCAGCATCAAGCGCAATATCCAAGACCTTGGGCAAGCGCAATTCGGCGGGGGCAACCGCTGAGCCAGCAGCGTGAAAGCGCACAACCCCATCGTTATAGCGCGCCATAATAATCTCGCGTTCGAGCGTTTCCCACGAGATAAAGCCAGTTGCCACCAAGCGCTCAAGCTCGGCCTGCGAAATATTCCATTCGCGATGCGCACAACCAACTTCATGGCGATCAAAAACGAGCACCCGCAGCCCTTTGCGGGCCATCAACGTGGCGTGCAGCAAACCCAAGCCGCCGCCAGCATAAACCAAATCAAACGCAGTATCGGCTGTGGGCAATTGATTGGTTTGGCTGTAGGGGAGCTTTGGTAGCTGGCCTTGCTCAAATTGTTGCCAGCGTTGATCGAGCGCTTGAATCCGTTGCAGTTGATCGAGGGCATTCATGGCCTCGAATGCTTGCCAAGTGCGCGGATGGCTCTCTGCAAGCTGGTTGCTTGCACGTGCTTGAGCTGGCCATGCTTCGCGCCAGCGTTGCAAAACAGCAGCTAATTCGTTGTGCAGCCAGCGGCGGCGTTGCCAATAGTGCCATAATTTAAACGCTGTTTTGGGCCATTCGACGTGCAAGGTTGCCCGAATGTGGGTGCTGGAAACACTATCCAGCAATTCGAGCACCAAATCTGCTTTGAGGCTTGGTTGATTAATGCTCTGAGCATGCCAATGCAAGCGTTGCGGCTGATGCTTGGTAGTAATCTGCCAAGCCTGATCGGCCCACTGCCAGCGGCCAGCAACTTCAGACCCCAACAACCAGCCTGACAACTCGGCCAAGCGGGCATAAATTGTTGCTGGGGCGGCGGCCCATTCCAGATCATACTGTGCGTAAACGTGCATAATTCCCACAATCGCAATAAAACATTCTATGAGTTTCTACGCAGGTGGGTTGCAGAATGCTTTAGCGCTAGAAACACAAACGCCGCCTTTACGTTAAAAGCGGCGTTGATGCTTGAGCTTGAAGCTTGGTCTAACCAAATTCTAGCTGCATGCCTTCTTGAAAGAGATCCCAAATCAGCCAACAGATAGCATCTTGATCTTCCGTATGGAGATCATCGATATATGATTTGGTGAGCTGAATAATATCTGGGCGACTGAGCAAATAGACGCGATGACCCATCGTTGCATACAGCCGCATCGACAATTCGTCGGCCAATTCAGTCAAGTCATCATCGATTAATCGTTCATCAGTCGAGCGTAAGCGACCACGCATCGGCCACCTCCAAGGGTATGAGTTAAGTTAAAACCTAGCGTGAGTAACCGCCAGGTCGATCCATGGGCGAGCGATCCATCGAAGTGGTATTGGTTGGCTTGGTGCCAGGGTTCATGGATGTATCCATCAAACTATCGGCAACATAATCCAAGTAGCCTTTGATGTCCTCGTTATCTTCTAACGCTGCGAAGGGTGTTACGGTTCCGCTCACGGCCTTAACACTTTGGGCTAGCTCTTTCATGGTGGTGTCGATGCCGCGCACCAAGCCACGCATAACTGAGGCTAGTTCTTCTTTTTCTTGGACAGTCAAATTCGCAAAACCGATCAACGCCTTCTCTTGAGCGCGGAGCAAAGTATTGCGTAAAATAGCAATATCGGCTTGGGTTTGCAATTCGTAGCGGCGTACCAAGTGCGCTTGGCGAATCTGTTCGACCAGTTCTTCGCTACTCACTGGAGTCCACAACAATGCAGGAATAAAGATAAAGCCGATCAACCCGACCAAGACTTGCAACAAGGTAATATTGCTATCTTGGACGACTGCTTGGGTTTCCCACCATTGATATTGCAAGGTAAACGAGTAGTACACCAGAATCAAGGCACACACGACGACTACGACATAGCCAAGCGTTCGGGCATTGATTTTTTGCAACAACATGCCTGCTGGTGACCAGGGAATCAAGAAACTCACCAAGCTCGGCGGTGCTAAAACCAAAATCAATGTAAAGGAGCCAGCAATCAGCTTATTGGGGGTAAGAACGCTCTGAATGCCCCACCAATACACAGCCGATCCGACCATGGCGCATACGGCAAGCACAACCAAGAGGGTTTTCGCCGTAAACTGAAAACCGCCTCCTCGGTTGCGGCGCTGACCGCGAACCATTTCTAAATACCGACTGCTCATATGTACAGTCTCCTTCTGCCCTATTGTGGCGTAATATCGGGCGCAAGATAGACAAATGTTTCAATCACATCGCCGCCGTAGCCAGCACGCCGAATCCGTTGGACCATGCTTGGTTCTAAGGTCAAGCCATAATCCACGTTGATTGTGTATGGGATGGCTAAAGCAGCTAAACCACTCCAACGCAATCGAAACTCGCCGCTTGCGATGAGTGGAGAACGAATCCAACCAAGGCCAACATATTGACCTGAGTTTGGATCATACCACCAAAGCATGACGGTTCCAGGTGCTGCATAGGTTGTTGGCTCGCTAAATTGCTGAACATCAACTTTTTGAGCCTCCCATGCGGCGTTGCCGCTTGGTGGTGGGGTTAGTACAACCGTTGGCACAACTGAGCTTGGCTCAATAGGCGCGCTGGTTGCAATAACTTGGCTGGTCGGGCCATCTTCCACGGCAGTTGGCACGAGAATTTGGGTTGGCTGACCAGAAACGTTGGTTTGTGATGGTACGGTTGGTTGAATGTTTGGGTTCGAGCCGCTAACGGTTGGATTGGCAGCAGTCAAGGTCAACGATTGAAGGTTTAACCCGCCTGGTTGGGTACAACCAGCAAGACCTGTGCTAACGACAAAAAACCACAGCCACCGATGAACCGATGCTCGTTTAATGCGCTCTGTTGCGTACTGCCAAGCTCTGTGGAAGGTCGTCAATTGCTACCACCATCACTATCCAAATGTGGGCTGAGTTATGCCCTGCTCATGATGTACACACACATTAATTGAGGTGTCGCGAGCATGTGCAGATGAACATAATTATCAATGCCGCGCATTGAAATTATACTACATGTTGGCTAGAGTTTTGTCAATGTTTTATTAGTCCTCTATTAGCATATCCCTATGGGGGGAATTGGCCATTACAATGGGCTATTTTAGGGGCTTCTTGGCCCGAATCATGATTTCTATACGCCTTGTTTAGCAACTTGTAAGCCGCAAGTATTGATTGACATGTCACCCCATGGGGGATACGATATACTTTAGCACGTCGATGTGTGTTTTATGCCAAAGGGATGCCATGAAAGCAATTGAATTTCATGAATTTGGAGCCTTGGCAGATGTGTTGCAGTTGGTCGAAAAGCCAACCCCAACCGCTGGCGCTGGCGAGGTTTTAGTCCGCCTAACCGCACGCTCGATCAATCCATCAGATGTCTATACGATTCAAGGGACGTATGGGGTGCGCCCAAACTTACCAGCAGTCCCAGGCAACGAGGCCGCTGGGGTGATCGAAGCACTCGGCGAGGGAGTCACTGGCTGGTCAGTCGGCGATCGGGTTATCCTCATGCTCGGCGCAGTTGGAACCGAGGGCACATGGCGCGAGTATGCAGTTGTCAAGCCACAATTTTTGGTGCCAACTCCGGCTGCGCTCAGCGATGCCCAAGCTGCTTGCACGTGGGTCAACTATTTGACCGCTTGGATTATGAGCGATGAATTGCAATTGCAGCCCGACGAACCAGTCTTGGTAACTGCCGGCGCTTCGCATTTGGGCCGCGCGATGTTGCAATTGGCCGCAGTTCGTGGCTTCAAAGTGGTGGCGACCGTGCGCAAAGCCGAACAAGCCCAAGCTTTGCTTGACGCTGGCGCACTTGGCGTAATAACCCATCCCGGCGACGATCTGGCCGAGCGCTGGAAGGAAATTACCTGCCAAAAAGGTATTGCTAAAGCGATTGATGCAGTTGCTGGTGAAACTGGTACAGCAGTCTTCAATGCAATGGCACCCTATGGCCAAATGATCGTGTATGGTTTGTTGAGCAACCAACCAATTCAGATTGATGGCCGGATTATCTTTAGCGAAGCGACAATTCGTGGGTTTTGGCTTGGCCGCTGGCTCAACCGCCAAACCCCGCAAGTGCTTGGCAAACTGATCGCTGATGTGAGTGCGATGTTTGCCGATGGTCGTTTGGCACCGCATGTCGATACCACCGTCGCCCTCGATGACTTGGCTGGGATCGTGCGTGTGGCAACCGAAGGCGGCACTGGTAAAGTCGTGATTACAGGCTAGGAGGCTTGTTGTGCATCCCAAATCCGCCAATCGCTTAGCTGGCTTTGGCACTTCAATTTTTAGTGAAATAAGCGCTTTGGCCGCGCAATATCAAGCGATTAATCTTGGCCAAGGTTTTCCTGATTTTGCTGGGCCTGCATTTTTAAAAGATGCTGCTTGTAGCGCCATCAATGCCGATCTCAACCAATATGCGCCAAGTACGGGCTTGCCAACCTTGCGAGCGGCGATTGCGCGGACATGGGAGCGCCATACCAAAGCTGCGGTCAATCCCGAGACGGAAATTACCGTTACCAGCGGGGCAACCGAAGCCTTGTTTGCCACAATTATGGCCCTGATCAATCCAGGCGATGAGGTGATCATTTTCGAGCCATATTATGATGCCTACCCGCCAAATGTGCTGATGGCTGGCGGCATTCCGCGCTACGTTCGGTTGAGCGAGCCACGCTGGGATGTGGATTTTGCTCAAGTTCGGGCTGCGATTACGCCGCAAACCAAAGCCATCATTCTAAACACGCCGCATAATCCAACTGGCAAAGTGTGGTCGCGGGCCGAGCTGAGCCAGCTGGCAGCAATTGCCATTGAGCACGATCTGTTGGTATTGAGCGATGAAGTCTACGATCGCTTGGTCTTTGAAGATCATCAGCATTGCGCGATTGCCACCTTGCCAGGCATGTGGGATCGCACAGTCACCATCAGCAGCACTGGCAAAACATTTAGCGTAACTGGCTGGAAAATTGGCTATGCGATTGCGCCCAATCCACTAACCGAGGCGATTCGGCGGGTGCATCAATTCGTGACGTTTGCTAGCGCCACGCCTTTGCAAGCGGCAGCGGTGGTTGGCTTGAATGCTGGCGAGCCATACGAACGCCAATTATTGCAATTTTATAGTGCGCGGCGAACGCAATTGGTCAAAGCATTGGGTGATGCAGGCTTGTATGTGTTGCCGCCACAAGGCACCTATTTTGTGATGGCTGATATTCGCGATTTGGGCTGGGATAATGATGCAGAATTTTGTCGCTATCTGATTAGCGACATTGGCGTGGCGGCGATTCCCCCATCAGCCTTCTACCATGATGGCTATCAATCGGGGATGGTGCGTTTTTGCTTTGCCAAAAAGCCCGAAACGATTGCCGCCGCTGCTGAAAAACTCAAGCGCTTAGGGAGCCGAAGCTGATGCGTTTTCCAAAATCTCAAGCACTGCAATTACATTCCTGCTTCGAAGAATTGATTCCAGGTAGGATGCATAGCAGCGGGCAACGCTTTTTGCCCTTAATTGTGCTGGGCTTTAAGCAAGTGCGCTTAGGTGTTGTTGATCGCCATAATCATGTGAATCAGGCCCATGCGGGGCGTTATGGCACAGCGCGCTTGGTGTTTCAGCTGAGCCGAGTCGCCTTGCAACCAGCAGATACTCAGCGTATGGCAATCGAGCCAGAGGTTGGCAATGGGCTGAGCACCATGCCACTGGCCTATGGCTGTATCCAAGAGTTAATTACGTGGGAGCGGCGTGATGATTTGGGCTATGCAGTGAGCTATGTCGAGGCGATTGTTGCGGTTGGGGTTGGCAGCATTGGCCTGCGCACGACCATAACCGGCCCAAATGTGGCCAAATTGCCCAATGAACAGCTGCAAACTGGCGATTGGGTGGTGCTCAGCAATTCACGGATCGATATTTTGGGCTTCGAGCCAGATTAGTTTTTGATCCACGAAGGCCTGAAACCGCGAAGCACGCGAAGATCGCGAAGGTTAATTTTTTGATCCACGAAGAGCACCAAGGGAATGAGGCTATAGGCTCTAGGCTATGGGCGAGCGGAAGCATGGTTGGAAATTCCTATGATTGACCGAAAGCCAATAGCCCAAAGCCATATTTCTCTGCGCCTCTGGGTTAAATCCCAACCTCTGACCCCTCGCCTCTGAATCCTGACCCCTAAATCTATGTTCTATGCTCTTTGTTCTTACTTCATCCCTCATCCTTTATCCTTCTGACTTTTGACCTCATCCTTCATCCTTTCAATGGTGGCACACTTTCTGCATTTATATTTCGGCAGAACAGGTTTACAACTGTCGATTACCAACAGAAAAACGCTGGCACACTTTCTGCATTAGAGCAACAGTAGAACAACAAGTACATTGATAGGCAAACGAAACAATGTACAACTACTGAAAAAGAAATGCTGGCACACTTTCTGCATAAGCAATCACAGTAGTAACAACAAGCACTATTTGAAACAAACTAATGGAGGAATCACAATGTTTTCACTTATCGCTTGGCTTATCTTCGGCGCATTGATCGGTTGGGTCGCTAGCAAAATTATGAACACTGATGCTCAACAAGGCGCAGTATTAAATATTGTCGTCGGTATCATTGGTGCATTCATCGGCGGTTTTTTGGTCAATCGCGACGTAACCGCTAACGTGTTCAACTTGTGGAGCGTCTTGACCTCGTTGATTGGCGCAGTTGTCTTACTCGCAATCGTCAACTTGGTCCAACGTGGCCGCGTTCGCTAAGTTTTGAAGCTTACTTAATTAGTATCAACAAGCACTGATATTGAATTAACTATTTGGAGGAATCTATAATGTTTTCACTTATTGCATGGCTTATCTTCGGCGCATTGATCGGTTGGGTTGCTAGCAAAATTATGAACACCGATGCTCAACAAGGCACAGTATTGAATATTGTTGTCGGTATCATCGGAGCTTTCATCGGCGGTTTTTTGATCAACCGCGACGTGACCGCTAATGTGTTCAACTTGTGGAGCGTCTTGACCGCTTTGATTGGTGCAGTCGTCTTGCTTGGGATTGTAAACCTCTTCCAACGCGGACGCGTCCGCTAAGCCTCAACTGGCTCTGATCTGTGGAATCGCTAGTGATACAGTGTTGTATCGCTAGCGATTTTCGTTTAACTACAGGCGGCGACGAAGCGATAGCCTTGGGCAGCTAGCTCAGGCAGTAGAATCTCCAAGGCCTCGATTGTTTGTTGGCGCGAACCACCGCCATCGTGTAGCAACACCACGGCTCCATCGCGCACTTGGCTGCGAATGCGAGCCACAATTTCCTCAGTGCCTGGTTGTTTCCAATCAGCGCTATCCACATCCCACAACACCATGCGTAAACCCAATTGATCGGCGCTGGCAGTAGTTTGCTGGTTATGCTTGCCATAAGGTGGCCGAAAACAACTGCTGGCAGTTGCGCCCAACAAGGCTTGGGTTGCACTCAGCTCGTGGAATACACTTGCTTGATCAAGCTGGGTCAGGTCGGGGTGGCTCCAGCTGTGGTTTGCCAGCAGATGGCCAGCCAAGCGTTGTTGTTCAATAATTTCGGGATAGGTTTGGGCATTGCGTCCGAGCACAAAAAAGGTGGCTTGGGTATGATGCTGGGCCAGCAAAGCAAGTATTTTGGGTGTCCAAGTTGGGTCGGGGCCATCATCAAAGGTCAAATAAAGCACTTTATCGCTGACATGGGTTGGTTGCATTGGCGGAACCTCGCTTGCTTGCGGCGTATAGGTTGGCCCGATGGTGATTGTGGCGGCAACTGGCTGGGCCAAACGCCATGTGATGGTTGGCCTTGGGGTTGGGGCATTGGAACCACAACCAATTAAAAGCCAAAGTAGCCCAATTAACACCAAGCTTTGGCGGCAGGCGTGGCGCTTTCTGCTATAATCGCTGCTAGTACTCTGCATCAAAACGATTAAAAACCAGTCAAAGGATTATAAATGACCAGCGAACGTCCAAGTATTTCGGTCTTCTTTCCTGCCTATAACGATGCTGGCACCATTGGTAGCTTGGTGATCACAGCATTTCACGTTTTACCCGAACTCACCGATGATTATGAAGTGATCGTGGTTAACGATGGTAGCAGTGATTATACCGCGCAAGTGCTTGATGATTTAGCCACCAAATATCCACGTTTTCGCCCAATTCACCACCCTAAAAACCGCGGTTACGGCGGAGCGTTACGCACCGGCTTTGCCTCGGCCACCAAAGATTTGGTGTTTTATACCGATGGCGATGCCCAATACGACCCCAATGAATTACGCGATTTGTACCAACAGCTAACCCCTGAGGTTGATATTGTCAACGGCTACAAGATTGCCCGTTCTGACCCATTGCATCGGAAAATTATTGGTCGAATCTATCACCATGGAGTCAAATTTTTATTTGGCTTTAAATTACGTGATGTTGATTGCGATTTTCGGTTGATTCGGCGTAATGTTTTCGATGTAGTCAATCTCGAATCGGATAGCGGCACAATTTGTTTGGAATTGGTGAAAAAGTTGCAGGATGCAGGCTTTAATTTCGCCGAAGTGCCAGTCCATCATTATCATCGGACGTATGGCAAATCACAGTTTTTTAATTTCCCCCGTTTGTGGCGCACGCTGATTCAGTTGTTGCAGCTGTGGTGGAAATTGGTCATCCTTGGCAAGCATCTTAAGGAACAAGCCGCTCGCCAACGCGCGCTTGGGCGTGACGTAGGCTAAATGGCTCGTATGGAGGTTGTGTGATACAGCAGGCATTTCGCGGTAAGCGCTGTTTGATTACTGGCGGTTTGGGTTTTATTGGCTCGAATTTAGCCTTTCGCTTGGTTGATTTAGGCGCAGAAGTTGTTATTGTTGATTCATTGGTGCCAGAGTATGGCGGCAATATGGCGAATGTGCACGGCTTGGCCGACCACGTTCGAATTAACATTGCCGATGTGCGCGACCAACATTCGTTGCAATATTTGGTGCAAGGCCAAGATTATCTGTTTAATCTCGCTGGTCAGGTTAGCCATATTGATTCAATGGAGAATCCCTTCAACGACTTGGATATTAATTGTCGCGCGCAGCTTTCGATTTTGGAAGCTTGCCGCCACAATAATCCTGCAATCAAGATTGTTTTTGCCAGCACCCGCCAAATCTATGGCCGCCCCGATTATGTGCCAGTCGATGAGCAGCATCTGTTGCACCCAACTGATGTGAATGGCATCAACAAAATGGCTGGCGAGTGGTATCACATTCTCTACAATAATGTCTATGGGATTCGGGCTTGTGCTTTGCGCATGACCAACACCTATGGGCCGCGCATGTTGGTGCGCCACGCCCGCCAAACGGCGTTGGGCTGGTTTGTGCGCCAAGCGCTCGATAACGAAGTGATTAGCATTTATGGCGATGGCGAGCAGCAGCGCGATTATACCTATGTTGATGATGCGGTTGAAGCCTTTTTGTTGGCTGCAATCAATCCTGCCGCCGATGGCCAAGTGTTTAATCTTGGTGGCCCTGAGCCAATTAGCCATTTGCAGTTGATTTCGACCTTGACTGAAGTGGCGGGCACTGGCTCGTATCGACTTGTGCCCTTTCCCCCCGAAAAAGCCCGCATCGATATTGGCAGCGTCTATAGCGATTATCGCCGAATTCAAGCGGTATTGGGCTGGCAGCCAACCACCAGTTTGCGCCAAGGCCTAGAGCATACAGTCGGTTTTTATCGCGATTTTCGCGAAGCTTATTGGTAATTTTGGGTATGCCCTTACCCAACCTCGCCCTCAGTGCGGTGCGAGATAAAAGGATTGGTCTTAAGCTCTGGCTTGGGAACGACGATCCCATAGTTCATCGGTGGATGTGTGATCACTACAAATTGGCCTTGAGGGGGTGCAGGGGGATTAAATCCCCCTGCGTTTCCCGCTTTGAGGCGGGACGGAAGGGTGGTGATCAACCAATGCTTAGTTGAAAAACCTATCCTTGAACAAGATGGTGAGGGCACTCAATTAGTTTGGTTGTGCAATGTCAACAACGCCTGCGCCTTCAATCGATGATCAATTGCGTGTCGCCATGCTTTGTCGGGCGGTTTTTCCGTTACACGGCTTTGGTGGCATCGAACGCCATGTGTTTCATTTGGTCACCCATTTGAGCGATTTGGGCGTTAAGCTCGATCTCTGGACCCAAACGATTCCTGATGCTGCGCCAAGTTCAGGCGAGGCCTATGCTCGCTTGTGCCAAAACCCGTTGATTCGCGTGCACGAAACCCGCTATGATCGCACCAGCCCTTGGTTGCGGCCAAACAGTATTCTTGGCCGCCAAATTAATTATCCGATTTTTACCTGGCAGCAAGCCAGCGCGGTGGCCAAAACCGCCCAGCAAGGCCAGATTGACATCGTGCATAGCCAAGGCTTGTGTGCTTTGGGCTGGGGCTTAATTCGCCAGCAGCAGCCAGATTTGCGCCGCATTCCGCATATTGCCAACCCGCATGGCATGGAAGAATATAAGAATGTTGATTGGCGCAAGCAGCTGGCTTATGCGCCGTTTCGCGCCCAATATTCGTGGAGCCATCGCCAAGCAGATTGTGCAATTGCCACCGATGCCTGCACCGCCGATGATCTGCCACATTTTTTGGGCGTTGATCCTGCGCGGGTGGCGGTTTTGCCTTCGGCGATTGATGTTGCCGAAGCCTTGGAGCAGGTAGATGCTGAATTGGGCCATGATTTAGCGCAACGCTTGGATTTAGCCAGCAGCGAGGTTGTGTTTTTAACCGTCAGTCGTTTGGAGCGCAACAAGGGCTACCATCTGTTGCTTGCGGCCTTGGCTGAATTGCGCGCTGTGTTGCCTGCAAACTGGCGCTTGTTGATGGTTGGCACTGGCAAAGAGCAACCAGCCTTGGAGCAGCAAGCCCAAAATCTGGGTTTGGCGCAACATGTCAGCCTGCTCGGTCGTCTGAGTGATCGTGAATTGCATTCATTGTATGAACATGTTGATTTGTTCATTCATCCAACCTTGTATGAAGGTTCGTCGTTGGTTACGCTTGAGGCGATGATTCATCGCTTGCCGGTGGTAGCAACCGCTGCTGGTGGCATTCCCGATAAAGTTATCAGCGGCCATAATGGCTTGTTGGTGCCAGCGAACAATCAACGGGCTTTGGCCAATGCGCTGCGTTTAGCGCTCGATTTGCGCGAATACTGGCCGCAATGGGGTGCTGCTGGAGCGGCGATTGTGCGCCGGAGTTTTGATTGGCCGGTTGTGGCGCGGCAAACCCTAGCCACCTACCGCGAACTTTTGCAAGCTCGCTCTTTGCGTGGAGGATTCCAATGAGTTTTCGTAACCCTCAGCCGTCGTCATCACAATCTGCTCCATCGTCGCCGCCATCACCTCCCATTCCAACAATGCAACTTCCTGAACTGCTGCAAGCCTCGATTGCCTTGGCTGGCAAGCCCAGCGAACCGCCATTTGGCCTCGTGCGCGGGCGTGGCTCGCTCAAAAACGCCTTGATCTATGTCGCGATTGGCGCGTTTATGAGTGGTTTGTTGCTGTTGCTGATTGCGATGTTGGTGAATCATGCGCCAGGCAAGCAGGCTGCTCAATTGCTGCTCATTAATGTAGTTGGGCATACGGCAGGCTTTGCGGCTTTGATTTCGTTTATTGCCCAACGCCAGCGCTTGAGTTTTCGCCAACGTGATGAATTTGCCACGGCCTTAGCTATGGCTTGGCCGCCAATTATGCTTGTTGTAGGCGGGCTTTTCTATTTGCTAACGGGCTTTGTGAGCTTTGTTGGTGGAATTTCGAGCTTGGCTGTGAGTTTGCTGTTTATGATTGCGACGCTGAAGGCGCTGCGGGTGCTTTTTTCCAAGCCCTATGAAGAAACCTTCGTCAGCGTTGCTTATGGCTTGCTGTTCTATAACCTGATTCTGAGTTTCTTGGGGTATTTGGTTGGCCAAATTTTATAACATAACCGATGATTTAGGGCGTGAATTGTGCTTCGATCGCGTGCCAAAGCGCATTGTCTGCTTGGTGCCAAGCCTCACCGAGTATCTTTTTTGGTTGGGCTTGGCCGAGCAGATTGTTGGCATCACCGATTATTGCATTGTGCCTGCTGAACAAGTGGCCACAGTGCCAAAACTGCGTGGCACGAAAAATCCCAATCGCGAGCAGATTATTGCGCTTGCGCCCGATTTAATTATCGCCAACAAGGAAGAAAATCGTGAGCGTGATATTGTTGCGCTCGCAGCTGCTGGCTTGACGATTTATGTGAGCGAGATTGATAGCGTGCAACAGGCCATGGCTTCGTTGCAAACGATTGCCAGCATGCTTGGACGCAGCGAGCAGGCTACGCCCTTGATTGAGGCGATTCAGGCTGAGATGGCGCTTGCGCCTCTTCGGCAACAACGAGTGGCCACCGCAATTTGGCGCGACCCATGGATGTGGGTTGGTAAAGCGACCTACGCCGCCGATTTGTTGGCCTGCTGCGGGGCAAGCAGTTGTTTGGCCGATCCAGCGGGCCGCTATCCACGCTTGGAATTGGCTGAAATTGCGGCTTTGCAACCAGATCGAATGTTACTCCCCGACGAACCATACATATTTAGCCAAGCCGATGTTGCGGAATTGCAGGGCTTGGCTCCCCAAATTAATTGCTGCGATGGCCAATTGCTCACCTGGTATGGCCCGCGAATTCCACTTGCTTTGCAAACCTATCGCCGTTTGTTAAATGCCGATTGATATTTAGTTAGTTTGGCTAGCTTGACGGGTTTTGGTATCCACAATCGTATCGCGATACTCCTGACCCCAATCGCGCATCAGAAAGAGAATTGGCCGCAAACTCTCGCCAAACTCAGTCAGCGCATATTCGACCCGTGGCGGCACTTCGGCATAGACCGTGCGGCTAATCACCCCATCGGCTTCAAGTTCGCGCAGTTGCAGGGTCAGCATACGCTGGGTAATTTCGGGCAAAAAGCGTTGCAATTGGCTAAAGCGCTTCTTGCCATCGCACAGATGAAACAAAATCACACACTTCCACTTGCCGCCAATCACCGCAATGGTGGCCTCAACGGGGCACGAATAGCTGAACCCATAATCATGACACATACGATTTAGCCCTTTGTAATCCAATAGTATCAATTTTGTTAGTACCCAACAAAATTGTGCGTTCTTGTAAAAATCATAGCACGGTTTATACTAAGCACAAAGTTTTGGTTCTCTAGATGGAAGGATACCTGGATATGGCAACGATGAAAGCAGTTCAAATTAAGCGCTATGGTGGCATCGACGAATTGGTGCAGGCTGAAATTGAGCGGCCTGCACCAGCAGCCGATCAAGTATTAATCAAAGTGCATGCAATTGGGATTAATCCGGTTGATTATAAAGTGCGGGCGGGCTATATTCCAGACTTTTTTGGCAACGATACCTTTCCATTAGTGCTGGGCTGGGATGTGGCGGGTACGATTGCCGAGGTTGGTGCGAACGTCTCGCAGTGGCAGGTTGGCGATGCAGTCTATGGCATGGTTAATTTTCCAACGCCTGCTGGAGCCTATGCAGAATATGTGCTTGCGCCAGCGAGCGAAGTTGCGGCTAAGCCCGCAAGCCTGAGTTTTGAAGCAGCGGCAGCTGTGCCATTGGTGGCCTTGACTGCTTGGCAAGCCTTCGATCTGGTTGGTTTGCAGGCTGGTGATCGAGCGCTGATTCATGCTGCTGCTGGTGGCGTTGGCCATGTGGCGGTGCAATTGGCCAAATTACGCGGCGCGCATGTGATTGCCACCGCTTCGGCCCGCAACGAAGGCTTTGTGCGCGAATTGGGCGTTGATCAATTTGTTGATTATACGGCTGCCCCATTTGAGCAACAAATCGAGCCAGTTAATGTGGTGTTTGATACGGTTGGCGGCGAGGTGCAAGCGCGCTCGTATGCAGTGCTAAAACCTCACGCTGGCTTGGTTACGATTGTTGGCTCGCCCCCAGCAGATTTGGCTGCGGCCCACGCAGGCAAGAGCTTGAGCCACCTTGTCCAAGCGAATCAAACCCAACTTACAGCAATTGCCCAATTGATCGACAGCCAACAACTGCGGATTGAAGTTGAGCACGTTTTTGGCTTTGCCGAACTTGCTGCGGCCCACGAGCGCATGCAAAGCAATCGAGTGCGCGGCAAAATTGTGGTCAAAGTGAGCTAAATTCATGCATCCTCATGGCAGATAGTCCTAGTAACTATCTGCCATAGGCTACGCACGCGCCTAGGACTATCTTCCCATGTGCATGTTGCAGATTGTTAAGTGTTTTCTTATACTTAGGGGTATCTGCACTTATATGGGGAGGTCATCGCACACATGGCAACACGCTTTCGAGCTTCGCTTTTAGGGATACTCTTACTAGCCGGGATCGGTCTACAGGGGTTGGTTCAACCTCAAGCGCCCACCGCACCTACAGCGCCCACGGTCTTGAATGAAAACTTCGATTCATTTTCTGCTGCTTTGGCAGATGGCTGGGTGGTTGTGAATGGCAGTGAGCCACGCAACGATAATGTCAATCAGCATATTGTTTGGAAACAGGGCAAATCAAATGGCTATGACTATTTTGATTCGCATTCAGGTAATGAAAATTCCTATGCTGCTTCTTCGTGGCGCGCATCGACGAGTGACAATGACGCAATCGTCAGTAACTGGTTATTAACTCCTCCGCTTGTTCTAGAAAATGGTAAGACTGTTACATTTTGGACGCGAGCTGCTGATTGTCTTGCGAATCCTGATCGTTTAGATATTCGCTTCAGTACTGCTGGCACAAGCACCAATGTTGCAAGTGGCAATAACACTGGGAATTTCACCAATCTGCTTGGTCGAATCAATCCCGATCTGGATGCAGCGAATGATCCCGATGGCAGCGATGGCTACCCATGTACCGCTTGGTCGCAATTTACCTATACCATCAGTGGTGTGAACCAGCCAACCGTAGGTCGGATTGGCTTCCGTCACTATGTGGTCGATACTATTGATAACGGTAATTACCTTGCGATCGACGATTTTAGCTATTCGGGCGACGTGTCTGGTGGTGATACGCCAACCCCAATTACCCACACGCCAACGCCTTCAAACACAGCTACAGCAACAACGACAGCTACGAGCACGGCAACCAATACGCCAACCAACACGGTAACCAATACACCAACCAACACGGCCACCAATACACCGACCAATACGCGGACTCCAACCGGCACG
This sequence comes from Herpetosiphon giganteus, assembly GCF_016907925.1. Lineage (GTDB taxonomy): Bacteria > Chloroflexota > Chloroflexia > Chloroflexales > Herpetosiphonaceae > Herpetosiphon > Herpetosiphon giganteus. The sequence goes on along the minus strand of NZ_JAFBCZ010000021.1, from coordinate 75,479 downwards.
CCGCCAACCATTACTCCAAGCCATACCCCAACCAACACCCCAACCCGAACACCAACCAATACGCCGACCAACACGCCAACCATTACCCCCAGCCGTACGCCTGAAATTCCAGTCTTCAAAGTCTTTATGGCCCCAATTCAAAAAGATGCCTAAGCTTGATTAAGCAAAAAGCCCCGTGAGATCTATCACATCTCACGGGGCTTTGGTTTGAGGCGTTGATTTTAGGCTTTGATTTTGAGCAACAGCGTTTCGTGGGGTTGAATGCGGGTTTGCCATGCTTCGCCAAATTCGGCAATATCTTCTTGTTCCCACAAGTTGCGCACCGATTTTGGCGTGTCGAGCAGGCCAATATCGCAGGCGCGCAAGGTCAGATCGCTGCCATTTGCGCCACGATTGATCAAGGCAACAGCAACCGAGCCATCAGCCAGCGGCTTTTTCCAAATTTCGCAGGTGCCAATTTGCTTGACCCGTCGGCCTGCAATGCCTAACAGATCTTGGTTAACGGCCAACACTTCGCGATTGGTCAATAAGCTGTTGGTCTCACGATCCATATTGCGAATATCGCAGCCGATCATCAAGGGCGAACAGGCCATGACCCACAATGACATATGGGTTTGATATTCGATGAATGATAAGCCGCCGCCGGAGATTTGGCCTTTGCCTTTCAATCCGACCACCAGCATATCCAAATCGTTCCACGCATCGGGGCCTGCGTATTCGGCCAAATTGGCGGCAATATCAATCGCCGTGTCAATGCCTAGGCCATAATATTTGTGCGGCGCGACCCAAATATCGACCCAGCTATCGAAAATATCGCCAGTGACCCGCCACATATGCCCGCCAACCGAGCGGCCCCAAAGCTGTGGGCTGCGGCCACCCCACTCACAGAGCGAGTAGAGAAACTGACGCTTGGTTTTGCGCAAGGCCTCGCCCATGCGGGTGTAGCGGTCGATCGCCGTGGCTTGGTCGGTTGGCGCAAAACAAAAATCATATTTCAGAAAATCGATGCCCCACGAAGCCCACAATTGCGCATCTTGCTCTTCGAAGCCAAAGCTGCCAGGGTAGCTGGCGCAGGTCAGATGCGCTGCGTCGGAGTAGATGCCAATTTTCAAATCGAGGCTATGAATATAATCGGCCAGCGCTTTGATGCCGCTGGGGAATTTTTCGGGGTCGGCGACCAAATCGCCATTGCCATCGCGGCCAACTTTGGTCGACCAGCAATCATCAATCACCACATAGTTATAACCAAGATCCTTAAGCCCTGAGCTAACAATCACGTCAGCTGTGGCCCGGACTGAATCTTCATGAATCGTACTACCAAACATATTCCACGAGTTCCAACCCATTGGCGGAGTAGGTGCGAGAGGTTGCTCTGAAGTAGTCATACATTTCTCCATGTGATAAGGGCCGTTCCTTACCATAGCATCAATTGTAGGCCTTGGGCTTGGCCAATGTCAAAGCTTTTCATGGATAATATTTTTAGAATTTTAAGCCTACTTGACAATACCATACAGTATGGTATGTTTTAGCAATGGCATAACGGAGGCAGTATGGCTCGGGTACGCCGTGAAGATTGGTTGCAACATGGGCTGAGTATTCTCAGCAGCGAATCGGTTTCGGCCTTGACAATTGAGCGTTTGACGACCGATTTGGGGGTGACCAAAGGCTCGTTCTATCATCACTTTGGCGGCTGGCCAAGCTACAAAACCGCGCTTTTGCAGCAATTCGAGCAACAAGATACCTTAGATATTATTCAGCATTTGGCTGGTTATAACAATCCTAGCCAAAAATTACGCGCGTTGTTTGATTTGCTGACGATAGTGGCGATTTATGCAGCCAACGACCCGTGGGATGTGGAAATTGCCATGCGTGGTTGGGCGGCGCACGATGCTGAAGTTCGGGCGATGATCGAACGCATCGATAACCTGCGGGTGAGCTTTGTGGCCGAAATTTGTAGTGCAATTACTGGAAATCTCGATCAAGGTTTATTGATGGCCCAGCATGCCTATGTGATTTTGCTTGGCGCTGTGTTGATGCAACCAATGCTGCCAATGTCACGTTTACGCCAGCTCTACGATGAATTTTTGCGTTTATATGCAATTCCTGGAGGCCCTGATGTCGATCCAGCAGCACCCGATTCTCACACCCTTGATCGCCCAAGCGAATCACGTTGATGTTAAAACGCGCCAGATTCGTACCGCCGAACCTGAGCAAGAGCTACGCCGTTTTATCGCCGCCATGATTGGCTATAACCCAGCTTGGATGCAAACGTTGTATGCGATTCGCTGGGGCTTTGTGCGGATGTTGGGCATGCGCCAAGATGGTATTCCCAACAGCAACCAACTGCGGCCTGAGCAAGTGCCAATGCAAGCAGGCCAAAATTTGGGCTTTTTCAAGGTTGTGGCGGCGGCTGAAGGCCAGTATTTGGTGGCCTCGGCCAGCGAATCGCATCTGACTGCATGGTTGGCGGTGGTTTTGGAGCCAGTTGCTGGGTTAGAGTACAAGCTGCATACGGTCACGATTGTGCGCTATCACGCTTGGACTGGGCCAGTCTACTTTAATGTGATTCGGCCATTTCACCATGTGGTTGTCAACCAGATGATCAATGCTGGGCTGGCCAACTTGCAAGCGGCATAGGAGCAAACGATGCTAGCACGCACAACAATTGTGGGCTTGGTTGGGGTGGCGACGGCGTTAATTCATGGTCTGGCTGGTCAATTGACCAGCATTCAGGCCTTGAATCAAGCTAATCTAGCAGCCAGCCCGCGCTTAGAACTGGTGGCAACTTGGCATATGCTGACCATTCAGCTTGGTTGGTTGGCGTATCAAGTTTGGCGCTTAGAACGCCATGCTCGGCCAATTGAACAAGCGCGAGCAATTATTGGTCACTATCTGGCTTATAGCGCACTGTGGTTGCTACTGAACCTCGTAGTTGCTGGGCAGCTATGGTTAGCTCCGCAATGGCTTTTATTGGCAGCGTTGGCTGGGCTAACCTGGTGGGCAACGCCACGTTCAAACCTGATTATGCAAGGAGCAGATTGATGCAAACCTCATTTCTGGGCAAGCTTGGTGCTTGGATTTTTATAATCGTTGGGCTGGGCCATCTTTACTTTCAATTGTTTGCAACTGAAGCAGATTCAAGCGCAGCCACGCAGTTGCGCCAAATTCAGGTGCAGTTGCCTGGCGTTCAACGCAGCATGTTGCAATTGAGTAGCGGTTTTTCGTTGACAATGGGCTATCTATTGATTGGCTATGGTGTGTTGAATTTGCTGATTTTGCGGGCGTTGGGCAATGAACCAGCCCGTTTGCGGGCAATTTGGCGCTTCAATAGCGCAGTCTCGTTGGGCTTGGCGGTGCTTTCGTTGCGCTACTTTTTTATCTTTCCTAGCAGTTCGTTTAGCATCACCACGGTGTTGTATGCGCTGGCTAGTCGCCGAGCGCAACCCCAACATCCATCGCAAGCCTGAAACCTACCGCCTCAGAATCGAGTATAGTTAGCACGATATAGATGCCAAGATCGGCGAGAGCGATCTTGGATTTTTAGTGCAATCGAGGCCTCTTTATGCTACGTCGGATGTTGGTTCTGTTCGTGTTGGTTGGTTTGGTTGCTTGTGGCACAAATGATAAAGCTGCCACGAACAGCGAAAATCTTACCTTGAAATTAAATGTTCAGCCAAATCAAAGCTATCGCTATAAATCGACCCAAGTGCAACATGTGACTCAAAGCATGTTCATGACTGAGCAAACCCAAGCTACTACCACCACTATGACCATGGACCAAAGCGTGGTTTCGGTGTCGCCTGAAGGCGAAACCGTGATGCGGATTGTGATCGATTCAATTCGGGTTGAAAGCAATGCTAATGATCAGGCAATGGTCTACGACTCAAGCGACCCTGCTGCGAGCACCGATTCGCCAGAATTTGCCCAATTTGCCGGCCTGATCAGCCAACCAATGACGCTTACCTTGAGTCCAGAAGCCAAGGTAACTAAGGTCGATGGTATCGATCAACTGATCGACAAAATGCTTGGTGGCAGCGAAGAAAACGAACAAACCGTGATGATGCGTGATATGTTGACCAAAACCTTTGAACAATCGTATGCCAAAGCCACGATTATTCCGTTTGGTGGCAAACCCATGGCAATTGGTGATTCATGGCAAGATGTAACCGACATGAATGTGCAGATTTTTTCGATGGTTTTGACCAACACCTACAGCTTGAAAGAGCGTAATGCAGGCCTCGCCACGTTTGATCTGACTGGTGACTTTGCCATCGGTGAATTAAAATTCCCTGACCTGATGCAGCGCGACGATATAAAAATGTCGATTGACAAAGGCAAGGGTGAGAATAGCCAACGCGGCACAGTTGTGATTGATGAAGCCACTGGCATGCTCAAATCGAATGTGCTTGATCAAACCATGTCGATGGTAATCAGCATCGAAGGTTCGGATGCTGATCAATCGCTGACTTTGCCGATGACCCAGACCTTGCATATGGAAGTGCAACTCCAACCATAACATCAGCTTTTTTTCAGCTGTGATTAAGTTGTTTATCGTGGTATATCGAACTGCAGCGTGCTATAACCATAGCACGCTTTTTATGTGAGGAGTTTTCAATGCGCTTACGCTTTTTGAGTGGCTTGTTGAGCGTGCTGCTCTTGGCTGCATGTGGTGGTCAAGCCACCAGCCCAACAATTACGCCACCGCCAACGATCACGTCAGCCAGCCAAATTGAAGTCTTGGCCACGGCAACCTTAGATTCGAGTACGCCAAGCGAACCAACTGCTGAGCCAACGCAGGCAGCTGCTGAGCCGAGCAACGAGCCAGCCACCCCAGCCAATGCTGATCCTAATGCCTTGGTTGATACGTCGATGCTGACCGGCAGAATCTATTTTGTTGATCCTTTGGGTTTTGCGATTAACTCAATCGCGGCAACGGGCGGCGATTTACAAACGGTCTATAAAGAGCAAGGCCCAGTGCCCTTGGCCCGTTTGGGGATTGACCCCAGTTTGCAGTATTTGAGCGTTTTTAAGGGCGATTTTCTGCACATTTACAGCCTTGACTTCCAAGAGCTTTTGCGCTTGCCCACGAGCTTTGAGCCAATTTGGTCGCCCAATGGCGATGGCAAGTTTGCGCTGCTCAAATTAACCGATATGGGCGAGATATTTGTTGATGTGTATGATTTGAAGAGTGCTAAACCAGAAAATATCGTGGTGAGCACGCTTGGCTATCGGGCTGCGTGGCTCAGCGATGGTAGTGCGTTGGTGGTGCATAATGGCAATCAAATTGGCGAGGCCAGTTTGACCGATGGTGCATTTAGCCCGCTTGGCGAGCTAGTTGAGGATGAAAACGGCAGCTGGGTGGTTGATGCTATTTTGAGCCACGATGACTGGATCTATTTCCATGGCGGCCAAGTTAATTTGCTTGGTGCATCGGGCAATGGCATGCAATGGTGGGTTTTGCTGGATGGCGTGCCCCAAGTGCTGAGCGAGATTGGTGGCAATGGCGTAACCCGTGCCCAATTGAATGCTAAGCGCGAGCAACTGGCCTATATCGATAATTTTCATGTGAGTGCCTGTTTGACTGCCCAAGTGTTAAGCGTGCAAAATGCCGATTTCAGTTCGGCAGCGCTTACGCCTAATTTAGGCCCAATTGCTGATAACACTGGCCAAGAAATTCATGGCGCGACCTGGAATCCAAGCGGCGATTGGCTAACCTTTGCTAAGGGCAGTTATACCTGTGCTGACTCAGGCCCGATCTATGCAACACCGCAAGTATTTGTTTGGAATCCCACCAACCAAGCGCTGCAAGCCTTTGAGTATGGCAGCTATCCGGTGTGGGTTAAATAAAAGGATGAAGAATCAAATCAAAAGTCAAAAGGCAAAAGTCAAAAATGGGATTAGGCTCTAGGCTATTGGCTTTGGGCTAGGAGGCCATAATCAAAAATAATCTGTGCAATCTGTGGCAAAAAAATTACCTTCGTGCTCTTCGTGTTCTTCGTGCTTAAAAAGCTCTCATGGCTCGTCATTTTAACGTAGCGGCGCAGAGAACCGAAGGATGAGAGATAAAGGGTTAGGAATTTAATCATCAAGGGCGCGAAACTACAAAGGGTTTAATTCCTTCGTGGCTTCGCGCCCTTCGTGATTATTATTTGTGTTAGCGGCGGGCTGGGCCTTGAGCTAAGCGACCAAGCAAGCCACCTTGGTTTGGGCGGCTACTATCGCTTGAAGCAGGCGTTGCTGGTTGGGTTGGCAACGGTTGGTTGACCAACTCAGCTGGTTTGGCGGGAGTAAGGGTTGGCGTAAAGTTGGGGCTTGGGATAGGTGCACTTGCTGGCACGACGACCTTGGCAGCTATGCTTTTGGCAGGATCAACCCCGATAATTGCCACCACGCCAGCTTTGATTAGGCGCACAATTGCTCGTGAAACATCGATTGGCTCGATGATCAAGCGTTCAGCAATACTGCGAATGCTATGTTCGCCATTAATGGTGCGAGCAACTGCTACAGCCATTGAATCGAGTGGTTGGCTGGGCATAGCGCCACTGCGAATATAGGGAATTGCATTATCGCTGGGGATAAAATTGCGTAATTCGCTCCATGAACGGGCGCGATCCTCAGCCTCATCGCACAGGCTGGTTGCATCCGAAACCATGGTTTCTTGAGTGAGTTCACGTAAATCGCGCACCGCAAATTGGGCATTCGATTCCTCGAATAAGAGCCAAACTGCCTCTGGGCCGACTTTATCGCTATATTCTGCATGGCGTACCAACCCATCGCGGGTGAGAATAACGCCACGCCCATGTTGGCCGATAATTTCTAGCTCGCCACACATCGAGCTTTGTTGCATGAGTTCGAGTAATTCGCGTAACGGAAAGCTATTGAATGTGCCTGTTAGTTCCATGGCAACCTCCGAATCTGCTTGCCATAGTAACATATCTAGGCTTGGCATATGTCAATCCGTAGTCCCCTTGTGAGTTAGTACTGAGATTTACCTCTGCGGTTAAACCAGTCAGGGGGCAGTACCACTGCCCCCTGACTTTCGTTCAATGCTGTTTTGGTTTAGCGGCTGGCTGGCCGTTCAGGCACACCAGTTAAATCTTCTGGAGTGCTTGGGCGTTGCTCAGCGAAGACCAAATTGGTGGTTGCTGGCACAATGTATGGCCCGCGAATGTTGTTGTAGGTTCCTCCATAAATTTCGTGAGTTTCCAGAATCGCGCCGTAATTGGTCAAGCCATATGAATCGGCTTGGGCGTAGATTCTGCTGCCAGCGTTGAGTTGACCAGCTGGGACGAAGCTCAAATCTGAGCGATAGTATTGACCACCACTGATCAAGGTCAAGCTTGCATTTGGCGCTAAGGCTGGCGCATTGGTTGGAATTGCCCATGCCATACCAAAGTTGCCTAGGCTGTTCCATGGTTGGTTGACAGCGGTTGGCGCTTGCGTTGGATTGATATAGGCATCGACCCAATAGCCGCCCGCCAATGGCTCGGTGCCTGCGTTGCGAATGGTGACGCGGACACTGCCATTGACTACTTGAATAGTATCGACCACCAAGTCTACCAAGGCTGGTTTCATCACCATTGGAATGTAGACCACAGCGCGATCGTCGTTGATGATGGTGATCGTGCTGGTGATTGGTGTGCCGAAGGCGGTACCAACTGGGTTGCTCAAGCTCAGCACGATGGTTTCGCTTAGCTCGTAGGTGCTGTCATTGGTAATTGGCACCACCACTTGCACGCTGGTTTGGCCGCGGGGGATGGTCAGGGTCTGGGTAACTGGCGTGTAATCGCTGAGATTGGCTGTGCCATTGCTGGTTGCAAAGTTCACCTGAACTGCACTATTGGGATTTGGCGCGTTCAATTGAACCGTGACAGTTGCGCTGCCAGTTGATTCAACTACTTCATAATTGGCGAGGCTGAAGTTGACTCGTGGCACAACGATGGCCACAATCGCGCTCGCCGTGTTGTTGGCTAACAATTGGTCAATATCATCGCTCACGCTGACGTTGTTGACCAAGGTTGTGTCGCTGGCCAAGCTTGAGCTAATAATCCCCGAAACTTGAATTGAGCCACTTGCGCCTGCTGGAAGATCGTTGACCGTCCAAACGTAACGTGGGTTGGCACCAGTATCGGTGATTGTCAAGCCTTGGCCGCTGATGGCGACGTTGGTCAACAGCGGCGAAACAATGTCGGTCAAGACGATGTTGCTCGTTTGCAAGTTGCCGGTATTGGTCAGATTGATGGTGAAGGTTACCGGCGTGCCTGGGGTGGCAACCTGTGGCGTAACCTGCTTGCTAATCGCTAAATCAACGCTGGTTACGGTGACAGTTGCAGCATCGCTGGTATCGTAGCTGCGCTCTAAGTTCACCGTGCCTTGCGCTGAAGTCCAGGTTAGATCAACCTCGTTGACTAGACTTGCGCCAATTGCCAAAGCTGGTGGCGAAGCGACGCGGGCTTGGTATCCCAGCACCGTGGTTGAGCCAGTTGCGAAGCTAGCGAAGGTTGCTTCAACCGTTGATCCGTTGATTCCAAAACTGGTTGGAGCTGGACCTGAGATAACCGTGAATGAACCTGCAACTACGCTTAAGCCAGTTGGCAAGCTATCAGTCACCAACACATCATAGGCGATCGAATTGCTTTGGGCGGTGTGTTCAAGCGTCAAGGTGTAATCGAGCACTTGACCAAAGTCTGGTGTGCTGTCATCGACTGCCTTCACAATGGTCAAGCTTGGTTCTGCAACATCGACGGTGGCGGTGTTGAGCGTATCGGTCAAACTTGGGTCGGCGCTCCCGTCAACGCTATTCAGCAGTTTTGCCCCACGCACCACGCTACTGCTACCATTGACGGTTGCCTGATAGGTGATGGTAAAGCTATCGCTATCGATGGCATTGGCTGCATTGACATTACCTGGATTGACCACGCTGCTGGCAGCAATTGTCAAAGTTTGGCCACTGAGGTTAGCGGTCAAGCCATTGACGGTCATACTGTTGGCGTTGGCTACACTAGCCGAACCAGCGACATAGGTCAAGCCAACTGGCAAGGTATCAACAAAGCTTAGGTTATTGGTCGTGCCTTCGAGTACGGTTGCGGTCAAGACATAGGTCACAACTTCGCCGAAGGTTACTTGGCTGCCAACCGTGCTAGTAATACTGGTGTTTGCCACGGCTTTTTCAAGCGCGAAGCTGGTTGCTACGTTGTAATCCAACACATTGCTGTCAGCAGTGAAACTTGGTAATTGCGAACCGCTAACATTCTTCCAAGTGATTGAGCCTTCGCTGCTCGCCGTTGCACCTTGATTGATGCTATTGGGTAGTGTGTATTCGACAATGACGGTCAGGCGTTGGTCGTTGCTGCCATTGGTGTTGATCAAGAGATTAATGTTGCCAGTATTGATCAAATCGCCGTTGGCATCGAAGCCCAAATTACCACTAAAGTTGGTGCTGGTTGCGCCATCGCTGACAATCGCCGAGATCAAGGTTGGCGTACCAAAGCTTGCTGGCAAGTCAACATTCAAATCAACATCATAGGCCGAGGCCAAGCTGTTGCTGGTATGGCTAATCACCAGTTGTTGGCGGAGCTTATCGGCGGCATCTAAGCCACCATCAGCTGTAAGTTTGCTTAAGTTGATGGCGAGATCTGGCTCGACCACAGTGACGCTGACCGAGTTGTCGTTATCGCTCAGGTTCGGGCTAGCCGTTGCATCAACCTCGTTGCTGAGCACAGTGCCTGATGCTACATTTTGGTCGATCGTTGCGCGATAGACCAGCGTAAAGCTATCGGTGTCGAGGCCAGCGCTTGGGTAGCTGCCAGGGTTGGTTGCTGGATTGACACGGAAGATCAAAGTTTGACCAACGCTGGTGACGGTGAAGTTATTCAGCGTGATCCCGCCGTTGCTCAAGATTGTGCCTGAGCCACCGACGTAGGTCATGCCCACTGGCAAGGTGTCGGTCAGCACGATATTGCTGGTACTGCCTTCAATCACCTCAACTTCGAGGGTATAGGTGACGGTCTGGCCTGCAGAAACCGTACTAGCTGCTGGTACAAGCGCCTTGGTTACTGCAAAGAACGAGGCGATTGTGGCATTGGCGCTAGCGCTCTTGGCATAGCGTGGCAAGCTCACATCGGCTGCGTTGCGCCATGTTACGCCACTTTGCATGCTGGCCAAGCTGGCTGGTGCAGCAGTGTTGTTAACTTGAGCACGAATCGTCAAGACGATTTGCGAGCCAATTGGCATCGTTGCTGGCGTGTTGGTTGCGAGATTATTGCCAACAATTGCAAAGCTGCCGCCTGTTGCCCCGCCCGTTTGCTGCACATCCACCAGATTTAGATTGCTCAGATTGCTGGTGAAGCTGCTGGTAATGGCGACGGTATTGGCTGCTTGAGCATTGGCTCCTGCTGGATTATTGATCGTCACGGTGAAAGTGATTGGATCGCCAGCTTCAAGTTGCGCATCACTGCTTTGGCCAACATTGATAGTCAAGGCTGGTTCACGCACACTCACGCTGACCGCATTGTTGTTGTCGCTTAGGCTTGGGTCGGCGCTTGCATCAACATCATTGGTCAGGGTTGTGCCAAGGCTTACGTCACTATCAACGCTTGCTTGGTAGCGAATCACAAAGCTATCGCTATCGGTTGCTGCGGCGTTATTGACATTACCTGGGTTGACCACGCTGCTTGCCGCAATCGTTAATGTTTGGCCGCTAACCGAGGCATTGAAACCATTGATCGTCATGCCATTGGCAGCGAGCACTTGGGCCGAACCTGGCACATAGCTCATGCCAACTGGCAAGGTATCGAGCCATTGGGCATTATTGGTTGTGCCTTCCAGTACCGTCGTGGTTAAGGTATATTCAACCACTTGGCCAGGTGAAACGGTGGTTGCCGCTGGCGAAATCGCCTTCGTCACACTCCAAACGCTTGGCACAGTGATGGTTGGCGCTGAGCCAGTTGCAGTATAGACTGGACGGCTGACCCCGCTAGCGTTCGACCAAGTTGTGGTGGCCGAGTTGCTAAGCGTGGCGGCTGGGGTAACGCTATCGGCGACTGTGCCTTGCACAACGACAGTCAATACTTGGTCGTTGCTGCCGTTGGTATTGATCAAGAGGTCGATATTGCCCGTTACGCTGAGTACGCCACCGCTCAACGAGAAATTACCAGAAACATTAGTACTTGTCGCACCATCGCTGACAATCGCCGAAACGAGGGTCAGATTTTGGAATTGCAATGGTAAGGTATCGGTCAACAAGACCTTGGTTGCATTGCTGTTGCTGCTTGGCACGTGAGCGACGCGAATTTGGTAGCGCACCGTATCACCAGCATCAACCCCACCGGTTGCGGTGGTGATGGTCTTGACTACGCTCAAGGTTGGTTCAACCACGGTTACCGACACTTGATTGTTGTTATCAACCAAGCTTGGGCTAGCGCTTGAATCAAGGTCGTTGGTCAAAACTGTACCGCCAGCAACCGTGTCAACCACCACTTGATAGGTCATCAAGAAGGTGTCGATATCAACATTGCCAGCGTTGTTGGAATTACCCGGGTTGACGATGCTGGTTGCGCTGATCGTCAGGGTTTGGCCGCTGAGCGCAACATTGAAATCATTCAGGGTCACGCCGTTGGCGTTTGAGATTTGGGCCGAACCTGGCACATAGGTCATGCCAGTTGGAATCGTATCGATCCAGACTGGATTGAGGGTTGTACCTTCAATCACGGTCGTACTAACGGTGTAGGTTACGACTTGGCCGATGCTGACTTGGGTCGTTGGCGGAACAATAAACTTGCCAACTATCCAAGTACTAGCCACATTGATCGTAGGAGCAGTGGCGCTATCGGTATAGTTGGCATTGAAGATGCCGCCTGGGTTGCGCCACGTGAGGTCGGCAGTATTGCTGATCGTGCTCAGTGGGGTGGTTGAGTCAGCTACCAAGCCACGCACCATTAAGCTCAATACTTGGTCGTTCGTGCCATTGGTGTTGAGATCAAGCCCAAGATTGCCAGTGGTGCGCAATTGACCGCCAACAATCGTGAAGTTGCCAGCCACATTGGTGGTAGTAGCCCCATCGCTGATCGTTGCCGAGAGAATGCTCGTAGCAGTCAATTGGCTGGGCAAGGTATCGGTAATCATCACGCTGGTGGCGTTGGCTCCGCTGGTCGTGGTTGGCTGAACCTTGATCAAATAGCGCACTTCATCGCCAGCGTCGATGCCAGTGGTGACTGAATTGATAGTCTTGCTGATGTTCAGTTCTGGCTCGACCACCGTAACCGTGACTTGATTGTTGATATCGCTCAAGCCTGGGTCGGCACTAGCATCAACATCATTGGTTAATGGCGTGCCACTGGTGGCATTGCCTGCTACCGTTGCTTGATAGGTAATCGTAAAGCTATCCGTATCAACAGCGGCAGCATTATCCACATTGCCTGGGTTGGTTATGCTGCTGGCGCTCAGGGTTAGCACTTGGCCACTGAGATTGACCGCAAAACCATTGACGGTCATGCCGTTGGCATTTTCAACGACTGCCGAGGCTGGTACATAGGTCATGCCAGCGGGCAAGGTATCAACCCATTGGATATTATTGGTTGTACCTTCGATCAGGCTTGTGGTTAGGCGATAGGTAACGGTTGCGCCTGCGCCAACTTCGGGGCCAGGTGCGGCCACGGTTTTGGTTATGCTAAAGTTATTAGGAATCGTAATGCTTGGCGCAAGATCGGTTGCGGTGTAATTGGCGCGGTGGATGCCCGCGCTATTGCTCCAATCCACGGTGGCGGCATTCGCAATCGTGCTAGCTGGATTAATCTGGTTGCGTACTTGCCCTGCCACAACGATCGTTAGGCGTTGATCATTGGTGCCATTGGTGTTGAGCAACAAGTCTGGCGGCGTAAGGGTGATCAAATCGCCGCTACCATTGATGCTAAAGCTACTGGCAACATCGGTGTTGGTTGCGCCATCGCTAATCGTGGCACTTTCAATCACCATGTTTATAATGCCAGCTGGCATATCATCAGTAACATTAAGGTCAAAGGCATTGACTGTGCTCGCAGCTTGAGGCGAGACTTCAATGCGGTAGCGCACGGTATCGCCTGCATCAACCCCAACCGCGCTGGTCGTGAGTGCCTTATCAATCGCTAGGATTGGCTCAACCACGGTAACGCTGGCTGAGTTATTGTTGTCACTCAAGCTTGGATTAGCAGTTGCATCAACGTCATTGGTTAGTACGATGCCATTAACATTGCCCCCAACATCGTTGACCGTTGCCTGATAGGTAATCGTAAAGCTATCAGTATCAGCCGCCGCCGCATTATCAATATTACCCGGGTTAACTACGCTGGTAGCACCGATCGTCAGCACTTGACCGCTTAATGAAACGTTCAAGCTAGGAATGGTCATGCCATTGGCATTTTCAACGCTTGCTGAACCTGGCACATAGCTCATACCAGCGGGCAAGGTATCGACCCATTGCAGATTATTGGTTGTGCCTTCAATCACCGTTGTGCTCAAACGATAGGTAACAGTTGTCCCAACGACAACGTTTGCACCTGGAGCAGCAACTGTCTTGGTGACACCAAAGCTAGCCGGAATCGTGATGCTTGGCGCAAGATCGGTGGCGGTGTAGCTAGCACGTTGCACGCTTTCGCTATTGCGCCATGTGACCATTGCGGCATTGGCAATTGTGCCGCCTGGGCTGACCGTGTTGCGAACTGTGCCACGCAGCACAATCACCAAGACTTGATCGCTTGGTCCGTTGGTATTCAGCGCCAAGTCTACTGGTGTGACAGTAACTAAATCGCCACTGCCATTGATATTGAAATTGCTAGCGACATCGGTGTTGGTTGCGCCATCGCTGATGGTGGCACTTTCGATCACCGTGCCTTGTAGCGCAGCCGGCATATCATCGCTGATATTCAGGCCAAAGGCGTTGGCATTGCTTGCTGCTTGAGGGAAGACTTCAATCCGATAGCGCACAGTATCAGCAGCATCAACCCCGGTGGTGCTGGTCGTGATGCTCTTATCAATCGACAAGAGTGGCTCGCGCACCGTAACATTCACCGAGTTATTGTTGTCAGCAGCTACGCCATCAGCAGTTGCATCAACATCATTAGTTAATACCGTCCCAGCAACATTGCCGGGCACATCGTTAACCTGAGCCTGATAGGTAATTGTAAAACTATCAGTATCCATGATGTTTGGCGCATCGGAGTTGCCGGGGTTGATCACACTACTCGTCGTGTAGCTTAATGATTGCCCAGACGGCAGCACCGTTATCGGTGCGATCGTCATCCCGTTTGCGTTGAGGGTTGATGAACCTGATACATAACTCATGCCAGCAGGTAAGGTATCGACCAGTTGAATATTGCTGGTTGTACCTTCTAAGACTGTGACGCTCAATTGATAGGTGACAAAGCTGCCAATCGTTGGTGTGCCGCCTGCAATCACCGATTTGGTCACGGTAAACGGCGTTGGAACTGAAATATTCGGTGCGGTGCTTGAATCGTTATAATTTGAGCGTTGGAGCGAGGTTGCATTGCGCCAAGTAAGATTGGCGGTATTGGCAATCGTTGCACCTGGGTTAACCGTATTATTGACAACTCCCCGCACAACAATTGTCAAAACTTGATCATTGGTGCCGTTGGTGTTGATATTGAGATTCGTGGCGGTTGTGGTTGAAAGCTGGCCTGCTCCATTAATTGTGAAATTGCCAGCAACATTGGTATTGGTTGCGCCATCGCTAATTATGGCGGATTCAACCACAGGTGAGCCAAGCACCGCAGGCAGATTATCAACCACGCTCAGATCATAAGCTTGGGCGGTGCTAGCAGCGGTATGGCTGACCCGAATTTGGTAGCGCACCGTATCGCCAGCATCGACCGCCGAGGATGAACCAACAATCGTTTTGCTCACATCCAAGAATGGTTCAACAATCGTCAGGTTATGGGTATTGCCGTTATCAACTTGGCTTGGGCTAGCTGAAGCATTGACACTATTGGTCAATACCACGCCACTGACATTGGCTGGTACATCAAGCACTTTTACTTGATAAGATAAACGAAATACATCGCTATCAGCGGTTGCAGCGTTATCAACATTGCCTGGATTGACGACACTGCTGGCATTGATCGTCAAGGTTTGGCCACTGACACTGGCAATTAAGCCATTGACCGTCATGCCATTACTATTACTAACGTTAATTGAGCCTGGCACATAACTAGTGTTTGCAGGCAGGGTATCGACAAATTGTAAACTATTGGTCGTGCCTTCAATCACACCAACATCAAGATGATAGGTAACATCTTGGTTAATCAACGCATTGGTTTCAAGGCTCGATTTGCTAACGCTGAAGGCCTTGGCCACATTGAAATTAACCGCTCCAGTGCTATCAGTTAAGCCTGTAACCGTGGCTAGCGACGCACTATTGCTCCATGTGATATTGGCGCTATTGCCAACAGTTGCGCCAGCAAGCGCCGTATTGGCAACTTTGGCGCTAAGCACCAAGGTTAATTTTTCGCTGTTGCTGCCGTTAGAGCGGTAGCGTAAGCCAAATGGGGTTAAGGTTGCCAGATCGCCGCTGCCAACCGAGAGATTGCCAGCGACATTCGTACTGGCGGCCCCATCACTAACAATCGCACTGACAATAGTAGGGCTAGTCAGTTGGGCTGGTAAATCATCAGTTAGGTTGAGATTAAAGGCATCGGCCAAGCTCAACGAAACTGTATCGGCCCCTTCAACAATCGTTGCGTGCTCAACTTCGATCTGGTAGGTGACCGTATCGAAGGCATCGATGTTGGTTGTATTGCTGGTGATGGTTTTGCGCACATTCAGAATTGGCGTAATCAATTGGCCAAAAATTTCTGATTCGCCAGTTGCTTGCCCATCACGATTATCAGCCCCGCCCCAAACAACTAAGGTATGGTTTTGGGCCGGGCCACCATAAGCAATGCCAATATAGCCATTGGCAAAGTAGGTATCGCTGCCGTTTGGCCCCATATCGCTCACTTGCACATCGAAGGGGGCAAGGCGTGCGCCAGTCGCGGCATTAATTTTTTGGCTAAAAATCTCGCGTTCTGCATTGCCAGCGGCACTCGGCGCCATCCAAGCAATGATAAATTGGTTATCGCGTGAGTTATAGCTAATGACTGGATCGGTGGAGATCGCATTGGTTGATGAGAGGGTTAATAAACTACCACTCAAAGCACCAGACGCGCCATTGACGAGTTGACCATAGACGTTATACACGCTGTCAGTCACGTTATCGCCCGACCAAATGACCAAATACAGGTTGTTGGTGGGATTGTAGCCAAGGTTAATATCAAACGAATCTTCATTAGGATTATTGGCAATCAAGAAATCGTCAGCGCCAACTTCGGCCAAACTGGCAGTTAAGCGTTGACCATAGACATCAAAATCGCCATCGGTGCCGCTATCGTCGGAGCGCCAAACGACTAAATATTCGTTGTTGACGCTATTCCAAACGATATTAGGATCTTCTGGACGTAATGTATCATCGCCAGTTGTGCCAACATCGGAAACCTTAACATCGCCGCCAACTTCGACGAGGTTGCCGCCGCTATAGCCGAGCAACTGAACATAAACTTCAAACTCGCCCTCAATTCGCCCACCAGTTTTATCATCGCCATACCAAACCACGGCATATTGATTGTTGGTGGCGTTATAAGTTATAGCTGGCTCAAAGGCATCAGATTGGCCATCGCCATCGATGCCTGTAGTGCTAACTTGGAGTGGTGTACCAATTAATGATCCATTGGCTGAAACGCGCTGGCCAAAAATTTCACCCTCATAATTAATTCCAGCCGCCGCCTGATCATCACCTTCAAAAACTACGAAATATTCATTTTGAACACTATTCCAAACAACTTGTGCTTTAGAATAAGCATCCTGAATATCGAGATCATCGGCAATTAAAAAGTCATTTGTGCCAATTTCAAGTCCGGTTACTGCATCGATTAACTGGCCATAAATGTTGAGTGCTCCAGTTCCGCTTGCAGTTTCCAAGCCTTCCCACACCAAGAGATATTCGTTATCGGTGGCGTTATAGGCAACAACTGGATTAGAAGCAAGGCTGCCATCACTATTGCCAAGCCCACCCATATCGCTCAACAACACATCGTTGGAGCCGAGGAGCGGCGCAGCCAGCGGGCGTTCAGCCGACGTTTGAGCTTGCTGAATAGGCTTTGGAGCGGCAAAGGCCCCACTTCCTTGCAGCACAAAGAGCACCCCAGCCAGGAGTGCCATGACCACAGCAGAAAGTCGAGATTGTTTCAACACAGCGGGATACCTTTCTGTTTGGTTACCTTCGTCAGACACACAAATAGGAGTTGAGCCAGCCACTGCGCGGCGCTGCTTCGATGGTGCTTTGCAGTGGGCGAAGATCAAGTGCCGCTTGCTCAAGTTCAATTACTTGATTGGTGGTTTGATCGGTTGAATGGGTTTGAACAAGATACAGCTTGGGCACACTCGTTTGTTGGTTTGAATAACGCTGAATCGTGCCACGCGGGGTAGACCATGCGGCCTTGGCAAGTGCTGCTAATAAGGCTTGATCGTCGGCGCTGGTGGTTTCAAGCAGTGCTTGAGCTAACCATGCTCCGGCCTCGCTGCCTAAAAGCTGGGCCAATCCTTCAAATGGTTTGGCAGTTGGGGCAAGTTCGTTCGGGTTCCACGGCAAACAGGTCGTTAATGCTAGTTTTGCCCGTAACTCAGGCGCGATTTCAAGCCATGTCATGGGACTAACAACTAACTGACGTTTGCCGATAAACGGACTATCGCTCCACGCTGCTAAAAATTGAGTTGCTTCTGGGCCGCATGCCGTATAAAAGAGCAGCTCGCTAGGGGTTTCTGCCAAATAATTCCAGAGTGGCGCAAAATTGCCCCGATCAGGCGCGACGTGGCTCAGGTAGTGGCCTGCTGCCTGCCCACCAGCTTGTTCATAGCCCGCTAAAAGGGCATAATGCAAATCGTAGCCGCTATCGTAGTGGCTGAGCGCATGGACGGTTGTGCGTCCTAGCTGTTCTGCCGCCCAACGACCTAAGGCATAGTGCGCCTGCCATAAGCCAAAACTGTGTTGAACCATCCACGGATGCTGTTCGCTGTGGCGTGGAATATTTTCACCAAGATTGACTACCAGCGTTGGGCGTGGCATGCGCTGCAAAAATGGCGTAACGTATTCAATTAAGCCACTTTGCAGCCATAACACTAAAATATCGATATGGCGATTGCTGAGCAATGTTTGAATTGTGTGCTCAAGCGCAATTACCCCAGCCCCAACCGTTTCGATATACAGCTGAAGCTCACCAATAACGCCAGCTTGGCTGCTGGCAGCGAGCGCACTGCGAAAACCTTGCTCAAACTCTTCGGCAATCGCCGCGCGATCGGCTGCCAAGGGCAACAGCATGCCAATACCCAAACGCTGATAGTTCATACCGTTAAATCCTCAACCAAATTAAGTCTGTGATGGGAAAATGCCTTGTAAGGCAATACTGAAATTGATCGTCAAGAAGGGAGCCATATTCAGGTGGGCTTGGCTACCGCCAATATTGCCAACGCTCAATGGATTCATGCCGCCAGTTGGGCCTGCGGTTGTATAGCCATTGACCCCGCTTGAACGAGCTGGCGGATAGCCGCTGCCGCTATTGGCTGGCTGGTTTGAGGCTGCTACTGTATGATTGTGGGCTGGCAGCTCGGCAATTGAAAGCGTGTGGGCTTGCTCGCCACCACGTTGGCCTAAAGTGAAATTGCCACCCATATGGATTGGAACCCGCCCGCGTAGGTCGGGCAAGGCGAAATTGACCCGCCCATCGCCACCATAGGTTGTGCCCAATAATGAAAATAAGGCTTGATTTTGATTAATTGGTAAGAGTTGGCCATTGCACAAGGTCCAGCCTTTGGGTGCAAAGACGAACGAGAACAACCGAATCTCAGACAAAAATGGTTCTGCCATAACAATGTCATCCTCTAAATAGCTGGATGCCGATCATGCGAACTTATCCCCGTGGTGGGAAGACCCCTTGCATCGCAATAATAAAATTCAGCGTCAAATAGGGTTGCAGATTATTGTGCGGGTTATCGCCGCCAGTGATCGACAGTTCTTGTGGCGATAAGGTTGTATCGTTGGTCTTGCGAAAGGCATCGGTCGATTCACTTGCGCCTAAAACATTGCCCACGGGATCGGGATTATTGCCATCGATGCCAACATAATTGAGTGTGTGGCTATGGCTTGGAATTTCACTTTGTAAAAGGGTTACGGTTTCGGAGCCGCCGGTTTCGCCGAGATCGTGCAGGCTCAAGCCCGGCCCTTGGCCTGGATGCATGGGCGACCGCCCTTGCAAATCGGGTAGGGCAAAGTTGCTTTTGCCATTGCCGCCATAGGTTGTGCCCAAGAGCGAAAACAAAGCGGTGTTTTGCGAGATTGGCAACAGTTGGCCATTGCAAAAAGCCCAACCGCGCGGGGCAAAATTAAACGGAACAATGCGAATTTCAGCCACAAATGGATCGGCCATAGAAGCACCTCAACAACTACAACTACTTAACGATTCAACGCTAACTTTTTTCGCCTAGGTTGGCGAGGGGAAGATGCCAAACAGAGAGATAATAAAATTGATACACAAGTAGGGCGACAGATTGCTATGCGGCTGCGAGCCGCCAACTGGGCTAATCGTATTGGCGGCAAATGGCGTAAGATCGCCTTGGGTTGCGCCAGCAACATACAAATTGGTCGAGCCTGCTTTGGCCCAAATTGCACTTTGGGGAATATTGGTTGTGCCATTGTTGGCACTAGCCAGTGGAATATGGGTATGAGCTGGCATTTGCGAAACCGTCAGCGTGACTTCTTCAACACCGCCGGTTTCGGCCAAAACGAAACCGTTGCCTTGATGCAACGGAAATCGGCTTTGCAAATTGGGCAAGGCAAAGGTTGTTTGGCCATCGCCGCCATAAGTGGTGCCAATTAGGTTAAACAGGGTTTCATTCTCTGAGATTGGCAATATTTGGCCATCACAGAACATCCAGCCTGCTGGAGCGAAATTGCCAGCAAACATGCGAATTTCACCAACGTAGGGTTGTCCCATGTGCGATCCTCCAAAAACTAAGGCCGCCATTCCATTTCGGTGTACATAC
Source organism: Herpetosiphon giganteus (assembly GCF_016907925.1). Taxonomy (GTDB): domain Bacteria; phylum Chloroflexota; class Chloroflexia; order Chloroflexales; family Herpetosiphonaceae; genus Herpetosiphon; species Herpetosiphon giganteus. Next base: position 55,358 of record NZ_JAFBCZ010000021.1, on the reverse strand, counting down.
TCAAGCCACCGATAGCTTGAAATCCTAAGCGTTTGTACCAAGCACTTACGCGCAGATTTTCTTTATAGACATACAAGCGAACAGGGCGTTGGCTGGCTTTGGCTTGGGCCAAAAACAATTCAAGCAATTTGCTCCCGATGCCACGCCCGCGAAACTGCGGCAAGATCGTTATATCTAAAACGCGCATCAGGCTTGAACTTTGAAATGTGTACCAGTCGCCAATTGCTTGCTGTTTGTGTTGAATAATTTGAAAGCTCGCCTCGGGGTAGTGTTGCAGATAGTGGGTGTGCTGAGCATGATATTGCATGCTGATAAACTCAGCTTTGCGCAGATCATCCCAATCGACGCGGGCCATCTCGGCGGCGCGCGTTGAGGCATACAAATTAAGCAGCAGCGACTCATCCTTCGGAGTCACTGCCCGCAAGCTCAGCGGGGCTGCTAATCCAATCATCGGTGATCTCCTTCAGCACACCAAACTTTAGTCGATTAAGCGAACCGCAGCTTTAGCCGTGATTAAACATAGGGTTGGGTTATGCCGCTGCGAATTGCAGCAAGCTGTTGTTGAACCTTAGCCTGATCGAGCGCCGCAAAACTGATTGGCGCTGCTTGGCGTTTTTGGCTGACTAAGAAGTGTAGATAGGTTGGTGCATTGGTCGTTTGGAAGCGATCAATGCTGGTTGGGCCACGCAAGCCTGTATAGCTGGCAGCTTTCGTGTTGGTCGTGGTGCTGGCAATCAACAAGGCCGTATCGTAGCCTAAGGCGTGATGTTGGCTTGGCTCCGTGCCATAGGTTTTGCTAAATGCGTCGCGAAATGCTTGCTGCGTGGATGGATTCCAGCCGCCTGCATAGGCCAATTCGAGGCCTTGTTTGCGCAAGCGTTGAGCGAGGTTTGGCTCAAGGGTTGGGTTGGGGGTAATCCACAGCGCTTTGCTGCTCTGGGTAAAGCTCTGCCACCACTGCTGCGATTCGGCGGCGTTCAATGCCAAATAGACCAGATCGGGGTTGAGGCTGGTAACTTTGGCAGCTAGCTCGTCGAAATTGGCCTGCGCATTGACGTTAAAGTCGGCAATGAGCTGTGCTCCACCAGCCAACAAGCCCTGTTCAAAGCCCCACGTACAATCGTAACCGCTTAAGGCTGGCGAACGCAGAATGATGGCGCGCTTGCCACGTTGCTGGCTGGCCCAAACCGCGCTTTGCCAGGCAGCATCGGCCATGCCAAAACTATTGATTAGCAGATTAGGGCTGGGGTTGGCAACGGCAAAATGTTCGCCCAGCGAGGCAGCAATAATCGTTTGTTGGGGCAAGCTTTCGCTGAGCATTTGTAAGCCCAAGGGTGTGCCAAGGCTCAGCCAACGGGTTGCTGTTGGTTTGGTGCTAAGAATTTGATCGATCGTTTGCGGGGCTTGAAGCTTAAACGTGAAGGGCACCACTGCTTGCGCGCTGGCGAACTGCAAACCGAGCAATAATTCCTGAACTGCATGCTGGCTATGCAGGTGCGTAGGCAGACACAGGCCAACCTGCATTACCTCTGGCTCTCGTTGCCGAATAAGGCTTCTCTCGTTGGCAGCAGCTAATTCGGGCATGCTGGCAAGCAACCCTGACATAGCGCCCAACTTGAGAAACTGCCGCCGATTGATGGCTTGATTGTGGTCTTGATCGGGCATGGTGGCATCCTCAATTGTATTAAGTTTTTAGTGTGGATCGGGCAATGCGCCAAAAGCATACCATAGCCATTTAAAACCCTTATAGTTCAAAGGTCATGGTAAGGTATAGTACCTAGGCTGATAGATAAAAAATTAAAAACCACCGCATGGGGTGCGGTGGTGAAATGAGCCTTGGATAAAGCAAAACTTACACTTGGCTCAGGGCAAATTTGAGGCTTGAAGAGGCAGTTTGGCCAAAACGATTGGGCCTAGCAGCACTAGGCCCAATCGTAACGATGCCAACACCACAAGTCCTAGACTTCCATGACCTCGGCTTCTTTGGTTGCGCCGATCGTTTCGACCTCTTTTTGGAAGCGGTCGGTCAATTTTTGCAAATCTTCTTGGCCACGGCGCTCGTCATCTTCCGAGATGGCCTTATCTTGCTGCAATTTGCGGATGGCATCTTGGGCTTCGCGGCGCACGTTGCGAATTGCGACCTTGCCATCTTCGATTTTGGCTTTAACCTGTTTGACCAACTCCTTGCGGCGTTCTTGGGTCAATTGCGGAATTGCCAAGCGAATCACGCGGCCATCGTTGCTGGGGTTGATGCCCAGCTCTGAGTTTTGAATAGCCTTTTCGATTGCCTTGATCGCGCCTTGGTCGTAGGGTTGAATCGTCAGCATGCGTGATTCTGGGGTGGCGATATTGGCCAATTGGTTGAGTGGCATTTCAGCGCCATAATATTCAACCTTCAAATCTTCGACCAACGCGGGAGAAGCGCGGCCAGTGCGCACAGCGCCAAGGGTATGGCGCAACGAATCGATGCTCTTTTTCATTTTGGCTTCGGCATCGCGTAAGACATCTTTAACTGTCATACAAAAAACTCCTTGTAGTTGGCTAGCGCTACGCAGAGGTAGCGGGGGCTTCAGTACTGGCATTGCTAATCAGGGTTCCAACCTGCTCACCTAGCACAATTCGTTCCAAATTGCCTGGGGTATCGAGGCTAAACACAATGATAGGCAAGTTATTATCCATGCAAAAGGTCAGCGCCGTACTGTCCATAATCGTTAAGCCACGGGTCAGGGCATCAAAATAGGTGATATGGTCAAATTTGGTTGCGCTGGGGTTGGTGCGTGGGTCAGCGCTATACACCCCATCAACCCGATTTTTGGCCATCAGAATCACATCGGCATCGAGTTCGGCGGCGCGTAAGGCCGCGCCTGAATCGGTGGTGAAATAGGGATTGCCAGTGCCAGCGGCCAAAATGACCACCCGCCCTTTTTCCATATGCCGCACCGCTCGGCGGCGAATGTACGATTCTGCGACTTCATCCATTTTAATGGCTGTCATGGCCCGCGTTTGCATGCCGTTGCGCTCGAGCGCATCTTGCAAGGCCAAGGCATTGATAATGGTTGCAAGCATACCCATGTAGTGGGCTTGGGGTGGTTCCATGCCAGCTTTGATTGCTGGGCCACCACGCCAGATATTGCCGCCGCCAAGCACAATTGCCACTTGCACCCCATGCGCCAACAATCGCTTAATTTCGGCTGACATATAGTTTAACACGTCAGGCGAAATATTGGTTTTGCCATCGCCAGCCAAGGCTTCGCCGCTGAGCTTGAGCAAAACCCGTTTATAGCGTGGTTGCATACCAGAACCCTCCAAGTGAAAGTCAAAAGGTCAAAAGCAAGGAAGAAACAGACACCTGCGTGATTTCAGAAAAAAACCGCCGCCTGCGGATTGAGTACAATCCACAAACGACGGTTGAGAGTGCCTAGATTGGGTTGCGCCAATCGTCGCACTGTTTAGTTGCTGCCAACTTCAAAGCGGCTGAAGCGGCGCACGACGATGTTTTCGCCTAATTTTGCAATCGCTTCTTGCACCAAATCTTTGATTTTGACGCTTGGATCTTTGACGAATTCTTGTTCGAGCAAGACGATTTCGCCATAGAATTTCTCGATGCGACCTTCAACAATTTTTTCAACAATGTTGGCAGGTTTGCCGCTGTCGACATTTTGTTGGCGCAAGATTTCGCGTTCGCGCTCGACTTCTGCTTCAGGCACATCTTCGCGGTTGACATAGGCTGGGTTGGTTGCAGCAACGTGCAAGGCCAAATCGTAGGCCAATTTTTTGAAATCGTCGGTTTTGGCCACGAAGTCGGTTTCGCAGTTTACTTCCACGATGGCAACAACTTTATTGCCTGGGTGCACGTAAACTTCAACCCGACCGTCGCTGGCATCCCGTGATGATTTCTTGGCGGCGGCAGCCAAGCCTTTTTCGCGCAAGATTTTGATTGCAGCGTCAACGTCGCCACTGGTATCCGTCAATGCTTTTTTGCAGTCGAGGATGCCAGCACCGGTACGTTCGCGAAGTTCCTTGACTTGATCCATCGAGATGCTCACAGGGTATTCTCCTTGTTGTAAAAACGGACGAGCATTGTTGCTCGTCCGGGGTTTGGGTGTCTATCGATACTAGGACGGCATTCGCGAGCGCAGGCCGGAATGACCTCGGCCTAGAATGCGTCTTCTTCGTACTTGGTTTGTTCGGCCAAAGCACGTTCTTCGACATGTTGTGATTGACGGCGGTTTTGGCCTTCCAACGCTGCGTCGGCAATTTTGCCAGCCATCAGGCGGATAGCGCGAATCGCATCGTCGTTTGATGGGATTGGGTAATCGATTGGATCGGGATCGCAGTTGGTATCAACCATTGCCACCACCGGAATCCCCAGCTTCTTAGCTTCGCTAATCGCCAAGGTTTCTTTGTGGGGGTCGATCACGAACATAGCTGCTGGCAAGCGTTCCATCGTTTTGATCCCGCCGAATACGCGGTTCAATTTCACGATTTCGTCTTCCAACTTCAGTGCTTCAGCCTTGGTAACCAAGTTGAATTCACCACGGTCGCGGCGCGCTTCCAAGTCGTGCAAGAATTTCAAGCGGCTTTTGATCGTTGAGAAGTTGGTCAACAAACCACCCATCCAGCGTTGGGTTACATACAATTGGTTTGAGCGGGTGGCTTCGTCGCGCACAGCTTCTTGAGCTTGCTTCTTGGTGCCTACGAAAAGCACCTTGCCGCCGCCAGCAACTGCATCGGCTACAAAGCGATAGGCGCTTTGCAACGTGGTTACAGTTTGTTGCAAATCAATAATGTGAATCCCATTGCGATCCGTGAAAATAAACGGACGCATTTTGGGGTTCCAGCGCTTGGTTTGGTGGCCGAAGTGAACACCTGCTTCAAGCAGGGCCTTCAGCGACACTACACGGTTGGTAGTTGTGTCGGTCAAGGGATGACTCCTTACAAAATAATGTTTTCCTCCGCCGTCGCAGTTATTCCAGCACTGAACCAATCACCCATAGGATCGGCAGGAGCGGTGCCATGCAGACGACGTGCGTCACTAGCGACCAGCCCAAGGCTGGCACACCGTCGATTAGTATAGCACGACTAGAAGCAAAAGGCAAAAGGATGAATTATGAAGGATGAGGGATGAAGCGAGAACAGAGAACATAAAATCAGAAGTATGAAGGATGAGGGATGAAATGCCAAATCAAAAGGCAAAAGTGGGATGCAAGTTTGGATTATGGCCTTTTGACTAGCGGAGATTGGTTTGAAATCCAATAATTATTCCGCTAGCCAAAAGCCTTACTTCGTGTCCTTCGTGCTCTTCGTGGTTAAAAAAACTCTCATTGCCCGTTATTACAACAGGCGAATTTTTTCGCGGTGGGTTTTGACTTCGCGGGTTGCATTGCGGGTATCAACTACAACTTTGCTTTGCTCAACGATGTTGTCATAATCAAAAGCACTGTGGTCGGTGATAATCACGCTGCAATGGGCTTGTTGCAGCAGTTCATCGGTTAAAGGCACGGTTTGGTACTCATGATTATGGTGATCATAAAAGACGGTTACATGCGGATCGCAACAATAGACATTTGCGCCATCAGCTGCCAGCAAATCCATCACTTTGAAAATTGGCGATTCGCGGTAGTCGTCGATGTCTTTTTTGTAGGCCACGCCCAGCAGCACAATCGTCGAGCCTTTGATGCTGCGCTCTTGGTCGTTTAAGGCATGGCTAATGCGATCGCGCACAAAGCGCGGCATGGTCAGGTTGATTTCGCCTGCTAGCTCAATAAAGCGCGCCGAAATATCGTAGTGGCGTGCCTTCCACGCCAAGTAGAAGGGATCAAGCGGAATACAATGGCCGCCCAAGCCCGGGCCAGGCGTAAAGCGCATAAACCCAAAGGGCTTGGTCGCCGCTGCATCGATAATTTCCCAAACATTCAAGCCCATGCGGTCACAAATCAAGGTCAATTCGTTAACCAAAGCAATGTTGACATTGCGGAAAATATTCTCAAATAGCTTGGTCATTTCGGCGGCTGCTGGCGATGAAACTTCGGTTACCGCCGAAACGATATGTCCATAGAACAACGAGGTCAGTTCGTTGCACTGCGGCGTAACCCCACCAACAACCTTGGGAATGTTATGCACCTTGAAATTGACTGAGCCGGGATCGATTCGTTCTGGCGAGAAGGCCAAGAAGTAATCTTCGCCAACCGTTAAATTGCAAGCATCGAAGGCTGGCTTCAAAACTTCAACGGTTGTGCCCGGGTAGGTTGTGCTTTCGAGAATAATTAATTGGCCAGGGCGCAGGCGCTCGGCAATCTCGTTGGTTGCCGCCTCGATGTAGCTCATATCAGGGTCGCGGGCCTCGTTGAGCGGGGTGGGCATACAAATAATAATAATGTCGCAATCGCGCAAGCGCTCAAACTGGGCGGTTGCCTCGATCAAATTATTATTGCGCAGCGCGGCCAAATCGCTGCTTGGCACATCGCCGATGTAGCTCACGCCATTGTTGATACTGGCGATGCGTTCGACGCTAATATCGAAGCCAAGCACATTAAACCCAACATTGCCAGCGCGGGCCAACATTGGCAAGCCAACATAGCCCATGCCGATAACCCCAACTTGAGCACGCCGTGTTTCGATCGCGCTGCGTAAATCTGCAAAGGTACTCACGCTAAATCCTTTATTGTTTCATAGATTTGCATCTATGCGAAACTGAAAACCATGCGCCAAGCAGGCTCAGCGCTACAATGATCTTAAGCAGTTGCTTTGAGCGCCGCTGTATACAACCGCTCAAGTCGCTCTGCATAGCGATTCCAAGTTAGTTCGTGTTCAACTCGCAAGCGCGCCGCTGCGCCGAGCATCGCCGCCCGTTGTGGTTGATTGAGTAAATCGATGATTGCCGTGCTGAGTACTTGGGGCTGGGCTGGTGGCACGAGCACACCATGTTCGCCCGCTGTGATGACCGCTGGTACACCAGCAATCTTGCTGGCAACAATTGGCCGCCCAGCGCCCATAGCTTCGAGCAACGTGTTGGGCAAGCCATCGACGTTGCCGCTACGATCGCGTACCGACGGCAGCACGAAGATGGTTGCTGCGTTCAAGGCGCTGTTGATTGCATCGTGGCCAATTGCCCCGGGAAACAGCACACTCGCGCCTAGCCCTAATTCAGCAACTTGGGCCTGCAATTGCTCCAAACCTGGGCCATAGCCACCGATCATCAATTTAGCAGTTGGGTGTTGGGCCAACACGTTGGCAAAGGCTTGCACCAAATAATTAAAGCCTTTTTTCTCGACCATGCGCCCGACCGTAAATAATAATGGCGTGCTGGCATCCAGCCCATGCTGGTGGCGAAACGCCGCGCCCGCCGCTGTATCTGGCTGAAAATCGTGGGCATCGACACAATACGGCAGCACATGCAATTTACTGGGTTCAGCACCCAACGCCGCCGCGCGAGTGGTCAAATCGCTCGATGGCGCAGTGACTGCCGAGGCATAGCGCATAATCGCTGTGTTGATCCAGCCCGTTGGCGCGCTGCGTTCAGCCACCGAAACATCGGAGCCATGGGTGCTGATAATCAGTGGCAATTTGCGCTGACGAGCCAAGAGCCACGCAGGAAAACCATTTGGAATCGCCCAGTGGCCATGAATTAGATCAAAAGGTTGGTGTTTGGTGAGTTGCGCCATGCTGCGCCACGCTGAAGCAACCGCCAAGGGAGCGACCAAAAACGCAGCATTGCGCATCTGCACATCATTATGCAAGGCCCCTGCATAGCCCCAAACACTCAAGCTCGGATGCGGCGCATAACGATAGCGATGCAGCTTGATGCCCCGAACTACAGCGCCGCGTTTTAATTCGGGATGTTCAGGCAAGAGCATGTGCACCTCGTGGCCACGTTCGACCACGGCGGCAGCAATTTCTTCGATAAAGGGCGCAGTCATCTCACCGGGATATTTAGGAAACGACGACGCAATCATGAGTATGCGCATACAATCACTATTCGCTCATAAGCTAGTAGCCAACGCTATAGCCTCGTATGATGATGAATTCAAGCTTGGAGTCGAACCTTGGCGCGCCAGTTTTGGCTCCAGCAAACTGGCGTTATTGAATTTCGTAGATGTAGACGGTGCGATTTTTTGGCCCCGCGAAACTGGCCCGTAATTTAAAGCCTGCTAGTTCCTCGCCTCGCAGCAAGCGACCTAAGCCAATTTGGGCTTGATCTTTGTTGTTTTGCACAGCATTAACCACGATAAACGAGGCTTTGTAATACGTTGCAACCTGTTTGATTACGTTCAAATCGGCCACATTTGGGTTCATCACCGCCGCCCGTTCAGCATGGAAATTGAGCTGCCACGGCACGCGGGTCATCACCACTGCCTCGGCTGGCGTGTTTTGGCGCAACCATTCAAAGGCCTGCAAATCGGGCTGCCACTCGGCATATTCGCTGCCAACCACGGTCGCGCTTTTATTGGCGGCCTCGACCCAGCCCGGCGTAAGCGCCAACACCAACAAATAGCCAGCAACCACCAAGGCCAAAGGCCGCCCGCGCTGATTCCAGCAACGAGCGATGGCATCGTGAATCGCCACCAATGCGCCTGCTGCCAACAAGGCCAAAAACGGCACTAACGGCACAAAATAGCGTTCTTCGTCGGCGTGCCAATAGAATGCCAAAAACACGATATAGGGCGAGAAACTGACCGCAACCAAGGCCATCAGGCTCGCTTGTTGGCGACGGGCTGCCAGCAAGCCAATTAAGCTCAGCCATGCGCCCAGCATCAACCAAACATAGGGCTTGCCATTCACACCCTGATCGTTGTTGCCCATCAAATTGCCGCGCCCGCTCAACATGCCCAAGGCCGGACTGGCTGGCAATAGGTAGTTGCGGGTGGCCTCAAATTGATTGCCAATTTTATCAAAGGTTTTTTGATAGCCCCAACGCAAAATCCAGCTTGGTTCAGGCAGGCCATTGCTACCCGGCAAGCCTTGCTCGTTGGTGTAGATATTGTAGATCGAATCGAAATTTGTGTAGCCGATAATCCACGCATCGTAGCTTTCGGTCGAAAAAGCGGGCTTGCCAAACTCGTGCAGGTTGCGCACGATGTAGGGCGCAAAGACCAAAACCGCTGGCAAAACCCACCACAATGCTGCTGTGCGATAGGCCTTCCAGCGATCGTCGACCTGCCACAAACGCCAAATCAGCCACAAGCCCATGCCGATTGCCACAATCACTGCGCTGGTTTTTTGCCAACACATCAGCCCAATGATTAAGCCCGAGCCAAGCAAGCGCTCTTTGCTGTGGGTCACAAGGCTGCGCCAGAGCAACCAAATTGCCGCCGCGTAAAACAGCACAAATGCCAAATCCGAAGTGCTATAAATCATCAAGCGAAACATATGCCGATTGATCAACACTAGTAGCACTGCGATCAAGCCAACTCGTGTATCCCATAATTGGCGGGCAATGCGATAAACCAACATCGAAAGCAAACTAAAAAAGATCAGATTGGGGATTTTGGCGGCCCATGGTTCTGGCCCAAACAAAGCAAAAAACGGCGCAATCCAGACTGGCTGCAACATTGGCCACGTTTCTTGCACCCGCGTCACGCTGCCATTGGGATAGAGTTTGAAAAACTGGGTGACATAATCAACAACCCAGCCACGGCCAGCCACCAAATTGCGGGCAACTACGCCATTATCCGAGTAATCGGCGTTGCCAAGGTAATTGATTTGGCGAATTACGCTCCAACTATAGAGCAGCCAAACCCCAACCAGCACGCCAAGCACCGCCCAGCCCAAGCCTTGGCGGGTGCGCAAGCGTCGATTAGCCCGATCGAGCATGCGATTGAAATCGCCCCAGTAGAAAGCGGCGATAAACAGACTTGCCACCGCCAACGACACCACGATAATCGCGCCAGGATCGTACATGCGAGCTTTGGGCAGCCAGGTATTTGCTGCCTGTTTCAGTGGCGGCCAACTGAGCGCCAGCAAGCCAATAATCGCCGCGAAGCCCAGCCCATAATCGAAATGTTGGCTTAGCCGCTCGCGGAAATGCAACCAGCCATCAATCAGCAGTTGGCGGGCATTCCAGAGCGCTTGCAAGCCCACGCTGAGCAACACAAGTTCAAACGATGGTTGCAGCCAGTGGCGGGCAAAATAGGCGAGATTGAGCCAAAAAGCCACCAAAACCAAGCTGAGCAAAAATAGTGGCCAGCGCGCCCGAACGCTCTGCCAGCCAGCCAAAACCACTAAACCTAAGGCCACAGCCATGCGCCAAATCAGGCTCCAAGCAGGCAAATTCAGGCCAACGGCGTTGGTGGTGGCACTTACGCCATACAAGCGCAAGCCATGCGGGCGGCGGTCGCTGGGGTAGAGGGTTGTGCCCGTAAAGGTGGCGGTATTATCCAAGGCTGGGAGTTGTTGCAGGCTATCGCTGAGCCGCAATTCAAGCTCTAAGTTGCTTTGGCTGAGCGCTGGAGTGCTTAATTGATAAATTGTACGTTGGCTTTGGGCCTCAAACACGCCGATAACTTGTTGATTGACCAGCACATGCACGAAGGGTTGGCGCAGGTCGCTGCGCAACACATCATCGGGCCAGCCAACCAGATCAAGCGCCAAGCTATAGCTGCTGTTTGCGCCAAGCGCTGGAATTTGAATTTGCGTGCTGCCGCGTGTCCAGCGAAAACGATTGCCGCTGGCATCGAGTTCATCGGGGAAAACGGTACCAAGATCGGTTGCTGCTTGGCCAAGCGCCTCGCTCGAAACCAAAAAAGGCTGATCGCCCAAGCCATCGCTGGCAATCCGCACATGGGTTGGCAATTGATAGAGTGCCGTTAAAAGCCCGAGTGCTATCAGCAACACACTTGCGATTGTAATGATCCATTGACGCAGCGACCATGCAGTGCGGCGTTGCCACCAGTGTTGTATCAAGCCAGCCTCAATATCGTTTCATCGATCACAACGTGGCATTATACCAGAGCATTGCGACGCTGCTTTTCAGCCATTTTTCATTGTATTTGGCCGTAGTTTTATGCCATGATGGCGCGTATTTGGAGGCGATAATGATCAAAGCAATTGTTTTTGATATTGGCGGCGTGTTGGAAATTACGCCCCCAACTGGCTGGGTTGAGCGTTGGGAGCAACAGTTGGGCTTGGCTGCTGGCAGCATCAACCAGCAACTGCACGATCTTTGGCTCGGCGGTAGCATCGGCACGGTCAGCGAGCAAGCGGTCGAAGCGGGCATCGCTGAACGCTTAGGCTTGGACGAACATCAATTAGCTGCCTTTTTGGCCGATTTGTGGGCTGAATATTTGGGCACGCTTAATCACGAATTGCTTGCATTTTTTGCCAGCCTACGCCCACGCTATACGACTGCGATTTTGAGCAATAGTTTTGTGGGCGCACGCCAGCGCGAACAGGCCGCCTACGGCTTTGAAGATTGCTGCGATTTGATCATCTATTCGCACGAAGAAGGCCTGAAAAAGCCCGACCCAGCCTTTTATCGTTTGGCCTGCGAGCGGCTTAACCTCCAGCCTCACGAGATGATTTTTCTCGATGATATTGCGGTGGTGGTCGAAGCCGCCCGCGCTGTTGGCATTAACGCGATTCTGTATCGCTCAAATCAACAGGCGATTGCTGAGATTCAGGCATTATTAGCAGCTGCTTGATCGGCTTGGGCCAAAATTTCATACAACAGCACGCCCGTGGCCACCGCCAAATTCAGCGAATCGGCTTGGCCGCGCATTGGCAGGCTGACCAAGGCTTGGCATTGGGCTTGTTGCTCGGCATCCAAGCCTTCGCGCTCGCTGCCCATCAGCAAAATTAATGGCTGTGGGTAGCGATAGCTGCGATAGTGGCTGCTGGCCGAATCTGCCGCCCCCACCAGATTAAAGCCACTTTGGCCGAGCCACTGGCGAAATTCCGCCCACGATGCTTTGACCAAGCGCTGGCTGAATAAGGTTCCCATGCTGGCGCGTCCAGTTGCTGGATCATAGGGATCGGTGCAATCGCCAAGCAAGATCACCCCAGTTGCTCCGACCGCATCGCCAGTGCGCAAAATCGTGCCCAAATTGCCTGGGTCGCTGATGGCGTTGAGCGCGATCCAGCATAAGCCTTGGTCGGGCCGAACTTCATCCAAACTCGCCCATTGTTGCTGAACAACTGCCGCCAAACCTTGCGGGCCGTCTTTGCTCGAAAGGCTAGCAAAAACCTCGCTGCTCACGTCGAGAATCGGCGTGCCTTGTTGGCGTTGTTGCTCAACTAATTCTTGGGCAAACTGGCTGCGCAATAAGTCGGGCGCGACGATTAATTGCTCGATTGCAGCGTTGGCTTGGGTTGCTTCGGTGACATTGCGAATGCCTTCGATAAAAAAGAGGCCGCTGGCTTCACGCTCGCGGCGCTGGCGCAAGGCTCGAATCTGTTTAATCGTTGGATTGTTTCTACTAGTTAACATTACTTAAAACTTTCTGGTTGCAATTGGTGCTAGCTGTTATTGTAACAACCAATGAGCGAAATTGATCCACGAAGCGCACGAAGAGCTGAAACCGCGAAGAACGCGAAGGGTTAAGGCTCTTGGCTACAGGCTATTGGCTATTGGAATAAGTATTGTGATTGCAAACCAATCTCCGATAGCCCAAAGCCAAAAGCCATCATTGCTCTGCGCCTCTGCGTTAATGAATTGATCCACGAAGAGCACGAAGGATGATTCTTTGAGCCACGGATTGTTGCAATGAGGCTTTTGCCTTCTGACTTTTGACTTTTGATTTTATTTTCATCCTTCATCCCTATGTTTTCTGTTCTTTCCTTCATCCTTCATCCCTCATACTTTATCCTTACATTGGGATCTTTTATGGTATAGTCTGTGCGGAGTTCTTGCTAAAAGGCAACATTGTGGAAGATATTGAATATAGCGTGATGGCGGCGGTTGAGGAGCAACATTGGTGGTATGTTGGCATGCGCCACATTGCCCAAGCTTGGCTTGATCAACTGCCAGTGCAACGCTCTTGGCGCGCGCTTGACGCTGGTTGTGGCACGGCGGGCAACGTCGCCTATTTGCTTGGCGATTATGGCCCAGCCTATGGCTTGGATTTGATGCAAGCTGCGGTGCAATTGGGCCGCAAAAAAACCGACGCGCCGCTGACCCAAGGCTCGGTGCTGACCTTGCCTTATCGTGATGCAAGCTTTGACCTGGTGACCTCGTTTGAGGTGTTGTACCATCGCGCAGTGCCCGACGAAGTGGCGGCCTTGCAAGAAATATATCGCGTGCTCAAGCCTGGTGGTTGGGTTTTGCTGCGCATGCCAGCTTACCATTGGCTCTATTCGGCCCACGATCGCTCGGTGCATACCCGTCGCCGCTACACCAACAAGGAAGTTCAGCAGTTATTGCGGGCCGCCGATTTTACGATTGAACGCAGTTCGTATATCAACAGTGTGCTGTTTCCCTTGATTTTGGTGCAGCGCTTGATCGAGCGGCTGCGGCCAAGTGCGCCAACCAGCGACTCGGCGATGCAATTGCCAAGCCGCTTGGCCAACAAACTATTTGGTGCGGCCATGAACTTCGAAGCGCGTTGGCTCGAATCGGGCGCACGTTTTCCATTTGGGCTATCGATTTTGACCCTCGCCCAAAAACCCAATCATTCGGTATAATCACACGATAGATTTATAGATTGAGAACATTGCATGCAAGCTTTTTTAACCAATATTGCCCAACGCCCAGCTCTATGGGCCACGTTGCGGCGAATTGTTGAAAATAATTATGTTGGCGAACGCGCCGCAATTGCCGACGAACTTACGCCATGGCTACAAACCAAGCCGCGGCGCTTTTTGGATTTTGGCTGTGGCACTGGTGAATTTGCTGCATCGTTTCCGCAGCACAGCTATATGGGCGTTGATCTTTCGCAAGGCTATGTGCGCTATGCCGCCACGCTGAGCGAGCATCGTTTTGGCGTGATGAATGGCAATGCCTTGGCTTTTGGCGATGCCAGTTTCGATGCAGCCTTAATTGTGGGCGTGATTCACCATCTTGATGATGCATTGGCCCAAGTGACGGCCCGTGAACTGCACCGCGTTTTAGCTCCTGGCGGCGAAATTTTGATGCTTGAGGATATTCCAGCCCAAGATTGGTGGAATTTGCCCGGGCGTTTGATGCATTGGCTTGATCGTGGTGATGCAATTCGCCAAGACGAAGATTATGGCCGCTTATTCGCGCCCTACTTTACCATCCAACGCCGCTGGTCGATTCGCAGTGGAATTTGTGATTATGCAGTTTACCGTTTTAGCCGCGTCGATTAAACGTGGAGTTGGCGAGCATGGCACTGCTATTCGCTTGTTTAGCAGTGCAATTGGCTTGCTGATCGCTGGTCAATTGTGCTATCGCAAGGCCTTGCTGACTGCATCGCAGCATAGTTTAAATAGCTTGTGGCAGGTGAGCCAAAGTTTTTGGGGCATTTTGGGCATTGGCCTGATTTTGCTTTCACTCATTCCATGGCTTGCCTTGCTGGCGCGCCGCCAATTGAGCTTTTTCTACCCACTGTGGAGCATCGCCACGATTATTCTGGTGTTGATCAATTGGTGGTGGTTTGACGGTGGCATGTCGTGGCAAACCCTTGCGGGCATCGGCTTGGTCTTGATTGGGGTCAGCCTATTGTTTCGCGGTGGGCATAGTATTTGACGAGGGGTCAGAAAGTATGAAGGATGAGGGATGAAGGATGAAATGAATTGAGACAAGCGTTGGATTTAACGCAGAGGCGCAGAGCATGGGCTATGGGCTGGCAGAAATTTGTTGGGCCAATAGCCTAGATCCTAGAGCCTCATTCCTTTCGTGAATCAAACCTGATCCCTGAAGCCTAGTCCTTGACCCCTATACAACAAACGAGCAAAGACATGATGCAAACGTGGTGGATTATTGGTGCAGTGCTGGCGATGATGCTTGGCAATTTAATTGTTCGCGCGGGCATGGTTGGGGTACAACTGGCCCATACCAACCGTCTAAGCACCTTGCAAGTCTTGCGCTATGGCATTCGGCGTTGGCAAGTTTGGCTGGGCATGCTGCTGCTATTTGTTGGCGTAGTGGCATGGATTAGCAGCGTGGTTTGGTGGCGCTTGGAGCTGAGCTATACCCTGCTTGGCTTGAGCTATGTCGCGACGATTGTATTTGCATGGTGGTTTGTCGGCGAAACCCTGACCCTCGAAAAGATGTTTGGGGCGATTATTATTGTGGTCGGCATTCTGTTGATTATTCGTGGTAGCGGATTTTAAGGGGCGTTTGTGCAGATGGCTGTGGGTCGATATGCCCGTGTAATTTTGCTAAGCAGCATCGTTGCTGGGCTGTTGCTATGGCTTGGCTGGCAACGGTTAGTTCCTTTCAACTTGGCGATTGGTGGCGATTTAGTTATTGGCGAGTCGGGCGAGCA
The DNA here is from genome assembly GCF_016907925.1 of Herpetosiphon giganteus. Lineage (GTDB taxonomy): Bacteria > Chloroflexota > Chloroflexia > Chloroflexales > Herpetosiphonaceae > Herpetosiphon > Herpetosiphon giganteus. Next base: position 39,975 of record NZ_JAFBCZ010000021.1, on the reverse strand, counting down.
ATTTGCCTTGATGTACGATCAGCCTTATCTCACCAATGTGCATGCTCCCGAACCTGCCACCGTTGATCTCAGCACCACAGAAACCTATCGCTGGACGCAGCCACAAGCAACGATTGATGTACCCTATCTGAATGCTAGTGCGCAGCTTGTTCGCCTCAGTTTAGCGCCGCCATCAGTGCCCCAAACCCCGTTTTTGCTCAAAGCCAATGCTGCTGAAGTTCGCACCGATTTGCCACCAGGCCAACGCACCTTGCATATATTTGCCCCAGCCAGCGCCGATGGCGGCCTTAAGCTCGAATTGCAAGCGCCGACCTACAATGCCAGCCCAGACCCGCGCTTACTGGGCGTGGTGCTATATCGCATGCAGGTTCAGCCGCTGAGCCATACTTGGTTTATGCCATGGGCTGGCTGGTTCGATTTGCTGGTTTTGGTGATTGTGGTTGGCTTGGGCGCGGCGTTGGCAGGCTTGGCTCCGCTGACGGCTGCGGGCGCGATGCTGGTCACGAGTAGCGGTTTGGGCGTGTTGTTAGCAACCGTGCGCACGATCATCACGCTCGATACAGGCCAATTGCGCACAATTAGCTTGGGCTGTTTGCTGGTCGTTGGTTTAGGTCGTTGGTTGGCTGAACGTCGCCAAAACCCCGAAATTGCCTTGGTTGCTGGCATGACGGCACTTGGCTTGGCCCTGCGCTTGATTGGCATTCGCCATCCGCAAACCAACTTTAGCGATCTGCTGTTGAACGTCAACAATCTTGCTAGCACCAGCTCTGGCGATTTGCTGTTTACCGAGGGCTTGCCGTGTGCTGCGGGTGCTGGCCGCGCGCCCTATCCGCCTGGCACGTATCTGATTACTCAACCATTGAGTGTATTGCTGCCAGCCAGCCTCAATCGAGGCATTTTGATTCAGGTGCTTGGGGCGTTTGCCGATGCCATGGTTATTCCGTTGCTATGGTGGCTGGTGGATCGCACTCGCGATGCGCGAACTCCGGCGCGAGCGGCATTATGGGCGGCCAGCCTCTATCTTGCGCCATTGGCGATGCTACGGGCGATGGTGATTGGCGAATGGAGCAATGTGCTAGGGCAGGCGCTGGCCTTGCCTGTGGTGGCTTGGCTTGGGCTGTGGCTGGCCAGCAATCAGCCGCGAGCTTGGCAACCAGCCCTCATCGCTGGCCTGACGGTTGCGGCCTTGCAGCATAGTGGCACGATGTTGTCGCTTGGGTTGTGGGGCGTGGCGCTCGCCGGATTTTTGGCTTGGCAACGCCAATGGTCGGTGCTTGGGCGGCTGGTGGTGATTGGCACGAGTGCAGTGGTGTTGGCGGTTGGTTTGTATTACAGCAATTTCTTGGGCGACCCAACGCTCGCCAATAATGGCGTAATTTGCCCAGCGCCGCGTCCGCTCGGCCAAAAATTGTGGGGCGTAGTTTGGAACGATCTACTTGCGCTCGACGGGCGGGTTCCTGCTTGGTTTTGGTTGGTCGGCTTGGGTGGAGCGTTCAGCTTGCGCCAAGGTTTAGCGCGCTTGGCAACGCCAATTTGGGCTTGGCTAGCAACCTTTGTGCTTTCGCTTAGCTCATTAATTTGGTCGGAGCAAACCGTGCGTTGGTGGTTGTTTATTTTGCCAGCCTTGGCCTTGAGTGGCGGGGTTGGCCTTGCAACATTGGCCCAACGTGGGCGTTTTGGCCGAGCTAGCGCAATTGCTGCCAGCTTGTTCATTATCGCCGCTTCGCTCGTGCTCTGGACCGACTTTATCATCGAGTATCGCACTGGGGCGTTTGTGCCGTAGAGCCAGGAAGAACATAGAGCATAGAACAAAAGTCAAAAATCAAAAGTCAAAAATCAAAAGGCAGAAGGCAGAACGCAGAAGGCAAAAATCAAAAGAGCATGCAACAGAGAACAGAGGGATGAAGGATGCAATGCACGGACGAGGGAATGCGAAACCTTCGCGCTCTTCGCGTCCTTCGCGGTTTTCGTGCTTCGTGCGCTTCGTGGATCAATTCTTAACGCAGCGGCGCAGAGAACTATGGTTCTAGGATAAAGGCTCTGGGCTATCGGAACATTTTGTGGCATTCCAATAGCCCAGAGCCTTCAGCCTTATCTTCGTGTCCTTCGCGCTCTTCGCGGTTCCGTTTCACTGAACCCTGATCCCTCGCCCTCGTGGATCAATTACATCCCAAGCAAGGCTTTGACCGCGTGATAGTAATCGACTAAGCCAGCGATGCTGACCCATTCGTCGTCGGTATGCAGGCCTGCGCCTTCTGGCCCCCAACAAACCGCTGGAATCCCCGCATCGCTGTAGAAACGGGCATCGGAGCCGAAATGCTCACGGAATAGCTGGGCTTGGCGGCCAAGGCTGGTTTGCTGAGCATCAACAATCCGTTGTAAATTTGGCTCTTCGGCAGCGGTGTTGAGCGCCGTGCCCCGATGCAAAATTTGTACGTTGGCATTCGGTTCGCTGGGCGTGGCAAAAGCTTGCTTCACATTATCAATCACCGCATCAGCGCCTTCTTCGGGGGTCCAGCGAATATCGAGATTGAGCTGGGCATTGGCGGGAATCCGATTGCCAGCATCGCCACCTTTGATGATCGACGGCGTAACCGTAGTCCGCCAAATTTCTTGCTCAGGGGTTGGATAATAGTCGTACAAGCGCCCAAGCCCGCTGGCCAAGCGCTCAATGGGATTCACGCCCTCCCAAGGCCGCGAACCGTGGGCAGGCACGCCTGGTTGCTCAACCGCCAACCACAAAATACCCTTGGCACCATGGCAAATATTGAGGTTGGTCGGCTCGCCAGCAATAAATAAATTGGCATGCCAGCCTTCATCGCGCAACAAAGCTGTGCCATTGGCCCCGCCAATTTCCTCATCGGTAACAAATTGGAAGCTTACGCTGGGGCGTTGCTCGGCGGGCAATTGAGCAATTTCTTTGATAATTTCGATGTAGACCGCCGCCGATCCCTTCATGTCTTGCGTGCCGCGCCCATACAATTTGCCATCGCGCTCGACCGCTTGCCATTGCTCAGGGCGAGCTGGCACAACATCAAGGTGAGCATTTAAAATAATATCGCTGGTCAGCTCTTGGCTAAAATTAACCACCAACATCGGGTAGCCGCTCGCATCGCGATGATGCAACTGCGCCGCTGGATAATCTGCTAATTCGGCCACCACTAAATCAATTACTGGCTGTAAATCGCGCTTTTCGGCGGAAACACTGGGAATTGCCACCAAACGCGTGGTCAAATCAACCAAGGTTGTACGAATCGACACACAAAACCCCTTTCGCTAAGCCTTGCTCTATTGTAACAAAAGCCCTAACGCAATGCGCTAGGGCTAAAGTTGGAATGATGCTTGAAGCGAATTTAGCGGCCTGGACGTGCGCCAACTTGCACTTGTACATCACGGGTGCGCCCACCCCCCTCAGCTACCGAGACCGTAATCCGATCGCCTGGCTTGGTAGTTAGCTCCAAGATTGCAATCACGTCGCCAGATTCGAGCACCGCTTGACCATTGATTGCTACAATCACATCGCCAACTTGCAACCCTGCTTGAGCCGCAGGCCCTTCGTAGAGCTGGGTAATCACAACGCCTTTGCTGGGCAGGTTATTGGCTTCGGCAAAGTAGCTATCGGCACTGGCCAAGGCTGCGCCGAAGAATGGGTGGGTATAGCTGCCATCACGAATAATTGCTGGTGCAACCAGCTTGACCAAATTGGCTGGCACTGCAAAGCCCAAGCCGATGTTCGCGCCACGGCCTGATGGGTCGAGAATGAAGGTATTGACCCCAATCACTTGGCCTTGGCTATTGAACAATGGCCCGCCAGAATTGCCTGGGTTAATCGCTGCGTCGGTTTGCAGCACGCCTGGAATTGAGAACGTGCTACCGCCGCCTTCGTTCTTGGCCCCGCGAATTGCGCTGATAATCCCTGCGGTGGCGGTGCGATTTTCGCCATAGGGATTGCCGATTGCCACCACCACATCGCCAACTTGAATTGCTGACGAATCGCCAAATTCGACAGGCACTAAAATGTTGGGATTTGGATTGCGCACTTTAATCACTGCCAAGTCCGAATCGCTATCGATTCCAACCAAATCGGCAATTGCGGCCTCGCCATCGATAAAATTGACCAAAACGCTGCTACTTGTGCCGACAACGTGATTGTTGGTCACAATATGGCCCTCTTTATCAATCACAAAGCCCGTACCAAGCGATTCGCCTTGGCTGCTTTGCACATCGATGCGCACAACTGAGGGATTGCCGCGATTGTAAACCGCCCGAATCACATTGCTATAGGCATCGACTGATGCTTGATTGACCGGAAGTTGTGCGGCGGTTGTGGCCTGCGGCACATTCGATGGCACAATCGCTGCATCAGCGACGCTTGGCCGCGCGGTTGGCGATTGATTAACCACATCGCAACTGACCATCAACAACATTCCCAGCAAAATTCCACTTAACATCCAGCCTAAGCGGTCACGAAGCTGCATACAACCTCCAAAAAGCTAGTCCAATTTGCAACCTACGCCGAGTATAGCAAAAGCAGCGCCATCCTCCTACAAGCAAAGTTGAGTATAATTGTCCTGATCCATTTTTGCTGATTGTCACTCGTTGTCGCTAGGACAATCTGTTAAAACACATGCTATTGGATTATTGCTCCACAAGGATGGCTCTATGTTTGGTTCATTTATCGCCCGTCATTTCGATTTTCGGCCAGTTGCTGCTCGTCAATGGGTTCAATTAATCTTTGGCTTGAGCATGTATGGCCTAGCAATTAGCTTTATGATGCAGAGCCAATTTGGGTTGGGGCCGTGGGATCTCTTTCACCAAGGGATTAACAAACTGACTGGTTTGAAAGTCGGTTTAATCAGTGAATTAGTTGGCTTTGCGCTGATGGCAATCTTGCTGCTGGTTGATATTCGCTTTGGCTGGGGCACGATTAGCAACATTATTTTAATTGGCTTAGTTACCGATTTAACCATGCCATTGATTCCCGTCGTATCAAGCTGGCCATGGCAATTGGGCTACTATCTGCTAGCGTTGCTGCTGTGTGGTATCGGCATCGGAGCCTATATTGGGGCTAATATGGGTGCTGGCCCACGCGATAGCTTTATGCTGTTTGTGGTGCGGCGTTTCAACTGGCCAGTGCGCCATGTGCGAACTGGCATTGAGCTTTCGGTGCTCTTTTTGGGCTGGATTATGGGCGGCGATGTTGGCTGGGGAACTTTGCTCTTTGCAGTGAGCATTGGGCCTGCGGTGCAATGGGGGCTGAAATTGTTCAAGGCTTTGCCACATTCGGCCAAACCTGAGCCTGTTGCTGCCGAGCCAGTCGAAGCAGCGCCGTTGGTTTAACATTTCATGTTGGGGTCAGGGGTCGGGGACTGGGGATCGGGGACGCGTTCTGAGTCCATAGCCAACAGCCTATAGCCTTATCTTCGTGCGCTTTGCGGTCTTCGTGGTTGTCGTTTTCTGATCCCTAGCCCCTGAGTGCTGGCCCCTCGTTCACCACCCTTCCGTCCCGCCTCAAGGCGGGAGACGCAGGGGTTTTCAGCCCCTGCACCCCAAATATTCATGTGTTGGAGTGTTGCTGTGCATCTTTTACCCCCAAACTTCGCACTCTTCGTGGATCAAACCTTCGCGATCTTCGCGATCTTCGTGGTTTCCGTTTACCCGACCCCTGACTACTGACCCCTCATTCACCCCCCTCTGTTGCCAACCCCGATGAATTTCCGATAGACAACAGCCTATAGCCTGCGCTTCGTGGTTGCCGTTTTTCTGACCCCTCGCCCATCGCATTTGGGGTTCAGGGGTCAGGAGCTGGGGATCAGGTGCGCGTTCTGAACCCATAGCCTATAGCCTATAGCCCATAGTCTGTCCTTCGTGGTTGCCGTTTTTCTGACCCCTCGCCCCTTAGTGCTGGCCCCTCGCCTAAAACAACCGTTCTTGGGCAGCGTCGGGGTCGGCTGGGGCTTGGCGCTCAAAATTGAAGGCTGGCAATTCTTCAAGGCTGGTGATGCCAAAAATATGCAAAAATTGGCTGGTTGTGCCATACAGCACTGGGCGGCCAAGCGTTTCTGCACGGCCAACCTCGTAGATTAGCTCGCGTGCCAAGAGCGAACGCACCACGCCACTCGAATCCACGCCGCGAATTGCTTCAAGCCCAGCTCTGGTAACTGGTTGACGATAGGCGATAATTGCCAAAACTTCGAGCGCTGCTGGGGAGAGTTTTTGCGGCTGGCTCACCCCTAAAAAGCGTTCGAGGGCGCTGGTAGCTTCGGGGGCGCTGACCAACTGCAATGTGCCAGCCTGATCTTGCAAACGAATGCCGCGCCCAGTGAAGCGTTGGCGTAAATCGGCAATCAACAAGGGCAAATCGTGTTCGCGCAATTCAAGCGCTTTAGCCAAGGTTGCATATTCAACCGCATCGCCTGCCACAAACAGCACAGCTTCGGCGCGCAGCAACAAATCGGGGTGCAAATGCTCAGGGCTTGGGTTTGGCTCGGGGGTTGGCTGATCGATTGGCTCGATCAAGGCTGCTGGCTCAGCAAGCGGCTCATCAACGCCAACATCGGCTGCACGCTCAGGCTGATCGGTTGCGGTGCTAAGCATAGGTGGTTCTTGATCTACATTCATGGCTAAATGGCTTGGTGATTTGGCGAAATGTTGAACCAAACGGGCAATCACCACGGCAAACAGCTTGAGCCAACGGCGCAGCATAGTTTGTCGTGGTGATTGCCCGCTCATGCAATTTAGACGGTTGCTTCGGTGCGAGCAACTTTAACTTCAATCCGCCCAAGGCCGATCTTGTTAAGCATGATTTTGCGTTTGAGGGCTTGAATATTCTCGCCGTTTGGAATGGATTTGGGGCATTCCGAGCAGTTGAAAATGGTGTGACAGCGCCAAACGCCTGTTTCCGAGCCAACAATCTCTAAGCGAGCCTTGATTGCGGTGTCGCGTGAATCTTCGACAAAGCGATAGGCGCGGGTCAAGGCCGATGGGCCATAATATTCGCCGTTGCTCCAGTGAACTGGGCAGGCCGACGTACAGCAGCCACATTGGTTGCAGGTTGCGGCCAAGGCGATGCGGTTGGCATCTTTGGGGCTTTGCAAGCGCTCTTTGCCATCTTCTGGTTTGGCGATGTCGGTCACCAAGTAGGGCAACATCACTGCATCTTTGGCAAAGAACGAATCGAAATCCACGACCAAATCGCGAATGACGGGGAAGCCAGGCAATGGCCCCAAGGCAATTTCGGTTGCGTTCAAGCCCATCACGCGGGTGGTTGAAGCCAAACGATTGCGCCCATTGACCATCATGCCACAGCTGCCGTCGATGCCCGATTGCGAGCCACGGCGAAACGCCAACGTACTATCTTGCTCTTCTTTGATGATATTCAAAGCGTCAAGAATCGTGGTATAGGGCGTTACCTCGACGTGGTAGATCTGATATTTTGCGGTAAAATCGGTGGCAGCATCGAAGCGTGGCACACGAAAAGTTACTTTCATTGAAACTACTCCACTAGGTTTCTAGCGCTTAGAGCGCAGCCACGCTTGCTTTTGCCACAGCGTCGGCCACATCAAGCAGCCGATCAAGCTCTAGGGCTTCGAGCAATTCAGTATTAAAGCGCCGATTTTTATCGTGCAATCCAATTTGGCCAAACTGGTCGCGCAGGCTATGCACAAAGCCAACTTGTTGCTCATTGCTGGCGCTTTGGCTGCTAAAAGCATGGCGTAGGTTTTTGCGCACCAAGCCTAGTTTATGCGCGCCTTTTTGGCCAAGCAAGCCTTCAATTTCATCGCTGGCATTGCTGGTGGCGTAGCTTGGCACATTGCCATAGACGGCTGCGCCAAGTTTGGCGGCAATTGCTGCACCTGCTAATTTGGCAAATACCACAGCGGCGGCCAATTCGTTGCCCGGCAAGGCTTGCTCGCCATGCACGCCGTTATTGGCACATGCCCCAACTGCATACAAGCCTTCGAAGCCTGCTACGCTGCCGTTGAGATCGGTTGCCAAGCCGCCGAGCGTCGCTTGTTGGGTTGGCTTGACTGGAATCAAATCGTGCTTGGGGTTTACGCCAGCGAAATCTTCGGCGTAATCCAAAACGTGCGGGTAGCGCTCGCGAATCTGGCTGGTCGACAGATGGCGCACATCAAGCCAAACATGGCCATCAACGCCATTGCCAGCAGCAATTTCTGCATTGATTGCAGCGGTCACAACATCCAAGCTCGCTAGCTCGTTGGTAAAGCGCTTTTCGCTTGCGTTGAGCAGATGTGCGCCATCGGCCAGCACCCGTTCGTTGATAATCAAGCCAGTGTTGGCCACACCCAACGGATGGAAACTGACCAGATCCATGCCCGTCAGATTGATGCCAGCGCGCAAAGCGGCGGCATGGCCATCGCCAGTTGAGGCATACGAATCTGCTGAATTGGCGTAGAGTTGGCCATAGCTGCCCGTTGCCAGCACCGTGACTTTGGCATTGATGACGTTAATTTCGCTGCTCCGAATATCGAGCACGCTTACGCCACGCACGTTTTTGCCATCGACCACCAAGCCCAGCATAAACTGCTCAGGATAGACTTGGATGCCAAAGCGCACGACTTCGCCATACAAGGTCGTGACAATCGCATGGCCGGTTTGGTCGCCTGCGTTGGCCAAGCGGGGTTGGCTATGGCCATAGGCTGGTTGTTGGGCAATGCGGCCAGTCTTCAAGCGGCTAAATGGCAAGCCCATGTGCTCTAATTCGTACACAGCAGCGGGAGCTAGCTCGCACAGCGCTTTGACAGCGGCGGCGTTATTGCTCTTGCCATAGGCCAGCGTATCGCTGATATGCGCATCGACGCTATCGTCGCTGCTATTGCCTAAGGCGGCAGCAATGCCAGTGCGTTCGACCACCGAAGCGGCGCGCACCGGATATTGTTTGGTGACAATTGCCACATTCGCTTGCGGCGCAGTGCGTTTAATTTCAAGGGCGCAGCGCATCCCAGCGATGCCACTGCCAACCACAATTACATCATGCTGAATCACAGACGACACTCCTTATGCCAAAGCCCACAACGTCCAGAAACCCAAAATTGCTCCGGCGATACCCAAGACAATCAACACAAAGTTGACCGTATGGCGCACAGCGCTATTGGTTGTCCAGTCGTAGATGACATTGCGAAAGCCGTTTAAGCCATGAAACAGCGCACACAGTAACAACAACCCTTCGTTGAGCACATACCACAGTGGAAATGCGCGGAAGGTTTCACGAGCGCCTTCATAGGTCAGCGCTGGTGTATCTAGCTTGGTGAAATAGGTAAAATACAGGTGAATTGGCAAAAACAGCAACAAACCATACGAAGAAAGGCGTTGCAGAATCCACAACAGCGTGCCCGCACCAGGTTCTACTTTAACCTTTTGCGCGCGGCTTGTAACGCTGATAACGTCTCGGTGCACCATTGAAGCGATTCCTTTCCAGCCGTTATGCCGCGATATTGGCAATAATCTTAATAAAGAGCAGCACAAACAGCGCCACCGTCAAGACCAACGAAAGCCAGAATGAGGCGCGTTGGAAGCGCGCGCCAATGCCAGCTTCAAGGGTCAAGACCCGCAAGCCAGTCAGGGCATGCAACACCACCATCGCCACAACCACGGCATGGGTAATATGCCAAAAGGTTGTGTTATACGCTGCCATCGCCGTGTTGAAGGCCGCCGCAGCGGTGCCAGCCGGTTCGTCGCTGGTGCGAATAACCGTGCTCAATTCCCAAATGTACGTCAGCATATACACCGTGAGCAACAAGCCCGAAAAACGGAGTAAAATGCGCGCTAGATACGAGGCACTCGTTTGATAACGGTCCAAAATCGTGCGAGTGGACACGTAACCTCCTTATTGATGCTGAATTCCAAATTACTGGCTGAGAGCCTGCAAGCGTTCCACAAAAAGATCAAGCTCTGCTTCTACGGTATAGAAAAATGGCGATACCCGCACATGGCCAGGCCGGTGATCAACGATAATCCCCTGCTCGGCCAAGGCGGCCACGAGCTTGGCATGCTCGGCACTTTGGATCATCACGATCCCTGCATGCTGCTGTGGGTCGCCAGCAATAGTTAATTGATAGCCTGCATCGCGCAGCTTGGCCACCAAATAGGCCACTAGTTCGCTCGTGCGTTGTTGAATTGCCGCAACGCCATGCTCAAGGATAATTTGCATGCCTGCATGGCCAGCGTACACCGCCGCCAAGGCTGGCGTGCCAACCTCAAAGCGCCGCGCATCGGGGGCAAACTCAAAGCTGTTCGGGTCGAAGGCAAATTGTTTGGCATGACCAAACCAGCCTGCAACCGTGGGCTTAAGCTGTGGAATCAAGCTGGGCCGCACATAGCATTCCACAATGCCCGTGCCACCAAGCAGCCACTTCAAGCCACCAGTCATGTAGAAATCCAAATTGCTGGCAACGACATCAACTGGCACTTGGCCCGCCGCCTGATAGCCATCGATCAGACATAACGCCCCTTTGGCGTGGGCCAGTTTGGCAATTTCAGCAATTGGCTGAATCGTGCCACTCGCAAAAAAGACATGCGAGGTTGCCACCAAGGCTGTGCGCTCGTCGATTGCATCCTCGTAGGCTTCAAGCGGCACGTGCACACCATCGGGCGAGGGCAATAGCACCACCTCGACCTCAGGATGCGCCAACCATTGATAGGGAATTGTTGGGAAATCAAGGACGGTTGAAATAACCTTAGGCCGTTGGCGATAATCCAAGGCACTGGCTAGCACTGAGAGCGCCACCCCAACGCTGGGAGCCAAGGCCACCGAGCCAGCCGGCGCGTTGAATAAGCGTTCGGTGGTAGCGCGCAATCCAGCGCACTCGCCAAGCCAAATCTTATACCAAGCCGAGGCCCCGTACTCTTCCCATAAATCCAAATGCTGATTAACTGCCGAACGTACGCGGGTGCTCAATGCGCCAAGCGAACAGGTATTGAGATAGGTTTTGCGGCTTAAAATCGGAAACTCAGCCCGACTTGCCAACCAATCACGCGGTGCAGTGCTCATGGTTGTAAACACAAATATCACCTGCCGATCAGAAATTTCTGATCAGAGGCTCGCGAATCAGCAACTCCAGAAACTTGTTTGGATTATAGCGCAGTTTAATGGGAGTGTCGAACGCAAATCAATGCCTTGTAATCAGCAATTTTAGCTAATCGGTAGGCATTGATTCGCTTGAGGGGTCTAGGCTTTGCCAGCGCGAATTTTGAGGTTGAGTAGGCGCGCTGCTTCATGTTGCACAAACCATGGATCTTGGGCTAAAGCATTGAGCGCTTGCTCAAAATAGGGCTTGGCCGCTTCGTGCTCGCCCAACGCTGCTAAATTCTCGCCAATTTCTTCGAACACAAAGCCATCGCTCTGCTCTGCTGCTTGTAATTCGGCGGCGAGCGTTTGTTGCATGTCGAGCGCTTGCTGATATTCGCCCAACGAGCGTAAACAGCGGGCCACCGACCAGCGCGCAATTTGAATTTGGCGCGGGCGTTCACGTGCGATCCACGCTTGCTCTGCTTCTTTGAACAACGCCAAAGCTTCAGCAAACTCGCCCCGTTCGTGGAAGTCCCATGCTGCATTATTCAGCATGGCGGGAATTAATGCTTGAGCTTTAGGGTCATCCGAGTTGCGGGCCAATGTTAAGCCGCGCTGGTTCCAAACCAAGGCTTGTTCGCCGCCAGGATTGCTAATCGCCAGCATATGCGCCGCATCAACTGCCAAGCCAACCAAGCCTGCTTGCGAGGCGAGTTCCCACGCTTTATTAAAGAAATAACTCGCCATTTCGTGTTCGCCAGCAGCATTATGGGTGCGGCCTCGTTCAAGATAGTAGCGCACTTTAGGCCGTTCACTTGCTTCATTTAATTGAGCTTCCAGCTGATCAAGCCGTTCGTGGGCTTCGGCAAAGCGCCCACGTAACGAAAAGGTTCGCGCAATTTGGCTCAGCAGTTCAAGCTGATCATCGCCCGTTGTTTCGGCCAAGGCTTGAATAAAGCGACTCTCGCTCGCAGCAGGATCAGCATATTCCCACAGCGCATCAATATCCATGATTCCGATGCTCCATTTCAATCAAATAGCACAGCCTTGCTATTTTAAGGAATTGCATGAATCACTGTCAAGGGTCGCTTAGCTGATTAACGACCAACCTTCAAAACTTAGCCAAATGGTGCGTATCATTCAAACTGGCAAGCGTGCGATTATGAAATGGTGCGCTTTGGGTTAGCCACGAAATGCTGCCCGAATTAACTTGAAATGCCACTAATCCAAGCGCTTCAAGTGGCATCCCTATCCAAGCGGCAATCACAAAGCTGGCAGCAAAGCCATGGGTCACTATCACCAGCTGTTGCGCTGCTGAGTTGATAATCGATTCCATCGCCGCATATATTCTGGTTGCCACTTCGCGCCGATTCTCGCTGCTTGGATAGACCCGATGATCAAGCCGACCTGCACTCTGTGGCGGGTAAACGATCTGCTGATCAAACCACGCTTGATCGCGGCCTTCAGCAGCGCCATAGCTCATTTCGCGCAAGCGCTGATCGAGCACAACTTGGCTGTGCAAGCTGCGCGCAATCAAGGCTGCTGTTTGGCTTGTGCGCTGCAAATCGGAGCTATAAATTGGGCTAGATTGTGGTAATTCTGCGCCCAAAACTGCCGCAATCGCCGTGGCTTGTTGCTGGCCACGCTCGGTCAAACCTGTGTCATACCAGCCGCCAACCTTCTGCTCAACATGGTGTTGCGCTTCAGGATGGGTTACGAGGGCAATTTTACGCATTCGTCGGGCCTAAAATCTGCTTAACTCGCCCAACTTCGCCGCTCACCAAGCGCACTTTGATGCCATGTGGGTGATTTGGCGATTTGGTCAAAATATCTTTGACAATGCCGGTTGTCGTTTTGCCAGTTGCCTGATCTTGCTTGAGCACAATCGCGACTTGGAGGCCTGGTTTGATTGCGCTGCGTTGTTGACCGTTCATTGTTGCTCCTCAAAAATGTAATTGCTGAATTATACAGGCTGCTTGAGTACAACGAGCTGATCGCCAAGCCGAATTGTGCCAAACTTGCGTGGCACAAGCTGAATGCCAAATGGTACGCCACCGCCAGCGGTTTTGCGATAGCGGGCCAAACTGCGCAATGGCTCTTGCTGGGCATGTTTCACGCCAGTTGTCGGATCGACGGTAATCAGCACGCAGCGCGGGCATGCTTGGGCCACTTCAAACAAACATTCGCCGATTTGTAGCCACTGCCAGTGATCTTCTTGAAATGCCCGTTCACCATCAATCACAATATTTGGGCGAAACTGAGTCATGCTAGCTGGTTGCTCAAGCCGCTGGTTGAGGTCATCCAACGAAGCCTGCGAAGCCAGCAAAATCGGATAATCGTCGGCGTAGCTCACGCGGTCGTCGTTGCGCCCAGTGTAGCCTGAAGCCATCTCGGTTGGCAGCGCTCGCTCACAGCCTTCGCCCATATAAATTACCAAGCAATCGATGCCAAGATATTCGCTAAAAGCGTGATTGATTGCCTCGTTATAGACCATGGCTGGGTGCTGTTCTTCGGCCCATAAATTGACTCGCTCAATCGGGCTAAACAATTTGGGCAAGGCGAGCGGCTCAGCCAAGGTTGGCAAATGGACGAGCAAGCCATCGGCGGTAACTTGGCTGCGAATTGCCAACAATTTGCCATGCTCGCGCGCCGTGATAATGCGCCGATTTTCGCTGGCAACGACAGCCCAACGTCGATCGTTGGCAAAGCCACGCAGCTCCAAACGCGCCTGATCGAGCTTAATCCCTGCTGTCGATTTAATTGGGTAAATCGCCAGATCAATCACCTGTGCCATCGAAGCCTCCTCTAAAGCCAACAATTAAACGCATTATACGAGCAAGTACAAGGCGAGGGGGCAGGTGTGAGGGGTCAGGGGTCAAGGAATCAGCGAGTGAAACCGCGAAGAGCGCGAAGGACGATTTTTTAGCCACAGATTGGCACAGATTATTGTGATTATGTTCCGATAGCCCATAGCCCAAAGCCAATAGACATATTGATCCACGATGGGCACGAAGAGCACGAAGTTTGGAAACCGCGAAGCACGCGAAGAACCTCTTGTTTTGATTTTGTTCCTACTAGCCCAAAGCCCGACCCCTATGTTCTATGTTCTATGCTCTTTGTTCTTTTTGCCTTCTGATTTCTGACTTTTGACTTTTGACTTACAACAAATTGCTTGACATTCAAAACAGCTAGGTCGATACTTAACCAACTATGCGCTTAGGCCTTGCCGCTGCTCCCACAGGCTAGGCCAAGCCGAACAAGTGCTAATTGCCTCAGGCTGTTTTCGTTCTCGCACCAATCAAGCTTTGCAGTTGCTTTCGTTCACGTTTGAATATTGCTCGTTTGGCGTGCTTTCCAAGGGCGTAAAGCACGCATGTTAATCCAATCAAGGAAGTCTGGTATGCAGCAAGCTCACGCCCCCGATCAAGCAATAATTCGCCAACATCTGGCCCAAACCTATGCGATTGAAGCTTGCACGATTGAGCAAATCGAGCGTGGCAATGATCCACAGGCGGCGCTTTATCTGGTGCAAACTAGCGAACAGCAGTATTTTCTGAAGCTGAAACATGGCTCGATCTACCAGGCTGGGGTTTTGTTGCCGCGCTATCTCAAGGATCGTGGGGTAGCAGCGGTGGTTGCCCCAGTCGATACGCGCACCCAGCAATTGTGGGGGCGTTGCCAACAGTTTCATAGCGTGCTCTACCCCTATATCGAAGGCGCAACGGGCATGGATCATGGCATGTCGGCCCAACAATGGCAAAGTTTTGGCCAGCAATTGAGTCGAATTCACACGATGCAGGTGCGTCCGCCATTGCGCCACATGCTGCGCTGGGAGAACTTTCGCCCGCCATGGCTGCCGACCGTCCAAGCCATTCAGCAGAGCATCAATACGTGGCCAATTGGCGATAGTTACAGCGCCGAATTAATCGATTTTTGGCGGGTCAAGACGCGCGAAATTAGCTATGTGATCGAACGAATTAGCGAGCTTGGCAATTATTTGCGGGTCAATGCACGTGATTTTGGGCTGAGCCACGGCGATATTCATACCGCCAATATTGTGCTCGATCAGATTCAGCAAATTAATATTGTCGATTGGGATTACCCGCTGTTTGCGCCAAAAGAGCGCGATTTGCGCTTTGTGGTTGGCTCAGTGATTGGCGTGCCAGTGCAGCGCCACGAGGAACAATGGTTTTTTGAGGGCTACGGCCAACCAACGATTGACTACAAAGCCTTGGCCTATTATCGGTATGAGCGCGTAATTCAAGATCTTGGCGATTATGCCCAACGGGTGTTGCTGCGCCGCGACGCTCCCCAAACGATCAAACAAGCTGCCTTGCAATCGCTGCGTTCGCGCTTTTTGGCTGGTAACATTATCGAATCGGCCTATCAAGCTGATCGCGCACGTTAGAGAGGAAACCGATGTTCGCAATTGCTCCGATTTTAGCGCAACGTCATGGCGCAATTCAATTTGTGGTCGATGCGGTCGAGCCATATCAAAGCCAAGTGAGCTTGGTTGATGCGCAAACTCACTTTACCCAACGCATCAAACGTCCGTTGATCCAAATGAGCCACGATCCTGCTCAGCTGTTGGTCAAAACCAGCAACGATAATTCGCTAATTCAAACGATTCATCTTGCATTTAGCCAGCATTACCCGTTGCTGCTCACCCCTGATTGTATTTGGCTGACGATTGCCCAAGGCTTTGCCAACCACGTTAATTGCCATGCTGAGGATTTACGCCAGCGCTTCGTTGCGCATACCGCTAAACAGACGCTTGAAATTGAGGTTGATGGTCTCAGCGGCCACGCGGCATGGACGCATGCGATTGGGTTATGGGCGCAGTTGCTCAATGCGGCGTTGCCTGCCAACCTAGCCCAAACGCTGCAATGCGATTTCTCGACAACCACAGCAATTAGCCGCACGGCCAGCCAAATTGTGCTGATGCAGGGTTTTGAGCATTATTTCGATTATAGTGCGGTTTGTATTTGTGGTATTCCCAATATTACGCTATTGGGCATGCCTGCTGATTGGCGCTCGCTGGCCGAGCGGGTGCAACGCCTCGCTGAGTATGATTTGGTGTGGTGGACGGAGCGACTTGCACCAATTTGCGAGGGCTTGATTTTAACCAGCGAAGGCCAACCGCCACACAGCTTTTGGCAGCAGCTCTACAAACCGTATGATCAATATGGCGGCGAAGTCGTGACAGGTTGGGTTGCCGACCTGTTTCCCTATATCAACGATACCAAGCAACAGCCGACGCTGCGCAATCCCTTATTTGAGCAACCGCGATCGACGCTGTTGAATGGCGAACTTGATCATGAACTGGATTTTGCCCACAATCGTTTAGTCTATCAAGGGATGCTTTTTGAGCATTTCTTTGGTGAGTCGCCAAGCAGCGATTCAGCGCCAACCAAAACAATTGTGGTTGGCCAAGGGATTGCCAACAGCAGCTTCCCGAGCGGCTTGGCCAGCGTTCCAATCACGGTCAAATTGCGCGATGGCTCAGTGCAGGAATTAGCCTGTTTGGCTGGATTAATCGGCACTCAGCTTGATGCTACAACCAAAGCGCTTAGTCCAGAAATTGGCTGGGCAATTTGCCAGCCGTAATTGGCCAGATTTGTTTGATCTTATCCACGAAGGACACGAAGGGCCACGAAGCACGGAAACCGCGAAGGACGCGAAGAGCGCGAAGGCTATAGACTTTTGGCTATTAGAGTGTTGTTTTAAAGAACGATACTTGTTCCGATAGCCCATAGCCCATAGCCCATAGCCATCGTTTCTCTGCGCCACTGCGTTAAATTTTTGACTTTTGATTTTTGCCTTCTGACTTTCCATTTGCGGTTGGCGAAGCTGAACGTGTTATACTTTTGCTTGGTGAGAATACAACTCATTCCAGCCTCATACCACCTCCGTATTCCCCAATTCAACACCATTTGTGTAGGAGGAACCAACGAATGACCGCAGAAATCGTTCAAGCTCAGTATGAGCAGCTTGAGCAAGCCGCCAATCGTTTCAATCGTCAAGCCGACCAAAGCGAAGCAATCGTCCAAAGCATTCGTCAAATGCACGATACACTGGTTGGTGGCCAATGGCAGGGCGATGCAGCGAGAGCGTTTGCCAACGAAATGCAAGCCAATGTTTTTCCAGCGTTCAGCCGTTTGATCGCCGCGTTGCGGGCCAGCCAAGCCCTGACCATGGAAATTAAAACGGTCATGCGCCAAGCGGAAGAAGAAGCGTCACGCTTGTTCCAAGGCTCGCCAACCGAAGGTGTGGCTGCCTTGCGGGGTGGTGGCGTGTCCATGTTCGCCAATGCCGCCCAATTTTCCGCTGAAGAAACGCCAACCCCAACCGCACCCGCCGACCCCAATAACTACGACCGTTTCGACAAAGCCATCGAATATATGCATCAAGAAATGGTCAACAACGCCCAAAGCGATGTAGTCAAACAGATGAAATCGCTGCTCGATTCAGCCATGAATCCTCAATGGTACGATAGTCTCATGGGCAGTAATCCTGGCAATAAAATTGTTACTGCTTTGGCAATGTGGACTGCCAAAGTTCATGCTGGTAGCGATTGGGATCACAAGCCGATTTTGGGCGATATGCTTGGCCTCAAAAACGACAAGGACTACTACTTCCCAATTCGTGGCGACCAAACTAACGAATACTACTACGATATTTGGTCGAATATTCACTATGGCTATGTTGGCACAGCCGCTGGCTTTGACGCTAAAACCTTGCAAGACGGAGCCAACCTTGGCGATGCGCTGACCGGAACCAACGATCCAGGTGATGTGTTGACCGTGCAAATGGGTATCGACCTCTGGAACAAATACGGCACCTCGATGACCCAAGATCAGCTACATGCTGAAATTTTGGCCAATCGTGATAACTTAGTTCAGCTCGATAAAACGACCTCAGGCAAGAATCAACGCTAGTTGGCTGGGAGTTGGCACATGGCAGGGTTTAGTGATCTGTTGATGATTAGCGGTTTATTGGTCTTTTTTTTATTCAGTAGCTTGGGTTTGGGCTATCTTATTGGTCAGTTGACCAGCCCAAATGCACCAGCCAAACTCTTGCCGATGCTCCTTGCAAGTGGGCTTAGCTTTGCAAGCCTTGCTGGGTGTTATTGGTGCTTCAGCAACTTATCACGGTTTGATCCGATTGAACGTTGTCGGCCTGATGGCACGGGTTTTTGTGCCAGCAATGGTCAGGCAATTGCGCAATTTGAGCAGGCCTTAGCCCAAAGCCAACGCTGGCAATTTGGCCTCTGGATTATCCTTCCGCTGCTGGCGATTGGTGGCTTGTGGTGGTGGTTCAAACGCCGACCAGCACATTTGGCCAGCTAATACCGTATAATTGAGCGTCGGATTGTTGCCCATGGGTTGAGCTTCAGCCCATGGGCTTTTTATATGGAATTATCGCCATGGAACAACGCTCATTCTCTGGCCAGTGGCAACGCTGGTGGCCCTATCTTTGTATCACGCTAGTCGCCATGCTACTGATGTGGCGGGTTGTGCTGGGCAATACGTTTTTGCCGCTCGATATTGTGGCCCACCTGCATCCATGGCGTTTTTCCTACGAACGGGTGGCGGTCAATAATCCGATTAATAGCGATCTGATTACCCAAATTTATCCGCGTCGCTTGGTAACCAACCAACTGCTTGAGCAAGGCGCGTTGCCCCTTTGGAACCCGACGATTTTAACCGGCACGCCGTTGCTTGCTGATGGCCAATTGGCCTTTTTCTACCCCCTGAGTTGGCTGTTTGTACTGCTGCCCTTGCGCTATGCGTTTGGCATCTACACGCTGATCAATGTTTGGTTGGCGGGCGTTGGCAGCTACAAATTTGCGCGCCGCATGCAGCTTGAAGCAATGCCAGCCAGTTTGGCGGCGGTTGGCTATATGCTCAGTGGCTTTCTGCTCAATTGGCTGCATTTTCCCGAATTTAGCGCTGCTTGTGCCATGCTGCCGTGGTGTTTTTGGGCGGTGCTACGAGCCTCGCAAAGC
Organism: Herpetosiphon giganteus; assembly: GCF_016907925.1. GTDB lineage: Bacteria > Chloroflexota > Chloroflexia > Chloroflexales > Herpetosiphonaceae > Herpetosiphon > Herpetosiphon giganteus. The sequence goes on along the minus strand of NZ_JAFBCZ010000021.1, from coordinate 20,935 downwards.
CAGCGTTGGCGCGATTGGCTGCAAGCAAGTTTGGTGTTGGCCTTGCCGTTGCTCAGCCAAATTCAGTTGGCGTTTTATTGCTATCTTGGGATTGGCTGTTTGCTGCTGTACCAGCTGATTGCGTTGCCAACGTGGCGTTTGCGCTTCAAGCAAATTGCGCAATTTAGTAGTGCAATTGGGCTGGCGTTGGGATTAAGCGCAGTGCAATTGTTGCCGCAAATTGCGCTTTCAGCCCAAGGCCAACGGCTTGATATTGGCTCAGGGCTTGGCTCGGCTAGCTCGATTATGCTTTGGCTGTTGCGCTTGGGCTTGCCGCTTGTCGATGGGGCTGCGCGCGAAAATCCGAGCGCTTGGCAACCGCATTTGTTACAAGGCGTGCAACCGTATGCTGGTTTATTAACCTTGGGCCTCGCTTTGCTCGCGGTTTGGCGCAGCCAACAACCTGGCGTTAAATTATTTGTACTGTTGGCGCTTGGCTCGTTTGCGATTGCGGTTGGCACGCCATTGCTGCAATTGTTGCTGTGGCTGATTCCGCCCTATCGCCAATTTGCCGACCATCAGCGTTGGTTTGGCTTGTGGGGTTTGGCGGTGGCGATGTTGGCTGGCTATGGCCTGCAAAGTTTGCAGCAGCCGCTGGCTAAGCCAACTCGGGCGCTTTGGCTTCAACGTTGCGTTTTAGTACTTGGTTTGCTTGGCCTTGCAGGTTGGGTATTACAGCACATTGCGTTGTTCACGGCCAACTCGCGCTACGCCCAATACAGCACGCTGCTGCGTTTAGCGCTCAACCCAATTAGCCTTGCTATTTTTGGGCTAAGCGCTTTGGCCTTGGCTGGCTTGTTGATCAAACGTATGCCCCGCCGCTGGGCAAATGCTGTGGTTTTAGTCGTTTTGGCTGGCGATTTGCTCTGGTATGGCGCGAGCTATAACACCAGCGTCGATCCCAAGCTGTTTCATGCCACGGCTGATATGCAAGCCAGTTTGCTGGCTGAGCCAGCCCTGCAAGATGCAGCGATTCTGTATCCACCAACGCGCCAAATTAACTTTCTATTGCGCCAGCCCGGCGTTTTTCGCGTCTTTGGGGCCGATTATCAGGCCATGCCAACCAATGTGTTTAGCGCCTTTGGCCTCGAAGATATTCGTGGCTATCAATCGCTGTATTTGGCTCAATACAATCGGCTAACTAGGCTGATGGATGGCAAGGATTATCATAAGCTTGGCGAGGGTGGCAATAGCTTACACGCCTATTTCACCATGGCCTACAACCAGCGCCGCTTGTTAAATATGTTGAATGTGGAATATCTGATCTTCACTCCCAACAGCCCCAATCCTGAGCTGTATCAACCGTTGGAGTTGGTACAACGCAACGATGAAGGTACGATTTATCGTAATCCTGAGGTGCTGCCACGGGCATGGATGGTTTATCGAACTGAGGTTATTAGCACTGAATTGGCCCAGCTTGATCGGCTGGCCGCCAGCGATTTCGACCCTGCGACTCAAGCGATTGTGGCCGAACCTGTGCCAGCGCTTGGTCCAGCGCCGACCCAAGCGCTTACGCCTAGCCTGAGCTATGCGCCAAATCGAGCTACCGTTCAGGTCGATACGCCAGCAGCAGGCTTGTTGGTGCTGGCTGATGCTTATACAAGTGATTGGCAGGTGACGGTTGATGGCCAGCCAGCCAAACTCTATCGCACCAATTATGCCTTGCGCAGCGTATGGTTAGCGGCGGGTCAGCACACGGTCGAATTTCGCTATCAACCACAAAGCTTGATCGTTGGTGGCTGGGTGAGTGGCCTCAGTTTGGGCCTCATTCTGTTGGGCTTGCTGTTGAATTGGACTACCATTAAGCGAAAGGTTGCACAATGACAACGACCATGTGGAACGAACGGGCAGTGCAGGATGTGTTGCAGCGTCCAGAGCGCTTGCTGAGCCACACGGACTGGCGACACACGATTCAGCAGCACGGTGGCCTCAGCGCGTTTTATCAACAGTTGCAACAACTGCCGCTCGAAGCCAACCAGCAGGCCGTGCTCCAGGTGCTGACCACCTATCCTGGCGCACCCGTCGACACCTACTGCTCGTTGCTCAACGTGCATAAAGCGACCTATCATCGCTACCAAAAAGCCTTGATTCACCAACTAACCAGCTTGCTCAATGGCGATCAGCCGCTGGCTGCCGCCCCGACCACTGCACCAAGCTTGCATCAACTGCGCCCGATCTTGGCCGATTTTGTGGGACGGAGTGTGGAGTTGCAACAGGTCAGCTATGCCTTGGATGTGGCGCGCACTGCTGCGCGTGGCGCAGTGATCAGTGGGATTCAAGGCATGGGTGGGGTGGGCAAAACGGAGTTGGCGATCTATTTAGCGCATCAGTTGATTCCGTATTTTCCCGATGCGCAGATTGTGCTGAATTTGTATGGCTCGCGCGAGCAACCGTTGACGGTCGAGCAAGCCTTGGGCAGCGTGATCAGTCAGTTTCAACCGAATGCCAAATTGCCGGAACAACGGGAGCAATTGATCGCAAAATATGCGGAGCTGTTGACGGGCAAGCGGGTGCTGATTTTGGCCGACGATGCACGCGATCTGGCGCATGTGCAGGATTTGACTCCGCCGACGGGCAATTGTTTGCTGGTGACCAGTCGCTTGCGCTTTGCGATGCCGCTGATGGCCCAAGTGCATTTAACGGAATTGCAGGAACCCGATGCCGTTGCCTTGCTGCAGCAGATTTGCCCGCGCTTGGATGGGTCGATGGCGGAGCAGCTGGCGGCAGCGTGTGGCTATTTGCCCTTGGCCTTACGAATCAGCGCCAGTATTCTGGCGGCAAATCCCGAGTTGGCGGTTGCTGCGTATCTGGCGCAATTGCAGGATCAGCAGCAGCAACTGGCAGCCTTGGAACACCCCGACGACCCACAGGCGAGCGTGGCCGCGTCGTTGGCGTTGAGCTATGCGCGTTTGCCGAGCGAATTACAAGCCTTGGCGCGCCAGGTGAGTGTGGTAGTAGCCGATTTCAGCAGCGAATTGGGCTTGGCGACGGCGGGGTTGACGCTGAACATGGCAAATGAAAACCTGCTGTATAAACTGGCCTCGCACAATTTGATTCAATTTGAGCATCGTCAAGAACGCTGGCGCATGCACGACTTGGTGCGCAGCGTCTTGCGGCGTTATTTGAATGAAGCGGAAGCGGCGCAAACGCACTTGCAGTATGCCCAAACCAGTGTTGAGACTCTCAAAACTATTTCCGATGATTATCAAAAAGGTGGTTCTGCTCAAATCCAAAGTATTGAAGCATTTGATCGTGAGCATGCGCATATCGTAGTGGCGTGGCGATGGGCGCAGCAGCAACCAATTTCACCAATCACTGACCAGATTTTGGTTGATGCAGTGTTTTACAGCCGTAAAACGAGCCATATTCGGGTTGGACGACGATTCATCAATCTTAATGAACGAGAACAGGCTGTTGAGCGAGCACTGCGGATTAAGGAGCTTTATAAAGCTGGAGTTCTGGCTCTAACGACCGCGAATCACTATCGCCAACAAGGTAATTATCCGCTCTCACTTGACTGGCACGAACGAGCGTATGTAATCGGGCTTGAAAGTCAGGATATGTATCTTCAATCGACTACTTTGGGCGATATGGCCACATGCTATATTGAAATGGGTGGCCAGCCAAACCTAGAGAAAGCCCTTGAACTTGAACTGGAAGCCCTGCGGCTGTTTCGGGAGAGTGGTCATGGTGGGCCTATCGAAAGCTTACGAGTCAATAACTTAGGAGGCTGTCTTAATAAGTTGGGCCGTTACGCCGAAGCGGCTCACTACTATATCGAATCATTGACACTAGCGCAACAATTTGCCAACCAAGAAGATGAGTGTCGCGCCTTATACAATCTTGGGCAAACCTATCTGAAATTAAATCAACTTGATGAAGCACAAATGGCCTTGGATCAAGCCCTTGTCATTGTTGAACGCATGAATTTTGATCAAGGTCGGGCGTATATGCTCCAAGGGCAGGCGAGATTGCTTGTTTTGAAAGCTGATTGTGCCCAAGCAATCGAGACCTGGAATAACGCATATACACTCATGCACCACTTTAACCACTTAAATGCTTTAGATATTCTGTGGAAAATCGGCTTGTTGTATTGGAAGCTTGGCAATCTACAAGAAGCGGAATCACGCATGCAGGCCGTTTTAGAGCAAGAACGACCCTTAGGCATCGATCGGGTGCATCAGCATGAGCAACAACTGCATAATTTGCGCACTCAGCAACCCTTTGACGATGCCCTTTTAGATGCAATTATCGATGAATAAGTTTAGGTTACCTACCACGCATTCCATAATGCTGGGCAATTCTAGTACTGCGCTGTTGAATTAGGATTTGAGTTAAGCGAAAGGCTGCACAATGACAACGACTGTATGGAATGAACGGGCGGTGCAGGATGTGTTGCAACGCCCAGAGCGCTTGCTGAGCCACACGGACTGGCGACACACGATTCAGCAGCACGGTGGCCTGAGCGCGTTTTATCAACAGTTGCAACAACTGCCGCTCGAAGCCAACCAGCAGGCCGTGCTCCAGGTGCTGACCACCTATCCTGGCGCACCCGTCGAGACCTATTGTTCGTTGCTCAACGTGCATAAAGCGACCTATCATCGCTACCAAAAAGCCCTGATTCACCAACTAACCAGCTTGCTGAATGGCGATCAGCCGCTGGCTGCCGCCCCGACCACTGCACCAAACTTGCATCAACTGCGCCCGATCTTGGCCGATTTTGTGGGGCGGAGTGTGGAGTTGCAACAGGTCAGCTATGCCTTGGATGTGGCGCGCAACGCTGCACGTGGCGCAGTGATCAGCGGGATTCAAGGCATGGGTGGGGTGGGCAAAACGGAGTTGGCGATCTATTTAGCACATCAGCTGATTCCGCATTTTCCCGATGCGCAGATTGTGCTGAATTTGTATGGCTCGCGCGAGCAACCGTTGACAGTGGAGCAAGCCTTGGGCAGCGTGATCAGTCAGTTTCAACCGAATGCGAAACTGCCGGAACAACGGGAGCAATTGCTGGCCAAATATGCGGAGCTGTTGACGGGCAAGCGGGTGCTGATTTTGGCCGACGATGCGCGCGATTTGGCGCATGTGCAGGATTTGACTCCGCCGACGGGCAATTGTTTGCTGGTGACCAGTCGCTTGCGCTTTGCGATGCCGCTGATGGCGCAAGTGCATTTAACCGAATTACAGGAACCCGATGCCGTTGCCTTGCTGCAGCAGATTTGCCCGCGCTTGGATGGGTCGATGGCGGAGCAGCTGGCGGCGGCGTGTGGCTATTTGCCCTTGGCCTTACGAATCAGCGCCAGCATTCTGGCGGCAAATCCCGAGTTGGCGGTTGCTGCGTATCTGGCGCAATTGCAGGATCAGCAGCAGCAACTGGCGGCCTTGGAACACCCCGACGACCCACAGGCGAGCGTGGCCGCGTCGTTGGCGTTGAGCTATGCGCGCTTGCCGAGCGAATTACAAGCCTTGGCGCGCCAGGTGAGTGTGGTGGTAGCCGATTTCAGCAGCGAATTGGGCTTGGCGACGGCGGGGCTGGCGCTGAACATGGCAAACGAAAACCTGCTGTATAAACTGGCCTCGCACAATTTGATTCAATTTGAGCATCGTCAAGAGCGCTGGCGCATGCACGACTTGGTGCGCAGCGTCTTGCGGCGCTATTTGAATGAAGCGGAAGAGTCACAAACCCAATTGAAGTATGCCCAAGCCAGCGTTGCAATTGTCAAGCATATTTCAGATGATTATCAAAAAGGCGGCGCTACTCAAACCCAAAGCATTGACAATTTTGATCGGGAGCATGCGCATATCGTGGCGGCATGGCAGTGGGTATTGCAGCAATCAATCTCACCAACATGCGACCTAGTTTTGGTTGATTTAGTTTTTTATGGACATAAACCTTCCCGAATTCGAGCCGGACGACAATATATCGAACTTGACCAATTTGAAGTGGCATTTGAAGCAGCTTTACGTATCAACGAGTTTTATAAAGCTGCACTTATTGGAGGAATGCTGGCTAATAAATACAAGATGATCTCAGATTATATTATGGCATTGAGGTGGCACGAACGAATATATATAATTGATTTAGAGCTGAATGATCTTTACCTACAATCGTTGTGCTTGGGCGATATGGCCACATGCTATGGTGAAATTGGTGGACAAGTAAATCTAGAGAAAGCACTTGAACTAGAATTTGAAGCGCTGCGGCTGTTTCGGGCAAGCGGCCATGGTGGGCCAATCGAGAGCCTACGGGTGAATAATCTGGCCTCCAGTCTGAATATGGCTGGTCGCTATGCTGAAGCGATCCCGTATTTTATGGAAGCTGTGGAACTGGCCCAACACTTTGGAAATCAGGCCGATGAGTGCCGCGCGTTCTATAATTTGGGCATAACATATTTGCGCTTGAAGCAACCTGATCAAGCCCAAAGCGCCTTTGATCAAGCCCTCGCGATTATTGAGCGTTTGGGTTTTGATGAAGGCCGAGCCTTTGTTTTGCTCGGACAGGCAAAATTAGTACTTTTCCGAGGTCAGTATCAGCAGGCGATTGAAAAATTCGATCAAGCGTATAGAATCATGCAGCAGTATCAACATTTACAAGCTCTAGGCATTTTATGGAAAATAGGCATCTTGTATTGGAAGCTTGGTGATGTGGCTGAAGCGGAATCACGCATGCAGACGGTGCTTGAGCAAGAACGACCTTTAGGCATCGAGCGGGTGCATCAGCATGAACAACAACTCACTAATTTACGCAATCAACAAACCTTTGATGATGCATTGTTGGAGGCGATTGTTAATGAATAAGTTTAGGTTACCTACCGCGCATTACATAATGCTAAGCAATTCTAGTGCTTTGCTGTTGGGAATGCTGCCGAGATTTGGTACAATAGCAAGGCAAGTATTTTGGCACTGCTGCCGCCGCACTCCCATGCTTGGGCTTGCTTGGCAGCCTATGGCTTACACAAAGGAGTGATCAATGGCCACCGCATCGCCAACCCTTAGCCGCTTGGAATATCCACAAGAAGATCACGATACATGGGCAGCGCTCTGGCAGCGTCAATTGCCCCTCGCCCAAGAACATGCCTGCCAGCTTTTTCTCGATGGCATCGATATATTGAACCTCGACCGCACCCATTTGCCCGATCCGTTGGCTGTGAGCGATCAACTGAATACCATAACTGGATGGGCTTTGGGCGATGCTCAAAATGCCTATCTCGGGCCAACCGAATGGTTCGAGCACATCGCTGATCGGCGTTTTCCGGTGACGAACTACATTCGCCGCCCCCATGAATTGGAATTTACGCCGCTACCCGATTTGTTTCACGAATATTTTGGTCACTTGCCAGCCTTTACCAACAAAGAGTTTGCCGATATTGCCCAATTATTCGGGCCGTTGTATCTCTCGGCCAAGGACGAGCGCCAGCAATTGGGCATTGCGCGGATCTGGTGGTTTAGCACTGAGTTTGGCTTGCTGCGCGAAAACGGCGAGTTGAAGGTGCTCGGCGCTGGCTTGCTCTCATCGCCAGGCGAATTATTGCATTCGCTCAATCCCGAAACGCCACGCTATGAGTTCGATATTGAACGCGTTGCCGATACTGCCTCGGCTCCTTATGGCTATCACGAGCACTATTTTATTCTCAATAGCCTCGATCATTTGCGCTCAATTGTCTATGAATATGCAGAATTAGAGGGCTTGCCCAAACCAGAATTACCTTTATAGAACTTTGGAAGTCTGGCCAAAAAGCCCTTCACCCATTCAACGGGCGAGGGGCTTTTTGTTTTAATCGTGGCGAAACACTGGTGCTCCCCTCGCCCATGTTTTCGTGGGCGAGGGGCTGGGGGTGAGGGAATGGCGCTAGCTCTTAGCCAAAACCTGATTCACTATTCTGGCCATGTCAAACGAATGCATTCAGCATTACCAACAACTTGTTGATTGCCATGGGCATGCCAGCGTTGCATTAAGGCCTGATCGATGGTGGTGATGGTTTGGGTTTGTAGCCAAAGCATGGTGCGAATAACTTGACCATGGGCAAAAACGCAGCTTATTCCATCCAAGGTTTGCAGCCGTTGCAACGCTGCTTGTACCCGTTCGATCAACATGCGAAAGCTTTCGGCATCGGGGCCATGGCGATAATTAGGGTCGCAGCGTTGCCAATATTCCGTAACCATTGGCTGACGATCGGCTTGGTTGGTATTGCTGCAAAGTGCTGGCGAAAGATAGGTAAATTCGTGAATTGGCCAGATTTCTGCTTGCAACTGTGGGTAGCGCTCGAGCAATGGCGCTGCGGTTTGCTGGGTGCGCAAATATTGCGAAACGATCACCCGATCTGGCTGCGGTAGCCGTTCAACTAAACTATTGGCTTGTTGCCAGCCAAGCGCAGTTAGGGGAATGCTGGCTGGGTCAGCGGTTCGTTCGCCAGCGTTAGCGGCACTCTCACCATGGCGAATCAGCCAGCATTCATGGCTCATTTGGAACTCCAGCGGGCGTAAATCGAGGTCGATAGCAAACGGCCTGCCGATTGTTCGCGCAAGGTTTGTTCGCCTGCATCAAGCGTTCCATCCAAGCCAGCAAGGCTATCGCTCAGCGTATTGGCCAGCATCAAGGCCGAGGCGCGGGTATCGTAGGTTGTTACTAAGCAGAACAATGGTTTGGGAGCGAGAATCGAGCGGCATTCTTGCAACAGCACAGGGAACGATTCGGCAAATTGCCAAACTTGGCCTTGGCTGCCCCGCCCAAACGCTGGCGGGTCCATAATAATGCCTTCGTAATGCGCACCGCGGCGGGCCTCACGGCGCACAAACTTTAAAGCGTCGTCAATAATCCAGCGAATCGAATCGGCTGCTAATTGCGAGGCTGCTTGATTTTCCTTGGCCCAATCGACCGAAGCCTTCGAAGCATCCAAGTGGGTAACTTTGGCTCCTGCTTGGGCTGCGGCCAACGAAGCCACTCCGGTATAGGCAAACAGGTTGAGCACCCGTGGTTGTTGGTCGGCACGTTTGATTTGCTCGGCGACCCAATCCCATTGCGCACCATGTTCGGGGAAAACTCCAACATGGCGAAATGGCGTAAGTTGGGCCTTGAAGCGCAAGCCTTGGTAGCTCATCATCCATGTTTCAGGATGCGGCTTGAGTTTGCGCCAATTTTCGCCTTTGCCTTGATATTCGTAAATCGCGTGCGCCGCTTCCCACGCGCTGGCAGCGAGTTTGGGCTGCCACAGAGCTTCGCTTTCAGGGCGAATCACCGTGACCGGGCCAAAGCGTTCAAGTTTGCGGCCATTGCCACTGTCGAGCAACGCGTAATCGTGCCAATTATCGGATGTGAGTAGTGAAAGTGTTTTCATAATTTTAGGGGTCGGGGGTCAGGGGTTAGGGGCCGGTGACCCCTACTATCCGCTTGACCCTGCCAAACCTGATAAGTAAACCTTTGTTTGTAGTGATCCACGAAGGTTAAGTTTTTGATCCACAAAGGACACGAAGGTTGAGGCTATGGGCTATTGGCGTTAGGCTCTAGAACGTATCATCATGGAATTCATCCAAATAGTCCGATAGCCAAAAGCCCATAGCCTATAGCCCTATTTTGACTTTTGACTTCTGCCTTTTGCCTTCATCCCTCATCCTTCATCCTTCTCTTCGACTGGCTCCCAGCCATTGCGCAAGTAGACCGTGCGAATATCTTTTGAGAGCAGATAGCCCAAGGCGAGCACAATTAGCAGCAAGGGTGAAATAACTTCAACGCTGAGAATCGAATTGCCAAGTAATTGGGCATTGCTCAGCACATAAAACGTGCTCAAAATAAACATAATCACGGTGGCAAACCACGACCAGCGCCATAAACGCCACAAGCCAAAGGCCAAGGCAATCAGATAAATCGTCACGACGCTGGCCACATCGCTGGGCATCACATCGCTGCCGCCGGTTGCCAAGGCCGAAATAACCACCAAGGCAGCGGCTCCATACAACGCCACAACCATCAGCACAATGCCTTTGGGGCGTTTGGCGCGCCGCAGTTTAATCGCTTCTTGATCCGGTGTTGTCATACTATTGGCCTTCATCAACCTGGCCCAAAATAATCCGATCGATCACTGATTCGACGGGCGCAAGGTCGTCGGTAAAGACGCGATTTTCGCCCACGCCATCCCAGCGGCGAATTGGCTTTTTGTTGCTATTGCTGGCCAGCGCTTGCTCCATCACATAGCGCAAGGTCGGGTCTTGAATCGTTGCCAAATTGGCTTCGAAGTTGGCAATGCCATCGCCAACATCAGCTGGAATGCCAATCAACATCGTATTGAAATTATTTGGCACGTCGATCATATAGACATGGGCAAAAACGCTGCTCATGGTGTTCGCCAAGACGTTGACCAAGCGATAATCGCCGCCAGCAGCCGTGTTGGGTTTGCCTGCATTGACCACCGCTACGCCGTTCGGAGCTAAGTGATCGCGCACGGTTTCAAAAAACTCGCGCGTGGTCAGGTGAAACGGAATATAGGGCTGTTTGTAGGCATCCATGCCGATAATATCATATTTGTTGTCGTTGCCAGCGAAGAAAATTCGGCCATCGGCAACGTGGGTGTTGAAATTAGGAAATTGTGGCGTTTCGCCCCGTTCTTTGTAATATTCAACATCGTGCATGGCGAAGTATTCACGGCCCAATTCAACAATGCGGGGATCAATCTCAATGCCATCAATCACCGACTCTGGGCCATAAATTGAGAGAAATTGCTTGGGCACCGAGCCAGCAGCCGAGCCAACCATCGCCATGCTGTTGACACTTTCAACGCTGCGGTTGGGGTAGAAATAGGGCGCAATGTTGTAGAAATCCCATGGCCCGTTGGTCAGCAAATCGCTGGCGTTATTGGTTTGCTCAAATTTTGGGTAGTAGATAGAGTGGATGGCTTGGCCCTCGTTGAGCACCAAGCCGATCATTTTGTTGTCATCGCTGCCACGTTCGACAATCTGAATGTAGTTGTAGGCCGAATCGTCTTCGGTAATCAGGTTACAGCCACGGCAATCGGCAACCTTAATTGGCTCGCTGCGGGGCCAAAATGCCAAAGCAATAACCACAACTAACGCAACCACGGCCACTGGCAGCATTTTGCGCCGTTCCATCCAGAAGCCAGGCAACACCAGCAGCAACAAGCCCATGGCAAAAATATAAATCGTCATATTCGTGCCAACCGTGGGAATCAGAAACAGCACTGGCAAGAAGGTGCCGAGAATCGAGCCAAGCGTTGAGATCGCCGAGAGATTACCAGCGGCCTTGCCTGCATCGGCTGCATCGCGAATCGCCAAGCGCACTGCAAATGGACTAACCATGCCCAACAAGGTGATTGGCACCGAGAACAAGGCCAAAACCCCAAGCAACGAGCCAACGAATGGCCCAGCCGAACGCGTGGCAAAGGCGCTAATTGACCACTTCAGAATTGGCTTCGAAATCCATGGAATCACGGCGGCGGTGATTGCGCCGACCAAAATGATGCTACATAGCAAACCCAACTCTGGTCGGCGGTCGGCCCAACGCCCGCCAATTGTATAACCCAAGGTCAGGTAGAGCAGGGTCAAGCCAATCACATTGGCCCAAATCAACTGCGATGTGCCGAAATAGGGAGCCAAAAGCCGCGAAGCAGTCATTTCAATGCCGAGCGTACAGATCCCCGCACCAAAGACCAACAACATAAGGTAACGACGTGCCAATGCTTGAATCCTTTCAACAAAAAGCCGTGGAAGCCACCCATTGGGCGTTGCATCCACGGCACGGCATGAGCTAAAAATCGGGCAGCAATTTAGCTAACCGATTGAAAAACCGTTTGCAAAACTTGCAGAAGCAGCAGCGCAATCAGTGGCGAGAGATCAAACATGCCAACTGATGGAATAACGCGCCGAATCGGTAGCAAGATTGGGTCGGTAATTTCGCGCAGAATCAAGGCAAACCGTGATTGACCTTGTGGATCAAACCACGACATGATGATTCGCACAAAGATTGCGATTTCGAGAATCGGGATTAACAGGAGAAAAAACTGGCTAATGAAATTGCCCATAGCGCCCCCAACAGGTGGTTTGCCGCATTTCTGCCGTCAAGTATACCATAAGCGTTTGGCTTATGGTCAGTCAAGCAACCCCAACTATCCAGATGTCACATTAGTTCATACAAACAGCGAAAAGCGTGCATTTGCTTGCTTAACTTTCCAAATTTCTTGCTCACAGAGCCGAAAAGCGGCTGGTTTATGTTTGCCAACTTTTATAATAACCGGCTTCGATTGCTTTGCACTCCATCATGAAATCGTAAATTTGGTGCTTGTAATATTCTAATTTTATTGATATAAATACATATAATCTAGAAAACTAGAATATTACACGAGGTCAATCATATGCTTAACCGAGGTTTGCTGCTACTTTTGGCAATGATTTTGGTTGGATGTGGCGTGACGGCCAATCAACCAACCACAATTCCAGCCAGCGCGACTACTGTTCCTGCAACCGTTGTTGATCCGACGGCGGTTCCCAACCAGCCAACGAGCGCAGCGCTCACGCCAAGCATTGTTCCGAGCACGCCAACGCTAGAGGCGACCAATCCAACGACGGCAACGATTAGCAATCCCCAATCGGGTGAAGAGGTGTTGGCGTTTATTCGCCAAAATCCGAGCAATGTTAGCTTGGTGACCTATAGCACCAACAGCGATGGCAGCATTAACAACGCCGATCCGCTGATTGAATTCAATGCTCAGCAACCACTACCCTTGGCTTCGACCATGAAAATCGTGATTTTGGCCAGCTACGCCCAAGCAGTCGAGGCAGGCACGCTCGACCCTGAACAGCCAATTAGCTTGGCCGATTGGGAAGCCTGGTATTGGCCAAATACCGATGGCGGCGCGCATCCGGCGGCCCTAGAACGGCTTGGCATCCCCGCTGATCAACGTGGCTTTGCCAATGATCCAGCCCAAACTGTGCCGCTCAAAACCTTGGCCCAAGCCATGATTTTCGAGAGCGATAATGCAGCCACCGATTATTTAATTGATCGCTTGGGCATTGCAGCGCTTGATCAAACGATCGCAGACCTTGGCATGCAACAGCAAACCAAAATTGTGCCAATCGTTGGGCTATTCCTGTTGGTGATGAACCCAGATGCTTCAATTGATGCAACGAGCATGCAAAGCTTGTTGGAGCTTGACCAAGCCAGCATTGAGCAACAAGCGTTGGCGCTGGCTGAGCGCTTTCAAGCAGAGCCAGAATGGCGCAAAGCAACTCAAGATCAAAGCCAATTGAAGCTTGATCTGGCACAACAAAGCCAAGTTTTTGACCACATTATGCCCAAAGGCAGCGCTGGCGATTATGCCAACGTAATGGCATTGGTTGGCAATAATCAATTAATCAGCCCAGCGGTTTCGCAAACGATGCGCGAATTTTTAGAGTGGCCGATGACGATTCCTGGCAACGAAGCGATGTTCACCCATTTTGGCACCAAGGGCGGCAGTTTGCCCGGAATGCTAACCGAAGCCATGTTTATTCAGCCTGCCCAAGGCGAATGGGCTGATCGGACCAAAGTTGTGGTGTTGTTTTTCAACCAATTGCCTGATCAAACGTGGTTGGGCTTGCTGCAATCGTTTATGCAACAGCAATTTGCCGTACAACTCGCGCTTGATCCTGCATTTGCTCAATCGGTCGCAAGCCAGCTAAAATAAGCCGATTTCTGCCAGAGGAGCCAATGCCATGGATTCAGCTCAATCATTGCTTGATCGGATCGCTGCTTTAGAAGCACGGGTCAGCGCTTTAGAAAACCAAACTCCTGCAAGCACAGTAGCAAGCAACGAAGAGTTGGGTTTGGTGCGTCAACTCCAACAACGCACAGGCAGCGATTATGAGCATGAGCTTGGTCATGGCGCGTTTCTCTTTGCTGGCTCAATCAGTTCGGTGCTTGGCAATTATGTTTGGCAGGGTGAATATGGCTTGGGCGAATTGCTGCGCCACCCTGCCGAACAAATAATTACTGTTCTGAGTGCCTTGGCTAGCCCAATTCGTTTGCAAATTGTCCAAACCTTGCTTGAAAAACCAGCTAGCAGCCAAAGCCTGCTGGAGCAATTGCATATGCAATCTGCTGGCCAGTTGTATCATCATCTCAAGGAGTTGCGCAACGCTGGCATTATTATCCAACGCGGGCGCAGCGACTATAGCTTAGAAATAAGCGCCCTGATTCCGGTGATGATCATTCTCGCGGCTGCCAAAAATATTGTTGATTGAGAGATAAAGGCAAAAGGCAGAAGTCAAAAGTCAAAATGGGATCAGGGATCGGGGGCTGGGGGTCAGGGCTTTATGCTATGGGCTTTCGGACATTATTCGTGCAATTCGTGGCTGAAAATAAAGGATGAAGGATGAATTATGAGGGATGAAGATAAAAGTCAAAACTTACGGTTAATAGAATAGTCCTCTATTCTCTGCGCCTCTGCGTTAAAAAATAAGCTATTGACCACAGTCAAATGCTGATAGCCCATAGCCTAGAGCCAATAGCCCATCTTCGTGCTCTTCGTGGATCAAACTACTCGATCACAACCTTGCCAACCACCGCATAATCGCCGAGCAACACGCCATGTTGGCTCCACACGCCAGCGCGGCTCCAATCGCCAAACTCATCAAACCAACCCATCCGCACTTCGTATTGGCCTGGCTCAAGCTCAGCAGGCAGATTAATCGTTAGCAGATCTTCCCACCAATCATCTGGTGTCCAGCGCAGCGCTTGCCAAACCCCATCTTGCGGCTGCACATCGAAGGCAAAACTTTCGCTTTCGCTGCCAGGTTTGGCCAAATGCACAAACAACGACCATTTACGATCTTGTTTGCCAACTGCGCGCCAAAGCGTATTGACCAACCAAGGTTGGCCAGCCTTGGCGGTTTGGGGCAACAAAATCCCTCGTAGCTCAATGGGATTAGCAGTATCTGGCCGCCACAAAGCCAAAACTGGCCGCTCTGGCTGTGGTTCAACCACTAAATAGGGGTAGGCGGCGCTGATAACTGTATTTGGCAAGCCAACCGCCATGGTTACTAAGAGCGCTGGCAAAAGCCAAGCCGCCGTTTTGACGCTACGCTCAAGCCCAATTGCCAAGGCACATGCAGCCACGGGAGCCGCCGGAAACAAAAATCGCGCCTGCCAACCAACTTGGCCACTCAAGACTGCAAAGGCAAATGTCCATGCAAACGAAAGCCCAACCAAGGCCCACGCCAGCTGCCAGCGCTGCTCGATGCGCCAGCGTCGAATGCCCAAAATCGCGAGGCCAATCCAGATTGCCAGCAACCAATACAGCCATTGCGGCGCAGCCACGCTCATCCAGCCAAAGCGTGCAATCAGCGACGTGCCCAAGGCATGCATGGCCTCGCCCCAATCGTGCAAACTGAATGGCGAGAAGGTCGGGCTGCTAAATTCGCCTTTATACAAACCCAAACCAAATGGATCGCCATACAGCAGCAGATTGCGCAGATACCACCAGCCAGCAATCGCCGCGCTGCTGAGCGTAATCCAAGCAATGGCAGAGCGTAATTTGAGCATGTGGCGCAAGTGCCACAAACGCAAGCCAATTAAGGGAATCAGCATCACGGCGCTTTGTTTGGTAAGCAATGCCGCCCCCAGCGTTGCGCCAACCGCCCACGGCCACCAAGGCTTCGGATGTGGCTCAAGCAACAGCCACAGCAGTGTTGCACACAACAGCCACAGCAAAGGATCATTTGAAACTAAAACTGAATGAAAGAGCAATTGGGGCCAAAAGGCTAGCAAACTTGCAGCAAAGACCGCTAAGGTGGGACGCAACCCCAAGCGCAAGCCAATGCCATAGCCAACCACCATCGTCAATGTGGCGCAGCCAATCGAAAACCAACGCAAACGATGCCAAACCAACACATCAGCTTGGTAGGGATGGCGATCGATCGAGCGCCAGGCAAAAGCCGCTGGGTCTTTGCCGCCAGCCCAAATCCAATTATGATTATTGGCCAGAATCACCACCCGATCTTCGAGCGCAACCGAGCGCGCTAAGGGCTGCATCAGCCAATAGGCCAAGGGTGGTTGATGGCCTTCGCCTGGCACATCGCCCAAGCGTTGGTCGGGCAGGCGATTGTTGCGAGCCACAAACAAGGCATATTCTGCATGGCCAGGCTCATCGGGGCCTTCACCAAGGGGAATTCGAGTACTCCACCAGACCGCTAGCGTGCAATACACCAGCAGCAGGAGCAGCAAAGGCCAATGGTAGCGGAAGCGTTTTAATGCAGGCATTGAAGCAAGGCGCTGAATGAGGCCATTCAGCGCCAATCGGAGAATTAACCGAATTGTTCTAAGAAACGACCATCGTTGGAGAAGAACCAGCGAATGTCGTCGATGTCGTAGCGCAACATCGTTTGGCGTTCTGGACCCATTCCGAAGGCAAAACCACTCCATTCAGCGGGATCATAGCCGCCGTTGCGCAAGACGGTTGGGTGAACCATGCCCGCGCCCAGAATTTCCAGCCAGCCGCTCTTTTTACAAATCCGACAGCCTTCGCCACCACAGATGAAGCATTCGATGTCGACTTCGACGCTTGGCTCGGTAAACGGAAAGTACGAAGGGCGATAGCGCACTTTAACATCATCTTTAAACATGCGGCGGGCAAAATTGGCCAACGTACCTTTAAGATCGGCCATGGTAATGTTGCGGCCAATCACCAAGCCCTCAACTTGATGGAACATCATCTCGGAGCGGGCACTGACTGGCTCGTAGCGATAGCATTTGCCTGGCAAAATCACCCGAATTGGCTCAGGGTTCAAGGTGCGCATCACATGAATTTGGCCTGGTGAGGTGTGGGTGCGCAACACAACCTTTTGCTGCGGATCATCAGATTGGATATAGAAGGTGTCCCACATATCGCGGGCTGGGTGATGCGCAGGCATATTGAGCAATTCAAAATTATACTCATCGGATTCGACTTCGCGGCTTTCCCACACTTGGAAGCCCATTTCAGCAAAAATATGCTGAATCCGGCGCAGCGATTGCGTGCTTGGGTGCAAACGGCCAATGTTGGCTGCCCGCCCAGGCAAGCTAATATCAACTGCATCTTCTTCGAGTTCTTGATGCAATGCTGCGCTTTGCAAGCGTGATTCTAAAGTTGCTTCTTGTTCGCTCAGCGCTTGCTTGATGGCCCCGAAGCGTTGGCCAAAGGCTGGCCGATCTTTGGGGTCGAGCTTGCCAATTGATTGACTGGCTTGGGCCAACGAACCCTTTTTGCCTGTCCATTGAGTGCGCCATGCTGCCAAATCATCAAGCGATTGGACATTGGCCAAGGCTGCTTTGGCCTCTTTTTCAATCTGATCTAATTGCTCAAACATGCCATTCCTACCTTAACCAATTAATTATGCTCAGCGTAGTGTAGCATACTCATTGGGCTTTCTGTTCATTCAAATCACGAAGTTGGATTCCAGCGGCGCTTACAACGGCCAAATGGCTCATTTCTCGTCGGCGCGCATCATTTAAATTAGCAGCAGCCGAACGCTGGCGCAAATCGATAGCAGTGCGGTAGCCTTGCTGGCGCAAGCTTCCCGCCGCTTGAATCACCAAACTATGGTCATCGCCAACCACCAGCACGCTCTTATTCGGTATAATCTCAGCTGGGGCAACTGCCGCCACGATTCGTTCGAGGCCATAGGCAAAGCCAACTGCTGGCATGGCGCGACCGCCGAGCGCCGCAACCAAATCATCATAGCGCCCGCCGCCGCACAATTGCAAGCCATCAGCGCCATCGATCTCGAAAATGAGGCCAGTGTAGTAGTGCAAGCCACGACCCATACCAAAATCGAGCACAACCTGATCTGCTGGCACGCCATATGCCTTGAGGAGATCAAGCGTGGTTTGCAACTCATCCAAAGCATCGGTTGCAACCGTATACTCTTTGCAGAGTTCGCGCATGTGCTGCATAACGCTTGGCGCAGGGCCATGGGCCGCAGTCAGTGCCGAAAGCAAATGCCAAGCGCGATCAAGGTTCAGCGTATCGTCGCCACGGCGCAGTTTGCGCACCAAGCGCTGAATAATCGCTTGTGGCTCGCGACCGCCGCTGTCGAGGCGCACGCCAAGGCTTGGCAACACGCGCAACAAGAGCGTTTCAAGGTCTTGGTCGGCGAGGTGAGCAAGGCTCGCTAAATCAACTGGCAGTTCATCATCGTCGTCGCGCCATTGTTGCTTAACCGCATCAAGCCCTTTCGAACGAATCCGTTCGAGGCTCCACGTGAGCGCCGAGGTGATGCGTTCTGGTAAGCCAAGGCTATTGAGTAACGTCTTAATCACGCCAATATGGCCAATTGTTAACGTCCATTGCTCAATGCCCAACTCACGCAAGCCAGTTACGGCCAAGCCAAGGGCTTCAGCATCGGCCAAAGGGCCAGGCGCACCGATTAATTCGATGCCAACTTGGGTAAATTGGCGATAGGTTGCACGGCGCGGGCGTTCGTAACGAAAGACTGGGCCTGCGTAACGCAAGCGCAACGGAATCGGCGCATCGCCCAAGCCACTGATGACCGCCCGTAAGACCGAGGCCGTCCATTCAGGGCGCAGGGCCAAATCGCGGCCAGCTTGATTCCAATGGTACAATTTGGCGATGAGATCATCACCAGATTTCTTTAAATACAATTCACGATGCTCAAGCAAGGGCAACTCAATTGGGTCGTAGCCAGCTTGATCAAAAGTAGCGGTTAATGTCTGAATCAGTGCCTGACGTTGGTGAACGGCAGCGCCAAACAGGTCGCGCGTTCCACGAACCACTTCAGGAGTTAATTGATAGCCCACAGGTTCCTCCGAGCACAATCAAACCACATTGTACGCGAAAATTCGGTGTGGGTGAATGGAACCAATGGGGGTCGTATAACGTAAAGTACTTATGTCTGCCTTGACGACGACACAGTGGCGTGATACGCTGCTTTTATTGGTACTTTACAGCTTGTTAACTGCCACGGGAAGGAAAGCCTATGCATGGATTAATGATTTTTTCGGGATTATTTGGTGCGTTGGCAGTCATCTTTTGGTTCTTCGGTCAGCCAATTTGGTCATTGTTAAATGTCCCCCGTCAACTCAACCAATTGTGGCAAGGTGTTTCAGTTCGGCGTAATCACGCAATTGAGCACGCCACGGTCAATGTGCTTGAAGAGCGCTATGGCTCGCAGTTGGTCGATGGCTGTGCGACAACCGAAGGGTTCCGCATTCGCGCCGCGATTGATCCCGCTCTGTTGCTCGATGCTGCCCGCGAAGGCCTTTTGCGCCTGCAACGTGGCGATCGTTCAATGGCGATCTACCGTCGCTGTGCAACGGCCCTGAGTTTCTGTTTTCTAACAGTCGCCTCGGTTGGCCTTGGAATGGTTGCTTTCCTCGATATGTTGTCAAGTACCAGTATTTTCTTGGCATTAACCATTGCTGGCGCGCTTACGCCGAAATTAAGCCCGCTTTTTCAACGCTTTTTTACAACCTCGCTTGATGTTAAGGGCATGAGCATTGGTGCTATTGAGTTGGTGCCACCAACATTATTTATGGGCTTGTCGTTTGCTGCTGGCGGCGCAGAGTTCGCCGTGCGCACCAAACCAGCTCGCCGCATCTACCAACCACCCTATCGCTATGGCGAACGGGTTCCGGTCTATGTGCCAGTTGAAAATAATACCCGCCAACGTTAAATCAGCCTGAATTAACGAGTGATCAAAGCCGAAGTTCAATGCTTCGGCTTTTTTGTTGTCCCAAAAGATCACCCTTGTGTCTGCCCTTGGGGCAGAGCCTATACTAGCGCTATGAACGAATCGCTAATCTCAATTGGCAACTTTGCCGAAGCAACTCGGCTCTCGCTCAAAGCCTTGCGTTTGTACGATCAACTGGGCATTTTATCAGCTCGCTATGTCGATCCGCAGAATGGCTATCGCTACTATCACGCAGAGCAACTCGAACCTGCTCGCTTGATTAGCATGTTGCGTCAAATCAACATGCCGCTGGCCACGATTCGCCAATTAATCGCTGGCGATGCCAAAGATGCAGAGATTTTGCTTAGTCGCTACATTCGCTCGGTCGAGTTGCAGGCAATCCAAGCCCGACGTGCCCAAAGCCTTATTCTCGGGTTAATTCGTCAAGAAGGAGTTTGTATGAGTCTCGAAGTAACCGTCCGCCAACAAGCCGATCAGCCCATCCTGAGCATCACTAAACGCACGTTTGTTAACGAGTTGGATACTGTGATTGCGCATGCCTTCCACAGTATGGAACGCTTTGCTGCTGACAATAATTTAGTTGTGCGTGGCCCTGCATTTGGCATTTTTCACGGCACAATTAACGCCGATGATGACGGCCCAATTGAAATTTGTTTACCAGTTGATCAGCTGGTCGAGCAGCAAGGCGAGATTGTTGGGCGCATTTTGCCTGCTGGCAAAGTTGCCGTTGTAACGATGCATAGCGATCAATGTGAGTTTCCGCATATTTTGGCGGGCTATGATGCTGGCAGCGATTGGATCAAAGCCAATGGCTATGTTGTCGCCGATTCGCCCCGCGAAATCTGGGTCAACCCACCAGGCCCTGATGCCTTGATGGAGATTGCTTGGCCCTTCCACGAAGCCTAGATGTGATGCACTCAGCCCCTCGCCTACTATCCGCAGGCGGGGGGCCAGCTTACAAGAGTAGGTTGTTAAGATCCCCTCACCCCAACCCCTCTCCCGTGGCGCGGGCGAGGGGCTTTTGGTTGTGTGGGTTTGGCATGATTGGTGCGCCCACTCGCCCGCGTTCAGTGGTTTTTGCCATGATTTTGGTTGTTCCCCCTCGCCCGCGTTCAGTGGGCGAGGGGGCTAGGGTTTAAGGGCGGACAGGGACGCTTAAACCGAGGATACAGAACGACCTCGGGTGGTATACTGGATGGTGCAAACCCTATCCGCTAACCAGCCGAGG
>NZ_JAFBCZ010000020.1 GCF_016907925.1 Herpetosiphon giganteus | reverse complement strand
GACTGAGCATACGCGGATGGCGACGGACGGTGCGCTGCCGCCGCACGGCGGCGGGTCGTTGGCGGCGGTAGACCGTGCTGCGCGGCACCCCAAGCGCCTGACACGCAGCGGTCATTCCGACGATGGGGGCAAGGTCGTGCACGCTGGCGATCATGATTCGTTGTCCATCGGCGCGGCTGATGCCAGTCCAAGCAGCGTGGCCATTTTTTTTTGGATATCGATGATGGCGGTGGCCTTGGTCAGCTGGTGCTGGAGGCGGGCGTTCTCGCGGCGAAGCCGGGCGTTCTCATCAGCCAGCGGATTGGCGGGCTGGGGCACGGGGCCAGGGCGCTGATTGTCCAAGGTGGTCGCGCCCCGACGAAGGCGCTGTCGCCACTTGGCCAGTTGCGAGGTGTACAGCCCATGTTGACGAAGGATCGCTCCCCACCGTGGGTCGCCACGCGGGTAGGAGTCATACTCGTCCAGGATGGCCTGTCGCTCGGCGGTGGTCAACGTTGGTCGGTCAGTCGGGTGGTTCATGTCGTCCATGGAAGGTTCCTCGCGCCCTGATCAGAACGGATCTCAGCCAATGGAATCTGTCTCACTCGATATTAGCACACAGGGATCAGCCACCTGATCCCGAGGAGGACCATGCGATGATCGCGGATTCCCTTGATGATCCGTGAGCGGAGGTAAAATGATAAAGAACACCTGTTCGTTGCCATGTTTCGGGGGGCCGTGCACTTAAAATGGGGCGTGTCATCGGGACAAAAGATGAGACATATATGACAATGATCTTCAAACTAGGAACTGATATGCTGATTAAGGCATATAATATGGATATGCCTTAATCAATGGAATCCTCGATCATAACTGAATACGCCAACGCCAATGAGCAGCAGTGAAACTCCACTACTGCTTGTATTGCACAAGGAGTGTTTGATGCCTGATAGCGTTGTCACCAACATCGATATCGATGATGATGCCATTCGTGAACGGCTCAAGGATGCATCAACCAATCTCGACTGTATGTTTCTGCGCTGCCCGCGCTGCGATACCATTATGCTAATCGATTGGGAAGAACATCGGATGTATGTCGATCCGAACAATATCTTTGATCGCTTCATCATGGAACCGATGTTGAACAACATTGCCTGCCCTGGATGTCGTAGTCCGATTGAACCCCACGGATTACTCGTCGCGGATAAACCAGAAATTAGTCCATGGCATGTTCCGATCAACTTAATGCTCGCGAGTGACTGGGCATGGGCGATCTATCCGATTCGTCCGAGTCTCGTGACCAGCCTTGCCGCACCCCTCAACCAGTAAAGAGAGACTTCTGCACTCTACGACTGAAAGGGTCTCTTCATCGATATGAAGAGACCCTTTCTCAATGTATAATCACCATCCATCGAAAAGAGCATGACGAGTGCATGGCAGCAACGTTCATCCTCGTACTGTCATTCTGACGTATACCCTTTCCTGATGTCAGTTTCTCACTAATTTAGTGTCAGAGTAGGGTTCTTTTTGTGATTTTTGATACATGCGTTCCGCGGTCTTAGATGCTATCCTGCCAGATTGCTATCCAAGGAGCAGCGGTCTATGCTATCGGGTTACCCCACGAAGAGGACTTATGGGGTGATTGACGACGAGACGGGCGACTAATTCAATTAGGCTCTGTCTGATAATTCAGGATCCTGATGTCGCTGGTGCAAGGATACGAACCAAGCGTTGAATGATCGCCAGATGGACGAATCCAAGATAGTTCAGGGCCAGTTTCTCAAACCGCGTGGCGACCGATCGACACTCCTTTAATCGATCCGCAAAGAGGATACTGAAACTACCAAGGTTGGGCCGATTTTAATATTTATTTCAAATTCAATTAATCGATCTGCAGAGAGGATACTGAAACCACGGCGTTTTCGCGGCCACATGCTCACTGAGTGCATTCCAATTAATCGATCCGCAGAGAGGATACTGAAACATCATTCGCTTTCAGTGGGTCAACATCAAGAAAGGATTTCAATTAATCGATCCGCAGAGAGGATACTGAAACTGATAAGCCAGTGCTAGGCGGTTGTATGCGCCGCATTTCAATTAATCGATCCGCATCGAGGATACTGAAACTCGGAAAAATGCAATCAGCCCTTGTTGATCGTTTTAATTTCAATTAATCGATCCGCAGAGAGGATACTGAAACTTGGGCGGCAACCAAGATGCAACCGATGCCCAGTGATTTCAATTAATCGATCCGCATCGAGGATACTGAAACTTGTTGATGCTATAGCAAACATTTGTTAGCCTATACATTACCAGACTTGGATCGATTACAATTGAGCGGATTCATACAGAAGGGGGGGGTGAGCGGATTGCTGATCATAAGCAATTAATTCAATCATTAGCTAAAACATGGCGCGATTAGCTTGGTTTGCTGCAATAAACAACGCTTTTTGCCACTTATTCGCTCGTTTCTTGTGCTGCGTTTGCGTGATAATGCGCATACATCGCTGCAATCACGCTGCGCAGTTGTGCAAATAATGATTCAGGCCCTTTGATCAAGCGGGCATGTTCGCCATAGCCCAATAAGATTCGAATAATCTGAAATTCGCTAAATTCGCTGGCATCAATCTCGATTTCATCATCGACATAACGAATCGCTTCAATCATAAATCGCTCGCTTACCCCACCACTGGCAAACGCAGCAGGTAAACGATAGGTAAAATGAATTTTGCGCCGTTCGCGCCGCAGTTGCTGCATATCTGGCAATAATTCTGGCGACTTCTTGGTCGAATCAAAGATCATGCGATCAAGCCGAAAGGTTAAAATCATGCCATAGCGATAGCAATAGGCCAGCAGATAATAATGCCGATCGCGATATTCTAGCTCGTAGGGGTCGATCCGTGGGTGTAGTTGGGGCTGATCGCTGCTCAGCGATCGGTAATAAAAACTCACTTGTTGGCGCAGGCGAATGGCTTTTTCAAAAAAACGAATCCATTCCGCATAGGGCGTATAATCAATCGCTGGATTAAACGCGACGCGCAGGGCTGGCCGCCGCCTCCAAGTCGTTTGTTGGGCCTGCGATAAATTGCTGGTCAAACGGGCGATAAATTGCTTAACTTGCGGTGTTATGGGATGGCCAAACCCAAAAAGATCGCGAATTGCCATCAGGGCTTCAAGGTCGTCATCAGCCAATACATACTGATTCGTGCTAATCTTCCAGCGTTTTGGCTTGTTCTCAACCTCAATCTGATAGCCGAAGGCGCGCAAGCTATGCAAGTCGCGCCGAAATGCTCGTTGGCCAGATTGCCCAGCAGGATACGGGTTGGCTAATGTTTGACAGATGCTCTCAAAGCTGTGCTGTTGCGCTAAAAGTAGGTCGCGGAGTTCGATTAATCGCCAAATGAGGCTTGGCACTTCAGCTGCGAGCAAATCCATGAGGCGCTTCCTTTATGCCATCGGGTGGCTCCAAATCCTTCTCGATTGTCATTATAGCGAATTTTCATGCTGAATAATCGTTTATTGCTGCTTAAACCAAATGAGCCATGGTAAATCCACGGCTCGTTTGCTTGCTGGAAGAAATTAATGTTCTGTAGGTTTAGGGAATTTGGGTGCCTGGAGGAACGTCGCTATCGTCGCAGCCAGTGCCCGAATAGCCATTAATTGGGGCCAAACAGCCAACAATATCGTTAATTTCGGCGGCTTCTTCTTCGAGGTAGGTCAGGCCGAAGATCATGGGCGTTTCGTCAGTGTGGGTGGTTTCAAATTCCATGAATTGCACTCCTTTACACACAAATGGCGTTTGTTGCTGCCGAAAAGTTTGGCCTAGGGAATTGCATCGGTATCATCGCAGCCAGTTGAGCTATAGCCATCAATTGGCATCAAGCAGCCAACAATATCGTTGATTTCAGCAGCTTCTTCTTCGAGGTAGGTCAGGCCAAAAATAACCGGCAGCTCTTCGATTTGGGTAGTTTCGAATTCCATTGAATGCTACTCCTTGATACAAACTCGCCGCACGAATAAATCGAGGTCGATTAAGGAATCATTTCGCCTGGATTACCGCCATCGGTATCATCACAACCAGTTGTCGTATAGCCATCGATTGGCACAATACAGCCAACAATATCGTTAATTTCAGCAGCTTCTTCTTCGAGGTAGGTCAAGCCAAAAATAACTGGCATTGCTTCAATGTTGGTGTTTTTGGATTCCATTGAATGCGACTCCTTAATATGCGAAATTGCCACAGATCAGCCTTGGATTGCTTAGGGAATTAGTTCGCCTGGGTTGCCGCCATCGGTATCATCGCAGCCAGTTGAGGTGTAACCACCACTACCAATTGGCAGCAAACAACCAACAATATCGTTGATTTCAGCAGCTTCTTCTTCGAGATAGGTCAAGCCGAAAATAATCACTTCTTCGCTTTTGGCTGCCAGCATTGTTTGTTCTTGCATGATCGTTCCTCTTCAATTAGTCGAGATTAATGGACTTTTTGGCGAATTTTTGTTCGTTCCAGCAATGATCATGATTATAGAAATAATTTGGTTAATGTCAAGGTTAATATAGATATATTTTAGATTTTATAATGATTTTTATAAATATAGAATTTGATTGAATATTAAATAAATATATCCAAAGATAGCAATATTGAATGATTTTTGCTATTTATTGGTGATTATCTGTGATATTTTAGCGTAAAAATACTCGAATATGATTGTTCTGTCAGCTTCGTAGCTTGATAGAACGCTCGATGTAGCACCAACCTTTCTTAACGATGGTTTCTAAATCAAAGGGCGAATGCCCTGCTGCCTTGACTGCAAAACAGCAGGGCATTGAATTTTAGGCTGTTCGTTGATTCAAATTGGTTGTGACTATCTGCTCGATTGGCTCGCTGAGTGGCTTGGTAAGCTGACCCTTAATCAAATTGTAGTAGTGGCCAGCTTGAGCCAATAATTGCTCATGGCTGCCCGATTCGATAATTTCGCCAGCATCCATCACCAAAATGCGGTCGGCGCGTAAAATTGTGCTAAGCCGATGGGCAATAACCACAGTTGTGCGGCCAGCCCGATTTTCTTCGAGGGCTTGCAAAAAGCCTTGTTCGGTCGCGCTATCTAAGTTGCTTGTGGCCTCATCGAGAATTAAAATTGGTGCGTTTTTGAGCAACGCTCGCGCAAGCGTAATCCGTTGGCCTTGGCCTGAGGAGAAATTATCGCCGCCGCGCGCTACTTGCGATTCGTAGCCATACATCTGGCCTGCAATAAATTCATCTGCTTGGGCAATTTTTGCTGCATTGCGAATTAATTCTAGATCAGTATCACGCATTAATGTAATGTTTTCGCGAATTGATTGCTGCATCAAGCGCGTATTTTGAAAAACAGCACTAATTGCGTTACGTAATTCATCAGGCTTGATTTGGCGCGTGCTAATCCCATCAATTAATACATCGCCGTGAGTTGGCAAATAAAATCCTGCGATCAAATTTGCCAATGATGTTTTACCAGAGCCAGTTTCGCCCACAATTGCTACTGTTTCGCCAGGCTTGATTTCAAAATTAAGTTTCTTCAGCACCATTTTGTTGCGCAGATAAGCAAAATGCACATCGTTGAATTTAATCTCGCCTTTGACTTCTGGTAAAGCAACAACATCATTCGCCCGCGATTCCTCATCAGGCAGAGTCATAATTTCATCCATACGCTCAATTCCCAATAATGCTGTGCGCATATTCAGAATTGTTGCTGGCAAGCGTTGAATTGGTTGTAAATAGAAGGCAACCATGCCAAATAACACCACCAACTCGCCTGGTGTCATGCTGCCTGCAAATACTTGGCTGCTGCCATACCATAAAATCGAAGCAGTGATTAACGAGGTTGCCAAAACACTCCATGCGCTCGGCAAAGCAATATTGATCCGGCTATCCATCCGCGATTTGGTAAAATTAGCTAATTTCTCGTTAAGCAATGCTTTATATTGTTCTTCTGCGCCAAAAACTTTGATCGTTCGTACACAATCAAAAACATCAACCATATGCGAAGTGAATTCCTCCATATGAATAATTGATGATAATTGTGCGTTATAAACCCGATCATTCAGCGAGAAGAGTACAAACCAAACTAATGGCAACGCCGCCGCAGCAATTAATGCAGCAATTGGATTATAGAAGGCAATAATGCCTAATGCAGTGACAAACATCGCTGTATCAGCCAAAATCGTGATTAAGCCTTCGGAGAGTGCCAATTGGATTCCATCGGCCTGCGTTACGCGTAATACCAAGCCAGGAATACAACGTACATCAAAAACTTTCATCGGCAAGCGCAACAAGCGATCAATATACTTGGCTGAATAACTTTGATGCACTCGTTGCCCAACCCGTGCACTGAGCCATAAACGGCCAAATTGGAGCGCCGATTGAAAAACACTGACTAAAATTAAGCCTACGCCTAAAGCAAAAAGCAACGCTTGATCGCGATTAGGCAAAATCGAGTCAATTAAGATTTGCATAAAAAACGAGGTTATCCAGCCTAACGAGGTTGCGAGCAGGGCAAAAAACAGCACAATACCCAAAATAAGCTTATGTTGGCGCGCAAGTTGCAGCAAGGTTTTGAGCGGCTTAACTTCAAGCTCGCGTGGTTTGAGGGCTGCGGTTGGCTTGAATTCAACCAAATAGCCACTCCACATGGCTTCAAATTCGGTTTTGCTGAGCGTGCGCAAACCTCGACTGGGGTCAAGCACAACCACCGAGTTTGGCGACCATTTGTAAATCACCACATAATGGCCTTCGCCCCCTTTGAGGTGGGCAATTGCTGGCAGTTGCACATGTTGCAGGGCGCTATAAATTGCTTGGGCTGGGCGCGATTCAAGCCCAATTGCCCGCCCGCCATCGCGCAAACCGGCCAAACTTGTGCCATTGCGATCAGCGCCAACCAAACTGCGCGCTTGCTCCAAGGTAATGCGATGTTTGTAGAAATGCGCTACCGATGCAAAGACCGAGGGGCCGCAATCTCGCCCTTCCGAGGCGCGAATCCATGGTAAGCGGCGATAAATTAACGTCTTATTGAGCATTAACAGCCTCCTGAGCCAAAGGAATCGGATAATCGATGCTGGCAGCTTGCAACATTGCTGCAAAATGTTCATAAATTGGCATGCCGGTGAGGCGGGCAATCCAATCGAATTGGCCATTGGGATTGATTTCGAGGAAAATATGCTCGCCTTCAGGCGTGACAATCATGTCGATGCTGCCAAATACCAGCTGCAAGCGATCCATATAGTTGCGCACTTTGGCGGCTAAATCATCAGGCAAGACATATACTTGATGCGGCGTGTTGGGAATATCGTAACGTCGCCAATCTTCGCGCGCTCGTTCGCTGCTTTGCGAGTGAATCGAGCAGGCAAAAATTTCGCGGCCAACGACTACAATTCGCAGTTCAAAGGCTTTGTCGACATAAGGTTGGAAAATGCCAGGCGTGGGAACTGCATTACGTGCATTGCTAAAGTGTTGCTTCGAAACCCGATTAGTTAATAGCTTGGCAATTTTGCTTGGCTCTTCATCTTTTGCCGGAATCATCTTGAAAAATGGTCGAAACGGCTTATAAATAATTGAATCGGCGTGTTGCTCGTAGAAATCTTGGGCATAGGGCAGGTGGGCGGTAAAAAGCGTATCAGGGATATTAAAACCTACATCAGCTGCAATCCATAACTGCGCACATTTTTCTTCAAAGGCATCGTGAAATGGTGGCGGATTGATGCAGAAAATATTATGACATTTGAGTGCTAAGACGATACCTTTATATAATGCGCCCCATTCGCCAGAAAAGAAATTCCATTCGTCGTGTTGTTTGGCCAATTGCTGATAGCGTTCAAGTAATGGTTCTGGTCGCCAGCTACGCCAAATCCATGCAGCACTCACATCAGTTGCAAAATTAATTTCACGCTCAGCTAAGCGTAAAATTGCTTGCGCTGTACCATCTGCTGCCCGATTGATGCGGAATGAGGCGTTTTGCTCCATAACTTCTTGGCTTAATACGACAACTTCTTGACCCTGCGCCTCCAAAAGCTCACGGACACTCACCACCGTTGTATCGGTTAAAAGCTTGGTAATGATTAAGATCACTGCGAACTCCTTGCTACGTGTAGCGTCACATGAATTTTCTAGGGCAATCAATATTTTTGGGTATAGCAAAGCTGGGCTTGGCGCAGTATTTGAATCAATTGAGCGATATGCTCGATTTTTGCCAAGCTTAACGATGCTGCGTGCTCAACGAGCATGCAGGTTGGGTATTGCGACGAATAGCGCTAAAAAGCGTTGACCAAGGCTTGGTTAAAACCTTGAAACGTGAAGTAATGACCTAATTAAAGACATCCGAATCAATGCCAATTCAGATCGTTTAATCAGATACCTATCCGAACATCCAGCCAAGTTATTGATTAAGGGTTGTGTGATTGAGCAAGATTTGCCAAGAGTTTACTGGTCGGTTTAGGAACATGCGGAAGGGGAGCAAGAAGATTCCTAAATCACGATCAGGGTGAATTTTTCGATTGTAACAACCACATAATGCCTTTGGGAAAGCAAAAACAATCGATGGGAGTGCCATCCGCTTGCTAATGGTTTATATGTTACGATCGAGTTGGGATAACCGCGTAGGGGAATAGAGTATGGGTAGAATTGCGGTATGCGAGCCATCATAACAATAACTTGAAATACTGTCAACTTTTGGCCTAAAAAAACCGCATAGCTGCATACTACACGAGCGTTTTAATATTTTATTGATTACTTTAAGGAAGATTGGTAAATAAAGCATTAAAAATTGGCTACTTAAACAAATCTGCCATGCACATTAAGCTATTGGGCATGGCACTAGGCGATTAAATGTTCAACGTTAACGAATCTCCGCGCTAGCTGCATATTCGCTGCTAAGCACAGCTACGTAGATTCAAGTTTGTATTGGACAGTTGCAACCAAACTGTTTAGCGCTTGGCTTCAGCATCAAAGAAGGGTTTAAGCACGTCGCCATAGCTGAGTAAATAGACTTCGAGGGTCGTAAGCGTTGGCATTGTTGTCCAATCGGCGGCCATAATATGCGCATGAATTGCTGCGATGGCTTCAATTGCTGCCTTGCGCTCAAATCTTGGTAACGGTTCTTGGCCAAGGTAGGTGCGCTTGGCTCCGTCCATGTGGGCATAGCCAAGGGTGACTTTATAATCAGCAATGCCATAGGGTGTGGCGGTGTAGGGCAGCTCTGCATGGAGCCATGTTTGCACTGCATCAGCGATTTGCTGGCGAGGTTCGAAGGCTAGGGTTGGGGTTACGTCCCAGCCTTTAGCGCTGAAGCCCCGATGATTATTGATGGTAGCCTTGGCGCTCTGTTCAATCCGCCGCAAAAACCACCATTGCTTAAGCTTGCGCAGCATATGCTTCTCCTGCTCAATCCTAGGCGAATTTGTTTGCGCTCAGTATAGCGGGCTGCAAGCGCTGCGCCATCAATCAAATGGTGTAATTGGGGCCATAAATTAGGCTGTAATATCAGTCAATTGGGCTATGCGAATTTTTACATATGCGGTAGACTAGGGCTACGCAGCGTCGCGCCGATCATCTTTTTACCAGCGTAGGGTATCGCTATGCCGATGACCAATCAATCAATTGCCGTCCGCCGTTCACCAGTCGCAGCCAAAGCAACCAGCCAGCATCCATTGCGGCTTTTATTCAATTTATATCGCGAAGATTGGGGTAAATTGGCGCTAGCCAGCCTAATCTATATTGTTAAACATAGTCCGGTTTGGATTATGCCATTAATTACCGCCGACATTATTAATATTATTTCGAGCCAAGGCCAAATTGGCTTGGGTCGTTTATGGTTCGATGGCTTCTTATTATTAATCGTCTTGCTGCAAAATATTCCAACCCAATATGTCTATATTCGCTTGTTGAGCTTGGCAATTCGGCGCATGGAAAGCAAATTGCGTTCGATGTTGGCCCAACAACTGCAATTAATGTCGATTGGTTTTTACAATCAACGCAGCAGCGGGGTTTTGCAAGCCAAAGTGCTGCGCGATGTGGAAATTATCGAGCAATTAACCCGCAATGTGTTTCAAAGTTTTCCGGCGGCGCTCTTAAATTTGCTGGCAGCGATTATTGTGGTGGCCTTTCGCTCGCCATGGTTCTTGGTGTTTTTTGTGGCAACTGTGCCATTGGCGGCAATTGTGTTGCGCACGACGCGCAATCCAATTCAATCGAGCAATAGCGCCTTTCGGCATCAAGTTGAACGCTTGGCCGCACGCCTAAGCGAAATGATTCAGCTAATTCCCATCACCCGTGCCCATGCCGCTGAAGAAGAAGAAATGCTCAAGCTCGACCGCCGCTTGGTGCAGTTTCAAAATGCTGGCTTGCGGCTTGATGCGGTTAATTCGCTGTTTGGCGCAGCTTCGTGGGTCAGTTTTAACCTCTTTAATGGCCTGTGTTTGCTGGTGGCGGCTTGGGCTTGCTACACCCAATTTTTGCCCTTGGCGATTGGCGACGTGGTGCTGATGACCAGTTATTTCTCAATTTTAACTGGGGCCGTGATGGAGTTGGCCAATCTTGCGCCGCAAATTACCAAAGGCTTAGAATCGGTGCATTCGGTCGGCGAAATTCTCGATAACGAAGATATTGAGGATAACGAGGGCAAACAACGGCTTGATCAGGTTGCAGGGCGCTTTCAATTTCAACATGTACACTTCAGCTATCCCGACACCCAGCGCTCATCATTGTATGATCTGACGCTTGAGGTGCAGCCAGGCGAGACCATCGCCTTCGTCGGCCCATCTGGCTCGGGCAAATCGACCTTGCTCAACTTGGTGATTGGCTTTTTGCAGCCAACTGCTGGCACAATTTTGCTTGATGGTCATGATTTGCAACGCATTGATTTGCGCAGCTATCGCCGTCATATTTCGGTGGTTTCGCAAGAAACTCTGCTTTTCGATGGCTCGGTGCGCGATAATATTTGCTATGGCTTGAATAATGTGAGTGAAGCGACAATTGAGCAAGCTTTGCGTGATGCCAACGCCTTGGAATTTGTGCTCGACATGCCCGATGGCCTCGATACGATTATCGGCGAGCGCGGCACGCGGCTTTCTGGTGGGCAGCGCCAGCGCTTGGCCATTGCCCGCGCGCTCATTCGCAACCCACGGGTGCTGATTTTGGATGAAGCCACTTCGGCGCTCGATAGCATCTCGGAAGGCTTGATTCAAGAGGCTTTAGAACGCTTGATGCAAGGTCGCACAACGTTTGTGGTTGCCCACCGGCTTTCGACCGTGCGCAATGCTGACCGCATTGTCGTGATTGAGCATGGCCAAATTATCGAGGTCGGCAATCATCAAAGTTTGGTCGAGCAACACGGAGCCTATGCTCAGTTGCAAGCCTTGCAAGCCTAATAGAAGTTAAAAACCAACGGCGTAGCTCGCCTAAACCTTAGGATTGCTACGCCATATGTTTCCACGCCCGTGGATTTAGTTCTTTCTAATCTCTGCTGAAAGAACCCCTATTCATCGCTCAATTGTTAGTATAAAGCGCCCAAATGGATGTAAATTGTACATTTGGGGGGATTAATTGCTGATGAACAGCCCAAATGCCACCAAAATCTGTTCAATTGTACTTTCCAGCTTTCGTCGCCCAAGTGCCTCTTGAGCGGCGATGCGCTCCTGCGAAACGCCTTGTAAAATCCGATTAAGAATTTTCAGCTCAAAGGTTGAAAGCTGTGGATTGCTCAAAAAACTGCGCATCGAGCGTTGCAATTGAATCAAGCCCCCAGCCCGCTCAAGAATTTGCTCTCGTTGTTGTTGCAAATGGCGTGGGCAGTAAATTGAATTGGTCAGCTGGCTCAATAAAACCCGTAATTCATCGAGCGACCAAGCGGCAGCGCTGGCTGGAATTGCCTGGTTTTGATAGGCCGCAATCACGGTGTGCATAATATCTAAATGTTGCTTGCGAATAATTTCAACCGCAATTTGATCAACGCCATCGATTGTTGGCGGGCTGGGCTTGCCCAAATACTGCTGCAACTGCTGAAAATGTTCAGGCCGCAAGGGTTTTTCAAAAAGTTGGTAGCAACCTGCAATCCGTGCTTCCCACTCTCGATGCACGGTTTTATCGGTGGTCATGCCAAAAATTGGCACTGTTTGCAAGCGTTGTTCGTGCATGGCATGGCTCAGCCAAGTAGCTAAAACCGAGCCTTCCAAATGGCGATAGGCTGGGTCGGGCATTTTCATATCGAGCATAATCACGCAATTAAGCGCTGGTTGCTCATGATCTAACATACTGACACAATATTGCCACATTGCAAACAGACTTTTGAGCCAAACAACCTGCCAGCCACAACGTTGCGCAATCACCTGCACAATCGTGGCATCGGTCTGGGCATCTTCGGCAAATAGCAAAATCGGCTCGGCATTGGCCAACATAACAATCAAATCTCCCAGACAGCTTCGCCAGCTAAAATGCGCTGGATCTGTAACGGAAAATATTTGGTATTAATCGGTTTGCCGATCATACCATCAAAGCCAATTTGTTGATAGACCACAACTCGTTGCGGCACTACATCTGCTGTCCAAGCAATAATTTTGGTGTGTGGCAAGGCTTCACGCACTGTTTGATAGAGTTTAATTCCGCTCTCCTTGGGCATGTGAATATCCACTAATAAAATGTCTAAGTCAATATCGGAATGCGCGCTATGCCAAGCAAAGAAACTACTGCCTGAGTTCCAACCGCCTTGATAGTGGGCATGCAGTTGATGAATCAAACAAACCCGCGCGATTTCTAGGTTTTGCGGGTTATCTTCAATCACTCCGGCAGAAATTTGGGTCGTCGATGGATGCATTATTCCTCCTAAGGTGATCGGTTGCTCCTGATTAGGCGATTGTTACTAGTTGGCGCTGCTGCTGGGCGGTTGCTACGGTTTGTTGCAACACTGGCTCCAACGCTTGCGGCCATGGCCGACTGATATGCGGCCAGCTTTCCAAGCCAAGGCTATACTCGTTGTTTGGCGCGACGATCATAATTGCCTGATCAGGATTAATCACCAACATTTCGTCAATTAAGCTATGAGCGCTAACAAAAGCTAAAGTTGCATCAAGCACAACCAACGTTGGTTGCTCACGGCGGTAGATTGCTAGGGCTTCGCGGCTATCCAAGCAGCCAATGATGCGCCAAGCGCTGGTCGCTAGCTGGGTGCCAAATTCTTCAACTGTGTTTGGGTTGTCATCAACGACCACCATCGTCTGCTTGCTCGCAGCGTGGGTATATGTACTGTGGCGTTGCTGCCAGGCTGCTTTGGTTGGCAAGCAAACCCGAAATTGGGTACCGCGATCGACCTCGCTTTCGACCGTAATGTCGCCACCGTGTAAATCGACCAGCTGTTTGGTGATGCTCATGCCCAAGCCAGTGCCTTCATATTCGCGATCGTCGCTGCTTTGAATTTGGCGAAACGATTCCCAAATAAATTGCTGATGTTCGAGCGCGATGCCAATGCCTGTATCGTGAATCACCACCATAACTGTGTCTGCTGTACTCTCAAGAGCTACGCTAATGCGGCCAGTTTCGGTAAATTTAATTGCATTCGACAAAAGATTGAGCACAATTTGCTTGATCGCTTTACTATCAGCCCACGCCAAATCAAGCTGATCAGCTTGACGATAATCGACCTGCAACCCTTTCGCTTCAGCCAAGGGCCGCACGGTTTCCAGCACTTCTTGGGCAATCGCTGCACAATCGACGTTGCCAAAGTGCAATTCAACCCGACCAGCCTCAATTTTGGAAAGATCGAGAATGTCGTTGATCAGGTGTAGCAAATGTTCACCAGCGCCGCGAACCTGATCTTGATAGCTTTTTTGTTGGCTGTTGAGCGGGCCAAACCAATCGATAAACTCGGTCATGTTGATGATTGCGTTCAGTGGTGTGCGCAATTCGTGGCTCATCGTGGCCAGAAATTGCGATTTGCGCAGGTTGGCTTGCTCAGCAACGTATTGAGCCGATTTGGCTTCGTGGACGCTGACCGCTAATTGAGCTGTGCGCTCATCAACCAAATTTTGTAAATTGGTTTGGAGGTGTAGTGATTGGCGCAGTGCGTTTTCTAAAGAGCGTACTAAAAACCAAAAAATGAGAAGCGCAATGCCAGTAATTAAGATATTTGTATTGATAACCTTATAATCTGGTATATCAATTATTAATACTAAAAGGAAAATAGTTAATATCTCAAGTAATCCAAATATTAACATAAAGAATGATCCCGATATTAATCCAACCATTGATAAAGGGATTAATAACAGCATACTTGAACGTTCCAAGACAGCTACTAATGCAGTCGGAAAACTGGCCGATAATATATACGATAAACCCAAGAGATTTATAATAAATCCTTTTATTATAAATCTCTCTTCAAGGGTAAACATTAATATGCTGTAAATTACAGTTAATACTAAAAGATACCAAACAAAGTTGGCGAAAAATACGATGTTTACAATTAAAATAAACGCACTTAATCCTAAGGCAATCCCGCAGCAATAGTTAAACGCGGTTTTGCGCAGCTTGCGTACCGATTCAAAGCTATTTAAATCCATCCAAAAACTCCTCATTTGTGCGCCAAAGCCAACCCAAGAATGCTTTATGGCTTATGCAATACGTGAGTAGATTATGGCCTAGTATGAGTATACGCCAGTCAAATGCACGCCAATTGTACAAAATAATGATCGGGCACGAGTTAAACGCAGTGCGTCATGCTCAGTCAGTCTATGGTATACTATGGCCAAAGCCACAGCGCATGCTTGTGGCAAAGGAGCCACTCAGCAAACCAACGGAGGTTTCTTGAATGCACGCAGTAGTTTGTGTTAAGCAAGTTCCTGAACAAAATAGTGTGAAAATCACTGCCGATAAGCAGATTAACAGCGACGGAATCAATCCAATTATCAATTTGTTTGATGAATATGCGATTGAAGAAGCCTTGCAGTGGGCCGAGAAGAACGATGGCCAAGTAACGGTCATCAGCCTTGGCAGCGATGATGCCACTGATTCACTCAAAAAAGCCTTGGCAATGGGTGCGAACGAAGCAGTCTTGATCAACGACCCAGCTTTGGAGCATGTTGATTCGCAAAGCGCTGCTAAAGTTGTCGCCGCTGCGATCAAGAAACTCGATAATGTCAATATTGTCTTCTGTGGCAAGCAAAGCACCGACGACGAAACCGGCCAATTTGGCCCAGCGTTGGCCCGCTTCCTTGGTTGGCCACAACTGACCTATGTTTTCAAAGTACACGAATTGAGCGAAACCAGCATTGTGGTTGATCGCGCTTTGGAAGACACCCTCGAAACTGTGGAAGCCTCGTTGCCAGTCGTCGTGACGGCGGTTAAAGATTTGAACGAGCCACGCTACCCATCATTGTTGAAGATTCGCAAAGTCAGCAAGCAACCAATCCCAACCTGGAGTTTAGGCGACCTTGGCCTTGGCGGCAGCGATGTTGCTGGCAATGTGCAAGTTGCTGATCGCGTGCCACCACCAGCCCGCCCATCAGGCGAGATGATCAGTGGCAACGTCCAAACTCAAGTGAGCAGCTTGGTTCAAAAATTGGTTGAAAATCAAATCCTGTAACCTGAAAGGATGAATTATGAGGGCTGAAGTATGAATAAATTCCCCTCAGCATTCATCCAAAACATAGTCATTATCTATTGATGTTGGGTTTGAAGGAACCTATTCATCCCTTATCCTTCATCCTTCATCCTTCACAATGAGGTGTTTTCATGGCTAGTGGCGTTTGGGTCTTAATCGAACATAAAAATGGCGAAGTGAGCGCAATTTCCAAAGAATTGTTGGGCAAGGGCAAAGAAATTGCCGATGCGCTTGGACAAAGCGTTGCAGGCTTAGTGCTTGGCAGCAACACGGCTAGCTTGGTCGAGCAAGCATTTGCTGCTGGCGCAAGCAAAGCCTATGTGGTTGATGATGCCAATTTGGCGCAATATACCACCGATGGCTATGTTGCTGCTGCCAAAGCTGCAATCGAAGCCCACCAACCAGAACTGTTTTTGACTGGTTCATCGTTGCAAATGCGCGATTTCACTGGCGCATTGGCTGCTGAGTTGGGCGTAGGCTTGGCTCCCGATGTAACCAATGTGAGCGTAGAAGCAGGCCAATTGACCGCCGTCCGCCCTTCACACGGCGCAAACGTGATCAACAACTTGCACTTTGGCGCTGCTCGCCCAGCAATCGCTTCAGTGCGTCGCCAAGTTGGCAAGCCAATTGCTGGCGCTGGCGCTGGCGAAGTGGTGAATGTGGCAATGCCTGCGGTCACGATTCGGACCAAAGTGCGCAATGTTGAGCAACGCACCGGCGCTGTGAACTTGGCCGATGCAACCGTGATTGTTTCTGGTGGTCGTGGCCTTGGCTCACCTGAAAACTACGAAAAACTCATCCCTGAATTAGCGCGGGTGATGGGTGGCACGCACGGCGCTTCGCGCGCAGTTGTCGATGCTGGCTGGATCGCCTACGAGCGCCAAGTTGGCCAAACCGGCAAAACCGTTGCGCCAAAATTGTATGTTGCCTGTGGGATTTCAGGCGCAATTCAGCACCTCGCTGGTATGCGCTCATCAAACACCATCGTGGCAATCAACAAAGATCCCGAAGCTCCAATTTTCAAAGTTGCAACCTACGGGATTGTTGGCGATATTAACGAAATCTTGCCAGCTTTGACTGCTGAAGTAAAAGCCAAAACTGGCCGCTAATTAGTTTCTGGTTATAGCAACACGCGGATCAACATTTGATCCGCGTGTTGCTATTTAAGCCTACGATCCTGGCCCGTAAATCCTAACTCTTCAAAGCTTAAGATTAAGCTTCGATTAATCTAGCTAGCTATTGAGTATGCTATGCTAGCAAGGCACTTTTAATGTGACATGTCAACGATTACAATTCTAGTAGAACATTGCTCCCAGTAACTCGCATGGCAGGTTGATCTTTTTTATTGGTATTGGGAGGCAGGATGACGGCACCAATCGTTCAAGCTGAGTATGAGCAGCTGAAGCAAATTGCAACCAAATTTGGTCAATTGAGAGACCGAGTTTCAAGCCTACAACAACAACTTAATCAATTGCATCAGCAATTAGCCAGTAGCTGGCATGGTGATGCTTTTAAAGCCTTTGAGCATGAATATACTGGCGAGGTTGTGCCAGCCTTAAAGCGGCTTGAAAACAACTTTAGCGTAGCCCAAAGCGTCACTGGTGAGATTAGCAAAATCTTTCGCCAAGCAGAGGAAGAAGCTGCGGGCTTGTTTAAAGACAAAATAATTGCTGCAGCTGCTGCCAAGAAAGATGAAGGCGGTTGGTTAAGCAAGGCATGGAATAAGGCCAGTGATTGGGTTCATGGTGCACTCGATGTTGTAGGCTTTATCCCTGGTTTTGGCGAAATTGCCGATGGGGTTAATGCCCTGATTTATCTCGCCGAAGGTCGCCATCTTGAGGCTGCGATCTCGGCTGCTGCGATGATTCCGATTGTCGGTGATGCAGGCAAACTTGGCAAATGGGGCGTTAAGGCTGGCAAAGAAATTGTCGAGGAAATTGCCGAAGAAGGAGCCGAACGGGCCGTTAAAGAGGTTGCCGAGGAAGTTGTCGAAGAAGGAGCTGAACGGGTTGTTAAAAATGTAGCCGAAGAAACCCTTGAAGAAACTGCCGAACGGATTCCCGGGATTGTTGCGAATTTGCCCAAAAATCCTGACGATTTGCTCAAGCAAGGCTGGAAAGAAGTATCCGACCCAGATGCAGTATTACACGGCCATCGTACTTTTGAAGATCCTTCAGGATTAACTATTCGATTCGATAAAGGTAAACCAGGTGCCAAAGGCTTTGAA
Organism: Herpetosiphon giganteus; assembly: GCF_016907925.1. GTDB lineage: Bacteria > Chloroflexota > Chloroflexia > Chloroflexales > Herpetosiphonaceae > Herpetosiphon > Herpetosiphon giganteus. The sequence goes on along the minus strand of NZ_JAFBCZ010000020.1, from coordinate 100,175 downwards.
GGTGTTGACCATTATCATATTACTAATCCGCATACAACCCATAAGAAAGTCAATAAATACCTTGACCGCGATGGCAATCCTGTCCATAAAGGATCAGATCCATCACATATCGTCGTAGAATAAAGAGGAGTTATTATGCGTATTGACCCAACCCAATATCGCTTGCATGATGGATTATTAGAAGCTATTGCCTATAATCCAGCTGATCAAACGCTTGTGCTTTCAATTGAGCTTAATTTGGCTTTAGCTGTTAGCTTTGATCCCAATAACCTCGTTGATGATTTTCGCCAAACCCGCTTGATTTTTCATGGGGTTTCAGCGATTGAGCCTGCATTGCCGCAATTTGCTGATGGACGCACCGATCCTGATAGCATTTATGGTGATATTTATGAATTCAGTTGGCATCAGTCAGCCCCTCCAAGTGTAACGCTTAATGCTACGATTACTGATGATTTGAATGAGACTGAAAAGTTTATTTCGTGTACCATTCAGTATCAAACGGTCGAATGGCAGATTGATGATCCTGCTCCTGCTGAGCCAGCTAAGCCTTTTCAACCAACTGAGATTAATCAACAAGCATGGCAGCAATTCGAGCAAACGCTTGATGCCCAACGCCAGGCTGGCCATGATGTAACGCTCGATCTACAAGTGATTAACCTGCCCAATGCTGATCAACGCCCAATTATCCTCGCTGCGCGCTATCAGGTTGATGGGTTACCGTTCTATCAGGCGTTTCATTACCATAATGATGCTGTCTATGATTTAAGCGATGCCACTAGCGAGCAATTGTTGGCAGCCTTGCGTAGCACAATTGAGCAGCGAATTCCTCAGCCATGGATTAGCGCGCGCGTGGTTGCCGAAATTCCCGCAGCCGACCATGGCTTGCTCTACGGGCGATTTAGCTCGGCCAACCAACTGCGTCATGAGCAAGGCTTTGAGGTCGATTATCAACTCTTTTTCATCCTGCGCGAGCTGCGGGAACGCTCTACACCTGCTTGGAACACAATCGAGCTTGTGACCAGTCCGCAACAACCACTGCACCTGACCATGAGCTTTGCTGATGGTCAGGTTGAACAAACAAGCTTCTAAATAGGCCAAACAGCAGCAAGTCATGTTAACTTGCTGCTGTTTTTATAACTCGTTTGTTCAATATTGACGAGGAAGTCCATGTCGATTGGGTTGCTGCTTACCGATTTAAATGATAAAACGAGCTTTTTGCCAATCGCCACTGAAGCGGTATTTAATCAGGGTTGGCTGCCAATTATTAACCAAGCCAATTTAGAATGGATGCGCTTATTTCAAACAGGCTTAGCTGTTGAACAAGCAGATCTAGCATCCATTTTAGCAGAAATTACGATTTTCAAGCGCCTATTGAACTCAGAAAATCACTATTATTCATTAATTAATCAACGAATAAGTTTATTAGAATCACAATTTTTGCTATGTCTGTATGTTGAGTTTAAGCAGCTTTATATTGGTTAATCGAAAGTATTCTTGTATGCACTTACCGATTCCTCTGATTTATTATGAGCGATTAGCAAACGCTCGCAATTATTTTTATCTCTGTCACTATTGGTTTAATCAGTTTCCTGATGAATTAGCCGATGCGATAGAAAAAACTGCGGTAGTCTTTTTTGCTGAATATCCTGATCAGCACTATTGGCGGTTTGTGAGGGTTGATCATTGGCAACATCGCGCTTGGCAACAGCCGTTGAGCCATTATCTGTTCTATGATGAGCCAATCGAGCAAGCAACCTTTGGTGAAATTGCGACCATCATGCAGCAAAACTCAGTGCTTACCCTTGAACCCAGCAACCAAGTTTTGACGACGGCAAGCGTGTATGATCGCGTTTTAGCACGGCTTGAAGGCCAAACCAATGACTATTGCTGGTTTGGTGGTCGACATTCAGCTGCGCACAATCAAGCAATTGTTGATCTTTTTCATGGTCAATTAGGCTTAGAAGCCTATTACATGCAACAAGCACATCAATTGCAACGCCGACGTTTGCCAATAACAAACCACCCACTTCGCCAAATTAAGCAGATTAAGCGTAAATGTTGATAAAATATTCTATTTGATATGGTAATAACCAATGTTGCTAGTTTAAATCACAAAATCAAGGAAAGACAATCTTCCATTTGTGAGCTGCAACAATGCATTAAAGCATGCGGCAACAAAGCCCAAACGCATATCCATGCCGCGTGCCGTTCGATGGGTGAGTTTCTTGATCTGAAAGACCCGTTCCAACAAACGAAAGGTGGTTTCAATCAAAAAACGGCAGTTCCAGTCACCCCGACCACAGATTTTAATCGGTACGCCATCATCCTCGTCAGCGCGAACGCGAAACCCGCGATCCCCAAGCGCAATCGTGTGCCCGGCCTGCCAAGCAACGACCTCACGAAATTCCTGATCACTGACGTTGGCAGGCAGCCAGGACCATTCGACGACCTCGCCGCGCTGATTAATGAGCCACGCCAGTTTAATTCCCACGATCCAGCGATGATTGGAGATACCTTTCTTCCCCAGTGGTGTCGTGCTTCGGCCTTCGCGCCGTGGATGGAGCAATTCGATCCCAAATGAGTCGATAATGCCAAGGATGGTCGGGTCGGCCAAAAACTGGTCGGTATACGCGTGGGCATTCACCAGCACGCGATAGAGGCGCGATTGTTCCGGTAAGCGCGGGAACAACGGGCCATAATTGGCTTGCAACCAGCGATAAAACGCCCGATATGTCCGGCCTTTCAAGGCAAACAATAACCCGATGGTGACAACTTCACTCGGATACAGCTTGGCGAGCGGATGTTTTTTGACAGCAGCAAGGCGATCATCGACAATACAGAACAAGCGGATGATAATTTCGTCCGTGGGCATTGCGTCCTCCATGGTGTTGGTTAAGCAACTTCATCATCGAGGACGTTCTGCGTTAAGCCAAGGTGTTCAGGGTTCATCCTTTCGGATTGCATCATCACAATCCGTTCATGGAACTAGCAACAGTGGTTTTATACCTGATTTTAAGGTAATTAATATGCAGTATGATCCAACGCTTTATTCATTGCATAATGGATTAATTGAGGCAATTGAGTATGACGCTCAACAGCAGCAATTAATTTTGCATATCGAATATAACCTTGCTTTGGCGGTTAATTATGATCCTAATTCTCTGCATGATGATTTTCGCCAAACCCGATTAATCTTGGCTGGAGTTGTATCAATTCCCTCAGAAATAGCACGAATTATCCAAGCTATCGCTGATAATGCTGATTGCTATGGCGATATTTTGGAATGCAACTGGAGCCATAATCATACTTCTGCAACGCTTGAAATGATGCTGAATTTTTTTGATCCTGCGAAACAGACTGAAGAGTTTATCCAAACGTTGATACACTATCAGACGGTCGAATGGCAGATTGATCCGCCGCTTGAGCAGGCTTAAACGTGCCAGCAATTACCTAATGCGTATTTCATGGAAGGGTGTTCATGCAAAAGCTCCGTTTAGCTGCTGATTATTGCTGTTATCCGGTCTGGTGGAATGATGGCATTCAGTTTGGCGATATTGATCCCAGCGAATTGCCGCTCAGCCCAGACCTCATTGCCGATTTGATGGCTTGGTCGGATATATTTGATGCGATTTATGTTGATGATGATCCGGTGAGTTCGGGCTTTGCGACTCGCGCCGCAGAGCAGCAATTTGCCGAGCAAGGCTTGGCGTTGGCCCAACGATTGCAAGCAGAGCTCGGCGCTGAATACCAAATTACATATACCTATCGGGTTAAAGGTCAAGATTGAAGCTGCCGAATGCTCGGTTTGGCTTCTTTGCAGCCCGCTGCATCGCTTCAACCCCAAAGGCATTTGTATAGCGCTCGCCTACTTGAACAGTGCTGATCAACGTGGCAAGCGCCTGATCTAGATCGACTATAACCAATTGCTGGAGATAGCCTAGCGCTTCATGTTTATCAATTTGGCCATAAAGTGTATAGTAGCTCGCGTGCAAACTCGCATAAAGAGCTTCATGCCAACCTACATTGGCAATCAATTGGGCATACAGCGGCGCTTTTAAATGCCAAGCAGCAGTAGCTGAACTTCGCAGAAGGCTTGTCAAAAGCGCAATATTGGCATTATGCGCCAAATGATGCCAAATCGCATCACAATTGTTGCAAAGTTCAAACCAATCAAGCGCTAGATGATATTCGAGTGGGCCAGCGCAGGCAGAATCGCCTTGGGCCAAAATGCGCCGAACTTCTGCCCAAAAAAGGGCTTGGGTTGGCGGAGCAAAATGTTGATAACGGCTCCAATTCAGCATGAGCAACGCATAGCCTGGCAAATCTTCGTAGATCGCAAACATGAGCAAGAGCTTTTCGCTATCAGTTAGCTCATTGGCCGTATCCCAAATTAAGCTATCAATTTCATGCAACGTATCGGAGCTATAGCCAAGTCCATGTGGATTATTGGTTTGCGAGCCATACCAACGCGCATCTTCAGCTTCGATCGCATATATCTCAGGGCTAATTTTCTCGATAATGGTTTGTTTATCCATTGTGGGCTACCCAGCATTTTGGATGGCTAAATAATCTTGCAACCAACCTGAAACGTTATCTTGATAGTCTTTGGTTTGAGCTGGATCAAGGCCATTCAGCGCTTGTCGCCATGAAAGCGCTCGATTGATCATGCCAAGCCGATAGGCAAGATCCAGGGCTTGGTCAAGTTGCTGGCGCGGAGTAAATTGGGTCCATGGCTCCAAATAGGCATCGCGCAGGCGTTGCAACTCGGGGCCTTGCTCGTCGAGTTTGAGCCAATGGGCGGCGGCGCGCAGCGTCACCAACATCGAAAAGAAGGGGTGACTTACGCTGCAATCGCTCCAATCGGTAAAGGTATAGCCACGCGCTGCATAGAGCACATTATTTTCGTGAATTTCCTCGTGGGTCAGGGTTTCCGGCAAGCCAAATCCAGCCAAGGCTTGACATTGCTCTTGAACAATTGGCTGCAAGGCGTGCAGTTGTTGATGTTCGGCAGTGCTCAAGCCAAATTCTTGATCGATCAACAAGTTGACATGATCGTTCAGCAATTCAGCAAAGAGCTTGAGAAAATGCGCCAAACGTCGATCAGGTAGGCCTAAATCGAGCAATGCTGGCACGCGCGCAGCAAGCTGAATTTGCAATTCGCTATATTGCGGTAACAGTGCATCCCAGTGAGCAAGTTGGCTGGCATTTTGACCAAGTTGACGTAAAGTTGTGCCTGCATCGGCGGAAAGAATCCAGCCTTGGCTTGGCTCGATGGCTAAAACAGGCACGTTACAGGCTGGTTGCCACATGGCAAGGGCTTGGGTTAAGCCAGCCTCATAGCTGAAGGCTGGGGCCGGAGCTTTGAAATAGACCAAGCCTTGGTTGGTGCTAATTTGGGCAAAGGCCGACCATGGGCGTTGATGGATAAGTTCGATTGGCGCGTTGAGCTGGCGGCCATGAGCGCTGAGCTGTTGCTCAATCCAGCTGCTGATTGTGCTAAACCAGTCGGTTTGTTCCCATGGCAATTGGGTAGTTTGGGCTTGCATCCAGACCTCCTTCGACAAAAACAGTGGCTAGTGTAGGTCGGTGGCTGGCTGCAAACATCGGTCTAACGATTGGTTTGTGATCATGGAGGCAAAAAATGCCCCTCGACCGAGTTCAGTCGAGGGGCATTGATTTAGGCTCCGCTTGGAGCGAGGCGGTTTGTGGGCGGCGGATTTGCTGCTTGACTGTTGCTAATCAAGCCATCGACGGCCTGAATTTGGCTTTCGTCGCCAATCACGCCCAACGTATCGCCTGGTTCGAGGGTCAATTGCGATTCTGGATTGCTAATCAATTGCTGATCGCGGAGCACGGCAATGACCGAGGCTCCAGTTTGAGCGCGAAAGTTGAGCATCGCCAAACTTTGGCCAACCAAGCTGCTATTGGCGTTAATACTGCGCCATGCAATCTCAAAACCACGTACACTCTGAATCAATTGTTCAAGCACCAGATGTTCAGTCGGCACAATGTTGGTGTGATATTGATCGCGGCGCACAGCATCGGTATAGCCCTGAACTTGGGTTGCTGCATAGCCCAAACGCAACAGCGTATGGCGAATAATTTCTAAGCCACCCTCTAGTTCTGGGTGAATCACGTCGTGAGCACCTAATTCGGCTAGGCGTTCCACCCCAGAATTGGTTGCAGCGCGGGCCACAATTGGCAAGTTTGGTGCAAGATCGCGGGCGGCGGCAACGACTAATTCACTCGCTGCCTCATTTGGCAAGGTCACGACCAAGGCCTTGGCTTTATCGAGCTTGGCGTGGGTCAGTACTTCCGAGTTGGCAGCGTCGCCAATCAAGGTTGGAATATTTTTGGTTATAAAATCGTCGGCGCGATGATTGTCTGCTTCGACAACCACAAAGGGAATCTGCAAGCGCTGCAACACGGTGCCAATGTGTTCGCCGACTCGCCCGTAGCCAACTACAACCACATGATCAGTTTCTGGTAATTTGGTTTTTTCTGGCTCGGTTGTGGCGTGGCGTTCGAAGCGTACCCACAGCCGTGGATAGCGCTTGAGCCATGTTTCAACATGGGGAATCGACCAGAACATCACCGGATTGAGCATAATTGAGAAGATCGCTCCGGCCAAAAGCAGCGAATATTGATCTTGGCTCAAAACACCTAAGCCAACCCCAGCTTGGCCGACAATAAACGAAAATTCACCAATTTGGCTTAGCCCTGCGGCAACCACAATCATTGTGCGGCCAGACGAAGGCAAAATTAGGCCCAAAAAGAGGGTGAAGATGGCCTTGCCAAAGACAATTAATGCGGTGAGGGCGATAACTTGGCCAATATTGTTCCATACATAGATTGGGTTGACCAACATCCCCACCGAAACAAAGAAGATTACGGCAAAGATTTCGCGGAAGGGCAGCACTTCATCGCCAATTTGGTGGCTTAGGTCGGATTCACCCAAAACCACGCCAGCCAAGAAGGCCCCCAGCGCCAACGAAACTTCAAAGGCTGCCGTGGCTGCAAAGGCTGTACCAAGCGCGACCGCCACCGAGGCCAAAATAAACAACTCGCGTGAGCGCGAATGCGAAATCCAAGTGAGCAACCAGGGCAAGAAGCGCCCGCCAGCGAATAGAATCAACACTACAAAGATTGTGGTTTTGAGCAAGGCGATGCCACCAGCGGCCCAAGGATTACCGCCACTGCTGCCGAAGAAGGCGGGCAGCAAGACCAAAATCAGTACGGTCGCTAAATCTTCAAGCACCAACCAGCCGACGGCGGTTTGGCCAGCGGGCGTGTTCAGCTCGCCTGCGTCCATCAAGCCGCGCAGCAGCACCACCGTACTGGCAATCGAAAGCGCTAAGCCCATAACCAAGCCAGCGGCAGTCGACCAGCCCCACAAACGCGTTAGCCCAAAGCCCAAGCCTGTGGCTAACAGCATTTGCAGGGCTGCACCTGGAATTGCGACTTTGCGCACAGCCCATAAATCTTTGAGCGAAAAGTGGAGACCAACCCCAAACATGAGGAAGATAACCCCAATTTCTGCAAGCTGGCTAATATCACCAACATCGCCTTTGAAGCCGGGCGTAAACGGCCCAATGAGCATACCCGCTAAAAGGTAGCCAACGATTGTTGGCAGGCCAAGCCGGCGAGCAAGCAAGCCGCCAGCGAAGGCTGCAACCAAAGCAACCGAGATATTGGTGATCAACGATATATCATGGGGCATCGGCACCTCCTGAGTGTGTTGTAGTTGCTAAAACTGTTAGAATTGGCGCTAATTTGACGAGTGTGCCGCCATCGCTTGCATTGCGCAACGGGCAGCCCTGTTGTTCGAGTTCTTGGCGAAGTTGCACTGGATCAAGTTGGAAAAAACAGGCAGCTTCGATCAGATCGACGTTGCCATTGGCCACAACCAAGCGTTTTGGCCGCCAGATTGGCACAACACGCCGCTGAATCAGATCGCCGAGAATCAGCGTAACGACCGCGAACGGCGCTGCTTGGCTGATGATCGTCGGCAGTTGATAGGGCGGTAGGGTTGGCTCGCACATGCTAATTGCCAGCGCGAGCAGCAATGGATAGAGAAAAAGATGGCCTGGGCGTTTGAGTGGCTTGATGGCAATTAATAAGCCAAGGCTGAGAAGCTGAATTGCGATGCCAACATGGCTCCAGCGCGGGGCAAGCTCAGCAAAAAGCAATAGGATGGTTAAGCCAGCGCTCATCATAAAACACCAGCGTAGCACGCGATCGAGCAATACTAACGGTGGCGACAACGAAGATTTAGGCATTAACACCTCCATAAAGCACACGAGCTAGCTTCACAGGGCGAAGCTGCCTGCTAGACGGGTGCTGCTTGATGAATGAGTATCTATGAGTATAATAAAGATCTTTCTGATCGTTGTCAAGTTCAATTAGCTTGAAAATATTTTTTTAATAATTGAGATTTAGTGCGATAAATCAAGCCTTAGTTTATAAATATCATCAAGTAACTTGAAGAATAAAGGGGAATTATGCAACGGCATCATATTGATCGGCTGGTCGAAGATTTATTTGTTCTCGCTCCCCAACTGCATCGCTTGGTCGATCTTGAGGTGCGACGACAACTTGATGGCGCAACGAGCGCCGCCCAATTACGCATGTTGAACGAACTTCAGCATGGCCCACAATCGTTGAGTAGCTTGGCGCGCCAACAGCACGTCAGCCCACAAGCAATTAGCGAGTTGCTGCCAGCTTTGGTTGAGCGCTGTTGGATCGAGCGGATTCCGCATCCGCAAGATCGGCGGCAACAACTTTTGCAATTAACTGATGCTGGCTTAGCGGCGGTGCGCCAAGCCCAAACTCAAGCCCACAAACAGCTGACCGCGCATGTCGCTGGTTTGAGCGAGGTCGAATTGAGCATTGTTGCAGCAGCCTTGCCCGCCTTGCAACGCTTGCTCGATTTGGCGAAGCGCGCCGATGAGGGATGAAGAGCAACCGAAGGATGAATTATGAGGGATGAGGGATGAAGCGCACAAAGGCTATGGGCTATCGGGAATAGGTTGGAATACCAGAGCATGCCCTCACCCCAACCCCTCTCCCACGTGGCGGGCGAGGGGAGCACGGAGTCGGCGGTTCCCCCTCGCTCGCGTGCGGGAGAGGGGGGAATCGTCGTTCATGCAATGAACCAGTACAAATAAAGGCTCTGGGCTATCGGGAATAGGTTGGAATACCAGAGCATGCCCTCACCCCAACTCCTCTCCCACGTGGCGGGCGAGGGGCTTTAACGCTCTGGTTCTCCCCCAATTTCTTGGTGAAAACGACGGCTCCCCCTCGCCCGCGTTCAGTGGGAGAGGGGGTTGGGGGGTGAGGGGATCAATTACTGAACTGCTGCATAGACATTAATTCGTCCACACGACCAATAAGTGCCAGTGCCTGCAATTGGGTCGGCGGTGGCGCAAATGCGATCGCGAATTTGGGCGTTGGTGCGGTTTTGCGAGGCCAACAGGCCTGCTAAGCCAGCAACATGGGCGGTTGCGGTTGAAGTGCCGCTAATGGTGTTGTAGCCGCCGTTGAGCCATGTTGAATAGATGCTGACTCCTGGAGCCGCAACTTTGACCCATGTGCCATAGCCCGACGATGGAGTTTTAATATCGGTCTTGCCGCTAGCAGCCACGGGGAAGCAGTTGGCATAGGCAGCGGGATAGGTTGGAGCACCACTGTTGCTGCCACCAACCGCGCAGCTGAGGAATGCACCTTTGTTCCACGCATAATCAACAGCATTTTTTAATGTGGTTGAGGCGCTGCCACCCAGCCCTAGATTGATAACTTTGGCTCCATTATTGGCTGCATAGGTGATGCCTTGGGCTACTGCGGCAAGCGTACCACTGCCATTATTATTAAAGACGCGAATTGGCATCAAGCGGCAATTTGGGCACAAGCCAGCGCCACCAGTGCTATTGTTGGTTTCGGCGGCGGCTGTGCCAGCCAAGTGCGTGCCATGGCCGTTGCCATCGGTTGCATTGGTGTCGTTATCAACAAAATCGTAGCCAGCCACAATTTTGGCATCAAGATCAGGGTGATTGATTTGAATCCCCGTATCAACGATTGCGATGATCACGCTGGAATTGCCTTGGGTAATATTCCAGCCATCGTAGGCTTTGATAACGCCCCAAGCCCATTGTTGGGCAACGCCCGGATCGTTGGGCGTGTACAGCGGTGCATAGATGTAGTTTGGCTCGACATACTCAACCGCTGGATTATTTTTCAGCTCGGCTAAAACACGCTCGCTTTGCTCAGGCGAAGCATTGTTTTTGAGCGCAGCAAATTCGATTAACTCAAGATCAAGGCTATCGAGGTGTTGGAGCTGATCGGCTCCGAGGCTTTTGAGGGTGGTCTTGCGATCTGCTTTGGAGAGAGAATTATTGAACTTAATTAGATATTGGCCTGCAACGGCGGGCGCTTCTGCTGCCGCCAAATTTTCAGGTGTTTTTTCCTTCAAACGAGTCTGCCCAGCAGTAATCGTCGGCGCTGCCAAACCAAGGATACAGCCGACAACCAATGTTCGTAGCCATAGACGCTTCACATAAGCCTCCTCAACAACGAGTTGCAACCCACAGTTATCCAGTACGCTTCCAACAAGGCGGTCGTACCTCTACCTGAGCAACGATGTTGAGCACAACACGGCGAGGCCAGCAGATCGACGTTTTCGGCTCCTTTCGTTTAATTAACTATCGACTGTATACTAGCCGATTTTTGGAAATTTGTAAAAAAATGTTAATTATTAGAACATAGAACAAAGAGCATAGAACATAGCGAAGGGATGAAGGATGAATGCAAAAGGCAGAAGTCAAAAATCAAAATAGGCTATAGGCTTCAGGCTATGGGCTATCGGAACAGCATTCGTGCAATTCGGGCAATTCGTGGATCAAGGCTTTAACGCAGAGGCGCAGAGAAACGATGGCTATGGACTATGGGCTATGGGCTATCGGAACAGCATTCGTGGAATTCGTGGAATTCGTGGCTAAAACATGCTCTTCGCGCTCTTCGTGCGCTTCGCGGTTCCTATCCTTCGTGTCCCTTCGTGTCCTTCGTGGATCAATGCTTTAACGTACGGAAATTATGCTACACTGCGCTAACACATGATGCCATGTTCTGGTTTGCGGGAGATTGTGCGATGAACCAAGCTTTTGACTCCAATGACGTTCAGTTAACGCGCGGTGATATCCGCCAGTTGCAACATGCCGATGCCTTGGCTGGCTTTTTGGCCCGCTTGCAGTATTCGATCGATCTGCGCACGCCCATTGACGATTATACCCAAATTGGCTTGAGTAGCCCCGATTTGCGCCACGAGATTCGCCATGTGGAGCTGTTGGCAACCGACCCACATGATCAAGAAATAAAAATCTATTTGCTCGAAGTGCGCTCCTTAACTGCGGCCTTGCGCAATGCAATCGCCCGCGCTTTTCGCGATCGGCCTGAATTGGCCTTGTTTATTTTGACCAAAGATTATGAGACATTTGAGTTTGTGTTGTTGCTGCGTGAATTGGCTCAAACTACCCAACGCGGCACGCCGATTCGCCAGATTGTGCGGCCTGTACCGCTGACAATCAAGCGCTTGAGCGTGAGTGATGCTGAGTTGCGGGTGCTTAAACGCTTTACCATGAGCGAGCCAGATGCGCTTTATCAGTGGGATAAACTGCGCTCGGCGTTTGTGCTGGCTGAATGGAGCGAGGAATATTTCAATAATCGCGCTTTGTTCTCGGATTATTATTTGAAACAGCGTTTGACCGACCCCAAATTAAACCGTGAATGGGCCGATGATGTGCTGCCAATTGGCCGCAAAATTAATCCCCTGCTCAAAACTGCCCGCAAACAATTAACCAATCAGCCACTTGCCAGCATTCAAAAGCAGTTTTATGCGCCAATTTTGAGCGAATTGGGCTTTGTTGCTCAGCCAGTCGCCGATGCACCAGCCTATCGCTTCGATCTGTGTTTGCCCAAAAGTTCTACGCCAGTTGCGGCATTTTTTGGCTATGTTTGGAACCGCAATTTAGACGATCAAGATACCCAGCGCGATTCTGCCACGCCAGCGATTATTCCTGGAGCCGAAGTGGTTTCGACGCTTGAGGCTGGCACAGTGCCATGGGTGATTGTGAGCAATGGCAAATATTGGCGCTTATATTCAACAACCGCCAGCAATAAGGCCACCAACTACTACGAGGTGGATTTGGAAGAGGCATTTTTTGGGGCGCAGGATGCCTTGGATGCACTCAAATATTGGTGGTTGTTTTTCCGCGCTGCGGCCTTCAGTGGCTTTTTGGATCGCATGCTCAAACAATCGGCGGAGTATGCCAAAGGGCTGGGCGAACGCTTGAAAGATCGGGTTTTTACCGAGATTTTTCCGCAATTTGCCCAAGGCTTTATCGCCGATATGCGCCGCCAAGGCCACACCACGCTGAGCGAAAGCCAACTTAACCCGGTCTTTGAAGGCACGTTGACCTTTTTATACCGGTTGATGTTTGTGTTGTATGCGGAAAGCCTCGATTTGCTGCCGCTGAATGAGCACAACGGCTATCGTGAACACAGCTTGTATACCATCAAACAGGAGCTTGCAGAGGCTGGTGGAACCTTGCTCGACCAGCGTCAAACCAAGCTGCAAGCCCGCTATAGCGACACGTCAACTGCGCTGTATCAACGTATTTTGGCCTTGTGCGCGGTGATTGACCGTGGCTCGCCAGACTTGAATATGCCAACCTACAACGGCGGCTTGTTCAGCCCAAGCAGCTTGAGCGGTCAGTTTTTGCAAACCTATGCAGTGCCCGACCGCTATTTGGCCTTGGGCTTGGATCGCTTGGCGCGCGATTTGGATGATCGCAGCCAAGCCTTGGTGCTGATCGATTTCAAATCATTGGGCGTGCGCCAGCTTGGTAGCATCTACGAAGGCTTGTTGGAATTCAAGCTGCACATTGCCAGCGAACGCTTGGCTGTGACCAAGGAAAAAGGCAAAGAGGTCTATCAAACAGTGGCCAAAGTTGCCAAACCATTGGCGATTATCGAGCAGGGCATGGCCTATTTGGTCAATGATAAAAAAGAGCGCAAAGCCACGGGCAGTTATTATACGCCCGATTATATTGTGAAATATATTGTGCAGCAGACGGTTGGCGCGGTGCTTGATGAAAAATTCCAAGCCTTGGCTCCCCGCTTGCACGCGGCTCAGAAACAATATCGCGATTACGCTAAATTGGTCGCTGCTCGCGCCAAATCGGGCAACCTCAGCAGCAAACAGCCGGAAAATCCGGCGGTATTTTGGACTGACCCAAATAATTCGATGCTGCAATTGCTCGACGATTGTTTGAATGTGCGCGTGCTTGACCCAGCCATGGGCAGCGGCCACTTTTTAGTCGAAGTCGTCGATTTTATTAGCAATCGCTTGATTCCCTTTTTGAATGCATGGAGCGATAACCCAGTTTGGGCGATGATCGACCGCACGCGCAACGAGATTGTGGCCGATATGGAGCGTCAAGGGGTGACGATTGACCGCGAACGCTTGACGCGGGTGGCCTTGCTCAAACGGGCGGTGCTCAAACGCTGTATCTACGGCGTTGACCTGAATTCGATGGCGGTTGAGCTGGCCAAGGTCAGTTTGTGGCTCGATGCCTTTACCCTCGGCGCGCCATTGAGCTTCCTCGACCACCACTTGAAGCATGGCAATAGCCTAATTGGGGCGCGGGTTGAAGTTGTACGTAAGGCTATTGATAATCAAAATACATTATTTGGTCAAAATCGATTTGCTGCTATTGCATTAGCAACTGAAAGCATGAGAGAGATTAGCAATCTAAGTGATAATACTCCAGCACAAAGTCGTAGTAGTTTTGATGCTTATCAACAAGCTTCTGCTCAATTAGCTCCATATAAGCGTATGCTGGATATTTATACTTCACGTTGGTTTAATAATCGATATAGTAAAGCTACTAAATCTCGATCTCTTCCGTTATTGAAGAAATTTAAAGGATATGGCAATACATTTGATCCAACTGTTGAATTATTGAAACATAATCAATTAGAGGAATGGTTGACTAATATTAATAATTTCTCTGTTTTTGGTGACGAAATTAGTAGTGGAATTGCTGAAAGTGCAATGATAGATGCTCAATCTTATAGTTATTTTCATTGGCAATTAGAATTTCCAGAAGTTTATTTTCAACCAAGCTATCCAGGAGCCAAAGATATAGATATAAATCTGGATGCAGGTTTTGATGCTATTGTTTCTAATCCACCTTATATTACACAAATTAGAGAAGATGATAATGTTTTAAACTATTATAATGAGTTATTTAAGAGTGCTACTGGTAAATTTGATTTATATATGGTATTTATTGAGAAAATGTTAGCATATCTCAAAAAAGATGGAATTATGGGATCTATTCAGCCAAATAAATTTATAAATGTTAGTTCAGGTAAAGGTATTAGAAGTATATTGATAATTGATGAATTTTATATTAAAAAAATTATAGATTTTGGTGATAGTCCTGTTTTTGAAGATATAACTACATATCCCTCAATTTTAATTATTAGCAAAGAAATTAATATTGATAATGATACATTATATATGAAGGTGTATTCTGATCCTAATAATATAAAACTATTAAAGCATATAAATGTTAGAATTTTAGGTGATAAAGCATGGATATTGGATGATTCAGTAAATAGCTTAGTAAAAAATAAGCACACTTCTACATTAAAAGAACTTGGTTTTAAGTTTTATACTGGAGTACAAACTGGATCTGACAGTTTGTTTGTAATGGATATAGAAAAAGCGAAATATTTAGGGATTTATCCACAATTTTGCCTACCTTATGCAAGAGGTCGTAATATAAAACGATATAGAATTGAAGAAATATCAAGTTATGTATTTTGGCCATATGATGAAAATGGTAAGATTCTTAAAATCACTCAATTACCAATCAAAATGCAAGAATATTTAGAAGAACATAAAGTTACATTAGCAAATCGACAATGGTTTGGTAAAGATGCTACAGAATTATCAGGCGCTTGGTATGGATTAATGTATCTAAGTGATGAGGATACTAGAACTGGTTCACGATTATTAACTCCAGCACTTAGTGATTATTCTAACTTTACTTATACAACTGATGAATTTGCTATACCGACCGGTACTGCTGGAGGATATGGGCTTAGATTTCCTATGAATTTTGAATTGTTGCCATACTACATTCTTGCATTGTTAAATTCTAATCTTCTTTTCTCTTTAGTTAAAACAAGTAGCCCTGACTTTGCAAATCAATATATGAAGTTCTCAGGTCCATATCTTGCAGATCTCCCAATTCGTCGCATTGACTTCACGACCGAGGCAGCCGAGCGTGAGCGCTTGAGCAAAGCGGCGATTGAGCACTACCACACTCGTGCCTACGAGCAGGTGTTGACGCAGGTGCAACAGGTGTTGGCTGCTGAGCAAAGCGACGTGGTGCATGATCTGTTGGCCTACCTCGCGCAACAAATGATCGAGCTCAACAAAGCCAAGCAACAAGAGAGCAAGCGCTTCTTGAGTTGGCTCGAAACCCAACTGCGCATTCAGCCCAAAAAAGGCGAAACTGGGATTGAAAGCCTGACTGGCAAAACGATTATTCAAGGCTACCTTGGCGATTACCAAAAAGGCCAACGCGAGGTCAGTTGGGGCGATTTCTGGTATCGGCTCTACCAAAACCGCAATCGCTTTGCTGCCAACCTGAGCGAGCTCGAAGCCAGCATTCAGCAAGCCTACCGCCAATCACTTGCCAGATTGCTGCCAATTAAGCACGATTTGGCCCGCACCGATGCCTTGATCGATAAAATTGTCTATCGCTTATATGGCTTGAGCGATGCAGAGATTGAGCTGATCGAGCGCCCACAGTATGAGCAAGCGCTGAGCGAAGCCAAAGCCAACGTGCTCAAAGAAGCGGGCGCAGCAACCAGCGACGAACAAGCAGATGCGATTATCGACAAGATTGCCGAAGAAATTTTGCCTGCTGCTGAGCGTTTCTTCGATCGGGTCGAGCCGATTAGCATTGAAGCCAGCTTGGATGCAGCCTTGCCCGATTGGCGCAACCTACCGCCGCAAATTCCGACCTTCCTGCGAACTGGCGAATATAGCCTGTTGATGGAAGACGAAACCATGGATTTCTCAGTCAGCGTGATTCCGTTTACCAAGGCAGTTGAAACCCTGCTCTACGAAACGATCTTCAAGCCATTCCGCGACGAATCGGGCTTTGGGGCTGCTGACTGCAAGAACAAATATTTGGCCGAATTTATGGAGCGCAAGCGTAAACTCACCTTAGGCAATTTCCCGATTATGCTGAACAGTAAGAGTGAGCAAGCCTTGCGCAGCTTTGTGAGCCAACGCTTTAGCGAGCGCAATATGTTTGGGCCTGGCGGTTTGGCCGAAGTGCTCAATAACGATGCCATGCGCCAACTACGCAACAAAGCTGCCCACGATAAGGTGATTCCACGGGGCGAGGCCGAGCAACTGCGCGAGTGGGCGCTGCACGTATTACGGAGTTAGGCTTTGATCCACGAAGCGCACGAAGAGCACGAAGAGCATAGAACATAGAACATAGAACATAGGGATGAGGAATGTTGTTTCACTACGGTTGATCCTAGAACCACGAAACGAACACCCCTCGCCCGCGTCCAGTGGGAGAGGGGGGAACCGCTGAATCAAGGCTCCCCTCGCCCGCGTCCAGTGGGAGAGGGGCTGGGGGTGAGGGGAACACAATCTAGCTAATCTGTGCAATCTGTGGCTAAAAATAATCATTCGTGCAATTCGTGGCTAAAAAACCTTCGTGTCCTTCGTGGATCAAATTTCGTGCATCAGACAAAGGTAACCTCAATGCAAATTCCGTATGTGATTGATAACATTGAACAGCGCTTGGCCGATGTATTGCGCTATTTGCTCAGCCGAGCGAGCGACCAATCGCTGGATATTGCCACGGCCTATTTCAGCATTCGCGGCTTTGAGCAAGTGCGCCACGAGCTAGAAACCACAGGCCGAGTGCGCTTGCTGCTGGGCGATAAACCGCTGGCTGGCGATGATTTGGGCATGCGGCCTGATTCGGGCGCGTTTTTGCGCCACGAACTCAACGCCGAAGCCTTCAGCGAACGCACCTTGCGCTTGGTCGAAGCGCTGATTCGCTTTTTGCGCCGCGACAAGGTTGATGTGCGCTTGTATACTGGCTTTTTGCCCGATGAACAAGGGCGACGGGCCTTTTTACATGCCAAGTGCTATTTGCTGTATGGCCGTTTGCCCGATGCCAATGTGTTCGATCCGCTCACGCCAATTGTGGGGATTGTGGGCAGCAGCAATTTCACTGGGCCGGGCTTGGTCAGCAATCATGAATTGAATTTGGTGCATAAAACCTTGCTGACCGATGCCGAGCTTGATGATGCTGAAGCCAAAGCCACAGTCGCCCAGCATTCCGCGCAACAAACCAGCAGCGAGCTTGGGCTAGAACAAGAACGCCTGCTCAAAAGCGAAATTGGCACGCGCGCCATCCTCGACCTCTCGCGCTGGTACGAACAGCAGTGGCAACGCTCAATCGACTATAAAGATCAATTGATCGAATTGCTTGAAAACTCCAAATTTGGCGGGCGCGAATACACGCCCTACGAAATCTACATGAAAGCGCTGTATCGCTACTTCAAGGACGATTTGGCTGAGCGCGACGAGCAACCAGCAACCCGTTCGGCGGTCGAATTGGCCGAATTTCAAGATGATGCTGTGCGCAAAGCGCGGCGGATTTTGGCCCAATACGATGGCGTGATTGTCGCCGATTCGGTGGGGCTGGGCAAAACCTGGATTGGCAAAAAACTGCTGGAAGATTACGCCTACCATCAGCGCCAAAAAGCCTTGGTCATTTGTCCGGCTTCGTTGCGCGGCATGTGGGAGCGCGAGCTGCGTAGCGCGACAATTGCGGGCCAAGTATTGACCCAAGAACGGCTTGGCCTCGACGAATTTGATAGCCGCGAATTTTTGGATGTTGATGTGATTCTGGTTGACGAAGCGCATAATTTTCGCAACAAGCGCGCCAAACGCTATCAACAACTTGAGCTTTTGCTGGCCGCCAATGGGCGACGGGGGCGCAGTGGCAATCGCAAAAAGCTAATTATGCTAACCGCCACGCCGATTAACAACAACATTTTCGATTTATACAACCAAATCAATTTGTTTACCGGCAACGATCGCAGCTATTTTGCTTCGGCGGGCATCGGCGATCTCTACAAATATTTCTTGGCAGCGCGGCGCGAATCGATGGAAGCAGGCTCAATTCGGATTTTCAACCTGCTCGAAGAAGTGGTTATTCGGCGCACGCGCCAATTTATTCGCCGTGCCTACCCAGAAGCGCTGATTCATGGCGAGCCAATTCGCTGGCCAACGCGGCAGCTACACAGCGTCGAATACGATTTGCAAGCGGCTTACAGTGGGCTGTATCAAAACATTATTCGCGCGATTGAAGGCCTGCATTTAGCCCATTACAACCTTGAAGCCTACAAGTTGCGTCCGATTGACCAAGATGAATTTGAGCTTGGGCGGCAAGCAGCCTTGGTTGGTATTTTCAAAAGCCGCTTTCTCAAACGGCTTGAATCGAGCATTGAAGCCTTTCGGATTTCGATTCGGCGCTCGTTGGCTTTTGTCAAAACCTTTGCCGAATATGTTCAAGATGGGGTTGTGCTCGATTCAGTCTCGTTTCAACAGGCTATGCGTTTGCTCGAAGCCGACGACGAAGATAGCGACGATAGCACCCCAAGCTCGCAAGCTTCGGCGATTGATGAACATGCAGCGGCCAGCGCCATCATTGCCAAACTGCCCAAACTTGAGGCCAGCAAATACGATCGGCGGCGCTTGCATCGGGCTTTGCAAGCAGATATTGACGCGTTGAACGACATTTGGCATGCGATTCGCCAAATTCAGGCCAGCCACGATGCGAAGTTGGTGCAATTGCAAGCCTTGCTCGCCAACCAACTGAATGGCTGCAAAGTAGTGATTTTTACCTATTACAAAGATACGGCGCGTTATTTATATCAGACCCTGACCGACCCAAGCAACGCAGCCTGGCAGGCGAGCCTTGGCAATCCAACCATTCGCCGCATCGATAGCAGCATCAAAACCAGTGATCGCGCCAAAATTGTTAGCCATTTTGCGCCGCGCGCCAGCAATCAACCAGATTTGATTGGGACGAGTGAAGAAGTGCAGATTCTGATTGCCACCGATGTGCTTTCTGAGGGCCATAATTTGCAAGATTGCGGCCATTTGCTGAACTACGATCTCCATTGGAATCCAACGCGAATGGTGCAACGAGCAGGCCGGATCGATCGGCTTGGCTCAAACTTCGATGTTTTGCATGTCTACAATATGTTTCCTGAGCGCGAACTTGAAGCCTTGTTGGGCTTGGTGCGCAGCCTAACCAGCAAAATCGATTTGATCAATCAAACAGGCTTTTTGGATGCAAGTGTGCTTGGCGAAGTGGTTACGCCGCGCGATTTCAACACCCTCAAACGAATTGCCGACGAAGATAATGCAGTGGTTGAGGAGCAAGAATCATTTTTGGAGCTAGCAAGTAGCGAATCATTATTTGCTGAATTGCAAAATGTGCTGACGACCGATGCCCAGCGCTGGCTGACCGACCTTGATGATGGGATTCATTCGGGAATTGAGCGCAGCAATGCTAAGGGCCTGTTTTTCTATTTCACAGCCCCGCGTGATGGTAGCACTGCCCATTTTTGGCGCTACTACGACCTTGCAAAACAGACGATTACCGACAACCGCTACACCATTATGCAACTGATTGCGTGCAGCCCTGATACACCACGCTTTCCGCCGCCCTACAGCGAAGTCGATATTTTTGCGATTCACGATACGATTCTGAATAGCATTTTGCGTGATGTGCAGCAACAAGTTACCGCGACGGTGGTTGATAAAATTGTTGCGCCAGAACAGAATGTCATTGCCCAGCTATTGCATAATCATTTAGCGCAACCTGGTGTTGATCGCAGTGAAGTACGTGAATTGCGCAAAATGCTCAAAGAGCCGCAGGTTGGGGCGGTTGTGCAACGCTTGCGCAAAGCTCTCAATCTCTACAATGCTGATGCCGATGTGCAGGCGGTGCTTGAGCTATTGCGCGAACTCTACCAAATCCAAGGTCGGAGTACGCTTGAGCCAACGAGCCCAGCCAGCACGATCAAACGCGATGATCTGACGTTGGTTTGTTATGAGTATGTGTATGCATAGCCCATAGCGAAAGGATGAAGGATGAGGGATGAGGGATGAAGAGCATAGTGAAAGTCAAAAGTCAGAAGGCAAAAATCAAAAGTCAAAAAGCTCGGGATCAGGGGTCGGGGGCTGGGGATCGGGATTTTAACGCAGAGGCGCAGAGAAATGATGGCTATAGGCTCTAGGCTTTGGGCTATTGGAACATCAATTTGTGGAATTCGTGCAATTCGTGGCTAAAAAATATTCTTCGTGCGCTTCGTGTGCTTCGTGGATCGAAATGTTAACGCAGCGGCGCAGAGAAATGATGGCTATAGGCTGTAGGCTATGGGCTGGCGCGAACATAATCACAATAATCTGTGTCAATCTGTGGCAAAAAAGTGCTCTTTGTGCTCTTTGCGGTTTCAATATTTCAAGGCTTTTGATTTTTGACTTTTGCCTTCTGATTTGTTCTAGGCTCTTTGTTCTCTGTTCTAAACTTCATCCCTCATAATTCATCCTTCATCCTTCTCTATTGTGTTCCCATGCAAGCCGATTTTGCGCTATAATTCGCCCGTTGTTGAGTTCAGGGTGATAACTATGCCACGTTTCGCTGCGCTGCGTGCCTTTGGGCGACGCTTCCCCGATTTGATCAGCTTGCTTTTATTGTTGGTAATCCTTTGGATGGCTTGGGGAGTACGATCGATCAATCGTGCTGATTGGGATGGCTACGCGCCGCTCATCCACCCAGACGAGTATTACCTCAAGGATGCGATTACGCCCAATCTGCGGGTGCCCGATTCGTTTTTGAGCTATCTCAGAACCGAATGTGAGCTTGTGACCAACGATCAAGGCGTGGCGCAGCTGAAGAATACGCGCAATCCAGAAGAGCCTGATCTGAGCAAACAACGGCCTAGCGCAACCAGCGGCTGTAACTCACTCAACCCGCGCACGATTGACCAAGGCTATGTGTATGGCTCGTTGCCAGTTGCTAGCGTGCGCTACCTAACTGAAAAATTCTATCCTGAAATTGAACCAGACCAACTATCGAGCCGCCAAATTGCGGTGGTTGGCCGCACTGTCTCAACAATTGCCGATTTGATTTCGATCGTCATTTTGTTTTTGCTTGGCCGCACGCTCAACAGCCGCCGCATTGGCTTGTTGGCTGGCTTTTGTTTTGCTTGGTCACCAGCCCTCATTCAACATGCTCACTTTTTTGTCGTCGATGGTCAGGCGGCGATGTATGGCCTGTTGACCTTGTATGCGAGCACGCGTTTGGCCCAATCGCGCCACTGGTGGAGCGCCGTGCTCAACACCATGTTTGCTGGCGCAGCCTTAGCATTGGCAGTTTCCTGCAAAATTACCCTCGCGCCGCTTGGCGGAATTGTTGCGATTGCGGCGATGGTGGCCTATTGGCGCAACCCTGCCTATTTGCGTGGCGACTATTCACCATGGGCAATGTTTGTGCGCTTGCTGAATAGCAGTTTGTATGGGGTTGCTTTTGGGTTGTTAGCCTTCTTGGTTATGCTCTTTACGCTACGTTTTAGCATGCCCGATGCCTTCAATGGTATTGGTTTTGATGACCGTTTCCTTGAGGCAATTGGCCGCGCTAGTGCAACTTCATCGGGCGATGTCGACGCGCCTTCATCGCATCAATGGGCTGGCCGCAGCAACTATACCTACGAATTGACCAACATGATTCGCTGGGGCATGGGCGTGCCTTTGGGCGTGGCGGCATGGCTTGGCTGGCTGGCATTTGGCATTGCCTTGCTGCGCTCAAGTTCGCGTCAGCGCTTGCTTGGCCTGTTGCCGATGTGGCTTTGGACAGGGATTTATTTCTTCTGGCAGGGCGGCTTGATGATTAAGCCGATGCGCTATTTGCTGCCAATTTATGGCCCGTTAATTCTATTTGCGGCGTGGGGCTTGATTAGCTTTGTTGATTGGGCGCGGCGTGAAGGCACACCGTTGCTGTTTCGTAAAGTGCCATTGCATGGCTTGGCAGTTGGCCTCACCAGCATGGTTGCGCTGGTAACGCTGCTCTGGGGCTGGGGTTTTAGCCGCATTTATGAGCGACCACATACCCGAACTCAAGCCTCGGCCTGGGCGCACGCCAACCTACCGCCGGGCAGCACTCACACCTCCGATTCGTGGGATATTGGCATTCCAGGCATGGAAAATTGGATCTGGACTGATGTGCAGTTGCCAATTGTTAATGAAAATGATGCTGGCTCAATTGAGCAAATTCTGCAAGTTGCCAACCAAGCCAACTATTTGGCCTTTACCTCGAACCGCGCCTACGATTCGCTTGACCAATTGCCGATGCGCTTTCCGGCGACGCTCAATTTCTTCAAGGGCATTTTCGATGGCTCGTTGGGGTACGAAAAAGTTGCCGATTTCAGCTCGTATCCTTCGTTTTTGGGCATCAGCATTCCCGATGATCACGCCACCGAAGATTGGAGCGTTTACGATCATCCACGGGTAACGATTTGGAAGCGCACTGAGCGCTGGAATCTTGATGCAGCACGCCAGCAAATTTTGCGTGATGTGAATGTTGATGAAATTTATAAGCTGCGGCCCAAAGTTGCCACGCCAATGCCAACCATGTTGCAACAAACGGTGGCCGAATGGCGCGAGCAATTGACTTCTGGCACGTGGGCTTGGGTTTTTGATGGTGTTGCCAATGTTGCGCCATTGATTTTCTGGGTTTTGGCGCTAGAAGTGCTGGGCTTGGCGGCTTTTGGCTTGCTGTGGCGCTTAAAATTGCCCTTGCCTGACCGTGGCTTGGGCATGGCGCGGCTAGTTGGTTTATTTGCCTTGGCCTTGATTGCATGGCTGCCTGCTGCGTGGCATTGGTGGTCGTTCAATCGCTTCTGGATTGCTGGGGTCTATCTGGTTTTGGTTGGCTTGGGCGGGGTTAGTTTGCTGCGTTCGCGCCACGAATTACGCTTGTGGTGGCAAACACGTCGCGCGGCAATTCTCACGTCGCAGGCGATTTATCTGGTTGGCTTTTTGATTCTGCTGACGATTCGCTACCTCAACCCCGATTTATGGCACCCAGCCATGGGCGGCGAAAAGCCCATGAATTTGGCCTACCTGACTGCGACGCTCAAATCGGTGCAGTTCCCGCCCTATGACCCATGGTTTGCTGGCGGCTACATGAACTACTACTATTGGGGCTATGTGCTGATGGGCACGCCGATGAAGCTGTTGGCGATTCGCCCAGAGGTTGGCTTCAATCTGGCATTAATCAGCTTGTTTGCCATGACCGCGCAACTGAGTGGCAGTTTTGGCTACAACCTGCTCTCGACGCTTGGACGAGCTGCCAAAAAGATCGAGCGCCGCGCCTGCATGACAGCGGTTGGGGCGGCGGTAGCCTTGATGCTGTTGGGCAATTTGGTCCAGCCAATCTTCTATTTCAATAGTGCGCGGATTTTGGGCAACAGCGAGTTAAGTTGGTCGAATCCTGAGCAATCGAGCCAAGGTATTTGGCTAGAAGGTGGCTCGCCGTTGGCTGATGCGGCAGCGGGCTTTGCCAAACGGCTCGACGGCGAATCGTTCAATTTGCGCCCAGAATGGCCGTATTGGAATGCAACGCGGGTGATTCCGCCCAGCACAATTAGCGAATTTCCCTTCTTCTCGTTTTTATATGGCGATTTGCATGCCCACATTATTGGGCTTTCGCTGCTTGTCTTGCTCTTGCTGAGCCTGGTTGGCTTGTACAAAGCGCCCAAGATTTCGGCCAAAGCCTTGGCTGGTTGGAGCGTGGCACTGGGCATTTTGGTTGGCGCACTCAAGGCCACCAATGTTTGGGATTATCCGCTAAGCTTGGCTTTGGCGGCGGTTGCCTTGCTGGTAGTTGGGGTCCAACAAAGCCGCAACGTCGCTTGGCCCAAGCGCTGGCTGTGGATTGTGCTGCCACCGCTGGCAGTGGTTGTGGTCATGACCGTGGTTTGGTCGCCGTTCAACCGCTATTTGGCGACTGGCGACTATGGCAAGCCCCAATTGCTGACCAACGACCAACGGATGACAATTCGCGAATTTACCGCGCTGTATGGTTTGTGGTTCTGGATTTTGATTCCATGGATGCTATTGCTAGCGCGGCGAATTTGGGGCATGCGCAGCACCTTGATTGGGGTTGGGGCCAGCCTCGTCTGGATGGCATTGATCAGCCTGCTGCAAAATGTGGTAACGCCACTTGATATGAGCGTTGAGCCAGGCAAAGTAGCGCTTTTGATTGATAATTTATTCAAACAGGCAATTGCCCAACGTGCTGCCTCAATTGTGGTTCTATTGCCGCTGGCAGTTTGGGGAATTTCGCTCTTGTGGAGTGCTTTGGCTGGCCGCACCCGCCGGCGCGAAGTTGTGCCCTTGGCCTTGACGACTGCTGGCATTTTGCTGGTACTCCTGACCGAAACGATTGTCTTGCCCGGCGCTGGGCGCATGAACGTGGTCTTTAAGCTTGGCTACGAAGCTTGGGCATTGTTGGTCTTGGCTGCTGCCAGCGTTGTACCATTGACCTTGAGCGCCTTCCGCAGCGGATTGCGTTCTAGTTTGGCCGCTCCACTGCGCATCTCGTGGGCAACCGTCACGGGCTTGTTGGTGCTTGGCGCGTTGGTCTATCCAATTACCGCCACCCAAGCCAAAGTTGCCGATCGCTATGTGGCCGATGCGCCGCGTGGGCTTGATGGCATGGCGTGGATGGAAGGCGCGACGTGGGTTGAAAATCGCGAAATTGCGCTTAAAGACGATGCAGCGGCGATTCGTTGGTTGCGTGCCAACGTCGAAGGCACGCCAACCGTGCTCGAAGCTAGCACCTCGGCCTATCGCTGGAACAGCCGGATTGCAACCTGGACTGGCCTGCCAACCCTGATTGGCTGGGATGGTCACGAGAATCAGCAACGTGCGCCAGCAGAAGCAGCTGGGATTATTGCCAATCGTAAAAATATCATTCAGCAAATTTATACCGCCTTTGATCCTAACACCGCCCAAACGTATCTCGATCGCTATGGCGTGAGTGTGATTTACCTTGGCGGCTTGGAGCGCGCGGTCTATGGCGATTTGTTGCCAGTTTTTGAGCAACTGAAGGCCTCAGGGCGTTGGCGCATTGGCTACGATAGCGGCTCAACCCAAATCTACCTGCGCACCGATGCCAAAGTGCCCGAGCCAAGCGCCTTGCCACCAACCGAGTTGCCAGGCATTCCGCCAGCCAATCCGGTTGCGGCGATTAGCATGGCCGAAAAGCCCTTGCCCCAAGCCACAGTCGATAACAAGGTTGAAACCCCGCGCGTCGATGGCTTCTCGGATTGGGCTTGGATCAATCAAAATCAGGGTGCTGCAATCGTGTTGTGGTTGCTATTTTTTGAATTGGTGGGCTTGCTGGCCTTCCCAATTGTGGCCCAAGCCTTGCGTTCGTCGTTGGCCGCAGCTTGGAGCGCCAGTAAAATTGCTGGAATCTTGCTGCTTGGCTGGCTGATTTGGCTGCCAACCAGCCTTGGCTTCTGGCAATGGACGCGGCTCAGCGTAGTTGTGGGCTTGGCCATGTTGGCGGCATTGGCGGTTGCGGCATGGTATTTTGGCGCGGCCCAACGGATTCGCGCCAACTGGCGGCAACAACGACGCAACATCATCATTAGTGAGTTGGTTTTTGTTAGCTTGTTTGCGCTTTGGACTTTGGTTCGGGCGGCCAATTCTGATTTGTGGCATCCCTATTGGGGTGGCGAAAAACCGTTTGAATTTGGCTTTTTGAATGCAGTGCTGCGCTCGCCCAACATGCCACCGCTTGATCCGTTCTATTCGCAAGGCACGATCAACTACTACTATTACGGCCTGTATTTGATGGCCTTGCCGATGAAGTTGTTTGGCCTAAACTCGGCAATTGGCTTTAATTTGGCGGTTGCCACGGTTGGGGCGTTGATCGGCATTGGTGCTTGGGCCGTGGGCTTGGTGGTTACGCGGCGGCTCAAAGTTGCCGCCATGGCCCTCGTTGCAGTGGCTATCATTGGTAATTTAGCAGGCGTATTGCCCATTGGCACCTCGACCGGAATTGGCGGCGTGGTGCGGGCTTGGCAAGCTTGCGAGTTGGGTGGCGAAGGCCGCGAAGCTGCTTGTGCGCCGCTCGATAGTGAAACCAGCTTGGGCGCGATGCTCGGCGATGCGCTGGCCAATGGCACGGGCGAAAACTTTACCCGTCGTTTGGGCGGCGGCGTGCCATGGTTCTGGGGGCCAAGTCGGGTCACTGTTAGCGATAAACTCAACACAATTAATGAATTCCCTGCTTGGAGCATCATTTTTGCCGATTTGCACCCGCACCTGATTGCCTTGCCAATAACCTTGTTGGTGGTGGCCTTGGCATGGGAAGTGAGCCGACGGCGACGTTTGCTCCGCCAATTGCCAGCTTTTGCTTTGGCTGCTTTGGCGGTTGGCTCGTTGGCGGCGG
Organism: Herpetosiphon giganteus; assembly: GCF_016907925.1. Classification (GTDB taxonomy): domain Bacteria; phylum Chloroflexota; class Chloroflexia; order Chloroflexales; family Herpetosiphonaceae; genus Herpetosiphon; species Herpetosiphon giganteus. The sequence continues at coordinate 73,530 of NZ_JAFBCZ010000020.1, read as the reverse complement.
CCAATGCTTGGGATGTGCCGACCTACGGCTTGGTACTCATCGTTGGCTTGATGGCGCGGGGTTGGCAAGCGCCGCAACGCCGTTGGTGGGCGACGCTTGGCTATAGCCTGCTAGGCGTGGCGACGGTAGCGCTTGGTTTGCTGCTGTATGCGCCATTCTTGGGCAGCTATAAAGCTCCAGTCGGCGGCGTGTGGCCAATTCGGGTCGGCACAGCGCTTGTGCCGTGGCTGGCGATTTATGGCCTGTTTGTGCTGGTAATCACTGTTTGGCTGTTGCTGCCGCTTAAACGCGCCGAACCAACCCCATTTTTGGATTGGGTGAAAGCGACGCGCGGGCGCTGGCTGATTGGCTATGGCTTGGCTGCGGCGGCCTTGGTTGTACTGCTTTTGACCCGTAGTGCTGCTGGCAAAAGTGCACTTACCGAGCCTTCGGTTTTGCCAGGTTTGGCAGCAACCTATAAGCCAATTTTCAGCGCTGGCATTCCAGTGCGCTTGGCGATTGGCTTGCTCTTGGCGGGCCTCATTCGGCGCTTTATCAATCGGGTAGCCTCGCCATCGGCGCGCTGGGCGATTGTGCTGGGCTTGGTTGGCGGCTTAGTGGCCTTGGGTGTCGAGATGTTGTTCATTCGCGATCACCTTGCGCCTGGCACATGGGAAGGCGGCCCTGGCGATTCAGAGCGTATGAACACGGTCTTTAAATTTGGTTATCAAGTTTGGGTGCTGTGGGCTTTGAGTGCGAGCCTGCTATTGCCGCATATTGCTTCGGCCTTACGCAGCTCGCGGGCAGCCAAATATAGTTGGCAAACGGTGGTTACGGTTGGAGTTGTGATTGGCCTGTTCTTCCCGATTTTTGGCACGCTCAGTCGGGTTGGCATGCGCTTCGATAAACCAGTGCAAGGCTTGACCCTTGATGGCTTGGCCTATATGCAAACCGCTGAATATAGCGTCAACAATGGCATTGTTAATTTGGCCGACGATCTGGCGGCCATTCGTTGGATTACCGAGAATATTACTGGCACCGAAATTCTGCTGCAATCGGAGCAAGAATTCTATCGCGCTTTTGGCATTCGGATCACGGCTAACACTGGCTTGCCAACCATCATTAGTGCCTTGCATGCTGGCGAGCAACGGCCCGGACCATTGGTTGATCAACGCATTCGCGATGTGCTGGAGATTTATAGCAGCCTTGATGTATTGCGTACCCAATGGTTGCTGAATAAATATGGCGTAGATTATGTGTATGTTGGCCAGATTGAGCGCTTGCGCGACCCAATGGGCGTTGATAAATTTGTGACGATGCCCGGCGTGCAGCAAGTTTATCAACAGAATAGCGTCACAATCTACAAAACTACCCCGCAATTGCGCGAGCTAGCGATGCAATGGCGAGATGGCGTGCCTGCAACGCCAGCAGTGCCGAACACGCCGGTTGATCAGGCTGGCAACCAAGTTGAGGCGGCGGTTGCGCTCTACGAAAGCGACCCCAACAATGCTGGCTATGCCTTCGAGGCTGGCAAGCAATTGTGGCAATCGGGCCAAGCTGATCGCGCGGCAGCGATTTTGGGTCGAGCTGCCGATGTGCACCCCAACGATATTGGCTTGCACCATCTCTTGGGCGATGTATTGCTCTCTCTGAAACGCTACGATCAGGTGGTGTTGGCCTACGAACAAGCCTATAATGCAGGGCCAAACCCGCAAAACCAAACCAAACTAGGCCAAGGCTATTTGGCTTGGGCCGAGGTTGATAGCACCAAACTTGATGCGGCGGCGGCCCAATTTAGCGCGGCGATTCTGGCCGATAGCCAATTTGCCGACCCGCACTATCATCTGGCCGAAGTGTATCGTTTGCAAAATAATCCTACCGAGGCTCGCCGCGAATACGAAACCTATTTGAGTATCGCCCCGCCCGAGGGCTTGTGGGTAGGTTCGGCGCAGGAGCGCTTGAAGAACCTGCCATAGTGAGTTGTTATGATTGCTTGGTGGTTAAGCATCGTTTTAATCGGAATTCTCGCGCTGCCGCTGAGTATGCGCGTGTTTGGCCATTTGCCAGGGCGGGGCTTGGCGTGGAGCAAGGCGCTGGGCCTGTTGGTTGTTGCATGGCTGGCTTGGATGGGCGCGATGCTCAATCTTTCCGGCTTCGATGGCGTGACGGTTGGCTTGGGCCTAATCGGTCTTGGCACGCTGAGCTGGTTTGTGCAAAAGCCCTTTGATAAAGCGCGCATGCTGGCGGTAATTCGCCAACATTGGCCTGAATGGGTGGCCTACGAGCTGTTGTTTGGGCTGGTTTTCTGGCTAGGTATTCAGTTGCGTTTGCATGGGTATTATGGTTCAGGGATTCATTACACCGAAAAACCGATGGAAGCGATGCTATTTAGCGCCGTGTTGAATAGCTCCAGCTATCCACCAAGCGATTTATGGTTGGCGGGATTTAGCGTTAATTATTACTATTTTGGCTATGTGCTGATCAGCGTTTTGAGCGTGCTCAGCGGCGCGACGCTTGGCGAAACCTTCAATCTTGGCTTGGCCACGATTATGGCCTTGGCCAGCGTTGGGGTGGCTGGTTTAGTCACAACAATGGTGCGTTTGTGGTGGCACGATTATGTGCTATCGCGTTTGCGCTTGGTTGGAATTGGCGCACTGGGCTTGCTTGGCTGTGTGTTGGTGCTGGTGGTAGGCAACCAAATGGGGGCCTTGCAAACGATCATCAATTATGGGGAAGTTAATAAGCTCACCGATAGCCAACGAGTTTCGGTGCTGTGGCAATCGCTGCAAGGCATCGAACCTGCTAGCGTCGATCCTGCAACGCTCAAATCGGATAACCCAAGCGAGTCTAAAAGCTCGACCTTGCCACCAATGGGCGAGAAATTTAATGCTTGGTGGCCATCACGGGTGATCTACGATGATAGCGAAGAAACGACGATCATCGTTGATAACCAGCAACGCATGGGGATGTTTCAGCGTGAGATTATCACCGAATTTCCCTTCTTCAGCTTCTATTTGGCCGATATGCACCCGCATGTACTCGCGATTCCGCTGACGCTTTTGGCAATTGCCTTGGCACTAGCGCTGTTTGTGCGGCCTGCAATGTTGCGCTTCCCCAAGCACGATTGGCTTGAATTGGCCATGGCTGGCTTGGTGATTGGCGGCTTGTACGCTGCTAATTCATGGGATGCGCCAACCTTTGGTGTGTTGTATGCCTTGGGCTTGGTCAACTTGTGGCGGAGTCATACGCCGCAACCAACGCGCCGCGACTGGTTGCATGTGGCTGGTCAAGTTGGCTTGGTGGTGCTAGCAGCGGTTTTGCTGTATATGCCATTCTTGCTCACGTTTACCTCGTTTGCTGGCCGCGATACGATTCCTGAACCCTTCGTCAACATCCCAATTATCAACAGTTTGGGCAAAATTATGGCTCCAGCCCGTGATCATTCAGGCTGGACTGATTTGCTGATCATTTTTGGTTTGTTCTTGGTGCCAATCGTTGCCTGGCTAACCAGCATGGTCAACGCATGGCAACAATGGGCAGTGATTGGGGTGGTGCTGCTGATTGGCTTGATCGCAGGCATTCCAGCGGTTGTATTTTTGCCAATTGCCGTGATCTGTTGGCAAACAGCGTGGCAACGCAACCAGCGCGATGTGCAAAACTTTAGCTTGATTGTGGTTGGCTTGGCAGCCTTATTGATTGTGGTTGTCGATTTTCTGTATCTGCGCGACATTTTTGATAATCGCATGAACACGGTTTTCAAGGTCTATTATCAAGCTTGGATGCTGTTGGGGATTACTGCGACTGCTAGTATTTGGGGCTTGTTGAGCAATGGCCAATGGCGACGCTGGACGAATGGCATTTGGTTGCCATTGTTTGGGCTTTTGTTGGCTGGCGGCTTGGTCTACCCAATTTCAGTGATTAACCCGCGAACCTCGCCCTCGTGGGATGCGAGCGGCGCGAAGCTTGATGGGATTGAAAGTTCCCAACACTTTTCAGAGCCAATTCGCAAGGCCGCAGCTTGGCTTGAAGCCAACACACCGCGCACCAGCATTTTGGCAAACGCGCCTGGCAGTAGTTATCAAGATGGCGGCGAATTGGCGACCTTGAGCGCTCGGCCAACCCTTTTGGCGTGGCCTGGTTCTCACGAAGGCTTGTGGCGCAGTAAGCAGCCCGATGCCAATCAGCAAGTGGCGCAGCGCCAAGGCGATCTGAATGCGATTTATAATGCAACCGATCTAAATCAACTCCGCGAAGTGCTGACTCGCCAAAAAGTTAATTATGTGGTTTGGGGGCCGAATGAGCAACGAGCCTATCCCCAAGCCAATATCGGCTTGCTCGAACAAGCAGCGACCAAAGTCTACGAAGCCGATGGCTGGATTATTTATCAGGTACAACCCTAGGAGCATGGAATGCGCTTAACTGAACAATTACGCCAAGTCGGGCGTTGGCTCTGCATCGCTGGCGGCATCTTGCTTGGCTTAGGCGTGCTGTTTCTTGGCTTTGAAATTCGCCAAATTGGCTTTAAGTTTGCAGATTTAGCGGGCATGCTCGGGATAAGTATTGTGATTCCAGTCGCAATTTATTTTTATCAAATTAAGATCCATTGGCGTAAATTACGCGAACGCTTGCTAAAGGCCGAAACCGCCCGCGATTTTAAACTGCTGCCAGCGCTCAAGCCCTTGCCTATCTTGGCATGGTTGATTTGGGCAGTGATTGCCTATGCTTGTGCCTATATTTTTGGTGGAGCCTTTACGATCTTTTTTGGGGCCTTTTTAATTGGCTTTGGGCTTGCTAACCCCAAACTTTCCAAGAATGTTGAGCAACTTGAAGCAGGACGAGCTTTGTTCTATGCTCAGCGCGATTTACGCGGGCGGCCAATTGTGGTCCGAGTTTTGCCAGAGATGCTTTTGGCACGCGATTGACGTTACAGGTATAATTAAAGCTCAATCTATGCAATGAGGTCTCCATGCGATCTGAATCCGCTTCACACCGTTATGGCGAACATCGCATTTATTTGAGCTTAGCGCCAGGCATTGGCTGCACCCGTCGGTTGATGGCCGATGCCCAACTGTTGGCAGCCCAAGGCTATGATGTTGGGATTGCCTTTAATGCTTCAAGCGATTATTTATGCGATTTTGCCCGTGGTTTGCGGCCTTTACCTTTAATCTACGAGCGCCAAAACAATCAACGGATTGAAGCGCTCGATCTCGAAACGATTCTGCGTGATCCACCCCAAATTATTGTGCTTGGCAACTTAGCGCATCAACATGGCTTGCCAGATCAGCCAATTGAGCCGTTGAAGCTGGTCGAGCAATTGCGCATGGCCGGAATTGCAGTTTGGTCAACGATTTATGCCTATAATTTGACCACGATTGCGCCTATTTTTACCCGTTTGACTGACATTACGCCAACGCCGATTATTCCTGAAACGGCCTTGGAGCAAGCCAGCGAGTTGGTGCTGATCGATCCTGAGCCAATTGATATTATTCGCCAACTCGATGAAGGGATTTTGCTGGCTCCTCCAGAAGCAGAGCAAGCGCGTAGCACCTCGCTGCGGCTCGATGTGTTGAATCAACTGCGCGCTGCAACCCACGCCTTGCTCGAAATTCGCCGCCCATTGAGCGATAGCGCCGAACGTCCGCGCTGGCTGGTGGGCATTGGCTTCAATCCTAGTGCCATGTATTTGTTGCAACGGGCCGCCGATTTGGCCTATGGCATGGGCGCATTGCTGATTGGGGTGCATATTCGCCCGCCTGGTGGTGGCTCAAGTGGCTATCGTTTGGCGGCCCGCGAACACCTCGATTATGCAGAAGAGTTGTGCCACGAGGTGGTGATTATCGAGGAGAAAGATGTGGCAGCGGCGATGCTCCAAGTGGCGCACGAGCAGCATGCAACTGGCATCTTTATTGGGCGGCCTGTGCGCTCACGCTGGGATGAGCTGCGCGGCGGTTCGTTGCTGACCAAATTGATCAACAGCGACCGCGATTTGGATATTTTTGTCTTGGCCGATGCGCCGCGCTAAAAGAAGGCTATTGGCTGTAGGCTATGGGCTAGCGGAATGTTTGAGTTACCACAACCATATTCCGTTAGCCAAAAGCCTCGCATCCTCTGCGCCTTTGCGTTAAAAATTTAGCCGTTGAAACCGCGAAGCGCACGAAGAACGCGAAGGTTAAGTTTGTTAGCCACGAATTTCACGAATTTCACGAAGCATGTTCCGATAGCCAACAGCCAGCAGCCAATAGCCTCACATCCTCTGCGCCTTTGCGTTAAAAATTTAGCCGTTGAAACCGCGAAGCGCACGAAGAACGCGAAGGTTAAGTTTGTTAGCCACGAATTCCACGAATTGCACGAAGCATGTTCCGATTGCCAATAGCCAATAGCCTCGCATCCCTGACATCTATTTGATTTTTGACTTTGGAGCCATCAATGAGTTTACATATTGGCTTGTATGGCTCACGCGAGCCTCAATTAATCGAGGCTATCCAAGAAGTTTGTTCGCTTTTAGGCGCTGAATTGGTGCTGCTTGATGCAGTTCCCGCCATTGATCAGCCACAGCAGGTGCAAATTATAATTTGGTATATGGGCCATACGCCATTAACGCTTACCGCTGATCAACACCGAGGCTTGAATATCTATATGCTCCTAGACCGTGGCAGACATAAAGAACGGGTATATAGTTCTTACGTCGAGCCTTCGGTGTTTTATACTGAATACTTGGTGATTCCCTTTGATCCTGAAGAATTTGCGATGCGGATTATTGACGGCTCAATGCGGCGTGGCTATACGCTTGATTATCAACTGAATGACTATTTACAAGCGTTTGCAGCAAGGATGGAATCGAAAAAGGGTAATCGATTGTCTTGAAGATTGATTCACGAAGCGCACGAAGGACGAAACCGCGAAGCACGCGAAGATCGCGAAGATCGCGAAGATTAAGTTTGTTAGCCACGAATTCCACGAATTGCACGAAGCATGTTCCGATAGCCCACAGCCCATAGCCTCACATCCTCTGCGCCTTTGCGTTAAAAATTTAGCCGTTGAAACCGCGAAGCGCACGAAGAGCGCGAAGGTTAAGTTTGTTAGCCACGAATTCCACGAATTTCACGAAGCATGTTCCGATTGCCAATAGCCAATAGCCTCCCATCCCTGACATCTATTTGATTTTTGACTTCTGACTTTTGACTTTTGACTTGTTCTCTGTTCTCTGCTTTTCTGCCTTCTGCCATTACCCTGATCCTATTTTGCTTGATCGATTTGACGAATGAGTTCATCCATAGACAGTCCAGCTAAGGCTTTATCGTCTCTTAATTGGGCAGGATCAGTTCGTTGTTGTTCGCCTCGTAATGCTGTTTGCGCAACAACGCGACCTTCGGTGATCTCATAGATACCTTGGGTTGAACCGAAAACTAAGTAGTGCTCAGGCCCTAATTGAGCAGTTGAGCCTGTATCTTTTGCCAGAAAGATGACATATTCTGTACCAGGCTTAAGCTCCTCTGCATCAATCGTCATCTGATCTTTCCCAACGCTGCCCCCAAATATTCGAACGATCAGTTGATCGTTTGATGAATTTCCCTTTAAGACGGTTTTTGGCTCAAAAACCATGTCGGTATAAATAATAAAGTCAGCAGAAATAGTATCAAGAGTCACAGTATTTGGTAATGTTCCATCAGGCGTATTCCAGCGCGATGGGTTAGCCGTAGATACCGCCCCATGAACAATCAGATCTGATTGTTTAATCAGGTCTTCAAGACTTTTAAACTCCATGGCTGCATAACTTGAGATAACAATCGGCTCTCGTTCTTCAAGCATAGCTATGTTTGTATCAAGGGTATTTGATGAAGCACGGGTCGATAGCAGTATGATTCCAAGCGCAATTAAAGGAATCACCACGAAAAGTCGCCGGATTAGCTTAGTTTTATACCACATTTGTCACAGCTCCTTATATGGAATTAATTAGCATATAGGCTGCTAAAAATAAGCCTATGGATACTGCCATGCAGCCCCATTAATATCATATGAAGTAAGTGAAGCTCGATAGGATTCGCCTGATTCAAATGTCCCATACATTGTAACGCTCCTGCACATGGAACTATAATTGTCCCTTAGATTAAACCAATGACCAAATTCATGGGTCATAATTTCGGTTATCCAATGACTTTCTGGCGATGCGGGTAGTATCGTTGTGAATGAGTCAGTCTGATCAAAAACAACAAGTACTTTGTTTATTGTTGTCGGAGAAGCATAGATTGAGGCTAACGCAATATGGCTTGGATTAGCAAGGCTGCCTTTGCTAATAACATTTGCTGATGATGAATTATTACTCAATGTAAATGAGCTTGAACCTATATTTGTCCAAGTTGTTGCGGATGTATTGATATTTGTCGTCCAGCTGGCTGGAATAGTAGGATCTATTTTATAGCTAACACTATTTGACGGCCATGCAGCCCCACTTTGCCAACAAAAACCACTACCATTGTTATTGATAACAGCATTAACAGGCCGAGTGTTCCAACTAAAGAAGAGGGCTAAAAGAAGAAAAACCAGCATATGCTTCCAGATCGAACGAATGATCATCCTATCCTCCGTAATTGGAATACTGCGAGATCACAAGGATCTCGCAAGAGACCAAGGCCAAACTGCTGGGTTGTGAATGAATTTATTGTAGTGTTAGGGTTGAGATAAGAGGATAGAATGGGAAGCTGCAATCTCTCTCTAGGCAAGTATAACAACAATAATTCTAATCGTCAATCAAATGTGGGTATAGCCTCTTGGCTTTGGGCTATAAGTCCAGAAGGAGCAACTGATCCTCAGCCCTCAACAATTAAACCCTTTTTCGCCACAGATTGTTTTGATTATGGTTCTGCTCCCCGATAGCCAACCGCCGATAGCCTGATATGCTCTGCGCCTCTGCGTTAAAAATTAAGCCGTTGAAACCGCGAAGCGCACGAAGAACGCGAAGGTTAAGTTTTTTCGCCACAGATTTATTTGATTATGGTTCTGCTCCCCGATAGCCAATAGCCTATAGCCAAAAGCCTCCCATCCTTGACATCTATTTTGACTTTTAATTTCTGATTTCTGATTTTTGACTTTTGCTCTATGCTGTATGTTCTTTCATCCCTCGTCGAGCGCTTGTTCAATCATGGGTTTGAGCAAATCAAGGCTGGTTTGCTGCTTGAGGTGTTGATAGGCACTTGCGTCCAAGTGTTGTTCAAGCTGGGCAATCCATGGAGCCAACAAGGCTTGTTCTGGCTCGGAGCGTGGCGCGCCAATCGATTCGCGTAGCTGTTCAACCACAATTAAGCGTTGTGCGCCAAGCTGATAATTGCCCGCCTGAATTGCCAAAATCGCCATGCCCTCCAAACATTCGGCAATACTTTCACGCTCGCCAAGCTGTTGTAAGGCCTGCAAGCTCTGTTGATAGTAGGCTTGGGCTTGCTGATATTCGCCGCGTTGCAGGCTAATTGCCCCAAGATTGGTGAGTGAGGTTGCGCTAGCCCACTGGTTATTGAGCTGTTGGCGCAAGCTGAGGGTTTGCTGGGCCAGATCATAGGCCCGTTGCAAATCGCCCCGATAGCGAGCTAGCATCGATAAGTTGCTCAAGGTTGCTGCATAGTTGGCAGCTTGCTCTGGATTGGGGCCAAAGACGGCGGCATTTAATTCAAATAAGGCTTCGGCTTGGCTATAGGCTTGTTGTTTGATCGCCACGAGTGCTAAGTTGTTGCGCACCATGGCTGCGCCAATGGGGTTATTGTTGGCATCGTAGAGCGCAAGGCTTTGGCTAAAGCTGGCTTGGGCCGCAGCAATATCGCCACGACTCCAGGCCATTGCGCCACAGGCGTTTAATGCTCGCGAATGCAGGGTTGGCTCAAGCGTTTGGGCTTGGCTAGTGGCTTGGGCGAGAGCTTGATCAAGCCATTGTTGGCCTTCGTGGAAATAGTTGCGTGCCCACCAAAAGCGCCAGCTATTGACCGCAATATTTAATGCTGCAATTGGATACTGATTGCTGCTGGCCCAGGCAAGTGCCGCGCGCAAATTATCGTGCTCGGCTTCAAAGAGATCGAGCCAATGTTGTTGATCGCTAGCAAAATGTTGATTAAAGGCCTCGCTGAGTTGGCTGGCCCAAGCTAAATGCTGCTGCGCCAACTGTTGCTGTTGGTCGCTTGCTAATTGTTCGAGCACATAATCGCGTACAAATGGGTGCAACACCCAGCGCTCAGTCTGCGGCACTTGCATAATCAAATGATGATCAACCAAATTACCCAAAATCTCATACAGCGCAGGGTCTGTTTCTGCCAGATTAAGCGCAAAGCTGGCACTGCTGATCGTCCAACCAGCGGGCCAAATTGCCAAAGCATGCAGCGCTTGTTGCTGGCTTGGCTCAAGCAGATCGAGGCTCCAACTAATGAGGTTGCGCAGGCTGCGTTGGCGTTCGGGCAAATCGCGAATGCTGGTTTTTAGCCCAAGCACATGGTTGGTTAATTGTTGGGCCAAGCGTTGCGGCGAGAGCACGCGGGTATGGGCAGCAGCTAATTCGAGCGCCAAGGGCAGGCCCTCAAGTTGGCTGCAAATTTGGCGAATCGCTTCAAGGGTTGCTGCATCTGGTTGCAGTGCGGCAGCATGGCTCTGGGCACGCTCCAGAAATAGCGCAATCGCTGGCGTTTCAGCCAAATCTTCGCTTGCGATTGGTTTGGTTGGTACGGCCAAGGGCTGAAGTTGCAGCATATATTCGCCATACAAATTGAGCGGCACGCGGCTGGTGGCCACAATTTGCAACTGGGCTGCTGCGCGCAACAACTGGCCAATTGCGGTCACGCCTTCAACTACATGCTCAACATTATCCAAAATCAGCAACAAGTGACGGCTTGCCAAAAACTGCTGGAGCGCTTTTTCGGCAGTTTGTTGTGGGCCAATCGCTACGCCCAAGGCCTCGGCAATTGTGGCCAAAACCAATTGCGGTTGGCTGATGCTGGCTAGCCCACAAAAACACACGCCATCGCGATAGTTGGCCTGCTGTTCTTCAGCAATGGCAAGCGCCAAGCGGGTTTTGCCAACTCCGCCAAAGCCCAGAATGCTGATCAAGCGTTGACCCTTGGACAACAGCCGGTTAACCGTTTGCTGTTCGCTATTGCGGCCCAAACAGCTGGTTGGGGGAATTGGCAGGCTGAAGGTGGCGCTTGGTTGGCTCTCAGCAATCCCATCATTCAAGCGAGTAGTTAATTGTTGACATAACTTTTTGAAATGGCGATGATAGGTGGTGCTGTGAATGCCCAAACTATCGGCGTAATAGGCAATACTACGTTGGGGTTCGGCCACAATCAATTGCAGCAAGCGCTGTTGATCTGGCTGTAAGGCTTGTTGGCAAAGCGCTTGGAGAAAGGAATTTAGGCCGCCCTTGGCGCTTACAAGCTGTTGAATTGCTGGCTGATTGAGGGCCGTATGTGGTTGTTGCAACAGTTGCTGAAGCCATTCAACCTGCCAAAGATGCTGGGTCATTGCCAAATCTCCTCAAAAATGCGCTATTAATAAATTTTTGACTATTTTGACATTCTGCGTTATGATGCTGCTATCCACCAATCTCTCCCATTTATCCGCTAGTCGATTCTCACAAATATCCGTCAGTCGCTTCTCTCGATGATCGTTCGTCAGTGACGATGAGCAATGCAAAGGAGTCGTTCGTGAAACGTCGGATTGTTATTATTTTGGCCCTGATCGCCCTCATGTTGGCCACATTTAGCCTTCCCCAGCAAGCAGTTCAAGCCCAAACAAACCAGTTGATGGCCGCCCCAGCGCCACGGATTATTGCCGAGGTTAATGGATCTGGCAAAGGTCGGGTTTGGGTTGGCGCTGTGCCCGCCAACAGCAGCAGCAAGCCAGTTTTGGTCTTTGTCCATGGTCTGCACGGCAAGGCTCCCAACTGGTGGGGCGAAACCATGTACCACGGCACGAACGATATGTATGATAAGGCCTATGCCGCTGGCTATCGGACTGCCTTTGTCAGTATTGATGACGAAGTTGATGGCCCTTCATCAACAATTTGGACCAACGGCGCAACCCTCAATCGCCAATTAGACGTTATTTTAAGCCATTATGGGGTTAGTTCGGTTAACATTATCGCCCATAGCAAAGGTGGTGTCGATACCAATAGCGCAGTGATTCACTATGGCGCAAGCAGCAAGGTACAAAATATCGTCACCCTCAGCTCGCCGCATCGTGGCTCGCAACTGGCCGATTTGGCTAACAGTTGGTGGGCTGGTTGGCTGGCTTCGTTGCTTGGTCAACGCGATGATGGCACCTATTCAATGCAAACCTCGTATATGAACAACTTCCGCGCCCAAACCGATGGCAGCGCCAACTACAATAATGTGCGCTTCCACACCGCTGGCGGCACCAACCATGGCCCGTTCTTCTCGGCGATGTGGTTTGGTGGAGCCTACATCTCAGGCGATAACGATGGAGTTGTGCAGGTTAGCAGTTCAATTCATCCCCGTCAAACGACTCGCCTCTTCACCCGCAACTACGACCACGACAATATTCGCTTGGGTAGCGTGGTTTGGAGTTCAATCGAGCCAAGCGTTCGCAGTACCTTCCGCAGCAAAGCTGTCGAAAATGCAAGCGCCAGCCCAGTTGCCGAGCAAGCAACCAGCATTGAAGCCAATAGCATTTTGCGCGGTGGCATGCTCGAAAGCGCCAGCCGCAGCGGAATTCGCTTCAATCTCGAAACTGGGGTTAAAACTGCGAGCTTTGATTTTGTGAGCAACAGTGCTGATCTGGATGTGAGCTTTGTCGATAGCCAAGGCCAGCGCTATGCTGCCAACAAACCAGCGCTTGATGGCGAATTTTTCCGTGGCGCATACCACTACAGCGCTGAAGTTGTTGCGCCTGCAAGCGGCACCTGGTCGGTGGTGGTCAGTGGTGGCAAAGCAGATACTGGCTATTTGTTCAATGCCACGCTTGAAAGCAGCCTGAAGGTACAGCTTGACGCTGCCAACTTATTGGCCCAACCCAACCAAAACTTGGGTTTCAAGGTCAATGCTGCGAATGCCCAAAGCTTAAGCATCAAGGCCCAATTGACGGGCACGCCACAAGGCACTGAATTGCACAGCGCAATGCCAACCAACCGCAGCCTCGCGGCCAAAGGCGTTGATCGTGCAACTCTTAATGTCAGTAGCCCACAAGGCTTTGGTTTGTATCAAGTAGCCGTAACGGTTACGGGCACAACCGCCGATGGCAGCAGCTTCGAGCGCTCAATTCCATTAAATATTGGGGTTGTTGATAGCGCTGCCAAGAATGCCGCCGATAGCTTGCCTGCTGGCCGCTAAACCGCGAACAAACCACAGCTTTGACCACAACACCATCCTTTGGGGTGGTGTTTGGCCGTTTAGCTAGCCAATTTTTAGGCATAATCGTGTACAATACAAACAGATATTAGCACCAGTTATGGAGGCGAATGTGGATCGCCAAGAAGCTTTCGAGTTTTTAATCGAACACTACGAACAACCCCGCCATCGTGGCGAACTGGCCGATCCGGATGTGACCATGCCTGGTGGTAATCCTGGTTGCGGCGATGTCGTGACAATCTATCTCAAGGTCGATTCAGCCAACGATGCGATTCAAGATGTGGCATTTGTCGGCGAGGGCTGCACCATTAGCCAAGCAGCTGCCTCGATTTTGCTTGAACAAATGCAAGGTCAAAGCCTGACAGCAGTCGAAGGCCTTGATTTTAATTGGATGATCGATGAGCTAGGCCGCGAGGTGGTGCAATCGCGCCCACGCTGCGCAACCTTGGCCCTCGGCACGCTCAAAGCCGCGATCAAGAAATATCGCAACGATCAAATTCGATCGGAGCTTGGCACGGATTCAGCCAAAATCCCACCCGAAACATTCTCAAATTAAGCACACCTGCGTGGTGTGAGCTATAGGAAGGAAATTCAATGCTTAGTGATGATATGGTTCGTTCAGCGCTCAAAAACGTGGTTGACCCCGAGATTGGGGTGAATATCGTCGATTTGGGCTTGATTTATAACGTGGATATTCGCGATGAAGGCCGTCAAATTGTCGTCGATATGACCTTGACCACGCCTGCTTGCCCAGCTGGCCCACAAATTATCGATCAAGCGCATAAAGAGGTCAAGGCGCTCGAAGTGATTCACCCAAGCTTGAACGATGTGAATATCAACTTGGTTTGGACTCCCTTCTGGAACCCCGAAATGATGAGCCAAGATGCCAAAGATGAACTAGGCTATTTCTAAATTGCAGTACGTAAAAACCCCGTTGTGCCGGCTAGGCATGACGGGGTTTTGCGTTTAACCAAGGCGTTGGGCGGCAACGGTTTTCACCAATAAGCGGGTTTCAGGATGAATCTCCAAGCCGTTTAAATCGTCAACCCCAAACCAGCCAATCGCCAGCGCATCGTCGCCAGCCTGCGGCTCGCCACTCAGCCACTCTGCTTGCATTTCCAACAAGACATAATGATATTGAATCTGCTCGCTTTGGTCGCGATGAATCACATCGACGGCGGTGATAAAGTGTGGCGGGCTGATTTCAACATTGCATTCTTCGCGAATTTCACGCCGCGCAGCCGCCTCGATTGTTTCGCCAAGCTCAATTGCGCCACCTGGCACGCTCCATTGGCCTGCCAACGGCTCCTTGGAGCGCTTCACCAACAGCACCCGCTGGGCATGCCAAACCATCACCGAGACCCCAATTAACGGTTGGCTAGGATAGATCCGCGACATCGATGCTCCTCAATCACAAAGTTAATCAAGCTTGATTATGCCATAGCTTATGAGTAATTGATGTTTTGCGGATAAAAATTGTCTGTTATAGAGAATAAATATCAAACTTTAAGCTCAGCATTTTTTGGTATGATGCACACTGCTTCAGCATACGAGGAAGGCTTTTATGACCCAACCATCAATCAATTTTAGACGAATTGCTTGGATTAGTGCGATTCTTATTGCAGGAACGTTGGTAATCGCATCGTTCTTTATTACGATGTTTGGTGAAGATCTGTATAAATATTATATGCCGTTTGCCAAAGGTTGTGATACGTGTGGATTTAATCCCTATTATGCGCGTTGGTTTTTTGTTCCATTGATGATCTTGCCCGATAATCAATGGGCTATGCCTTTGTGGAGCTTGCTGGTTTTTGCAGGCATGTTTTGGTTCATTTATAAGCTCGATGCAAATCCGTTGGTGATTATCGCCTTTCCAATGCTTGGTCAATATTCACTAGGCCAAGTTGATATTTTTTTATGCATTGGCTTCTATCTGATGCTTAAATCAAAAAATTCATGGCTTCAAGGGCTGGGAATTTGCTTTTTGGCAATTAAGCCACAGGTTACTGCTTTGGTCATCGTTGGCTTTCTTATTGGCCAAAAATGGTCGCAGCTCTGGAAAATAGTTATTCCGCCAGCAATTATGCTGCTGTTAAGTTTTTTGGTCTTTGGTATCGATTGGCCGGTGCGCTGGCTGAGCAATACCCAAGCGCTTCCGCCCCACGTTTGGCGTTTAGCCGCAGGCGATACATGGCGCTTTGCCTTGCCCTTCATCTGGATTCCCTTCTTGTTTGCTGATCGTGAACGCCGCATGCTGCTCAGTATTCTGATGATGGCGCTGGCCTCGCCAGTTTTTGGCACTTATAGCTATATTGTGTTTATTTTGTTTTATCCTCAATGGTGGACGATCGTGCTTTCGTATGTGTGGGTCGTGTTTACCCCGATTGAACCAGATTTTGCGATTCGGTTTGCTTGGATTTTGCCCTTGGTGATGATTATTCATATTTGCTATACCAATTGGGATGAAAGTTGGTGGATGCGTCGACGGGCCAAATTGGCTAATCAAACAATGGCTTAACCACAGCGCAGCAGTTAATCGCTAATGATTAACTGCTGCGTGTTGGATTTGCTTGGTTATGCGGTGACTACGACCTCGTTTTGTTGTGCGTGGCTGCGTTCTTGATACAACTTGTAGGCGGTATAGCCGGCATCGACAATCACAAACAACGCCGTGAAGGTCAGGCCATAGTAGAACGCGCTCATGCCAATTGCCATATTACTCTCGCGAATCATATCGCCAAGCTTGCTTAGCTGAATCAGCGAGCGCGGATAACCAGCATTTGCCAGCCATGCCGAATGGCCTTGAATCAGCAAAAACAGCACAATTAAGCTCAAGCCACTGGCTGCGAGCGAGGCAATTCTGGTGCTTGTTTGCCAAACCCCACGCCATAGCACCACCAAATCGACCACAATATTGACAATACTGGCAACAACGACCAAGGCAAAGTATTGGCTAATGACTGGATTTTCAAACAAGCCTTGGCCGCTGAACCAGCGAAAGCCACCTTCAGCCTGGAATTGCATCAGCCAGCCCAGCAAGATAACTTGCGCTGCAATGCCAAATAATTGCGAGCCACGGCCAACTTTTTCACTGGCTGGCGTAATTGCTGGCAATTTACGCGGGTCAAAGGGCTTTTTCGGTTCAAATTCAGCCTCAACTTCGAGTTGTTGCAAGCCCCAGAAAATCGCCACAATCAGCCCAAAAGTTGCAGGCAGATTGCCAATCACACCCCAGATTGTGTTAATGATATTGAGCCGCTGATTGCCAAGCGAGCCAAGCAGCGCCAACCCAAGCTGGGTCGCGATCATAATGCTAAACACCAGCAAGACGACCGAGCGAAACTGGGGAAACAGCGCTGGGCTAATTAAATATTGGCGATTATTGCCATAGGCAGCAGCAACCTTGGCTGGCTCGCCGAGTGCTTGCAAGGTCGCAACGACAGCTGCCTGATCGTCGAGCGCTTGGTCGTTGCGCTCAAGGCTATCGTAAATCGACGAGCGTAATTCGGCCAAAATATCGTTGCGCTGTTTGGCTGGCAAATAATTGCTGACCGCGCCAAGGTATCGTTCAATCAAATCCACCTTAAACTCCTTCATCAGTTAAGAGGCGTTGCATCACTTCGGCCAAGCTTTGCCAATCGTGGCTGAGCTGGGCCAGAATTGTGCGACCTGCCTCGTTAATCACATAGTAACGGCGTGGACGAGAGCCTTCGACATTCCACATGCTATCCAAAAAGCCTTGGCTTTCTAAGCGGCGCAAAAGCGGATAGAGCGTGCCTTGGTCGATGTTAAAGCCTCGTTCAGCCAAGCGATCAATCAGCGAGTAGCCATATTGGGGCGTTTGCAGCTGGCTTAGCGCCGCCAAAATCACCACTCCCCGCCGTAATTCTTGGGATAACTTTTCGTATCCCTCTTGTTCTGTTGCTTGTACTATCATGGTTTTTATAATACTGTGTAATACACAGCATTGTCAAGAGTTAAATATACAGAAATTTTTGGCATTTTTGAAATTGTGAACTATTGCAATAAAACGTGGGTAGAATAGAGCAATGATGGTTATCTAGTGAGAGTTTGGGCTATGGGTTTTAAGCCAATTAAGGTTGATCGCCGACTCGTCTATGAGAACTTATGGTTTAGTACTTGGAATAGTGGTATTGAGCATTTGTCAAAATGGCTCCCCATGGACGACGTGGAAAATCAGGTGCGATTTATCGAAACCTATGCAAAACCATATTTCGAACCAGCCCGACATCCATATTACGTTCGTTCCCAATATTGGATGAAAGAATCGCTGCGCTATTGCTTGAATATCTATGATGAACAGATGAGGCATGAATTTTATTATGCATGGGATTCAATGCACATCCAGTTTGACCGACCGAATGATGTTCATGCTTTTTTGCTGCGGGTTTGGCAAATCCTTTTTCCTGATGAGCCGTGGGAAATCGATGATCTTAGCTTTTATCACGATATTAGCGCCGAAGTGCGCGCGCAAGCGCAAACGAAACTCAAAAGATCGACCCAACCAGCCGTTGATCCGCTGGCTACGCCGCGCCCACCGCGCCGCCGCAAACGCCACGAGGTGGTTGAATTGGGCTATTTGTATGATGATCCGTATAGCGAGGATTATTATGCAGAGCCCTAGCCGCAATCCACATCCTGCTATTATTTGATAATATACGTATATTGATGTAATATACGTATATTGAAAAATTAATTTCGTAAGGATGGGGTATGCAATCTGATGCTACGCTGATTATTCAAACAACCTTGGCGACGGTGATGCAAGCGCAGCAGCGGCTGGCTGAGCATTTATGGTGGGGTGGCGCTTCCGCCAATTCAACAATGGCTCCAAGTTTGTTGGAGCAAGAACTGACGCTTTTGGTGCAGGTTGCTAATGGCGAAATCGAGCGCGAAACTGCCGGTGTGGCCCGTTATTTTGAAATTAAGGGCGTGCTCGATGATGTTTGTCGTCTTTTGTGGCAAGCGCCGTTGAGCGCCGAACCAGTTATTCCGGCAGAATTTTGGACTCAGCCAGGAATTGGCGCGGTTTGTGGGGCGGTGCTGGCATGGCTTGATGCAGATGATTTAATTACGATCACCGAGGCGGCGCAGCTGCTCTACCCTGATGCAGCGTTGGTTGGCAGCAATGTGGCGACTCAACGGGTTATTCGGCTGATTCGTAGCGGCAAACTCCACGAATATACCGCTAACGCTGAGCTTGCGCCTAATCCCCGTCATCGGCGGCGGGTCAAACGCAGCGAGGTGCTGCCACTCTGCAATATCGTTTATGCTGAGGATGATGTTTAATTTGTGATCCCCGACCCTAGCTTAGAAACCGCGAAGAACGCGAAGATCACGAAGGTTTATTTTTTGATCCACGAAGGACACGAAGAGCACGAAGGTTAAGTTTTTAGCCACAGATTGCACAGATTATTCAACATTGAGGCTATGGGCTATGGGCTATAGGTTTTTGACTTCATCCCTCATCCTTCATACTTTTCTTTGTTCTATGCTCTTTGCTCTATGTTCTGCACGCAGCCCATGCCAGCAATTGAGCACCAGCGCTAGGCCGCTAGCGGCAATCAAGCCACTGCCCAAGCGCAAGCCCCAAACGCTATTAATTATCACAGCGAGAATCACCAAGCCGCTGCCCAAGCCATAACTTGCAATTGAGGCAGCGGTGAGTTGGGGCAAGAACAATTCGCGGGCGGTGGTTGGCACATGCTGGGTTGGGCGATTGGCGCGATCAATCCAAATTAAAAATGGAATGATTTTATGCAACATCGTCATGATTGCTAGCCCAATCCAGCCTTGCATTCCAGCCATAAACAAAACTTGGAATTGCTTAACCCCGCTTCCGGGCAACCAACCTAAGCCTGCGCCAAACGCCCAGCCACTACAGAAGAGCAGCCATACGCCAGCAGCAATAAACAGCTTAATCGGGCCTTCGATTTGGCGGCGAATCCGATGGCGCAAAATCGAACCAATATCAGTCAACCATGCCCCAAGACTGACCAATATTAAACTAGCGCAGCTCAACATAATGATATTTGAAGCTTGCAGCCATAGGGCAATAGCGGTTGCATACGCCGCCACGTTCATGCCCAACACTGCAACCCAGCGCCAGCGGCAAACATAGCCATGGGCCAAGCTGAACATTGCCAATAACCGATAGCTCAAGGCCAAGGTTAGCGTGCTAAACCAACCGAGCACTCCTAGCGTGGCATGGCCGAGTGGGCCATAAGCAACCAAACTTGGCCAAAGCAAGACCGAACGATTGATCACCAGCATAATGCCGATTAGGAGTTGAATTGCTAAGGTAGTTAATGCTAAACTAATGCCAATCGTCGTTACATCCCACTGGCGTGCTTGCCATAACGTGCGGCCATAGCTTGCCAAAATAGCCACCAAGCCAACACTCATCAAGCTAGCCCCACTGATCAGCCAATGAGTTGCCGCCTGACTAAAGGCCCAACTAAAGATGCCGCTGCCAATGACAAATGCGCCAAAGCTCCAATCGACCATGCTGCGCCACGCCAAGGGTTGTTGCAACAGCACTGGCAAGAGCTGATACAAGGCCGCCAGACAGATTAAGCTCGCCCATCCAAGCGTAATCAGGTGGGTCAAACTTAAGATGTTGGGGCTGTAGGGAAAGCCAATCAGCTGCGGGGCAATACTGGCTTGTAGGCCAGCCCAAGCCAACAGAAAGCCTTGGGCAATCAACAGCAAAATCAACACGTTGCGGGCATGATTATAGTTTTGGCTGGGCACATGCATAGCATCCTCGTTTCAACAATTAACCTCTGCATGAGCGTAGCAAATTGAGCGAATCGAGGGCGTGACTTTTCTCACACCAGCGTCATGTGAGAAAAGTCGCTGCCGAAACCAACCTGCTGGAGCTAGACTCGCCAAACAAGGCATTCAGCCCGCGAGGTATCCATGATTACTGCTACGATGACGGTCGCCGATATTCTCAAGCGCTATCCCAATTTGCTTGAGGTGTTTGTGTCCCAACATACAGCCTTTCAACGGCTGCGCAATCCGCTGTTGCGGCGGGTGTTTGCGCGTATGGTTACGGTTGAACAGGCAGCCCAAATTGCCAAGATTGAGCCTGCGAGCTTGCTGCAAGCGCTCAATCAAGCCCAGCCTGAGCCAGCTGTGGGTACGCCACTTGCTGAAGATTTTGATCAGCAGCCTGATCCAACCACGCCTCCAGCATGGCTGCAATTGAGCCACATTACAGCGCTGCTTGATGTGCGCGAAGCCCAAGCAACCGCCCAAAATCCACTGGCGCTCATTACTCCGGCAACACTTGCCCTCGCCGCCGATCAGCTTTTGCTGTTGCGCAGTGGTTTCGAGCCAGTCCCGCTGTATCAGTGGCTAGATCGCCGTGGCTATCAAGCCTGGGCCTATCAACATACAGACGATGATTGGTTGGTATTTATTAGGCGCGTTGCCAATAGCGAAGCCCAACAATCCGACCAACTCAATCCAGCCAAGCCCTGTGTCGTTTTGGATAATCGTGGCCTCAAGCCGCCAGAACCGATGGTACGCACCATCACCACGCTCAAACGGTTGCCGCCAGCGAGCTATTTAATTGGTGTGACCGACCGAATTCCGGTGATTTTGCATGAAACGCTCAGCGACGAAGGCTATTCGTTTGAGTCGGTAGGCCACATCCAGCAAGCCTATCTGACATTAATCACTGCATTGTAAGGAGTTTTTATCCTCAGGTATTTAGCTGATTACATTGTTGCGGGGCATTCGCGAGTATCCTGCTTGTGATTCCCCAATGTGCCAACTTAAAACAACAGTGTCGTTTTGGTTCAAGGAGCACCCGATGGTCAAACGCCACCCCGTTCGCAAAGCGATTCTTTGGGGCTGCATAACAACAATCAGCCTTGCAATTATGATTGCGGTTGGCTCGCGCGAGCTTGCGCATTTTGATGCAGCCCTTGTCGCTTACACCTTTGCCACGCTTTTTGCCACCTTTGGCATTACCTACCGCTACACGATGTGGCTGCAACGCCCGCCAACCGCCATGTATTGGAAACGCGGCTGGCAAATGTTTTTTAAACCTCAGCGCTTATTGACCAACATGCGCAATTTATTTACCCGCACTAGCAGCGATTTTGCCGCTAATCGCTTTATTTGGAAGCGTGGCAAGCTGCGCTGGCTGGCTCACTGGTTCATTATGTGGGGCTGTATTGTCGCTGTCGCAATCACGTTTCCCTTAGTTTTTGGCTGGCTGCACTTCGCCAGCGTGCCTGGCTCGTTGGATTCGTATCGGGCCTATCTGTTTGGCTTTGCGCTCTTCGACTTCCCCGTCGATTCGATTTTTGCCTTTTTGATGTTTCATGGCTTGGTTTGGTCGTCGTTCGCGGTGATTTTCGGCGTGATGCTGGCGATGTGGCGGCGCATGCGCGACCATGGCGCGGCCTCGGTGCAGCAATTTGTTGAAGATATTTTGCCGCTGATTTTACTGTTTGCAATTAGCGTGACCGGCGTGATGCTGACCGCCAGTTATACTTGGATGCGTGGCTATGCCTTCGATTTTATTGCGATTTTGCACGCAATTACCGTGATTTTTACCTTGCTGTATATGCCGTTTGGCAAGTTTTTTCACATCTTCCAGCGCCCCGCGCAACTTGGCGCAACCTTCTATAAAGATGCAGGCGCAACCAGCGAGCAAGCCCATTGCCGCCGTTGTGGCGAGGCTTATTCCTCGCGCATGCACGTCGAAGATTTAATTAGCGTCCAAAAGCAACTTGGTTTTCGCTACGAAGTTGCGGGCGAAGTCGAACATTATCAATGGATTTGCCCGCCATGCCGCCGCGCGATGTTCGTTTTGGCTCAAACCAAACAGTGGCAAGGCAATTTTGGCGACCAAATGTTTTCGAGTATGCACGAGCAACCAGCCGCCCCGCGCTTTGGCAACCCCGTTATCAGCGAAGGCCCGCTTGGCCATGAAGATCAGGCCAATCTGCATTTTTAGGTTTGTGAGGAGTTTTCGATATGGCACAGCTTCCCCGTTCTGAACTTGAGATGATTGCCGTGTTTGGCCCGCATCTCGCCCATGCCCAAGGCCAACGGCTTGAGGCTGGCGTTGAGCCAGATCGCTTGGTCAAAACCCACTGTTGCTTTTGTGGCCAGCAATGTGGCATTCAACTCAAAGTCAAAGATAATACTGTGATTGGCTTCGAGCCGTGGTATGACTTCCCGTTTAATCAAGGTATGCTTTGCCCCAAAGGCGTGAAGCGCTATTTGCAAGGGGCGCATCCAGATCGCTTATTGACCGCCTTGGAGCGCGATCCAGCCAGTAGCGGCGGTTTTCGGCCAATAGGCTACGATGCAGCGATTCAGCGCGTGGCTGGCGAAATTGGTCGCATTCAAGCCCAATATGGCAATAGCGCCTTCGGGATTCTCTCTGGCGCAAGTTTGACCACCGAAAAAACCTATTTGATGGGCAAATTTGCCCGCATGTGCCTCAAAACGCCCTATATCGATTACAACGGGCGCTTGTGTATGGTGAGCGCTGGCGCTGCCAACAAAAAATCATTCGGCATCGACCGCGCCGCCAACGCTTGGGACGATATGCTCCATACCGATGTGATTTGGATTAGCGGGGCGAATGTGGCCGAATGTGCGCCAATCACCACCAGCTATGTTTGGCGAGCACGCGAAAATGGAGCCAAAATTATCGTCGTCGATCCACGCATCACGCCAATTGCCCGCACTTGCGACCTGTATTTGCCAATTAAGCCAGGCCGTGATATTGCGCTCTTCAACGGCATTTTGCACCTGATGATCAAACACGATTGGCTTGATCATGAATTTATTAACAATCATACGGTTGGCTTTGAAGCTGTAGCCGAACATGTTGCCGATTGGACTCCCAAGCGCACTGCCGAGGTAACGGGGATTGCTGAAAAGGGTATTCAACAAGCAGCAGAATGGTGGGGCACGGCCAAAACCTCGTTTATGACTCACGCCCGCGGCATCGAACACCATACCCATGGCGTGCAAAACGTGTTGGGCGCGATTAGCCTTGTGCTGGCTTCGGGCCGCATCGGGCGGCCAAATTGTGGTTATGCCACGATTACTGGCCAAGCTAATGGCCAAGGTGGCCGCGAGCATGGCCAAAAATGTGATCAATTGCCAGGCTGGCGCGATTTGGCCAATCCTGAACATCGCCAACATATTGCCAACATTTGGGATATGCCTGTCGAGGAAATGCCCCAGCCAGGCGTTGATGCCTACGAAATTTTCCGCAAAATCGAAACTGGCGAGATCAAAGGTTTGCTGAGTTTGTGCTTCAATCCCAAGGTTTCGCTGCCCGATAGCGATTACGTCAGCGCAATGCTCGATAAACTGGAATTTTATACTTCGATTGATTTCTTCTTGAACGATAGCGCGCGCCATGCTGATATTGTGTTGCCTGGCTCGCTGCAAGAGGAAGATGAAGGGACTGTTACTCAAGCAGAGGGTCGGGTCATTAAAATCAATCAAGCGATTGAATGCCCAGGTGAGGCCCGCCAAGATTGGCGCATCATTCAGGATATTGCCCAAGCATTGGGCCGTAGCAAAGGCTTTACCTTTGATGGGCCACGGGCGATTTTTGAGGAATTACGCCGCGCCTCGAAAGGTGGCGTTGCCGATTACTCAGGAATTAGCTATGAAAAAATTGAAGCCCAAAATGGAGTATTCTGGCCATGCCCCAGCGATGATCACCCCGGCACGCCGCGTCTGTTCGAGCCAAATTCTTGGAATCCGGTGGCCAAAGGCGCTGGCCCGTTCTACTTCCCCGATGGCAAAGCGCGCTTCAATGTTGCGCCCTACACGCCGCCCGCCGAAGATGTTGATGCAGAATATCCCTTGATGCTGACAACTGGCCGCGTGATTAGCCACTTTCTGTCGGGAACCCAAACCCGCCGCATTGGCCCATTGGTTGATCAATATGCCGAGCCACGAATTGAGCTACACCCGCAACTTGCTATGCGGCTCAACATCCAAGAAGGCGATTGGGTGACGGCCCAAACTCGGCGTGGCGAAATTACCTTGCGGGCGCAAGTTGTGCGCACGATTCGCCCAGATACGATTTTTGTGCCCTATCACTGGGCTGGCCAAAAGAGCATCAATCGTCTCACGATCGCCGCTCAAGACCCAATTTCGAAAATTCCTGAGTACAAGGTTTGTGCTGTGCGCTTGATCAAAGCCAGCCAAGCACCAGCCTATGCCAGCCAACTTGAGCCTCAGCAATAGGAGCCTACCATGCCTGAAGCCCAGTATGAATTTTTTATCGATCCCAGCCGTTGCATCGGCTGCCAATCGTGTGTCCAAGCCTGTAGCGAGTGCGACACCCACAAAGGTCAGGCCATGATTCACCTTGAATTTGTGAATCGGCACTATTCGACCCAAACCGCGCCAGTGGTATGTATGCACTGCGATTCGCCAACCTGCGCCGAGGTTTGCCCTGCTGATGCCATTAAGAAAACGCCCGATGGCGTGGTGCAAACTGCGCGTAAACCACGCTGTATTGCCTGCAACAACTGTGTGCTGGCCTGCCCGTTTGGCGTGCCCAAGATGAATAGTGGTGCTGAACTGATGATGAAATGCGATATGTGTTATGACCGAACTTCGATAGGAAAAGCGCCGATGTGCGCCTCGGTCTGCCCAAGTGGTGCTTTATACTATGGCACACGCGAGCAAATTGAAGCCCAACGTCCCCGCTCGATGCCAATCAATCAATTTCAATTTGGTCAGCAAACAATCAGCACCAAAGTCCACATGATGGTGCCGCGAACAGCCCAACCAGAACACATCGACGTGCTTTCGGCTATGCATGATCACACCAGTGGTCACGATATTTTCTTGATGATGCACGACGAATAAGCCATCAAACGCTGTTTGTTGCAACCTAAGATTGAAAGGACATGCTGATTATGACTCGCGACCACGATGAACTTTCGCTTGCGCCCGATGGCTTGCCATTGAGCGAACAGCCGCAATGGCGGCAAGATTTCCCGATTGATGTCGCCCAAGATAATTATGTTTCGCGGCGAGAATTTGCCAAATTTTTGGTGCTGATTAGCTCGGCATTTAGTGCAGGCCAATTTTGGATTTTGTTTAAAAATTGGCAGCGCAACCAAGCAGCGCCACCACCAGCCCAAAAAATTGCCAGCCTTGGCGAAATTCCGGTTGGCGGCACATTGGTGTTCCACTATCCCAACGAACATGAGCCATGCATTTTAGTGCGCCCCGATGCTGATACCTTGCTCGCCTATAGCCAAAAATGTACTCATCTTTCGTGCGCCGTGATTCCCAATGTTGCCGAAAACCAAATTGGCTGCCCCTGCCATAATGGCTCGTTTAGTTTGGCTGAAGGCCGCCCATTAGCTGGGCCGCCACAACGCCCATTGCCGCGCATTCATGTCGAAGTGCGTGGCGATGAGATTTTTGCAACCGCCGTGGAGCTACGCAGCATATGAAACAACGCTTTCCCCGCCAGCAAAAAATGACCATCGTCCATGGCATTTTAAGCATTGTGTTGATCATCGATATTGTGCAGCTTTGGCTGTTGACCGCCACCATGAACTCGTATCTTGGTGGCGATAGCGGTGTGCCACTGCCAGCCCTGATTTTTAGCTGCATCTGTTTGCTGCTCAACCTTGGCTTGCTGAGATTTCTCTACAAGCTTGATCGAAAGCCCAACTGATAGGAGCCTTGCAATGAATGCTCAAGCAACCGCCAACGAGGGCCAACCCCGTGGCAATCTTGGCCAACTGATTCTCGCAACCGGCGCGTTTGCCGTCTGTTTTGCAATATTTGGCTCGGTTTCGGCCATGATGCCAACGATTAAAACCGATTTGAATCTTACGCCCGTTCAGGTCAGCATTGCGCTGGCCTTGCCGGTTTTGCTTGGTAGTTTGGGGCGGATTCCGCTGGGGATGTTGACTGATCGTTATGGTGGGCGGATCGTGTTTAGTGCCGTGATGGCTGGCGCGATTATCCCATCGCTTGGCATGGGCTGGGTGCAAAGTTACAATCAACTGCTAATTGCGGCCTTTGGTTGTGGCTTGGCGCTGGCGAGTTTTTCGGTTGGGGTTGGCTTTGTCAGTGGTTGGTATCCACCGCAACGCCAAGGTTTTGCCTTGGGTGTGTATGGTGCTGGCAATGCAGGTCAATCGTTGGCGGCGTTTGGTGCACCAGTGCTGGCGGCCAATTTGGGCTATCAATGGGGCTTTTGGGTTTTTTCGGCCTTGACCGTGGTTTGGCTAATCTGCTTTATGCTCTTTGCCCGCAATGCGCCGCGCCAAGGCCAAGTCAAAAGTCTAAGCCAAATTTTACAGCCGATGAGCAGCCCCAAAAGCTGGATTTTGAGCCTCTACTACTTTTTGACCTTTGGTGGTTTTGTGGCCATGGCAGTCTATTTGCCAACTTTGTTGACCGATTTATTTGGTCTGAGCAAAACCGATGCAGGTTTGCGCACCGCTGGCTTTGTGCTAGTGGCGACGGCTTTGCGCCCAGTTGGCGGGATTTTGGCCGATAAAGTTGGCGGCAATACAATTTTGAAATGGGTCTTTCCGATTACGACCTGTATGGCAGGCTTAATGGCCTTCAACAATGTTGTGCCATTTACGATTGGTGCGCTAGGCATGGCAGCGGCAATTGGCTTAGGCAATGGGGCCGTATTCAAACTTGTGCCCGAATATTTCCCGCAATCAGTTGGGATTGTGACTGGGTTGGTGGGTGCGGCTGGTGGCTTGGGCGGCTTCTTCCCGCCCTTGCTACTGGGCTACATTCGCCAACAAACTGGCTCGTTTAGCTATGGTTTTGTGGCTTTGGCGATGTTTACCCTCGTTTGCTGGCTGGTGCTCTACTACAACAATCGCCCCCGCCGCCCAACCGCGCAACTCGCCTAAAAGGTAGTTTGGCGAGCTACCTATTTTGAGGTGGCTCGCCGATTTTTTTAGGCTGAAGGATTGTCATAGACATAAAAAATATAATCTTGTGAACTGGTTTTGACCCCAAAATCGTGGCACATGCGCAGCACTTGGGCGCGATGATCGGTGCCATGGTTGACAACTTGCAATAATACTTGCCAGACAATCAAATTTTCATCTTCGCCATCAAGCGGTTTGGTTTGCAAATCTGCATCCTGCAAATTCGCTAAATACTCGCGCATCATAGCTTCAACCCCAGCCCAATAGCTGCGCAAGGTGGCCAGATTAGGGAACGCGTTGGGATCAAGTGGTTCGGGAAATTCTACGCCACGCAAGCCACTAAACCAGGTTTGATCAACACTCATCAAATGCACAAGTTGGTTGCGCACCGAGCCGAGCGAATATGCTACTTCTTGGATAAACTGCTGATCGGATAATTGCGCGACATAATATTCCAAGAGCTGGCGGTTTTCGGCAAAGTGATAGTCGTAGAAATGGCGAAACGCTGCAATATTCATCTGCATCTCCTATACTTAATCAAGCTCCTGTGAAATATAACTCCATCATAGCACATCTGTTTTATTTGGAATAGATTGAGGAGACTTGAATCGATGCAACTGCTTAAATTCAACGTGACTGGGGAGGCACGATTTAGGTTTAGGCACTTGATGCCGATGCTGGATGCTTGGTTGGGTATTGTTCGAGTGTATTGCCCATGCACCTACGTTTGCTTAGGTGCATGGGCATGGTTGGGTTTAATTAGGCGGTTGCGACTCCGTTCTATGGCGTTCCGTGGATTGTCATTGGAAGATAGATCTGATAGCTTGGTGCAACGACGCTGGGCGTAGCTGTTGGCGTTGCTGAATGGGTCGGCGTGCTTGCGATGGTCGCAGTGGCCGAACTCGTTGGGCTGGTTGTTGCCGTGGCTGAAACGCTTGGCGTGACCGTCGCGGTTGCGGTCGGACTTGGCGTGCTGGTTGAGGTCAGCGTTGCCGTCGCTGAACTGGTTGGGATAGCCGTTGTGGTTAATGTCGGCAGCGCGGTTGGCGTGCTGGTTAGGGTTGCCGTTGGCATGATCGTTGGCGTGCTGGTTGGAGTCGCCGTTGGCATGATCGTTGGTGTGACCGTTGGCGGAAGCAGCGCAAAGGTAGCCGTCACCTGCCGCGCCTGATCGATCATGCTAATACATGCTATCGTTGCCCCGCTGCAAGCGCCGCTCCAGCCAACAAAGCGGCTGGTTGGCATTGGCGCGGCGGTGATGGTCACGACAGTTCCTGCATTGACCATCACCAAACATGTGGGCGTTTGCTCGTTACATTGGAGGCCTGCTGGCATAATTGTGATCGTGCCAGCGCCATCGCCTGCGAAATCGATGCTGAGTGGATACGTGTTCAGGCGAAAGCTTGCGGTCACAGCTTGAGCCTGATTCATGGTCACAGCACAGACTGTCTGGCCACTACATGCACCGCTCCAGCCATTGAATAGTGACGTTGGATCTGGTTGGGCGGTGAGCGTAATGACCGTGCTGGCAGCAAAGAAGGCTGCACAGCTACCGCCACAATCGATGCCTGCGGGCATACTGGTGATTCGGCCAGTGCCGCTCCCGTCTCGATTGGCTATGAGTTGATAGGCATCGCGCACGGTGATGCTGCTCGTAGCGGTCGAGATGCCGCCGTCAACAGCGGTCAAGATAGCCGTTATGGTGTAGTGACCGCTCGCTTGTGGCTGCCAGGTTGTGGCCCAGAGGGTATTCGTAATGCCCGTGCCAAATTGAAGCGTGTCTCCACTATCACCATTGATCGTGATTGCTATGTGTTGAATGCCAGCGGGTGCATAGGCTCCGCCCGTGATGCTGATGGGTGCTGTTGTGATCACGCCCGCTGGCGTTGAAATGACGATTGCTGAGCTTGGCGTTGGGGTTGGCAACTGCAACGAGGCAGTTGCATCGTTGCCTGCCACATCGCGGATGCTTGCGTTTACGAGGCCTTGTTGATGGCCTGCAAGGCTGCATGTCGCCGTTAATGTGCTTGTGCCGCTCATGGGATTGGATGTCAGGCTGCTGGTTAGCGGTTGACATGGCATGCTGAGCGTTGCGGGATCAAGGAACAGATCGCTGGCCGTTACGGTATAGACGGTTGAGGCGGCATAGCCACCACCGCGATGGAGTGCACTGAGGCTGATCGTCGGCGCAACGCTATCGATCATACCCCGCCACACCGTGGCGATTGTATCGGTGTTGCTGAAACTATCAGTGCCTCGCATGCGCAGGCTGTACAGGCCTTGAAGCCCATTGGGAATTGCATATGTCCAATCGGCGCTGGCTGTGCCTGCCCCCGTAAGCGGCGCATTTGTCCAGCTTGAAGCCAACAACCCAATATCCTTGGCCGACAATGCCCGATCATAGATTCGGACCTGATCGATTGATCCGTTGAAATAGGTATCGGCCTTGCCAATCTCCAACTTGGAAACCGGATATGGCGTGCGGCCTGCACTGGCCGTCGAGGTATACACCGCCGTGCCATTCACATACACGCGATAGTTTTGACCATCAAAGGTCGTCGCAAGGTGATTCCATGCATTGATGCTCAAAACGGGGCCGGTTTGCAGCGATGTAAAGACACTGCCATCGCCAAATCCAGCGTGAACTCGATTCTTTTGATTGATATAAATGCTTGGTGGGCGACGCTGATTGAGCGAACCTGGTTGATAACCCATCACCGCGTGATAGCCCGAATCGCTGCCAGTTGGATAGATCCAGGCTGCTTGGGTAAAGCTTGTCAAACTCAGATTGTTGGTAATCGTCACGCTCAGGCCATCGTTAACCCCATCAAACCAGAGCGCTTCGCTATCAGTCCAGCCCGTGGTTGCGGCTGGGCAGTTGGTGCACGTTGCAGTATGGCCATTGCCGCTTGCGTCGGTAAAGCTGGTTGCCCCGCGAACGTCGGCAAAATCATAGCTGATCCGTGGGTTGGCGGGCAACATTGTTGCGTCGGGAGCCAGCCAAACCTGAGCTTGGCTACTTCCCGCAACCGAGCTTTGAGCCACGGCATAGATTTCTGCTGCCGACAAAGCCCGATCGTAGATCGTCACTTGATCAAGCTGGCCTGCGAAGAATTGGCTGCCGCCATTCGAGCCAAGGTATAGTGGCAAGTTGGTCGTCGTCCCAAACGCTTGATCAACCGTGCCAAGCGCGATCCCATTCAGATAGCCAGTCCAGCTATCGCCTGCTTGAACCAAGGCGAGATGCGACCATTGATTGGGTATTATAGTGAGTGGTAGGCTTGTCGTTGTGTTCCCCGTCGTTAGGTGCATACTGCGATAATTTGCACCCAGCTGCCAGCGCCAATTTGGTGTGCTGCCGTTGCTCTGGGCTGCAATCGTCGGCGCATAGCCAAGCGTTCCCGAAATCCAGCTTGGTTTGATCCATACGCTGAGGGTAGCTGTGCCGAGATCAAGGGTCGTGGTTGGTGCGATAGTCAGGCTATCGTTGCTACCATCGAAGCTGAGCGCACGGCCAAATAACCCGCTCACGCCACTTGGACAGGTCTGGCCTGTACAGGTTGCGGTCAGCTGGCTCGCCGAATAATCGGCAAAACTGGTTGCGCCGTTGGCTTCGGCAAATGGGAAGGCAGCGATCTCGCCACCCCAGCGTGGTTTTTCGACCACAAGCCCATTCAGGCTTGGTGTGGTGCTGATAATCCGCGAAGGCAGCAGGTCGGGCGCAAGCTCCATGGTAGGCGCACGGCCATCAAGCAGAATGCTCCCAATAACTCCCGACCACTGGTTGCCAACGGCATCGGCGGCACTGAAACGCAGTTGATAGCGGCCCGATGGGCGTTTGTTGGCAAAGCCATAGCTGATGCTCCAAGTAGTGCCGCTGACGCTGACAGTTTGGGCATGATCTAGCCCTGCTACAGCGCCCGTGCTATCAATTAAGCTCAGTTGCGCCGCGCTTGGATCAATGCCACTGCCACTATCGCTGAGTGTGCCGCTGAGCGCCACTGTCCAAGCTAGATCATCGCTGGCACTGGCGACGAGCGGTTGCCAGTGGTTGTTGTAGGTGCTCGCGACGGTTGGTGCTATCTGATCGATATTCATTGCATAGGCTGGCGAAATCGTTTGATTGCCGACCGCATCGACGGCGCGGAATTGCAGGCTATAGCTGCCTGCGCCGCTGAGGCTGGTCGGGTCAAAACTGTAACACCACGCGGCGTTGGTCGCAACGCTGAGCGATTCGGCACAGAGCGACGCACTCGACCAGCTGTAACTACTGGTATTGGGGCGTTTGACCCCAACGTCAAGCAAGCGTACCCCTGAGGTTGGATCGATCGTCGAGACGACCAGCGTTGTTGGTTGATTGGCCACGTAGGCCGCATCGCTGAGCAGGGTGATGCTTGGCGCGTCGGTATCAACCTGAAGCTCGACCGCGCTGCGAGCGCTATACCAACGCAGATCGCGGAGATACATAGCATAGATTTCGCCGGTGGTTAGTTGGCGGTCATAAATCACCAGCTCATCGAGTTGGCCACGGAAGAAGTTTTGCAATACGCCAATGCTGCTTGCGCTGCCGCCAAGATAGGTTGGATCATCGGTGTTGGCTTTGGCAACGGCTGAGCCATCGATGGTTTGTTGTAATGCTCCATTGACATAAAACAGCGCATCATAGTTGCTATCAAAGACCACGGCGATATGCTGCCAGACTTCGGCGCGCACGCTGGCGCTGCTGGCATAGGTTTTTACACCCAAGGTACGGAATTGAAGCGCATTATCGTTCAATTCGAGACTGAACCCATTATTGTTGCTGGCATCCATGCCGCTGGCGATAATCTGTTGGAAGCCAGCAACATCGTCTGGATTGATCCAGCCGCTTAGGCTAAAGGTGCTGGTGAGGGCTGAAACAGCGGTTGGGCTTTGCACTTCAACCGCGCCAGCTCCGCCAAAGGTCATGGTCTGGCCGATTTTGCCATCGGTGAGGCTGGGTGCGCTGCTGGTTGCGGGCGTTGCAAAGCTATAGTTCAACACCATATGGTCGAATGGATACGAGCCTAAGGTCGCGCTGGTTGTGAGATTTGTCGTGTCCGCATTCAAGATCAGCATGGCATAGGAGGAAACCGTGCCATTGGCCGCAATTTGCTCAATGGTGAGCGTTTCTAGGCCACAGATTGGCACGCTCACATTCAGTTGTTGCACGGCAGTTGTGATCAACGGGATACTCAGAATCAGTTGATCGCTGCTCTCCAAGCGAATATTAACCCCATCAGCACCAAAGTTGCCGAAATCGGCAGAATTGAGGGTCAGAGTATTGCAGACCGAGCCGCGCAGTACGCCGGTATAGCCGTTGACCGAACTATCGCGAATGCTGCTGGCACTGCTTGAATCCGCATTGAAATCGAAGGCCATGGCTGGTGCTGATTCGGTGTAGAGTTGTTTGATTTGGCTGGCTGAGAGCGTGACAGTATAGCCACGCAAATCATCCATCGCGCCATGGAAGAAATCGCCATCGGCTCCAAGGTTGCCAAATGTTCCTGCCCGATTGGCCCCAATCGAGGGGAAACTGCCGTTGTAGGTTCCACTGCTGCCAATGCTGGTCGAGCCGGATAGCGCTCCATTCACGTAGACGTTGGCTATGCGGCTGGTCATATCGACGGTTGCTGCGACATGCACCCATTCATTTTCCGGCAGATCAATCGCGATTCGATAGGTTGTCCCGTTGATTGTTACTTTGAAGCTGTTGTAATCCAACTCAATTCCGCTACTGCCGAGCGAGCCACGGAAATCGGCAATCGTGCCGCGATCGGCCTTGACCCACGCCGCCACGGTGCGAATGTTGATTTCACCCCACGCACAGGGCAAGCCCAAAACCCCAGAATAGGTACAGCTGAGCCAATCGCCGCTGCCATTGAACGATGCTGCCCGTCCAACCACGCCGTGCATGCCTGTGGTTGGGCAGCCAATCGTGGTATAGCAGGTTGGGGTTTTCATGTCGTTGCTTTGGCTGTAGCCCGTCAGCGTGCCATAGTTGTTGAATGTGGTTTCGCCTGGCACTTCTTCAAACGGCATGAGCAGCGGCATGTTTGCTGCATTGCTATCGGTCACGGGATACACAATCGTCGATTGAAGATCGATTGCGGCCTCGACCTCTTGGCTGAATGTATGGCGGCTGGTTACCGCATTGCTGCTCACGGTGGCAGCGGCGCTCACCGTGCTGGCCGAAAGTGCATCGAGTTGGAAGGTTGTGAAGTCGTTGGCAAGCGCGATCATGGGATAGGTGGTTTGCATCAGCAATTGTGCACCTGCCAGATCAACCGCTGCGGGCAGCATCACAACTTCATCGAGCAAGCCTGCGTAGGCATTATAGCCCGTTTGGATCATGCCAAGGCGCAAGAAGGGTGGTGCACTCAGGCTGGCGGTGTTGCCAGTGCCGCTGGCGACCAACGCGCCATCAACATACAATCGCATCGCACCGCTTTGTTTGACCCGCGTTGCCACCACATGATGCCAACTGCCATTGGCGACGCTGCCACCTTTGATGGTTGTATCGCTGGCTGTCGGGTTGCCAACCCCAAACAAGATTTTGCCGCCATCACCCAAGGCAATGCCGAAGTCGTTGGCATTGCCCGCAACCTCGCCATCGATTAAGCCATTGCCCTGCCACCATGCGCTGGCGCTGCCCGTGGTTTGGCTCGATTGCATCCAAAATGCGATGCTGAAATCATTGGCCAAGGTATGATCAAGCACCATATAATCATCGCTGCCATCGAAGCGCAGCGCCGAGCCAAATTTGCCAGCGCTGGTCGCAGTGGGACAGCTATAGAATGCCCGACATGCCGCAACCCGTCCCGCATTGACCCGATTGATTTGCTCAACGTTAAAACTTGGTTGGTCAAAATTAAGCGCGTAGCTGGTGGCAACGAAATCGTCAATCGCCCCGTTGAGCGGCATCGATCCACTCCCGCGTCGCCCAAACCGCGCATTGCTATCGGTCGTGATCAAGGGCCAGTAGGTGCTGGTGCCGCTACTGCTAGCCGTTGTGGTCGTGCCATTGTAGGTTGTGGCGATGGTGAAGGTGCTGGTTGCGCCTGCCGCTGCGGCGAGGTTCCAGCTAATTGCCACCGTGACCCAACTGCCAAGTTTGCCACTGAAGCCGCCAGCAGCGGTCGTTGAAAATGGCCCAAAGGCGACGTTGGTTGTACTGCGGTTGACCAAGCCCATCGAGATTAGCCCAGCTGAATCAACGAAGGCGCGTAAACAATAGCCTGCGCCCGCCGAGCTTGAACAGCCATTATCGAGTAAATAGTAGTAGGAACCACTGGCTGGGAGCGCCGTCAATTTGAGTTTAAAGCTCAGCGAGCCGCTTGTTCCCGCTGCGCTACTCGCCACGGCAGGCAAGGGCAAATAATCGTCGCTGCCATCGAACAGCAGGCCCTCGTTGGTTACACCAGCGGTTAAGCTTGGACAGGTTGCCGTCGTCGCACAGGTGACGGTGCTGCCACCGCTGGCAGTGTTGGCAAAACTGGTGCGTAGGCTGCTATTATGTTCATCGAAGCCAAGCGCAAAGACGGTTTCGGCATTATTGTTGATGATGCTGATGTCGTTGAGATTGCCATGCAATGGGCTAGTTCCATCGCTATTATTGCCCAACGTGCCAGCCCCAACCACGAGCCGCAAGCGTACATTGTTATTGAGTCCGCTATCTAAGGTTCCGTTTTGATAGACGCGCAGTTGTTTGTCGTTGACATTAATCGTGATGGTAATCCAGGTGTTGGTGGCCATGGTGATGCCGCCAGTCAAGGCTGGGCTGACATCATTTAACGCCACGACCAGTTTGCCGCTGCTATTGACCGAGACATTCAGCCCATAGGCTTGGGTTGTTTCGGTTGCAATCAGGCTCATAGTTTTGCCGGCGCTTGGCAAGGCGTTCAATTTTACTTTGAACGAGAAGGTTGAGGCTTGAAAGGCGGTTTCGTAGGCCAGCGTGCCAATCGAGAGCTGATCATCAACGCCGTCGAATGCCAGCGAGCGATCGCTACCACTGACCAGATCGCTGGCTGGGCAGGTCGTGCCAACACAGGTTGCTGCTTCGCTCTCGCCAGAAGCTGGGCTAAAGCCGCTCTTCCGATCCGCATCCTCGAAGCGCAAGGCGATCTTCGGCTGGGCAACCACGGGATCGCTGGCGCTGCTGCTGCCCAACAAATGGCCATGAATGCCTTGGGCGGCTAGGGTGTTGGTGACGTTGGTTGAATACTGCAAGGCTGCGCCTGGCTGCACAATCAAATCATCGGGATTGTAGCGGCCATCCTTAAGCGCAACCACTTCGCTGGCCGAAAGCGCCCGATCAAACAAACTCACTTCGTCGATTGCGCCTTTGAAATAGTTGTCGATGCGGCCAACCCGCAAAGTGCTGATTGGATAGGGCACTTTGCCGCTGGCTGCGGTGGAATTGGCTTGCTCAACCCCGTTGATATAGATGCGCATCGTCGTGCCATCAAAGGTGCTGGCAATGTGGCTCCAAGCATTGCTGCTGAGCACGGTACTGCTGGTTGAGAGACTATTCCATGTGCTGCCATCGCCAAAACCAACTTGCACCCGCCCGGCCTGAAAAAGGTAGATACTTGGTGCGCGTTGGGCCAACACTCCGCCATCGTAGCCGACAATGCCATGGAAATTGCTATCGCTGCTGGTGGGATAGACCCAGGCTGATTGGGTATAAGCCGTTGGATTGAGCTGAACGCTTGCCTCGAGATAATCGTTGCTGCCATCGAAGCTGGCCGCATTGCCATAGCGCCCGCTTTGGGCTGCCAGCGGACAGCTGGCAGTGCTGGCACAGGCAAAGCTGGTGGCGCTGGCACTATTGGCAAATACTTGTGCGTCAGCACTTTCTTCCAAGCGCAACAACACGGCTGCCGCAGTATCTTCCTGCACGTTCATCTCGGCAAATTGCACAAGAGTATCAATTAATGAGGCATCGGTGGCGACCCATGGGTTGAAACCATAGACAAACTCTTGTAAATCGTTCAAACCATCATCATCAATATCGCCAACATTGGGGTCCGACCAAACCCGCGTATAGCGACGATTGCTCGTGGCATCAGTGTAGCTAATCAACCAGCCGGTGGTGCTTTCGGTCTTATCGTCAAGCCCATCGCCATCGCTATCGTTGCGCAAGGGATTGGTGCCAAGGCTCAATTCGCGGGCATCGTCAAGCCCATCGCCATCGCTATCGCTTGCTTCTGGGTCGCTGCCTTGAGCCAATTCATAGCTATCAAGCAATAAATCGTCATCGGCATCGCGGCTCAGATCATCAGGGTCAACCCCGCCCGCCGCCGTGCTGAGCAAGCCATCGCCATCGTGATCGCGTTGGCTGGGAAACTGCAACGCTCCATCCTCGTTCCAATCGAGCGCATAAAATTCGCTGACAGTTGCCGGCAAAATATCGAGGGTTTCGCTGGCCCCAATATTGATTTCACTGGAGCCACCAACGGTTTCGGTGCTGCAACTGAAGAGATCAAGCCAGCAGCCAGTGTAGGGTACTTGATAGGCTTCATTTAAATAGAGCAAGCCATCGAGCGAGCGATTGATGCCGAGGCCAACTCGCGTTAAATCTAACGCGTCGACCGATTCAATCGTTTTGGTCAATTGAATTTTGCGCCCGCCGATGGCAACCCAGTCGCCACGCATATCGCCCTTGCTAATCTGGGTATGGTAATCGACTGGCTCATCGTCGAGTGTGTAGAGGAACGAGGCCTTATTCGCATCGGATGCCGAATATTGCGTGCCATACAGCAGGGTGTTAGTGACTCGCATCGTGTATGAAATGCTATTGGTCACGACAAACCCATCTTCGGGGCTGCCAAGGCTGCGATTAACAATATCAAGCGTCAAGCGATCGGACGAATCCATATTTTTGACCACGAGATCAACATCGTAGAGCAACTTGGCAAGTGCTTCGGTCATGCGATCGAAGACCGTTTGCTGGCCAAAAATCGCCAGAATGCCATCGACAAAATAGACCATGAAAAAGAGGAACGAGAAGAGTTGGCCAATCCCAGGCACATATTCCAAGGCAAACATCACCACCGTGATAATGGTGCTGGCGATTGTATAGGCCACATAAACCGTAAAAGCAATGCTGCCCCCCTCGCCGGTGGTAATCATACTCCACAACACGTCGCCAGAGGTGGCGAGAAAGATGATCCATGGAATCAGCACGCCCAGCAGCAAGCCAAACTTGCCAACCGCCTTAAAATTGGCCATGGTCGTCGATTTTAAGACCGCGCTTACGCCCATCCCTGTTTGGTAGAGGGTATAGAATTTGTGCACCATATTGGCGATATACAAGCCAACCCCAACCACGGTTGCCGCATTCAGAATATAAACGCCAGCCTGAAAGCTTGCATCATCGCCAGTGAGATAGCCAACCGCAAACAAGGTTGCCCCAACCGCCAAACCAATCGTGGTTACGCCAATTAATCCATGCAGCGCCATACTCTTTTTATTTTGTAGCAAGCGTTCAAAGGCAAAGGTATATTGGGTAAAGCCCTTTTTATAGGCATGATTGATCACGCTCCAAAAGCTATAGCCGCTATAGCCCATCGACTTATATTTAGCAAACTTGGTGACCGATTCGATGATAGTGCTGAGGTAGGCGTTGCCAATAAAGGTAAAGCCCTTCGGAGTCGACGATGGCCAGCCTGGCGAGTACAAGCCTTCATCCACGTCGGTGCTCTGCGTCCACAATACTGTGCCTGTGCTTTCGACGGTTTCTG
This sequence comes from Herpetosiphon giganteus, assembly GCF_016907925.1. Lineage (GTDB taxonomy): Bacteria > Chloroflexota > Chloroflexia > Chloroflexales > Herpetosiphonaceae > Herpetosiphon > Herpetosiphon giganteus. The sequence continues at coordinate 35,502 of NZ_JAFBCZ010000020.1, read as the reverse complement.
AAAGCCCTTGCAGCAAGGTTGCATAGTAGCTTTGCGCCCACAGTTGCTTGCCGCTTACGTCATCGAGGCTGGTGCTTGAGCCATCGGCTTGAAAAAATTCGTCGTCAACGAGAAGAGTGCTCAAGAGGGTTAAATATTGCTCAGGGTCGTAGTTGCCCCACGCGCCATTGCTATAGCTGTAGGGTGCCCAACTCATGCGCGCTTCGGTTACCAACGGCACATTTGCCGCAGCAAAATCAAGCGTAATTGCGCTACTTGTAACGCTGCTGTCGTCAACATTAACCGAGCGGCTTTGATGTTCGCTGGCAAAAAGCAGGGTGGGATTGGTTTGGCTGGCATAGGGCGTAAACACACTGCTCAACAACGCGGTCGTGCGCGTAATCGTTAAATCTTCAACATAGGCATCATGGTGGGTATAAGTAAAGCGTTGCACCGCCAGATCATGCTTTGCGGCCCCGCCTGCCCAGCCATCGATGCTGCTCGCCAAATTGCTGATCGTCACATCGCGGCTCCCATTGCTGGTGCATGTGCCGCTGCCATTGATGCTGCTACAATCGCGTCCGCGCAAAAAGCTGTTGCTCATGTTCCAGCTGGCGACCCACAAATCGCTATCGAGCGCGAGGTTTGTATCCTCAACCGGATTTTCATAGACAATCGCCGTATCGGTGCCATGTTCCTCAGTCACGGTCAAGCCAGCCAATTTCCATGTATCGTAATAGGTTTGGATGATCGCGTAGCTGTCTTCGCAGGTGCTGAGGTCGCTTGGGTCGCTACATGTATCGGTTAACATTTCAACGAGCCACACTAAGCGCACTTCGTGGGCTGCGCCCCATGTTGCCCGCCCGTTGCTGCCTTGGCTCGGTTGATAGAGCATGCGCGCCGTAAAGCCAACCACACCGCCATCAGTTTCATCGGCAATATAGCTGACTGGCAGATAGGCCAATAATTCGCCGTCGCCACTGCTTGAATCGTAGACGCTGAGATCGTAGCGCTCAATTGCACTGCTATCGATCCAATTATCAACCTCAACCGCACGATCACGATTAGTGCCGCTATAGGTTGCATTGACTGGCAAATTGGCGTAGTGGCCGCTGGTGTAGGGCATGCGAATTTGGAGCATGGGCAGCAGCCGAATATCGCCGTTCGCAGCGTTCGCATCAGTGCTGCGCAAGGTCAGGTTGTCGGTATTGGCGAAGTTGGTTTCTAAGTGGCGCTGAATTTGACCAGCGCTATCGCCCGTTGGCCAATCGAGCACGCTGCCAAAATAATCAAGATGATCAGGATTCGTGGGCGTGATTTGAAAATCAACATACACGGGCTTGTTGGTTTCAAGCTGGCTGATGCTTAATGCAAGCGGCGTATCACCGTTGAAGGTTTGAGAAATCACGCCGTTGGGCGAGGCATCAACCGCATCATTGACCCCATCGCCATCATTATCGAGATCAAAGACATCGGGCATGCCATCGCCATCGCTATCGGGGCACGCCGCCGTTGTATCATAGGCGCTCGACATCGCAGCCCAAACTTGACATTCGATCCCATCGCTCAGGCCATCGCTGTTGCTGTCGCTGGCATAGGGGTCGAGATACCACTGGATTCCGCCGAGCGTAAATCCCGTTACTTCGAGGTTGTCGGCGATCACATCGCCATCGCTATCGGCTTCGTCGGGCAAGATTCCAAGTTGATGGACTTCCGTGCCATCGTCAAGGCCATCGCCATCGCTATCGGTGGAATCGGCAACTCCTGCACAGGCATCGCTAGTTGAACTTGCGCTGGGGCAAGCACCCCAAATCGCCTCGTCGTAATCGGTCAGGCCATCGCTATCGCTATCGGTCGTATCGCTTGAGGCGAGCATGCCTGGTAAAGCAAGGGCTGGTTGTTCGGTTAATAAGGCAGTTAATTCAGCATCGACAAGCGCTGGCTGCACTGGCGTGGTTTGGGGATTGTGCTGGGGGTTCCATGCGCTGGTTTTTTGGCTGGCGACGGCATCATGCAGCTCTTGCTGTTGGGTTATCTGCTGCTCGCGCTCAGTTTGTTCGCTCTTTTGCTCGGCAGCAAAGGCCGCCGTCACATCGGCGCGGAACAAGGGCGTGGTCAGCAAAGAGAGAATGACCAAACCCACGGTGTAGGTATGGACGGTGCGATTGTGTAAACGCCGCATCCAAAGCGCAATTACCGCGAGCAGCAGCCCAATACTGGCAATTTGCAGTATCAACAGGCGCAAAGCTGGCAAGCCTTCGATCAGACGAAACCGCATCCATGTGATGGGGTCGGCGCTAAACGGAGTTGAAGCAAGCGCTAAACGGCTGTGATCGAAGTTGCTATAATCGCCAACAATCGTGGCAACCGAACGACCTTGACCACGTTGGGCAGGAAATTCAATGGTCAAGGCGATGCGACGCGGCAGGCCTGCTTCGTCAATCCACAGCTCGCCGCGACCCTGCATGGTGCGATAGGCTTGGCCTGCATCGAGCACAACATGGGCAGGCACATTGCGACTTGCGCGAATGTGCTGCTCAAGCATGGGCGCGAGTTGGTCGGCCAAGCGACTGCCATCAAGCGAAAAGCCAACATGATCATAAGTTAAACTCAGATCCAATGTGGCTCCGCTTGCCGTATCAAAAGCCCGAGTTTCCTGACCGAGTACTTGCACATCATCGGCAGCAATCAGAAAACTCAGCAAATTTCCTGCGGGCGCAATTCCATTGAGATCCTGCACGTCACCTGGCTGCCATGCGCCAAGCCCTTGGCGTTGTTCCACCTGGCCTTTATGCAAGCGGAGCGAATGCGCTTTCGTGGGATTGCGATCTGCGCCATTCCACAGCTGCATTTCGAGTTCCTGGTTGCTTGCATCAACCGTGGCTTCGATCGCCACATGATCAACCTGTGGTTGTCTGCCCGCGCTGGTGATTGCGGCAACCGGATAGGTTGTTTGCTCGATACTTGCCTGATAGCGATAGCTGCCACTTGCCCCAGCCTGTTCCCACGCCCGTTCGATCATGGCCTGTGGGGTTTTAGCCTGATTGCCAACGCCAACGCCAACCGAAATCAGCACAAGAACAGCGACGATGAGCGACAAAGCACGCAACCCAGAGCGATGCGATCGGATTTTCATGGAACCTCCAAGGCAGGTAGGGATGACTTGACAGCCAATGTATGCGGAGCACGGTGCGAAAGTTTGCGGAGTATAGCACAGCAGAGGGCTTGGCCCTGCGTGCAAAATGTCATTATTTGGCAGTGTCTAAGGGATGACATTTGTCATAGGTTGGGGCTACAGAATCATGACATTTGGCACTGCGCGCTCAAAAATCGCCATGCTATAATGCCGATGGGCAACTGACCCATGACCACCGCAAGGAATGTCTATGCATGTCCACGAGTCACCGACGTTCATCCATGCAGCGCCAGCCAACCAATCCAGCGCCTTGTTGAATGCCTTCCACGACCCCGATCATGGCAGTGGCGGCTTGACGATTAAACGGATTTTGCAGAGTGTGGCGTTGTTGTGGATGAGCTATTTTTTAATTTTAACGGGGCTTGATTGGGTTTCGTTAATCTCGCGGCCAGGGGCGTATCCCTTGCCATGGTTTTATTATGCAATTCATATGGCTTTAGCGGGGATGGTGTTTGGCTTAGCCACGTGGGATGCGGCCCAACGAACTTTAGGGCGCTGGTTTATGCCGCTAATTCTGGCGCTGATTTCGGTCGTTCCAATCGCCCTTACTCCGCTGATTACAAGCGGCCAAGGCCCGATTACTGCCGAACCTGGCTTGGTCGTCCTGCGCTTATGCCCGATGTTATGTGTTGCCGTTGTGATGGTTGCATGGACGTATAGCTGGCGACAGGTTGTGTGGTTTTGTTTTGCCACTGGTGCGCTGATTTTGGGGCCGATTTTGCTACGCGCGCCACGGTTTAGCTCCGCAGTTGCAATCACGATTGTGCAAACCAGCACCTTTTTGGTCTTTGGCTACGCCCTCTCGGCGCTGATGCAGCGGCTTCGTTCGCAAAATGCGGCGCTGCGGGAAGCCCATGCGCAGCTGCGTCACTATGCAGGAACCCAAGAACGACTCGCCATCAGCCGTGAGCGCAATCGAGTAGCTCGCGAGTTACATGACACCTTGGCGCATGCGCTGAGTGGCTTAATTGTTCAGTTGGAGGCGGCCAAGCTGTATCGCACGATTGAGCCACAAACCAGTCATAGCTTGCAAGATTCAGCTTTGGAGGCGGCTCGCCATGGGCTGCAAGAAACCCGCCTCGCCCTCAAAGCCTTACGATCCCGCCCGCTTGACGATTTGGGGCTTGCCTTAGCCATCCGCCAATTGGCGGAACAACTGGCTGCCACCAGTCCAATTAAGCTTGAGCTTGTGATTCCGCCGCTGCTTCCACCCATGGCGTTGGAGATCGAAACCTGTCTCTATCGCGTGGCCCAAGAAGCCATTCGGAATACGATTCGCCATGCGCAAGCGCAACAGTTATTGGTGCAATTGAGCCATGATCATAGCGACCTCTGTTTAATTGTGCGCGATGATGGTTGTGGCTTTGACCTTACGGCTACCCCACTCAACGGCCATTTTGGCCTCACGGGCATGGAAGAGCGGGTTCACGAACTTGGCGGCACGATCAGCATAACCAGTAGTTCCAATGCAGGAACCTGCGTCACGGTGCATTTTCATGGCAAGGAGTAATAGATGATCAAGCTTGTAATCTGTGACGATCAGGCGGTCGTGCGTGATGGCCTCTCGATTATGCTCAATCTTGCCTCCGACCTTAAGGTGGTTGCTACCGCGAGTAATGGCCGTGATGCAGTCCATCTGAGTGCGGAATGGGAGCCAGATCTGGTGCTGATGGATCTCAAAATGCCCGTTATGAATGGCATCGAAGCCACCCGCCAGATTCGGGCGAACCAACCAAGCGTGAAGGTGCTTGTTTTGACGACCTACGATGATGATGAATGGTTATTTGAGGCGATTCGGGCTGGAGCCGCAGGCTACTTGCTAAAGGATATGGCCCACAGTGACTTGGTGAATGCGATTCGTGGTACAGTCGCTGGCAATGCCTACGTTGACCCGCATGTGACTGGCCGCTTGCTGAATCAGGTTGCCCAAGCGCGCAGCAACCCAGCAACAAGCCAGCTGTCCCAGCGCCTAACCGAACGAGAGCGCACCGTCCTCAATCTAATTGCCAAGGGCTATACCAACGCTAGTATTGCTGACGATCTGCGGCTTTCTGAAGGCACAGTCCGTAATCATGTGAGTACCATTTTAGCCAAACTTGAGGTTGGCGATCGCACCCAAGCGGCACTGTTAGCGGTTGAGCATGGCTTACATCAGCGTGACAGCATCTAACATCGGCCTTGATTCATGCGTGCTATCCGTTTAATGCTTTGGGCTTAAACATTAATAATTCTCCCTAGCCGCTACCCAGTCCGCTAGGCCACGAAGAGCGCGAAGCATTTGATCCACGAAGAGCACGAAGAACGTAATCGCAAAACGCGCGAATTTGAGTTTTTTAGCCACGAATTCCACGAATGATTGTTTGATTGCTGTTTCCATAGCCCAAAGCCAATAGCCTCATCCTTCATACCTTGTTTTCGCCACAGATTGACACAGATGACCACAGATTAGGTTCCAAAAGCCAATCGCCCAAATCCAATCGCCAAATCTCTTTTAGCCACGAATTACACGAATTCCACGAATGATTGTTTGATTGCTGTTTCTATAGTCCAAAGCCAATCGCCAAGAGCCTAGCTGAGGCAATAGATGTTAGGGATCAGCGGCCTGTAAATCGGAGAGATCGCCAAATTCTGTGATTAATCGCTCTTGACACTTATGACGCGCTGTGTTATATTCTTGATAACGCAACGCGTCATGACATCGAAATAACAACACATGCTATAAAAAAACTGCCACTTGGCGGTTTACCCAAAAGGAGCGATCTATGACGATCATTCGCCAAATTGCTGACACGACTGAAAAACAAGTCAAAAGCGCCCAAAAAGTTGCTCGCCGTTCATGGTTGGCAGGCTTGGGGATTGCTGGGTTGGCTATCGATAACGGTGAAAAAACCTTCAAAAAATTGATCAAGCGCGGCGAAAAAGTGGCCGCCGGGGTTCGCGGCGATTTGAAAGATTTGAATGTGCGCCTCCGCCGCGAGCAAAACAATTTGAATAACGATGTGCAAGATGCCAGCCAAACTGTTGAGCGTGGCGTGAGCGATGTCTTGGAAAACTTGAACATTCCTTCACGTAAAACATTGCGCGTGCTCGATACCCGCATTGCCCAACTTAACGCTCAATTGCGCGAACTTGGCAGCGATGGCAGCATCGCCCCAGTTGCCAACTACGAAAATCTTACCGCCGAAGAAATTATTGTTTTGTTGCCAACCTTGAGCCTTGATGAACTGTTTGCTTTGGAAGCCTACGAAAGCAACCACGCCAAACGCGTCACCGTTCAACGCGAAATTGAACAATCGGTTGCCAAACACCTGACCGTCGATGGCGAAATTCGCGAGCCTTTTGCTGGCTACGAAGCCTTGCGCGCTGAAGAAGCCATTGCCAAGCTCGATGGCTTGGGCATCGCCGAATTACATCACGTCAAATTGTTTGAAGCCAGCCACGCCAAGCGCGTTACCGTTCAACGCGAAGTTGAACGCCGGATCGAAGCGCTTCACGGCTAATTTGGCGCGGTGCTATACTGGAACAACTGGTGAGCGATAGGTCAATCCAAAGGAGTTATTGTAATGGCTGATGAAATCGAAGTAAGCTTGAATGAAATCAAGAAAGATGCTGACGATCGTGGCGTGCCATTTGTCGATGGCGTGCGCAAATTGATGTTGGCTGCTGTTGGCGCTGTCGCCATGACCCGCGACGAAATGGAGCAATTCGTTGGTCGCTTGGTTGATCGTGGTGAAGTTGCCGAACGTGAAGCCAAAACCTTGTTGAATGATGTGCTTTCGCGCCGCAAACGCGAAGTTGAGCATGTTGCCGATGAAGCTGAATCACGGGTTGAATCACGGCTCGAACAAGTGCTCAACCGCATGAATATTCCATCAAAGCGCGATATCGACGAGCTGAGCGACAAAATTGCCCAACTTTCGGCCCGCGTCGAAGAATTGAAGAAAAGCCGCAACGCCTAACCCCTAGGCCTGCTGCTTCGCAAAGTGCAAATCCCCCTTGGATGGCGAAAAACCATTCAAGGGGGATTTTTGCTTTTCAACCAAGCTGCATCTGGTGTTATGATGGGCGCTAGCACGCTTTGTATTGCTGATTAAATTCAAGCAATCTGATGGGGGTTGGCATGATCGAGCAAATCCAACGCTTCTTGCGGTATCCTGAGTTGATTCATGGCGTTTCAACCCGCCAAGGTGGGGTCAGTAAACCACCCCATGCAACCCTCAATCTTGGTTTTTCGCGGCCCGACGATCCCGCCGCCGTCTTGGAAAATCGCCGCCGCTTTGCAGAACAGGTCGGTTTTAGCCTAGACGATGCAGTTTTGGCTGGCCAAGTTCATGGCACAACCGTTGCGGTGGTGGGCGAATTGCAGCGCGGACGCGGCGCGAGCGAGCGCGAAACAACCTTGCCGCCTGCCGATGGTTTAGTTACCAACCAGCCTGGGTTGGTGCTGTGGGCCAATTTTGCCGATTGCACACCATTGCTCTTTTTTGATCCGATTGCTCAGGCGGTTGGCGTGGCTCACGCCGGTTGGCAAGGCACAGTTAATAATATTGCCAAAGTGGTCATCACAACCATGCAAGCCCAATTTGGCTCTGAGCCAGCCAATATTCTAGCGGCTATCGGCCCTGCGATTGGCCCATGCTGCTATGAGGTTGATCAGCCAGTGATCGGCGCGGTTGAACAAGCATTCGGCGAGCATTCGACCCATGTGTTGTTGCGCCAACTTGGCAAACAGCGTCCGCATTTTGATTTATGGGCGGCAAATGCCCATTGGTTGCTGCAAGCTGGCATTCAACCTGCCAACCTGATTAACATGAATTTATGTACAGCTTGTCATAATGATCGATTCTTTTCGCATCGTCACGAAGCCGGAGCTACCGGTCGCTTTGCTGCGGTGATTGGTCTACGCGAGGTACGTCATGCCGTTTGATCAGGCTCAATTGTTGGAACAGATTGCCCAGATTCAGCAGCGGATCGACCAATCTGCTCAGCGCAGCCAGCGCGATCCCGCCAGCGTGCGCTTGATTGCGGTCACCAAAACCCATCCAATGCTGCGGGTCAACGCGGTTTTGGCGGCTGGTATTCACGATGTGGGCGAAAATCGGGTGCAAGAGGCCGAGGAGAAAATTGCCCTGCAAACGCCAGAAGCCATAGTGCAAACCCGCTGGCATTTAATTGGCCATTTGCAACGCAACAAGGCGCGGCGCGCTGCCAAGCTTTTTTCATTAATCCATTCAATCGATAGCCTCAAACTAGCCGAAATTCTCAACCGAATTGTTGATGAAGAAGCGGCGCTCATTCCGCAGCCCTTGCCAATTTTGCTGCAAGTGAATGTTTCTGGCGAGCGCTCCAAAGATGGCTTTGCCTTAGCTGGTGGCCTGCGCAACCCTTCGTGGCGCGAGTTTGTGGCCGAAGTTCGAGCGATCGCTCAGCTACCGTTGATCGATTTGCAGGGCTTTATGACGATCGCGCCCTATTCTGATGATGTTGAGGGCGTGGTGCGGCCATGCTTTCGGGCCTTGCGCGACGTGCGCGATGCGCTTGAGCAGGAGCTTGATCGCCCTTTGCCAGAGCTTTCGATGGGCATGAGCGGCGATTTTGAGGTGGCCATCGAGGAAGGCTCGACGTTTGTGCGGGTAGGCACTGCGTTGTTTGGCGCACGCTAAATAACGGCCTACTACAAGCTATGCTAAAATTGGAATATTGTAATTTCAGTATTTGGAGCATTTGCTCATAGTGGTAGAGATGGCTATGCGTTCGATCCAGCAAGCGTTTGAAGTTCGTTATTCGTATCCAGTACATTGCACTCATAAACTTTTTGACCGAGCTAACCCTTGTTTAGCTGCTATATTTGCTCCAGCGCCAAGCCTGCCCAAACTTTGGGTGGTGCTTGATCAGGCTGTGGCTGAGCATCACCCGACCCTCTTAGCCGAGATTGCGGCCTATGCCCAAGCCAGCCAAGCCTTTGAATTGGTCGAACCAAGCCTTATGCTGGCTGGCGGCGAAGCGATCAAACACAGCAGCGAGCCGTTGCAAGCGGTCTATGCTGGCATTAATCGCTATGCGATCGATCGGCATTCGTATGTGATGGCGATTGGTGGCGGGGCATTAATCGACATGGTTGGCTATGCGGCGGCAACTGCCCATCGTGGTGTGCGCTTGATTCGCGTACCAACCACGGTTTTGGCCCAAAACGATGCAGCAGTTGGGGTGAAAAATAGCATCAATGCCTTTGGCAAAAAGAATTTCTTGGGCACGTTTGCGCCACCCTATGCCGTGCTCAACGATAGCCACTTTTTGACCACGCTCAGCGAGCGCGATTGGCGTAGCGGCATTGCCGAGGCAATTAAGGTGGCTTTGCTCAAAGATTCTGCCTTTTTTGCCACGATTGAGCAAACGACAGCGGCGCTTCAGCAGCGCGATTTGGCCGTGATGCAGGATCAGATTTTTCGCTGTGCAGAGCTGCATCTTGCTCACATTGCTGCTGGCGATCCGTTTGAGCGTGGCTCGGCGCGGCCCTTGGATTTTGGCCATTGGGCGGCGCATAAGCTTGAATATCTCAGCGATTATAGTTTACGCCATGGCGAGGCGGTAGCGATTGGGATTGCGCTTGATTGCACCTATAGCTATTTGCTGGGTGATTTGGCTGAGGCTCCGTGGCAACGGGTGCTCAATTGCATAACTGCGCTTGGCTTCGATCTTTATCACCCAGCCTTGAGTAGCTATCTTGAACAGCCAATGCATCCCCAAAGCCTGTTGAGTGGCTTAGCTGAGTTTCGCGAACACCTTGGCGGCCAATTAACCATCACATTAATTCGCGATATTGGCCAACCCTACGAAGTGCACACGATTGATTTAACCGTTATGCAACAAGCGATTCGTTGTTTAGCTGAACGCGCTTGAAACGAGGATTTTATGCAGATTGAAGGCTCTTGCCCACGCACGCAGCGTGAATTAATCGAGCTTGAATTTATTGAGCATCGGACTAAAATCTTAGATATTGCTGCCTTTTTGGATCGCTTTGATCGTTCGATTGAGCACAATGCCAACGACGATTTCCGCATTAAAGCCTTTCGCGAAGCACTTGCAGCGCTCAATAGCAGCGAATTTGGCCGCGTCGAACGGATTCAAATGTTGTTGAGCGATCTGAGTAGCGAGCTACGCGCCGAACGCGATGGCCAAAGTGCCTATGGCGCTGCCAAGGAGAGTGAGCAATGATGAACTATATCGATTTACATGCGCATATGGTTTCGCGCACCACCGATGATTATCATGCCATGGCTTTGACTGGCTGTGTTGCGGTGACTGAACCAGCATTTTGGGCTGGCTACGATCGGGTTTCGGCTAGCGCTTTTGCTGATTATTTTAAACATTTAACCGAGTTTGAACCCCAACGCGCCGCCAAATATGGCATTCAGCATTATACCTGGCTCTGTTTGAACCCCAAAGAAGGCGAAGATCGCGCATTGGCCCGCGAAGTCTTGGCAATTATTCCCCAATTTTTGGAGCGCCCAAACGTGTTGGGAATTGGCGAAATTGGCCTTAATCGCGTGACCCGCAACGAACTTGCCACATTTATTGATCATGTTGAATTGGCGCTTGAGCACAATCAATTGATTCATATTCACACCCCGCACCTTGAAGATAAATACAAAGGCACCAAGGCAATTGTAGAAACCTTGGCTAGCAACAGCCGCATCGATCCCAGTCGGGTGCTGGTTGACCATGTTGAGGAGCACACGATTCGCATGGTGCTTGAGCATGGCTTTTGGGCAGGCTTGACGCTCTATCCGATGACCAAAGTTTCGCCAAGCCGCGCGATTGATATGCTCGAAATGTATGGCACTGAGCGGTTGTGTGTGGCTTCGGCCTGCGATTGGGGCCCAAGCCAGCCGCTGGCGATTCCCAATTGTATGTTTGAAATGCGCCGCCGTGGCCATTCGCAGCAATGGATTCACGAAGTGGTTTATGCCAATCCCAGCCGCTTTTTGAGCCAAAACCCCAAATTTAGGCTCGCGCCACTTGAGCAAGCATTGGTCGGGTAAGAATCAATATTGGCTCAGCTACGTTTATGGCTGAGCCAACATTTGCATTTCAACTGCCTGTTGGTGCGCAACATGCCAAATCCCAATCCAATCGGAGCCTAAAGCATGTTTTACTTGATCCAATAACGCGGTAAATTGTGCCTGTTCGTAAACCGAACGCTGGCGTTGGGTTTGGCGATGAAGATTATCGGAACGACTCAAACACATCAAGGCTCGCTTATAGCTATGAATCGTTGTGTAATAGCAGGCCAAATATTCCAGGGTTCGCGCTAATTCACAGAGATCGCCAAGCTGCTGATGGATCGTTAGTGCTTGATACAACCATTGGTAAGCTTGGGCTAAATGAGCGTTGTGGATTGCCAGTGCGCCAAGATGGGTTGCAAGCATGCCGATAAGGCTGTGGTCACCTGCTAATAAACCAAACTGATACGCATCTTCAAGGCAGTTTTTACATTCTTTGAAGCGGCGTTGCTCAAAATGGATAATCGCTTGGTAGCGCAAAACCGTAGCTTGGCCCCATAAATCGTTGTGGGCTTGCCAATAGATCAGCGCCTGTTGGGCGGCGGCGGCTGCATTGGCATAATCGGCTTGTTCGAGCGCTAATTCGGTCGAATTACCATAACAAATAGCTTGAATTGAGCCATGATTATGCTTTTGGGTATGCTCAAGCGCCTGCGCAAGATAGTGTTTTGCTTCTGCATAATCGCCTAGCATCACTGCGGTTAGTCCATAATTTGCTAAACCCCACGTAATCCCTTCGCTATGTTCAAGCGCTTGCCATAAGCCTAATGTGCGTTTAAAAAGCTCTTTGGCCGCGTGCAATGCTCCTTGCAAACGAGCAATATTGCCGGTGATCAAATTGAGTCGCGCTCGTTCCTCGTTTGAGAGCGTTTGCGAGGCTAATAATTGCTGACACCACGCATAGCCCTCGACGGCAAACCCTTGCGTCAACCAAAATCGCCATAATGAGCGAATCAATTCAAGCGCGTCGCTTCCACTTGGTTGGCTTAAAAACCAGATTAAGCTTCGTCGATAGTGGGGATATTCTTGCTTAATTGCTGCGTAGATGGGAGCTTGTAAACTTGTTGCTTGAATTTTCGTGGCAGCTTGTTGCATATGTTGGGCATAATAATTATAATAACGTTGCATAACACTATCACGTTGCGCATCTACTTGAAATAGATGTTCAATAAATACAGCTACAACCGTATGCATTGAATAGCGAGTTGTTTTATTCGAGCGATCAACCTGAATCAGATGGCGATCAATTAATTGCTTTAAACAGCGACTGAAGCTTGTTTGATCAAGCTGCGTCCATGATTGAGCCGCTGCATAATCCCATGTATAACTCTGACCACAACCAAGCAAAACAAAGCATGCTTGCGTTTCCGAATCTAATTGCTGGAAACTCCAATCGATAATATTGTGTAGGTTTTGATGGCGGGTTGCATGATTATTGAGTGTCGTGTTAATACTTAATAGCGATTGCTGTATATTTGTATATAAATCTTCGATTGATGAATAGCGAATATAGGCAGCAATAATTTCAATTGCTAATGGAATACCGCTAACCAATCGACAGATCTGGCTAATAAATGATGCATTTTGATTAGTAATTTGGAAACTAGGATCAGCTGTAGTAGCACATTGATAAAATAATCGAATAGCTGGATATTCAGCAATATCTTGCCAATTATAGATATTTTCGTCAGGAAAATCTAATGGATTGATAAGAATAACCTGTTCATAGTTTAAATTTAATACTGTTCTGCTTGTAATAAGTATTTTTATAGAAACTGTATTTTTAATCAGATGATCAATTACTTGATCGAAATCGACTAGATGCTCCAAATTATCGATGACGAGTAGTAATTGTTTTGTATATAAATATTCTTGAATTTGCTGTAATAATGAATGTTTATTTAATTCAACAATTCCAAGCTTATTGGCTATCGCTCGTAATGCTGCATGATTATTATTGAATTCACTTAATTGAATAAATACTGCTCCATGATTAAATGACTGTTGCAGCAGCGAAATTATGCTCAACGCAAGCGTTGTCTTTCCAATTCCACCCAAACCAGTTAATGTAATTAAGCGAATATCTTTTTGTTCCAATAATCGTTGGATTAAGGCTTGCTCTTGCTCACGCCCAATAATTGGCTGTCCATGAAATTTCGCAAACTCTTTTGAGCGATCATGAGGTGGATGATCAACCTGTTGACTATTAAGACAAGCAGCTAAGTGTTCAAAAAGCTGTTTTTGGTGGCGATGAAAGGTTGCAGGATGAATATGTAACAATTGCGTATATGTATCGACAGAAGCACCAGGATAGTGCAGCAGGGTTGCTAATAAAAGCTGTTCTTTTTCTTTTAAGGGCATTGTTGACATATAGGTATATAGTTGTGTAATTCCACCGAGTTGTTGACTATACTGCAACCAATGAGGATTAGCTAAAAACTTTGTGGGTTTTTGAATCGCTTCTTGAATCGCTTCTGCTGTCCAGCGTACAACTACATCAGTCATAATGCTCAGATCCATCTACAATTAAGCAACTGCAAAATAATAGTATGTTAAACTAGCGCTGAGTATTTTGCTACTAGGATTATATCAATGGATGTGCTAGAGCGTGAATTACAACTGACCTATTGCACCAATATTCACCCTGCCAATGGCTGGCCAGCTGTTTTGGCTGGCTTACAACAGCATGTGCTCGAGCTTAAACAGCGAGTTGCGCCCGACCAAGCGTTTGGGATTGGCCTGCGGCTTTCGGGCCAAGAAAGCCACGAATTATTGCAGCCAGCTACATTGGCCGCATTTCAAGCCTGGTTAACTGAACATAACTTATATGTTTTTACCCTGAACGGTTTTCCGTATCACCCGTTTCATCAACAACCTGTCAAAGATCAGGTGCATGCGCCCGATTGGCGTGAACCTGAACGAGTTGCTTACACGCTGCGCTTGATCGAAATTTTGGCGGCGCTGCTGCCCAACGGCATGCATGGCTCAATTTCGACCAGCCCGTTGAGCTACAAACCATGGTTTGCTGATTTAACAAATGTGCCGTGGGATTTGCTCAATCGCCATGTGTTGCAGGTGGTTGCGGCCTTGATGCAGCTTGAACGCGAGCGCGGCATCATTATTCAACTGGCCTTCGAGCCAGAGCCAGATGGCTTGCTCGAAACTAGCGGCGAATTGATCAGCTATTTTGAACAATTGCTTGCTGTTGGCGCAGCCGAATTGGCGGGCATGCTTGATTGCTCGTTGCTCGAAGCCCAAACTGCGATTCGCCGCTATGTTGGCGCTTGCTTGGATACTTGCCATTGTGCGGTGGCCTACGAAGCGCCGCGTACAGCGATTGCCAAGTATCAAGCAGCAGGTCTGAGCATCGCCAAAGTGCAGCTTAGCTCGGCCTTGCAAGTGGAGTTTGGTGACGATCGCCAAGCTGTAGCCGCTGCCTTAGCACCGTTCAGCGAAGCAATTTACTTGCATCAAGTCATTCAGCGCAATCGCGATGGCTCGTTGCTGCAATATCGCGATTTGCCCCAAGCCTTAGCTGCAATCGACGATCCGCAGGCCTGCGAATGGCGCATTCATTTTCATGTGCCGATATTTACTGGCAGTTTTGGGGTGCTCAATGCCACCCAGCCAGCCTTGCTAGAAAGCTTGCAGCTGTTGAATGAGCAACCCTACAGCCAACATTTAGAAATCGAAACCTACACATGGGATGTGCTGCCAAGCCAATTAAAACTCGATCTGACGGAATCGATTGCGCGGGAATATGCGTGGGTGCTGCATGAACTCAAACGCTAAATCTGGTTGGTTTGGCTATTTGGAGTTGATGCGCATCTCCAATAATCCGACCGTGATCAGCAATACGTTGGCTGGCGTGGCCTTGGCTGACGTGAGCATCGGCGATTGGCGGGTGTGGCTGTTGGCACTGGCATTTAGCCTCTTCTATAGCGCTGGAATGGTGTTTAACGATTGGTGCGATTATGCAATCGACCTGCGTGAACGGCCAGATCGGCCTTTGCCCAGCGGTCGTGTCAGTCGCAAAGTCGCCTTGTTGCTGACAATAGGCTTGTTTGGGGTTGGCTTGGGCTGTGTGGCGCTGGTGAGTTTGCAAGGTCTGCTTTGGGCTAGCGGCTTGGTTGGGTTAATTGTGCTCTACGATTTGTGGCACAAAACCAATCCAATCAGCCCAGTGCTGATGGCTGGCACGCGGATTCTGGTCTATCTCAGCACAATTGCCGCCTTGGATGCTGGTTTTTCGTGGCAAGCATGGCTGGCGATTGGCTTGTTGTTTTGTTATGTCATGGGCTTTACCTTTATCGCTAAATCGGAGCTACGCCCGCAATTGAAGGCGCTGTGGCCGTCGCTGTGTATGCTGCTGCCCGCTGGCTATGCCTTGGTTACGCCCGATTTTAGCCCGATTATTGTGAGTGTTGGTTTATTGAGTTGGGTCTTGCACAGCATCAGTTTGGTCTATCGCCAGCGCCTAATTGGCCCAGCGATTGGCCGTTTGATTGCGGGCATTAGCCTCTTTGATGCCCTCGTATGCATTGTTGCTGGCAATTTGTGGGCTTGCTCGTTTGCAATTGCCGCCTTTGGCCTCACTCGCCTGGCTCAACGCTCTATTCAAGGAACCTAAGATGCATAAAACTGTTGTCATTAATGTTGTTGGCTTGACCCCTGCATTGATTGAGCCACATACGCCACGTTTACGGGCATGGCAGCAAAAAACTGCCCAAGCCTCGATTAAACCAATTGTTCCGGCAGTAACCTGTAGCATGCAAGCAACCTTCCTGACTGGTAAAATGCCCAGCGAGCATGGAATTGTGGGCAATGGCTGGTATTTTCGCGATGAATGTGAAGTTAAATTTTGGCGACAATCGAATAAATTAGTTCAGGCTCCAAAAATTTGGGAAGCGGCCAAAGCGCTTGATCCAAACTTTACCTGTGCCAATTTGTTCTGGTGGTACAACATGTATTCAGCCGCTGATGTTGCGGTTACGCCACGCCCGATGTACCCTGCTGATGGCCGCAAATTGCCTGATATTTACAGCCAACCAGCCGAATTGCGCGATGATTTACAACGTGAATTAGGCCAGTTTCCGTTGTTTAATTTTTGGGGGCCAAATTCTTCAATTGCTTCATCGCGTTGGATTGCCAGCTCAGCCAAAACCGTTGAGCAACGCTATAATCCAACGTTAAGCTTAATTTATTTGCCGCATTTGGATTATTGTTTTCAACAATATGGTGCTGATATTGAGCGCTGCGCAACACAATTGGCCGAAATTGATCAAGTTGTTGGTGATTTGCTCGATTTCTACGCGCAGCGCAACGCACGAATCATTATTTTATCGGAATATGGCATTACCAGCGTTAATCGGCCAGTGGCGATTAATCGCTTGTTGCGGGCAGCAGGATTAATTGCTGTGCGCGAAGAATTGGGTCGCGAATTGCTTGATGCTGGCGTGAGCAAAGCCTTTGCTGTGGCTGATCATCAAGTTGCCCACGTGTATGTGAATGATTTAAGCTATTTGGAGCGGGTCAAAGCTTTGCTTGAAGCCACGCCCGGGATCGCCAAAGTGCTTGATGCTGAAGGCAAACGCGAATATGGCCTTGATCACGAGCGGGCTGGCGAGTTGGTGGCGATTGCCGAGGCCGATGCATGGTTCAGCTACTACTATTGGCTTGATGATCAGCGTGCGCCCGATTTTGCGCGGGCAGTCGATATTCATCGTAAGCCTGGCTACGACCCTGCTGAGCTGTTTGTTGACCCAAGTTTGCGCGTGCCAATGGCCAAAATTGGTATGACTTTGGCCAAGAAAAAGCTTGGCTTTCGCTATGTGATGGATGTGATTGGGCTTGATCCAACGATCGTGCGTGGCTCGCATGGCGTGATTAGCAGCGATCCTGATCACGCGCCGTTGTTACTGACCAATCAGCCAGAGCTTTTGCCCGAAGCCGCCTTGCATGCCACCGATGTCTACCAAATTCTGTGGCGACACCTTATAGAAGGATGAAGGATGAAGGATGAGGGATGAAGTAAAATCAAAAGGCAGAAGTCAGAAATCAGAAGGCAAAAAACTGAATCCAAAAGCCAAAAGCTGTATTGGTTCATTGGATTGGCAACCAAGATCATGCCCTCACCCCCAGCCCCTCTCCCACTGAACGCGGGCGAGGGGAGCATCGGTTTTTACCGTTGACGACAATCAATGTACTGCCAAATATCCAACGGCCCACTGAACGCGGGCGAGGGGAGCACCGGTTTTGACCAACGCAGTGCGCAAGAACCATGGGATTAAAGCCCCTCGCCCGCCACGTGGGAGAGGGGTTGGGGTGAGGGGATCAGTCCGTGGTTAATCCAATGTATCAATAGCCAAAAGCTATCCTTCGTGCCCTTCGTGTCCTTCGTGGATCAAAATGGCTAAAACAAATTGGCAGCGAGCAGCGTCCTAGTACAAGCCTAGATCAGGTGCTGTCAAAGGAGATGTCGATGGATAAACCACTAAATTATGTGATTTCGTTGCCAGAGCGCACGCTACGAGCAGGCGCAGCCTTAGTTGGCGGCTTGGTCAACGAGGCTAGCAATGTAATCGTTCCCAAGAGTTTGCGCAATACGCGGCTCTATCAGGTAACATTTGAACGCTTGCTGCGCATCACAATCGAATTGGTTGGCGATGTAAAAAATGTTTATGCTGACGAAACGATGGGTATTGAAGAACTGACCAAGCGCAAAATCGCTGGCAATGCTGTTGAATTGGTCGGCTTTTTGAGCCTTGGTTGGTCGCCGCTGTGGTTTTTGGCCGCAGCCTCCGATGTGACAAGCGGCACGCGCACCTATTTGGCGGCGCTAGTATCTGAGTTGCAACAACGCCAATTGTTGCCAGCAGAAGCCAATATCGATTCGGTTGATGCCTTGCTCGAACGCTTGGAAGGCACATCTGGCGTAGCCGCCGATACCGTCGATTTGCCGCCGCTTGATGTTTCAGCTTTGCGCAGCTCGTGGGAAACGATCAAAGCCAATGCTAGCAGCTTGCCTGCCCCAACCGCTTTGGCCGATACCTTCGACCAACTGCGCGAAACCGCGCGCACCGAAGGCCAATCGTTGCTTGATGTTTCAGCTGTGGTTGCCGCAGGCGCGTTGCAAGCTGGCTGGAGCTTGGGCAATACCCATATTTTTGAATATTATCGCGAGTCATTGAACGCGATTCAAGAAGAGGGCTTGCTTGAGTTTGCTCGGCGTGTGACTACGCCCTACTTTGAGCGGGCAGCCAAGCACTTCGACCCAGCAGAAGAAACCTATACCGATCGCTTTTTGCGCCAATTGGATGGGCCACCAGCCCCTGAACAAGCCTCTGAACAAACCCAAGCAACTACGATCCCGATTGTCAATGAGGATTCAAAACCAGCTGACGAAGCGAAGTAAGCAGTGCTTGCTTCAACCCCTCTTCCAACGTGTTGGGAGAGGGGTTTTTAATGCTGCTATTTTGCTGATTAAGTTGTGAAAGCAGATAGTTAAATCATCCACTTTTGTCTTAATTGCCCTACTAAAAAATGTATTAATAAAACGTGTTTTAGGGCTTGACAATGGGCTAAATCGCAGCTAGCATAAACACAATCTCTCACTGTAGGGAACCTATTTCGCTCCACACTATGGGGTAAACGTATGCTGTCGCTGACGACTGCTCAACGTGATCTATTGTACCTTTTGCTCACCACCGAAACCCCAATCGGGGCTGCGGCGCTCGGCCAGTCTTTGCATCTCACGCCACGCCAAGTTTCCTATAGTTTACGCAGTATTAAGCTTTGGTTGGCTCGTCGCCACGCCAGTTTACGCCAAGTGCCTGGGGTTGGCATTCAGCTGATCTGCGCGCCGCAGCAACGCCAACGCTTGCATGCCGAGCTTGAATCGCAAGCCAAATTTCAATTGATTCTTACACCGGAGCAACGCGGCCAGCTTTTGGGCTTGGTGTTGTTGATTACGCCTGAGCCATTGACCCTCAACCAGCTTCAGCATGATTTGGCGGTTGCGCGCACGACGGTGCTCAAAGATCTCGATGTGATGGAGATTTGGTTGGCAAGTTTTGGCTTGCAAGTGGTGCGGCGGCAACATCGCGGCTGCTGGATCGAAGGCCCTGAATTGGCCAAACGTCAAGCGATTGCTGCCTTGTTATGGGGCGATGTGCCCTTCAGTTTGCCAATTATCACGCTTCAGGCTGGGGCTGGCTTTGATTTTGTGTTGCAGCAGGATGCAGCGCTCTTGCCAATTATTCAACGGATCAATAGCTTTTTGCAGGAGCTTGATTTGGCTGAGGCGCAACAGCAGATCATTTGGGCTGAAACGCAATTGCACGCACGATTTAGTGATCAGGCAATTAGCCTGCTTGGGCTAGCTTTGGCCTTGCAACAGCAGCGGATTAGCGCCCAACAGTATCTCACGTGGCATCCTGAAACCTTGCATTGGCTGGAGCAACAGGTAGTTTGGCCAATTGCCGCCCAATTAAGTATTGGCTATGGCGTGGAGCAAACCGCTACGCAGGCCGAAATTGCTGGCTTGAGCTTGCAATTGGTGTGTGCCGCCCGCGAACGACCATGGCTCAGGCAACGTGAAACTGATCATGTGACCCATAATTTAATCAATCGCCTGATTGATTTGATTGCCACAACCTACAATGTGCCAGCCCTCGCCAACGATCAGCTTTTGCGCGATGGCTTGGAAGCATTAATTCCGCCTGCTTGCAATCGTCAGCGTTTTGGTTTATGGGTTCCGACGCATCAAGCCAGCGAAACGCAGAGCGAGCGTTATGCAGCAGAGCGGAGGATGGCCGATCTGATTGATCGGAGCTTGTTGGCAACGATTGGTGTGACCTTGCCATTCGATGCCCGCGATGAACTTATTTTGCTGTTGCGGGCGGCGGTAGTGCGGGCGCGACCAGTCCAAACCCGCAATAGTTTGGTGGTGTGTCCGAGCGGAATGGCCACGACCCAACTTTTGGTGGCGCGGCTCAAGGCGCGGTTTCCCAAGCTTGGCATTTTTGAAGTTTTATCGATGCGCGAGCTTTCTGCAGAACGTTTGGCCAAGGCTGATTTGGTGATTACCACTGCGCCCTTGGCGTTGGCTAGCGTGCCGATTGATGTCATCCAAGTCCATCCGATGTTGCACCCAGAAGATATTGCGGCGCTTACGCAGTGGATGGTTTAGGCTGCGAAATAATCGCATTTTGTCGCAATTGAGCGACTAAAAAGCAAATTAATAAAATGGTTTTTATGGCTTGACAATGGCCTAAAACGCTTGTACCGTAAGAATAGAACAAACACATCGAACCTCTGTCCATCCGGAGCTATCTCCCTCGATTGACAATCTACGATAGGATCGTTGCCATGGTGTAGGGCACTGCCAAAACACCGCGACGAACCTCTACTTAGCGGTGTGTGCAAAACCGTGGGTAACTGTTGCTCAGCAAACAACCCGGGCGTTAGCTGGCAGAACCACCATTCTGAAATCCACGGCCAATCAACGACGATTAACAATGACTTCAAAGGAGAAACGCCCATCATGCGACAGCATATTCAGCGCTTTGGCAGCTTCTTGGCTGCAATGGTTGTTCCCAATATTGGTGCGTTCATTGCTTGGGGCTTAATCACCGCTCTGTTTATTCCCACTGGTTGGATTCCCAACGAAGACTTTGCCAAGCTGGTTGGCCCAATGATCACCTATTTGTTGCCAACCCTGATTGGCTACACTGGTGGCAAGATGATTCACGATACCCGTGGTGGGGTGGTTGGTGCTGCCGCAACTATGGGTGTGATCGTCGGGGCCGATATTCCGATGTTTATCGGCGCTATGGTTATGGGGCCACTTGGCGGCTACCTGATGAAGAAAATCGACGAATTCCTCGAAGATCGGATGCCAACTGGCTTTGAAATGTTGATCAATAACTTTTCAGCTGGCTTTTTGGTAACTGGTTTGGTGCTCTTGGCCAATGTGGCAATCGGCCCAGTCGTGGAATTTCTGAGCGATGGCTTGGGTGCTGGCGTACAATTCCTGATTGATTCGCGCTTGTTACCAGTCGCCGACATTCTGATCGAACCAGCCAAAGTGCTGTTCCTCAACAATGCGATTAACCACGGGATTCTTGGCCCCTTGGGTGTGGCAGAAGTCAAAGAGAGTGGCAAGGCAATTCACTTCTTGCTCGAAAGTAATCCAGGCCCAGGCTTGGGTTTGCTCTTGGCCTTCTGGTTTGCTGGCAAAGGCAACCTCAAACAATCGGCTCCAGGCGCTGCCGTGATTCACTTCCTCGGCGGGATTCACGAAATCTATTTCCCCTATATTTTGGCTCGCCCGATGATGATTGTGGCAATGTGGGCTGGTGGGATTGTGGCCGACCTCTGGTTTGTGATTTGGGATGCTGGCTTGGTTGCTACGCCATCACCTGGCTCGATCTTTGCCTATTTTGCAGTTATTCCACGCGGCGGCCATTTTGCGGTCTTAGGTGGCGTGGTTGTAGGGGTTATCGGCTCGTTTGTGGTTGGCTCGGTGTTGCTCAAACTCTTCCCCGGCCAAGAAGCTGTTGAAGCCGAACAAGAATCAGCCGAAATGACTGGCGCAACTGTTGCCGCTCACTAATTAATGTCAAACAAGGAGGTTTGTTATGGCTCAATCAATCGCCGCCGCCGATGTTTCAACCATCGTGTTTGCCTGTGAAGCAGGCATTGGCTCAAGTTTTATGGGTGTAACGGCGCTCAAAAAGAAACTCAAACAAGCCAATTTGAGCATTAGCGTGGTGCATAAATCGGTGCGCTCATTACCAACCGATGCCAAGCTGGTGTTGGTGCATAAAGGTTTGGCCGATTTTGCCCGCAAGCAAGCGCCAAATGCCGTGGTGATTGCCTTCACCCAATTTTTGAATGATCCCGTGTTCGATCAGGTTGTACAAAGCTTGCAGGATGGTACTGATCTGGTGGAGGCCTAAAATGGCAATCTTATCGAGCGAAACCATTCGGCTAGGAGCCAGCGCTGCCAGCAAACACGAGGCCATTCAACAAGCAGGAGCCTTGTTAGTTGCCAGCGGCTGTGTTTCGGCTAATTATGTGGCTGGCATGTTGCAGCGCGAACAAGTTATCTCGACATATCTTGGCAATGGCGTGGCGATTCCGCATGGCCAGCACGAAAATATGGCTGATGTGCTGCGCACTGGCATCGCTGTGGTGCAGTTTCCCGCTGGCGTTGAGTGGGAGCCAGGCGAGTTGGCCTATTTGGTGATTGGGATTGCCGCCAACGCCGATGAGCATGTTGGCGTGTTGGCCAATTTGGCCGAAGTGATCGAGGATGAGCAAATTGTCCAGCATTTAGCCCAAACCAACGATCCGTTGCATATTCTTGAGCACTTAGGGCGAGCGCGTGAGGAAGAAGCCTACGACGAGGAAAGGCATCATGCAGGAGCTTGATTTGGTGATTCACAACTCGGCAGGTCTGCATGCGCGGCCTGCCCGAGTTCTGGTCGACCTTGCAAAACAATTCAAATCGACCGTGCATATTCGGGCTGGCAACAAGCGAGTTAGCGCCAAAAGCATGATCGCAATTTTGACCTTAGGCGTTGGTTGTGGCCAAGTGGTTCAAATTGACATAAATGGAGAAGATGAAGCGCTCGCTGCTGAAGCATTGGCAACCGCCGTGCGTGAAGGCTTAGGCGAAGGCCCCGAAACTCATGATAGCGTCAATAGTGCCTTGGCTGCTGCTCGCAACGGCAATGGCACGCACAACGGCCATAGTCATGCCGAATCAAGCATTGCTGTAGCTGACATTGTGCCAGTCAGCGCCCCAATTCGTGCCGAACCAATCAAGGCTGGCGCAAGCATCCAAGCGATTGCTGGCGCACCTGGGATTGCGGTTGGCCCAATTTTGCGCTACGAACGAGCACGAATTGAAATTAACCACACATTTAGCGGCGTGGATAACGAGCTACGGCATTTGCAAGCAGCCTTAAGCACCGCCCAACAGCAACTAGTGGCCCTGCGCGAACAAGTGTTGTTGCGGGCCGATGCCAGCGAAGCAGCAATTTTCGATGTTCACCGCGATCTGCTGGCCGATCCAGCGTTGCTCGAAGCAGTGCATAGCGCGATTCAGGCTGGGCAGGCCGCAGCGGTGGCTTGGCAAACAGTGATCAATCAACAGGCTGAGGCAATTGCCCAACTTGACGATCCACTTTTGGCCGAGCGCGCGAGCGATCTGCGCGATGTTGGCGACCGCGTGCTGCGCTTGTTGGCTGGAGCCGAAGCTGCTAGCCTTGACGAACATTGGGCCAAAACCAAGCAGCCCATGATTGTGGTTGCTTATGATCTCACGCCCTCGGAAACTGCGGCCTTTGATCCTGCCAAAGTGCTGGGCTTTTGCACCGCTGTGGGCGGCCCGAATGCCCATACCGCGATTTTGGCTCGCGCCTTGGGCTTGCCGGCAGTGATTAGCGCTGGGCCAAGCGTTTTGGAATTGGCTACTGGTACCGAAGTGATTCTTGATGGCACTGCTGGGACATTATTAATTAGCCCAACTGCTGAGGCAATTACTGCTGCCAAAACCGCCCAGCAACGCGAGCGTGAGCACAAAGCCTTGGCCATGAGCAGCGCCAAATTGCCAGCCACGACCGTTGATGGCCAGCATATCGAGGTTGTGGCCAACATTGGTGGCCTCAACGAAGCCCAACAAGCCACCACCCTTGGGGCTGATGGGGTTGGCTTATTGCGCACCGAATTTCTGTTTTTGGAGCGTACCCAAGCCCCAACCGAAGACGAACAATTTGCGACCTACCGCGATATTGCCCAAGCCATGGGCGCTGCACCAGTAATTGTGCGCACGCTTGATATTGGCGGCGACAAACCCTTGCCATATTTGACCTTGCCCACCGAGGAAAACCCATTTTTGGGCGAGCGCGGCATTCGTTTGTGTTTAGCTCACCCCGAATTGCTGCAAACTCAAGTGCGGGCCATTTTGCGCGCTGCCAGCTTTGGCCGCTTGCGGATTATGTTCCCGATGATTGCCGATGCTGGCGAATTACGCGCTGCTAAGGCTGAAATCGAGCGGATTCGGGCTGAATTGCAGCTGCCACCAATCGAAATCGGGATCATGATCGAAGTGCCTTCAGCGGCCTTGATGGCCGATCTTTTGGCTAATGAAGTTGATTTCTTTTCAATTGGCACCAACGACCTGACCCAATATACCTTGGCGATGGATCGTACGCACCCGACCTTGGCTGCCCAAGCAGATGGCCTGCACCCAGCGGTGCTGCGTTTGATTGCGCGCACGGTTGAGGCGGCGCATGCTGCTGGCAAATGGGTTGGAGTTTGCGGCGAGTTGGGCGCTGATCCGCAAGCTGTGCCAATTTTGGTTGGGCTGGGCGTTGATGAATTAAGCGTCAGCGTGCCCGCTATTCCTACTGTCAAAGCCCAAATTCGGGCATTGAACTTTGCTCAGTGCCAAACAGCTGCCCGCCGTGCATTGGCCTGTGCCACTGCCGCCGAAGTACGCCAAGGAGCGTTCGACCAATGACCACTTTTGACCACTACCAATCGCCCGATGCCCCGATTGCCGCAACCACGGTTGCCTGGAATATGTATGGGGCTGGGGTTGAAAATATTGGGTGCGCTGCCCAACCTGAAACCTTTGCCGTCAGAGAGCCTGCCGATAACCAGCTATTGGTGCGGGTTGATGCGGTTGGCATGTGCTTCTCCGATGTTAAATTGATTCAGCAGGGTGGTCGCCATCCCAAGCTGTATAATCGCGATTTGGCCAGCGAGCCAACCCGCTTGGGCCACGAAGCAGCCTTAACCGTGCTCAAAGTTGGCAAAGATCTGCAAGCTCAGTATCAGCCAGGCCAGCGTTTGGCGATTCAGCCCGATATTTACCAAGATGGCATGAGCACCGCCTATGGCTATACGATTCCTGGTGGCTTGACCCAATTTCACCTGGTTGGCGAGGAAGTGCTGAACGCAGACGATGGCGCTTATGTCCTGCCAGTTGGTGCGGGTATGGGCTACGCCGAAACCGCGTTGACCGAGCCATGGGCCTGTGTCGAAGGAGCCTATACTCAGCGCCGTCGCCTCGAACCCAAAGTTGGTGGCACGCTGTGGATCATTGGCAATCCTGATGATCAAACCAACTATAGCTTCAGCAGTGGCCTGGATGCGCCAGCGCGCATTATTTTGACTGATGTACCACCACAATTGCACGAACTTGTGCAACAAACCAGCAAAGCCGAAATTATTGTGCGCGATGGCTTGAGGATTGATGATTACGCCGCGCTGCGCAGCGAATTGACCAGCAATCAAGGCTTTGACGATGTAATTGTGCTTGATCCACGTTCTGCTAACCAAATTAGCGCCGCCGCCCGCTTGGTTGCCCGCCGTGGTACGTTTAATTTGGTTGGCCAAACTGCGCTCGATGGCTTGCCAGAGATTGATGTTGGGCGCATTCACTACGATTATATTGCCTATGTTGGTACAAGCGGCCCCGAGATTAGCGCTGCCTATGGCGAGCAACGCAATCGCTGCGATTTGCAACCAAATGGCGTGGCGGTCTTTGTTGGCGCTGGTGGGCCGATGGGCCAAATGCACGTTCAGCGCGCAATTGAATTGCCGAATGGGCCACGCACGATCATTGCGACTGATGTGAATGATGATCGTTTGCAAGCCTTAGATCGCTTATTTGGCGGCTTGGCAGAGGCCCGAGGCAAACGCTTGGTGCTGATCAACCCAACCATTGAAAACTCGTTGCATGCCACGGTTATGCTCGAAAGCAATGATCTTGGTGCTGATGATGTAATTGTGAGTGTGCCAAGCGGCCCGTTGATGGGCGATGCAGCGACCTTGCTTGCGCCAAATGGTATGCTGGTGTTGTTTGCGGGTGTGCCGAATGGCACTTTTGCGCCATTGAATTTGAGCAATGTCTATTTGGCCAATGCCCAATTTACTGGCACATCTGGCTCGCGGATTAGCGACCAGGCCACGGTGATTCAAAAAACCTTGGCTGGCGAGCTATCGCCGAATCGATCGGTGGCGGCGGTTGGTGGCATCGAAGCGGCGCTCGATGGTGTGAAAGCCATGATGGCTGGCACCTATGCTGGCAAAGTCGTGATTTTTCCCCAATTGAGCGGCTTGCCATTGACCGGAATTGATCAATTGCATAGCATTTGCCCTGAAGTAGCCGCCAAACTTGGTGAGGGCAATGTTTGGAATCCCGAAGCCGAACAGGCCTTGATCGAACATTTCTGGCAAGGCTAAATTTGTACCAACATTAAATATTCGAGCCAGTTCCTTCTTTGCTAAGGAACTGGCTTTTTTGCTTGATGTTTTTGCTGCTTAAAAAACGACACCCGATTAGTTTTTGCTAATCGGGTGTCATTTGAATGGGGTGGCTGAAGGGGCTCGAACCCTCAACATCCTCAGCCACAGTGAGGCGCTCTGCCATTGAGCTACAGCCACCACATTTTTTTGCCTCAGTTACTAAGGCGTTAGGATTATAGCACGATTGGCTTGGCATGTCAAATTGAATCAAGCGGCTCTGACAGCGGCATGCTGTTGCTTGGGCGATGGGTAAAAATCAGCTTAAATTATTGGCTAAATTGGCTAGCGACAGCCCAAAAAGCCTGTGATAGACTGGCCATGGCGTTGTATCCGCAGCAAAACCAAAGGAGGCCTTGATGCGTCGCATACTTGTTGTTGGTTTAGTGGTTGGCTTGATTGCTGCTTGCAGTTCCAATTGGGCTGGGCCGCCAAGTGCCCAGAGTACTCCCGCCAATCCGACCAATTTTCCGCCAACTCCCCAAAGCTCGCCAAGTATTGGTCAATGCCCAGTTTTTCCGCTTGATAATATTTGGAACACGCCAATCGACAATTTGCCTGTGCACCCGCGTTCGAGCCAGTATATTGCCAGCATTGGCGCGAGCGAAAGTTTGCACCCCGATTTTGGCGCAGGCCAATGGAATGGCGGCGCAATTGGCATTCCATTTGTGGTTGTGCCCGCCAATCAACCAACCGTAAACGTTAATTTCGTCGATTATCCCGATGAGAGCGACCCAACCACTGGCGCAGGCCAATATCCCGTGCCACCGAACGCGCCACGTGAACATGGTAGCGACCATCATGTGTTGGTGGTGCGCGAGGGTGAGTGTAAACTCTACGAACTGTACAATGCAACCAAGATCAACGATACAACCTGGAATGCAAGCAATGGCGCGATCTTCGATTTACGTTCGAATGCGCTGCGGCCTGCAGGTTGGACTTCGGCAGATGCTGCGGGCTTGCCAATTTTGCCTGGTTTAGTGCGCTACGAAGAGGTGCAAGCGGGCGAAATTCGCCATGCAATTCGCTTTACGATTCAGCGTTCGCAAAAAGCCTATGTTTGGCCCGCGCGCCATTTTGCCTCGTCGATTACTGACCTGAATGTGCCACCAATGGGCATGCGTTTTCGGCTTAAATCCTCGTTCGATATTGCGGGCTTTTCCAGCGAGGTGCAAGTTATTTTACGTGCTATGCAGCGTTATGGCATCATTGTGGCCGATAATGGCTCGGATTGGTATATTTCTGGCGCGCCGCATCCAAATTGGAATGATGAGGATTTAGGCGCTGCCTTTGATCAAATTCGGGGCGAGCATTTCGAGGCCGTTGATAGCTCAAGTTTGCAACTCAATGCCGATTCGGCAGCGGTTGTGGCCAGTGCCGCACCGCAACCAAGCAAACTTGCAGAATTTGGTGGCGTTGATCAAGGCCAACAATTGCGCTATGCGATTACCGTGGTTGGTAATGGCAGCTCGCAAATGATGAATGATCAATTGCCAGCTGGCTTGACGATTGTTCCAGCCAGCGCCACAATCAACCCAAGCAATTTGCCAGCACCAACAATCAGCAACAATAGCGTCCAGTGGAGCGGCACAATTCCCAATTCGCAGAGCGCCGTGATTAGCTTTCGCGCCACCGTCAGCACCAATGAGCGCCGCGTCATTGTCAATACAGCCCAAATTAATAGTCGCAGCGTGCAGGCCAGCATTATTGCCAACGGCTACCGAGTTTGGTCGCCGCTGGTGCGAAAGATTAAGTAGGAGGTTTTGTGAACCAATTTGAGCCAATCTATCATGCTGAAAGTCGCCCGCTTAGCCTGTGGCTTGCCCCCAATAGCAAGCCTGCGCGGGAAGATTTGGCGCGTGAATGTCGAGTACGTGGCTTGGTTATCGACCGTGATCCAAGCCAGGCAGCAAGCGCCATTCGCGAACATATCGCTGCTAGCGAAGGAGTTGTGCTCTATCTGAATTCGCTCAAAGTAAGCGTTGATCAGCCGCTTGGGGTAGCGATTCTGTATCTGCAGCAACATCCCGAAACCCCATGGTGGCTGGTGTGTGATGGCATCGAAATAGCCGAAGTGCGTGAAGCAGAGAGCTTTCAATATTTGGCGTTTGATCAATTGCAACAGAGCTGGCAACTCGACCAACATAGCCCAGTGCAGATAGCGCAAGCGTTGTTGAAACTCGTTTTTCAGCGTTTTATGCGCCAAAATGCCCCTTCATGGCTGAGCTTGCTGGCAACCACTCAAACCGCTGCCCCAGCCAAAGGCGCGCATCTCGCCCTGGATTGGAGCGATTGGACGCAGGATTATGCCATTGATAACGCAGCCTGGCCGGTTATCCAGCAGGCGCTTATTGATGTTAAAAATGTGATTGTTGGGCAAGCGATTGAGCGCTTATTGATTCTGCCGCAGGTGCATTTAACCGCTGCGCTGCTGATTGGCGCAACCTTCAACACTAGGGTGGATGGCCCAACCCAAATGTGGGTGTCGAATCGCTTTAACAATGCACTGACGTGGTGGAATTGCAATGCCCAAGGCACTGCTCATGGGCTAAAAACCCAAACCAGCATGCTTAATCAAGGTCAAGCTGTAAGCATGGAATGGGCAATTACCCAACCAGTCGCCAAAGTCATCCAACCAATTGAACGCTATATTGAACGGCAACTCCAGCAGCAGCTCAAACAGCGCAACCTGTATGCCAAAGCCGATCAGCAACGTTTTGATATTGAATCAAGTTTGCAAGCAAGCGCCCTAGCCCATTTCTTTCGTAGTGAATTATTGGCGCAAGCTTCGCCGCTGGTGCATCTGTTTGCAGCAATGCCTGCTGCTTTGGCAGTCTGCTTTGGGCGGCAATTGAATGCCTGCCCGCCATTACAATGCTATGAATTAAAGGGCTATACTGATTACGAACCATCATGGATTATTAGGGTTTAGACTTGCTCACCATATGCCCAGAATATGCTATACTCTAGGGGTCGTGGCAAGCCATGATCCCTCAATATTGGCGGGCGTAGCTCAGTTGGATAGAGCATCGGTCTTCTAAACCGACGGTCGTGGGTTCGAGTCCCGCCGTCCGTGCCAAAACCCTTCTTTCCAAACGTTAGCGGGCAAATCCAAAAGCACATGAGTGATATATGCAGCACTGGCGCATTACCACGCCATTAAGTGGCCGCTTTGCTCCCCGAATCAATCATGCTGGCAGGCCATTTTGGTGCGCTTTTGATTATCATGTCGTGGATGATCCAACGAGCGATAGGCTGATGGTAGTGGCTTCACAGGCAGCAACTGAGCCAACCCTTACGTGGTTTCCTCAGCTGCGCGCAGGCATGCAAGCTTGTTGGCAGCAACTTGCTGACGATGGGGTGCTGTTGGTCGGGGTTTGGATAACAATTGAGCAGATTGCGACCCATCCAATTGATACAACTGCGCAAGGCTGTCACTATTACGGTTCGGCCTTTCTGGCATGGCTTTTTCGTGAGCATGCGCACATCATTTCACCATAATGCTTCATTGTGCTACTTCAACCCGTGCCCAATAGGCTTCATAGCCAAAAAAGATAAGTATTCCAATTGCATAACTCACCAGATCCCAGCCATTAAAGGTTGTGCCAAGGACGATCGCTATGAGCCTCAACAGGCTGTTCTCATGGCTGCGCATGGCAAGCGGAATGTTTGTCAGTTGAAACAGCTCGATTAGCACCACAACCCCAAAACTAATCAGCGCTGCCTTGGCGAGCGTCAGCCTCGGCGCAAGCACAAGCAGCAGCATAAACAACATTGCCGCATACAACGCATCGCCAAGATAATTATCGAATAGCACGAATCCGCTCGAAACCAGCCGCGACCCAATGCCACTGAGGATAATCGCGCCAAGCACAATAATTCGGCGGGTTATTGGCTTCATCAACATAGACTCCAAATATTCATCAATTGACTCATTTCTTCCAACCAGCACCTAGGCAGTTCACTTTTTTCATATTGACCAGCTATTAGTAATGCAGGAAAATGTGCGCACATGTTGGCGCTGCTTTAGTATCCTCAAACGAGGATTATGTGCTTAATTGAGAGGATACGATTAACTATGCGTTCTACTCTGCGTTTGTCAATTGGCTTGGTGAGTGTGGCGCTGCTTGCGCTGAGTAGCCTACTGGGCGTGAATGCGCGCCAACCAGCGAGCAGGTTGCCCATCAGCGGCACATGGGATAGTAGCCTTGGCCAAAACTTGCAACAACCAGCCACGATCTCCTCATTAACCCTCGATCAAAATGGCGATCTATATGTGGTTGGCGATTTTCACTCGGTCAATGGTCAAGCAATTAATGGATTAACCAAATGGGACGGCGCAACCTGGACAAACTACAACTTGCATGCAGATGATATTAATAAAATTCGCGCCGTTGCAACCTATAGCAATACGCTCTATGTTGCGGGCCAATTTACGGACCTGCAGAATCGCCAAATTAATCATATCGCTGCTTGGGATGGAACGAATTTTCAGGCCTTTGGCGAAGGCCTATGGGGAACGCTTGAGCAAGAATTCGCCGAGCCAATTGCCTATGCGCTGCATGTCTATAGCGATACGCTGTATATTGGCGGCAACTTTAGTGGCTTTAATGGGTGGCAGTCATTTGGGGTTGCTCAATGGAATGGGACAGTGACCCCCCAACTGATCGAGTTCAACGATACGGTCAGTAGCTTTATCAGCACGCCTGAGGGCTTAGTTGCTGCTGGTGAATTTTGGAAGTTTAACTTCCAACCTGCACAGCTTGCGCGACTAGAACAAAATCAATGGGTTCCGATTAATTTTGGCTGGCCCACAATGCATTTACAAGCTTATACAATTGGTATCAGCACCTACCTTGTCACGCGATCGTGGTATGCTCCCTTTCCAAGCCAAGTGTATCGTTGGCACAATAGTCAACGGGAGCTGATTGGGCCAACCCATCCTGGGCCGATTGATGCGCTGGTTGGCTTTGATAATACGTTGTATATGCAAAGTGGCAATCAGCTTTGGGTTTTGAACCAAGATCAATGGGTTCCAGCTCAATTGCCCTTTGAAATTACCAAGCTTAGTGCCTTGGCATCCGATGGTGAAACGCTCTATCTTGGTGGCCATATGACGCTTGATGGTCAGCCTCAGCAGTTGGTCGCGTGGGATGGCAGCACCGCCCAAGGGCTAGGCAGTTTTGTTGGCAAGCAGCATGTTCAGGCCATCGCTGGCGATCTTGGTCAACCAATGATTATCACCAAGCAATTGACTGCTACGAATTTGGGCACAATTCAACGCTGGAGTGGCAGCCAATGGAATACGCTGGCAACTGGTGATACGGCGCTTATTGAGGCCCAATTACATAGCTTAGGCCAACAAGCCTATGTTTTATTGGAATATCCTCGTGCTTTGAGTAGCGCTGCGCCAGCGAGCAATATTTGGCATTGGGAGAATAATGGATGGCAAAGTGGCGTGCTGAGCACAACCGGCCACATTAATTGGCATCGATCGGGCCAACAACTGTTTACCTATCTTGCACCGCTGCAATCGAATCTGCCAATTACGGGGTTGGTCGAGTTTGATGGTCAAACGTTTAGCCAACGCATCGCTGATGAATGGTTTTCAACCCATCAAGAACAAATTTTTGTCCATCAAAGCCAATTCTATAAATTTGAACTGCGTGGATTACAATGGGTCTATTTTCTTGATCTTGCGCGCTGGAATGGGACATACTGGCAAGATGTGAAAAGCCCTAGCTTGCCCAAACTCGACCATAATTTTGTCACGTGGAATAATGAGCTGTATATGGCCAACGCTGCTGGGTACTTGTACCGCTTTGATCAAGCGTTGAATCTGATCCAAATAGCGCGCTTTGATGGGCCAATTACCACCATGCAAGGCCTCGAAGGCGGCGGCTTGTACATCGGTGGCGATTTTATGCAGGTCAATGGCATAACAACTGGGCCAATTGCGCGGTTTGATGGTACGAGCTTTAGTGGCTTGGCAAGCTATCCGAATGGGGCGGTTCGCAAACTTGCGGTCGATTATAATCGCTTGTATGCAGTTGGCGATTTTAGCAAAGTCGGCGAAATTGATTCGTTGGGCGTTGCCGTCTTCAATTTTGCCAGCCCAGAATTAACCCCAACTCCAACCAACACGCCAACGCCGACCAACACCGCGACCGTAACCAATACGCCAACGCCAACCAACACCGCGACTGTGACTAGCACGCCGACGACGACCGCGACCAGCACAACAACAGCGACTGTGACCAATACGCCTACGCCAACCAATTCGCCGACCATAACCGCGACCAGTGTGCCAACCAACACACCAAGCGCGACAATTTCGCCAACGCCGATTGCCCCGCTGTATCGGCTGTATGCGCCGCTGACGATGGCTCAAACCAACCAATAAACTTGGCTGAAGAATCGGGGTGGTACGATTGTTGCTTTATAGCATTGCATAGAAGATGATCTTGTGATTCCTATGGAGGACGATGATGACCACCCTTAAAACACTTGATGATCTGTTGCATGAACATCTCAGCGATCTTTATGATGCAGAAACCCAGATTCTCGATGCCTTACCGCTGATGGCCAAGCAAGCGACCGCGCCTGTGTTGCGGGCTGCCTTCGAAAAGCATCTGGAAGAAACCAAAGTTCAACGCGCTACGCTTGATGATATTTTTGCCGATCTCGGCAAGAAACCAGCCGACCACCGTTGTAAAGCGATGGAAGGAATCTTGCGCGAAGGCCAAGATTTCATGAAGGAAAAAGCTGACCCTGAAGTGATGGATGCTGGCTTGATTGCAGCAGCCCAACGGGTTGAGCACTATGAAATGGCTGGCTATGGCTGTGTGCGCACCTGGGCCAAACAGCTTGGCATGAATAGTATCGCTGAGCGCTTGCAAAAAATTCTTGATCAAGAAGGCGAAACTGATCATAATCTCACCAAGATTGCCGAAAAAACAATTAATCGGCGAGCGGTTGGTGAATAAGCGCTAATTTGAATCGCGTTTGTGCCCTCACCCTCTGCTTCAACGCATGAAACAGAGGGTGAGGGCGCTTTGTGATGATTTTGTGCCCTCACCCCAGCCCCGCTCCCACTGGACGCGGGCGAGGAGAGCACTTGTCTCGTGGTTCCCCCTCGCCTCGCGGGCGGGAGAGGGGCTAACTTTCAAGGGTAGGTTTTAAAAAAGCGTGATGGTCAAACATTCCCTCACCCCCCAACCCCCTCTCCCACGAAAACGCGGGCGAGGGGGAGCACGCGTTTTTACCAACGCATTGCGTAAGAACAATGGAATTAAAGCCCCTCGCCCGCCGCGTGGGAGAGGGGTTGGGGTGAGGGGATCAGGTCGTCGTTAACACAATGTACCAATCCATCTATGTTCTATGCTCTTTGTTCTCTGTTCTTAGCCATGGGTTTGCATTCAGCAATAGCTATGTGGTAGCATAGCAAGCACAGTCGAGGCCGACCATGCACACAAAGGCACGGGCGGCTTTCTTATCGCAATTCAGCGTAAAGCAGTCTGCATGAATGAACAAGCCTTACGGATTCTATATTTGGCCTCTGAGGTCGAGCCATTTGCCCGCACTGGTGGTTTAGCCGAGGTTGCTGCCTCGTTGCCCCGCGCCTTGCAGGCCTTAGGTCACGAAGTAATTGTGGCAATGCCACGCTACGGTCATATCGATCCCACTCGCTGGCAGCTTGAACCAAGCAACATCAACCTGAACGTGCCCTTAGCCGATGCTGCCGAACCAGCAACTTGGTATAGCACCAGATTGCCTGATAGCAACGTGCAGGTTTGGATGGTCGAGAACCAGCGATTGTTTGGCCAGCCTGAGGTGTACCTTGGCGATGGTGATGCTGAGCGGTTTGTGTTTTGGGCCAAAGCCACGCTCGAAATTGCCCGCGCCCAAGGCTGGCAACCAGATGTTGTGCATCTCAACGATTGGCATGCGGCGATTGTTGCCAATTGGCTGCGCACCTCGTATCGCGATGATGAATTTTTTGCTAATACCGCCTCGCTCTATACCATTCATACGCTTGCCTATCGCGGTGTTTTTGGCCAACGAGTTTTAGAAATGGCGGGCATTGCTGAATATGGCTATATTGCCCATTCGGATATGCCAAGTTTGCATCGGGTGGTCGATTTAATGAGTCGTGGCATCTATTATGCGGATATGATCAATACGGTCAGCCCGACCCATGCCCGTGAGATATTAACTCCGGCATTTGGCGAAGGCCTCGACCCATTATTGCGCGATCGGCGTGATCGCTTGTTTGGGGTCTTGAATGGCATTGACAATCAGCGCTATAATCCTGCTACTGATTCGTATCTTGCCCAAGCATTTAGCCACGACGATCTGACGGGCAAACAAGCATGTAAAACAGCGCTGCAACAGCAATTAGGCTTGGAGCTTGATCCTAACAAGCCCTTGTTTTGTTTCATTGGGCGCTTAAACGATCAAAAAGGCTTGGGCCTGTTAGCCGAAACGATCGAAGCATTATTAAGCCATCATCAATTCCAATGGGTGGTTATGGGGACTGGCGAAGCGCGCTATCATGAATGGCTCAGCAGCTTGCAGCAACGCTATCCACAGCAGGTTGCGCTGGCACTGACCTTCAATGAAGCTTTGGCGCATCAATGTTATGCTGGAAGTGATGTCTTATTAATGCCATCGTTGGTAGAGCCAGGCGGCACGAATCAACTGATTGCTCAGCGCTACGGCTGTTTACCGTTAGTTTGCGCGGTTGGCGGGCTAGCCGATACCGTTGAGAATATCAACACCTATGCCGGAACCGGCAATGGCTTTGGGTTTACCCAGCCAGAGAGTCAATCGCTGTATGGCACCATGATCAGTATGTCACCATTTCTCGTTTGAACGCTAAAATCATCACTGGTTCCCTGATCGGGTATGCTTGGGGTGCTATCCAACCAATCAGACCCAGGA
>NZ_JAFBCZ010000019.1 GCF_016907925.1 Herpetosiphon giganteus | reverse complement strand
CCTGACCCACCAGCCACTTCTCGTGGGACGGTTTTATCCGGAACCATGGTCACCCGTGTTAACTACCTACCCTTGAAAGCCAGCCCCCTCTCCCATGAAAACGCGGGCGAGGGGGAGCACCAATTTTCACCATGCATTGTGCAAGAAGCACGGCATGAAAAGCCCCTCTCCCATCGAATAGAAGAGTGGTTGGGCTGAGGAAAATGATTATTCAGCTTGCCACAAGGCTGGCACCGCCTCAGGAGTCCATGTTGATAACGAAGTGTGGGCTTGTAAGCAGCGATAGATGCGCCCGTTATAGCTCACCCGTTGACCAACCGTATAGGCCCGCATATTGCCATCCCATGCTGGAACGCCGCTTGGGGTGGCCGTTGCAGGTTGGGGAGTTGCAGTAGCTGGACGAGGCGTGGCGGTGGCAGGCCGTGGCGTTACAGTTGCAGGCCGTGGGGTGGCGGTCGCTGGACGAGGTGTGGCAGTTGCTGGGCGTGGCGTGGCGGTGGCAGGCCGTGGCGTTGCCGTCGCGGGTCGTGGGGTGGCGGTTGGGCTAATGCCAACGCGGCTTGGCGACCAATAGTTGCCCGACATCAGCAGCAAACATTGCAAGGTCACTGTATCTTCAAAATAATCTTGGTGATTGCTGCGCACTGCATCATACACCCGATTGAGCCATTGCTGGCTGGTTGGCACGGTCATCGCGGCAACTCCAAACGGCGCTGCAAAGAAAGTGCTGAAATAGCCACTATCGGGCAA
The DNA here is from genome assembly GCF_016907925.1 of Herpetosiphon giganteus. Lineage (GTDB taxonomy): Bacteria > Chloroflexota > Chloroflexia > Chloroflexales > Herpetosiphonaceae > Herpetosiphon > Herpetosiphon giganteus. Next base: position 118,376 of record NZ_JAFBCZ010000019.1, on the reverse strand, counting down.
TGCCGTGCCATTGAGCGTATAGCCGGCCCGAATATTGGTTGCCGTGCCACCAGTTGCTTGCTCGATCCAGCGTGAGATTTTTTGGGCTTGGCGTAATGAGGCTGCATCGCCAAATACCACTGCATCGGCTCCTAAGCGCCAAGGCACGCGCCCAGAGTTATAGAAGTAATTGCCATCATTTTCGCTTTCCAAGAAGTTGGCTGGCGAAGGCTTGGGCGTGGTATTAGCCTGCACCACAAAATCGGGCAGCAAGCCAGTATTGGGGCTATATTGGGCTTGAATGCTATCAACAATGCCTTGGGTTTTGCTCAGCACTGTATCCCATGTGGCATTGCCAGTGAAAGCGCGATAATCGCGGAAGTGGCTGGGCATAAAATCCGAAGGCCGTGGCGTGTATTGGCTATGCGGGCTGCCATTTGGCGAAACCCAATCGCCCAACATTGGCAAGCGGCTGCTTGGGCCAATTGTCGATTCTAAAACGCCTGCTAAAACGGTGTTGGCAGCGCTGGCATAATTGATGCGGCCAGTACTACCCCACTGAGCATCAGCCAAAATCAGGCCATAGCCAATATCAGCATCGCCATCGAAAGCGCTATCGTTGCCAGAGCCATCGCTGGGAATTCGCCAGCCCATCAGGCGCGAATCGATGGTGCTGGGATTGGTACGCGAAAATTCCCATAAGCCATCAAAAATCGTTTGGGCTTCAGGATCGTAACCAGCCATCAGGGCCATAATCACCATGCCATAGCCTTGACCTTCGGAAACCGTCACATTGGGCGCGCTGCTGCCAAAGCTAATTCGATAGTAGGGATTGCCAGCGCTGCTCGTGCCAGCCCGCACCACATAACGGCTTTTCCAAACATCGTAAAAGGCTTTAACATCGCTATCAAGTTGGGCTTGGGTGCGATGATTCGGCTTGATCGTGCCGCTCGCATATTGGATATGCTGAGGAAAAGGCCGACGTGGCGTGGCAGCTGCATACGATGCTTTGCTGCTAAACAGTGGCACAATTACAGCACAAATTGCCAAAATCAAAATAACCCGCAGGATTAAACGCGAGCCAAAAAAAGTGCGCGAATCGTTGGTCATCCAAGGCCTCCTCGCTGTTGGAAAGTTATTCCAATGAACTTAGTAAGCAATCTAGCATAGAGCAACAACTAAAGTCAAGAGATTTATTAATAAATATTTATTATTCTCATTATTGAATAAACTGGGAGTAGGCTGTCGGCAACAAGCCTGAGGCTTTAATCAACCTTCTGATGGATAGGCAGCTGCATAATCGGGCCTATACTAGCCCAAGCTTTAGCCTAGAAGGAGCAACCACCGTGTTAAAAGGTAAATTAGTAACGCTACGCGCGATTGAACGTGAAGATAGTAAAGCCCTACATGCCTTAGAGAAAAACGTCGAATTGGTGATCTTTGGTGATGGCACATGGTCGCCAACGCCCTTGGCCAACTTTGAAAAACGCTTTGAAAAATATATCGAAGGCTCAGAAAAAAACCAATTTATTATTGAAGTCGATGGGGTCGTGATTGGCTCGATTGGCCTGCATCATGGCGATCGAGTTGCGCAATGTAGCGAATTTGGCATTGGCATCTATCACCCTGATTATGTTGGCAAAGGCTATGGCAGCGATGCGATTCAAGTTATGCTGCGCTGGGCCTTCCGGATTCAAAATTATCGCCGCATCTGGCTGACAACTGGTGGCAACAACGCCCGCGCAATCGCCGCCTATGAAAAATGTGGCTTTGTGCATGAAGGCCGCTTGCGTGAGCATGTCTTTGAAAATGGGCGTTTCATCGATCTAGTTCAAATGGGCATGTTGCGCACGGAATGGGAAGCGAAGCAGAGCATAGAACAAAGAGCATAGAACAAAGCAAAAGGCAAAAATCAAAAGGCAGAAGGCAAAAGCTCATAGCCTTCATGTTCTTCGCGGTTTCAAGCCTCGTAGATCAATGTGCTAACGCAGAGACGCAGAGAATTGAGGCGATGGGCTGTCAGCGGAACATTTGCTAGTAGGGCACTGATTCCAAAAGCCAAAAGCCTAGAGCCTAGAGCCAATTCCCCTTCGTGGATCAATTAGAAAGGATACCAAGCGTGTTAAAAGGTAAATTAGTCACCCTGCGTGCGATTGAGCGCGAAGATAGCAAAGCGTTGTATGAACTAGAAAAGAATGTTGAACTCGTGCTGCATGGCAATGGCACGTGGTCGCCCATGCCTTTGGCTAGCTTCGAAAAACGCTTCGAAAAACACCTTGAGATTACCGAAAAATTGTGGTTTGTAATTGAAGTTGAGGGCGTGGTGATTGGCTCGATTGGCTTGCACCACACCGATCAAGTGAGTCGCACCAGCGAATTTGGCATCGCCGTCTATCACCCCGACTATGTTGGCAAAGGCTATGGCAGCGATGCAATTCAGGTGCTATTACGCTGGGCTTTTCGTATTCAAAACTATCGCCGTATTTGGCTGATGACCGATAGCAATAATCCCCGCGCCATTGCTGCCTATGAAAAATGTGGCTTTGTGCACGAAGGCCGCTTGCGTGAGCATGTGTTCAACAATGGCCAGTATGTCGATGTGCTGCAAATGGGCATGTTGCGCTCAGAATGGGAAGCGAAGCAAAAGGATAAAGGATGAGGGATGAAGAAGTATGGCGCTAGGCTATTGGCTATCGGAAGCATCATTTGGCTATGGGCATTGGGCAAGGAAGAACATAATCATAATCATCTGTACTAATCTGTGGCTAAAAAATGCACCTTCGCGATCTTCGTGGTTTCAAGCCTCGTGGAGCGATTTGTTAACGCAGCGGCGCAGAGCGCTAATGAAGGAAGAATTATGAGGGATGAAGGATGAAATTAAGCAGCTAATCCATTTGGCTATCCATATGAGCGCATAATCAAACAAATCTGTGTCAATCTGTGGCTAAAAAAATACATTCTTCGCGGTTGCCAGCCTTTGTGCTCTTCGTGTGCTTCGTGGATCAAAACCGATCAATGATAAGAAAGGATACCAAACGTGCTAAAAGGTAAGCTCGTGACCTTGCGAGCAACTGAACGGGAAGATCTCAAACGCTTGCATGAACTAGAGCGCAATGTTGAACTGGTGCTCCATGCCGCAGCTAGCTGGGAGCCAATGTCTTTTGCCCACTTTGAAAAGCAGTTCGAGCGTTGGCTCGAAAAAGGCAATGGTTGGATGGTGATTGAAGCCGATGGCGTGGTGATTGGTTCGATTGGCTTGCTCAACCCGAACCGCCATCATCAAAGCAGCGAATTTGGTGTTTTTATTTATGACCCTGACTACGTTGGCAAAGGCTATGGCAGCGATGCAATTCAAGTATTTTTGGATTGGACGTTTCGCATCCAAAATTATCGCCGCATCTGGCTCACTGTTGCTTCGAATAATCCACGTGCAATCGCTGCTTATAAAAAATGTGGTTTTCGCTACGAAAGTGCGTTGCGCGAACATCTGTATAGCGATGGTCAGTATGTCGATCTGATTCATATGGGCATGTTGCGCTCGGAATGGGAAGCCAAGGATGAAGGATGAAGGATGAGGAATGAAGGCTCTAGGCTTTTGGCTTTTGGCTTTTGGAAACATAATCCAAATAATCTGTGGCTAAAGGAATGATCATTCGTGCAATTCGTGCAATTCGTGGCTAAAAAACTATAGCCTTCGCGCTCTTCGCGCTCTTCGCGGTTACAACGCAAGCGGCATCCCAAATTGTCCGATAGCCAAAAGCCCATAGCCTAATAGCGCTTCGTATCCTTCGCGCTCTTCGCGGTTGCCTTGCTAGCCACAAAAGTTAACACAACGCTGCTAATTATGATCTTGCAATGCAACAATCGCTCGCGTACCATACGTCATAGCAGTATCAGCAACCAATCAACTCCAGCACAATTGCAATAAAACTCGGAATTGGATTTGCCGAAAGGATCGGGCTATGGAATGTTTTGAGTGTGGTCAACCAGTTAATCTCAGTTTGCGCTATTGTTTACATTGTGGCGTAGACCTTGAGGCAATGTATGCGGCTCCACCAACCATGCCGATGGATCGCCTGCCCCCAATGCCGTTGTTTATGCAAGCAGCGCCTCAGCCAGTGGTTGCGGCTGCGGCCCGGTTTGAGCCAATCAGCCAGCCGCAAATCAACTTCCAATTACCAGTGATTGAGCAACTGCGCGCCAATATCAAAGACCCCAATTTCCTGATGCAAGCAATTTATTTTGTGTTTATTGGCTTCTGGAGCAGCCAAATGTGGTTGGCGGCAACCTGGATTTGTGCCTTGTTTGGATTAAATATTAGCCAACCAATGCTCAACTATTTGCCAACAATTACCTTTTTGAGCATACCCCATACCGACGGGCTGATTACCAGCCTGCGCAAGGAATTGCCACGTGGGCTATGTTTGCTGTATGGCATTTGCGTTGGCTGGTATCTCAGCATGCTGTGGATGCAGCTGATCTGGCTAGCAACCGTGAGTGTGGTTGGCTTGCCATTGGCCCAAAAAATGGGGCGCGTATTGCCCAGTGTGATGTGGCTCAAGCCCTTGCCGAAGCTAGACTAAGCGATTCGAACGCCAGATTGTATTGACGACTTCAAGCACGCTGCGCTCACGCGGAAAACTGATCTGCTCTAGGGCATCGGGCAATAAAAACCACTTGGCATCGTCGATTTCTGAAAGTTGCGGTTTAAGATAGCCGCCTGTACAGCGAAACAGAAAAAACTCAACCCATTTATGCACAAAATGGCTCTCAACCCGAAACCAATATTGAATTGCCGAAAGCGAGCAGACAATTTCGCCTCGTAAGCCAGTTTCTTCGTTGATTTCACGGCGGGCTGCTTGGGCAAAGGTCTCGCGGCCTTCACGATGGCCTTTTGGCAACCCCCAGCGTGTGCTGTTGTGCGTCGCAATCAGTACAACCTCTGGCACATCATCCATCCAGCGATAGCAAACACCACCGGCTGAATAAGCAATACGACTTTTGCGACTCTGGCTCATTCATGCCTCCATCAGGTATCACGATGCGAGCCGCCCAAGGGCCGCCCGCATCATTAATTCAACACTCCTACGAATGCTGAACAAGTATTCGATTATGCTTGCTTCATCATATCACGAGACAGCGTGATCCTCGGCAAGCAGCATCAAATTGCTTGGGATACCCAATCCCTAGCGCGCAGAACGCCGTTTGAAGAAATAGGCCAAACCTGCGAGGGCTAAGGCTGCCAATGCGCTTTTTTTATGTCGTACCATAATCGTTACTCCTTATAATCAAATAAAATCCTACAACCATATAAGCAGGATATATGCCATGTTTTTGTTACAATAGACAGCAGTCTTTGTTACTGGGAGAACAACCATGGCCCGTGATCGTTTGTTAGCTGGGGGCGCAATTTGGACGCTCGACCCAACAGTGGGCGTGGCCGAGGCCATTGCTTTGCGCGATGGCAAGGTCGTGGCGGTTGGCACTAACGCCGAGGTTCGGGCTGCTCTTCACGCCGATTATGAGTATATCGATTTGGCTGGGCGCAGCGTTATTCCTGGCATTTGCGATGCCCATATTCACTTACTTTGGAGCGCCCTGCTGGCCGATCAAATCGATTTGCAAGAAGTAGCCTCGTTTGATCAAGCGCTTGAGATTATTCGCCAGCACGCCGAACGCTTGCCCGCCGACGCATGGGTGCTTGGCTCTGGCTGGGATCATAGCTTGTGGCAGCGCGATTGGCCAACCGCCAGCGAGCTTGATCAGGTGACTGGTGGTCGTCCAGCCTTTATTACGCGTAAGGATTTGCACTCGGCGTGGGTCAATAACGCAGCCCTTAATCGCGCCAACATCAGCAAATTCAGCAGCGACCCCGATGGCGGCAGCATTGGCCGCGATGCTGCTGGCGAGCCAAATGGCATGCTGTTTGAAAATGGGCAATTGGCGGTCAAGGCTTGCATTCCCGAGCCAAGCGCTGCCCAAAAAGAGACCAGCATTCAAGCCTTCATCAAACGTATGCACCAACGCGGCATCACTAGTATCCATGTGCCCGAAGGCCCAGATTGTTTTGCGGCGGTGCAAACCCTGTATGGTCGCGGCACGCTCGAAATGCGAATTTTGCACCATTTGCGCATGGATTTGCTTGAGCATGCGGTTGCGATGGGGCTTAAATCAGGCTTGGGCGATGCTTGGTTGCGTTTTGGCAATTTGAAAATATTTAGTGATGGCTCGCTTGGCTCAGCCACCGCGCATATGCTTGAGCCATTTGATAATTTACCAGCTAATGCCCCACATCCGTATGGCATTCCGATGCACGATCGCGAGGAGCTTTTTGCCACGATCGATCGGGCGATTGCCAATGATATTAGCGTGATTGTGCATGCCATCGGCGATGCTGCCAACCGCACGGTGCTCGATGCCATTGAGGCGGCGCTCAAAGCCAATCCTGAAAGCTTGCAAACCAGCCTTGGCAAGGGTGCATTTGCAGCGCGCATTCCCAATCGGATTGAACATGCCCAATTATTACACCCCACTGATATTCGGCGCTTTGGCCAACTAGGAGTGGTTGCTTCGATGCAGCCAATTCATGCAACCAGCGATATTAGCGTGGCTGATCGTTATTGGGGCCAGCGTTCACAATCGGCCTACGCTTGGCGCAGTTTGCAGGCCAGCGGAGCAATTTTGGCCTTTGGCTCCGATGCGCCGGTCGAATCCTGGGACCCATGGGCTGGAATCCATGCCGCCGTTACCCGCCAACGACCCGATGGCTCGCCGGATGGTGGTTGGTATCCTGAACAACGCCTGAGCCTCGAAGAAGCCTTGTGGGCGTATACGGTTGGCCCAGCAATTACCTCTGGCGAGCAAGCGTTCAAGGGCAGTTTGAGTGTTGGCAAGCTTGCCGATTTGCTGATTCTTGAAGAGGATTTAGCCCAAGTTGCACCCCAGCAATTGGCCAAGGTTCAGGTTGCCCAGACGATTATTGAGGGACAAACTGTATGGGAAGGTTAATCATCGTATTTGGCTTGCTAATAAGTTTGGTTGGATGTGCCGAACAAAACGTTAACCCAACGACGGTGAGTTTTGCCACTATCGCGCCAACTGCGCCAACTAGCCAAGGTACTAATGTTGCGATAGCAACTATAGCGCCAACCAGTGAACCAACGGCGACCGCGCCAGTTTCGTTTACATTTAGCAGCTATCGCGATCCACGCGGCGTTTTTGCGATTGATGTGCCAAGCAATTGGCGTACTGAAGCGCTTAAAAGTGGCATTGGCATTAGCAGTTTTGCCTACAATGCTAGTGTTGTAGTGACGATCTCGTTTAGTTGGCAAGCCACGCAGCTTGATTCAACCAAAGCTGCCGAGATTGTCGAAACGGTTAAAGCGCAGACCTTTGCAACCTATCTCACCCGCGATGTGCAATTGGATAGCACGAGCGAAGGTGCAAATTACCGTTTAGAAGGCACGGCAACCTTAAACACCCAGCCAATGTATGTACGCTTTGAACTGAGCCAAACCGCAGGCGGCAGCATTATGTTGCAATCGTGGCTTGTGCCGCAAGCTTTATGGCCCGAGGTCGAAACAACATTTTACAACCCAATGCAACAAAGTTTGAGCATCGATGATGAAGCTGCCGCCGCGTTGGCGCAAGAATAAGGGATTGCGATGAGCAAAATCTGGACAATTGCCCGCCATGAATATTTGACCCATCTGCGCCGACGCGGTTTTTTGATCTCGACCTTTGGTATGCCAATTATGTTGGTGCTCCTGTTTGTGGTGGTGGTGGTGGTGTTACTGCTCTCTTCGCAAGTCAAAGCAATTGGCTATGTCGACCAAAGCGGCTTGACCGCAGGCTTAAAGCCAGAAATTGCTTGGCGCAGCAATTTGGGCGATGTGCAAATTCGCCAATATGCCAGCTTAGATGAAGCCAAAACCGCGCTCCAAGCAGAATCGATTGATGCTGCCTTCGTGGTGCCAAGCGATTTTCTGGCCAAAGGCACGATTGAGGGTTATGCGCTCGAAGCCTTACCGCAACTCGCCGAAAGCCAGTTTAGCGCTTTTCTCAAGGCTGTGTTGGCAGCCCAATTGCGCGAAGAGCCAGATGTGGTGTTTCAGCCAATTCGCAAGCTCGATAGCATTGTGCTCGATGCACCACCAGCAGAGGCGCGCCGTTCTGGCTTATCGATTGCCGTGCCAATTTTCTTTGGAATTTTGCTGCTTGGCTCGACCTTCGGCAGTGGCTCATACCTGATGATGGCCTTGATCGAAGAAAAAGAGCAGCGGATTATGGAAATTCTGGCTAGTTCACTCTCGACCTACCAAATTATGACTGGCAAGATTTTGGGTTTGGGAGCATTGGCGCTGACTCAATTAAGCATCTGGGCCAGCGGTGGCTTGGTCTTATTGGGCTTTGCCGCCGCCCAATTCGATCTGATTGGCGAGCAGGGCATTAGCATCGGCGTAATCGTGCTGGCGTTTATGCTGTTTTTTCCAAGCTACTTTATTATTGCTGCCACGCTGAGCGCAATCGGTGCCGCAGTTACCAGCGCGCAGCAAGGCCAGCAACTAACCGGAATTGTGACGCTCTTGTGTACAATGCCTTTGTGGTTTATCGCGGTGCTGAGCAATAATCCGAATGGCGGTTTGGCGCTGGGCTTTAATATCTTTCCCTATACCGCGCCGATTACCCTGCTACAACGGGTGATGAGCGGCAGCGTGCCAGTTTGGCAGCAAATTGCGACCGTGCTTTGGTTGTGGCTGATGGCGGCGCTCATCACCCGTTTTGCTGGGCGCGTCGTGCGCATTGGCTTGTTGCGCTATCGCCAAAGTTTGCGCATCCGCGACCTCTTTCAGTTGGGCAAGCTTTAAAGTTTGGCGGCAATTTGCAAAGCGGCATAGGGCGTTGGCGCAGTTCGCACCAGCCCCAAATCGATGCGTTGGCGCACGAGCGTTGTCGCCAAATCAGCACTAATGCCACTGAGAATTACCGAACTGCCCAATAAGCGAATGGCGCTGGCCAAACGCAGCAATTGTTGGGCAGTTTGTTCATTGACCTCGCTTAGGCTGGTAATATCCAAAATAATCGCCTTAGCACGGCCTTGATTGACTGCCGCCAAAATCCGCTCAGTCAATTGGGCCGCCCGTTGCGCGTCAACATAGCCAATGATTGGCGCAAGCAATACATGCTCGGCCACCTCAACAATGGGGGTTTCGAGCGCAGCAACGGTTGCCAACAAGCGTTGTTGCTCAGCCGATTGCGCCTCTAAACGATTGGCTCGTTCCTCTGCTTCGTGGGCATAGCGTTGGGCCGAGCCATGTTCAGTTTGGGCCAAGGCCAAGGCTTCGGTGTTGGCACGCTGGGTTTGCTCCAAAATCAAGCGCCCAAGCCACAAACAGCCAGCGATAAAAGCATAGCAAATTGCATAATCAACTTTAAGATAGGGCGTGTCGCTATCGGCCCGAACCCATGTGACCAGCATTGCCGCCAGCGCCGTCAGAATCGTCGTGCGCGAATCGGTGATCACAAAGGCAATGGCCATCGGCGCAAGCAACACTGGTGAGAAATAAATATCCTTGGCAGGATCAATCAGCAATAAAACCGTTATCGCGGTTGCCACTACGAGGCTGGCATGGGCTACCCAAGGCCAATTGCGCCACGCCCCATAGGCCAAACCCAAGGTTACGATTGGCAAGATCCCTAAGCCAATTAATACTTCAGGCTCACCACCATTAAAGAGTAAATAGGCAAAGCCCAGCATGCTCATGAGCGCTTCAAAGAGCAGCAGGGTTAAGAGTGCAAAACGTTGACTAAGCCGCATGATGGATGGTTCCTTTATTGTGTGTTAGGCCTCGTCTATTTTAGCAGGATTAGGCATATTCTCAGGGTGATTTTTCGACCCCCACAAGGTGAACATTGATTTACATTAGAGCTAGATTAAGCAGGGACAAGCAGCCACAGCAAAATCATCGCGCCAAGATGAACATTATTCTACCTGCTGGCTTGGATAGGCTGTGAGCCACACATCAGCGCCATACTGCTCGCTGGAGCTGAATTGCCACAACTGGGCCTCATTCATGCGCGCAATCCCCACCCCGCCAACTGGGCTTGGCGCAACGCCGCCAATAATTTTGGGCGCAATCACAACTTGCAATTTCTGCACTGCCTGCATCGCTAAAAACGCGGCAATCGTTTCGCCACCGCCCTCAACCAACAACGAACTAATATCGCGCTGACCTAGCTCACGCAACAACGCTGGAATGGAAACCCGTCCTTCAGCATTGCTTGGCAACTCCAGAATTTCGGCGTTGTTGATGCTAGCCCGCCATTCGGCACTCGCAGCGGCGGTTGTAGCGATAATAGTCGTGCTCGGAACTGGATCTGCCAACATCGCAGCGCTCGCAGGCATGCGGCCTCGCGCATCGAGCACAATCCGCAGCGGGTGTTGCACTGGTCGCCAATGCTGGGACAAGCGCGTCGTCAGCAGCGGATCGTCCGCAAGTACCGTGTTGATGCCAACTAAAATCGCATCAGTTTGGTCACGCAAGCGATGCACGTTTTGGCGTGAGGCTGGGCCGCTAATCCAACGCGCATCGCCAGTGCGGGTGGCAATTTTGCCATCAAGGCTCATGGCATATTTAACCGTTACAAACGGCTGTTTGTTCACAATCCAATGCCGAAAGGCTTCGGTTTGGGCAATGGCCGCCGCTTCAGCAGCTTGATCAAAATGCACCAGAATGCCCGCCCCTTGCAACACGCTTGCTGCATCGTGCTCAAAACGCGGGTTGGGATCACGCGCGGCAATCACGACCTCACGAATACCAGCGGCGATAATCGCATCGGTGCAGGGCGGCGTGCGGCCCCAAATCGTACAAGGCTCAAGCGTCACGTACAGCGTTGCGCCATGCGCTTGTTCGCCAGCCTCGCGCAAGGCCATAACTTCAGCATGAGCTTGGCCTGGCGGTTGAGTATGGCCACGCCCAACAATCTGCCCTGCCTGGACAACCACCGCGCCCACCGCCGGATTGGGACTCGTGCGACCCAGCGCCAAATTGGCTTGTTCCAACGCTGCTTGCATAAAATTCTGATCCATCAGCATACTCATTTCAATCAGCAATTCAGCCGTATAATACAGGCGGTTTTGTGATTGCACCAACTTAGCAGCATGAGACCGATTTCAAACATTGCACGAATTCATGGGCAAAGGAGACCAGATGACCACTGTTGAAAAGCAATTTCCTAGCGATTTTCTTTGGGGCACTGCGACCTCAGCATATCAAATTGAAGGGGCCGTACACGAAGATGGCCGTGGCGAATCAATTTGGGATAGATTTAGCCATACGCCAGGCAAAACCAAGTTTGGCCAAACTGGCGATATTGCCTGCGATCACTACCATCGCTACCCAGAAGATTTGGATTTGATGCGCGAACTTGGGCTAGCCAGTTATCGTTTCTCGATTGCATGGCCCCGCATTTTTCCCGAGGGCAAGGGCAAAATCAACCAAGCAGGGCTGGATTTTTACAAACGCATTATCGAAGGCCTGCACCAACGCCAGCTTACGCCCATGGCCACGCTCTACCACTGGGATTTGCCCCAAGCCCTGCAAGATGCTGGCGGCTGGATGAATCGCGATACAGCCTTGCGCTTTGCAGAATATGCTGAAGCCATGTATCGTCAATTAGGTGCGAGCGTGCCGTTCTGGATTACCCACAACGAGCCGTGGGTTGCGGCCTTTGTTGGCCATTTGCAAGGCCGCCATGCGCCTGGAATCAAAGATTTACCCAGCGCTGTCAAAGCCTCGCATCATCTGCTTTATTCGCATGGCTTGGCAACCCAATTATTCCGCGACCACAAAGTAGCAGGCCAAATTGGCATCACGCTTAATTTGACCCCTGCCTACCCAACCCACGACACGCCAGAAGATCATGCCGCTGCATGGCGCAACGATGGCTATGGCAATCGCTGGTTCCTCGACCCCATTTTCCGTGGCAGCTACCCCGCCGATATTGTCGAATGGTTCGCTCAACACCATCGGCTTGAAATGGATTATGTGCAGGCTGGCGATTTGGCCGTCATCCAACAGCCAATTGATTTCTTGGGCATTAACTATTACTTCCCGAATCGGATTTCGGCTGCTGACGAGCGCAAATTTTTGGCGCTTACCAATAGCCCATCAATTGGCGAAACCAGTTTTCGCGGCTGGGAAGTTGTGCCCGCAGCCTTTGCCGATTTGCTCAAGCGAGTGCAGCGCGATTATGGCGATACGCCGATTTATATTACCGAAAATGGCAGCGCCTTCGCCGACCTCAAACGCGCCGAGGATGGCTCGGTTAATGATGGCGATCGGCTCAGTTATTTGCACACCCACTTGGAAGCTGTGGCCGATGCAATCGAGGCAGGCGTGCCCGTCAAAGGCTACTATGCTTGGTCGATGCTCGACAACTACGAGTGGGCCGAGGGCTACGACGAGCGCTTTGGCATTATCGAAGTCGATTTTGCCACCCAAAAACGCACGCCAAAACGCACGGCCCGCTGGTATCAACAAATTGTGGCCAACAATGGCTTGCCTAGCTTGCCAAGTGAATTAGAAGCGCTCGCCAATCGCTATCGCAATTGCCCAATTGGCCCACAGGAATAAGTTTGAGAAGATGCCCTCACCCCAGCCTTACAAGGGTAGGTTTTGCGCGATTGGTCGGCGGTGAAGTGTTCCCTCACCCCCAACCCCCTCTCCCACTGAACGCGGGCGAGGGGGAGCCGATCGTTTTTTACCAAGAAATTGGGAGAGAACCACGCTGTTAAAGCCCCTCGCCTGCGGGCGGGAGATGGGTTGGGGTGAGGGCATCTTAATACCCAAAATCAGCCACTATCAAGCGCAGCAAACCTCAACATTGATTGCTAGAAAGCCAAAAATCAATAGCCTAGCTATATTGCTAGCTAGGCTATTTACTGCTACACTAGACCAATCTTTTGGCTCAAGTACACGCTGGGAATTCTTCAAAAAAACACCACTGGTTGCAAGCCTCAGGCTGGGTCGCCGACGGCAAAGGCAGCGGATGGTGTTTGGTGAATCAGCCATGTGCTGTTGGCCATGGCTTGATGGATAGGAAACACTATGCGAGCACGTGTTCGTCGTCGAGTTACGTGGATCATTACGCTCTCTGCATTGCTGCCATTGCTTAGTGTTTGGGTATTGGTGTTGGTAATTAGCTATCGCGCCGAGCAACAATCGGCTGAGCGCCAACAAATTGCCTTAACTGATTTGGCTGCCGAAGATTTCCGCCGCTTTTTATTCAACACCACGATTGAACTCCAAGATATTGCCGAAAATATCGCCCGCGAATCCGATCCGCAAACAATCAATGCCCAACAACTTGCCACCATTGCCCTGTTTCGCTCAAGTTTTGTTGAAGTCGCAATTTATAGCGCCGATGGGCAACGCCAGATTGCTAGCTCGCGGTTTGGCGACCCAACCTTGCCAAGCTCACTCAATGGCTCGCAGCTCTTGGCCGATCTCAGCACGCGGCGGGTATCGTTCGCCGATCCAACAGCCTTCATTGGCACAATTGATCGGAAATTAGCGCCGCAGGAAGTGCCACGGTTTCGGGTCGCAACCCAATTGCTTAGCTCAAGCAATCAAGTGTTATTTTTGGTTGCCGATGTTAGCATGCAACGCATCTGGACAAGCACAACCCGCATTGAAACTGCTGCCGACATGCGGGTTTTAATTTTGACCGAGCAGGGAAATTTAATCAGTGCTGCCAAAATTGAAGCCTTAGCCGAACATCCGACCATGCGCGACCTGCCGCTCTTAAATCAAGCAACCGCAGTTGCAACCTATCAAAGCGTTTTTGGCGAAGAAGTGCTTGGCGTGCGCACCACAATCGAGCCTGTCGATTGGATTTTGGTGGTTGAACGGCCCTTAGATGTGATTTATGCCAATGTTGGCAGGCTGGCAGTAAGTTTATTAATTGTGATCTTCATTGCAGCGCCGATTGTCATTGCGGTTGGCTGGTATGTTGGCAAACGGATTGCTGGCCCAATTCAGAAACTCTACGCTGGCGTAACTGGATTTAGCCAAGATCCCACCACGTTTGAGCCAGTCGTGCTCGATACTCGTGATGAACTGGCCAGCCTTGCAGGAGCGTTCAATACGATGGCCAGCGGCTTAAACGCCTCGCAAACACGCTTGGCCAACCTCAACGAGGAGCTTGAAGCCCAAGTTGTTAGCCGCACCAGCGAATTGCACACAGCCTTGGCCGAAGTTCAGGCCCAAAATCAAGCCCAAGAACGCTTGCTCGATACGGTGCGCCGTTTGAGCATGCCCAGCATCCCCATTACCAAACATATGGTTGTGATGCCCTTGGTTGGCGAATTTAGCGCCGATCGCGCTGGCGATATTAGCAGCACTCTGCTGATGGCAATTGAACAAGAACGCGCCAAAGTTGTGATTCTCGATATTACTGGCGTTCCCGTCGTCGATAACCTTGTGGCACGCGCAATTCTTGAGGCCGCCCAAGCGGCGCGCTTATTGGGAGCGCAAGTGATTTTGGCTGGCATTCGCCCAGATATGGCCGAAACCTTGGTTAATTTGCAGATCGATCTGCGCACAATCGAAAGCGCGGCAACTTTGGAGCAAGCCTTCAAACGTGGTATGCACTACTTGCAGATCAATCGACTGGCCTAAAACCACAAACGGCTCAATTGAGCCGTCTGTAGAAGAGAAAGAGTGTGTGTGAGGAGGAAGGATTTGAATGTAGTATCCAACCGCCAACTTACGAGCATACTAACGATCACGCTCGTTGCTACTCCTATTCTTTGGTTAGGCCATGGTTAATACGGTGCAGAGCAATGATCAATTCTTCGCCTTTAAAATAATGATGTGCCAAATCTTGCTTGAGCCAAAAGCCTATAGCCTGTAGCCAGCTCCTATGTTCTTTGTTCTATGCTTTATGTTCTTCAAACTGAATAATTGGCTCATTGGTGTTAGTTGCAAAGTGCAGCAAACTTACCGCTTCGTGCTCCAACGCTTGGCGCTCGGCCTTGGCAATTGGCTCGAACAGCTGCAAGTGCAGGCTTGATTCTGGCTGCTTTAGTTTCCACATGCCAACCACAAACCCATCAACCAAAATCGCCCCGGGAATAAGGCCATTGCTGGTAAAAAGGCGTTGGCGATAGGCTTCGCTCAAAATTCTAGTTCGATCAGCGTGTGCTAGCAAAATATTATCAAATTCGGCCAGTAGCCTTGGTGGCGCTGGCGTTGCTGGGTCTGGGCGGGGCGCAGCAGCCAAATCATACAATTCACGGCCTTGCTCATCGCAGAAACAGATTAATTCTGCTTGCAGTTGCTTGAAAACCACGCCCAAACGGGTCAACCCCGACCATGCTTGCATATCGTTGATGCTGGCAGGCCCAAATGCCGCCAAGTAGCGCCGCACCAATTGGGCCAAATCTGGCTCGCTTGCTAAAGGCTGGCCCAACCAATGCTCAGCGGTGGTATGCGCCGCTGGCCCGCTCGTTGCCCATAAACCACGCGGTGGCACTTGCACCAACGCCAACCATGTGCGCAACGCTTGAGCCAATGCCGCCGCTGGATAATCGGGCCAACGCTCGTGCAGCAACCCACCAAGCGCCTGAAAGGTTTGCGGCTGAACTTCAACCAAATGCCGTCCATACTCCATCAGGGCTGCTTGGTCGATGCCAGGCAGTTGCTTGCCAAAATTGGATTGAAAGCCGCGCTCCAAAACTGGTTGCAACAATGGCCGCAAATTAAGGCAATCACTGGCACTCACCAAATGAATTGTCGAACGCAGCAGCGCAATCCGCACAACCTGGCGCTGTTCAAACAGGCTTGATAATTGCTGCTGATCAAAGCCATGCAAGCGTGACCACAAGCCAAAATAGGGTGGATTCGGGGCTTGGGCTTGCATTCCAACAAGCTGATCAATCAAGCCCAACACTGAACCACGCACCCGCTCTAACAAATGTTGGCGCGCCAATAAGGCCCGATTCAAGGCGCGTTGACTCAAAATCTGATGCTGCAATCGCTTGGCCATTACTACTCCTATTCCCCATACACGCTATTTCAGTAGTCTATCAGAAGCCGTTCACAGTTTGATCATTCAAGCGCTGGAATAATTTTACTAGGCTATACAGCGATCCAAATTAATCATCAAGGAAATAATTTTTATGCAACGATCGATGTTAATTATCATTATGGCAATAGTATTAACTGGATGTGCCAATAATCAAGTTCAACTAACCGCAACCGTACTTCCAACCGCAACAATTCCCCAACCTACTCCCACCAGCGTTAGCAGCCCAAATGCTGAAAGCATAAGCAACGTGATCGTCAATATCACGAATGCAGATCGCACAGCGCTAGAGCTGCATGCAATTGACAGTACAGGCCAAGCCAGTTTAAAACTTAGCCTAGCCTGCGCTAAAAATTCGTGCGAACAAACCACCATACATCCTATTCCCAATCAGCCAGCACTTACATTGGTCGTTGGCGATAGTGGCTCGGGCGGCGAACTCTACCAGCTTGATTATACAAACTGGCAAGCAACCAAACTTGCCGCCCAAGTCGATCAGCAGAGCATTGCAATTACACCAGATGGCAGCAAAATAGCCTTTGTCCGCCTACGCACCGATACCACGGCCCCAGTCGCTTTAGGCTCGATTTGGGTGTACGATTTCGCTGCTCAAAGCACAGGCCAAATCAGCGAATGGAGCGCATTTTATACTGATTTGATCTGGCTTGATAACCAACAACTCCTTTTTAGTAAAGCCAATGTTGGCACGCCGCCCACAGATTGGCATACCTGGTTGCTCGATCTCAACGATCGTGAGCAGCCTCAAGAACTGAGTGCAGGCCGCATCCAGGCAATCGTTGGCGAGCAACAACTCTTTATTGAGCATGAACAAACCAGAACCGCCGATCTCAATCCATTAATTCAGCTTGAGCGCTACGATCTTGAGCAGGGCGTTAGCACGCCAATCAGCGCTTGGTACGATCGTTATAGCCAAACGCTCAACATCAAAGCAGCGCCCAATCAACAAAAAGCTGCGCTGGTTGCTGGCGGCGAGCCAGAAATGCTTGGCATGACCACGCCGCCCCAACTAGGCGTTGAACTCCAAATCCTCCAAGCTGATGGCACAACCAGTCAAACCCTGTTTGTGAACTGCACTGAATGTTATCCAACTTGGAGCAGCAAGAGCCAAACAATCCTTTTCTCTGATGCAAATAGCCAGCAATTTGTGCTGGTCGATGCTGCAACTGGAACAATCAGCTATAAAACCTTGACTGCAGCATTCAATCCACACCCCAGCACAATGTTAATCATCGATAAGTGATCGATTTAATGCTGATTAATTGAGCTTGAAACGCCATGCAACTAAAATTAAAATAGATTCAAAACTCCAATATGCGATCCCAAAGTTGAGCAAGGCCTTGTTTGGTTACCGCAGAACAGAGATAGATTTTGGAAACCGAATCTGTGGGAATGTATTCCAAAAGTGGATTATACGAGCCTAAATCAATTTTATTCAGCACAAAAACCCATGGAATCTGGCTCCAGCGTGAGCCAACAGCCAAGGCATGGCGCGTATAGAGATTCCAAAAATGCTGTTGGCGCTCGCACTCAGCTTGCACAGCACCCAAGCCATAGGTGGCCCCAAAATTGGGTTCAATCGCGCCAATCACATAGACAATCGCATGGACATTGCGCATCAGCCATGGCAATAAGTTGTTGGCAGCCAAAACGCTCCCTGAAGCAGCCATCAATGTTCGGACTGAATCAGCATCACGGCTCGTCATCCAAACCAGCCGCTCAGTCACTGAGCTTTTTGCATAAAACTCATCAGTAGCGCTGTGCTCACAGAAAGCGCTCAGCAGCGTTGTTTTCCCAACCATAGGCGCACCACAAACGGCAATTCGGCGGCGAATCATATCTTGCTCCCAATCGATGACCACTGTCATCAAGCTGTCATCTGCAAGGCTCGTCATGGCGAGGACTGGCTGCTAAGCTAGCTAGTAGCAAAAGCAAATCTAATTCTCGCCATTCAAGGAGCAGCCCATGAAATTTATCAATATCAAAAATCATGAAGATGTCAGCGATTTTGCCGATACCGCTGTCGAATGTAAACACTGCAAACATCAAATGCGCATCTCTGGCCCGCTGCCCAAAAATGCCAAATGCAGCGCCTGTGGCTCCACCAACCTCGTGCGCAAAGCCAAATAAACAGCCACTACCGCTTGAATGACACGCTATGATTATTGCAAGTATAGCGTGTTTTGATTTAATTGAATTATGCCACCGTTGAGAAAGGAGTTTCACTTGCAACTATCAATTCCAGAATCAGATGCTGAGGCCTTTTGGGCCTATCTTGGGCTTGGGGTTTTGACCGCAATTCAACGCCAAGCGCTTGACCCAGAGCTTGGAATTTGGACGTTGGCGCTACCCAAGATTCTAGAGCGGCTGCCTCAACAATCGGAACTGGCAACGATCATCAGCGAGGTTTTTGTTCAGGCCGATGAACTACAGTTATTGTCAACCCTCAATCCTACTGCCTATCAAAGCGTGTTGCAGCAAATGATCAATCAACTGAACCATGTGTTGAGCACAAGCAAAGACGCATCGTGGACTACGTGGCAGATCGATAAAGCATAACCACTGTCATCAAGCTGTCATCTATAAGGCTCGTCATGGCGGGGGCTGGCTGCTAAGCTCGTTAGTAGCAAAAGCAATCAAATTCTCGCCAACAAGGGAGCCAGCATATGAAATTCATTACGATCAAAAATCACGAAGATGTCAGCGATTTTGCCGATACCGCTGTCGAATGTAAACACTGCAAACATCAAATGCGCATCTCTGGCCCGCTGCCCAAGAACGCCAAATGCAACGCCTGTGGCTCGACCAACCTCGTGCGCAAAGCCAAATAAACAGCCAATCCCGCTTGCAATCCACGCTATGATCTGTGCAATCATAGCGTGTTTGGTTTTAGGAGGCTTGCTCGATGTCGCTTGCTGCGTATCCGCTGATGGCGATTCATGGCTTTAAATGGCCAAAACGCCCAACCGCCCAAGCAACGGGCTATCTGCTTGGCGCTGATCAATTTGGCCATTGGCTGGGCATTGCCGCAGGCAGCGCTTGGCAACATAGCAATGGTCAACAAGGCATGTTTGAACAAGCGTTTGTTAAATTAATTCCCCCAAATGCCTATTGGTCGGCATGTTTTAATCTCAGTGATAAGCTGATCGATGTTGATATTGTGCTGCCAAATCAGTGGCATGATCAACTGGTTGAGGAAATCGATTTAGAAATTGATCTGCTGAAAATGGCCGATGGCAGCATCGAAATTCGTGATCAGGCAAAATTTGCTGCGGTTTGTCAACGCTGGCCAATACCTGCCGCTATAATTGAACAAGTGCATACAACAACTGCGCAAATCTATCAGCAACTCCAAGCCCAAGTCGAGCCATTTAAGCACGTTGGAGCGCGGCGTTTAGCCCAATTTTTGCAGCACGTTGCAGCTGAAAAATAAACGCTCGTTCAAAAATTCTAACACTTTCATGGCTAGACAAGGGTGATTGAATACCGTATAATGGCTAACACGTTCACGTGAGCAATCGCGTGGGCGTTTCTTTTGACTGAGAGTCCTCTCGGTTTTTTTTCATTCCATAATCGAGGCAAGTACTATGACCGATAAGCCGTTTTATCTGACTAAAGAGGGTCGCGCAAAACTGGAAGCGGAAATTGAGGAACTCGAAACGACTGGCCGTATGGAAGTTGCCGAGCGGATTCGTCAAGCCAAAGAACTCGGCGATATTTCCGAAAGCGGCGAGTACGAAGATGCCAAAAACAAACAGGCTTTCCTCGAAGGGCGCATCCGCGAAATTCGCAACATCTTAAACAACGCCCAGATGATTGAAGAAGATGGTGATAATCGCGAAGTACGGCTCGGATCATCGGTCACTATTCGCTATGAAGACGGCGAAGAAGAAGAATGGATGATTGTTGGTGCCGCTGAAGCCAGCCCCCGCGATGGTAAAATCTCCAATGAATCGCCAATTGGCAGCGCTTTGATGGGTAAACGCGCGCGCCAAAAGGCCACTGCTAACACCCCCAGCGGTGTGATGAAAATGACCGTTGTCAAAATTCGCTAGCACATCCCCCACTCAATTCAGTGTGTGAACAGCCGAAGGCGCACTGGAGAGTGCGCCTTTCGGATTAATCGCCGTGTTCTCGGCTATAATAGCCGACAGGATTCAAGCAGTAGGCCTTGCAGCCCAGCCATTTTTGTGAACATTCCAACGGGCTGAGCTGACGCGCTTTACGCTACTATTGAGATTAGGCATGGAATTAAACGATTTACAACAGACACGGTATGGTAAATTGCAAGCGCTGCAAGCTGCTGGCATCGATCCATATCCCGCTCGCGTGCCCCAACGCACTCATACCTTAACTGCCTTGCGCGAGCAGTTCGACGCACTCGCCGAGGCTGGCACCAGCGTCACCATCATGGGGCGGCTGCGCCAACGGCGGGTAATGGGCAAATCGGCCTTTGCCCACTTAAACGATGATCATGGCGCGTTCCAAGTGTTTCTCAGCAAAGCCGATGTTGGCGATGAGCCATTCAAGCACTTTGTTGATCTGACTGACCTTGGCGATATTATTGCCGTAACTGGCACGCTCTTCACCACCAAAATGGGCGAGCCAAGCGTGCATGTCACCAACTGGACGATGCTGAGCAAAGCAATCACGCCGCCACCAGATAAGCGTGAAGGCCAATTTAGCGACCAAGAAGCCCGTCAACGCCAGCGTTATGTTGACTTAGCAGCCAACCCTGAGGTGCGCGAAACCTTCCGCATTCGGGCACGCTTGATCACGGCCATGCGCCAGTATCTCGATCAACGCGGCTTTTTAGAAGTTGAAACGCCAGTTTTGCAGGCGATTTATGGTGGCGCTGCGGCTCGCCCCTTCACCACCCATCACAATCAGTTGCACCAAGATTTGTATATGCGGATCGCCACTGAATTGTATTTGAAGCGCTTGATTGTGGGCGGCTTCGATGGCGTGTATGAAATTGGCAAAAACTTCCGCAACGAAGGCGTTGATCGCACCCACAACCCAGAATTTACCATGCTTGAGGTCTATCAAGCCTACGGCGATTACGAATCGATCATGGAATTGACCGAGGGCATGGTTCGCTTTGCTGCTGAGCAAATTTTCAACAGCACCAGCATCGAATATCAAGGCCAGCAAATTGAGCTTGGTGGCTCATGGCAACGCATCACCATGCGCGATGCAATTTTCAATAAAACTGGGGTTGATATTCGCGAGTGCCGCGAATTTGATACACTATGGGAAGCGATTCGCGAAGCTGGCCTGAAAATTGAGCGCAAGCCAACGTGGGCCAAGCAAGTTGATGAGTTATTTAGTGAATTTGTTGAGCCAGAATTGATTCAGCCAACTTTTATCACCGAATACCCACAGCCGCTTTCGCCCTTGGCCAAGCGCAAAGCCGATGATCCACAGTTTGTCGAGCGCTTTGAGCTGTTTATGCTTGGCGCTGAAATTGCCAATGCCTTTAGCGAATTAAACGATCCCTTCGATCAAGAGCAACGCTTCTTGGAGCAAGGCCGCGATTATGCTGCTGGCGACGACGAAGCGATGCAAATGGACGAAGATTTCCTTGAGGCGCTGCGAGTTGGCATGCCGCCAACTGGTGGCTTGGGCATTGGGATCGATCGGCTGTGTCTGTTGTTTACCAATCAAACAACCATCCGCGAAGTCATTTTCTTCCCGCACTTGCGCAAGCAGGGCGAAGAGTAACAACGAGGGGTCAGGGGTCAGGGTATAGGGTTCAGCAGCCACGAATAAAAAATTTGTCGCAACAACAAATTAGATAATCGCTAAACTGAATCCTCATCCCTAGCCCCCTCTCCCAACAACCAAATAACAAAGGACTTAACCTATGCCACGTTCATTAGTTATCGAGCGGGAAAATCTGCCGACCGTGGTGCAAGGCTGGCTCGATGCCATCGGCCTTGAACATCACGATACCGTTGAATTGGTTTTTACTGAAGGCGAATTGGTGTTGCGTCGCCCACTCAGCCCCGAATTACGGGCTTGGGCCAAGGGCGTTGTCGATGCCTACGATCGCGAGTTTCAATCGTTAATTGGCTTATAACCTCAGCAAACTACAGCGTTGTGGCTTGCTTACTCAGCAATGAAGTGGCATATGCAGTATTTAAAACGCGAAGATATTTTGGATATTCACGGCTATTTGGTCGAACGCTTTGGTGGTCGGCTGGGCTTAAACAGCCTTGATCGGCTGATTGGCCTCGTGGTAAGCCAAACCCAAACCTGTTTTGGCGAGGAATTGTACCCCGATTTACCAGCCAAAATAGCAGCCTTGAGTTACACATTAATTAAAAATCGCCCATTTCGCTCGGGCAATAGCGCAACCGCCTTATTGGTGAGCTTGCGT
This sequence comes from Herpetosiphon giganteus, assembly GCF_016907925.1. GTDB lineage: Bacteria > Chloroflexota > Chloroflexia > Chloroflexales > Herpetosiphonaceae > Herpetosiphon > Herpetosiphon giganteus. The sequence continues at coordinate 95,908 of NZ_JAFBCZ010000019.1, read as the reverse complement.
TTAGCCCAAATCAACGATCAAACCATTGACGATATTGAAGGCTTGAGCCATGAATTGGCTGCTGCCGCGCGTTCAGAACGCAGCCAAGAGCAGCTGCTACAATGGTTCAACGATCATCTCATTCCTGGTAGGTTGAGCACCCAACCACGCTAGGGGAACGCAGTTTTTTTTGCCGAGGAGCCACGTTTTTTTGCATAGAGCTTCACCCACGTTCGCTGCCACGCTCTATGTGCTCACCACGGTTGTGCTCGCATTTGGCTTTTTTTGGATAAGGAGCTTTTGTGGAACGACGCACAGTGCTGATCACAGGGGCTGCTGGTCGCTGGGGACGGCGATTAGCCCGCCAACTGGCTAAATTTCCAATTGTGCGCGTAATTGGGCTGGATATTGCGCCACCAGAACGCCCAATCGATGGCGTTGAATATATCCAGGCCGATCTACGTAACCCATTGCTGGTCGAATTGCTCCGCACGGAGAAGGTCGAAGGCATTTTACACATGGTCTTTACGTCTGGCTTATCCGGCGGTCACGGCCTGCTTTCGCCAGAAGATGCCTTTCAAACCAATGTGATGGGCGCAATGGAAGTGTTGGCGGCGGCAAACGCTGCTGAAGTCAAACAAGTAGTTATCAAAAGCACAACCATGGTGTATGGCGCGCACGTCGATAACCCCTTGTATTTGCACGAAAACGCGCCATTACGCGGCACCGATGGCAAGCCCTTGTTGCGCCATCGCTACGAAATCGAGCGCTTTATTGCCGATTTCCGTCGCAACCACGCCATGAATATTGCGGTATTGCGTTTCCCTGGCATCGTCGGAGCCAGCGGCGCATCGTCGACCATGCGCTACCTTGGTCAGCCAACGCCGCCAACCTTACTGGGCTTCGATCCTTTGATGCAAATTGTCCACGAAGCAGATGTAATTGGCTCTCTGTTGCATGCCTTGGTTTCTGAGGCCAACGGGGTTTTCAATGTAGCAGCCGATGGCGTGATGCCACTCAGCCAAATGATTCGGCGAGTTGGCCGCCAACCATTGCCAATTTTCCACCCCTTTGCCTATGCAGCCGAGCGTTTTAGCCTCGTGCGCAACAATCGGCTAGCCAACAAAATTATGCCGTTTGAATTAGATTATTTGCGCTTTCCATGGATTGCGGATACGACGGCTATGCGCGGCGAATTAAATTATGAGCCACGCCATACCGCCGAGGAAGCCCTCGAAGCCTTCCGTAGCTCGCTGCGCTTGCAAAGCTATAGCGATTTGCTGCCCAAACGCAAAGCCTATGATGGAATCCAAGCCTTTTTGAATCGTCGCAGTCAGGAGGATGAAGCATGAGCGATCAACCAAAGAAACGTGGCCGTCGCGCTGCTGGCGCTGCTGACGAAACCGAACAGCAAATTCCAATTGTCGAGGCCAAAGCAGCTGAGCCAGCCATCGAAGCAGCAGTTGCCGATGAGCACGACGTTGCAGCAGAAGCGCCAATTGAAGTGATCAATCTTGATGGTGATTTGCGGCGTACCAGCCAAACCCGCATCGATTCGTTGCTCTCGGCCTTGGAATCGGAAATTCGGGCCATGCCACCCTCGGAAGATGAACGCGAGAGTGCAATCGCCGAAGTCATTCACTTAATTCGCGAATCGCTGACCCGTTGGCCCAAAAAAGTCATCGAAATGGCGGTCAACACGCTCAAAGCCAATATCAACAGCGATTATCTTGATGCCGATTTCTGGAAAGGCATTGGCTTGGTGCTGCGCTACCAGCTTGATGCCAACGCCGATATGGTCAAGCGGCGCTGGCGTGGCGATTACGCGGTCGATGAATTTGGGCTAGATTATGAATTGCTTGATTTGGCCAAACCACTTTTGTTGTTTATGTACAAGAAATATTGGCGCGTCGAAGCAGTTGGCCTCGAAAACGTGCCCGATTCTGGCCGCGCCTTGTTGGTCTGCAACCACTCTGGCGTGCTGCCATGGGATGGCGCGATGGTCGGCGCTGCGTTAAATTTCGAGCATGAAGCTGGCCGCGTGTTGCGCAATTTGCACCTCAGCTGGTTCTCGTCGCTGCCATTTATCTCGCCATTGCTCAGCCGTTTGGGCCAAGTGCAAGCCTTGCCAGCCAATGCAGAAGCGCTGCTAGAGCGCGATGAGTTAGTTGGGGTTTTCCCCGAAGGCTTGAAGGGCGTTGGCAAATTGTATAAAGATCGCTATCGCTTGGCGCGATTTGGGCGCGGCGGCTTTGTTAAAGTCGCGGTCAAAACTGGCGCGCCGATCATTCCGGTTTCGATCATCGGCGGCGAGGAAATTCACCCGCACTTGCATAATGCCAAGGGGTTTGCCAAACTCTTGGGCTTTCCCTACTTCCCAATCACGCCAACCTTCCCATGGTTCGGGCCATTGGGCCTGATTCCGCTACCCACAAAATGGACGATCGTCTTTGGAGAGCCAATCGATACCGAGCAATATGGCGCGAAGGGCGCAGAAGATCCATTATTGATCTCGCAATTGACCGAGCAAGTACGCACCACCATTCAAAACACCTTGCTCGATAAACTCAAAGATCGCTCGAATATTTTTGTTTAATTCCGTCACCCCCTCTCCCACGAAAACGCGGGCGAGGGGGAGCACCCGTTTTACCGACGCATTGTGCGAGAACCACAACATGAATGCCCCTCGCACGCGCCACGGGAGAGGGATTGGGGTGAGGGGATCTGAAATTCCTCACGATCAAGTTACTCATTCCAATGATTGAAGCCAAAGCCCTGCTTTAGACCTAAACAATCAACACCCATGTTGCATACAATTGATCATGGCAAACCTTGTTTGGAGCAAATAACCATGGATCAAGCAGATCAACCAGCGCTTGTTTTTGAGCGCCCACTCTTGCGTAAGCTATTTCGCAAAGCAGAAAATTACGAATTACCACTCGATATTACGCTCTCGCAGCATGGTTTTTACCACTGGCTGGCTGAGCGTACCAACCGAATTTATTTCGTGTGGCACGATGGCAGCCAAGCGCGGGGAATCGTGTTCAACATGTCGGCCCACGCCGGCAAGCCATTTCGCCAACGCCAATGCGATTTATGCGCCCAGTTTGTTGAAGTTGGCGATATGATTTCGGTGCGCAGCCTGCGCGGTCGCCAAGATGGCGAATATCAAGCCACCTACAGCTATATTTGCGCCGATCTGGAAGAATGTCGGGGTTTTGCGATTCCAGCGAATCAGCTGAGCCATTTTATCAACAAACATCGGCCCAAAGCCTAGCGCTCGTGCATAAATTTACGCACCATGGCACTAATCAAGGGAATCACTTGATGCCCAAAAGTCGCTGGGGCTTGGGTTCGCGCTCGCGTTTTCCACTCTTGGGCCGCCCCATACAACGCCCAACTCACCAAGGCTGCGCTCAGTTCGAGCGGCTGATAGCGCAGCACTTGGGCGGGAATATGCTTGCCAAACCAGCCTTGAATGTGCTTGCAAACTTGAGCCTTAATCTGAACCTCAATCACTGCCTCGAAGGTCGAAAAGGTATCTTGGCACTCAGAGCCATTAAACATCGTCAACTGATCAGTAATCGCCAAAAATAGGCGCTCCAAATAGACTTCTGGGTCATCAAGTGGCCCGACAACCCAGCGTTGCAGGGTATCGGCAAACGAAATCGCCATCATTGCATCTAAAATCGCATGTTTATCAGGAAAGTGGGCATAAAACGTTGCCCGATTAACGCCAGCCTGACGCGCAAGATCGCGCACAGTAATTTCATCGAACGATTTTTGCTGCATCAGTTGATTAAACGCATCGATTAAGCGTTGGCGCGTGCGAGTTATGCGGGGGTCGATTGAAACATTTACTGGTATCAAAACGCTTCCAATTTTGCAACTAAACAACACTTGTAGCTTTTTGTTGGTTGACGCAGGATTTTTAGCCATCTATCATACACATGTTGTTTAGATAGTTCATGCGTGCAATCAGCGTCAGTGCTCAAAGCCAATTGGGATAGTAGCACGGCCATGGTTCGCAAGCAAGCAACCTCTAAGCATAAATCATTATGTAAATCTCAGAAGGAGTGTTCAATGACCACACCACGGATCGCGATCATCATTAGCAGTACCCGCCAAGCTCGCTTGGGCGAAAAAGTTGCTCAATGGGTGTTGGAGCATTCCAAAGAACACACAGATTTAGCGTTTGAACTGGTTGATTTGCGCGAAGTGAATTTGCCATTTTTCGATGAAGTTGCCTCAAACGCTTGGGCACCTTCAACCAGCGAAGCCGCCCAAGCATGGCAAAAAACCGTCGCGAGCTTTGATGGCTTTATTTTCGTGACCGCCGAATATAACCACAGCATCACCGCTGCCTTGAAAAACGCCCTCGACTATGCCTCGCCTGAATGGAATAAAAAACCTGCTGCTGCCGTCGGCTACGGCGGAGTTGGCGGCGCGCGCGCCGTCGAGCACCTGCGCGGAATCGCAGTTGAGTTGCAAATGGCTCCAACCCGCACCGCAGTCCACATTGGCGGAGCCGATTTCTTTGGAATTTGGCAACAAGGCGTGGAATTAAACGACCTTCCCCACCTCTTGCCAACCCTCAACACCTTGTTTGAAGAATTAGCTTGGTGGACAAAGGCGCTCAAAACCGCCCGCGAACAAGCTTAATTAATTGATTCTTGTGCTGGCAAGCCTTAATATGCTTGCCAGCGCATACTTGAGAAAAGAATTCGCTCATGGCAACAAGCACAATTGGGTTGCTTTGGACTGAACCATACCCACAGGTCATCCACGTTGGCCTTACAACCCTCAATTGGACGCTACACTGGTTTTCGAAGATAGCTGCAATTCAATCATACTGCACACAAACTCCACCACAGATCCTCATTGCAAAACGCACACTTCTCACAGCTCATGATGGATTTCAATGGGCAGTTGAAAGTCGAAAGCATCTACAATTAGGCAAAATTCCCATTCTCGTAGGAGCGATTGATCCCGTCGGGCATCCCTATCAAACGAGTGCGGATCAAGCGTATCAGCTGGGAATTAATGGCTGTTTCGGGATTGTCTTTGCACTCGAAGGAATTGACATTATGCTCAGAAGGCTGCTTACTAATCCAAAGCACGTTGGATTAAGCGATCAATAATTCTGCCGCAGCTACATCAAAAAATGCTTAGCCTCAAGTTAATTCGTAAAATTTCATTAATAATTCTAAAGAAATTAAGTATATTTTAATAAACATGCCATGCTAGGATAACCCCAAGCGCGCGTGTGGAATTGTTTGTTGTTCAACTTCGTTGCACCTTGGGATCGATTCCAAAGCACACAACGCTCATTGTTATTCAATTGCTGGGGTTAGGAGTAATCGATGCTGCGTAGTTCAAGGCGGGCATGGCGCTTATTGATGGTTTTGGTGTTGCTTGGGCTTGGTTGGGTGCAGACCCAAAAGCCGGTTCAAGCACAGGCAATTAACGCATGTTCAGTAAGTTATACAATTGTTGGCCAGTGGCAGGGCGGCTTTCAGGGCGATATTGTCATTCGCAACACGGGCACCAGCCCAATCAACAATTGGTCGATAACTTGGAATTTCAATAATCAAGTTATTTCGCAATTATGGGGTGGCACTCATAGCCAAACTGGCAACGCTGTTAGCGTGAGCAATCAGGCTTGGAATAGCACAATCGCCAGCAATGCCAGCGTTCAGCTTGGCTTTATTGCAAGCTGGGCCAATAGCAATCCAATTCCAAGCAATTTTCAACTCAACGGTATCGCTTGTAATGCTGGCATCAGCCCAACGGCGACCAGCGTTGTGCCGACCGCAACTCGCACGCCTGCACCAACCGCGACCAGCGTTGTGCCGACCGCAACTCGCACGCCTGCACCAACTGCAACTAGCGTTGTGCCAACCGCAACCCGCACACCTGCACCAACTGGCTGGAATCCACCGAGCAACTTGGTCACGCCATTGAACGAAGTTTGGCAGCACGTCGAATCGACCTATGGCAATTTGTATGGCTTTCGCAATTATGGCTGGGATCAAGTGATTGCCGGCAATGGCTCAATTAATTATTGTGTGCGCTGGGATTCGGATGCACCAGTTTCCGCTGCCTTGCGCGACCAAATTCACGCCGCGCTGGCGCGCCAGTTCAAAAAATGGATGGATGCGATGCTTGATAACAGCCAAGGTACGAATGGCTGGCCGTATACCAATGTCAATGTAAAAGTCGTCGGCTGGGCCGTGCGCGATCGCAGCACCCTGCAATGGAGCGACAATTCAGTTGATATTTATGTCAACAATATTGCAGAGAATGCGCCGCAATGTGCACCGCCGTGTGGCCGTTTCTTCAACCAAGATGGCGATTATTCCGACTGTCCTGGCGGCATCGATCATCACTATGATATGTCGCTGTGGCTGACCAAGGGCATGGGCGGCGGCGCTGGTGGCGATTGGGGTCAGCGCGTCGGCAGCGAATATTTTGTCAATGCGCTCAATAGCGAGAACATTCACATCTTTCTCCACGAAGTTGGCCATACCTTTGGGCTTGATGATTTTTACGATTGGAACCCAACCGGAGTTAACGGTTTTTTGATGAAAGCTGGTAGCGCCAGCCAAATCACCGAGTTTGATAAATGGATGTTGCGCGACTTCTGGCGACATCTCAAGAGTCGTTACGGCTACTAAACCACCCCAAAAGCTAACAACAGCGACCAGCACAATGCTGGTCGTTTGTGTTTTAGGGCTTGACAAGCTGTACATACTGTATATACTGTGTATATGAACATACACAGTGATTTAATTATTTCACGGGCTGATGGTCGTCCGATGTATTTGCAAATTATCGAGCAAATCAAACAACGGATTGCGCTTGGCGATTGGCCAGCGGGCAGCGAAATTCCTTCAATTCGGCAACTCGCGATTGATCTACGGATTAGTGTAATTACGGTCAAACGCGCCTATTTTGAGCTAGAGCACGAGGGAATTATCGTAACCCAGCATGGCAAAGGCTCGTTTGTTGCCACCAATACTCAGCTTAGTCGCCAAGTATGGGAGGATGAATTGAATTCGTATCTTGAACAAGTAGCACGTTTAGCAGCATTATTGGGCTTATCGAATGAGCAATTAATTCAACGCTTGCATGCTGCGGCCTCGCACCAACAACAGGAGCTTTTATGAACAATCATGCCGTTGAATTACGCAATGTTGGCAAAGATTATAAATATTTCCGCCTAAACGATATTTCGTTGAACTTGCCAACTGGCAGCATTACCGGATTTATCGGCGTTAACGGAGCTGGCAAATCGACGACGATTCGCATTTTATTGGGCTTGGTGCATCAAGATCGTGGCTCGGTGCAGGTATTGGGCCAGACGATGCCTGATCAACAGGTGCTCGCCAAGCGTGAGATTGGCTATGTTTCCGAGGATATGCGGCTCTATCCCAAGGCAAATTTGGCGTGGCATATGCAGTTTATTCAATCAATTTATCCGAATTGGGATCAAGCCTATGCTGAGCAATTGCTCAAGCGCTTCGACCTACGAGCCGAACAAAAGATCAAGGGTTTATCGCATGGCCAACGGGTAAAAGCCACGTTGCTGTTGGCACTAGCCCATCGCCCAAAGCTGTTGGTGCTCGATGAACCGACGACCGGGCTTGATCCGGTGGCGCGCCAAGAGGTGCTAAGCGCATTAATGGAAGTGCTGGCTGATGAACAACGCACAATCTTATTCTCGTCGCACAATACCTTGGATGTTGAGCAAATTTCTGATCAAGTGGCTTTTATTGACCAAGGCTCAATTATCGAAGCCACATCCAAAGAAGATTTGCTTGATCTATGGCGACGTTTGCGAGTACGGATTGCACCAGGCCAAACCTTGACCGAATTGCCGCATATCATTCAGCAACAAGGCAATGGTCAATTACAAAGCCTAATTACTAATCGTTATAGCCCAGATTTGCACCAAATCTATCAACAAGCAGGCCTAGAAATCCAGGCAGTTGAACACTTGACCTTAGAAGAAATTTTTGTCGCTTCGATTCAAGCTCGGCGTGAAGGAAAAACTTTATGAATTCGATGATTAAACAACTTATTCGCAAAGATTGGCAAATTAATCGCACGATGATGGCTATTTATATTGGAGCAATGCTGATTGCCAACGTGATGCTCCTTGCTGATCCCGATAATATCGTTTTTGGCATGGGCGTAATTCTGATTTTGACTATTTTATTTATCTTATGTATTCATCTGACAACCAGCAATGTAATTAGCGAATATAGCCAAAAAACCTTGACTTTTATTATGAGTTTACCAGTTTCGGCCCGCCATTATGCAATTGCCAAACTTGCGGCCAATCTTTCGATGTTTTGTGTGCCTTGGCTGATGGCATTATTGAGTAGTTGGCTGATTATTCTGACCAGCGACAGCCTACCAAATGGATTGACTGCTTTAGTAACCTTGGGATTAGTTGAAATTTTATTGAGCTATTGCCTGATTATGATGTTGGGGATTGTGACTGAATCGCAGCATGGCGCAATTGGCGCGATGGCGATTTCAAATTTGGGCTTTCAAGGATTTATATGGGGCATACTCAAAATTCCGGCAATTGCTCAGCACCGTGATAGCAACCAACTGGCCTGGAATAGCACCGAATTGAGCATTTTGGCAATTCAATTGGTGGTGATTATTGGTTTATTAGGCACAACGCTCTTGATTCAACAGCGCAAGACCAATTTTATCTAAATTAGCGCGAGCGTTCCAAGGTGGCGTAGGCCACGCCGCTCTGCAAATTGCCGCGCACAATCAAATCGTTGAGATTCACGCCCAAGCCTACCAAGGTTTGGGCAACTTCTGGTCGAATGCCAGTTAAAATCACTTGGCCGCCCAGCAAGCGCACCGATTGCGCCGCTTGAATTAGCACATGCGCAACTTGGGTATCGACAATTGGCACGCCAGTAATATCCAAAATTGCAAAGCGCGTGTTCATCGTGCTAATACCATGGAGCAAAGTTTCCAGCATCTGCTGCGCCCGCCGCGTATCAACCGCCCCGATCAGCGGCATAATCACCACACTATCGGTAATTGGAATTAATGGCGTTGAAATATCGGCCAAAGCTTCCTGTTGGCTATGAATGACTGCCTGCTGCTCAAGCATCTGGCGTTGCGCTTCGAGCACCTGTTTTTGCTCGGTAATATCGGCAACTTTGATGCACAAGAGATCGCTGCTCAGCGGAATCGCCGTTAATTGCGCAATGCGTTGACCAACCTCTGGCAGATTCATCACCAACTCATTCAGATGCATGGTTTCGCCAGAATTTAAGGCTTGGTGATAGCGATTTAAGATTGCCAGCGGAATATCGGGGAAAATATCGTTGAGCAATTTGCCAATGTGCAAGCGCAGATCAATGGTGGCATTTGGCATCAGACCATTCGAAAAGATCAAGCGAAACGAGGTAGGATCATTCACATCTTCACGTTGTAACAAATCGATGCCAATTGGCAAATGCTTAACCACATTTTCAAATAAGGCAGCTTGCTGTTGGGCGTGGGCCAATTGGGCTTGTAATTCGGCAATTTCGGCCTTGAGTGCGGCGATCTCTGCTGCTGAATTGCTCATGTCAACGCTCCCTGATGGCGAATAAGGGTCCAACACTTACGACGATGCAGCGAAGAAAGGTCAGCCAAACGCGAAATCATTCAGATCTGAGGCAAATTGAATGCGAGGCTTGGGCTTAAGCATAGCATAATTTTGGCCAAAATCAGCGATAATGCAGTTAATCTGAAATTGATTATTCCAAGCACCAACCAAAGCGTGCATCACTGGGAGTATTGGCATGAAACGGGGAATTCTCTACGCAGCCGGGGCTTATGCATGTTGGGGATTCTTCCCGCTCTACTGGAAAATGCTGAGCAGTGTTCCAGCCTTGGAGATTTTGGCTCATCGCATGGCATGGTCGTTGATTTTTGTCGGCTTTTTGGTGCTGATTCGCGGCCAAATGGGCCAGTTTTTGCAGGTCTTGCGCAATCGGCGCACGGTGTTGATCTATGCGACCAGCGCGTTTTTGCTGGGCATCAACTGGTATGTTTATATTTGGGCGGTCAATGCCAACCATGTCGTCGAAAGTAGCCTTGGCTATTTTATTAATCCGTTGGTCAATGTTGGCTTAGGCATGCTCTTTTTGGGCGAACGGGTGCGACGCTGGCAGGGGATTGCGATCGGCTTGGCAACGATCGGTGTTATCTATCTGAGCGTGGCCTTGGGTGTGTTGCCATGGATCGCCTTGGCATTAGCTTTTACCTTTGGTTTTTATGGCCTGATTCGCAAAACCGCTGCCTTGGATTCGCTGCAGGGCCTCGCTTTGGAAACAGTGGTCTTTTTTGGGCCGGCAGCGGGCTATTTGCTGTGGCTAGAAACGCAAGGCAAGGCAGCATTTGGCCATCAATCGTGGACGGTAACGCTATTGTTGGCTGGGGCAGGCATTGTTACGGCGATTCCATTGCTGCTTTTTGCAGCGGGCGCACGCCAAATTCCAATGACAACGCTTGGATTATTGCAATATATCAACCCGACGATGCAATTTAGCCTCGGAGTGTTGCTCTATCACGAGCCAATTTCTGGCGCAAAGCTGATTGGATTTGCAATTATCTGGATTGCCTTAGCATTGTATAGCCTTGAAAGTTATCTCCATCGCGGCCAGCCAACCAAGCTTGCTGCTACACAAGGAAGTTAATTAATCTAACAATGGTTTCAGATCCCCTCACCCCCAACCCCTCTCCCACTGAACGCGGGCGAGGGGAGCACCCGTTTTTACCGATGAATTACGCAAGAACCACGACATTAAAACCCCTCATCTATCGGATGGAAGCCGGTTTGGGGTGAGCGGATCAATCTGTGATTAAGGCAATAAACCATTATACTTAACTTCGCGCTCTTCGCGCTCTTCGCGGTTCCGTTGCGTTAATCCTAGCGACTAGCCCTCGCTTCGTGCTCTTCGTGCTCTTCGTGGATCATACATGGTTGTTGAAATCTACTGCTTAACCTATACTGAATTAAGGGATCGAATTAGTGTGAGGTCTACCAGATGAGTGTTGATGCTGCTTTGGCATGGGTTGACGATCGCCACGATCAGCTGTTGGCTCGATTTAACGAATTGCTACGGATTCCCTCGGTGAGTACCGACCCTGCATTTGCTGCCGATGTGCAACGCTGTGCCGATTGGCTGGTTGGCGATTTACAACGGATTGGCTTTGCCAATTGTCAGGCAATTGCAACTGCAGGACATCCAGTGGTGTATGGCGAATGGCTCAAAGCTGGGCCAAATGCGCCAACGATTTTGGTCTATGCCCATTATGATGTTCAACCAGTCGAGCCACTTGAATTATGGGAAACCCCGCCGTTCGAGCCACGATTACAGGATGGCAAGTTGTATGCGCGTGGCTCAATCGACGATAAATGTGGTGCGTTTGCCAATTTAATCGCCTTTGAAGCGCTGCTTGAAACCACTGGCACACTGCCGGTCAATATCAAAGTGGTTTTCGAGGGCGAAGAAGAAACTGGGTCGCCAGCAATGGAGCCATTTGTGCGTGAGCATAAAGAGCTGTTGGCAGCAGATTTGATGCTGATTTGCGATGGCGGCTCGGAGCCAGACCAACCCTTGATGTTCTATACAGCCCGCGGCATTATCGGGGCCGAAGTGAAGGTAACGGGGCCAAGCCATGATTTACATTCTGGCTTAGTTGGCGGGGCAGTGCAAAACCCAATTCATGTAGTGGGCACAATTATCGCTGCCCTCCACGACCAAACTGGGCGGATTCAAATTCCTGGCTTCTATGCTGATGTGCAAACGCCATCGAAGACCGAACAAGGCTTGATGGCGGCGCAAGAGCAAGAATTTTTCGAAATGCTCAAGAGTCAAACAGGCCGCGAGAAGTTTTGGGCCAACGACCTTGGTTCATTAGTTGCACGCACCACGGCCTTGCCAACCTGCGATGTCAACGGCGTTTGGGGCGGCTATCAAGGGGCTGGCAGCAAAACGATCATCCCTGCCGAGGCTGGCTTCAAAGTAACCATGCGCCTCGTCGCCGACCAAGATCCGCATGCAATTCTTGAGGCATTTAGCCAGTTTGCCCAGAGCTTTGCCAGCGAAACCGCCGAAGTGGTTGTGACCAAAGGTCCAACCAGCTATCCAGTCAATTTGCTCTACGATGGGCCAGTGATTGAAGCCTTGCAAGCAGCGTTTGAGGCAACCTGGGGCAAGCCTGCGACCCTCTATCGCCAAGGCGGATCGGTGCCAATTATGGGCATGTTCCAGCGCGAACTTGGCATGAATTTGGCGACGCTAGGCTTTGGCACAGGCGAAAATGGCCATGCGCCCAACGAATACCTGTTGGTTGATGAATTTTTCCGTGGCGTTGCCACCGCGATTCATTTCTACACCAATATGGGCCAGCAATCCGCTTGATGATTAAAAACGAGCGAACGCTCTTTAGCTCAATGCTCTGGGCAAAGAGTGTTCGCTGCTACAACCGACGCATGACGCTTAAATTCGGGCGCTGAGGCAATTCAACCGCCCAATTAGCTGCTCAGTTTTCCGCTTGCGAGCGAGCGCAACGACTGACGGTGGTAGACGAAACATGTGATTGCAAAGGCCAATTCGATCAGCGCGCCTGCGCTCACAGCAATCGTCGCGGCGGCTGATAGAAACACCAAGCCAATCGCGGCGGCGGCAAGGGCAAGCCCTAAAATCCAGTAGAGCCGCATGCCATACAGCGTAGCAAATATAAGATAGCGACCGCCAATGACAATTAACATGACACCAAAGAACCAAGCTGGATTTTCCCGCCCAAGGCCATAGGCAAGCGGCATGCAGAAAATCAGCCAGAATGTGCTCGCCCCTGCCAGCTGGCCAAGCGGATTGCCTTTGGTATGCGTGCCGCGCACGCCAAGGATTTTACAAATTACGATCGAGACGGGGAAGATGAGCATCCCACCCAGCAGCAGCACCACAATTGCGCGGTTTGGCGAGCCAGCCAACGCAACACCTGCCGCAACCGACCATGCCAGCGCCGATGCCAAGATTCCAGTAGCCCCGCTGTAGTAGCCCTCACGCATATCGGCTTGGGCGGCGGAAATTGACCAATCCATAGACCAGACCTCCTTGAACACAGCTACGTCCTACCATTCCAGATCTTCGCCACTTTAGCGTTCTCTCAGACAGAGCAGAATAGCATACATCAGCTTATTCCACTGAAAAACCAAAGATGGATTGAACTTTGAAGCGATTGAAGAGTGAAATACGAGGAATAGGCAACACGATTATCTATCATTGCTTCAGATTCAATGCCACTTGATCAATATTTCAGCTGGATGCTCAAGATTAAGCTGGTTGATTATTGCGCGAGCGCTGCCAACGCCGCCAACCCCAATCGCCAAATAAAACCAACAGCAACGATACACCCATCAATGGCATAAAAATGCTCAAGACCACAATTACGGCAACCATCCATTTTGGCACGACTTGCTCGTTAACGCGGCCAGGCATGCCCAATTTGCTCTTGGGTCTGCGCCACCACCACAAGAGCACACCCGAAATACTCAGGCCAATCAAGATCAAACAGGTCAATACGGCAATAATTTTGGTTGGCCAGCCAATAGCCCAAAGCCTATAGCCATCGGTTCTCTGCGCCTCTGCGTTAAATTCCGCAAAGTCAATTTTAGCCACGAATTGCACGAATTCCACGAAGGGCTAGAGGCTTTAGGCTATTGACTTTTGACATCTGACATCATCCTTCATCCCTCATCCTTCATCCTTGCCTTTTGACTTTTATGTGTCGATTTCTGATAATAGCGCCACAGCTAGCATGTCAAGGAGGACAGGATGCTTCACGGGAAAGTTGCAATTGTCACTGGCGGAGCGATTGGCATCGGGGCGGCCACAGCCAAAATTCTCGCAGCTCAAGGCGCAACCGTTGTGATTGGCGATATTAATCAGCAAGCAGCATTACAAACTACCGAACAGATTCGCAGCGCAGATGGTCACGCTCTTTTTCAGCCTTGCGATGTGCGCAACGAGGCCGATATTCAAGCCTTAGTGCAATTTGCCCTCGAGCAAGGTGGCTTGGATATTATGATCAACAATGCAGGCATTGGCGGCCAACCAGCGCCGTTGCACCTAACCGAAAATCATAATTGGCAACGCGTGCTCGACATCGATTTGACCGGAGTATTTTGGGGCCAAAAATATGCCAGCCAAGCCATGCTTGCAACTGGCAAAGGCGGCGCGATTGTCAATGTGGCCTCGATTGCAGGCGTTGGCGGCTCGCCCAATTTGGGGCCATATGGCGTGGCCAAAGCTGGCGTGATTCAGATGAGCAAAACTGGCGCAATTGAGCTAGCATCCGCAGGCATTCGGATTAACGCTGTTTGCCCAGGCTGGACCGAAACAGCAATTTTAGAGGGCTTCGAGCCAAGCGCCCACGAACGAATGATTCGCTCGATTCCGCTCAAACGTATGGGCACACCCCAAGAAATTGCCGAATTGATCGTCTTTTTGGCCTCGCCTGCGGCTAGTTTTATCACCGGAGCCGAATATATCATCGATGGTGGCATAACCAGCATGTAGCTTGTTTAGAGCGAAAGAGGTCACTGTGACCGAATATACGATTGAGCATCAGCTTGAAGCTGGCATCGAGCGCATCATCTACACTCCCCAGCAACAACGCCAGCAAACGCCAATTTTGCTAGGCCACGGCATGTGGCATGGAGCGTGGTGCTGGCAACCTTGGCAAGAATTATTGGCCGAATGGGGCTGGCAGAGCATCGCATTCAGCCTGCCAGGCCATGGCAAATCACCAGCCCAGCGCCCATATCGGTTGAATACGCTTGGTTATTATTACCGCACGCTCAAAGCCGAAATTGAGCGCTTGCCAACCAAGCCAATCTACATGGGCCACAGTATGGGTGGCGCGCTGGGCCAGTGGCATCTTGCCAAAGGCGACGCTGATTTGCCAGCAATGGTGTTGGTAGCGCCATGGCTGAGCCATAGTATGCGCCCAGTTTTCCGTAATGCCCAAAAACTTGATCCTTGGGGCGTATTGCTGTCGTGGCTTTCGTTCTCTGCAACGCCAACCATTCGCACGCCCAAACGCGCAGCTTTTTGGTTCCTCAGCGAAAACGCAATTATCAAGCCTAAACAACTCCACCGCCAGCTCGTTCCAGAATCGGCCCTAGTGTTGTTGCAATATCGTTGGCCACTCTGGCGACCAGCCAAAAAGGTCAAAACGCCGCTCTTATGGCTAGCTGCCGAAAACGATCGCTGTATTCCCGAGGTCTATTCGCGGCCTGCGGCAGCCCATTACAACGCCGAATATTGGGTTATTCCCAAGGCCAATCACGATTTAATGTTCGAGGAGTCGTATCGTGAAACTGCCGAGTTAATCAATAATTGGTTGCAATCAATCGTCACAGGGAATCAGCATGATCACAATTCAAGCTTACAATTTCAAGCAAGCGCAAGCGAAGCTTAGCGAATTATGTCAATTATTAATTGATAGCGTTGCTCAAGGCGCGTCAATTGGCTTTTTGCCGCCGCTCAACCCTACCGATGCAACCAGCTATTGGCAAGCGATCATCAGCGATCTTCAGGCCGAGCAGCGGGTATTGTTGGTAGCGTTGGATGCAGATCATATTGTCGGCAGCGTCCAGCTTGATCTACCCAACAAAGCCAACGCCAGCCATCGCGCCGAAGTCCAAAAATTATTAGTGCATTCGCAATTTCAACGCCGTGGCATCGCCCAACAATTAATGCACGAACTTGAGGCGGTTGCCCAAACCCATGGCCGTTGGTTGTTGGTGCTCGATACGCGCCAAGGCGATAAGGCTGAGTCGCTGTATCGCAAATTGGGCTATCACGAAGCTGGGGTTATTCCCAATTTTGCCCGGAGCGCCGATGGCGAAACCCATGCAACCGTGTTGTTTTATCGCGAATTAGCCCATTAATTGAAAAAAATGCATACCCAAGCCCCTCACTCACGACGCAGGCGAGGGGCTTTATTCACGCATTAAGTATGATCGATAGCATCAAAAGAAGGCTATTCAGTCGGCATAAAGCTCGCTCCAGCGCCACGCAGATCGACGGTTATAACAGTAAAATGAGCAGCGAGGCGCTCAACCCAGCCCGCGTTGTGCCAAAGCATGCGATCTTGGCCAAAGCCATGCAGCAAAAGCAACGGCGAGCCAGTACCCTGTCGATCAAAAACTAGCGTTCCCCCATCGGAGGTTGCACATGTAAAAATAGGCATTGAAATTCAACACTCCTCATTCAACAAGCCAATTGTTTAGGTTGATAAACCATGTAGGCTTTTATAATCAGGCGCTATCATACAAACGAACGTGCATTGGCAGCAAGTGCGAATTTGATGCAGCAGAATTGGCCAGAATCTTCTATAATGAAATCACGCGCTTGCTTCATTCTCGCCACACTACCACGCAGATTCATTTAATCATCGTTCTTGTAGGTGTGAAGGAGTTTCTATGCGACGAAGCGTTTGCTATCAATTAATAGTGCTGTTGTTAGGATTAAGTGCATGTGGCACAACGCCTGCCCAACACCCCACAACCACCAGTCTTCCCGCTGAAACTCCCGCCATTCTCGCCGCCGCAGTTACCCCCGAAGCCCGCGATTATCCTTTATTGAGCGCCTACCAGCAAGCTATCGATGCTGCATTGAGTGCCAAACCGCCAGTTTTGACCCTCGCTAGCCTTGATTCGCAGCAAGCAATGGCCCAAATTGTGGCGCTCAACGAACCAAAGCTCCAAAGTCAATTTGTTGAGCAGAATGGTATTCCATTTCGCAATGAGGTTTTTGGGGTTGTGCCTGTACGCGAGAGCGACATCATCGAGGCAACTGCTCAATGCTTGCAGGTCAGCTGCTATCGCGTCGAGATCTACAATTTTGCGCTTAACCTGACGTTGGCAATTACCGTCGATATTTCCAATCAAAAAGTAATTGTCGTCGAGCGCCTCGCCAATAGCCAGCCTGATATTCCTGAACACTTGACGGCGGTGGCACGTGAAATTGCCAGTAACGCCACCGAAGTTGAGCAGGTGCTTGGCTACAAACCAAGCTCCGATCAAGCAGTGATGGCCAATACCAAAACGTCGTTGAACGCCACCCGCTGCGAGCGCTCGCTGCATTTATGCGTTGCGCCAACCTTTGTCGAAGGCGAACGCGCATTGTGGGCGATTGTCGATCTGACCGATACCCGCTTGGTGGGCGTGCGCTGGACCAATGTTGGGGCAACTGGCCCGGCAGTGACCGAAAAAGGCATGCAAAACGAGGCCGTACTAAAATATTGCGATCATACAACCAGTTTGGAGCGTGATGGCTGGGCCTTTGATTATATGCTCACCTCATCCGATGGCCTGCGCATTTCCGAGGTAAGTTATCAAGGTAAGCCCTTGTTCAAAAGTGCTAAATTGGTCGATTGGCATGTGAGCTATAGCGAACGCGATGGTTTTGGCTATAGCGATGCAGTTGGCTGCCCCTATTTTTCCCAAGCAGCAGTCATCGCCGTCGAGCCACCAATGATCGGCGAGTTGATCGAGAATGATCAAGTGGTTGGTTTTCAATTGGTGCAGGAATTTTGGTCGGAGCTTTGGCCTGAGCCATGCAATTATTATTACGAGCAAGCGTTTCAATTCTATTTTGATGGGCGCTTTCGGCCAGCAATCGCCAGCGTTGGCCGTGGTTGCGGCGATGATGGCACCTATCGACCAGTCACGCGCATTAGTTTGGCCGATACTGGCACAATCAGCGCCTGGGATGGCACACAATGGCAAACCTGGGAAACAGAACAATGGCAGGACGCAGCTACGCGCCAAATCCACCCCGACGGCGCAGAATATCGGCTCGATTTTGCCAATGGCGGCAGTTACACCATTGCCACCGGACGCGGCCAATTTGCTGATGGCGGGCGTGGCGATCAAGCCTTTCTTTATGCAACGCTCGATCATCCTGAACGCGACGAAGGCGAAAGCGATATGGTGACGATTGGGCCATGCTGCAATAATGACGCAAACCAAGGCCCCGAGCAATTTATCGACAATCCAGCGGAAAGCATTAGCAACCAAAACATCGTGTTATGGTATGTGGCTCAACTTAAAAACGACGATACGCCAGGCAGCCAATATTGTTGGGCCGAATCGGTGTTGCGGCGCGGAGTCTATGTGCCCGAAGAATATCCTTGTTGGTCGGGGCCGCTTTTTCGGCCAGAGCGAGGCAAATAAATGAGTCGTCGTAAAAAACGCCCGCAATCAGCCCAGCCCGCCATAAAAGCAGCAAAGTTACCAGTTAAGCCCAATCAGGCCAACAATCGGCGTTCATTGTTGGCCTTGGGCAGTGTTTTGGCGGTGTTCGCTGTACTTGGATTGGGAGTGTGGTGGCTTAATCGTAGTTCAGCAACTGCCAGCAATTTTGCCCAAGGCGAAGTAACCTCGTGCAAGCAAATTCCGCCGTTTGCCCAAGCCCAAGGCTTTGGGGTCAATGCAGTGCTCGATACCCAAGCCCGCCGCGTGCGTGGCATGGTGATGTACGATTTGACCAGCGAAGGCCAAGAAGCCAGCCAACCAGCGCCCTATCAACACCCTTCTTGGGCGCAGGCTGGCTATCTTAGCTCGCCAATTTTGGATCGCGACGGCGCGATTTATGTTGGTGCAGTGCCCTGGGTCAGCATTTTGTATAATCCACCAGCGGCGGCCAATAAGCTCTATCGGATTGATCCACGCACTGCCGAATTGAGCGAATTGCTCGATTTACCAACCGCTGCACCCGCCAACAATACCAATCCCTATGGCATTTTGGCGCTTAATTACGATTGCAACACTCATAGTTTGTATGTTTCATCGGTGTTTGGCTCAACCAAGCAGCAACAATTTGGTCGCATCTTTCGCGTTGATTTAGCCAGTAAAAAAGCCAGCATCGTGCTCGATGGCGTTGATAGCTTTGGGCTTGGGGTGTATAACGGCAGTAGTGGTAAGCGCTTATATTATGCTTTAGCACGCCAGCCCCAAATCTATTCAATTGCGCTGGATGCCCAAGGCAATCCAACTGGCCAGCCGCGCCAAGAAATTGATTTTAGCGGCCAAGGCTACCATGGCGATGAACGTGGGCGGCGCATTACCTTTGGCGATGCGACCATGCAAGTGCGAATTGTCCAATTCGATTACACCCTGACTGCGGTTACTAACCCCAATGAAAGCACTTTGAGCTATCGTTACAACCCTGAAACCGATAGTTGGCAGGCAGCAGAATAACCATGCAGGCTATACGACCGTAGTTCGCAGGTCGCGTTGAGCAAAACCAAAATCCCATAGCCGAATCAACCTAAAGTACCGTTTAAAGTGATGCACAAAAGCGCAAAATAGAGTGTAGTGTGTGGAGCACTATTCACGTGCAGCTAGCACCTATTCTGCGGCGGAGGCAGCACATGCATACGATCATTTTGACTGGTGATGGCGAAGCGAGCATTCAATGCTTAAAAACCATTAGCAGCAGCTATACATTAAAACCACTCAGCCCAACCACTGGTGCTGTGCATATTGGTGAATATCGATTAACCACCACCACCAGCATTCGTTTGCTGGCGATTCCCAAAAGCACCTACGAGGAATTGGGCAGCGGCTTGATGGAGCGGGCGCTGGCCACAATTACCTTTGTCGATGGCTGCCAACCCTCGGTTGATAGCGGCTATTTTATCAACGAGCTTGAAGAGCAGGCTTTTCGCTTGGGCAAGCCGTTAATTATTGCTGCAACTCGTGGCCAAGCCCCAAATGCGCTGAGCAGCGAAGCCATGCGCGAAGCCTTGGGCACATCGAGCTATGCCAGCGTTGCCAGCTGCGAAATGCAACAAATTAGCACGTTGTATCGCTTGGTCGCCAACGCAATTAAGCTCGCGCCAGCAACCGCCCAACGCCATGCCCATTTGCAACAAATTCTCAATAGCTTAGTTAATGTTTCGCACTATCGCTTGCGCGGCATTGCGCTTGCAAATCACGAAGGGCTAACATCAGCACTTAGTTTTACCAAATCCAGTAGCCATCAACGAATTAGTGGCTTATCAAAAGCCTTGTTAGATGTCTATCGCCAAATGGGCTACGCCTGCGAATTAGGCTGGGCGAGTGCCTTAATTCTCCATGCCGATGAAGGCACGCTAATTGTCGAAACCCTCGGCGATTATTTGGTTACCATGCTGTGCGATGATGATTTAGGTGATATTGAAGCCCTACGCCGTGATCTCAGCGCCGCCTTGCAACCCCAAGCAAGTGAAGCCCAACTCCACGCCGCCTAAAAAACCAACGGGCTACCAAGTTTTTGGTAGCCCGTTGATTAATTAAATTGGTTACTCGGCCATAAATTGGCGCGGACGGTCGGGATAATCAGCGCCAACTGCATCAACCCCCAAGCTCAAAATATGCTTATAATCTTGTTCGGGGCCGCCCCACGGGCTAACGAACAAATCGGCAGCATGGCAAGCATCAACTTCCTCACGGGTCAGCATCGCCCAATATGGCATCACCAAATCGGCATTGACCAATTTTGCCATTGCTGGCGCATCGGGCACGCGCGAGGCGTAAATTACACCGGTAGCCACATCGGGAGCAATGGCTTTGAGCTGGCCCAACACAATATGATCAAACGAAATTGCCATCACTTGATCGCGCACATTCAACTCGTCGAGCAAGCGCACCAAGGCCACTTCAATATCTGGGTAGAAAATTGGGCCATTTTTTAATTCGATTACCACTTTGGTGCGATCTTTGGCCCAGGTCAACACCTCGCGCAAGGTTGGCACGCGGCAATCGCTGAACGACGGATCAAACCACGAGCCAGCATCAAGCGCCTGAATTTCAGCAGCAGTGTGCTGACACACCAAACCAGAGCCGTTGGTCGTGCGGTTGAGCGTTGGATCGTGAATAACCATCAACTCGCCATCTTTGCTCAAATTCACATCTAATTCGATTGCATCAGCACGCAAGGCCAAGCCGCGCTGAAATGCAGCCATGGTATTTTCAGGCGCATAGCCCGCAGCTCCCCGATGCCCAATCACAAATGGCCCTTTGCGTGCGCCAAATGGCTGTAACACAGTGACCTCCTTCACAAAAGCGTTTGGTTTGTGCCATTGTGCAACGCCTCAGCATGACTGTCAATCTAGGGCTTGGGAGCGAGGGGTCAGGGGTCAGCGACAAGGGGCCAGCGATAAGAAAAAAGGGGAAATAGAAATGCAACATTAATCCACAACATACATATTAGGGGGTACAGGGGATTAAAGCCCCCCGTGTCTCACGCCTTGAGGCGGGACGGAAGGGTGGTGATTATTAATAATAGTTAACAATCTATCCTTGTAAGGATTGGCGATAGCCAATTTTATCGTGCGAAGTTCACTAAACAGCAACATTGATAATATTAAATTTTTTAACTTGCAATTAAAATATTTTAATATATACTTATGCTCATTCAAACATCGAATGGCACCCCACTTCCAATCTCGGTTCTCATTAGCCCAACCTACCTAGGAGGATCAGCAATGCGTCTATCTGTTCGGCGGTACACACGGGTCGCGGTAGTCTTGAGCGTTTTAGGCTTAAGCTTGGCCCAGGGTGATGTTAGCTTGGCCAAGAAAGAAGTCGAAGTTGCGGTCGATCCGCATACGATTGTGGCCAGTGATGGGCAGCCGGTAGAAGTCAACACCAAAGGCATTGTCTACGATGAATTTGGTGCCTACATTGCAGGCAGCGATGGAACTGGTGTGCTAGCCGAAAGTGATCGGGCCGAGGATATTGATCCTAATGCCTTGCCAGCAACCCAAAGTGGCAGCCAAGAAGGCACCAACTCAGTTATTGGGGCTGATAATCGGGTGCGAATTACCGCAACCACCTCAGATCCCTATCGCCGAATTGGCCAAATTACCTTCAGCAGTGGTGGTGGCAACTATATTTGTACTGGTTGGTTGATCAGCGCCAATACGGTGGCAACTGCTGGCCACTGTCTCTGGAGCAACAACGCTTGGGTGACCAATGTTAAGTTCTACCCAGGCCGCAATGGCACGTCAAACCCCTATGGTGGCTGTAACGCAACCAAATTGTTCACGGTTTCGCAATGGCAAACCAGTGGTAGCGCCAACTACGATTATGGTGCATTCAAAATCAATTGTAGCGTTGGCAGCCAAACTGGTTGGTTCGGCTTGCGTGCCCCAAGCAGCACTGGCTTAGTTGGCCAAGCGACCAACATTGCTGGCTACCCAGGCGATAAAGCCTCAGGCACGATGTGGTTCCACGCCGATACCGTGCGCAGCTACACCAGCCTACGCCTCTCGTATGCCAACGATACCTATGGCGGCCAAAGTGGCTCACCAATTTGGAACAGCAGCGGTAGCTGCAGCAACTGTTCAATTGGCGTACACACCAACGGCGGCAGTACCACCAACTCAGGTACACGGATTACCTCAACCGTCTTGAGCAACTTCAACACCTGGATCAATACCGCGCCATAAGCTGTTGTTGGAACCACCAAAAACGCCTTTGATCATTTGATCAAGGGCGTTTTATATTTATCTCCCGTACTCTTCTACCAATCCTCCCCCTTACAAGTAACCATGAGGAAGTAGCCCATTTAGCCTAGATAGTATTCAATCATTCGTAAGCATCGATCTAGGGTTATTGGCTTACCAAAAGATCGCCACTGCTATGGTCAAACAAGCGAATTGTCCTTATTCAATGTTTCGTTGCTTGGGTCATGCCGATTTCACGATTCGCGATCAGTGAATAGGTCAGCCCTTTGATGTGGGAGTAGCTTGTATGACGTGGTTCATTCGAAGCCTAATAATTCTGCTGATCGCTCTCGTGACTCTACCAACTCAACCTTCGCATGCTGCGGATGTTGGGCCATTGGCATTAACCCCAACCGAGCCACCGACTCCAACCAATACACCCTTACCGACGAATACTCCTGAACCAATCATCCCAACTAATACACCCTTACCAACGAATACTCCTGAACCAATCATTCCAACCAATACACCCCTACCAACGAATACTCCTGAACCACGGGTCACCGTTGAGCCAACCAGTATTGCTCAACCAACTGGGGTAGCACCAACTCAAGCCCCAAGCATTGAGCCAACCGCCACACCAATTATCTCGGTGCCAGGCATCACGGCAACGGCAACCCCTGAGCAAAGTATTCCTAGCCCAACTCCTAGCCCATCGCCAAGCCCTGAACAACCACGTGCAACGCCTATGCCAAGTGCTACCGTTATGCCGCAGCCCACGGCCAAGCCAGCAGCACCACCAGCAGGCAACCAACCGTCATTGCCACGCACGAGCAGCGCAGATACAGCTGGCTTGTGGTTTATTGGCTTATTGGGTTTACTAGTCGCTCTGATCGGTTTTGGCATTCAACGACGCGCCGTTTAGGGTTAACCAACGAGGTTTAAACGTATGAAGCAAACATCCTCTCGTTATTCATTCAGCACACTGGTTGTGTGTTGCACCTTATTGGTAGCATTCGCAATCACGTTGTTGCCAAGTGCTGGCTCGGTCGCCTATGCTGCTGCCACGATCAGCGGTCGTGCCTATCGCGATTACAACGCCAATGGCGTAATCGATAGCTTAGAGCCAGGCATTAGCGGCGTAACCGTCACGCTCTACAATGCTAGCAATATCATCGTTGGCACAACGACGACCAACGCAACTGGTAATTACTCCCTAACCGACAGCGATCCAATCTATACTGGCCCATATCGGGTTGAGTTTAGCAATGCTCCAGCAACGGTCAAATCTGGCCCAATGGGCAGCAATTCAGGCTCAACCGTGTTGTTTGTTGCAGGCAGCACTGCTTCCGCCAACATGGGCTTTAACAACCCAGCGAACTACTGCCAAGATAACCCCACCTTGGTAACCAACTGTTTTAGCATGGGCCGCCAAGATCAAGCGCCCTCATCAACCTTTCACTCGATTGTAAGTTTCCCCTACACCGCTGGGAACACTGGCAATAGCCCAGCCCCAGGGGTTGATAGCCCAGCCCCAACCGATTTGGCCTTCGGCGCTGAAACTGGTCCAACCTTTGGTTTAGCTTGGCAACGCTCATCACGCAGTTTGTTTGCCAGCGCCGTTATGAAACGCCACGTTGGCTTCGGGCCAAGCGGCACAGGCGCAATTTATCGCATTACCCCAAGTCCACGCACAGTTAGTTTGTTTCTGGATTTGAATACCATGTTTGGGGCTGGTACTGCTGGGGTCGATCCGCACCCTAACGGCACCGATCTGGTCCACGATTCAGCAGCATGGGATCCAGTAGGCAAAATTGCCCTCGGCGATATGGATATTTCCGAGGATCAAACCACGCTTTGGACAATCAACTTAGCTGATCGTCAACTGTATGAAATTCCAATTGGCCTAACTCCAACCGCGCCCAGCGCCGCTGCGATTGGTCGCTTTGCCGTGCCCGATCCAACCGATTGTGCCGCCAATGATCATCGGCCTTATGCCGTGGCCGTCAACGAAGGCCTCGTTTATATTGGGATGGTTTGTTCGGCCCAATCAACGGCTAGCGCCACCAATCTGCGAGCGTATGTCTATCAATTTAATCCAAGCACCGATAGTTTTAGCCAAGTTTTGAACTTCCCATTGAATCACACTCGTGGTTGTGCGGTTGTGCCTGGTTGTGCTAGCGCCAACTGGAACCCATGGCGCACCAACTTTACCGTCACCAATACCAACTTTGGCGGCGAGTATGTGCAACCACAACCAATGTTGACCGACATCGAATTTGATAACGGCAACATGATTTTAGGTTTACGCGACCGATTTAGCGATCAAATGGGCTATAACCAAAATAACACCACTGTTGGCGATTCCACGCTCTACGTTGGCGACTCAGCTGGCGATATTTTGCGAGCCTGTAGCAATGGCAGCGGCTGGACGCTCGAAAGTAATGGGACTTGTGGTAGCATCAGTACCGCTGGCGCTGGCACGAATGAAGGCCCAGGCGGCGGCGAATATTACTTCCGCGATAATTACCCAGAGCACGCCGAAGTCTCGCTCGGTGGCTTGTTGCAAATCCCAGGCAAGCCTGATATTGTCCAAACGATCTATGACCCAATTTTCGATTCAGCCCAATATTTCGATGGCGGGATTTTGTGGCTCAACAACAGCACTGGCGCTCGAACTCGGGCTTATCGGATTTACGATAGCAATGTCCAACCTAACACGCTGGCTAAAGCTGGTGGTTTAGGCGACCTCGAAGCCTTGTGCGATGCCGCACCAATTGAAATTGGTAATCGGATTTGGAACGATACCGATAGCGATGGGATTCAGGATGCAGGTGAGGCTGCGCTAGCGAACGTAGCTGTGCGCTTGTATGCGCCTAATGGCACAACCTTGTTAGGCAGCGCCACAACTGATGCCAATGGCAACTATCGTTTCTCATCGTTGGCTGGCACGAGCACAGCCAGCACCATTTTCAACATCGCTGGCTTACAACCAAACCAAACTGGCTACTCAATTCGGGTTGCTTCAGTTCAAGCAGCACTAACCAACAAGGTTTTGACGGCGGCAAATAGCAATAGTGGCACGAATAGCGATGTTCGCGACTCCGATGCAACGATCACTGGCGCTGATGCAGTTATTACCTTCAACACTGGAGTTGCTGGCGATAACAACCACAGCTATGACATCGGTTTTACCACCTATAGCCTCGGCAACCGCGTTTGGTACGATACCAACAATAACGGCACATTCAATGCTGGTGAGCAAGGCATTAGTGGTGTTAGCATAAGCCTCTTTGCTGATAGCGATGCCAACGGGATTCCCGATAGCGGCACGGCCTTGAGCACTCAAACCACCACCAGCGCTGGCTGCTATCGCTTCGATGGCCTGGCTCCCGAAAGCTACGTTGTTCGAATCAATCCTAGCAACTTTACGCTTGGCAATCCACTCGCTGGCTATCGTAGCAGTACAGTTACGTCCGGTAGTGCCAATAATGATCTCGATAACGATGATAATGGCATCGAAGGCCCAACCCTCGCGACTGATGGGGTTTTGAGCCATGTGATTACGCTTGGCGGCAATGAACCAACCAATGAAACCGATTTGTGTAGCACTGATCCTGCTGAACCAGCCACTGGCACGAATCTTTCGGTTGATTTTGGATTCTTCAAGCTGAGCGTCGGCAATCGCATTTGGGAAGATGCTAATAATAATGGGTTGTTGGATGTTGGCGAATCGGGCATCGATGGGGTAAATGTTGCCCTCTACAATTCATCAAATGCCTTGATTGCGAGCACCAGCACGACTGGCGGTGGTAATTATAGTTTTGCTGGCTTGTTGCCTGGCGATTATTACATCGAGGTCACACCACCAGCCAACTATATTTCCAGCACTGGCACTTCTGGTAGTGCAACTGGCACCTATGAGCCAGCACCCGATCCCGACAACAATATTAATAATGATGATAATGGCTCAACCAGCGGCGCAATCGTCAGCACGGCCCAATTAACATTAACTCCAGGCAATGCTGGTGCGCAAAGCGCGACGATTGTCAATAATGCCAATGGTTCAACCGACGATACCACTTTAGATATTGGTTTATTCCAACCATTGGCGGTCGGTAACTACGTTTGGAACGATGCGAATAACAACGGTGTGTTCAATGCTGGCGAAACTGGCATCAGCGGCGTAGCCGTCACGCTCTATCGCGCTGGCTCAAGCACGGTTCTCAGCACAACCACCACAAATGCAACGGGCTACTATCACTTTGCCATGCTTGGCGCTGGCGATTATGAAGTTGAACTGGATGCCAGCAACTTCTCAGGCGCAGGCGCGTTGGTTGGCTATACCAGCAGCACGGGCACGGCAGGCAGCCCAACCGGAGCCTACGAAGCAGCACCCGATCCCGATAACAACATTGATAGCGACGATAACGGCTCGATTGTTGGTACGCTAGGCACCACTGGCGTGATCAAGAGCGCCGCGATCACGCTTGCCGCAGCCAGCGAACCAACTGGCGAAACCAACGGCAGCGGCGATGCAACCGTTGATGCCAACAGTAACTTGACGGTTGACTTTGGGGTCTATCAACCACTTAGCCTTGGCAACCGCATTTGGAACGATGCCAATAACGATGGCATGCGCAACAACGGCGAAACCGGCATTGCCAATGTGACCGTCGATCTCTACATGGATCGCAACAGCAGCGGCGCGATCGATGCCGCCGATGCCCCAACGGTCGCCAGCGTCCAAACTAATGTGAGCGGCTACTATTTGTTCAACAATGTATTAGCTGGTGACTACTGTGTTGCCATCCCAAGCAGCAACTTCACCGGTGCTGGGGTCTTGGTTGGCTTCAGCAGCAGCACGGGCGCAGCTGCCGCAACGGGAGCCTTCGAGCCAGGCCTCGATCCTGCTAGCGACAACGCCGACGATAACGATAACGGCTCGGTTGTTGGTGCACTTGGCACAACGGGCAGCGTTCAAAGTGCCTGTTTCAGCCTCGCCGCAGGCGCAGAACCAACCAGCGAAGCTGATAGCAATGGCACGGGCGGTTCAACCGATGCTAACAGCAACTTAACGGTTGACTTCGGCTTCTATCAATTACTCAGCCTTGGCGATTTGGTCTGGGATGATGCCAACAACGATGGCTTGTTCAATAACGGCGAAACGGGCATCGCTGGCGTAAATGTCGATCTCTACGCTGATGATGGCGATGGCAGCTTCGATGCTGGCGATAGCTTCATCCGCCAAACCACCACGATCGCTGGCGGCTTATACAACTTCGATCAACTCTTGCCAGGTGAATATTTGGTCGTGCTGCCTGCTGGCAATTTCACCACAGGCAACGTGCTTGAAAATCATGTTAGTTCAACGGGTGGCGGCAGCGAACCTGCGAGCGACCCCGATAACAACATCAACAACGATGATAATGGTACGACTATTGGAACCCTCGGCACAACTGGGGTTATCGCGAGCCAAGCAATCACCCTGAATGCTGGCAGCGAGCCAACCAACGACGGCGACACCGATCCAAATACCAACCTAAGCCTTGATTTAGGGGTCTTCCCATTAGGCAGCATTGGCAATTTGGTCTGGTACGATACCAACAATAACGGCATCTTCGATAACGCTGAGCAAGGGCTGAGCAATATCACCGTAACTTTAGCAACTCCAGGTGCTGATAACCTACCATGTACCGCCGATGATGTCGTGATTGGTAACCAAACCACTCCAGCTTCAGGCGCTTACAATTTTGCAGGCTTGATGCCAGGCAATTATGTCATCTCATTCAGTGGTTTGCCCGCAGGCTATGTCTTCACCCAACCAAACGTTGGTGGCGACGACACGATCGATAGCGATGCAAATGCCACAGGCTGTGCTGGCATCATCGCCTTGGGCGTTGGCGAAAACGACGATTCAGTTGATGCCGGCGCGTATCAACCATTAGCGGTTGGTAACTACGTTTGGAACGATGCCAACAACAATGGGGTTTTCAACGCTGGCGAAACTGGAATTAGCGGCGTAACCGTCAACCTGTACCGCGAGGGTTCAAGCACAGTTCTGGCGACCACCACCACCAACGCCACAGGCTACTATCACTTTGCAGTGCTCAGCGCAGGCAATTATGTGATTGAGCTTGATGCCAGCAACTTCTCAGGTGCAGGCGCGTTGGTCGGCTACACCAGCAGCACGGGCACAGCAGGCAGCCCAACCGGAGCCTACGAAGTTGCTCCCGATCCCGATAACAACATTGATAACGACGACAACGGCACAATCGTTGGCACACTGGGCACAACGGGCGTAATTCAAACCGCCAGCGTAACCTTGGCCGACAATAGCGAACCAACCGGCGAAACCAACGGCAGCAGTGATACCACGCCCGATAGTTTCAGCAACTTGACGGTTGACTTTGGGGTCTTCCAACCGCTCAGCCTTGGCAACCGCATTTGGAACGATGCCAACAACGATGGCTTGCGCAACAACGGCGAAACCGGCATTGCCAATGTGACCGTTGAACTTTACATGGATCGCAACAGCAGCGGCGCGATCGATGCCGCCGATACGCCAACGGTCGCCAGCGTCCAAACCAATGCCAGTGGCTACTATTTGTTCAACAATGTATTAGCTGGTGACTATTGTGTTGCCATTCCAAGCAGCAACTTCACGGGCGCTGGGGTCTTGGTTGGTTTCAGCAGCAGCACGGGCGCAATCGGTGCAACGGGAACCTTCGAGCCAGGCCTCGATCCTGATAGCGACAACGCCGACGATAACGATAACGGCTCGGTTGTTGGTGCACTTGGTACAACGGGTAGCGTTCAAAGCGCATGTTTCAGCCTCGCCGCACGCGCAGAGCCAACCAGCGAAGCTGATAGCAATGGCACGGGCGGCTCGATCGATGCCAACAGCAACTTAACGGTTGACTTCGGCTTCTATCAATTACTCAGCCTTGGCGATTTGGTCTGGGATGATGCCAACAACGATGGCTTGGTCTCAAGTGGCGAAAACGGCATCGCTGGTGTAACTGTGGCCTTGTACGCTGATGATGGCGACGGCAGTTTCGATGCTGGTGATAGCTTCATTCGCCAAACCACCACGATCGCTGGCGGCTTATACAACTTCGATCAACTCTTGCCAGGCAACTATATTGTAGTCTTGCCAGCGGGCAACTTTACAACTGGCAATATTTTGCAAGGTTGGGCTAGCTCAACGGGTGGTAGCAGCGAACCTGCCAGCGCCCCCGATAACAACATCAACAACGATGATAATGGCACAACGATTGGCACCCTTAGCACAACTGGGGTTATCGCGAGCCAAGCAATCAGTTTGAATGCTGGCAGCGAGCCAACCAACGACGGCGACACCGACCCAAATACCAATCGTTCGCTCGACTTTGGGGTCTTTACCTTGGGTGGCTTGGGCAATTATGTCTGGTTCGATACCAACGGCAACGGCATCCAAGATGGCACTGAAAACGGCGTTGGCGGCGTAACCGTAACGCTCTACACGCCTGGCCCCGATAACCAACCATGTACCGCCGATGATGTCATGATCGGCAGTCAAATCACCAGCGGCACTGGCAACTACAGCTTTGGCGATTTGCAACCAGGCAGCTACTTGGTCAAGTTCAGCGACTTGCCAGCAGGCCATGTCTTCACTCAACCAAATCTTGGCGGTAACCCGGCAAACGACAGTGATGCCAACCAAATTACTGGCTGTAGCGGCTTGGTCACAATCAATGTTGGCAGCTACAACGACACGATCGATGCAGGGATCTATCAACTGGCAGGCTTAGGCAACTATGTCTGGCACGATCTCAACGTTAATGGAATTCAAGATGGCGGCGAACAGGGCATTGCTAATGTGACGGTGCGCTTGTACATCGACAACAACACCGATGGCACACCTGATGGCACAGCAATTAGCAGCACCTTCACCGGAGCCGTGGGCGATTACTTCTTTGGTCAATTGCCACCAAACTCCTATTTGGTTGAATTTGTCGCCCCAAGCGGCTACTTCTTCACCCAACAAGGCGCAGGCAGCGATCCAACCATTGATAGCGACGCTGACACCACCACTGGTCAAGCAGCAACCGTCACGCTTGCTAGCGGCGATTCCAACCCGAATATCGATGCAGGTTTGTATCAATTGGCCAGCTTGGGCGATACCATTTGGTACGATACCAATATCAACGGCATCCAAGATAGCGGCGAAACTGGCGTGAACGGCTTGACGGTCAACTTGCTCAATAGCAGCAATGTGGTAATCGACACAACCACCACGGTCAATGGCAGCTATCAATTTACTGGATTGATGCCAGGCGTTGGCTATTATGTCGAGTTCACCAAGCCCGCTAATTACAACTTCAGCCAAGCCAATGTTGGCGCAAACGATGCGATCGATAGCGATGCCAACCCAGCCAACGGCCTGAGCACATTAATTACCTTAACTTCGGCTGAGAACAACCCAACCATCGACGCAGGTATCTATGAATTAGCCAGCGTTGGCAACTTGGTTTGGGAAGATCAAGACGGCGACGGCATTCAAGATGGTACAGAGCCAGGCGTTGGCGGTGTAATTATCCGCATCTACGACAATAGCAACGCCTTGGTTGATACCCAAACGACCGATCCAACTGGGGTTTACAGCTTCACTAGCTTAATTCCAGCGAGCTACACAATCGAATTCCAACAACCAGTTGGCATGGAATTTACCACACCAAACGTTGGCGGCGACGACACCGTTGATAGCGATGTTGATGTTGGAACTGGCTTAACTCCCGCCATCGACTTGGCCGCTGGCGAAAACGACATGAGCTGGGATGCTGGGGTTTACACACCAGTCAGCGTAGGTGACTTGGTTTGGAACGACATCAACAACAATGGCATCGTTGACGGCAGTGAAGCTGGCATGGAAAATGTGGCGGTTACTATCTATCGCGATACCAATGCCAACAATCAACCAGACACTGGTGAAATGGTTGCAAATACCCTCACCGATGCGAACGGCAACTATCTGTTTACTGGTGCGCTACCTGGTGATTACATCGTAGTATTGCCAAGCAGCAACTTTGCTCTAGGCGGAGTACTCGAAAATTATGTCAGCAGCACTGGCAACTTTGGCGCGCAACCAACGCCATTCGAGCCAGCCAGCGACCCCGATAACGACATTAACGACGATGACAACGGAACTACCTTTGCCGGCGGCATCAAGAGCTTAGTCGTCACGGTTTTGGCCAATAGCGAGCCAACCAACGACGGCGATAGCAGCGCCAACAGCAACTTGAGCATCGACTTTGGGGTATTTATGCCAGCCAGCCTTGGGAGCATCGTTTGGTACGATACCGATGCTAACGGCCAATATACCCCAGGCGATAGCGGCGTACCGGGCGTGATCGTCACGCTCTATGACATCAACGGTACGGCAATCATCAGCACGACCACCGATGCCAATGGCGGCTATCAATTCAACAACTTGCCACCAGGCAGCTATATCGTTGGCTTCGACAACTTGCCTCCAGGCTTCGTCTTTACCCACGATGATATGGGTAACGATGCCAGCGACAGCGATGTTGACCCTAACACAGGCACGACTGGCGTGATTGTCTTGGCTCCAGGCGATAACAATGGTTCAGTCTATGCTGGCGTAACCACACCCAACGCCATCGAGTTGGCTGATTTCAGCGCAATCCGTGAAGCTGGCAAGGTGGTCGTTCAATGGACAACCGTCAGCGAATCCAAGACCTTGGGCTTCCATCTGTATCGTAGCAGCGACCGCAATCGGGCCAATGCTACCCGTGTTACCAGCAGCATGATTGCCGCCCAAGGCCGCAGCGGTGGCGCAAGCTATCGCTGGATCGACAGCAATGTTGACGACAGCAGCACCTACTACTATTGGTTGGTTGAAACCGAACTCGATGGCAGCACCAACGAGTATGGCCCAGCCAATACCAATAGCACCCAAGCCAATACATATCAAATCTTCTTACCAATGACCACGCGGTAATCACGTCGGTAAGGGCTGGCTGGAATAATTCCAGTCAGCCCTTTGCGTTTGTTGTGTAGTTGAGGATCGGATTATGTGGCGTTACCTTGCACTTGTTTGTTTGCTCGGAGCATATGTCTTTATCCAACCGCCAGCGAGTGTAGCGCAACAATCGGCGCTCCAGACGCGGGCAACGCTCCAACAAACCCCAAATGGCATTACGGTCGAATGGCAAACCGCCAAGGAATTGCGGCCTTTTGCTATTTTAGTGGCCGATGATTGGCAATTGCAGCCAACCCTGCAAGCACTCAGCCTCGATCAACAACCGATCAACAAGCTTGCAGCAGTGCCAGCACCAATCAATGTGCTGCGCGAAGGCCGTTTTCGCGGCCAACGAATCGTCGTTTTGCAGCCGCAAACCACCATCAACCAGCAACGCATTAGCAAGGCAAAGCTGCATATTGCCAATGCCCAATTGTTTGATCAGCCAAATCGTTTAATCGACCAACCGTTTCAGCTCAATCAAACTTTGCCAAGCCCGCAAACTGGCCAAGGCTGGCGCGTTACCGTCAACCAAGCAGGGATGCAGCAATTAACGGGGGCAAGCTTGGCCCAAGCAGGCATTAACCTTGCCAGCCTCGCACCCTATAGCCTTCAGCTGTGGTATAAAAACCAGCAACTTGCAATCGAAGAACGGGGCACGCTCGACGGCAGCTTTGATCAAAACGATGCAATTTGGTTCTATCTGCCCAGCGTTGGCGATCGCTGGAACACTACCAGCAGTCTCTGGCTTAAGATTGGGGCGGCCAACAGTAGCCCCAAAATCGGGTCGCTCACGCTTGATCCAACTGGCTTGCCAACCAGCACCCAAGCCTATCAAACCAGCCTCTGGTATAACCCGCAAATCTACGATTCATTGCAGGCTGGCACTGATGGCGACCATTGGTTTAGCGCCGATCTCAAGGCTGGGCCAGAATTAAACCCAACAACCCAACAGCTTTGGCTCACCAGCACCTTGCCACTGGCAACAGGCCCAAGCACCGTTACATTAAATGGCATTGTTTACACCAACAATCCAACCAGCATCGCCATCACCAGCAGCCAGCGAATTAACCTTGGCTTGAATAGCGGTGTTTTCACCAAATCGGCCCAGCTTGCGCCAAGCCAACATCTGCAAATCGCAATTGCCAACACCCAACAAATCAGCGGAATTTCGCTTGATCGGCTGGTTTGGCAGCGGCCTGTTGTGCTAAATGCAAACGCTCAAACAATCCAATGGCAAGCAGTCCGTAAAGCTAATTATTCGATTATTAATCGCCCAAACCAAGCAGTGAGTTACAACGTAACCCAGCCTTGGCAGCCGCAGCGCATGCAATTTAACAATAATTTGCTGGCAGCTGAACCAGGCACTTATCTGCTGGTCAATCCGGCCAGCCTGCCCGAGCCAAGCATCGCAGCGAGTGCGCATGTCAATTGGCAAAACCCAGCAAAAACCATTTATCTTGCGACCAAACAATGGCATAGCCTGCTGCAACCATTGATCGCGCGGCGTGAGCAGCAAGGTTTGCAGCCATTGCTCGTTGATGTCCAAGCAATTTATGATCGTTGGAGCAGCGGCAATGTTGATCCGTTGGCGATTCGCAATTTTATGCGTTACCTCGCTAATACTTGGCCGCAAGCACCTCAATCGTTGGTTTTAGTTGGTGATGGCACGATTGATCCACGCAATTATTTAGGTCGCAATAATCCAAATATAATTCCACCATTGCCCGTTAATAGCGACCCTTGGCTTGGCGAAGTTGCCTGCGACACCTGTTTTGTGCAACTTGATGGCGATCAGCCGCTGGCCGATCCGCTGCCTGATCTGCAAATTGGGCGTTTGCCAGCTAAAACTGATGCCGAATTGACCAATCTGATCAATAAAATCGGCAATTATGAAAGCGCTCCAGCAGATGTGCGCTGGCGTTCGCGCCAAATCTACGTTGCTGATAACTACAAAACTGCCAGCGGCCAAGCAGATTATGCAGGCGATTTTGCCGCGCTCAGCGACGCAATGATTGGCTATCAACCAAATAAGCTAGAAATTCAGCGCGTTTATTATGACCCGTGGCGCAAAACCAGCAACGGCTTGCCGCAAACCGATCCATGGCGGATTGCCAGCGCTGATCAAGCACGCCAACAAACCTTTGATCAATTGAATCAAGGGGCGGCAGTCGTAACCTACGTTGGGCATAGCCATCAATATCAATGGGCAATTACCGATTTGAGCAATAGCCAACCCTATCTTTTGAGTTTATACGATAGTGATCGGCTGCAAAATAGCCCAGCCTTGCCGATGATCTTGGAGATGACCTGTTTGACCAGTGCCTTTCAAACCATTGCTTGGAGTGGCACCAGCCTTGATGAACGCTTGGTTTTACAACCTAATGGTGGAGCAATTGCTACCTGGGGGTCGGCGGGCTTAGGCGTAGCCTATGGCCATGATCTATTGAATGAGGGCTGGTGGCAACGCATGTGGAGCAACCCACGCCAAACCCACATTGGTACGGGAGTCCTAGCGGGGCTTGTGCATTTGTTCAGCAATGGTGGCTGTTGCCAAGATAGCCTGCAAAGTTCGATTCTCTTGGGCGATCCCAACATACTATTACAACATCAGCAACGTGAAACGAGCTATCTCCCAGCGGTTATAAAATAATCATATAGGTATAGAACTAGCTTCATCTAGGACTATCGGGCTACGCTGTTGTCGTCACCTATTCCAAGAAATATGGCTACAGCATAGCGCATATATGCACACGAATGATTCAGCGGTTAAATCAGCTAAAACCCCTATTCTAGTATTAGTATGCTCCAACCAAGGATGAGCCAAATACCTAGGTGGGGGATATTTTGCGCGTGGGCGTATCCCTCATTTATCAAAGCCATGACCTAAATCAAGATAGTACCTTTATGCTAGCTTTTTGGTGGAGTAAACAATGATAGCTACTACTATAATGCAAATGCATTTATTCAACACTTGATACTTAATTCTTGACTAACATTCATGTACGTTCTTCGGAAAGGCATCGTTGACGATGTTTTGCGACATAGAACTCTTTGGCTATGTGGCAAACATTTTTACTTCACCCAGCCATGCTGAGGAACTAGGAGCACCAGATGGTCGTTTTGATCACCGAGAGTAATGAACTTCGCCAACGGTTTATCGACCGTTTTGAAGTTTTGGCAATGCCATTAATGGTGACTACACCACGCATGATCAATGCATGCTTTCAACAATTTGTTCCCGAGCGTATTTTTGTCGATGCAAGCATTTGCACGCCAAACTTAATTCGTTGGCTTGATCAATGCGACGATGCAGAAATTATTCTGATCGCCAACTCGCGCGGCTCAATTCGCCATGCACCGCGGGGGGCAATTATGTATATTCATCCTTCGTTAGAGCCAGAAGATATTATGCCGCTCTTGCCATTGCGCCAAGATGCCAATAGTGCCGCCTAACAGGTAGTTTCGCTCACCTCAGCCCTTCGTCTAGCACAGACGAGGGGCTTTTTATTGAATCCTTCAGCCTACACGCTTGCCGATGCGCTTTGTCTAAGCTGATTCAGGTGAAAAGTACAGAGGAACTGGGGTATTGTGCTTGGCAAAAGTATACAGTTTCTGCAATAATACAGCTCATGGTAGATTGTTCTTGGTTGCGAATTGTGAGGAAGCCCTATGTCGGTCTTGCAGGAATCATCTCCGTTGGTGATCGATCATCTCTATCTATGGGTTTCCAAGGGTGGCACAGCCATGGAGGCGCTGCGAACGATTGGATTAATTCCCAAAACGACAATTGGGATTCACGAGGGCGAGGGCACTGCTTCACATGTCATCCACTTCGACAACATGTACCTCGAACTCTTGTGGATTGAGGACTAAGCAGAGCTTGATGCAGCATTGGCAACCCAACCAGATGTAATTCCAATTGGCGACACATGGCGCACAACAGGCCACTGTCCATTTGGAGTCGGGCTGCATTATGGCACTCCTGATACAGCGCCCATGAGCTTTGAGACGCGGCGACATACTGCACAATGGATGCCTGATGATTCGTTTCTTGAACTGTTTCACCAACCATCCTTATATGTGCCACCCTGCTCGATTCTGCATGGGTCGCTGGCTTATTGGGAAAGTCGCTTTGAGCATCCGCATGGGCACCCCTTGGGCGTGCAGCAACTCACAGATTTCCAGATCACCGTGACCTCGTTCGACGCAGTTCCTGCTACGCATCCACTTCTGAGCCTTTTGCCCTTGAAACTTGGAGATTTTCCCTTGTTGTAACTCAGCTTTGATGCTCAGCGCCAAGGAAAAGTTTTTGACATGCGACCATTGCTGCCGCTTCGGCTCTATTGCTAACCAGCGACAGATTAGCCTGCTAATATGGTAGGGCTTATTATTTCAAAGATCTATCAAGCTGAGTCTCAAGGGCCATGATTAAGGATGTGTTCGTGTCGCCATGTGATCCAGCGCTGACAGGTATCTGCCACCTCAGGGAAGCGTTGGGCAATGCCTTCCAGCACTCGAAACATTTCATTGGCATCGCGAAAGGGAAAGGTATCTTGGGCAAGGGCAATCTGAATGCGGCGCAGATTAGTGCCTTCGCGCAACCAGCCCTCAGTTGTGCGCAACAATGCAGAGCCTTCATCACTCGTCCACCAACTCAGAGCCTCAAATAATACCCCAACTATTTCCCATGGCCATGTATCATCAATCGCTGCATCGAGGCGCTCAGCCAACTGCTCCTCCCCAGCATCTTCTAAAAGACGACCAAGCCACATCCCAATCTCACCAATATCACCATTGGGATATTCTTTCTGAATTGCCTGCAACGTTTGCGCAAGAATCTCCTGATTCATCAATCACCTCGGTGGCAGCCAAAGCCGCTGTTCATCATCGCTCAATATGAGCTCATAATACGCCATGGCTGGTTGTTTCAACAAGTGGCAGAACCGAGTGCGCAATGCGAGATAAAGAACCCGATCGCCCGATACCAGCACGCTCAGCAAGGGCGTATAAAGGCGCATCGATTGATATGCTGCTGGCCAAAATTGACATGCCGCATAGATAGTATATACTTAAACTATATTTAGGAAGGACGGCGCTATGCCACCTCGTTTGAGTCAGGAAGTACGCACATGGCTGCATCTCCATCGTGTGATGGCTGCGATCAGCCAGCGCCTAACCGCCCAGCTTGCCAACTATAACCTCACCTCAGCCCAATTTGATGTGTTGGCCCAGCTGTACCGCACGCCTGGTCTTGTTCAGCAAGCGCTCGCTGATCGCTTGTTGGTGAGCAAAGGCAACATTGTTGGCCTGCTTAATCGTATGGAACAGGCTGGCCTCGTTACGCGCCAACCCCACCCCGAGGATGGCCGTGCCCATCTCGTCAGCCTAACACCTCATGGTACGACGCTGGCGACGCAGGTTGTTCCTGAGCATGAGGCGTTGATTGTCGAATGCTTGGCAGTGCTCTCGCCAGAGGATGGCAACAGCTTGCATGATCTGCTGCGCCGATTCAATCATGCTCTCCGACCAGCCTAATTTTTTATGCAACGAATAACCGAGTAACACGCTGATCGCATTTTTGAATGAGCATAAGCATCATGAATAACTCCATTAATCAGCAACCACTATCAGAACCCTCGGCCACGATTAAGACCGAGATTGTTGTGATTGGCGCTGGCCAAGCTGGCCTCTCGTCAGCCTATCAGCTTAAACGGCGCGGCTTGGCACCCCATCGTGGCTTTGTGGTGCTCGATCAAGCACCAGCGCCCGGTGGTGCATGGCAAGATCGCTGGGAATCCTTGACCTTGAGTACTGTCAACCGGATTCACGACTTACCGGGGATGCGCTTTTCCGAGGTGGTTGATCCAAACAGCTCCGAGGTAACAGCGCGCGTAGCCGTGCCCGAGTATTTCGCCGCCTACGAGCAAAGGTTCCAACTCCCAGTCTATCGACCCGTCCATGTCACGCTGGTTTGTGCACGTGGCGAACGCTTCCGCGTTGAAACAGATCGCGGGATCTGGTCGGCACGGGGGCTGATCAACGCCACAGGCACATGGGAACAACCCTTCATCCCAGAGTATCCTGGCGCTGAACGTTTCCAAGGCCGCCAACTCCATACCCGCGATTACCAAAATGCTGAGGAGTTTAGCGGCCAGCATGTGCTTGTCGTTGGCGGCGGCATCTCGGCGATCCAGTTGCTTAACGAGATTTCGCGGGTTACAACAACGACATGGGTCACACGCCGACCACCAGAATTCTTTGCTGGCCCATTTACCGAGGAACGTGGCCGAGCGGCGGTAGCAATGGTTGAAGATCGGGTGCGGCGTGGCTTGCCACCCACATCGGTGGTTTCGGTCACAGGGCTGGCGCTTACTCCAACGATTGAGGCAATGCAAGCTCGTGGCGTGCTCAAGCGCCTACCCATGTTTGCCGAAATCGAAGCAGATGGCGTGCGCTGGGCGGATGGGAGCTATCAGCAGGTCGATATTATCTTGTGGTGCACTGGCTTTCGCAATGCCCTCGACCATCTCGCGCCACTCATGCTGCGTGAGCCGAGCGGCGGCATTACCATGACTGGACGGCTGGCAACCCAGGTCGCAAGCAATCCCAGCGTGCATCTGGTTGGTTACGGCCCTTCCGCCTCGACCATTGGCGCAAATCGCGCTGGTGCGGCTGCTGCAAGCGAGCTGATGGCAGTGCTTGGT
Source organism: Herpetosiphon giganteus (assembly GCF_016907925.1). Taxonomy (GTDB): domain Bacteria; phylum Chloroflexota; class Chloroflexia; order Chloroflexales; family Herpetosiphonaceae; genus Herpetosiphon; species Herpetosiphon giganteus. The sequence goes on along the minus strand of NZ_JAFBCZ010000019.1, from coordinate 56,662 downwards.
TTGCCCTAAAATTGACCGAGCGTTTTTAATGAATACTACATGATTGCGAATTTCAGTTAAATGGTTTATACTTAAACTAAATATACGATATGAAGGCGAGGAAGGAACGATTAGCGGGAAACAACATGCATCCTAAGCGCAATGCAGCACATTTTTTTACGCTAATAGTTTATGTATAAACCAAATTAATGGCGTAGCTGGGTGCTAGCTCAGCCACTAAAAATACACGAATCGACGAATAATGCGGGTAAGTTGGGCGCACCGCAGCGTGCCCAGACCAATTTCAAGAGGCTTTTTTATGACTGATATTATTTTTGGCTTGGACACCTTCGGCGATGTGCCGACCGACGACTCTGGGACTCGCGTTTCTTATGCTCAGGCGATTCGCCAAGTCGTCGACGAGGCCGTGCTTGCAGACCAAATCGGGGTCGATGTGATTGCCCTCGGCGAACACCACCGCGAGGAATATGCAATCTCAACGCCCGAGACAGTGTTGGCAGGAATCGCCACGCGAACCAACCGCATTAAACTCGCCTCAGGCGTAACCGTCCTGAGTTCCGACGACCCAGTGCGGGTCTTTCAGCGCTTTGCAACCGTGGATGCGCTTTCGAACGGGCGGGCTGAAGTTATCCTCGGACGCGGATCGTTCACCGAATCATTCCCTTTGTTTGGCTACGATTTGCGTAACTACAACGTGTTGTTTGAGGAAAAGATTGCACTCTTTGCAGCATTACTTGATGAGCAGCCCGTTACTTGGAGCGGCACGACGCGTGCTTCGCTAGTCAACGCTGATGTGTTCCCCAAAACCGAGTCGGGAAACCTGCGAACGTGGGTCGGTGTTGGTGGCACTCCCGAGTCGATCGTGCGCACGGCCCACTATGGGTTTCCGCTGATGCTGGCGATCATTGGTGGTGCACCTGAGCGGTTTGCGCCCTACATGGAGTTGTATCGACGCTCTGCTGCCGAGTTCGGCACCACAGCCCATCCGATTGGCATCCACTCGCCAGGCTTTATTGCTGATACTGACGAAGAAGCATGGGAAGCCTACTGGCCGCACGCCCGCGTCATGCGCGATCGAATTGGCGCAGATCGGGGCTGGCCACCATCAAGCAGAGCCGAGTATGAGCGCGAACGCGATACTGGCTCGCTCTACATCGGCTCGCCAGAAACCGTGGCCCGCAAGATAGCGCGCACGATTTCATCGCTCGGCGTTGGCCGTTTCGATCTTATCTACACCTCTGGAACTCAAACAATGAGTTCACGCATGCGTGCCGTCGAGTTGTATGGAACTAAGGTGATCCCGATGGTTCGGGAGCTACTCGCTGGCTAAATTGAGAGTTGCTTAAGCCAGCAGTACATCCTGGCGACGCGGAGTGCCGTTTATGCTTAAGCTAAATTGCCTCCGCGTTTGCTCAAGCACATAATCCGCAACCCCAAATCTGTGCGCTGAGCTTCGATAATCAAATGTCTAGGCTGCTAGATGCACGATTAATCGAGATGTGGTTCGATGCGCTGAGCGATCGCAAGCGACCACTCAACAAACTTGACCGCCTGAACGCTATCGATCGCAAGCCACCAACTTGCGTTAAGGCAAGCATAAGCATACGTCCATCTGAGAATGCGCGCTCGATCAAGTTTAAGCAGATCTGCAAGGATGGTGGCGGTACTGAGCAGCCGCTGATCGTTATGGACGAGCTGAGGAATTACCGGATTACACAGGGTATTGGCGCACTCATAGGCTCGGTCTCCCACAAGGCCCTTCGGATCAAAAGCAAGCCAGCCACGGGCTGAATGGCGAATATTGCGGTGATGAATATCGCCGTGGAGAATCCGTTGCTCACGCGATTCAGCAAATAACTGGGTCGCCCGTGCATCTCCACGCACATAAATCGATGCGATTCCAGCTAAATCGTCGCTCTTTGCTTGGCGAAATAATGCCGCAAACCAGCGATCTAGCGCCATTAATCCGCTCGGCGGGCTGGTCTGCGGAACTGAATGTAAGCGCGTAATGACATCGGCAACAATACATGTGGCTTCTGCATCTGCCCCCGCTTCGACCAACGTGACAAGCTCATCTCCCGCCGCATATTCGAGTAATTGGGCATGCGTATCAGCCTGAAGCAGCTGCACAGCGCCGTTTCCTTGAAACAAGTGCAGCGCCAAGGCACCACGCTGTTCCTCAGTTTCTTGCGCATTCAGCAGTTTAAGCACACACGTCTGACCAGCATACATCACGGTATAGAGGGTGCTGGTTACGGTGCGCTCAAGCAGCTGCGGGTTCGAAAGATGCCATGCCTGTAAATACATAGCTAAGCGCTGTGAATCATCCATGCCAGCAAGTATAACAGACACATGAAAAGCCCAACGATTGTGCATTATCCTTGTAATGGCCAACGCCAGTGGTTCAATTGGCCCTACACGCCATGCTACGATTGTAGTGCTCTTGCCAGTTTGCCAAGATCTTAATCTAGAATTTATTGAGGTCACATGCACTGGATTCTATCGCGATTAAAGAAAAATTAATTGTTTTCTCTACGATCTTCATACCTCTATTTTGATGACTGGCGGGCTATTGACGGGCTGGATTAAGCAGTGCATAGTGTTTCCAACATCTGATCAGTCAGATGATCGATCGCTGGCTCAGCCGTTTCGCTGCCTTGAGCCAAAATATCGCGCAAAGCCGCACGCGCTCGATGTAACCGCACTTTCAATGCCGAGGGTGTTATCTGCAATAATTTGGCTGCTTCCTCGGTGCTGTAATGCTCAATATCACGGGCAATCAAGGCCATTCGTAAGCTTTGGGGCAATTGCTCAATCGCGTTGCGTAATTCAGCACTCAGCTCACGATCCAAAACCCACAATTCAGGCCGTGGGCTGGCACTCTCCAAATCAAACTGCTCGTCGATTGATACGGTTTGTGCGCGCTTACGCCGCAACCGCATAAAACAGCTATTGACTACAATCCGTTGGAGCCACGCACCCAACGCACCATCACCACGATATTGCTCGATTTTACGGCACGCTTCAATAAAGCTCTCTTGAATCACATCTTCGGCTTCATCGGCATCACCCACCATACGGAGGGCCACATGATACAAACGTGAAGCATAACGTTTTAGCAGACAAGTACAAGCCATGCGCTCACGCCGCCGCAAGGCCTGAATCAACTCTGATTCCTCTTGATAGTAGGTGGCATCAATTTCCCATGGCTTTTGCATCGCACTTCCTTAACTGCAAACCAATCCATGTAACCATTGTACAAGCAAACGCATCAAGAATATGTAACAGCAAAATGGAGGGCTGTCTATGTTTTTCCAACGCTTATATCACGATGGATTGGCTCAAGCCAGTTATTTGGTTGGTTGCCAAAAAACCGGCGAAGGTTTAGTTATTGATCCGCATCGTGATAGTACCGTCTATTTGAATGCTGCCAAAGCTGCTGGCCTGCGGATTAGCGCAATCACTGAAACCCATATTCACGCCGATTTTGTCTCAGGCAGCCGCGAGTTAGCGCAGATTACAGGCGCAAAACTATACCTTTCGGCGGCAGGCCCAGCAGCTTGGCACTATGCTTTTGCCAACAACGACCCCAATGTGCAATTGATCAACGATGGCACCAGCTGGATGGTTGGCAATTTGAAGATCGAGGTCTTGCACACACCTGGGCATACCCCAGAACATGTGATATTTATGCTCACCGACACGCCTGCTGGCGATCAACCAATGGGTATTTTCACAGGCGACTTATTGTTTGTTGGCGATGTTGGCCGCCCTGATTTGCTCGAAAAAGCCGCTGGCGTGCAAGGCACAAGCCAAGCTGCGGCCCAAGATTTGTTCACGTCATTGCAACGAATTAAACAGTTGCCCGATTTTCTGCAAGTTTGGCCAGGCCATGGTTCGGGCAGCGCTTGTGGCAAAGCACTGGGAGCCGTGCCCCAAAGCACCTTGGGCTACGAAAAGCAGGTTAATTGGGCTTTCAAACAGCAGAACGAGGCTGATTTTGTGGCAACAGTGCTTGATGGCCAGCCAACGCCACCGCCCTATTTCGCCGCGATGAAACGCATCAACCACGATGGCCCTGAGCCACGCCCGCAACATTTGCCAGCCCTCAGCCTTGTCGACATTAAGCTCGCTAATCGCTTGGTTATCGATTTACGCTCGGCCAATGATTTTGCCCAAGCCAGCATTCCAGGTGCGCTCAGCCTCAGCAGCGGCGCGATGCTCAATCGCTGGGCTGGTTGGTTTATCCCAGTTGAGAGTAAGGTTGTGTTAATTGGCACGGAAGCAGAAGCGAAAACTGCCCAAACCGAGCTAAGCATGATCGGCATCGACCAGATTGAGGGCTTTATCACGCCCGATATGCTAGCCGAATGGCTCAAAACTAATCCCAGCCAGAACTATCAACGCCGACCAGCAGCCAGCTTGGTCGATCAGCTTGATCAGGCGTTTGTGCTCGATGTGCGCACGCCAGAGGAATATGCTAACGGTCATGGAGCCAAGGCGGTCAACATTCCATTAAATGAATTGCCCAAGCGCATGGCCGAAATTCCCAATGATCAACCATTGATTGTGCATTGTCAGGCGGGTGGGCGTTCGCCAATCGCGATGAGTTTGCTCAAACCCCATTTCAGCCAGCCAATGCTTGAGCTGAGCGATGGCTGGAATGGTTGGTATGAATTACAACAGGAGCGTCACGTATGATCAACGAATTAAGTGTTCAAGAACTGCAAGTGTGGGCCAATCAACAAACGATCTTCTTGATCGATGTGCGCGAGCCAGCTGAATATGCCACGGGTCATATCAAAGGCAGCAATTTGATGCCGCTGAGCCAACTCAACAATTATCGCAACCAAATCCCGCATGATCTGCCAATCGTCGTCGTTTGTCGCTCAGGCCAACGCAGCAGCATGGCCGCCCAATGGCTGGCAAGCAATGGCTGGAGCACCATCTACAACACCCATGGCGGCATGCTGGCGTGGAGCAAAGCTGGCTTACCAGAAGAACGCTCGTAGAAGGATAGCAACCAGCTCATGAATATAAGTTTGATAGGGCTAGCACTGTTGGTCGGTGCTAGCATTGGCCTCACCTTGGGAATGTTGGGCGGCGGCGGCTCGATTCTGACCGTGCCAGCCTTGGTTTATGTGCTTGGGCTAAGCGCTCACGACGCAACCACCAGTTCATTGGTGATTGTTGGCTTGAACGCCGCCTTTGGGGCATGGCTGAATTGTCGGCGCGGCCCGTGTATGTTGCGCCATGCCTTTGTATTTGGCGGCATCGGCTTGGGCGCAGCCTTTTTGGGCGCACGCGTTTCGCAATACATTCCAGAGGTTTGGCTATTGACAATGTTTGGCAGCCTGATGCTGATCATCGGCAGTATGATGTTGCGCCCCAAAGTTCAAGCCAAAACCGACGAACAAGCGATCGCATGGCCAGCAGTCGTGATGGGCGGGCTAGGGGTTGGCTTTTTGACCGGATTCTTGGGCGTTGGCGGCGGATTTTTGATTGTGCCAGCCTTGGTGTTGTTGCTGCATATGCCAATGCGCACCGCCATTAGCTCATCGCTGATTGTGATTGCATTAAATAGTAGCGCTGGCATTTTGGGCCATTTGCAGGGCAGCCATTTCGATTGGACGCTGATTGGCTTGATTATCAGCGGCGGCGTGATTGGCAACTTGCTCGGCACTCGCTTCGCCCAAAAAGTTCAAGTTCAAACCTTACAACGCAGCTTTGCCTTCTTCGTGATTGCCCTTGGCATCTTCCTCGTGATTAAAAACTTCCCCTTGGCTTAATTGTAGTGGCGCTGTTGTTGCGGCAGGAGCGCCATTTGCCAACCAATTCCACAGTATCGAGAAGCCTATGCTATAATCGGCAGGGTTGATGGTTCGTGATCTGTGTGAGGCATTGAGTTTGAGCTACGTTTTACCGCTTGGCCCGTTTCACCCCGACTGGCAAACCCCGATGCGCATGGTCTTACGGGTTGAGGGCGAACAGATTGCTGATGTTGAATTTCGCGATGGCTACACCAATCGCGGCATTAGCGAGCGTTTGACGCGCACCACCATTCCTCAGGGATTGCACCTTGTGAGCCATATTTGTGCCGCCGATAGCCATGCCCACTCGTTGGGATTTTGCTTGGCACTCGAACAATTACTTAAAATTAACGCTTCTGAACGGGCTGCTGCGTTACGCCTGCTGGCTTGCGAAGTCGAACGCGCCACCGTCCATCTTAGCACCATGAAAGATGTGCTGACGATTTTGGGCTTGCAGCGCGATGCTGAGCATGTGCAAAAACTGCATCATGGCTTATTTGAAGTTATGCAGCATTTATGTGGCAGTAGCACGCCGCCCAACTATATTGTGCCAGGCGGCGTGCGCCAAGATCTCAGCAGCACCGAACAAGAATCGATGGCGCTGCAATTTCGTCGCCTCGAACGCTTAATGTATCGCTTCGTTGATCGCTTTATCGATCATCGCGGGGTTTTGCGTCGCTGCGTGGGGATTGGCGTGCTGAGCCGCGAGGCAGCCGAACAATTTGGTGTGCGCGGCCCAATGGCGCGGGCAGCTGGCATTGGATTTGATGCCCGAATTGATCGCGCTTACGGTGCGTATGCCCAATTTCCACCAAGCCGCGTCACCCAAGAGCGCGGCGATGTCTATGCGCGCTTGGTCATTTTTGCGCTTGAAGCCTTTGAAAGCCTCAAATTGGCAATTCGGGTGCTCGCCAATTTGCCCAGCGGCGATTGGGCTGGCAACGCGCCCGATAGCGTGCCGCAAGGCAGCGTCACGGCGAATGTTGAATCAGCTCGGGGCACGCTACGCTATAGCATTCAAAGCAATGGAGTCAAATTAACCAGCGTCAAGATCGATGCACCACGTCAATTCGATCGTTTGATTGCACGGACAATTTTGGCTGGAATGAATATCGACGACGCACCCTTAATTATCGCCTCGGCTAGTGCTTGCACTGCCTGTAGCGAAGAATAACGCATGAACGGACAAACACTACTCACCCTTGCGCCCTTTGGGCTGTTGATGATCATCGCTTTGGTCAGTTGGTTGACTGGCCAGCGTTTGCGCACGCGCTTGTTGGGCTTAATCGCCAGCGGCTTGGCGCTTGGAGCACTGGCTATCATTTGGTGGCTTGCTCAAGGCGATTTGCCGCGTGATGTTGGCCAACGGGCTTGGCTTACCAGCTATGGAGTTGGCCCCAACCCACTGATGCGCTCGCTGCTGACCTTGCACCTTGATGGCTTGAGTTTGCTCTTTGCAGGCATCACCTTGTTGCTCACCAGCATTGGCTTTGCCCACTTGGCGCTAGCGCTTGGGCGAGGCTTGGTTGGCTATGGGCGGCTCTGGTCGGGCATTGCGATTATGGTCTTTGGCAGTTTGCTGGGCATTTTGGCTGGCGATTTGCTGCTGCTAGCGTTTGGCTGGGGGCTGGCCTTATTGGGCAGCACCCTTGCACGCCAAGTTGTTGGCAGCGACGATCAGCGCACGCCCTCGGCCTTGGGCATGAGCGGCATCAGCGGCTTTGCAATTTTGGTGGCAATTCTCAGTCAATCAGTACGGCCAGAAGATGTGCTTGATGGCTCGTTTGTGATGGCCGATATTGGGGTTGGTCAATATTTACGCACTTGGTTGCCGCTGGCAGTTGGGGTTGGCATTGCGCTTGGCTTCCCGCCATTTGGCCGCGTGCTCAGCGACGACGAAGATACAACGCCAGCCTTGCATGGCTTAATCATCAGTGCTGGCGTGCCTGTGCTAGCGGTCTATACCTTCTTGCGCTTCTTTGGGCTGAATCTTGGCACCTGGCCAGAAACCTGGTTTATGGGCTTAAGCTACGTTGGCGCGTTGGCCAGTATTGTCGGGGCGGCCTATGCGTTGCGCGCAACCCGCTTTGGCCCGTTGGTTGGTTGGCAGGCAGTGGCCCAATGGGGCAATGTGGCTATGGCCTTGGGTCGCTACAAGCCAAATCTGCCACTCGGCGGCGAACACAATACTGCTGTTGTGATGGCAACGCTGACGATTACCGTCACAACCTTGGTTGCAACCATGCTTGGAGCAATGGCCCTCGGCACCTTGGAACGCCGCAGCGGCAGCGACTTGATCGCCAAACAACCGGCGCTAGGCGCACCATTGCGGGCTGCTGGCTTGGCCTATGCCTTGGCTACCGCAGCGGCAGTTGGCTTACCTGCATTGCCTAGCTTTTGGGCGCGCCGTTGGCTCATGGATTACACTGGCGCTGGCGGTTGGAGCATGGGTGTCTTTTTCGTCAGCAGTGGCTTGCTTTTGCTCTCGTTTATTGGCTCGAATGCACTGTTTTGGCGGGTCGATCCCCAGCGCCCAGTTACTCCAGTCGATGCAGGCCGTGCGAACGATGGACTCTTGCTTGGGCTGAGTTTGCCCTTGATTGGCTTGAGTTTGGCTCCTGAAATCTTGGTTTGGGTGTTGCAACCAGCCCTGCGTACTTTGCAAGCAGTTCCCAGCCCAATGGAAGATCTTGGCAGCATGAGTATTGGCTTGCGGGTAAGCTTAGCGCTTGGTTTTATCATTCTGCTCTTCGGTTGTTTTCGCAGCCATCGCCAAGCAATGATGCCGTGGACTGGCGGCGAACAGCCGGATCGTGATGATGGCACGGCGCATTTGCCAGCAGCCAGCAGCCGTATGCTTAGCGGCCTTGCCTTGCTCGGCAATCCACGTCCAGCCTTGCGCCAAAGTCATGGCATCTTGCAAGGCCTCAGCAGCCGCGTCGCCTGGGTTTTGCAACTCTTTAGCGGGCGCTACTATCTGACCGGCATCCTAATCGCAGCGATTACGATTGTTTTGTTATTAATTCAATAGAGGAAGCTCACTCGGCTTGATCCGGCGAGCATAAACAGCCTATGACAATCACCATCTGGATTTTAATGACGTTGCTGGTGGCCAGCGGCGCAGTCATCGCGATTATGCGTGATTGGCGTTTTAGCCTGATTGCGGTTTTGGTTAACTATATTGCCCAAGGGCTGTTTATTGCCCAACAGCAATTTATTGTGCCAGATTTGGTGATTGCTGGACGGCAGTTTAGCTCACTGGTCTTTATTAAGTTGATTACCGGCGTGGGCGTGGCGATTATTCTGGGCATTACGGCGCTGACCTTCTCGCGCGAGTATGGCCTTGAAGATCTCGATGAATTTTCGTTGGCTGAGCTACGCCGCGCCGCCCGGGTTGCCCAACGCGCCAGCACCCAAGAAAATCGCAAATTTGGCGATTATATTGTGCCAATTTGGGCCACACTCTTGGTTGGCTTGGCCAGCTTTTTCTTGCCCCGCGTCTTGCCATTGGCAGTCGAAATGTATCCCGATCAGCTTGGCTTGGCGCGTGCAATCGATTTTATCTGGTATTGGCAGGTGTTTATTGGCTTGATTAGCCTCGTGCTAGCCACCGATATTTTGAAGCTTGGGCTAGGCTTATTGCTCTGTCTAAGCGGCTTAGACTTGCTCTACACCACCTTGGCCAATCGAATTAACATTTTGGCCTTAGGAACCTTGAGTTTGGTTACCTTGCTCTTGGCTTTGGCCATCGCCTACCTCAGCGGTTTGCTCTATGGCCGCTTTAAAACCTTGAATCTGAGTGAAACGGAGCGCCTGAAATGACCTTCTTGCTGATGTTTTGCTTGCCATTGGTCATGGCGGTGGTCTGTTTTGCCCTGCGCCAACAACAAGGCTTGGTGCAAATTTTAGCGATTGGCACGACCATTTTGCTTGGCTGGGTCATTTGGCAAGTGCCTGTTGATCAGCCGATTAGCATCGTTGGCGTAAGCATGACGGTGCGAGCAATTAATCGCTTATTTTTGCTTGCCGTCGCTGGCAGTTTTTGTATAACCTTTATTGTGGCGACGCGAGTGGCGCACGGCGAAAATTTCGTGGTGATTGGCTTGATTATTTTTAGTTTGATCAATGCTGCATTAACGATTGATGTTCAATCGCCATTCTTAATTACGCTTTTGCTGCTGGCCACGGGCTTGGCAATTATTCTGGCTCAAGTCGATTTGCCAATTGGCACAACAACCTTGCTGCGCGGTCGGGCAATTGGCAGTGGTTTGCGCTACTTGGTGATGATGCTGCTGGCTGGCGTGTTGTTGGCTTTGTGTTTTGTGCTGGCCGACCTCGAAAATACCCCCGATCGCCTAAGCACAACCTCATTAGCCCGGCCATTGTTGGCCTTGTTGGTTGTCGGCATCAGCTTGCGCTTGGCAATTATTCCATTTCACAGTTGGCTGCCCGATTTGCTCGAAGATTCGCCACCCTTGGTCGGCATTCTGATTGGCATGATCAATTTGGCGGCGCTGCTGTTTTTGGTTTCGGCGTTCCAATTTTTGCTCGCGCCTGGCTTGTTGACGCTTGATCCTGGGCGCTTGCGCTTAGTGCGTTTTGTGGCGCTTGGTTCGGCAATCGGCGGCAGTTTGCTGGCGATCCACGAACGGCCATCATTACGCCGCTTCTTGGCAATGTTGTTAATTTCCGATAGCGGTATGATGCTGTTTGGCGTGGTTTCTTCGACCACTGGCTTAACTGGCGCGCTCTTCCAAGCCTTCAATCAATTGGTCTTGAGCGTGGTATTGTGGACAGCAGTGGCCTTGCTAGAGCGGCCCGAACCAACGCGGGCAGCTGCTGGCGATGGCTGGTTGCGGCGACGACCTTGGGCCAGTGGCGTTTTTATCTGTGGAGTTTTGGCCTTGCTCGGCATTCCGCCATTCAATGGCTTTGCCAGCAGAACCTTGCTCTACCAAGGTGCTGCTGAAGAGGGCCGCGGCTATCTTGTGGCGTTGCTGATTGCCACGATGTTAGGCGCATATGCCTTTGCCTTGGTTTTGCGCGACCACTTCTTAGGTCGTGCCCCAGCAGCGTTGCCCGAAGAAGATTTAACCGATTTTCGCGGCTTGGGCTTACCGCCACCGCCACCACAGCGCACCGAACCCTTGGGCGCAACCACCGTTGCCGTGGCCTTGCTTGGCATTTGTTTGCTGATTGGCTTGTATCCGCCGCTAGTGCTTGACCCAATTATTGAAGCAGTACGCGGCCTGACTTTTGTGCAATTCCTTTAATCGCAAGGACTGAGCATGAGCGAGCAATGGCGTTGTTTTATTGCCCTCGATCTGCCCGCCGATTGCCATGCTCAATTATTGGCGATCCAAGCAGAGTTACGCCGTCTGAAGCTGCCAATTCGCTGGAGCAAGCCCGAAAACCTGCATCTCACCTTGCAATTTTTGGGCAATGTCGCGGTCGAGCGCTTGCCAAGCTTGCAACAAAGCCTAAGCACAGCGCTCACAACCCAACCTGCCCCAATCCTCAGTTGCAATACGTGGGGCTATTTTCCAAATGCCAGCCAGCCACGCGTCGTTTGGGCTGGCTTTGAACAATGGCCCGCGCAGCTGCTTCAACTGCAACAAGCAATTGTTGCGTGCAGCAGCCAGATTGGGATTGTCGCCGAAGATCGACCATGGCATCCGCATATTACCTTGGGCTACGTCAGCGATCGATTAACCAAGCAGCAGCTTGAAGCGCTGACGCGCCAACTCCAAGCAAGCCAATGGCCAGCCCATCCAGCGCCCTATTCCACATGCCAGCTTATTCGAAGCATTACCCAACCCCAAGGTAGCCGCTATCAAGCCCTTGAGACATGGAGCATCGATCATGCGTGATTATCGTTCAATACTTACCCTAACCAATATTATTATCGGATTATGTTTAATATTAACGGGCTTTGTATGGGGATTCACCCCTGATATATCTGATTATGCAAGTTTTTACACCGCAGGCGAAATTGTTAAAACCGATCAGGCCGATTTACTCTATGATATGAAAACCCAAACCGATGTGCAGCAGCCATATCGCGGGTTTGAACCAGGTGATGTCAGCAATTTACTTATTTATGTCAACCCGCCACATACAGCAATCTTCATGATTCCATTAACGTGGCTGCCCTATACCGTATCGTTTTTCGTGTGGTATGCGATTAATCTCTGCCTTTTAGCCTCTATTCTTTGGCTCGTCTTTCAAGACCTTGGTAACACTGAATCGGCGAATAAATGGCTGGCAATTAGTGCAATTTTTGGCTTCCATACGATTTCAACTGTTCTTTTCTTAGGCACATTTTCGTTCTTAATGCTCTTGGCGACCTATCAAGTTTATCGTTCAACTCAACGCGAACAATGGTTTAAGGCAGCATGTTGGTTGTTTATAGCGACCTTCAAATTTCAATTTGTCCTTTTCATTGGCTTGTGGTTGGTGCTCCAACGCTATTGGCGCGCCTTACTCTGGTTTGCGCTGATTTGTGCCAGCTTTATTGGCCTAAGCAGTCTGATCTGGGGCTGGGATATGTGGCCCAACTATTTAGATATTGGCAGCAAGACCTTAAATTTCTTCGACCAAAATGGGCTTAAACCAAGTAAAACCCTTACCTTGCGCGGCACCTTAACCTTGTGGTTTGGCAACGAAAACAAACAATTGATCAACACGATCTCACAAATTGGGCTTGGTTTAGCCGCAATCAGCTATACATGGTTCGTGTGGCGCTCGCCCAAACATCCCCAACAACAAGCGTGGAATTATAGTTTGGCCGTAACCTGTGGCGCATTGTTTTCCTTGCATATGTATGTTCACGATACAATGCTCTATGTCACACCAGTGCTGTTACTGTTCCAACTCTATCAACAACGCCAACAACCAACGTGGCTGCCAAAATATTGTTTAGCGCTGCCATGGCTTAGCTTTATGGGTACGATATTACTTGAAGGCGAATTGGGCATTCGTTTACCAACCCTCGTTGCTATTAGCTTGTTAATTGTCAGCATCCGTTTGCGCCCACAGTATCAGGCGATCAAGCTTGAACCAGCAAGCATAACCTAGCATTTAACCAAGCTTGCTTGCTGATGGGTAAGCATCACCATCAGCAAGCAACAGCTATTCGACCGTAATCAGGCTTTCGATTTCCGCAAAGGTGCTAGCCCCAATCCCTTTGACCTCTTGAATGGCCTCAATCGTGGCAAACGCGCCATGCTCCTCGCGATAGGCCACAATCCGTTCGGCAATCGCTTGGCCAATTTTGGGCAAGCTTTCTAATTCAGCAGCGCTTGCCGTGTTGATATTGATTAATGTTGGTTGACGAGGGACGCTAGTTGGCACTTGCACGGGCACTGCCGCTTGGGGCACAGGCGTTGGCTCGCTGGTCGGCGCAGGCGTTTCGCCAACAATTGGCACATGCACATGCTGAGCATCCTGCAAATAGGCCGCTAAATTCAGCGCCTGTGAATCAGCATCGGGCTGCAAGCCACCAGCCGCCTGCACCAAATCATCAAGCCGCGCGCCAAGCGGCAACTCATAAACCCCAGGCTTAGCCACCGCGCCACTAATATATGCTCCCAACATGCCAACCGTAGGCGTTGCTTCGGCGACAGCCATAGTTGGAGTTAATGCCAAAGTCGGCGTAATTGGCTCAAGCGTTGGCGCTTCAGTTGGCGCGCTAGTCGGCCATAAACTCAAGGCCTCCTCGCCCTCCGAGCCAGCGCTGGCGGTTGATTGCCAAAGATTCCAGCCCAAAAAGCCAGCCACGCCAATTCCCAGTAGCCATTGCCAACGAATTTTTTGTAACATCGGCGCACCTCCCAAGCACAATTAAAAGTCTGGTATCTTTAGAGCCACAGATTGGCATTTTTTGGCATGAAGGAAGCCCAATTGAAGCAAATTCGTGATCTTTTGCCCCATTTCTGCTCAATTCCGCATGGGATTTTGCAGATGGGCACGCCCAACGAGCAACTCAGCGATTTAGCGCGACGTTTCGGTGGCACGCGCGAATCGTATGCGGAAGAAGCCCCGCAACATCCAGTTGAAATTGCCGCCTTTGCGCTGGCCCAAGTGCCAGTTACCAATGAACTATATGCGCAGTGGATCAAGCATTCAGGCCAGCGTGCGCCGATTGTCTGGCATGGCTCGCAACCGCCAGCAGAGCTTGCCGCCTATCCAGTAGTCGATGTAACATGGGATGAAGCGGTAGCCTTTTGTGGCTGGCTGAGCGGCGAAGTCGGCCTAGCCTTGCGCTTGCCGAGCGAAGCAGAGTGGGAGCGAGCGGCGCGTGGCGATGATACGCGCATCTATCCGTGGGGCGATGATTTTGACCCGACACTGATGAATATTAAAGAAAGCATGCGCGGTGGCTTAGCACCGGTTGGCAGTTATCCACAGGCAGCAAGTCCATTTGGGGTTTACGATTTAGCGGGCAATATTTGGGAATGGACAAACTCGCTGCAAAAATCGTATCCCTATGTTGCTGATGATGGTCGCGAAGCGCTGCAAGCTGCTCCAGAAGCTGATCGGCGGCGGATTATGCGCGGTGGCTGCTGGGGCAATCCTGGCCATTTTGCCCGCAATACCTGCCGTTTTCGCTTGCCACCTGAACGCTCGACCCATTTATTAGGCTTTCGGCTGGCCTACAACTTGCCCAAGAGTGATTAATCGCTGACTGCATAATCAAGCTAATTCAATCGAAAAAAAAGCCAAAAGCGTGGTATAATCGCAGGCTATTCACGGGAAGCTAATTCGACATTTCAGCTACTTTATCCAGCAGGCGTAGCCTTCCTAGCGCATCGGAGGATGGTATGTCACGGGAACATTACGAGCAGCAACTTCGGTCACTGAATGATGATCTCTTACGCATGGGAGCGTTGGTCGAAACCGCCATTGGCCAATCGATTCAGGCCTTAACCAACCATGACGAGGCCATGGCCCAGGATGTTATTCGCAACGATGATTTAATTGACAAAGCCCAATATGCTTTGGAAGAAAAAGCCCTCTTGCTGTTTGCAACCCAACAACCATTAGTCGCGCGTGATTTACGCTTAGTGAGTGCGATTATTACGATTGCGAGTGAGCTTGAGCGCGTTGGCGATTATGCTGAAGGGATTGCCAAAATTGCGATTCGGCAAGGCCAAACACCAGCGCTCAAACCGCAAGCTGAAGTGCCATCGATGACCAGCAAAGCGCAAACGATGCTGCGCACCGCATTGGAATGCTATACGCGGATTGACGTTAAGCTGGCCAAAACCCTCAGCGCTGCTGATGACGAAATCGACAACCAAACCGATCGCGTTCAACGCGAAATTCTCGAAGTTATGATTGCTGATGCCAGCACTGTTGAACAAGCAACCCGTTTATTGTATGTTGTGCATAATCTCGAACGCATCGCCGACCGTGCCACCAATATCGGTGAACGGGTTGTCTTTATGGCAACAGGGCAAATGGCCGACCTGAATGAACAACGGGCGTAATTGAAGAACAGGTTGGCAAATTCTCTGTTGGAGGTTTTCAATGGGCGTGTCTTACCGTCAAGTTTTTGATGAACAACTCACCGAGTTGCACGATGGGGTTTTTCGCGTTGGCACCATGGTTGAAGCAGCTTTATCTGAAGCGCTTCAATCGATCAAACTTTACGATCAAGCGGCGGTGCGCAAGGTTGTGCAAAACGACCAAACAATCAATCACGAGGTTCAGCGGTTGCATGATCAAGCCCTGTTGATCATCGCAACTCAACAGCCATTAGCCCGTGATTTGCGCTTGGTGAGTGTGGTTCTCAGCCTTCTGCCAGAGCTAGAACGCATGGGTGATTATGCGGCGACGATCTGTAAATTGCAGGAACGAATTGCTGCCACCCCCAATTTTGTGAGCGTCGCCGAAATGCCGCAGCCAATTCCGCGCTTAATTAGCGAATTGAGCCAGCGAACCAGCGAAATTTTGCATGCAGGCCTCGAAGCGTTGCGCAAAAACGATCGCAGCTTTGCCGACCGCGTAACGACGCTCGACGATGTGATCGATCAATTGTATCGTGAGATGTTCGAAGCCACGGTTAACATTTCAACTAGCAGCCCTGAGCTAGCTGCCGCAGCAATTCACCTGCTGACCTTGGCGCATAACCTCGAACGGCTCGGCGATCGGGTTACCAACTTGGCTGAACAGATCGAATATCTGATTACGGGCAAGGTTGTGGCGCTTAATCACTAAGCTGGAACCTTGGGGCGCTAACAGCGTAGTATCCTCGGATTGCATTTGCTTGGCATTGGAGGATGTATGATTTGGACGTTATTGGCGTGGCTCGGCTTTTTGGCATTGCTCGGATTCGGCTGGGTTGCAGTGGCAACCTTGCGCGGTGCGATTCAAGGCCGGGCAAGTATGCTCTGGCTGCTTGGCATTTGGACTGGGCTTTCAGCGCTGGGCGCGTTGCTCGTTTGGCGGGCGGCGCTGCTTGAAACTTGGTCGATTAGCTTGTGGCTTGGCTTAGCCTTGGCCGCAATCGCCCCCATTGCCTGGGTTTTGGGCAATGTTGGCAAACGCTTGCAAGCCCACGGAATCAAATTGGGCAATTTGCTCAAATTCCGCTAGCATCACAGCCATGGCTATGGCATAATAAAGCGCCACAGTTGGCGCAGCGAGTCTCCAACAGGAGGCTCGTTTTTTTGTTTAGGCTGAGGTAGGTACTATGATCGATCTTGAATATGTTCCAATGGAGACGCTTGAAGCTGGCTTAGACCATATTCGCCAAGCGCCCAAGAATCAAGGGGTTTTGCAATTAATCGTTCGTCGACCTGCCAGCGAGCAACGCGAAGTGCTCGATCAAGGCCAGCTCGATTTGGTCGAAGGCTTAGTTGGCGACAATTGGAAAACTCGCGGCAGTTCGCGCACCGAAGATGGTAGCTCGCACCCCGATATGCAGCTGAATATTATCAATGTGCGCTCGATTGGCCTGCTCTCGCCAGATCAAGAGCGTTGGCAATTGGCTGGCGATCAATTATTTATTGATCTTGATTTGAGCGACGAGAATTTGCCAGCAGGCACGCGCTTGGCAATTGGCGATGCAATTATCGAGGTAACCGATCAACCGCATAATGGTTGCAAAAAATTTGCTCAACGCTATGGCCAAGATGCAATCAAGTTTGTCAATTCGGCGGTCGGCAAGGAATTACACTTGCGCGGCATCAACGCCCGCGTTGTCCAGCCAGGCACAATTCGCCAAGGGGATATTGTTAGCAAAATCTAACCCCCATGGCAAGCAGGAATATAGGACTATGGGTGTGAGCAATCGTTAGGTTCTCGGTAAGCTAAGAAGGCGATACTATACACAAATCCTTCCTCCTCACACACACTCTTCTCTTCTTCAAGCGGCCCAACTGGGCCGTTTGGAGTTTTAGGGCTTTTAGATCAGCGCATTATTTGGGTATTGTGGTGGTTGAGCATTCACTTGCTTTGGATTCTCCAAGCAAGAGCACATACCATGTGCGATGGACTTGTTTCGATTCGGCTGGAATACCACGACTGTTATTGGGATCAGTAGCAATGATCCTCAGGGTCAGTGCCTCTTTAGACCACATAATTTCATGAGCATACGCGATGTCTTGCGTCCATCCTTGTTGCTGAAGATAGTCGCTGTAGGTCTGGAAGACGCTGCTTGTATTCTGCATACTGCCCATCACGACGCGGACAACCCCATAATATGGGCTTTCTTGATAATTTTCACCACTAGTTGCCTCATAACTCAAGCGAACCGTATCAGCTGGCAAAAAGGCAATTTCCGCACGTTGTTCGATCTCGTTCAGGGGATAACATGCAGCCGAGGGTGCGGCAGTGCCACAGGCAGCAAGCACGAGCATTAAACCTAATACCATGAATACTGTTGCGATGCGTAAATAATTCATCTTCTCTCCCTAGCAATAATTAGCAGCCAAATTATACTTAATTTGCTATACTTGTGCAATCAACTTCAACAAAGGAGAGCAATGATGCGCTATGCAATTGTGATTGAACAAGGCCCAAACAATTGTTCAGGCTATATTCTCGATGTTTTAGGCTGTGTTGCCACTGGTGAAACGCCAGAAGAAGTTAAACAACTCTTGCAAGAAGCGATCGTTATGCATTTGGAAGGCGAAGAGATTCCACCTTCAACCACCTTAGTTGATTATATTGAATTTGAGCCAGAAGCTTCATGATTAAAATAAAGTACTCTTAGTAGGCCTAAGCTACCAAGAGTACTTTAAAGCGGCAACCATAGTCACAAGATTTGGTTAATCTTCATGGTTCGCCACCCTTCCGTCCCTCCGCCGGAGGGAAACACAGGGGGCTTTAATCCCCCTGTACCCCCTAAACTTCAATTTATGGAAACAGAGATGATCGAACAAACCATCATTAAATACAGATTTTAATCTTTGTTGGGCAAAAAGCGGAACATGCCTGCGCCACAGACTTCGCAGGTTCCGCGCAAGGCACGGCGGCCATTTTCGGTCAACTCTTCATGGGCATCGATCATTGGCTGCTTGGCGCGACATGAGACGCAGTAGCTGCGCAACTCATCCTCATCGTCATCATCCTCGGCTGGGGCTTCAGCTTCAGCGACTGGCTCAGTGGTTTCAACACTAGCTGCATCATTGCCGCCAACCTCGCGTTCCAACAATGGCGCTTCATCAGCAACTGGCTCTGGCTCGATGGTAACCGGATCAGCTTCGATTTCAGGAGCGCTGGTCGCAATTTCCGTGGTTAAAATATCAGTTGGCAAGACGATCCGCGGCGGATCGGATGGTGGCGGCGGTGGCGGTGGCAAGATTGGAGCCGAATCGATTGGTTGCAGCTTGCGCCGCACAATCACCACCACAGCGGCCAAACCCAACAACAACGACACCCACAACCGGCGCTTGCTTTTTGGTTGGTTTCCCATTTATACCTCGCTTTGTGGTGCTGAGCTAACAACTGAGCGGCGCAAACCACGCAGCGTTGCTAAATTGCGAATATCTGCGCTTTCATCTGGTTCTTTCGGGGTCTCTAAGGCCATCGGAATCGTTTGAAAGCGAGGATCGTTCATAATTAACTCGAAACCGCTCAAGCCCACAAATCCCTCACCAATATGGGTATGACGGTCAACTCGGCTGCCAAGATCGTTCTTGGAATCGTTGAGATGGAAGGCACGCAAGCGATCGATGCCGATTAAACGATCAAAATGCTCAAACGTGCGTTGGTAGCCTTCGGCAGTGCGAAAATCGTAGCCAGCAGCCAAACCATGACAGGTATCAAAGCAAATTCCAAGCCGTGGATGACCGTCACAAAGCTCGATCAAGCGGGCGAGATGCTCAAAGCTATGGCCTAAAGCCGTGCCTTGGCCAGCGGTAATCTCAAGCAAAATCTCGGTTTCGCCAGTATTTTCGGCTAATAAGCGGCGCAATGCAGCGCCAACTCGCTCCAAGCCTGCGTCCTCGCCTGAGCCAACATGCGCGCCAGGGTGAGTGACCAACGCGCCAACCCCCAACTGCTGACAACGTTCAAGCTCAACCCGAAACGCTGCGATCGATTTTTCCCATAAGCTATCATCGGGACTGCCCAAATTGATCAAGTATGAATCGTGGGCAATCAAGGGTGGCGTGCCAGCATCACGGTGCGCCGCCTGAAAATTAGCACAATCAGCGGTACTTAATGGCTTGGCATTCCATTGGCGTTGGCTTTTGGTAAAAATTTGAATCACATGACAGGTTGTGGCATGCGCGCGCTCAAAGGCTGTGTGCAAACCACCAACGGTTGAAACATGCGCTCCTAAATTGGGCATGGGGTTTCTCGCTCCAAACAAGTGTCGCCTGCAATTATAGCACTTTCAGTCCATTGTTGAGATTAGGAGTTGGCAGCAATTATTTATTCTTCAAAGCAGACTATAATTTAAAATAGACATTTATCAAAACAGAATGAATGATCACCACCCTTCCGTCCCGCCGCCGGAGGGAGACGCAGGGGGTTTTCAGCCCCCTGCACCCCCAAATGTTTCTCCGTGGAATATTCTTCCGCTGCCTGCACGCCAAAATGTGTACTCTCTATGCTTCGTGCTCTTCGTGTCCTTCGTGGATCAATCTTTATAATGCAGAGGCGCAGAGAAACCATGGCTATTGACTGTAGGCTATTGGCTATGGGAAGAATAATCAAAACAATCTGTGCTAATCTGTGGCCAAAAACCTACCCTTCGTGCTCTTCACGTTCTTTGTGGTTACAGTTGCTCAATCTCTAATCCCTGAACCCTAGCCCCTGATCTCTCACCCCTTCGCGCTCTTCGCGGTTACAGTTTCCCGATCCCCAGCCGACCAGTGGTATACTGCCAGACGTTCGAATGAGCCAACGAGGAATGTGTGGTGGGATTTTTGCGTCGTTCAAGCAAATGGCTCTGGCTAAGCTGTGGCCTGTTGCTATTAATTTTTGTGAGTTATGGATTGCGCTCTAGCGGCACCTACAGCGACGATTCGATTCAGCATTTGTTAATTGCCCGCTGGAGCCTCAAACACCCTGAGTTATTGTTCGATGTTTGGGGGCGGCCAGGTTTTACCATCCCCTATGCTTTGATCAGCCAGTTTAGCTTGACCGCAGTGCACATGCAAAGCGCAATTTTGGCGGCGCTAATTTGTGGTTTAGCAGCATATTTGGCGGCAGAATTTGCGGTTGAGTGGTATTGGTTGGCAGCAATCTTCACCGGCATTCAGCCAGAATTTGCTCGCCTCAGCTTTGCAGCATTAACTGAATTGCCCTGCGCAGCTTACTTAGCAGCGGCCTTGCTAGCCCAGCGCCGCCAACGCTGGAATTTAATGGCCTTGTTTGCAGGCTTGATTCCGCTGGCTCGTTATGAAACGCTGCCACTATTAATCTTTTTCGCCTTCAGCCTGGTCAAAGAGCGGCGCTACTGGCAGCTTGGCCTGATGGCATTGCCAATGTTGATTTGGAATGGTTTTTGGGCGCTACGGCTCAACGATTGGACCAACCTGCTGTTTCCGCTTGATCGGGTGTTGTTTGAAAAAGGCGGCAGCGTGGCGTTTTATGGCACTGGCCCATGGTGGCATTACATCACGCGCTTGCCAGTCGCCTTTGGCAGCGTGCCGTTTGCGCTGGCGGTCTATGGTTTTTTGCGCCTGCGCTGGAACACCCTGCACTCGTGGACGGTTGGCTATATCGCAATTTTGGCACTCAGCTATTGGAAAATTCCTGCGACCCAAATTGCTGGCTACGATCGCCACTTAGCTATTTTAGCGCCGATTATTGGCACATTTAGCGCCTATGGACTGCATGCATTACGTCAACCTATAACCATCAATTGGCGACGTTGGGCGATGCGCGGAGCCTTGGGTTTGGTTATCATTGGCCTGCTCGGCATGGCCTGGATTCGCTGGCGAACTCGGGGAATTGTGCTCTACGATGCGTTGCTCAGCATTGGTTTGGTGGCGTTGCTGATGCTGCCAACCCTCAAAACGCTGTGGTATCAGCGCTTGGTTGGCGCAAGCATAATCATCGGGCTATTGGGGCTATTCATTCGGGTGCAGCCCTTTATCATGCAGGATAGCGACCAGCAAGTGCTCAACAGCACTGCTTGGTTTAAGCAAAGCGAGTATCGCCAGCAGCTGGTTTTAGCGGCGATTCCATGGTTTGCCTATGGCACAGGCATCGATCCCTATGATCCAACCAAGTATCAGCAGATTACGCCCAGTGCAGTTGAGCAAGCCCCAGTTGGCAGCATTGTGGTTTGGGATTCGCGCTTTTCGTGGACGCTGCAATGGCAAACGCCCCGCAGTTTGTTGGAAAACCCCACCCAGTTTCGTTTACTCAAGCAGTATCATGGGGTCAACAGCAATGGCAACCCCTTCGAGCTAGCAATTTATCAAAAATTACTTAATTAGGAGCATTTATGGCCCTTAGTGCAACCATTTATACGATTAATGTTGATTTGGCGAATGTTGACCGCAACGTCTACGAGCAATTAGAGCTGCGCGTCGCTCGCCAGCCATCTGAATCAGCAGAATATATGTTGATGCGGATTTTGGCTTATTGTTTGGAATACACTGATGGCATTGCCTTTACCCAAGGCGTGGCTGCTGGCGACGAACCCGCTGTTTGGATTCGCGATTTGACCGGACAAGTGACTGGCTGGTTTGAAGTTGGCGCACCAGATGCCGAGCGTTTACATCGCGGCAGCAAACGCGCTGGGCGCGCGGCGGTCTACACCCATCGCGATGTTGCCCAAGTGCTGGGCAATTTCAGCGGCAAAAGCATCTATCAAGCAGAGCAAATTCCGGTCTATGCCTTTGATCGGCGTTTTATTGAAAACGTTGCCAATTTGATCGAACGCCGCTGCGATTTAGGCATTTCAGTGACTGAACAACAAATTTATGTGGAAATTGCAGGCCAAAGCCTGAATAGCCAAATTGAAGAACATCGGATTAATAACTAGCAACGATAATTATAAGTATAGGGCTTGAAGCAGCCAGAAACCTTTGTTATACTCGGCAGAAGCGTAGCCTTGCTCAATCGCCAGTAGCGGCAAAATCAAGCTTGCATACGCTTATTCGCCTATGGTATATTGAGGGCTAGCATCGTCATTGCGAGCGACGTGAGGTTTCCAAATGTCCAATCCACAATACATGGCCCCTAGTGGCGATGAAGAACGGGTGATTGAACTCCACTTGCCAAGTCGGCTGGGGTACGAGAAAGTCGCCATGGATACCGCCAGTGCAATGGCGAAACGGATGGGCTTCTCTCATGATCGCGTTGATTCGCTGCGCACTGCCGTCAGCGAAGCAGTAACGAATGCAATTGAACATGGCAATCAACACGATTCAGCAATGAAAGTCGTGGTGGTCTTTACTGGCAGCGATGACGGGTTGATTGTTGATGTGGCCGATCAAGGGCGTAAAATCCTCGATCAAACCATCACTGAGCGTACACCCGACATTCACCAGGTATTGCATAGCGACGATAAAGGTGGTTGGGGAATCTGGTTAATTAAAGAACTGATGGATGAAGTCCAGTTTTCGGTCGCACCATCAGGCGGCAATAAATTACGGATGGTTATCCACCTAGATCGTTGAGTTGAAGAACATGGCGCAAACCCAAGCCTCCATCGAACTGATATTTCCCAGCCAGCTTGGCTATGAAAAAATCGCCCGTGAAGCAATTGGTACGCTCGCACGGAATATGGGGTTTGACCCAACGCGCGTTGAGGATTTACGCACGGCGCTCAGCGAGGCCTGTATCAATGCCATCGAACATGGCAATCAGCGCCAAACCCAACGCCGCATCCATATCACCTGCACGATTTCACGCAATCGGCTGGTGTTGGTTATTAGCGATGAAGGTCTTCGTTTTCACCCCTCCCAAGAGATCGAAACAGCAACCATCGAGCAAAAACTTGCTGGGCTGGCATCGGCGCGAGGGATGGGCTTAATGCTCATTGAACAACTTGTTGATGAGTGCGGCTTTCTACCGTCACGGCCTGGACAAGGCAATCGTTTTCGATTAGCGATGTATAATCCACCACGACGGCATGGATCAGCCACAGCCTAGCGCGATCCTTGGTCAAGGAGTTTTGGACCTATGATTGATGATGAATTGAAAGTTACCACCCGTCAACGTGACGGGATTTGGATTATTGATCTCGAAGGCGATGTAACCACATTTGCCGAAGAGGCCATTACGGGTGCATACGAAGGCGTTAGCAAAGATGGCGCTAAGTATATTATTATCAACTCGCGCCAAAGCGATTATATCAACAGCGCGGGGATTGCTATTTTAATTGGGGTGGTCACTGAGGTCAATCGCCAAGCCCAAAAGCTGGCAATTAGCGGCCTTAGCCCACACTTCCAAAAGATTTTCCGTATGGTCGGCCTCGCCCAATATGCCGATATCTTCGCCACCGAAGAAGAGGCTATCGCCGCGATGCAACGCCATCAAAAAGCCGCTAGCGAACCAACCAAGCAATAATTCAGATGCTTAAACAAACAGCGCCGTTGGAGCAATTCCAACGGCGCTGTTTGGGTTTAATGAACCAAAACTTCAACATCTGATGGGATTAAATTTTCCATCACTGCTGATTCTGGCACGCTGACTGGCGCTTCGCTCGGCTCTTTGCGCAAGGCTAGCTCAATCACTTGGCCAACATGCTCAACGCCGTGGAATTCCATTTCGG
The DNA here is from genome assembly GCF_016907925.1 of Herpetosiphon giganteus. GTDB lineage: Bacteria > Chloroflexota > Chloroflexia > Chloroflexales > Herpetosiphonaceae > Herpetosiphon > Herpetosiphon giganteus. The sequence goes on along the minus strand of NZ_JAFBCZ010000019.1, from coordinate 32,665 downwards.
CCAACACTTCTGCTGGAATTTCATCCAAATCAGCGACATTGCGTTGTGGCAAAATGATGGTGCGAATGCCTGCGCGATGGGCTGCCAACACTTTTTCGCGCACGCCGCCGATTGGCAGCACTTTGCCGCGCAAGGTAATTTCACCAGTCATCGCCACATCGTCGCGCAGGGCGCGGCCTGTCAGCAACGAAACCAAGGCCGTGGCCATGGCAATCCCTGCCGATGGACCATCTTTTGGTTGCGCGCCCGCTGGCACGTGCACATGCAAATCGAAATGCTGAGCAAAATGGGGGTCGATGCCATAGCTTTCGCCTTCAGCCCGCACCCAACTTAATGCTGCTCGCGCCGATTCCTTCATCACATCGCCCAACTGGCCGCTCAGGGCAAAGTTGCCGCGTCCGGTCATTTTGGTGGCCTCGATAAAGATAATATCGCCGCCAACCGGAGTCCAAACCAAGCCTGTCACAATCCCAGGCCGATCGGTGCGCTCGTGAATTTCCGAGAAGTAGCGTTGCTTGCCCAAATATTCACGGGTTTTGGCTGGGTCAACCACAATTGGCGTGGCCGAACCAAGCGCAACTTGACGCGCTGCTTTGCGCATCACCGTGCCAATGTGTTGCTCCAAATTACGCACGCCAGCTTCGCGGGTATATTCTTCAATCGCTACCAACAAGGCATCTGGCTGAATTTCAACTTCGCTTTGTTCAAGGCTATGTTGCTCGCGTTGCTCTGGCACCAAATAGCGCTGGGCAATTTCGTACTTTTCACGAGTGGTATAGCTGCCAAGCTGAATAATTTCCAAGCGATCGCGCAATGGCCCAGGAATGGTTTGCAAGGTATTGGCGGTTGCAATAAACATCACTGGCGACAAATCCCAAGCCACATCCAAATAGTGGTCGCGGAAATTGGCGTTTTGAGCTGGATCAAGCACCTCGAGCATGGCCGAGGTTGGATCGCCACGATGATCTGAGCTGAGCTTATCCATTTCGTCGAGCAGCACAACCGGATTGTTGACTCCGCTGCGGCGAATTGCTTGGATTAAGCTACCGGGCATTGCGCCGATGTAGGTACGGCGATGGCCGCGAATTTCGGCCTCGTCGTGCACGCCGCCCAACGACAAACGCACAAACTCGCGATTCATAGCTTTGGCAATCGAACGGCCAAGGCTGGTTTTGCCAACGCCTGGAGGGCCAACAAAACACAGAATTGCGCCACGGCCTGGATCGCGCTCTGGCGAACGCTTGCGGCGCAGCTCGCGTACCGCCAAATAATCCAAAATCCGCTCTTTGATTTCAGCCAAGCCATAATGGTCGGCATCAAGAATTTCGGCAGCTTGCGCGACATCAATCGTGTCGTCGCTACGTTTTTGCCATGGCAAAGCAATCAAGGTTTCCAAATAACTGCGAATAACGCTATATTCGGCAGCAGCAGCAGGCATTTGGCGCAGCCGATCAAGCTCGCGCATGGCTTGCTCGTGGGCTTCGGCGCTCATGCCAGCAGCTTCGATTTGCTCGGCCAAGCGATCAACTTCCACTTCTTGTTCGTTGGTTTCGCCCAGCTCTTTGCGAATTGCTTTGAGCTGTTCGCGCAACACATATTCGCGCTGCGATTTGCCAAGCTCATCTTGCACCTGCGATTGAATTTGCTGACCAATTTGCAACACATTCAGCTCGCGGGTCAGCACTTCGTTTAATTTGAGCAATTTTTGCTTGATGCTTGGCTCGCTCAAGACCGCTTGGCGATCGGTCACGCTCATGCGGGCATACGAAGCCACCAAGTAGGCTAAACGGCGTGGATCTTCTTCGCTCAGCACCGAATTCAACAACTCGGTGGGAAATTGTGGAATCAAGGGCGCAATTTGGCTGGCAATCGTGCCAATCGAGCGCATCAAGGCAATAACTTCAAGCTCTTCGCTCTCAATAATTTGGTCGGGCACAACCCGAATTTTGGCACGGTAATATGGCTCGGTTTGAATAATTTCAACAATCTCAATCCGCTCAAGCACTTGCATCGCCACGCGCAAGGTGCCGTCGGGCAATTTCATCAATTTATGCACAACCGCAGCGCTGCCAAGTTGATAAAAATCTTCAGGCGTAACTGGGTTGGGTCGTTCTTCTTCGTTTTTCAGCGCCACCAAGCCAACAATTCGCTGCCCAGCCATCAAATCGTCGATCAGACGGATCGACTCTGGCTGACCAACGGCCAATGGCACGATGGTTTGAGGATAAGCAACCGTTCCCAATAATGGCAAAATCGCGATTTCATCTGGAATCGTGGTCGTTCGTTCAAAATCTGACATACAAAAACCCCTTTTTAGCACCAATGCGAGTTAGACGTTGGTTTGTTCAATCGTGATCCGCCGTGGTTCGGCTTGGGCTGGATTGCGCTTGGGCAACGTGATAATCAACATGCCATCGTCGTAGCGAGCGCTAATTGCGGCCTCGTCGATTGGAGCGCGCAGCGCGAACTCTAGCTCAAAATGGCCATAATTTATGCCCAATTCGTGGATGTGAACACCTTGGCTTGGGCAATGCTCCTCGCGTTGGCCGCTGACATACAACACGCCATCGTGAAGCGTTACTTCAATTGCAGCGTCGCGCATACCTGCCAACTCAACCTTAATCACAAATTGCTCGGCGTACTCATGGACATCTGCTTGCGGTCGCCAGATCAGCGCGCGGGCACTGCTGGTTCGCGGCCATGGGGTTTGCCAATCGCGTTCAAAGGCGCTCCGTTGGGTGTGGAGGCGCGGCAATTGGCGAACCACAAGAAACTTAGCCATCGATTTGGACCTCCACTACAAAAAAGAACTGCTAGAAAAAGCATAGCACTGCTCCATTAACACAGTAGTGACGCTGCGTTGGCAAAGTGTTAATCTTGTAATCTCATGCTGAAGGTCTATAATTTAAGCAGCGGCATCCCTTCAGCAAACCCAAAGACAGGACGTTTCCATGACTTGGCAGGTTGATTTCACTCCATCCGACCACACATTGCACGCCTTACTAGGCCAAAATCGACTTGAATCAGCCTATGCATTAGGAGATTTGCAACCACCATTTCGCGAACGCTCGCAATTTAGCCTTGCACAAAACGGCGCACAATGGGCAATTTTGCTGTGGTATCGCACCAGCACCTTTACCGCATTAATTCCCTATGGCGATGCCCAAGGCATTAACGCAATCTTGGCCGCCAAAAACGAGTGGCCAAAAGCCTGTATTGTGGCGAATATGAATGAATACTATCGCCAAGTGTTAGGCCAACGCTACCGGTTCAGTAACGAGCAAGCGATCATTCGGATTGCGATTGAGGCTGGCCAGCTCAGCGATCTGCCGAATGGCACGCAGCTTGAGCAACTCGAAGATCAGCATATTGGCGAATTATCGGCGTTCTACACCATGAACGATGTGCCAACGTTTAGCCCTGATCAGTTGCATAACGGCTTATACTATGGCGTGCGTCGCCATGGAGCCTTGGTTGCAGTCGGTGGAACGCACTTGGTCAATAGCCGCGATCATTTGGCGACAATTGGCAACGTCTACACCGACCCAGCCTTGCGTGGCAATGGCTATGTACGCACGATCATTGCCCATCTGACCCAAAGTTTGTTTGATCAAGGCTGTACCAATATCATTCACGATGTCAAAAGCAACGATTTTGCAACCCGCCAAATCTATGAGCCGCTTGGCTATCAGCAAGTTGGCAGTTTTTGGGAGGCAACCGCACGGTTACGATGAAACGAGAAGAACGCAAACTCATCGCCCAACGCACGCTCGATTGTTTGAGCGCGGGCGGCTATTTCAATCAGGCCGATCAATGGGTCAGTATTGCTGAAGCGCAACATACCGCTGAACAAGCAAGCAGCATTATTTGGCCTGATACGGCCTTGGCGGCAGCCCGCAGCGCCAACCAACAACCAAGCATCAAGGTCTATGCAGCCACAACCTTGGAGGCTGCCCAACGTGCTGCTCAAACAGGCCAACGGGTGGGAATTTTAAATTTTGCCTCGGCCAAAAATCCAGGCGGTGGTTTTTTAGGTGGCAGCCAAGCCCAAGAGGAAAGTATCGCCCGTTCGTCGGGGTTGTATCCTTGTTTAACCAAGTGTAGTGAGTTTTACCGTTACCATAAACAGCAAAACGATTTGCTCTATTCCGATGCCCTGATTTGGTCGCCACAGGTTCCGGTGGTCTGCGACGACGCTGGTAATTGGCTTGATCAACCATATTTGGTCGATGTGATTACCATGGCGGCGGTGAATGCTGGGGCCATTCGCCAAAACCGCACCGGCCAAAGCGCTGCGGTTGAGCCTGTTATGCGCCAACGGATGCAGCGGCTATTGGCGTTTTGCGCCAGCCAACCAATCGAACGCTTGATTTTGGGGGCTTGGGGGTGCGGGGTCTTTGGCAACGATCCAGCGCTAATCGCGCGCCTATTCAACGAAGTTATTGGCCAACAGCCATGGCCGTTTGAGCAGATTGATTTTGCCATCTACGACCCAAGCCCACGCCAAGCCAACGTCGAGCTATTTGCCGAACTATTTCAATCCTAGATGCACTCATCCCAACCCCTCTCCCGTGGCGCGGGCGAGGGGCTTTAACACGCTGGTTCTCCCGCAACTCCTTGGCGAAAAACGGCTACTCCCCCTCGCCCGCGTTCAGTGGGCGAGGGGGTTGGGGGGTGAGGGAACGCTCCACCACCGACCAATCGCGCAAAACCGACCCGTGTAAGGAGGGGGCTGGGGGGTGAGGGAAAATAACAGCCCTTGGTTAAGCTGTTCGATGAGGAGCGAGCAAAGTGGTTATGCCAAGGCATAACAGGCAAGCATCAAACAGATACCCAAGGGCTGTTGATTAATTTTCCGTCCAGCGAATCGTAAAGACACAAGCCGGCGCGCCATTGCGGATGCATGGGTCGTGGGTAATCTGAACATCGCGTGCGCCCAAGCCTTGCAACACGCCTTCCATGGCCGCTTGTTCGAACATACAGTTATAGGGTTGTTTCAATTCGACTTGGGCATGATACGCGGCCAAAATCGTGGTTCGCCATTCGCCGCTAGCGCCACGAGTTGCCGTATGCCACACGTCGGGCATTGCCACCAACATGGCGGTTGGCGTGCTGAGGCCCATTTCGCGAAATTGCGCCGCCAACGAGTAGTAAATCCCACGGCCAATTTCCATCAATAAGCCAGGATCACGATCCTCAAAATAGTTCAACATGGTTTCAAATAGTTGGCCATGATACCATTTATCAGCGCTAATTTGATCGAGCAAATTCAGAATTTCCGCCGGACACTCATCCCCAGCAACCATTCCCAACATTAAAAAGGCACTGCCGATACTCAATGGTGGGCCTTCGCGCTGATCGATGCCTGGGTCAGCAAATTCTTCCACCACCAATGGGGCAGATCGCGCAAAGCGATGCACAGGCCCTCCTTCTTTGCAAAATTCAACGGCCAATCAAGCTCTATCCCCACAAACAATTATAGACTATTGTCAAGCTATTGCTGACGAGGATCAGGCAAAAGTTCATCACGAATTTGCACTTGTTCATCAACTACGGTGACCGGTAGTTGGCCCAAGCGCAAGCGCCGATTCTCGCTAATCAAGAAGCCCTGTTCATCATACACCCGATCGGAGCATTGGTCACGATAAGTTTGGTTGGATTGTTCATAAATTACAATACAACCGCTCAGGCTATCCCAGGCCAGAAACGCGCGCCATTGGTCGGCACTCAGCCGCGTCACCAACACCGGATCATCGCTAACTTCAGGTCGACTAGCGATCGTTTCCGAGGCAACTAATTGTTTAACCGACACCTGAACCGTCTGGCCAAGCGGAAATTGGCTCACCGGCCCAAGCGTGTAGGTGCGGGCTGGCGGGCTGATAATGTAGACAAATAACGCGCCGCAAAATATGGTTGCCAAACCCATCACTAGCGTCAACAAGCGGGTTGCCCGTTTCCGCGAACGTTCGAGCCGTTCAACCTCATAGGGATCAAGCATGCTCATTGGGAAATTCCTCGTGCCACAATCAACATTCGTTCTGATTCACTTGTATAGGGATCAAGCTCATACGAGCCATAGACCGCCTGCAAGGCAAAGCCACAGCGCGCCAGCAAATGCTCGGCTTCGTAGCGATAGAGCCAACGCATGCCAAATGGTAAGACGCAGCGGCGCACTTGGCCATCAGGCTGAATTTCATCGTAACAGAATTGAACGTGCTGGTGCTGGGCCGCTAAATCAACACTGCGATAAACAAATTTTTGCACCAAATTACCATTGCTCGCGCGAAAGCTTTTATCAAGCACCATCAGGCCATCAACCGCGCTCAGTTGGCTTGGCTCGGGATTAAACAAATCGAGCAATAATAGCCCATTCGGTTTTAAGTGGCGCTTGATTGCATGCAAGGCGGCAATTTGGGCTTGGGTTGTTTCCAAATGCATAAACGAATTAATCGCCACAAAGGCCATGCCAAATTGCTGATCAAGCTGAAAATCGGTCACATCAGCCACTGCAAACTTCAGGTGTGGATCAACGCCAGCACTCACAGCGGCAGCCTTCGCCCGTTCAATCATCGCAGGAGCAATATCAATGCCGACCACATTCAGCTTAGCTTGAGCCAGCGGAATTGCCACCCGACCAGTGCCACACATCAGCTCTAAAACGCTGCCGCCAGCCATGCGTGCATGCTCGCGGTAGAACAGCACATCATCCTGAAAATCGCCATAATCTGCATCATAATAGGGTACAAACTGATCAAACATCCAAGTTCCTTACATAGCAACGCCATGGCTGCGCTCTGGGTGAGCAAGCAACCATGGCATGCTTGAAATTGAGTTAGCGTAATGTAATCGTTTTAGAAATACCGCCACTGGTTGGTCGCCAAACCAACTGGACCGATTTAATCTCGCCATTATTGGCTTGAGCTACCAAGGTTCCGGCAATTGTATTGTTGCCAGGTATTGTCAGCGTGCTCAGAATGGTTGATTGGGCCGTAATTGGCAACGCCCCAACATTGGTTTGGATAGTAAAATCGGCAGCCCGAAAGCTCACTGGTCGATTGGTCGGATTTTGAAGCGTCACATTAACCAGTACCTGTTTGCCATCATTTGATACAGTTGTCTCGCCAATCGTTAAGAAATAACTGCGCGATTGGTGAACGCTACCGCTGGCCACTGGCTGGACTGGTTGGACAGGGCTAGGCTGAGCAGGATCAATCACGACCTCGACAACCGGCGTTGGGCGACCAGTATTCCAGCCAAGCAAGGCTTCACTGGTTGCCCGCTCGCTCGCAGTAACATCGTTGCTATTGGGCGAGCCAGAAAGCCGCCCAGCTAAAGCCGAACGCACCAAATTAAAGCCGCCAACCAGCAATACAAGAAGAATAGCAGAAATGATCAATTCACTTCTGGTCGGCAACACTGAGCGTTTTTTGGGGCCTTTGGCAATTGCAGGGCGCAACGAACCAACCAAATCATTCGCATAATTGACGGCATTTTCTGGCTCTGCCATTGGCTTAGCTTCGGCTACTGCTGGATCAAACGCAGTTACTGCTTGTGGCTGCGCAGTAGGCGTTGGCATGCTAGGAGCTGCCGTATTCAGGCTCTGGTTAGTTGTAGGCACAGCTGGGCTGGGTTCGAAACTAGGTCGTGGTTGCAATAAACTGCTGTTGCCTGCGGCGCGGGCTGGTGGCGGCGAAAAACTGGCTTTCGCTGGGGCAGCGCTGCTCGTCTGACCTAAATTTGCAAAATCAATTTGGCTTGGCTTAAGCATCTCAAGGCCACGTTTGGCCGCAGCATTGGCTGGATTAATCGCCAAAACTTGTTGCAAGGCGGCAATTTTCTCGCTATTAGTTGCTTCAACTGCGCTCAGCCAAAGCCATGCTTGCTCGTTGCTTGAATCAGCGCTCAGCGCTTGGCGCAGAATCAGGCGGGCTTCTGCATGGTTGCCATTCCGCGCTGCTTGAATGCCTTGTTGAATTAATTGTTGAACAGGTGCTGACATACAACTCCTACGGTTGGGGCTTCGCACGCACAATCAAGCGATGCGAGTAGACACCGATTGGCACACAGGTGATCAAAGTAACCGTTTCTTCAGCGGTTGGGTCCATCACCCACGTTTGGTCGGGGGTCACGGTACGAATCTCAGTCACTTGGTAGCGCCGCTCTGCGCCATCGACAGTTAATAGCAAGCTATCGCCGACAACTGCGTTGGGTAGCTGACTGAAGATAATACCACGATAGCCGACATGCCCTGCTAGTACTATATTCCCAGCCGTTGTTGGAAAGCCAGCCACTGGCCAATAATGCGCCGCTGCGTCAGTTGGCACATCCCAAGTGCCAAGCGAAAAGCCAGCTTCGATAATTGGGCTATCAAGGTCAATTCGCGGCATCGTGATACGGGTTGGACGCAAGGCTTGCCAAGCAGCTTCTGCATTATTAACTTTGCGCTTGGCCCACTCAGGCGCAGTATTGGTCGCATCCAAATATTGGCGGCCCAAATGGCCCAACGACACTTGATAGGCCGCTGGCAACTCTGGATGATATTCAAAGCGCGTTCGCTCAAAATATTGCACCGTATAAATCTGGCCATCTTGCTGGTTGCGCTCTAAAAATTCTTCCGATAGCGGATAGCCAAAGGTTTGCAAGCCACCGTTGCGCTCCCAATACTGGCGAAATAGCCCGCCCAAGGTGTGTTTTGATTCGGGGAAGAAGATTTGGCCTGGGTAGGCGGCCTCGCTGCGCGGTTTGAAGGCTGGCTGATCAGCAGAATCTTCGGCAGCCCAGCGCCCAAGATGGCCAGCAAGTGTCCAGCCAATCGTTGCATGCCACTCTAAACGTGCTCGCTCAAAGTATTGCACTGGACGGCCAGCCTCAACAAACACTTCGGTAATCGGATAGCCAAAGATCGCCAAGCCGCCGTTACGCTCCCAAAACAGCCGAAAATTGTAGGCTAAAGTGTGGCCAGTTTCTGTGAAGTAGCGCGGCTGGCCCGCAGCAGTTTCAGCTGAGCCTGCGCTGACTGTCAGCGCCAACAAGCCAACGATCAAGAGATAAATTCGTAATCGGCGCAACATAGGCTTATTCCTATCCGACTAAACGCGCTTCAGGGCCAGCACCATTAACGATTGTCCACTGGACAGCATCCAACTCGCAGAGCCGCGCTTCGACTTCAGGCGCATCTTTGGCTTCGCAAATCACATGCACATTCGGGCCAGCATCAATCGTCCAGTAACTTTGCAAATTATCTTGCACCCGCCAACGCTGCACTGCCTGCATCACCGCCAAGGTGCCAGGCAACCAATACATTGTTGCTGGTTGGGCGGTCATGGCAATCACGTGCATCGACATGGCATCTGCTTCCGAGGCTTGGCCCAAACGCTGAATATCGCGCTCAAGAATGCCTTGGCGCACATCGGCCAAGCGTTGCTCAATGCCTTCCAAACGCACAGGGAAATAGGGGCTGGTGGTGGCAACACTATGGCCGCTGGTTGAAGCAACATGTTTGGCTTCAGTGCTAATCACAGCCACAATATCAACTAAATTCCAGTGTTCTGGTGGCGCAATTTGGGCTGCATACGAGCCAGCATGCGTGCCATCATCAAACCATTCGACAAAGCCAGCAGGAATCGAACGGCAGGCCGAGCCAGAGCCAGAAAGCCGCGTTAGGCGTGATAATTCTGCTTCATCAAGCTCTAAGCGAAAAGCCGCAGCCGCAGCCCTAGTCAAGGCAGCAAAAGCAGCAGCCGATGAGGCAATCCCAGCATCAGAAGGGAAATTATTGCGCGAGCGCACTTCGACCCGCTCAGTAATCCCCGCCAATTGGCGCAAACGCTCAATCTGTTGGATGACGCGCTCAAATTGGCGACCTTTGGCCTGAACTTCCTCGCCACCGCTCAAGGCGAGCCAAACGCTATCTTCCACGGCTTCGGGTAAACATTGTACGGTTGTCTCGGTTAGACAGCCATCAAGATTCATGGAGATCGAGCCATTGGTTGGAAGAGTCAGATGCGCGTCGCGCTGGCCCCAATACTTGATAAACGCAATGTTGGCACAAGCCACTGCCGTTGCCGCATGCGAAAGCTGTTTCATACCATTCCTCACGTACAAATAAACAAATTCAGTAGCTCTATTGTAGCAGATCAGCAGGCCAATTTAGGCTGGCGTACACACCACACAGCCTTGCGCATGCAGATGTTGGGCTGGCAGCCAACGCTGGCATTGGGTGCAGCAACCACTCAATTTAATTGGCTTATCACTCGTAGTAGGCAATTGGGCAAGGCCAAGCGCGGCTCGTAATTCGTCATAATCTCGCGCCGCAATCAACACCGCTCGATCAACCCGTTCACCACTAAATTCGAGGGTCAAGACCATTCCCGCCAACAAATTATGCCGCTCTGGAATATTTTCCAAGGCTTTGGCATCGATCACCAATGGTCGCCAATCATTGTGATCAGCAATTGCCATCACGTCGAGGGTCACTGTATCACCGCCAAAAAAACCGCCATAATTGTGAACTTCGCTGACTTCAAAAAGCTCAGACATCGTTGTCCTCTACTAAACTAGGTGTACAGATAAATCACGTTCATTTTGGCCCGCTCCCCTCACCCCCAACCCCTCTCCCTTCGGACGGGCGAGAGGCGTTTGGTTCGATGGATACACCAAGAATCGCGCTAGAACCATAGTCTTTCGGTGTTTGGCTCCCCTCTCCCGCGTTTTAGTGGGAGAGGGGTTGGGGTGAGGGCACTAAACGTTGCTGCTCAGCACCGCTTCGATGCTATAGGCTTGTACCAACTGCGAGATATGACGCAAGCTCAATGGCGCAACTGGCACGGCCCGCACATGCGTTTGGACTGCATCATAGGTTGCTTGGCTGACCAAAATTTGGTTGGGCAAAGCAGCGCTACACAGGCGGGCAGCCAAATTCATATCTGGGCCAATCGCGGTGTAGTTCATCATTTGGGCTGAACCAATGTTGCCCACGACCACCTCGCCCGTGGCAATCCCAATGCCAATTGCCACCGCTGGCAAGCCTTGGCTCTGCCATTCGTCCATCAATTGATTATGCCGCGTTTGCATCAACAAGGCAGTTTGGACGGCCAATAATGGGTGTTGCTCATAGGGCAAGGGTGCGCCAAAAAAGGCCACAATTTCATCGCCGACGAATTTATCGACCGTGCCGCCAGCATTGCGAATAATCGTGGTCATCGCTGAAAGATGTTCGTTGAGCATGCGCGCCACCACATCGGCGGGCAGTTGCTCGGAAACCGTGGTAAAGCCACGCATATCCGAAAAAAGCATCGATAATTGTTGGCGATGCACATTCATATAATCATTGCCAGGCGTGCGCAACATCAAATCGACCACATCGGGGCTAACATAGCGCGCAAACGTTTCGCGAATATGGCGTTGTTGGCGGTCTTCAAACAGCGCCGTATCCATTTGCGAGGCAATTGCGTTCAACATTTTAACTTCGTGAATGCTAAACCCACGCATGCCCGGTGGATTGGCCCCACCAAACACGCCAATAATTTGATTTTTCAAAATCAAGGGCACGCCAATATACGAGCCAATCGTTTGATCGATCTGTTCGCGGCGCACCATTTTGCCTTGATCAACCGTGTTGCGTGCCAAATCGCGCAATACCTGCGAAACTTGCGAGCTTGGGTCGGCCAAATCGTCGTGCGAAGCGGCGCGAAATTCTAGCTCATGTTCCTCGGCAGTATAGAGCATAATAAAGCTCCACGTTGCGCCAATCGTCTCGGAGAGCAGGCCCAAGGCCGCACCTAAGCCTTGGTCAAAATCTGGCGTGGCATCGATCAACCGATCCAAGCGATAGATCGTTTCAAGCTCACGGTTGCGCGATTGCACCTGTTGGAACAAACGCAGCCCAGCCATGGCCGAATCAATTTGTGAACACATCGCATCGATCAAACGCCGATCATCAACCGACCAATGATGATCTTCAGAACCAAGCACCAACACGCCGAGCCGATCGCCCTTGACCGAGAGCGAACGCACAATAATTTCCGCATCGCCCTCCTGCAAACTCGTCGTTTCGCCGCCAGCCAAGGCATTGGTTAAGGCCAACATCAAACCTGCTGCGTTATTTGGTCGCCAGCGTTCAATCGTAATATTTTGGGCTGGGCAATCTTCCAAATCGAGGGTGATTAATTGGAGCAAATCGGGCTGAAGCACGCCACGAATAATCGTTGCGCAGCCATTTAAAAAGGTTTCGGTCGAATCGGTTGTGTCGCGGAGAGCATCGAGATCGTAAATCGCCCGTAGCTCTCGATGGCATAACGAGAGTTCATGCTTTAATTGTTCGGGCATACGCGCAGCACCTCCTTGAGCCGGCAAAACGCTGATTAACAGCGTCAGTATAGCATGAACTCTGCGTGGCCGAATAGCACAAAAAAAGGCCGACAGCGCCACACTGCCAGCCCTTAACCAAGGTTTTGGATTCAGTTTTAGCCAATATCCCACACCAACTCGCCGCTCAGCACGCGGGCAATTTGGTCGGGAAAGGTTTTGACCGAAATTGGCTTGGCGATAAAGCCATCGAAGCCAGAAACGCGTGCCCGTTCGGCCTCGTCGCGTGAGCCATTGGCGGTCATAGCGACAACTTTGGTGCGCTTGAGTTCAGGCAAGGCCCGCAGTTTTTGAAACACAATATGGCCGTTTTCGCGGGGAATCCGAATATCAAGCAAAATTAAATCAAGAAAGCTCAGAATGGGATTTTGGCGCACCTGCGGCGAGTTGAGCCAGCTAAAGAAAGCATCGCCGGAAGGTCGCGCATTGCAGTAGGCAACCCCAATCTGCTCGCGCAGAATCCGTAACGTCAAATTCATACTATCAACGTTATCTTCGATTACCATCACTTTCGCACGGCTGGCAACGACGATAGGCGAAGCGCTCGGTCGAACAACCGGATACATGGACTTGCTCCAAAACGAATACAATAACCGTTTCTACGCAGCAGCCGTCGATGCATGGCTGGTTAGTATTCGTTATACTGCTCGATATAAGTCATCCTAGAGAGTAGTCCTTTTGGGTCATCGAGCTTGTACCCAAGGTACTGTTGTAGTGTACCTGAATTTTGACGCTTAAATATCAACTTTGGGTTAAGAAAATTGGGCTTAAATTTAGTCAATCTTCATCTAAAGCTACGAGCCTTTGTAGCAAACCCAACCGCACTGGATGCTGGCCCTTGCGTGCGATGGCGGCTGCAACTTGGTTGGAATGAATCGCACGCAAAGCCATTGCCTGATTTGTTTTGCTAGTGTACCGTAAGGCTAGCAGCTGGCGCATCGACTGTTAACCCGATTCCAGCGCCAAATAACCTGCCATCGTTCACAAGGAGTCGCTCGCGTCTATGCCAGAACCACGATCATTTGGCCAACAATTGCGTGAATATCGCCACCAACGCCAACTAACCCAAGCTGCTTTGGCCGAGGAAGTTGGCTGCGCGGTCGAGAGTATTCGCAAGATGGAAGCTAATCGCCAGCGGCCATCACGCAGTTTGGCTGCCCGTTTAGCCACAATTTTGCACTTATCCAGCGAACAAACTCAGCTCTTTTGCGCCCAAGCGCGTCTAGTTGGCACGGCTGAAGCCAAACAAACGCCAAGCGGATTGCCCTTAACCGCCAGCAAATTAATCAATCGCCAAAGCGAAGTTGCAACCCTGCACCAATATCTCAACGCTGAGCATATTCGCATGATCACGTTGACTGGGCCTGGCGGCGTGGGTAAAACTCGCTTGGCCTTGCAGATTGCCCAACAAAGCTCGAAGTATTTTCCTGATGGGGTCTATTTTGTCGATTTGGCTCAAGCAACCAGCGTCGCCGAGCTTGGTTTAGCGCTGAGCCAAGCGCTCAATTTGCCAAGTAGCAAATATAGTTGGCAACGCCAAATTCAGCTCCATTTTCAGCATGCGCGCATCTTGTTGATTCTCGATAATCTTGAGCAATTGTTGAGTGCCACCGCAGTCTTGCGCTGGTTGCTCGATCACACTACCGGCCTCAAATTATTGTTGACCAGTCGCGCCTTGTTGCATTGCGCTGGCGAATATGCACTGCCACTTGCACCGTTGCGTTTGCCGACATCCAGTGCCACGCTCAGCGAACTCAAAACCAATCCAGCGGTGCAATTATTTGTACAACGCGCCCAAACCTTGAACCCGCAATTTAGCCTAACTAGCGCCAACGCCGAGGCGATCAAGCACATTTGTTGGCAGGTCGATGGCTTGCCCTTGGCCTTGGAATTGGCGGCAGCCCGCACGCGCTTGCTCACGCCAGAAGCCTTATTGGCCTATTTACAACCGCCCTTGGCCCTGTTGACAACCAACGATCCAACTGCACCAGCCCGCCACCAAAGCATGCACAACGCGATTAATTGGAGCTACCAACAAATTTCGCCGCAACAACAGCAACTGCTGCGCCAATTGGCAATTTTTCAGGCTGGCTGTACGCTTGATGCCATTCAGGCAATCGTGCCCAATTCGCAACAGCTTGATCTGCTCGATCAATTGGCGGGGTTAATTGATCATAGTTTGTTGGCGATGCAAGCTGAACCAGAACAACCACAGCGTTTTCGCATGCTCAGCTTAATTCAGGAATTCGCAGCCCAAGAATTAAGCGACCATGGCGAATTAAGCACACTTGCCCAACGCCATCTTAAATATTATGTCATGTATTACGAATCGCTAAGCGAGCAAGTGTTGGAGCAGCGCCACGCGCTTTTGGCCGAGCGCGAGAATATGCGGGCAGCAATTAATTGGGCTATTCGCACGCAAAACTGGCTAGCAGCCAGCAGCTGTATCGTGCCCTTGGCCGAATTTTGGTATCGTTATGGAACGAGCGAAGAATTGCAAAGCTGGCTCGATTGGCTAAGCACCCAGCCGCTCACGCCAAGCATGCATGCTCGTTGCAGCGAAATGCAGGGCTATATCGCAGCCTTTTTGCAAAGCCAATATCGCGCTGGCCAAGCCTGGTATCAACAAGCGTTGGCCCAACGCCAAGCTTTACAACAACCAGCAGCAATTGCTGAAAATCTGGCAAAATTGGGCGAAATTACGATGGAGCAAGGCCATTATACCCAAGCGCTTGAGCATTATCGCAGTGCTTGTAGCCTCTACGAGCAGCTTGGCGATCAGGAGGCGGTGTTTGCCATGCACGATTGCCAAGCGATGGTGTTGGTGCGCCAAAGTCAATTCAGCCTTGCGCAACAGCTTTTGCAGCAAAGCTTGGCTTATTGGCAGCAACAGCAGATTTTGCCGAGCCTCGCATTTAGCCTGAATTATTTGGGCGTGATCGCGCTCTATCAAAGCAACTTCGCCAAAGCCCAAACAGCCCATGAACAAGCGTTGGCAATTTGGCGCAGCCTTGATGATCAACGTGGCATCGCTTCGGCCTTGAATGCACTCACACCAGTGTTGGTGCAGCAAGGCCAAACCAGCGCCGCACTCGCCGCAATCAAAGCCAGCCTCCAAATTCGCTGGAGCTTGCACGATTATGATGGCTTGGCATGGAATTTGGAACGCTTTGGTGAATTATTAAGCATGCAAGGTCAGGCCGAATTGGCAATTCAATGTTGGAGCAAAGCCCAGCAATTGCGCACTGAATTGGCCTTGCCGTTGTTTGAGGCTGAGCAACAACGCTTACAGCCAACTATCGCCCATTGTCAGCAACAACTAAGCTCGGCTCAATGGCAACAAATCTGGTTCGATAGTCAAAATCTCGGCTTGGCAAGCGTTGTTGAAACCCTTTTAGCTCAGGCTTAATGCTTAAATTTATTTAAAAATACCCCGCTTTTGCCCCGCTTTTTATCCTTCAGTTGGCTCGTGGCGTTTGGTCTAATACAGCTGCTAGTCAACGAAGGAGGCCATACGCAGCGCAAACCGAGGCCAATAGAGAGTGGCACAATCTAGTACGGGGTACACGATGAAAGTTTATAAACCAATGCTCAAACTCATTGTCGCGTTTTTGGTCTTTTTACCGCTCGTCACCAGCGCAGCCAGTAGCACCGAACAGTTCAACCAGCCAATTAGCAATTCGAGCATGTTTAGCTGGTATAGCAACTCAAGCACGGCGACCGGCACAGCCAACCTTAGCGATAGCCAAGCCCAAGATGGCAAAATTTTGCGGCTTTCGATTGGCGCGAACCAAGGTGCGTATCCAGGCCAAGGCTCGAACTTGGTTTCACGCCAAATGTATCATTATGGCACTTACGAAGGCCGCATGAAAACTGCCAACTGCGCCAGCGACGAAGGCGTAATCAACGGCTTTTTTACCTATTTCAATGATGGCAGCGATAGCAATGGCAATGGCTTGCCTGATAATAGCGAAATTGATATTGAATGGCTGTGTGCCGAGCCACAATCAATTTTGATTACGATTTGGACTGATTACAACGACCCAACCGCGATCAGTCGACGGGTCTATCGCAAGATCAATGTGGCAACTGGCACGGTTGAATATACCCGCTATGCCACAACGTTCGGCGGAAGTTACACCGATTTATCAAATAGCCAAGGTGAAAATCAGCCCACCACGGTTCAGGCGATTCCAGGCTACAACTCGGCCACCGCGTTCTACGAATATGGTTTCAATTGGACGGCCAGCAATGTGACCTTGTGGGTTGTTAATCCCAACAATGGTCAAAAAATTGTGCTCTGGGATTATCGCGGGCCAAGCGCACGGATTCCGCAAAATCCAGCGGCCTTTATGGTCAACTTGTGGCATCACCCCAACTGGACTCCAGAATGCTGCACAAACGCCACCAACCCACCACGGGCCACCCGTTCGCTTGATGTCGATTGGTTGCGCTTCACGCCCCAAGGCGACATTCCAAGTGATACGGTTGCACCAAGCGCGCCAAGCAACCTACAATCAACCAGCAAAACCCATAACAGCGTGAATTTGAGTTGGAATGCTGCAACCGATAATGTTGGCGTGGTTGGCTACGATATTTATCAAAATGGCGGCAGCAATCCAGTAGCCAGCAGCAGCAGCACCAATATCACGATCAATGGGTTGAATCCCAGCACCGCCTATAGCTTTGCGGTCAAGGCCCGTGATGCGGCGGGCAATCGCTCGGCCAACAGCAACAACCTCAGCGTCACTACCAACAACCCACCGACGAGCGGCAACGGCTTGCAAGCCACCTTTGTCAAAACCTCGGATTGGGGCAATGGCTACGTTGGGGTGTATCGCATCACCAACAATGGCAGCAGCGCGGTCGATGGTTGGACGCTCAGCTTTGATTTGCCAAGCAATGCCACGATTGCTAGCTGGTGGGATGCGACCCAAGCCAAGAATGGCAACCGCTACACCGCTGGCAACTTAGGCTGGAACCAGCGGATCGAGATTGGCCAAACCCGCGAATTTGGCTTTAGTGGCAGTTATAGCGGGGCATGGGTCAATCCCAGCAATTGTATTGTCAATGGCCAAAGCTGTAGCGGCGGCACAACCAGCCAAAATCTGGCACTTGGACGACCAGTCCAAGTTTCTTCAGCAGAAACCAGCGCGCTAGGCGGAGCAAACGCCACCGACGGCAATAGCAACACGCGCTGGGCCAGCAGCTACAGCGATCCGCAATGGATTCAAGTTGATTTGGGCAGCAGCAAAAGCCTCAGCAAAATCGTATTGAATTGGGAAGCAGCCTATGCTCGCGCCTATCAAGTGCAAGTTTCCGATGATGCCAGCACATGGCGCACGCTGAGCACAGTCAGCAATGGCGATGGCGGCACAGATACGCTGAATGTCAGCGGCAACGGGCGCTACCTGCGGGTGTATGCGACCCAACGCGCCACCGAATGGGGCTACTCGCTGTGGGAAATCGCCGCCTACAACTAAGGATCAATAATTCAGCCAACCCCCTCGTTCTGATTGAATGAGGGGGTTCTGCCTTTTAAAAAGCGCAGTTATCCTTCCTTTTTAAAAGCCAAGCGTGCCATAAATTCGTGGAAGCTTCAGCTTCATATCGACGCTAGAATGGCGAGTTACGAGGCAATACTCGCCACTTGCTGGGGCTTGCAGCAGGGTCATTGGCCTAGGTAGACTAAGCAATAATTCGTGCAAGGAGATTTTAGGCTATGAGCACACAAAAACGACCACTTTCAACCAGCGAACAGCGCATTATGCAGCTTCTGATTCAAGGTCAGACCAATAAAGCGATTGCCATGGCCTTAAATTTAACCACTGGCAGCGTTGAAACCAGCTTACACCGAATTTATGTCAAATTAGGAGTGGAAAATCGGGTGCGGGCCGCCTTAGTCTACCTCCAATTAGCCAATGCCGGCCAGCCATTGCCAGCGCACGAAAATGGTTCGCGTATATGAATCCTGTTAGATTTAGCTAGCAATTACTAGATTAATCACGCAAACTGGGGGTACAATACTGCTAGCATAACGCTGACCAACAACATTTCAGCGTGTTTAGCATGTGATGGAGTACTCATGGAAGCCACCGTTGGTCAAACCAGCCCTGCCCAAACAACCAGAGAAATAGCATTTTCGGTGCTCGATTTAGCCACCGTTTTCGAAGGCAGCACGCCTGCTGATGCGTTTAAAAATAGTTTAGGGCTAGCACAACATGCAGAGCAGCTCAATTTTAAACGCTTTTGGCTGGCCGAGCATCATAATATGGCCAATGTTGCCAGCGCTGCCACTGCCGTGGTGATTGGTCATGTGGCCGCAGGCACCAAGCGCATTCGGGTTGGTTCTGGCGGGGTGATGTTGCCCAATCACTCGCCATTGGTGATTGCTGAACAATTTGGCACGCTTGAATCGATCTATCCAGGCCGCATCGACTTAGGTTTAGGCCGAGCGCCAGGCACCGATGGCCGCACCGCTATGGCGTTGCGCCGCGATATGATGGCTAGCGCCGAGCGTTTTCCCGATGATGTGCGCGAATTGCAAGCGTATTTTGCCGAGCCTAGCCCAGGCCAATATTTGCGGGCAATTCCCGGGGCGGGCTTGCATGTGCCATTGTGGTTGCTTGGTTCAAGCACGTTTAGCGCGCAGTTGGCGGCCAAATTAGGCTTACCCTTTGCCTTCGCAGCCCATTTTGCCCCAACCCATTTGTTTGATGCCTTGCAGTTGTATCACCAGCACTTTCAGCCATCGGCCCAGCTTGCCAAGCCCTATAGCATGGTTGCAATCAACGTGATTGGCGCGGAAACCGATGCAGAAGCCCAATATTTGTTTACCAGCATCCAACAAGCCTTTTTAGATATTCAGCGTGGCACGCCGCGGCCAATTCCGGCTCCAACCAATGATCCAGCCAAACGCCAAGCGCTGGATTTTGCCTTTGCGCAAAGCCCAATGTTGGCCTACACCGCAATTGGCACGGTTGATACCTTGGAGCAACGACTTAGCCAGATTATCAAAGAAACTGCTGCCGACGAAATTATGGTCAGCGCCAATATTTACGACCAAGCAGCGCGCAAGCGTTCATTTGAAATCGTCGCCGCCGCCCGCGATCGGATCAACGCCAAACGCCTAGCCCACTAAACAAGCCTTCAGCAGCACGGTTAATGACTAATAACCGTGCTGTTTTGCGTTTGCAATCTCCATCGAACGAATGATTGTTCAATTGGCTAAGCGCGGTTATAATCGTGGCGTTGATTGGGCTGATGAGAGCAGCCTAACCCCTCAACATAGCGTCATAATGCCTACGCTTACTCTCACGCAAACCAATTCTATTGAATTGCAATCAAGCTGGTTGTAGGCAGCACTATTTTAAGTCTGAGAAAGGGAACTTCGATGAGCAACTGGTGGAAACTGCGCAGTCTTGGTTGTATAGTCAGTTTAGGTTTGGCAATTGGCTTGGCTCCGCAAGCATCGCTGGCCGATGGCGTTGTGTATGTTGTGCCGGGCGGCGCTGGCAACCAAACAGGCAGCGATTGGGCCAATGCCAAGGATCTCCAAGCAGCCATCCAAAGCACAGCCGCTGGCACCGAAATTTGGGTTAAACAAGGCATTTATCGGCCAACCACTGGGGCAGATCGGACAGTTGCCTTTACCCTCACTAATGGGCTAAACCTTTTTGGCGGCTTCGCTGGCACTGAAACCAACCGCCAACAGCGCAACCCACTGCAATATCCCAGCATTTTGAGTGGCGATTTGCTTGGCAACGACGCTGGTGCAGCCAATGATACCAACCCAACCAGGAGCGATAATAGCTACCATGTTATGTATTGTGTATCAAATTCTGAGCCAATTTTAATCGATGGATTTGTGATTCGTGGCGGTCAAGCAACAAACCAAATGTTTCCACGCAATATGGGCGGTGGAATCCTCGCAGATCAGTGTAATTTAACGATTTTAAATACTCGGATCTACAACAATGCTGCATTGTTTGGCGGCGGGATTTTGAATTTCAATAGCACACTCATGCTTGGTCAAAGCATTGTTGCTGGCAACTGGGCACTGAGCACAGGTGGCGGGCTTGAAAACCAACAAAATGGAATTGTTAACTTACGATCAACCACATTTGTTGGCAATATTTCGCAGCAAAATACCGTGAGCGCCATTGCCAATGCTGGTGGCACGCTGAATCTGCATAATAGCATCGTTTGGGGCAATAACGGCATCGCGCCAATCAACGGCTCAAATAATAATCTCAATCTTACGGTGAGTTATTCGATTGTGCAGGGTGGCTTTGTTGGAACTGGCAATAGCAGCAATGATCCCCAGTTTGTTGATGCTGATGGCGCTGATAATCTGATTGGCACGCTTGACGATAATGTGCAATTGCAAGCCAATTCAGCTGCTCGCAATGCTGGCAATAATAGCTTGCTGCCAACCGACCAAACAGACCTTGACGGCGATGGCGATATTGCGGAAACAATCCCATTAACCATCGATTATTTGCCACGGATTAACGAAGGGTTGGTTGATATGGGGCCATACGAATACCAAGGCAACGAACCAACAATCACGCCAACGCCAAGTATTACGCCCAGCCCAACCGCAACGGCGACCGCTACAGCAACCCAAACCCCGACGGCTACGGTTATGCCAAGCGAAACCCCAAGTCCAACAGCTACGGCAACGGTTGTGCCTCAAAACAGCGTTTATCTACCAGCGGTAACTCGCTAAGCTTCAAGGCGGCTGCTTTCTCCAAAGCAGCCGCTTTTTCGCGTAAGCCAGCCCAAACCTGTATAATAGGCCCAAGCCTAGCTTAGCAGGGAGATCGCGATGATCGCATCGGTACGGGGTGTTGTGCAATTTATTGGGCTGGATCAGGTAATCATTGACGTGCATGGCGTGGGTTTGGCGATTGCTGTGCCGCGCACGGTTTTAGCGACGATTGGCGCTGTCGGTGATAGTGCCCAACTCTATACACACTTGCATGTGCGCGAAGATATGCTGGCCTTATTTGGCTTTAACTCGCCAGCCCAACGGGCCTTATTCGAGTTATTGCTTGGCGTAAGTGGCATCGGACCCAAGGTTGCATTGGCGCTGCTTTCCGCCGCCAGCCCCGAAGAATTGCAACAGGCGATTGCCCGCGAAGATACAATCATGCTCTCAAAAGTGCCAGGCATTGGCAAAAAAACCGCTGCTCGTTTAGTGCTTGAACTAAAGGGCAAATTTGGCGTAAGCACAATTAGCCATCAACTCAGCACCAACCCAGGCTTGCTCGCGATCAATACCGAATTGATCGATATTTTGACCAGCCTTGGCTATAGCAGCACTGAGGCCCAAGCAGCGCTCAATGCCCTGCCAGCAGATGCGCCCGCCGACACCGAAGAACGCCTCCGCTTGGCCCTGCAATATTTTGGCGGCGTGTAAAAATTAGCGGTGGAGTGTGCAATAACATCCACCGCCAAACCCAACTATTGAATTTTGCGAATTTCCTGCACCGCATCATCTTCAAGCGAGATAATTCGTACAGCAACTCGTTTACCATTATTGAGATGCTGGGGATTAATTGAATTGCCGATAACTTTTGCAAAGACTATTTTTTTATTGTCTAGTCGCACATCCCAAATTTGTTTATTAACGCGACCAACAATCGTTCCAGAGACAGTCTGATTAACTTGAAGTGGCTTTTCGGGCTTTCTAGGTACAACTAAGCGGCGATTGATCACCCGTAGCGGAGTTGGCAAGACTGGCCGCAAACGATATTCGTTGACCGTTTCGTCATAGGCGCGAACAGGATCACCAACAACCCAGGTTTCACTAACCTTCCGTTCAATCTCTAAATAGCGCACAACCTCAGCCCATGGCCGTGGCTCTGTTTGTTCAAATCGCGCTGTATCCCATTCGAGCATCGCTAGTAATTGCTGAATCCGTGGGATCAGGTTAAATTCGCTAACCCCACGCGCTTGCTCGCCACTCTGTTGCAGAATATACTCACAAAACGCTTGACGTTTAGCTAGCAATTCCTCATCAACAAGGTCTAGTTCAGCGCGCAGCCAATTGCTATTAGGTTGGTTAAACAACCGACTATATCGTACTTGGCGGTCGGTTATAGCAATTTGATAGTTAATCGCTATCGAGCCAAAACCATAGGGCTTGCCCATACCCAGTTTTAGGCGATAGTGAGGGCTTGCTGCCAACTCCAGCACATAAATCAAGGCTCCTAATTCCACATCGCTGAGATTTTCAAAAGTAACGTGAAATTGGAATTCGACCCCGGCTTTAACTGGCCGCAGCTGGGTGCTCTGGGTTGAATCAGCGCTTGCCTCAGGATCATGGCGCTCAGCAGCGTTAAATCGGCCATGATGCCAGTATTGTTTATGCCCGCGAATCGTTGTGTCGGTGCGATCATCGCCATAATGGCGCAACGATTTAAGCTCGGTTGCCTCTTGGGTCAAATAATGCTGGAAGGTTGTCGGTTTTGGCGATGCTAAAATCGGCGGAGTCGTCTCAGTATCCCATAATTGACTCTCAGCGATTTCTTGATCAACCAGTTTGGCATCACTAAAACGCAGACGGCTAGCATAACTCGTAATATGAGGAGTATCGTCGGTGGCTTCACGATGCACAAAACCAAACATAGCTTCTGTCAAATCAACCAGTGGCGCATCAGCACCACCAGTTCGTAAGTGCAGTGGAATCAAATCATACGGGCTATTGGTATAGGGCAAACGAAACATTCCAGCCCGCCCAAAAAAGCTGACTTGCTGCGGTTTATAGGGATCAACAATAAAGAAAATCGGGTCACCGTTAGCAAGTTGGCCCTTGCGTTCGCGAAAGCCATTGCGTTGGGGAAATGCCTGAGTTTGCCATTGGCTCAATTGATCTTCATCATGAAACCGTTGTAATTGTTCATTCTCTATCCGAAATGTCTGTTGTGGTATTTGCTGAATCAAGACATATTCATGCTTTTTCCCAGGCACATCACCAGTAATCACCAAGGTTGCAGGTAGCCAACCATCGCCCTGCCGTTCACTAAGACTCATTTCAGCAATTTTATGGTTATTCCGCGGCTTGACCCAAATTTTTTGGTATTGATGGCGCTCGTTGGGAAGTTTGGTACGGCGATAGTTGGTATAGCGTTGCCGAATATGCTGCTCTAAAATGCTAATTGGAATTTTATAAAACGTTGTTTCTTCGATCACGCCACCATCACGCTGCAAACGCAAAAAACCAGCTCGAATCTGATTGGTCATGCGCTTACGGTAGTGTTCGCCAAGATTGGTCTTATCGACGCTGCGGAAAAATAAGTTCTTGCGCGTCACTAAATCGATTTTGCTATGGCTCACAATTTCCACTAAGCTACGCAATAAGCCGCGTAAACTGCTGCCAGGAATGATCGCCCGTTGGCCTGGTGAAGCAAAAAAATCGGGTTTATTTTTGGTTGGGGTCGTCCGAGCTTCATTTGATTGCTGTTGCAACTCAACTTCTTTGATTGAGGCTTCAAATTCAGCCTCTGTTAACCCACAACGCACATAGAGCGGAGTCTCCGTTTTGAGGGTACAGCTAATTGTGCCCGTATGCCGATCAGCAAAATATTGATCATGGCGCACTAGATATTGAGCTTCGGCTGGCTGTGGCTCAGCTTTTACAATAACCCGCTGGCTTAGCGGAACTTGTTCAGCAGGCACAGCTTTTTCAGGCAGCGGGATAAAATTATAGGGCGCAAACGCCTCCCGTTGTGGCGCAAAATCATTCAAATGCTCAGGCACGCTCGCCATGGTAGACCTCCTCGGCAAATAATTCGACTAAACGACTTGCCCGAACATAGGCGGCTCCGGTTCGCGAATCAAAATCTAAAATATGCCGCACCACTAAACGAGCAGGTCGGTGGTCGGGGTCTTGAGGCGCAACTTTTCCAAAAAAGCGTTGTTTAGGTTCAAATACCAAGGGCAGCGTATGGGGCATGGCTTGAATCCCATCAGTTAATGTAGTAAAGCCCTTAAATATTGTTGATGGCTCACCCTTAGTTCCCCACAGGATTTGCGGCTCATCAATATATTCTTGCGGATCAGATGGATCGGTTATCAGGGCGGCGTGCCAGCTACCGCCATTATTCCAAAGTAATACTTCAGCTTTAGGGCCAAAAATTCGACATTGTTGCAAGGTTTCTAAGCTCAGTTTTTGAGGCTCACAGCCCAAATGGAGCACTCCATCGTCAAATTTGCCCCAAATCACACAATCAAGGCTATGGGCTAGCATCCATTGACATTGATAGGCTTGAGCTTGGGTTTGCAACCATAGTATTAGATTAATAGTTGGCTCAATTGCGATTGTTTGCAACATTTAAACCCCCCTCAATACATCAACATACATTTGTAATCTGTCAGCACTCGGCGAATCAATGGTTAATTGGCCCTCAACTTGGTGAAAATGATAAGCCTCATTGCCAATCCAGAGCTTAAATGAGCGACCCGCCAATACGCCACGGCCAATGCTTTGCTCGCCACCAACCGTCAAATCGCCGAGCCAAAGATCTTTGATGACCAACAAAAGCAAGCCAATATCGTGATCAGTAGCCTTATTGATTGTGAGATCGAGCGTAATTTGGGTTTCTTGCAAGCCCCAGACTGGTTGTTCAGCCAACAAGGCACTAGGGTATGGGCCACCAGTAAAGCGATCGACGGCGATTCGGGTTTGAATATAGTCGGTGCTCGCTTGTTTGATTAAACTATCGTGAATCCGCACCCGACTCATTTGCGCCTTGCTATTACGCGCTTGGTCGTCGGTTGCTACATAGCCAAATAATTCTTTAATCAGATCATCGGGCGCTGTTGGTTGTTGGGCCTGATTTTTGAGGGTTGCTAAAATCTTCGCCGCTCGATGGCGCATAATTCCAGCCCAGCTCGTGCCTGGAATAACTGGGTAGCGCGAGCCATCGGCTAAGCGCGTTTCAAGGTAGGTGTCATCAGGAGCATAGGGGTTGCTCCTTGCCGAGCGAATCAGCAACGATTGTTCAAGCCCAAATTCAACTTGGATTTGGCATTGGCTGGGGGGCAAGCGATCGAGCTTAAGGCCCAAGCCTTCGCCAATATTTGGCCCAGCATAGGAGGGAACTGGCGGCTGCTCACGATCAAACAACAACCATTGCAACATTTGATCAGGCTCAGTTAAGCGATAATGCCAAATCTGCCAATTGGTTACTTGGCAGAGGCCTAAACCGCGTTGTTTGCGCATGCCCAAGGCAATTTGGCCAGCCTCTAAGCCATACAATGCTTGGGCAAGCAATTTAAGTCGCTTTTGATTATACTCGGTTGATTCTTGCCACTTAGGAAATTTGGCCTGCTGATCGAAGGGCACTTCATGCAGCAACTCAAAATACAAATCGAAACATGTGCCAGCAGGCAGCAACTCAAGATCGTATTTGGCTCCATCACTAGCAGTACGCGTAGTGCCATCAATCTGCACCCCATCACGCACCATCGATAAGACAATCGTGGTACTAATTGCATCGCTCACCAACAACGCACTTTGATCGCCCGTGCTATCGTCACTATCTAAGCGATCGCCAAATAAGGCCCGTTCATCGGCAAAGTTCTTTAAATAGGCGCGAAGTGCTCCTGCAATTGAACTCCCTGGAATTAACGCTCGTGCCTCAACTAAATCGCGCAACAAGGCCATATCGGTTGGAAGATCACTAGCGCCATTGCTGATCAGGGTTGGTGCTTGCAACTCAAGCCGCCCATGGATAAGCGTTCGAGCAATGATATAGCGTGTTTCACGCTCTTGATAGAGTAATTGCGCATTGGCAGGCACAGCAAAATCAAAAGCCATCTCAACCTCGCTTTTTCAATAATGGCTGTTTGCGAGCCATCGTTACAATCGCAATAATCAAGCGAGCATGGTATTCCACGGCCAGTTGTGGGGTTAGCTGCAAAAGCTGATCGCCAAACTGTAAGGGTGGAATCTGCCACAGCGTTAACAGCTCTGCTTGCTTGGTTTTGAGCAAGGTCTCCAACGATTGATTATTCGACAAACTGGTTGCCCGCAGATGCTGACGCGCAATTTGGGCGGTTTGGTTTACCTTGGCATGCAGGGCATCAAGCAGAACTTCGACAGAGACCTCAGTTGTTTGGTTAATTGCCAAAGCTTGAATTTCCGCCAGTAATTCACGACACCACAATTCGACGCGCCCAAATAAGCTATTACGTGAGTTTAATTGCTGCTTGATTTGATACGTGCCAATCATGTCAATCAAGGCTTGATCAAGCCGCTGGCGCAACAAGCGATCGCCCATCTGTTGCAACAGCTTGGCCGCCTCAGCAGCAAAAAGCGTAGTTGGTTGCTTAATTGCCGGTTGGAGCAATAATGAAGGCTTTGGCTCGCGTAAAGAATCGGTGGCAGTCAGCTTAATCACATGGTTCTGTAAATTATCAGCAAAGCTAATCCGGCCAAAGCCTTCATTGCGGCGTTCGCCAATACCGTGCTCGATTAGGGTTGGCCAATCAGCCCGCGCCTGCTCCCACACCAAGACACTGCCAGCCGCCAAAGCCGAAGTTTGGGGCAGTGGCAAGCCCCAAGTGCGGTTAAAACCGCCCAGCACGGTATAGCGTAGTTTTGATTTTGCAAGGTTAAGTCGCCCTTGGTGCAGGCCAAAGCTAGCCGCCAAAGCAGCTGGCGCAAATTCAGGGGCAGTTGGCTCAACCCCAATTCGCGCATATTGCCCATACTGATCGCGAATAATTGCATCGCTCAAAAGGGTCATTGTTACAGTTTCGCTAGTCGGCAGTTGGCTTGCTGGCTCATATGGCCATTCTTGCCAATCTGTGGCATGATTTTCACGACCAAAAAGTTCAACTCGCTCAATCAGCACCGCACCATAACCAGCGCTCCGTGCTTTGCCCAACCACAGCTGTGAGTTTTCTAGTAATAATTGTTGGAAGCAATCGAGGCTAGCTTCATCACCAAGAATAATTGCCCGAAAGCGCTGATTTGGCGCAATTGCGACATAACGATACACCGCCCCGCTGCCCCGCAAACTCCGCCCTTTGGCTCGATTGCGGGTGGTATGAATATTCAAATGGCGAACTGTATCGAAAATATGTTGTGACCCAAGCCATTCATATTTAGGTTCTTTGGCCTTTTCCTCATCTGAGCTGGAAACCTGCTTGGTTGCTGGTTTGAGCTTCTGAATCGTTGGGAGCATGCGCGTTTCGTCTACGGGATCAACCGGGTAGGCATGGAGAAAACGCACCTGATTACTAAAGAATAAATGTTGAGCTGGCTGTTCTCGTGGGTCAAGTTGCCGTTCAGAGCCTTGGCGTTGCAGATAACGGCTGATGATCGCACCACGTAACACGCCGCCAGGAATATAGCCAAAACTATTAGCGCTGTTCGGATCGCCATCAAGCGCACTGACTAAAACTGGCTGCTTGGTCACTATATCAATTATCAAAGGATTCATGCAGGTTTCTCCGTAAATTGATGCAACCTTAGCGGATTCAATGGGCTGCCCTGCTGATCAAACAAACGGCACTGAACTTCGCCACGACCACGGTTACGACTTGTGCCAAGATGACGCAACGCATAACAGCCAGCTACCAGCACTGCTTCTTGGGCTGAGGTTAAGGTTGGGCAGGTAATCATGCTAATAAAAGGAGTAGTCCGCAGAATCACGCGCATCGCCCGTAAACTATGTGCATCGGCAATGCCAACATCATCAATCGCTGTTTGGCGGCGAACGCCGGTTAGGCTCGCTAGAATTTCATGGGGCTTGAGCTGAGCCTGTTGGGCTACGACGCGAACGGCATCGGGCAATAAAGCATCGCCTACCTGCAATAAACCTGAGGCTGCGGTTGTACTCCCGCCAACACCAAACAGTGTATCGCATTCAGCTTTTAAAGCAGTGCCATAAGGATGTACAGCAATTAAGTTTTCGCATTCTTCGCGCCATAAACCCTTTAAGCTGCGCCCCCGTAAATAGGGCAAACCAAGGCTGTCTTGTTCAACTTCAACATCAACCAATCCAGCAATGCCATCGCCACGCCCAAAGGTTGCATCACTTTTCAATTCAATTTTAAGATAATACAGGCTCATGCTATACCCCCTGTACTTCAGCCAATGGCGGATAATGCTCCATCAGTTCAATTACATCAAAATAGAGGGCAAGCTGTTTGGGCAATGTTCCTGCTTCAATCACATCATCAGTTGCCCAAGCATCCTGATGTTGCACGCCAGCAAATTGGGTTAACGTGAGCGGTTCACGCAAATTGGCTTGCCAATGCTCAGTCGCTTGTTTGCCTTGACGATTAACATCTTGAAAGGCAATTAATTTATTGCGCCGTTCCAGCCAAGGACGGTTAAAGTTCTGAATTGCTCGCTTAACATTCGCCCATGTTCGCCACGTTTGGGAAGTCTGCTCAAGCATTACTGGCCGCAAAGTTAATGTTTCGCTCGCATTCAAAGCATATTCAACCTGACGTAATTCCGCTAAGGTGTGAATACGCCCACTTGGAGCAATTTGCCAATCCAAAGCACTTTGTTTTTTACCAGTCAATCTGCTGCTCAAATCTTTGGCCGATTTACACAATTCTTCAGCCAGATCATAAGCGCGGGCAAATGGATAATGGGTGCGAAAAATCGTAATTCCGGCACAAGCACTTAGTTCATTAGGAAACGATGTTGTTTCTTCAGGGAATTTTCGTTTCAATTTTTCGATTAATTCCCTGCTCTGCTCAGTAAATTGTGCTAATAACACTTCCGTCACATGAAAAGCTACGCGAGCATCGCACACAAAGGTAATATCATCACCACCATAGACTAATGGGCGCAGCGGAAAAAATGGGTTGCCCGTATCTGGATCACGCTCTAAATGATGGGTTAATTCTTTGAATGCTGGATTTACGATGTTTTGACCAAAAAAATCTACGGTTGCATTCATTGCCGCAGCACCCAACGTATTAATTAGTTCTGAAACTTGACGATAAAATTGAATATAGTGTTTATTTGAGGTACTAATGTATGCTAACATTCGTACCAGATTGCCAATCCCATTACCATCAGCATGAACCACCGCTAGATAACTATATTTACCAGTTGTTCGGCCAAAATCATCAAAATCGCGTGGGATACTGTACTTTTGATTAATTTTCTCAAACGCGTTTATTTGTTGTAATAGATCGTTCATTGCCAGATCGATTTGAGCGCTCGTTTTCGAGGCAACCTTGGTTTTAGCCACAATCTCACGCGAGATCGGATAATCACCTGGATCACGCGGAACACCAACAACCTGATTGCGTTGCAGGGTTGCCACAAGCCCCGTTGATCGGCAGGCAGCTGTTACACCCAAGCCAAGAGTCGCGGGTATCGTGGTATAGCTATTCTGGGCTTGATTAACATCAGAATGAGCCTGATTGATATAGATTTTAATATCATGCTGATCAGGGTCATAGGCAAATTGAGCAGACATCCCAATCGCAAAGCGTAAACCTGCGGCCTCTCGGAGCACCCGCAAACTATATTGGCGTACCCATAGTTTGGCCTGCTTCATGGAATAGAATAGGATGCAGGCATTACCACCACCAGCAAAAATTACCTCAGCCTCAGTTTCAGACGGATCAATCCAGCCTTCGAGGCCATTGTCGGGGCAACTCGTAGCACGTTTCACCAAATAGGAAGCCCCAATATTCTCACGCAGACGGTTACTACTAAAAATATAATCCTGAATTCCACCAATCTTGATATATACAACGACTGCTTCTGGTTGGGTCATACCAATACCCTTTCTACTATCGGCAAGCAATCTTCAACGCTAAATGGGATAATGAAAAGAAACACAGTGCAGCAATTAATCAGCTTTTTTGATTGGCACAATCTTACAGTTATAAAGGAGCATTTGTAAAGAGTAATCTTTCATGTTTAGCCCATGAGTCAGCTACAATGTAGGCCATGCAGGTAGCTGCATAATAGGACTCCTACGCATGATTCTCGTTAGGATGGCCGTAAGCTCGCGCTGGCATACTAAGGTCAAATCCTTCCTCCTCACACACACTCTTCTCTCCTTCAAGCGGCCCAACTGGGCCGTTTGGAGTTTTAGCCCAGTGAACTACCAGGCCCACAAGGGGTGTAGCTTCTGCTTTCAACGACGGTTACCAGCGTTTCGCTGGATTTACACCATCTCCAGCAGCGTTTTGACTTTCCGTCGTCCCAACGGCAAGCAGGCGTATTCCTTCATGCACAATGTTGATCGCGGCGTTGACATCGCGATCATGGGTCGTGCCACAAGTGGGGCATGTCCACATGCGGTCCGCCAGCTTCAAGGCAGTCTTGGAATGACAGACGTGGCACGTTTTCGATGAGGCGTAGAACCGCCCAACCTTAACGACCCGCCGTCCGCACCATTCGGCTTTTTCCTGCAATCGTTGCATGAAGGTACTGAGGGCGGCATCACTGAATGATTTGGCCAGCTTGGTTCTCGCAAGGCCTTTAATATTCAAATCTTCAATGCACACCACGTCGAATCGTTGAACCATCCCCAACGCATGTTTATGTAGCCAATCGGCGCGTTGGTTGCTGATTTTCTGGTGAATTTTGGCAACCCGCTTACGGGCTTTAGCGCGGTTGTGGCTACCCTTTTGCGCGCGTGCGAGCTTGCGCTGAGCGCGGGCAAGTTTCTTGTGGCTTCGGCGGTAGAACTTGGGTGGCGCAGTTTTCTCACCCGTTGACAGCGTGGTGAAGGATTCAAGCCCAACATCAATCCCCACAGGCCGATCAGCCGTTGGTTGAATATCAGGGAGGTTGATATGACAGATGAAAATGACCCACCACGCGCCCGTTGCGTCTTGTTTGATGGTTGCACCCTTCGCTATGCCTTGCAAGGGGCGATGAATAATTGCCTGCATATGCCCGATTTTTGGCACGCTGATCATGCGATCAGCAACCACGGTCACACCTTGTGGAAAGCGGAGGCTATGCGGGGTGATTTTACGCGCTTTGAAACGCGGATACTTGGCCCGTTTGGCGAAAAAGTTGCTGAAGGCCGTTTCTAAATCCATCAGCGCTTGTTGCAACGGTTACGAATGGCACTCACGCAAAAAAGCCGTTTTGGGCTGACGTTTTAGATCGACCAAGGCAGCCGCCAGTTGCGAGTAACGCAGCCGTTGACCCGTTGTTTGGTAGTGGGTTTGCTTGCAGTGCAGCGCCCAATTCCAGATGAAGCATCGGCAACCTGCCCACTGCACCAAGGTTTCGACGTGGCCAGGTGTGGGTTGCAGACGGTATGTGTAACAACGGGTCAGCGTTCGCATCATCAGGCTTCCTTTTGGTTGGCACTATCCATGGCAATGGTTTGGGCGGAAACCGTTCCCGCCGAACCGACAACCATCTGTCCAAAGCCCAAGACCCCAACAATGGCGGCGTTTCAGCGTTAGGAATGTGCGAAACCCATCCACGACAAGGGTACTTTTCAACATCTTCCCAATCACCATGAGCGCGGTTGTGGGCGGTGCTGAAAGAAATCCATGAGTGTGATGGCAATGTATCCTTTGAGCACGCAATGCCGATAGTTGGTGACAAAAGTTGCTACCGCAACTATAGTTCTTTATTTTGTATCTTTATTGTATATCAATGTTACTATTTTATCAATATGTATAGACTATAAAGATATAAATTAGTGTAATTCAATCGATGCTGCTATAGTACAGAAAGGAATGGATTAAATGCAGGTATCGACTATGCCAATCGAATGCAACGTGCGCGTACTTCTTGCAGAACGGAACCTTGAACGTGCTAAAAAAGGATTGTCTTCCATCAGTGTTCGTGAATTAGCCCGTGAAACACATATCACGCATAGCGCCTTAGTGAAACTTGTTAATGGGAAAAGCACGCGAATCGATTTTGAAACCATCGATCGATTAATGGAATTCTTTGACACGGAGGATGTCAATCAGATTTTGATGCGTAAGTTAAAGACTGAGTGAAAAAAAAGCTAGGCGGTGCTGTAACACTCCTAGCGCGGCTCCACCGAACGAAGCAAGGCAGAGCGACCGCTATTATCGCGGATAATAGCCATTTTTTTGACTGCATCGAATAGAGTACGTAGTCAAAAAAACCGAACCACGGTTGATTGCTCTTCACGAGGGAGCCTGCCATTACGCTCTTTAATTGCTCTTCGTCAGAACTGGCACGCATGCATGCCGCGCGGGGAACCCAACATCAGTATGTCACCATTTCGCCGTAGCGGCTGATGCGGGACAATAGCGATCCAACGCGATGGGTGGCGGAGGCCCATACCATTGCCCAATCGCG
>NZ_JAFBCZ010000018.1 GCF_016907925.1 Herpetosiphon giganteus | reverse complement strand
CGGTTTTGCTCTGGGTTTGGTTTCGTCACCATCCAGTATACCAAACCGAGGTCGTGCTGTATCCCCTGGTTGAGCGTCCCTGTCCGCCCTTAAACCCGTGGGCGGGTGAGTGGGCTAGGGGGTGAGGGGTGAATCGTTGTTAACGCAATGAATCAGTATACAGAGAGCATAGAACATCAAAAGTCAGAAGTCAGAAGTCCAAAGCCCTCGTGATCTTCGCGTCCTTCGTGCGCTTCGCGGTTCCCAACGCCAAAAGCCAATAGCCAACATCCAATAGCCTAGTGCCGATAGCCACTCATGATTGAATAGAGGAGCAATATCGATGCAACCACAACGGGAGCGAGTCAAACTTGGCAACGATCGTAATTGGTGGCGGGTGTTGCCCGTGCTTGGGGCGTTGGGCCTACTTGGCTTGATGCTGGTGCTGACATTCATCCCAAGTAGGCTTGATGAAGCGGATGTTGACCCCACTGCGGTGGCCTTGCTTGGTTCAGCTACGCCAAGTATTCAGCCTAGCCCAACCTTGATTGCCGCGCCATTTCCTACCCGACCAGCGGAGCCACCGCCAATTCGGCTGCTGCCCGATAAACTGGGCGAGATTCGCGTGGTGACGGTGCAACCAGAACTTGTGCTGACAACCGTTCCTCCTAAATTGCCAGGCGATCCGATGCCCTTACCCACGATTGTGCCGGTGATTGAGCCAGCACCAACCAATCTACCAGCCTCAACCGTTACGCCGCTGCCAGCGCCAACTGCGCGCCCAACGCCAGCTACCCAAAGCCAGCGCTATGCGATTGTGCATAGCCCTGCGGGCCATAACCTCGTGCGAATCGACTCCAATAATTTGGTTTCGATTGCTGCCGTTGATGCCTATGCTGAGCGCTTTATGACCTTGTTGCCTGCGCAACAACGTGTCTTGATTCCGCGCAATCAGCAATTGGTTGCGCTTGATTTGGCGACTAGTCGCGAACTATGGCGCTATGGTTTGTTGCCCAAAACGGCGCTTGATTATACAAGTCACTTGACGCTTGATCAGGCTGGCACTGGGGTCTATCTGATTGAAATTAATCAAGCAACGATGACCTGGCGTTTAAGTCACCTTGGGTTGAATGATGGAATTTTGCAGCAACCAGCCCAACATTTTAAATTGCCAGCAGTTGATCAACTGTTGCTCACGAGCACTGGCCACATTTGGTTTTCCACGCCGGAAACCCTGTTTCACTATGACCCTGCAACCCAAGCCTACCAAGAATTTGGTTCACTCTCCAACGCGACAATTTTGGGCGATGGCCGCCAACCGTTGTTGGGCGTATTTCGTAGCCCAACAACATTGAGCCTGATCAATTGGGCAACTGGCGACGAGCGTTCAGTTGAATTAGACGCAAGCCCATTTGAGTGGATGCCTAGAGCAGGCTTTTTATCCAACGATCAAACGATCTTGGTTGTTGATAGTGCGGCTCCGCCTACCAGTTCCTTCAGCGCAAATGATGACTATTTAGCCTATGATCTCCAAACTGGCCGATTAATTGCCACGATCAAGCATGATATGTTTAGCAGCCTCTATCCAACCAATAGTGCCGATCAATGGTTAGTAATCATGCCTGATTATGTGAGTTCCAAGCGCGATCTTAGCCTTTGGAACATGGCAACCAATACGTTGACCCAAGTAGTTGTGCCAACGATCATTGGCGATAATGGCATTCTATGGCTTGGCGAGGTTAGCGGTGCGCCAATTGAACCGCTTGCAAGTGAATTTCAAGCAGCAGTTACGCCCTTGCCTAGCCCTGTTTCGATCTATGAACAAACACCATTGCCAACGATCTTGCCTGCTACGACCAAGCCCGTGGCCTTGGTTGCTGCTAACGGTGGCATACAGCGGATCGATAGCGACTTGCACACGGAGTTGCTTGCTGATTTTGTGGTGCACACGTTTCCACGCTATAACCAAACTCCATTAGTGCTGCAACGCCCCCAAGCACGCCAGTGGCAAATGCTCGACCTAAACACCCAACAAACTGTGGAATGGCAATTTGAAAAAATTCTTAGTACTAGCGAATTGGATTTTGACCCCTTGCTAGCACCCGATTATCGCAGCTTGCTGGTGATTGTGGGCCAAGATTTACAGCGCAGCGATCAATTTACCGGCTCAAGTCAGTTAGTTCAGATTAATCTGCAAACTGGCACATGGAATATTCTCGCTGATTCATGGACATGGCCTGAGCTGCAATGGGCTAAACCAATTGCATTACACGGCGATAGCGCTTATTTTCTGCAAGCTGGGCCGAACCCGCAGGTGCTTTGGCGCGTGCAAGTAGGCCCACCGTTCCAAGCCACAAAACTGGCTGAAATTCCCAGCGTTGTTACCAGTGATCCAGCAGTTTCAAGTTATCCAATCTTTGCCAGAATCGTTATTTCACCCAACCAACGCTGGTTACTCTATCCGCTGGCGACGGCGAATAAGGAAACTATGTTGGTGAAGGTGCTCGATTTGGTCGAGCAACAAAGCCATGAATTGACGCTGCCATTGATCGATCTGGTGAGCTTGAGCTTTGCGCCCGATGGCGAGCGTTTTGGGTTAATCCTGCCAAGCTTGAACCCCAAACATGATCACTATGTTGGCTTGTATGAATTTGCGCAGCAACGTTGGTATCAGCTTGATGCAGGCTTTTATGCCAATAGCCAAGACCAGTTTTTGTGGTCGCCTGATGGCAAGTGGCTGGCGGTCGATTTTGGCTATGTTGGGCTTAACCGCCGCCTGAGCATCTATAATACGCAGCAACCAAGCCTCGCTTTGCGTTCGCAAATTGAGCCGACCGAGCATCGATTACTAGCCTTGGATAACGATGGCAAAACGCTTCTAACTGGCCAATCTTGGAATCCGGCATTTACCCAGTTGACATGGCGCGAGCAAGAATGGCAAACTGAGTGGCGTATGGCCCCAATGGAAATAAGGCTTGAGACGATTCGCTATCTGTATCCGCGTTGATTGTACGTAGGGATCGGGGATCGGGGATCAGGGGGGAGGAGTTAGGCTATCGGCTCTAGGCTGAAGGCTATTGGGAGTATGAAGCTGTGGCGACACTCTATGCTTCGGGCAATTTGTGGCTAAAAACGAACCTTCGCGTCCTTCGTGCGCTTCGCGGTTCCCAACGCCAATAGCCCATAGCCAATAGCCTATAGCCTAGTGCCGATAGCCACTCATGATTGAATAGAGGAGCAATATCGATGCAACCACAACGAGAACGGGTGAAACTGAGCAAGGATCGCAATTGGTGGCGGGTGCTGCCCGTGCTTGGGGCGTTGGGCCTACTTGGCTTGATGCTGGTGCTGACATTCATGCCAAGTAGGCTTGATGAAGCGGATGTTGACTCCACTGCGGTGGCCTTGCTTGGTTCAGCTACGCCAAGTATTCAGCCTAGCCCAACCTTGATTGCCGCGCCGTTTCCTGCCTGGCAACCAGAGCAATCAGCGCCGCCAATCCAAGTTTTGCCAGCAGACCCAGGCGAGTTTCGGTTAGCGACGATTGAGCCAGCATTCACCAGCGTTCCAACCAGGGATCTGAATGATGCCGAGTTGTTGCCAACAATTGTGCCCGCGATTCAACAACCAACAACGACGATTCCCGCAGCAACGCTTGGGCTTCAAACACCTACAACGCTGCCAACGTTAACGGCTCAACCTACACCTGTTGACCAAATCCATAGCTATGCAATGATTGTGCGTGCTGATATAGAGCAATATCAATTGGTACGCGTTGAGGCTACAGGCTTTGTGCCAATTGCGACCGTCGATGAGTATGCAGCAAACTTTATGGCGCTGTTGCCCGAGCAACAAACCTTGCTGCTGCCGCGTAACCAAAACTTAGTTGCAATTGACCTCAAAACGGGTCAGCCGCGTTGGAGTATGCAATTATTGCCCAAAAACCAGTATGATCGTAAAAGTAGGCTAAAAGTTGATCAAGCTGGCAGCGGGGTCTATGTGCTTGATCAACGTAGCGATGATGCACGTTGGACGTGGAGCCATCTCGCGATTCAGGATGGTCAGCTGCTTGATGGCCCCAGCTCATTACCACTCCCAGGCCATAGCCATATCATGACCAGCGATGGCAAGATTTGGGGCATCGAAGAGGATAAACTGTTTCAATTTGACCCCATGACCATGACAAAACGTGATGTTGGTGCGCTTAATAAGAATGAGATTGTTGGTGATGGCACGCAACCATTCTTGGGGGTGTTTCGGGCACCAACCACGTTGAGCCTGATCGATTGGGCGAGTGGTAATGAGCAAAAAGTAGCATTAAATCCGCCGTTTCAAGGCAATCTGCTTAGCGCCACGTTCTCGCATAACCAACAAACCTTAGTGGTTGAGAGCATCGTCAGCAGTGATGATCCACGCGTTGACGATCGGTATTTCAGCTCGGTCTACAACCTGCAAACTGGGCAGTTGCTTGGGATCAGCGAAGTTGACAGCCTTAGCTCAATCTACCCTGGCATAACTGCCGATCAATGGTTCATCTCGAGCTTCGATTGGGAGCGTGAGCAGCAGTTGGTTAGCCGTTGGAATGTCGCAACCAATAGCTTGACCGAGGTTGTTCCAGCTTCAGTTTGGGGCGATCATGGCATTGCATGGCTGGGTGAGATCGCTGGCCCGGCGATTAATCTGGCGAATAGCGAATATCAAGCGGCGGTTACGCCGTTACCAACCATGGTGCCAATGTATGATCAACCGAATTTGCCAACGATTCAACCCCCAAGCATTCAGCCAGTGGCAATTTTTGGCGATCGACTTGGCCTAGATTTACGCTTGCAACGGCTATCATCTGATCAAACGCTTGAAGTATTGGTTGAGGAAGGTTCTAGGCTGTTTGAGCGCTATAATCAGCCGCCCTTAGTGCTGCAACACCCCAAATCAAAAACATGGCAATTGCTTGATCCGGTGAGCCAGCAAACTGTCGAATGGGAATTTGAAAAGATTCTGAACGACGAAAGTTTTATCGACAGCATGCTTGCGCCAAATTATCAAAGCATGGTGGTGGTGGTAGGCCAAGATATGCGTAGCAACGATCAATTTATTGGGGCAAGTCAACTGCTGCAAATCAATACCCAAACTGGCGAATGGAATGTGCTCGCCGATTCGCGCACCTGGCCAGAATTGAAATGGGCTAAGCCGCTTGCTTGGCAAGGCGATAGCATCTATTTTCTGCAAACCAGCAAAAACCCTCAACTGCTCTGGCGGGTGCAGCTCGGGCCGCCATTCCAAGCAGAAAAAATCGCTGAAATTCCCGCGATTGTGGCCAACATTCCTGATGTGAGCAATGCGATTCTGGCCCGGGTGTATGTTGCGCCCAATCAACGCTGGCTAATCTACCCGCTGGCTGCTGCTAATAAAACGATGCTGTTGCGAGTGCTCGATTTGGTTAAGCAGCAAAGCCACGATATTGCCCTGCCATTGATGCCATTAGCCGCCGATGCGCTGAGTTTTTCGCCCGAAGGCAATAGCTTTGCTTTTATGTTGCCAACAGCTGATGGCAGTAGTGCTCCGGCCTTATATCAGCTTGAGCAGCAACGCTGGTATCAACTAGATTCAGGCGCGTATTCCGAGAGTAGCGAAAGCCCATTTTTATGGTCGCCTGATGGCCGTTGGTTGTTGTTGGATTTTGGGAATATTAGCCGCGAACAACGGCTTGGCGTTTATAACGCCCAACAACCAAGCCTCGTATTTAGTACAAAGCGTGATCCGCTCAAAAAACCAGTAGCCTTGTATAACGATGGCAAAACGCTGCTGGCCCAGCATTTGTGGCAACCAAGCCTTGAGCAACTCAGCTGGGATGGCCAAGCATTACAGATTGATTGGCGGATTAGCGAGGATATTGGCCTTTCCGAAGAGATTTATTATGTGTATCCACGCTAATTGGATATAGGGATCGGGGGTTGGGGATCGGATGACAGGTTATGATCCCCAGCCTTGACTCAGCTTGGCATCAGCTTGCTATCATTGTGCAACCCATGACGTGTGCGCTAGGCTTGATCGTACTATTCCCCATGGTCAAGCACGAGTGAGAGGGTTTGCTGATGGATGATCGTTCTGCCGCCAAGGCTCGCAATCTAGGGCGACATTGGCGGGTTTTGCTGCTGAGTTGCACAGTAATTGGGCTTGGCTTAGTTGTGCGTATGCTGTTTGGTTTAAGCCCTGTTGATCAAGCCTAACCTAGCCCTACCAACCAGCCAACAGCCGTGGCGCTTGCTGCCTCGCCCACGATTAAACCCAGCCCGACCGCCACGATTGTTCTATTTCCAAGCACAACTCCTCATGCCACGCCAAGTGCTCAAGCTCGCACAGCGCTAGTGCTTCTTCGGCAACACCAACTCGAAGCCACGCCTAGAAGCAGGGTGCGTTATGTGTATCCTCGCTAAGCCAACTTGGCATAGTTTGCTATGATTAGGGCAAGGTTCGATAGTATGCTCCAATGAGAGCAACCCTACGAGAGGTATTGATGATGGAAGAGCATTCGCAGCGCGCCAAGATTGGCGGTTCAGGCCGTCGTTGGCAAATTCTACCAGTCATGGCTGGGATTGGTTTATTAATTGCCATGATTTTGGCAGCCCAAACGCCAGCGCCCCCAGCACCTGTGCCAACTGCGACGGTGGTGGTTGCAGCAGTTCCAACCCCGAGTATTGCAACTCAGCCCCAACCCAATCAGCCGCTGCCCGCCAGCAAAACGCTTGATCTGGGCGAGCAACAGTTGCTGTTGATGGGAGATGAGGCTGAGTCGCATTTTTGGGATGGCGTTAATCAGCCTCAACCGCGAGGCAAGCTCATCGATCGAGAGCCGATAATTACAATTGACCGCGACCATAATGTGCTGTTGAGTCGCAATTATGCCTGGCTCGAAGCCCGTTCGTTGCGCGATGATCGGCGTTTGTGGCAATTGCCACTGTTTACCCAAACAGATCAACGCGAAACCACAATTTTGGATGTGGTCAACGATCCATTTATGGATGTGGTTTGGTTAATCGAAAAGCAAGCCACCAATGACCCATTTCAGCCTGCGACGGTGCGTTTGCGTGGGCTGGATAGCCGCAGTGGCCTAGAATTGCGCCAATATCAAGCACCGCTGTTGCGCCAACAACCCAAAGTCTTGCCAACCGCCGCTGGTCCATGGCTTTTGGCCGACGGTCAATTGTTTGGCTTTGATGCGGCCAGTGAAGGCTTTGCAGAACCCTGGTTTAGCCAGCTTGAGTTCGCTGCGGTGGCAGCCGATGGGCAGCGGGCCTTGGTCTTTGGTTCAGGCATGGTCAACGAAATCGATTTGCTCAAGCGTCAAACGCTCAACCAAACTGAATTTTCACATTTACCACGTGCTGGACGCATTGATCATCTGTTGGTTTCGCCCGATCTCAGCTATGTGGTTGCGGTTGTTAATCGTTTCGAAAACTTCGACACAAATTTAGTTCAGCAAATTTTCGCCTATGATCGCGCTGGCAATGGGCTTGGTTTGTGGCAACGTCAATTAGTCTATGAACGAACTCATACCAGTAGCTATGATGTGAGTCAGTTGATTCGCTTTCTCGATGACCAACGCCTCATTCTGCTCAATCGCACTGGTGTCTTGGAAACGATTGATCTCCCAACCAACCAAACTCAAACGATTGAGCTTGAGCATACAATTTTTGGGTTTGGATTAATTCCCAAGTTTCAGCCACTGCCCTCGGTTGCTAACCCACAGCTTGAAATTTTGACTGTTCCGTTTCCGGCAAATGCTCCGCTTGCGCCTGTGGCATTGGCCGCTCAGCCTTTGGCTTTAGTTGGGCATGAATCGCAGACCCTCCAGCTTTGGCCTAACGAAAGCCGTCGCGTGGAGTCTGAAGAAAGTTTTTATCGTATTGCCCGTTGGAATGCAGCGCCATTGCTGATTGATCGGACAGACGCAAGCTGGCAGATTTTTGATCCAACCAGCCAAACAACCCTTACCCTTGATCTCGATCCCGCTGAAATTGGCGGTTGGGATGATTTTGCGGGAGTCAGTGCGCCCGATAATCGGAGCATTGCGGTGTGCTATAGCTATCATTTCAATGCGCAATCCAATTCACGAGTCAACCGTTGCCTTGCGGTTGATCTGCAAACTGGCCAACCCAGGATTTTTGCCGAACTGCCCGCCGCAACCACATTAATCCCCATCTACTGGGATGGGCAGCAACTAACAATTGTTGGTCGAACGTGGCTTGAATCGGCGCAATCGTTTGAATATTTGGTCTGGCAAAGCTCGGCCAATGACCCAAGCCAAGGCACAAATCTGCTCAATCCTGATCAGGCGAAGGAGCTTTGGTATACGGCTGGCTCGCCAATTGTCGTCTATCAAGATTTCCAAGATCAACTTCAGCGCTATTCAATCGTCAGCCAACTAACCCAATTGCTCATGGCAACCGATGATCGCAAGGCCCTTGAAATTGAGATCGCGCCCGATGGCCAGACGATTATGCTGTTTGAGCGGACGTATCCTTGGCGCTATGGCACCTTGTTGATGTTTGATAGTGCAACT
Organism: Herpetosiphon giganteus; assembly: GCF_016907925.1. Classification (GTDB taxonomy): domain Bacteria; phylum Chloroflexota; class Chloroflexia; order Chloroflexales; family Herpetosiphonaceae; genus Herpetosiphon; species Herpetosiphon giganteus. The sequence goes on along the minus strand of NZ_JAFBCZ010000018.1, from coordinate 115,394 downwards.
GGTTTGGAGTTAATGCGCCAGCCGCTGCAGATAGGCTTTCAAGGTACGTGGTCGGGCGATAGTCAATATTATTTGCTTGCCCAAAGCCAGACGATTAACTCACGCTTGCTGACATTGAGCCGCACAAGCCAAATCGGCCATTCACTGGTGCTTGCTGATTGGTTCAATCTAACCAAGAGTGATTGGTTTGGCCAGCGTGTCATGGTGGTGATGCCCGACGATGTGTATATTTTGGAGCGAATTAATCAACACTGGTTGCCGTTAATCCAATTTAATGGCTTTGATGCGACGACTCCATTTCGATCATTTAGTGTTGAGTATGTCTATCCGCAACCATAGGAGCCAGAGAGGGAGAAGGCTATGCAAAAAGTGTATCGAATGCTTTTGCTGGGGATATTGGTTGGGTTGTTGAGCAATTGCCAAGCGCAACAGCCCACGCCAACTGTCGTTAGCCAAGCCACGCCAACTTTACCGTCGGCAGCCCAAGCCAGCCCAAGCCAGCCAATTGCCACGCCCACCCAAGCCTTGAGCATGCCAGCCAATGAGCGGGTGTTGGTGCAATTGAAACAGCCAGAGTTTGGCTTGGATTTAAATTATGTTTGGCTTGCAGCGAGCGGCGAATTAACCCCTGTTGGCGCGAAATACCCCGATAAAATTGTCAGTATCTTTGCTGAAGAACACCTAGCAATTAGTCATCACTTCAATGGTATTCAGCTGTTTGATTTTGCAACCAATCAATACCGCTGGGAAATAGAATTCGATACTTTTGATGGGACTGATTTCGTCTTTGCGGCGCTCGATGAAGCCAAAACTGGCGTATATTTGACAATTGAGCGCAGTAAACCAAAACTTGGAGCTTTTTTTTGGACATGGATGCATGTTCAGTTAAGCGATGGAGCAATACTTGAGCAGCACGATATTAACCTTGAGTATATTTCTCGATATACGTGTACACTGAACCTCCACGGGACATTTTGGTGCTCCACCTATAAATCTGAACAGAAAATGAGCCACTATGACCCACGAACTGCTGAGTTAACCACGGCTGAGGAGCGTGGAATTATTACATTTGTTCAGCAACGGCTTTTTGTGTTGCATAACGAAACGGCTGTGCTTGAGTTGGATGGGCTTACGGGAGCGCCATTACGCACAGTTCAACTTACGCCACCACCAAGCGAGCAGCCTTATAACATTATCGTTGCGCCCGATTTAAAGCAGATTGCAGTTATTGAAGAATCCCTGCCCTTTAGAAAGAAACCGCCCTATACATGGCACATTTATGATCTTGAAACCGGTAAATTGCTTGATTCTTATCCTGTTGAGCAACGCTTGTCGCTCGTGCCAAGCTATCAATCGGGCTATTGGTATGCGTATTTGTATGACAATTATTTTATTGATTTGTGGCATCCCCAAAGCCAACAACGCACCAGTTTTGCGGTTGGGCAACAACCTATTCAAGCGGTTGGGAACATTTTAATAGTGCCGCAAACTATACCTGATGGAGGGTTGCCGAATGCTCAATCACTAGCAACCAATCAAATCGTACTCCCTGCTACCGAGCGCTATCCCTTGGCACTGTTTGCCAAGGAGACAATGAACCAAACAACTATCTATTCCACCCTATGGAGCGATCAACAGATTGAAATGCTTGATATACGGTTATTAATTAAGCGGCCTAAGCTCCCTGCTTTGGCGCTTTACCGCGACGATTCGTCTGATGCACTATGGCTCTACGATCCCCAAACCCAAACCCATCGTCAAATTGATTATTCTGCTATAGAACACCCATTAGATACGACAATCCAAACAGTAATCAATCCCGATTTGCAACAGGTACTGATTGTTCTTTTGCCACGTCATTCTGCTCAACCGTTACTGCTTTTAGATCTCACTACCAACCAGCTTACAGCGCTTGAAACAACCTTCAAACCACATAACTATCAAAAGATCGAGCCGCTAGCGTGGAGTGGTCAAACCCTGTATGCCTTATTGCATGGTGCCAGAACAAGCGCTTTCAACAAAAAAACTTTTTTTGCCAAAATTATGCTCACCCAACAAGCGGAAATTGAAATTTTGGCCGAATTGCCCTACGAGCCGCAAACCTTGGTTATGGCAAACCAACAAACCTTGGTTTATCGCCAAAGCCAAACTGCTAGCGAGCAACAGCTGGTTTGGTGGAATTTAACCAACCAAACCTCAAGTACGCTCAGTTTGCCGCTTAGCTCAGACCATGCCCTAGCCTTGGCTCCTGATGGCTCTGCTTTAGCCGCAGTAACCTTTGATTCGGCGCAGGGCATGGCTCAATTGCAGCGTTACGATCATGCTAGCCAAACATGGCACGTGCTTGATCAACAACCAAGCGGGCCGATGGTAACTACAACCCCAATTGTCGGTTGGTCGGCTGATGGCACGCGCTTATGGTGGCAACGCAGTTTGCAACAACCTGTGCTCAGCAAGCAATATCGGGTTTATGCCGCCGCAACTGGAGCCTTGGAATGGAGCGATGAGTTGCCATTACACAATCATGCGGTGGTTAGTGCCGATGCTGAAACGCTGGTTTTGGTTGGGGTTGCTGGCAATTTGATTCAAGAGCGCAGCTATGGGCAGCTTATTGCCCAGTTTCCGCTGCCAGCTGAACTATTGAGCCAGCGCGCCTTGACAGCGTTTGGGCGCTAAAAATCAAAAGCGCCACCATGACCTAAGCCATGGTGGCGCTTTTGTGGTTATTCGTATTGGTATATCAGGTTAACCACGAGACCAGTGCTCCCCTCGCCCGTGTTGAGTAGGCGAGGGGCTGGGGTGAGGGTATCCCGTTATTTGGTGACGGCAGGCAGATACACGCCAACGCCACGGCATTGATTGGTTTCAGTAATCAAACTGATGTCATCAATGCTAAAGCGAATGTTGCGTGTAGTCGAATTATTGACTGAATCGAAGCGCAAGACATGTGCGCCTGCTTCAAGGTCGGTCAATGGAATCGTCACTTTGGCATAGCCATTGTCGTATTCGGTGTTGGCATCGGTGACGCGGAACACTTCTTCGCCATCAATGCTAAGCTTGACGTAATCTTGCGTGCCACGCCCGTTATGGGCATAGATCGAGAGATAGAATTCAAGCGTTGCATCGCTCGCAGTTGAGGTGAAGGTTTGCTCTGCAAACGCGGTTTCGGTGCTGCCAGCGCGTGCGCCAAAGCGCAACCAGCTATTGCCAGTGCGTGGCTCGCCAGCGCAGCCAGGCAAGAAACACAATGGCGGTGAAACGTCGCCAAACGAGCTTGAGAAGGCTTCCCAGCCCTCGCCGAGCTCAAAGCCACCGTCAATCACGCTTTGGCCAGCGGTTTCAACTTCAACATTGAATACTTGGCTAGCGGTGCGGTTGCCGCTGTCGCGGACGGTTACCGTAATTGGGTAGCTGCCAACTTCGGTGTCACAAGCACAATTGACCGTCGCTTTCAAGATGCCTGCTTGGTTGGCGACGTTGACGTTCAAGCCTGCTGGCGCGCCAGCAACGCTCACGGCCAACGAACCAGCCAAATCAATATCATCAGAGGCCGTCCCAATCACAGCACTGCTAATCTTGCCTTGTTGGGCCAAGACATCGCTGGTGAGGAACAGGCTTGGTGCTGCTGGCGTTACTGCGCCGCTACAGCTGTAGATTGCGAAATCGTCAATCGACCAGGTAACCGAGCGGCTTGGAGTTGGGTTGTCGCCAAGCGCCACTTTGAAGCGGAAGCGAACTGATTGACCAGCCAAGCTTGAGAGATTCAAGCGGCTAGCAGTGTAGCCATTGCTGTTGCCAACATAGGCTTGCTCGCCTGCAAATTCGCCGCCTGCAGCAATGTTGTTTGGCCCGTTGTAGCTAAACAAGTTTGCTGCCGATTGCCAGCTGTTGCCGTTGTTGGTGCTATATTCAACCACGCCCGCATCGATTGGTGAGTAGAAATCGTAGGCATGGCGGAAGTAGGCAAAGCCATTGGCTGGAACCGTTACAGCTGCATTTTGGCTGAAGGCCGATTCTTCAACATCTTGATTCACACCATACACGCCATTGATGTTGGTGGCCGAACCATTGCCGCTGGTTGCATACGCGCCAACGATTTGAGCAGGATTGGTCGTCCAGCTTTCGTTGCTACCGCTCAAGGCGCTTGCAGTCCATTTGGTGTTTGGCAAGGCTTCAAAATCATCGGCGAAAACATTAACCTGAGTTTGGCCAGGGCTACAGGCCTTGATGTCAGGAGCTGGTGCGTTGGTTGGCTGCAAATCCATTTCGGTGGCCAAAATGGTTTTGTTAACTTCAGCACAATCAGCTGCCGTAATCCCATGGCTGCCAGTTAGGCTGCTACACGCTTGGCGCAAAGCCGACGCTAAATCAGCATAGTCGCTGCCCGAAGTCAACGAGCTAATTTGGGTTTCATAGAATAAATGGGCAGTTTTGGTGATGCCAATCGAGTTGATCGTTTGGCCGTTGAAGCTGTCGCCATCGGTCAACAGATAGGCAGCCTTGTTGGCAATCCCGCTGTTGGTGTGCACGCCACCGTTGTCAGCCAAGCTTGCGTCAAGCACATACAATGGGCTGAGCATGCTATCAGGCTGGCCGCCTTGCGGTGGATCTTGCATATCACGCAATCCGCCCAAATCTTCGCCCATAATCCAACGAGTGCTTGTATCATCGTCGGCGCTACCGTTGGTTTGATCCATGAATTCGCCGAAAATATCCGACATGGCTTCGTTGATTGCGCCTGATTGGAAGTAGTAGAACAGGTTTGAGGTATATTCGGTTACGCCGTGCGACAATTCGTGGGCAACCACGTCGTCGGCAGCAGCAAACCCTTCACCATAGGTCATTTGGCGACCATTCCAGAAGGCGTTTTGGTAAGGGCAACCAGCACCAGGTGGGCAATGCTTGACCAATGAAATCAAGCTCATGCCGTTGTTGTCGATGCTGTTGCGGCCAAAGAACAAGTTGTAGAAGTCGTAGGTGTCGCCCGAATAATCGTAGGCGGCATCGATATCTGCATCGCCACTTGGGGCTGAGCCTTCGGTGCGCACATATTCGCTGGCTTCATCACAGTTATTATTGGGAGTGTTGTCGGTATCAATCACATTGTCGTCGTCGCAGACGAAGCGATTTTTGGCATAGCCAATTTGGTTGAAGGCTAAGCTAATCTCGCCCGACTGGGCATTGACAAACACATACTCGCGAATTGGCTCGCTGCTGGTTGATTCAATCGTGACTAACCAAACCAAGCTATTTTTTTGAACACCAGTGCCACCCAACAAGGCTGGGTTGTAAATTGAAAGCTCGTTGTTGCTCACATTCAAGTTGGCAGTGTTGGCATCGTATTTGGCGGCAACATAGTTTTGGGCAATGCTGCTAGCGTTGGCTTGGCTCAGTTTGGCGCTGGTGCTCAGATTGAGATTTGGCAACACTTCGCCATTCATACTGAGCAATTCGCCTGCTTGGTTCAATTGCACTTGCAATTCACCAGCTACTACTGGCACGCCTTGGTAGCGTTGTTGATAACGCACAACTTGGCGACCATCTTGGGTGGTGGTCGTTTTTGCAATTGCTGCATCGCTGGCTTGGGCTAAGCCAAACAAGCTACCATATTCGGCCACATAGGCGTTGGCAACATTAACCGTATCTGCCCGATTCAGGCCGCTTGGCTGATCGAGGGTTGTGCCTGCTGCCGCGCCAATCCAACGCACATAGCCTGTTTGGCTGTGGCGAGCAACATTGGCTCCTTGGTTGAGCAAGCGATTGATTGGGGCATTGGTGGTTGGAGTTTGGGCGTTGCTTCGGCTCAATGGAAGCATGCTCACCACAATTAATGCTGCTAGCAAACGCAGCATACGCATCGAACGCATAGACCTTCCTTACACACTAAAAACTATTGACATTCAGCATCACGCTATAAGGAGAGTTGCCAGACCCCCCCGATGCTACCTGCTCCTCAATCAGCAGAGTTTCTCCCCGACCCACATTCGAAACCTCCTCATAGCACTTGATGATCATATCGTAATAGCGTTTGGCGATTATAGCCGATTCTGGGCAAAATGTGCATAGTTCTTGCGATATAGATCTAACGGAAATTCAGCCAATTTTTGAGATTTAGTCGCAACTGGTTTAAATTGGCTGAATGTTAGAGCGATGTAAGAGCTGGCGTGGCCCCGTTGCTAGCTCTTTCGCGGCGTGTTACAATATTCAGCGGCGTGCGGCGAGCACGCCAATCTTATAACTTACCGAGTTAGCACTCGGCGGCCAAGAGTGCTAAAGCGAGGTGAGCGATGAATCTAGAACTCAATGAGCGGCGACGACGGGTGCTTAAGGCAGTTATCCAACAATACATCGATACGGCAACTCCAGTCGCCTCGCAGGATCTTGCGCGGAGTTTGGGGGTTAGCTCGGCGACTGTCCGCAACGAAATGGCGGCCTTAGAAGATGCTGGCCTTTTGACCCATTTGCATACGTCGGCTGGGCGCTTGCCCACCGATGCTGGCTATCGCTTCTTTGTCGAAAATTTGATGGATCGGGCGGCGCTTTCCACCCAAGAACAGCGCATGATCCAACATCAGTTCTATCAAATCCGCTCGGAATTGAACCAATGGATTCATTTGGCAGCAGCGGTTTTGGCCCGAACTGCCCAAACCGCAGCCGTGGTTACCCCCCCGCGCGCCTATGAAAGTCGCTTTAAACATATTGAATTGATCGCGATCAACGATGCCTTGGTGTTGATGGTGTTGGTGTTGCACGAAGGCTCGGTTAAGCAACAAACGCTGCCCGCCGACCCCAACACCACCCAAGAGCAGCTTAGCAGAATCGCTGGCCGGATCAATGAGCTTTGTCATGAAGCTTCGGCCAAGGCGATTGCGGCGCTTGCGCTGACGCAGCCTGTGGCTCAACCTCCGCTCAGCAGTTTTGAAATGCTGGTGATCGAGAGCGTGGCGCGGGCAATGCAACAATTCGAGGAGCATGTCAACGAATTAATTCATCACGATGGCTTGCTCGAAATGCTGCATCAACCAGAGTTTGGCCAGGTGACGCGGGTGCGCGAGGTGCTTTCGATTCTCGAAGGCGGCACGATGCTCGAATCGCTCATTCCCCAAGCCTTGGCCTCCGATGGCGTGCAGGTGATTATCGGCGGCGAGCATAGCCGCGATGAGTTGCGCGATTATAGTGTGATTCTTTCGCGCTACGGAGTCAATGGCGATGTTGCCGGAGTTGTCGGGGTTTTGGGGCCGCGCCGCATGGCCTATCCGCGCTCAATCTCTAGCGTGCGCTATATCGCTGGGGTCATGAGCGATCTGATGGGCGATTTATACGGCGAACGCAAAATAGAACCAACAGAATAGGTTGAATAAGGTTCCCTCACCCCCAACCCCTCTCCCACAGAGCGGGCGAGGGGAGCACAGGATTTTTGACTCACGGGTGCGCGAGGGCGGGAGTGAGGAAACCTAATTCGGTGATAATACAAATTTGATCTTTACGGAGGTATGGAGTTCTCATGACGGAAGAAGTGCAAGCACAATCAACTGACGATACCAATCCTGAAGGCGATGCAGAAAGCCTGAACGAACGGATCGCCACGCTCGAACGCGAAGTTGAAGAACATAAAACCAACTGGATGCGCGCAATTGCCGATTTCAAAAATTACAAACGCCGCACCGAAAGCGAACGCGAGGAGTTGATTCGCAATGCTAGCGCTGGTTTAATGTTGAAATTGCTTCCAGTGCTCGACGACCTGCTCTTGGCGATGGGCCAAATTCCCGCTGAAATTGAAAACAATCAGTGGATTGGCGGCGTTAAACAAGTACAACGTAAATTTGAAACGGTGCTTGAGGGCGCTGGCCTGCAACCAATTCCCGCCGTTGATGAAGAATTCGACCCCAATGTTCACGAAGCAATTATGTTTGAAGAAGGCGACGAAGCCCAATCAAACAAAGTCGTGGCCGAATTGCGCCGCGGCTACAAGCTCGGCGAACGGGTCTTGCGTCCAACGGTCGTCAAAGTCGGCAAGTAGGAGCACCTAGGCAAAGCATCGTTTAAGTGGCATCGCTGCCGTTCGTGGCTGTCGCTTAACGATGCTTTGTCGCTGTCTGTGGAGCAATAAGTATATGGGTAAAGTGATCGGTATTGACCTTGGAACAACCAATTCAGTGGTTGCGGTCATGGAAGGTGGCGAGGCGGTGGTTATTCCCAACGCCGAAGGCGCACGCACCACGCCTTCAATTGTCGCCTTGAGCAAAAACGGTGAACGCACGGTTGGCTTGGTGGCCAAGCGCCAATCGGTCACCAATCCCGAAAATACAATTTATTCGGTCAAGCGCTTTATTGGCCGTAAATTAGATCATCCTAGCGTTCAACGCGACAAGGATTTGATTCCTTATCGCATGACCAGCGCGCCCAATGGCGATGCCCGGGTTTTGATGGGTGGTCGCGATTACTCGCCGCAAGAAGTTTCGGCCATGATTTTGCAAAAACTCAAAGCAGATGCCGAAGCCTATTTGGGCGAGCCTGTCACTCAAGCGGTGATTACGGTTCCGGCCTATTTTGATGATTCGCAGCGCCAAGCGACCAAAGATGCTGGCAAAATTGCTGGCCTCGAAGTATTGCGCATCATCAACGAGCCAACCGCCAGCGCCTTGGCCTATGGCTTAGATCGCAACACCAACGAATTAATTGTCGTCTATGACCTTGGTGGTGGCACCTTCGACGTTTCAATTTTGGAGCTTGGCGATGGGGTGTTTGAGGTTCGCGCAACCAACGGCGATACCCACCTCGGCGGCGATGATTTCGATCAAAAGATTATCGACTGGCTAGCAAGCGAATTCCAACGCGAAAATAATATCGATTTGCGCAGCGACCGCATGGCCTTGCAACGCTTGAAGGAAGCTGCCGAAAAGGCCAAACAAGAGCTTTCGAGCGTGTTGCAAACCGATATTTCGCTGCCGTTTATCAGTGCCGATGCCAGCGGCCCCAAACACTTGAATACCACCTTGACCCGCGCCAAACTTGAGCAATTGACTGGCGATTTGGTCGAACGCACGCTCAAGCCAATCAAACTCGCCTTGCAAGATGCTGGCTTGAAAGCCAGCGAAGTTGATGAAGTGATTTTGGTTGGTGGCCAAACCCGCATGCCAGCTGTGCAAGCCGCCGTCAAAAAATTCTTTGGCAAAGATCCACACAAGGGTGTGAATCCCGATGAAGTGGTGGCAATTGGCGCGGCAATTCAGGCGGGTGTGCTTTCGGGTGATGTGACCGATGTGCTGTTGCTTGACGTAACGCCATTGACCTTGGGCATCGAAACCTATGGCGGTGTGATGACCCCGCTGATTGATCGCAACACCACGATTCCGACCAAGCGTTCGCAAATTTTCTCAACCGCGAGCGACAATCAAAATAGTGTCGAAATTCATGTGTTGCAAGGTGAGCGCGCCGAAGCTCGGCATAACAAATCGTTGGCCCGTTTTACCCTCGATGGCATTCCTGCCGCGCCGCGTGGCGTGCCGCAAATTGAAGTTATTTTTGATATTGATGCCAACGGGATTGTTAATGTTAGCGCTACCGACAAAGCAACCAATAAAGAGCAAAAAATCACCATCACGCCATCGTCGGGCTTAAACGATGATGAAATTGCCTCGATGATTCGCGATGCTGAAGATCACGCCGATAGTGATGCGCGCCGCCGTGATCAAATTGCAACTCGCAACAAAGCCGATGGCGTAATCTACGCCGCCGATCGCATGTTGCGCGAAGCCGATGAGAATGTGGATTACTCTGCTCGTAACACAGTCGAAGATCGGATTGCGGCACTGCGGGCGGTGCTTGATGGCGACGATATGGAAGCGATCAACAATCGTACTGCTGAATTGAGCGTGGCAATGCAACGGCTCAAGCCAGCACCCGATTTTGGCATCGAGCCAGAAACCTCCAGCCAAGAACAAGGCAATGCCGACGAAGTAGAACTCTAACGAAATTATGAAGGATGAAGGATGAAGGATGAAGGATGAAATAGACGAATTATGAATTTAGAAAGGTTATTTCATTCTTCATTATTGAATATGTAATTTAGACATCAAGCGCAGAACTTACATTACAAACCTAAGGTGTGAATGGTGCGGATGTTCATAATTCATCCCTCATCCTTCACCCTTCTACAAGATTAACCAAGGTGTGAGCGATGGGGATGTTCATAATTCATCCCTCATCCTTCATCCTTACTACATAAGGGATATGTATGGCAACTGAGGCAAAACGCGACTACTACGAAGTACTAGGTGTGGGCAAAAGTGCCTCACCTGACGAGATCAAAAAGGCCTACCGCAAGTTGGCCATGCAATATCACCCCGACCGCAACCCCGGCAATGCAGAAGCCGAAAACAAATTCAAAGAGGCAACCGAAGCCTACGAGGTGCTTTCGAGCGATCAAAAGCGCCGCATGTACGACCAATTTGGCCATGCTGGCAGCAGCGGCCAAGGCTTCGACCCATTTTCGGGCTTTGGTGGCGCTGGCGGCGATCCATTTAGCACCATCTTCGATGCCTTCTTTGGCCAAGGTGCGCGTGGCGGTAGCCGTGGCGGCACGCGCCAAGGTGCCGATTTACGCGCCGATTTGGTGATTAGCTTTGAAGAAGCGATTTTTGGTACCGAAAAAGAGCTTGATTATCGGCGGCTCGAATCGTGTGGGCCTTGTGGTGGCAATGGCGCTGAACCTGGCACCGAGCCAACGCGCTGTCCCAAGTGCCAAGGTTCGGGCGAGATGCGGGTGCGCACCTTCCTGAATATGGTCACCGTCACCACCTGTGATCAATGTTCTGGGCGTGGCGTGATTATTCCGATTCCATGTAAAACCTGTCGCGGCGAAGGCCGCGTCCGCGAAACCGTCAAGCGCAAATTGACCGTGCCAGCTGGGGTTGATGATGGCATGCGGATTCGAATTGGTGGGGCTGGCGATAGCGGACCAAGTGGCGGCTCTGCTGGCGATCTGTATGTTAATTTACGGGTGCAACCACACGATTTCTTTGTGCGCGAAGAAAACAATATTCTGTTGCAACTGCCAATTAACATTGTGCAAGCAGCCTTGGGTGCGCAACTGAATGTGCCAACCGTTGATGGCGACGAGCCGTTGAATGTGCCAGCGGGCACCCAAGATGGGACAGTCTTTACCTTGCGCGGCAAAGGCGTGCCCTACATTGATTCATCGGGGCGCAACTTAGGCCGCCGCGGCGATCAAATGGTTGTGGTTAAAGTGCGCGTGCCAACCAAACTCAACGAAGACCAGCGCGAACTGTTCCAGAAACTTGGCGAGACCATGGGCATGGATCATTTCGAGCAAAAAGAGCGTGGCTTTTGGAGCAAAATCTTCGGCAGCTAAGCATGTTGGGTAAAGGGTAGGGTAGGCTAACTAGCTACCTACCCTTTGCCACCATAGTTTAACCACTTTTTCACCCCTAGCTACCCCGCATGATTAAACTCGTGGCAAAAAAGCACATTTTGCCTCTTGTAAATTGTAGATAGTTTTGGTACAATGATTGCGTTGACATGGTTTGGTTCCTCACATTACCTCGGACTGAGTGGATATGCAATCTCTTCCCTGAGCTTCGTGACTCCAACCTGAAACAATTGGAATCCCTTACCATAGTTGGAGAAACAAGCTAATGAGCTTTACCGACAAGACGTTGAACTGCCGCGATTGTGGCAACGAGTTCGTATTTACCGCTGGCGAACAAGAATTTTATGCTCAAAAGGGCTTTGACAACGAGCCAACTCGCTGTTCAAACTGCCGCCAAGCCCGCAAACAAAATCGCGGTGGCGGTGGCTACGAAAGCTCAAGCCGTGGCGGCGGTGGTGGCTACAGCCGCAGCAGCTATGGCTCAGACCGTGGTGGTTACAGCTCAGATCGTGGTGGCTTCAGCTCAGATCGCGGTCAACGCGAAATGCACACCACCACCTGTTCATCATGTGGCGGCCCTGCACAAGTGCCATTCGTACCACGTGGCGACAAGCCAGTTTACTGCCGCGATTGCTTCCAAAGCCAACAATCATCATCACGCTCGAACCGCTGGTAAGAACCCTGGGGAATCAATCCTCACTCTTATAAGCAAAGCCTGGACTCACACGAGTCCGGGCTTTTTGCTGGCCTCAGCTCTGTACACTAGTTCTTTAGTACGGATAACGGCGTAGTACTAGTGCTATCCTCAACTAGCTGCGTTATACTATAGCCCAATAGTATCAGGCACTTTGCGCTTGACTCGCTGATTGCAGTTCGCAATTGGTGAGCTTGCTGCAACCTCTTGCGCTGGAGGTTTTGGCATGCGTCGAGCATGGTGGAGCTTTGCTGGTTTAACGCTGATTATTGTTACCACTGCTTTAATCTGGTGGCTGACAACTCCGGTGGAAACAACCTTAGAACGTGCCCAACGCACTGGCATGATCCGGATTGGCTATGCTCCCGAAGCACCGTTTGCTTATCGTAGTGCCAGCGGCGAGATGCACGGCGAGGCGGCGGTGGTCATGACATGGGTTATGCAGCGCTTAGGCATCCCCCAGCTTGAATGGGTTCAGACCGAGTGGGCCGATTTAATTCCTGGCTTGCAGGCTGGCAAGTTTGATCTGATTGCTAGCGGCATGTTTATTACCTGCGAGCGTGCCCAGCTGTTGGCTTTTAGTCAACCAACTTTTGCCCTGAGCCCCGCGATCTTGGTTCAGTTTGGCAATCCCCTGCATATTCAGAGTTTTAGCGATTTTCGGCGACCTGATCGGCGGTTGGCGGTGATGCGCGGCGCTGAGGAAGCAACAATCGCCCAAATACTTGGGATTGATGCTCAGCAATTATTATTTGTGCCCGATGTGCAAACTGGCTTGGCAGCAGTGCTCGCAGGGCGGGCCGATGGCTTAGCCTTAACCGACATTAGCGTCGATCTCTTAGTTCAGCAAGCGCCGGATCAGGTTGAACGCGCTCAGCCATTTGTGCCGCCAATCATCAATGGTAATCTGAGTATTGGCTATGGGGCGTTTGCGATGCGCCCTGCTGATACCCATTTGCGCAGCGCAATCGATCAGCAGTTGCTTGGATTTATTGGCAGCGACGAACATTATGGCTTGATTGCGCCGTTTGGTTTTGCGCGCGAACAATTGCCCAATCGTTCAACTGCGAGTATTCTCCAGGCGTGCGAGCATGGCTCATGAAGGCTTTGGCTTGGCTACGGCGCAAAGAATTACGCCCATTAATTGCCTTATTGAGTGTGGCCTTGGTTTCAATTGGCTTGTTGCAGGCCAATTATTCCCAAATGCGCGCAATGATTCAAACCCAAATTACTGCATTCAACGGCCTGACTCAAGCCCGCTTGAATATGCAACGCGGCTATTTGATTGCCGAGCAAGTGCTGAATGGCAACCAAACCTTGTTGGCCCAAGATGCAATTGCTTACCTTGATTGGGCAATTTTAGCGGTTGATGATTGGCAGCAGGGCCAAAATCCGGTTGTCGTGTTTGAGCAATTGCTGCCGCCAGCCCCACCCATAGCCCAAGCACTCAACCAATATCGCCAAGATTTAGCCAATTTTCGCGGCTTGTTATTGCAGCATCTCAATCGCCCCCAAAATCACGCTCAAGCCACGATCGATCGGCGTATTGCCTTCTCGCAACTTGAGTTAGAAGCAGAGCAGTTGGAAAATCGGCTGTATCTTGATTTGGAAATAGCGATTAAACGCCAATCGGAACGCTATTCGTTGGTCTTAGTGGGTTGGTCGATCTTTTTGATTATGATTGCTGGCGTAGTCTATCGCTTGGCAAGTTTACAGCGTTTGGCTGTAGCCCAATTGAGCGCTAGCGAAAACCAATTTCGCGCCCAATATGCTGGCATTCCGATTCCAACCTATACATGGCGTTGGGTTGATAGTGATTTTATCCTCGAAACCTACAACGATGCAGCTATAGCCATCACCCAAGGTACAATTACTAAACTTGTCAATCAATCAGCCAAACTTGTCTATCAACATGATCCGGAAATTCTCGAACATTTTCAGCGTTGTTGTCAGACAAAAAGTACAATTCATCAAGAGTTACGCTATCAATTTAAATTTAGCGAGCAATTCAGAGATTTATATGTAAGCTATGTTTTTATTGAGCCAGATTTAATTATGGTGCATACAGAAGATCGCACTGATCGCAATCAATTGCAAATGCAATTAATTCGGGCTCAAAAGATGGAAAGTATTGGGCGCTTGGCTGGTGGTGTGGCCCACGATTTCAATAATTTGCTAACGGCGATTAGTGGCTATACCACGCTGGCGATTGATAGTTTTCAGCATGGTTTGCCAGTGCTCGAAGAATTAACTGAAATTCAACATGCAACCAATCGCGCTGCATTACTCACAACTCAATTATTAACGTTTGCTCGTAAGCAACAGCTACAGCCAAAAATTATTAATCTTAACGATTTAATTATTGCTATGGAAAAATTAATTAAGCGCGTCTTGCCTGAATCAATTCACTGGAAAACTGTGCTTAATCCTGCTATTGATGTAGTTGTGGCTGATGCAGGCCAAATTGAGCAAGTGCTCTTAAATTTGGTGGTGAATGCTCGCGATGCGATGCCCAACGGTGGGCATTTGTTGGTTGAAACGCAGAATCTGGTGGTTGATGCAGCCTATGCGCGTAGCCATGTTGATGTACCGATTGGTCGGTATGTGGTGTTTGCGGTAAGCGATAGCGGCGTTGGGATGACGCAAGCAGTGCAAAGCCGCGCCTTTGAGCCATTTTTTACCACCAAAAGCGATCACGAAGGCACTGGTTTGGGCTTGGCAACCAGTTATGGCATTATCAAACAACATGGCGGTCATATTAGTTTGTATAGCGAAGTTGATCGTGGCACAACAATCAAAATCTATTTGCCACGTTCGGAGCAAACGCCTGCCATTGAGTCGCCAAATGCTAGCCAAAATCTGCCTCGAGGCAACGAAACCATCTTGGTCAGCGAGGACGAGCCACAAGTGCGCGCCGTCTTGGTGCGCATGCTGCAAGGTTTGGGCTATCGGGTGCTGGAAGCAGCTAATGGTTCGGCTGCCCTAGATCTGTTGCAGGCCCACGCTACAGGCACAATTCAGCTGTTGATTACCGATCTGATTATGCCCCAAATGGGTGGTTTTGAGCTAGGCCAGCTGGTGAGCGAGCGTGACCCAAGCCTCAAAATTTTGTTTATTTCAGGCTATTCTGAACATAGTTTGGCCCAACAACAGCAATTTGCGCAGCAACCGTTGTTGCTTAGCAAGCCGTTTTCATTGGCAACCTTGGCCCAAACTGTGCGCAAAGTGCTGGATGCTTAGATCTTTCATCGTTCGCCACCCTTCCGTCCCTCCGCCGGAGGGAAACGCCGGGGGTTTTCATCCCCCAGCACCCCCTAATGTTTGTTTGTTGGATTGTTGTTAGGGTTCCAATTCCCAAACTTTGGGTGCTTCGCGCGCAAAAAACACGCTGCGCCTCTGCAACATTCTGGTTTCATTGGCAACCTTAGCGCAAACCGTGCGCAAAGTGCTGGATGCTTAGATCTTTCATCGTTCGCCACCCTTCCGTCCCTCCGCCGGAGGGAAACGCCGGGGGTTTTCATCCCCCAGCACCCCCTAATGTTTGTTTGTTGGATTGTTGTTAGAGTTCCAATTCCCAAACTTTGGGTGCTTCGCGTGCAAAAAACACGCTGCGCCTCTGCGTTAAGGATTTTGATCTCATTGCTGAGCCTTTAAAGTTCGTTTAGAGTAACTCAAACATTGGCAACAACGCTGTGGCAAGGTATGCTTAGCAATGAGCAATTTTAGTGGTGCGATGTGATGAAAAAATACGAATTGATTCTGTTTGATTTTGATGGCACGTTGGCCGATTCGATTCCTTGGTTGGTCAAGGCGATCAACGGTGTGGCCGAAAAATATAAATTTCGCCAACTTACGCCGAAGGAATTTAGCGAATTGCGGGGCCGCAGCCCGCGCGAGGTGATGAAGTATATGCAAGTGGCGTGGTGGAAAGTGCCACTCATTGCTCGGCATGTTCGCCAACTGGCGGCCCAGAATATTCGTCAGATTCAGCTATTTGAGGGTATGGAAATCATTTTGGCTCAGCTGAGTGCCGCCGATGTGCGTTTGGGCGTGGTCAGCAGCAATAGCGAGGAGAATGTGCGCCATGTGCTGGGCGATGCCTTAGCCAATGTAGTTGAGTTTTATGAATGTAGCGTGCCGATTTTGCGCAAACGAGCGCGCTTTGAGCGAATTGTGCGCAAAGCTAACCTTGAGCGCGAAAAAATTCTATGTGTTGGCGACGAAATTCGCGATGCAGAGGCTGCTAAGCAAGCGCAATTGGCTTTTGGCGCGGTTGGTTGGGGCATGAGCCGCATCCAAGATTTTGCACCCTATGCACCACGCGAGGTTTTTTTTCAAGTTCCCGATATTGCTACCCGCTTGATCGATTAAATTGCCCAGTGACAACCCTGAATTTTAGCTTTTTTGGGGTACAATAAATGAAGTTCCGTACTGAACGGTATTGATTGTGTTTTGGAGGAAGCTCGATGAGCCTCGGTTCTCTAACATTTAAACTTGGTGGCGATCTCGAAATTCGGCGGTTGGGCTATGGTGCGATGCGCATCACTGGCGATGGAATTTGGGGCGAGCCAAGCGACCCCGAACAAGCGAAGGCTGTGTTGCGCCGCGCCGCCGAACTTGGGGTGAATTTTATCGATACCGCTGATTCATATGGCCCCGATGTGAGCGAACGCTTGATCGGCGAAGCCTTGCATCCGTATGCATCAGATATGGTGATTGCGACCAAGGGTGGTTTGTTGCGCGGCGGCCCAAACATTTGGTATTCAAATGGACGGCCTGAACACTTGCGCATCTCGCTTGAAAAAAGCTTGCGCCAATTGAAACTCGATCGGATCGACCTCTATCAATTGCACCGCATCGATGCTCAAGTGCCTTTGGAAGAATCGTTGGGCGCGTTGAGCGATTTGCGCAATGAAGGCAAAATTCGGCATATTGGCTTGAGCGAAGTTAACAATGAACAACTGGCCCAAGCTCAAAAAGTTGTGCCAATCGTTTCGGTGCAAAATCGCTATAGCATTGGTGACCACGAATGGGAAAGCATGGTCGATGCCTGCGAAGCCCAGCAAATTGCCTTTATTCCGTGGTTCCCCTTGGCTGCTGGCAAACTAACTGCGCCTGGCGGCACGCTTGATCAGATTGCCAAGAAATATGAAGCCACGGTTGGCCAAATTGCCTTGGCTTGGTTGCTCAAACGCTCACCAGTGATTTTGCCAATTCCTGGCACCTCGAAAATCAAGCACCTCGAAGAAAATCTGGGCGCTGAAAAGATTGCCTTGAGCGACGAAGACTTCCAAACTTTGCGCGAATTGCAAGCATAAGTTAAAGGTCAAAAGTCAGAAATCAAAAAGCAAAAGGGATTAGGCTTTGGAGGATGGATTCCATCAAGCCTGATCCCTTTTTAAAAGTGAAAAGGCAGAAATCAAAAGTCAAAAAGCAAAATAGAGTACGCATTTAACGCAGAGGTGTAGAGCTTCAAAAATATGAAGGATGCGGAATGAAGGATGAAATGCACGGACGAGGGACTGAGAAAATTTCTCGACCTTCGCGGTTTCTCAGCTTCGTATCCTTCGTGGATTAAATTAAAAAAGGGTAGCAATGCTACCCGATCAACCACCACATATCACTTCCACACACTAGTTCGCACCCCTCACTGATTATTGTAGCAACTTCCTACGCAGCTGCCTAGCACCCTTGTGTAACAATTAGGTAACAATTGGCTGATAAAGCGCTGATGTGCTGCTGAGAGTGCGCTTTTATAGCTAAAATAGCCCTATGCAACAGTTTGGAGGTTTTGGGCTATGAGTGGTCGCATCCTGATTGTCGATGATGATCCAGCAATTTTAAGTGGGGTGAGCACCCTGTTGGAGCAAGCAGGCTATGAGATTGCTCAGGCTGCAAGCGTGGCTCAGGCACGGGCACACTTGCAGGCATTCAATCCCCCAAGCTTGGTGATTCTCGATTTAATGTTGCCAGATGGCGATGGCTTTGAACTCTGTCGCCAAATTCGTCAGAGCAGCCAATATTTGCCAATTTTAATGCTTTCGGCGCGTGATGAGCTGCATGATCGGGTTGAAGGCCTGACGGTTGGCGCTGATGATTATCTGACCAAGCCGTTTGCGCCCGTTGAATTATTGGCGCGGGTACGAGCAATTTTGCGCTTGGCCCAACATCAACGCGAAACGCTTGGTGCATTGGAATGCGGCAAATTACGCTTCGATTGCGAATTACAACGCGCATGGTGGGATGAACAATTGCTTGAATTAACACCCAAAGAAAGCGGCGTTTTATTGCAATTAATGCGTCAGCCAAGCCATGTTTGGGGCCGTTTGGCCCTGTTGCAAACCGTTTGGGGCACGAACTTTTTGGGTGATTCGCGAATTGTTGATGTATGTGTGCAACGCTTACGTGCTAAAATCAACCAACTTGATCCTAGTGCCGACCCAATTCAGACTGTGCGGGGGTTTGGCTATCGCTTGAAGTGTGAACCATGATTGTGCTGCCGCTTAAAGCCATGATTTTTGGTATCTTGCTGTTGCTGTGGCTGGTCGCTAGCCTTGGCTGGTGGTTGGGCCAGCGTGGCAAGCGCCCGATTATTCAACACACTGCTGACCCAATCTTGCGCCAGCAAATTGCCCAACATAGGGCTTTTATTGGCACGCTTTCGCATGAATTGCGCACGCCGTTGACCGCGCTTTTAGCTCATACCGCAATTGTGCGCAACCAACAAAGCGAGCAAACGGTGCGCGACCATTCGTTGCTGACATTGGAACGCGAAGCCCAACGTATGGCCCGCTTGGTGCGCGATCTGTTGGAATTGCATCGGTTAGAATTGAGCGACGAATTGCCGTTGGTGCCAGTTAATGTGGCGCTGCTGGCCGAAGAAGCGCTTGCCAGTATTTGGGTGATGGCTGATGAAGCCCAAATTGAATTGCAATTTGAGGCCGACCCAACCCACAAGCGCGTTTTAGCCCATCCTGATCGCTTAAAACAAGTTTGGTTAAATTTGCTGATCAATTGTTTGCGCTATTGTCGGGCTGGCGATCGGGTGCTGGTGCGGGTTGCTGCGAGCGAGCAAGGGTTGCGTTGTAGTGTTGAAGATAGCGGGCCGGGGATCGCCGCCGCTGATTTGCCGCATGTAACTGAGCCATTGTATCGTGGCGTGCTGGATAATCAAGGCAGCGGCTTGGGCTTGAGCTTGGTCAAACAGATTTTGGCCCGCCATCATAGCAGCTTGCAGCTTGAAAGCAGCACCAGCCCGCCGACTGGCACGCATGTATGGTGGATTTTGCCCTATGACTAAATGGCGTTGGCTTAGCCTACTCGTTCTTGGTTCAATCATCTACTGGCTCTTGCCAATCGACGGTAATTTAGTGCTTCAGACCAACCAACAAGCTGGCTGGCCTCAAATTTGGTTCGAGCGCGATGCCGAAAATCAGCAATGGGTCTATGTGCGCGATAACCAGCCTTGGGTCTATGTGGCCTTGACGCTTGATGGCGCAACCTTGAGCCGCGATCAGCAATTTGCCACTGGCAGCGACCCATGGACGTGGCGCTGGAACACAACAGGCAATTTGACCCAAGCGGATATTCGTTTTTACCACGATTGTGATCGTGGTTGCCAAGAGCGTGGCAGTTTGATGCTTGGTCAGCCAGCGCCAACGCCGATGCCACGCCAAAGCACCTTGTTGGGTGCTGTCTTCGCCAATCCTGAGCGCGATTGGCATGGCCGCGCTGCTTGGACGATTGAATTGGCCTATGCGTTGCGGGCCGATGAGAGCCAATGGAGCATCGATGCCCTAGCCTCGCGGGTGGCGGCGGCGCATAAAGCTGGTTTGCGGGTGATTATTCGGGTTGCCTACGACCAAGGCCAAAGTTTGCCGCCGAATGATGAAGAAACTGCCTTGGCGATCTTTTTGCGTTTTTGCCAGCGTTTGGCCCATGATCAACGCTTGCAGGCGGTTTATGGCTATAGCATTGGCAATGGATACAATAGCCTTGGCGAAAATACCCTGACCCAAGAACCACTAAATCCTGCTTGGGTTGCGCGCATGCTGGTTGGTTATGGAGTTGCAGTTGAGCGTCACGATAATGTGATTGAAACCATGCGCGGCTTGAATCCGCAGCTCAAATTGTTGGTCGGGCCAGTGCGGCCTTGGAGCAACGATGCTGATGGCGCTTGGGCCGATCCGCTGAATCAACCATGGCTTAATTATTTTAATAGTTTGTTGCTATTGCTTGATCAAACAATTCGTTTGAAGCATGCGCAGCAAATTAATGTTGCGCCCGATGGCTTTGCGGTGAGTACGTTTGGCTGGCCCGAACAGAGCGCTGACCCTGCCCAAGAGCCATTACGCGATGTCTATTTGGCGCAATCGGGCAAGGCCCAGCGTGGGTTTCGGGTCTATCGCGATTGGTTGGCGCTTATCAATCGTTACCCGAGTATGGCCAATCGTCCGGTGTATATCACGGCTACCAACACGTTTCACCCTGAGCAAGGTCAAACGCCGCTGGAGAATTATCCTAACGGGTGGCTGAGCAATGCGCTGCGCGAAGTGAGCGCCAATCCGCAGGTGCAGGCCTTGTGTTGGTTTGTTGATCAGCCGTTTGGCCAGCAATGGCGCGAATGGAGCCTGAGCGAGCCACAAGGCAAAATGCATGAAGCCGCTCAGGAGTTCGATCAACTGTTGCGTTAGGCTTGTGGCTCGATGCTAATTTCGGTATAGACTGAGTTGGCCAGAAAGCATTGCTCATGGGCTTGATGATGGAAGTGCTCGATTTGCTCGGCGCTGGGTGCTGGCTCGACCCAGATTATGCTTGGACGCAAGGTTACTTTGGTCATGACGATTTTGCCAGCGCTATTTTTGCCCATTTTGCCCAGCGCCTGATCGGCATAGTGATCGACGATAAAGCCTGCTTTGGCCACGATTGATAAAAACCAGAGCATATGACAGCTTGATAAGGCGGCCACAAAAGCTTCCTCTGGATCAACCGCCTGTTCGTCGGAGTAGGGTAGTGGCACGACATGCGGCGATGAAGAGCCTGGCACAACCTGGCCGCCATCGAAAATCCAACGATGAGCGCGGCTATACTTGCCGTCGCTAAATGAAGCCGCCTTGCGCTCCCATTCGACGTTAACTGTGTAGCCTGCCATTGTTTAGCTCCTGAATATGATCCACGAATGACACGAAGTGAGGCTATAGGCTCTAGGCTATAGGCTCTAGGATGGATGATCCTGTGCCTTCTAAACAATCTTCCGATAGCCCATAGCCAAAAGCCACGTTTTCTCTGCGCCTCTGCGTTAATGAATTGATCCACGAAGAGCACGAAGGACACGAAGATGAGGTTATTGACTTCATCCCTCATCCTTTGGTTCTCTGCGCCTATGCGTTAAACTTCATCCTTCATCCTTCATCCTTCATCCTTTCGCTCTATACTCTATGTTCTATGCTCTACAACGTTTCAATCAAACGCGCCAACAAGGCAGCGCGAGGCGCAAATTGACTGATCGAGAGCCACTCGTCGAAGCTATGCGAATCGCTGCCCCAGCCGCCAAGGCCATCGAGGGTCGGCACGCCGATCGCCGAGGTGAAATTGCCATCCGAGCCGCCGCCAGTGCCACTGGCTTTAATCGGCAAATCGAGTTGATTGGCAATATGCTCGGCAGCTGCGTATAAGGCCATCGTTGCCGGCGTTGGTTCCATGGCTGGGCGATTCACGCCGCCTTCCAAGCTTAATTTGGCTCCAGCCAGCCGTGGCGCTAACTGATGTAAGGCTTGATCGACGCGTTCGGCCTCGCCAACTTTGAGTGCGCGTACATCAATGGTGCAATGAGCTGCGGCGGCTACTACATTGGCGGCAGTGCCCCCGCTAATTTTGCCAATATTGATCGTCGTGCCAATATCAGGTCGGGCCAAAGGCAAAATCTGGCCAATCTGATAACTTAATTCATGGATGGCGCTAATGCCAAGCTCAGGGGCAACGCCAGCGTGCGACGGCTTGCCAGTAATCTCCAAATCATACATGCTGACACTTTTGCGCCATGTTTTGAGCCAGCCGCCTTCTTCCGCCGATTCGATAATCAGCGCAGCACGACAGCCTCGCGCCTGCTCTTCAATATAGCGCCGCGAGGTTGGGCTGCCAATTTCTTCATCGGTGGTAATCAAAAATTTTAAGGGACGGCTTGTCCAGCGCCCAAAATGGCGTAACGCTTGCAAGGCAGCGCAGGTCAGCAAAATACAGCCCTTCATATCGCTCACGCCTGGCCCGCGCACAACATCACCATCAATGCGGAAGGGAAATTGATCGATCGTGCCTGGCGGATAGACGGTATCAACATGGCCGACAATTAGAATTGGCTCGCCCTCGCCGGGCCAGCTGGCCAACAAATGGTCGGCTTGAGGTTTGCCATTGTATTTGCGCACACTTGCGCCAAGTTTGCTCAAGCGCTCGCCAACCACATTGACCATCCAAGAAACCGCCGTAATATCACGGGTAAACGACTCAATTTCGATCCATTGACGCATTTCATCCAACAGATCCGGCAGGCAAGCATCAAGATAGGTTAAAAGCTGACGAGGCATGGTCTTCCTCCATCACTAAGCAGGTATAGCTGTATTGTACCGCAGCCATTGCGCAAGCCTGTCTTGCATCAGGCTAGCGAGCGTGCTATGCTGGATTTTGGTCGTTGCTAGGAGGTGGGTATGTCCCAAATGGAGTTCCTACGTCGAGTGCCCCTATTTGCTGACCTTTCGCTCGAAGGCTTGCAAATGCTCGATGGTCAGGCCCGAATCCGTGGCTTGCCGGCAGATGCGTGGTTGTTCCACCAGCGTGATCGTGGCGATGCCTGTTATGTGGTGGTGAGTGGCACCTTGCGGCTGGTGCTTGAGCAAGGTAGTTCCGAGGAAACGACCCTTGGTTTGTTGGGGGTTGGGGCATTTTTCGGCGAGCTGAGCTTATTGGAGCCTGATGGCACGCGGGCCGCTGGCGCAATTGCAGTCGTCCAAAGCGAGGTCTTGGAGATTCCGATTGCGGCATTTGAAACCTTATTACACACCTACCCCGCGATTGCCTACAATATGTTGCGCCGAGTTGCGGCCCATGTGCGCCGCTCCGATGAACGCCGCTTGGAAGATTTGCGCCATAAAAATCGGCTTTTAACTGATGCCTACACAGCTTTGGAGCAAGCTCAAGCAGAGGCGTTGCGTCGCGCGCGAGCCGCCCGGGAATTGGAGTTGGGCCGCGAATTACAACGCCGCTTGATTCCTACCAGCTTTCCCAATGTGCATGGCGTGGTGATTGCCGCCGCGACCTTCCCTGCCTACGAAATGAGCGGCGATTTCTACGAGGTGCGCCAACTTAGCGAGCACATGCTCTCAATTGTAATGGCCGATGTCTGCGATAAAGGCGCGGGCGCTGCCTTGGTGATGGCGCTGGCCAAAGGCCTGTTGCTGGGTATGGATCAGCGTGATCCTTTGGCGTTGGTCGAACGCTTCAATCAATTAATTCGTACCACCAACCTTGATGCAGCAGTGATTACCATGGTTTATGCGCATTTGGATCTGGCGCGGCGACGATTTAGCTATGTGCGAGCGGGCCACGATTGGCCGTTGCATTATCGCTCAAAACAAGGGCGGGTTGCGATGCTTGAGGGTGGTGGTATGCCCGTTGGCATCACCGAAGAAGCCTTTTTCGAGCAGATGCACATCGATTTAGAGCCAGGCGATGCCTTGGTGTTTTATACCGATGGCTTATGTGATGCGCGCAATTTTGCTGGCGATACCTATGGTCGCGAGCGCTTGATTTCAGCGGTCCAAGCCTATGGACGCTTACCAGCCCATGGCCTTGCAGATGCCATCCTTGGTGATGTGCGCGCCTTTCAGAGTGGCACGCCGCCGATCGACGATTTGACCTTGTTGGTCGTCAAGCTCAACCCTGAATCAAGCTAGCTTCATCAACATAAGCGAATATCGTTATAATGCAAGCATATTCTTTGCCAAAACGATGGTGCGAAAACGCTATCATGGCGATATTGCGGAGATACTATGCGATTTGTAACGCTCAAAACAGCGGTTGGGCCGCGCCCAGGCATTGTGCTCGGCGATCGGGTGATGTTGCTCGATGGCTATCAATCACTGCAAGCCTTGATTGAGGCTGGTGATGCTGGCTTAGAAATCGTCAAAGCAGCCTTGCCTGAATATCAAAGCCGTGCAGGCATTCAGCTCAATCTTGATCAATTATTGGCTCCGTTGCCACGCCCATTGAAAAATGTGTTTTGTGTTGGCTTGAATTACGCTGCCCACGCGCGCGAATCGTTGCAAGCCAAAGGCCTTGAGGTCAAAATGCCCGAACATCCAGTCTTTTTTACCAAACCACCAACCGCCATTAATAGCCCAACCGGTGAAATCGTGATCGATCCGGCGGTTTCCGAGCGGATTGATTGGGAAGTTGAGTTGGGCGTGATCATCGGCAAAGCTGGCAAAAACATTAGCCGCGAGCAAGCCATGGAGCATGTTTGGGGCTATACCGTGATTAACGATATTTCGGCCCGCGATTTGCAAACCCGCCACCAGCAATTTTTCAAAGGCAAAGCGCTCGATGGCTCGTGCCCAATGGGGCCGTGGATTATCACCAGCAGCGAGTTGACCGACCCGCATAATTTGGTTGTGCGCTTACGGGTCAATGGCGAGATCAAGCAAGAATCCAATACCAACGATCTTATTTTTGATATTCCAACCTTAATTAGCGTGCTCTCGCAAGGCATGACCCTTGAACCAGGCGATATTATTGCAACTGGCACTCCTGCTGGCGTGGGCTTTGCCCGCACCCCGCAAGAATTTTTGCGCCCAGGCGATTTGCTCGAAACCGAAGTTGAGGGCATTGGCATGCTGCGCAATCCGGTTGTCGCCGGTTAATTTCACACCAAAACAGCATTCTGACAAAAGTGTATTATTTGAAGAATGCTGTTTTTTTGTTGCCCACATGCGTTATTTAATTGCAGTTAAATTAATCTGAATCTCCATCTAGCTAGCTAAATTGAACTTGTTCATTTAGCGTCGAATTGAATATATATCGGCTTATCGCGATAAGACAATAATTAATAAATTTGACAAATGAGCTAAATCTTTTTATATTAAGCTTATTAACAAATCCTCTCAATTCCCCTCAGTGTTGTGTGGAACTCACCTCAGGAGGTTAGAGCATGGTTCGATCCCGTTGGCTATTTGCTTTACTTGCGATTACCGTTTTATTATCGGTAATTGGGGCGAAGGTGCCGTTCACTGCTGCGCAGAATCAAGCCAGCACGTCCGACCGACCGTTGGCATTGGCGCAAGGCTTGAAAGATTTGGCGACAGTAGCCCAGATTGCTGTACCAGAACTTGATGTGGCCAAAGAGCGCTCAGATGCAGCCAAACGCCCAAGCAATACCCCAATGCGTTTTGCCAAAGACTATCAAACCTCGCTTGACATCAAGCAAGTATCGACGATCGAAGTCGTTGGCAATCGTACGGTAGCTCGCTTGCGAATTAGCGCTCCCAAAGCCTTGTCGATTAACCTTGGCTATACGCGCTATAACCTGCCCAAGAGCGGCCAATTGTTTATGTACAGCCCTGATTATCGCTCAGTTATTGGGCCATATGGTGCTGCTGATAACGAAGATCATGGCCAATTGTGGACTCCAATTGTCGCTGGCGATGAAATGATCATCGAATATAGCGCTGATAGTGGCGAGTTTGCAACTGCCGACCTGACCTTGAGCGCAATCAACCGTGGCTTTAGTGGCTTCGGCGTTCCGCGTGATCTCTTGGTCGATAAATCAGGCTCGTGTAATGTCGACGTTATTTGTCCAGAAGGCGACGACTGGCGCTCAGAAATCAATTCAGTTGCAGCCTACACCTTGAATGGTGCGGACACCTGTACTGGGACGTTGCTCAACAACACCGCCCAAGATCAAAAACCCTACTTCCTGACCGCCGATCACTGTGGCATTAGCGCAGGCAATGCTGCTTCGATGGTGACATATTGGAACTACGAATCAACCTTGTGTCGCACGGTTGGCTCGCCGGAAAATGGTACGCCATTGCCCAAGCCCAATACAACCATGACGGGGGCAATTTTACGCGCCGAATATGCGCCATCAGACATGACCTTAGTTGAGCTTGATGATGCAGTTCCAACCGAATACTCACCATTCTGGGCTGGTTGGAATGCGCAAAGCGGCGACTTTGCCAGCGTTGTGGCGATTCACCACCCAGGTGTTGAAGAAAAACGGATCAGCTTTGAAAACCAAGCGACCCAAACCACCAGCTATGGCGGGGAAACAGTGCCAGGCGATGGCACCCACGTGCGGGTTGTCGACTGGGATTTAGGCACAACCGAACGCGGTTCATCAGGTTCAGCCTTGTATGACCCTAATCACCGTGTCGTTGGCCAACTGCATGGTGGCGGCGCTGCCTGTGGTAACGATTTATCAGACTGGTATGGTCGGGTTTCTGTATCATGGAATGGTGGCGGTACCAGCGCAAGCCGCTTGAAGGATTGGCTTGACCCAACCAACTCAGGGACGTTGGTGCTTGATGGTAATGGTGGTTCGCCTGCGTTCACCATGAATCTCAGCCCTGCCAGCTTGGCAGTTTGTGCCCCAGCTTCGGGCCAAACCACGGTTAACTTAAACTGGATTTCAGGCTTCAGCGAGCCGGTAAACCTTTCGGCAAGCAACTTGCCTGCTGGCGCAACCGCAACCTTTACGCCAAACCCAGTGATTTCACCAACCTTGAGCAGCCAACTAACCATTGGAAATGTAACTGCTGCCGCAGCTGGTGATTACACGGTTGTGGTGCATGCCGATAGCACGAGCATCACCCGCACCGCTGATTTGGATCTCAGCATCTCGGCTGGCATTCCAAGCGCAGCACCAACCTTGACCGCACCAGCCAACAACGCTACTGATGTGAGCGATACCCCAACCTTCACTTGGTCAAGCGCTACTGGCGCAGATAGCTATGTGCTCGAAATTGCTAGCGATGCTAGCTTCAGTAATTTGGTTTACACGGCTACGACCGAGTTGACCAGCTTGACCAGCGCTCCTTTGAGCACCAACACCAAACACTACTGGCGCGTGCGCGCTGCCAATGCGTGTGGCGTTAGCGCCAATAGCGCGATCTTCAGCTTTACCACTGAAGCAGCACCTGGCGATTGTTCAATTGGCACCGAAACTGTGGTTACGTTCGAAGAAAATTTCGAAACCAATCCAAACTGGGTTAGCGGTGGCACTGGCAATACCTGGGCACACGGTGCATTTGGTTACGGTGGCACTTCAGGGATGAAGGCGATTGATCCGACCACAGCATCAGATCAATGGCTGACGACCCCAGCAATTACCTTGACCGAAGGTGTGACCCATACCCTGCAATTCTGGAACTCACAAACGATTGAAGATCGCACCGATGGCGGCTGTTATGATGGCGCATTGATTGAAGTATCAACCGATGGCGGCTCCGCATGGGAGCAAATTCCTAACGCTGCCTTGTTGACCGACCCATACAATGGCGCAATCACTGCTGCATCGAACCCACTTAATGGCCGCGATGCTTGGTGTGGCGACCCACAAGACTGGATCAAGAGCGTGGTTGATTTGGCAGCCTACAACGGCGAAACCGTGATGTTCCGCTTCCGTCTTGCCTCGGACAGCTCAGTTGGCCGGCCTGATGGCTGGAAGATCGATAACGTCAGCGTGAAGGCTTGTACCGAAGAATCTGAGCCAGAAGGCCCAGCCTTGGTCTACTTGCCAGCAGTAATGAAGAACTAAATCGCTGCGCTGAATAGCCCAAAGCCCCGCCCTTGATTCAAACCAAGGGCGGGGCTTTTTTGATTGGTGATCTATTGGTTTTCGAGGGCGATTACTTTATCCAAGCGGCGGGTAAAGCGTGCTTCGTTGTGGAAATTGGCGCTCAAAAAGGCTTGCACAATTTCATCGGCCAAGGCTGGGCCAATCACCCGCCCGCCCAAACAGAGCACATTCAGATCATCGTGCTCAACGCCTTGATGCGCCGAGTAGGTGTCGTGGCATAAACAGGCACGGATACCCTTAATTTTGTTGGCGGCAACAGTCACGCCAACGCCACTGCCACAAATCGCAATCCCGCGCTCAGCTTGGCCGCTAACGACCGCATTGCCCACCGCAGCCGCAAAATCAGGGTAATCGACCGAGGCTGGCGAATCGGTGCCAAAATCGAGCACTTCATGGCCCAGCCGCTGCACTGCCTCAATCACTGCTTGCTTCAAAATCAGGCCACCATGATCGGTTCCAACCGCAATTTTCATGATTTATTTCCTTTCAACAGCACAACGCGAAGCACGAACTGCTCGTACTTCGCGTTACATGCTCAATCAAGCAACGATTACTTAGCCAACAAGGCCTTGGCGCGGGCAATCAGGTTTTCAGCGGTAAAGCCAAATTCCTTCATCAAAATATTAATTGGCGCTGATGCACCGAAGTGATCAATCCCAATAATATCGCCTTCGGTGCCAACATATTTGTACCACGTGACTGGATGGGCAGCTTCAATCGCAATCCGTTTGCTCACAGCCTTGGGCAGCACGCTTTCGCGATATTCCGCCGACTGCGCATCAAACAAGAAGGTCGATGGCATGCTAACCACGCGCACTTTGACTCCTTCGCCGCTCAATTGCTCGTAGGCAGCAACCGCATGCTGCAATTCCGAGCCGGTTGCAATGATAATCAGTTCTGGTTGGCCGTCGCTATCAGCCAACACATAGCCACCTTGGGCCACGCCTTCTGCCGAAGCATAGCGGCTGCGATCAAGGGTTGGTAAGTTTTGGCGGGTCAAGGCCAGCAAGGTTGGGCCTTTGTGGGTTACGGCCACGCGCCAGGCTTGGCTGGTTTCATTGGCATCACCAGGTCGCATCACATTCAAATTGGGAATAATCCGCAACGATGGAATGTGTTCGATTGGTTGGTGGGTTGGGCCATCTTCGCCAACGCCAATGCTATCGTGGGTAAAGACTTGAATGGTGCGAATGCCCATCAAGGCTGCCAAGCGAATCGAGGCGCGGCAATAATCGCTGAACACCAAGAAGGTTGCGCCGTAGGGAATCGTGCCGCCATGCAAGGCCATGCCGTTGACGGCTGCGACCATCGCATGTTCGCGAATACCCCAGTGCATGTTGCGGCCTTGAGGTGTTGCTGGTTGGAACGATTCTGCATGCTCAATCAAGGTAAAGGTCGATTCGGCCAAATCTGCCGAGCCGCCAATCAAGGCCGGAATTTGCTCGGCCAAGCCGTTGAGCGCTGCTTCTGATGATTTGCGAGTTGCCACGCCCTTGGCATCAGCTTCCCAAACCGGCAACTTGCTATCCCAACCGTCTGGTAATTCGCCAGCCATGCGTTGCTTGAAGTCGGCAGCCTTGGCTGGATTCGCTTCAGCGTAGCGGTCAAACAATTCGTTCCAAGCTTGCTCAGCAGCAGCGCCCTTGGTTAAGGCCTCGCGGAAATGTGCCGACACTTCTTCAGGAACGTAGAAGGTTGGTTCGAGCGGCCAGCCAAGGGCTTCTTTGGTCAATTTCACTTCATCGGGGCCTAGTGGCGCGCCGTGCGCTTTGGCCGTGCCAGCCCGATTAGGCGAGCCATAGCCAATCACGGTGTGGGCCACGATCAACGATGGTTGGTCGGTCACTGCTTTGGCGGCGGTCAAGGCTGCATCAACTTGCTCGGTATCAAGCCCATCGATCTCTTGAACATGCCAGCCATAGGCGCGGAAACGGGCTGGCACATCTTCGGTGAAGGCAATTGAGGTATCGCCTTCAATCGAAATTTCATTATCATCGTAGAGATAAACCAACTCGCCTAATTTGAGGTGGCCTGCCAACGACGCGGCTTCGGCGCTAATGCCCTCTTCCAAATCGCCATCGGAGACAATTGCATAAATATGGTGCTTGACGATTTCGAGTTCAGCTTGATTGAATGTGCCAGCCAAGTGACGGGCGGCAATTGCCATGCCCACGCCAGTTGCAAAGCCTTGGCCAAGCGGGCCAGTGGTGGTTTCGATCCCAGCGGCATAGCCATATTCTGGGTGGCCAGCGGTTTTGCTGTGCCATTGGCGGAAATTCTTCAAATCATCGAGCGTCATGTCACTGTAGCCCGTGAGATGCAATAAACTATACAACAGCATTGAGCCATGGCCCGCCGACAGCACAAAGCGGTCACGGTCAGCCCAAGCTGGATTAGCCGGATTATGTTTGAGGTGGCGCGTCCACAGCACATAAGCCATGGCCGCAGCCCCCATTGGTAAGCCTGGGTGGCCCGAATTAGCCGCTTGCACGCCATCAACCGCCAACATGCGGATTGTATTGATGGCCAGTTCATCGAGTGTATGTGCTTGAGTCACAAATCCTCCTGCGGTGATGTATCAGTTCCAACTGTCAATTATAGCAGAGGCCGATCCATTGTAATTCTATGGTACACTCATAATTGCAACTGTTTAGTTGTCCTTCCCACCCCTCAGGGCATGCAGCTATTCACCAGCGCGCAAGGCTAGGAGCGCAAACATGAATCTGACCCAACAAATTCTTGAATTATATGTCGAAGTTCAACAGCGCCAACGCCAGCGCTTATTGATTCGCGCCGCTTGGATGGCCTTGGCGGTGTTATGCCTTGGCCTAATTGGCCGAAACTGGCTAGCTTGGCCGCTTACGTGGCCGATCTTAGGCTTAATTGTGGTGCTGGTGGCAGCACTGGGCGGGGTGTATGCGTGGAAATCAATTCTTGCCCCAGCCCAATTTGTGCAAATGCTCGATCAGCAATATCAATTAAATGCCCAATTGAGCACTGCCAGCGAGTTTCACGACCAACGTGGTGGCTTTCACGCGGTGAATATCGAACGTGCCAAGCGCCGTTTGCCTAGCGTTGCCAACGATGCCACCGCCCGCGTGCTTGCGCCGATTGCGCTTGAATGGCAAAGTTTAGGTTTGGCTGCGGTGTTGGCTACTGGCTTGTTTGTTTTGGGCCAAATTAATGCTGGCTTGCCAGCCCCAACCACCGAGCCATTGCGCGAGTTGGCCAGTTTAACCACGACTGAACCGCCGCAACAGCCTGCCACTGAGCAAGATCCCGCTGCTGATCCCAATCAGCCAGTGGGCAATCAGCCTGATCAACAACCAGAAATCAGCCCCGAAGGCCAAGAAATTGCCGATGCTTTGGCTGATGGCTTAAGTGATAATGGCGCAACGCGGGCCGCTGCCGATGCTTTGCGTCGGGGCGATGTGCAACAAGCAGCCGACGAATTGTCCAAACTTGCCGATCAAGCTGATCAGCTATCGCCGCAAACCCGCAACGAAATTGCCGATGGGCTTGAACAAGCAGCCGCGCAATTGCAAGATCAGCCAGAAGTGGCCGAGCGCTTGCGTAGCGATGCCGATCAATTGCGTGGCAATCCCCAAAATGGTGCCGATGCGCTCGAAGATTTGGCCCAACTGACCGATCAGCTTGATAATGCCCAACCTGATTTGGCCAATGGCGAGCAGAATGGGCAAGCTGGCAGCGAGCCACAAGCTGGCAACCAGCCGCAACAAGGCCAGCCAGGCGATAACCAAAACGGCCAGCCAAGCAACAATGGCGCTGGCAATAATCCCGGCACTGGCAGCCGTTCATCGCCGCCACCGAGCGCTGCGCTTGGCCCCGATGTCAGCTTGCCGGAAGCGCCTGCCGCTGGCGAAACGACTCCAGGAACTGGCGGCGATACCTCAATAACCTTGCCTGGTGGCGAGGGGACTGGCGGCGGCAATGCTGGCGGTAGCGGTGGCAGCGTCCCCAGCGATATTAGCGATCCATCCAATATTCCTGCGGAGCTACGCGATGCGATTCAAGACTACTTCGGGCGCTAGTGGCGACCTGTTTAACCCTGATTTTTTAGCGCGGATCGAACGTCTCGCGTTGCGTTCGCGGCGTACCTTACGCGGAGGCTTGAGCGGCGAACATGCCTCGCGACGGCGTTTGCCCGCGCCAACATTTAGCGATCATCGCGCCTATAGCCCGGGCGACGACCTTCGCCACGTCGATTGGTTTGCCTATGCACGCCATGAAGATTTGCATGTGAAGCTTGGCGAAACCGAACAAGATATCAATATTACAATTGCTTTGGATTGCTCGGCCTCGCTGGATTGGGGCCAAGGCGAGCTGCATAAAGGTCGCTATGCGCTGCGTTTGGCGGCAATGCTCGGCTATCTCGGCCTCACCTCAAACGATCAAACCACGATTTGGCCATTTACCAGCAAATTGATCAAGCCGTTTGGGCCGGCGGTTAGTCGGGCGCGCGGCCCCGATTTGCTGCGCTATTTGAGTAATTTGAATTGGGCTGGACAAACCTCCTTCACGCCGATTACCCAAGCAGTTCGCCGCAGTTCTGGCGGCATGCTCTTGATCATCTCCGACCTTTGGACGAGTGATTTAGAGCCATTGCTACGGGCTGCTGCTCCGCCAGTCTGGCAAGTTGTGGTGCTGCACCTGCTGCATCCCGAAGAAATTAAGCCTACGCTAAGCGGCCCAGTTGAATTTGAAGATAGTGAAACTGGCCAAGTGTTAGCGCTTGAGCTTGATCAACAAACCCAAAAAGATGATCGCGAAAAATTGGTGCGTTGGGTGCGCATGCACGAGCAACTGTGTCAGCGCTATGGGGCGACCTATGCTGGCATTCGCAGCGATCGCCCGCTTGAGCAAAGCATTCTGCCCTTCCTACGGCGGCGCGGCATTATTGGCCTCTAATAAAATTATGAAGGATGAAGGATGAGGAATGAAATGCCACCTCAAATAGCAAATCAATCTGGGCACTCTTTGGTGAAAACGTGGCTTTTGGCTGGAGGCTATCGGAATTATAATCTGGGCCAATCTGTGGCAACTAACGGATTATTCGTGCAATTCGTGCAATTCGTGGCTAAAAAGCTTTATCGGTGCAATCTGTGGCGAAAACGTGGCTGTAGTCTATTGGCTATTGGCTATAGGAATCATAATCTGAGCTAATCTGTGTGAATCTGTGGCTCAAAAAATGATCATTCGTGGAATTCGTGGAATTCGTGGCTAAAAACGTTATCTTTGTGGGCTTCGTAACTAATTGTCTATGTTCTATGTTCTGCTTGCGCTTCGTGGATCAAAACGATAATCTAGCCTAGATCGGCTATTGCTTATTGCGTTCAAAAAAATTACTATCGAGTTGTAGCATCTGACTGTTGCTGATTCAGCCAGTGCTACAGTTTAGGAGGATGGTATGAATTTGATCGAACGCACAGGCACTATCGTTGTGGTAGCGCTGATCGGACTGTTCATCGTCGGAACCTTGCTTGCACCGAACCATGCCACTTCAGCAACTACAAGCAGCCTTGCCTACTCGTTTGGCGGCCCAACCGCAACTCCCGGGCCAGAACCTACCCTGCAATCGCCAGCCAACGAAGCCATTTTGCCACAGCCAGTTGCCCCCAACAAATGGACATTTAATTGGCAAGGCCCGCGCTGTGGTCATACGATCCATCTCGATGGGCCTGGCGATCGGAATTATGTTTTCAATGGCGTTATGGGCCAAGGCCAAGCAATCGTCCCGTTTACCTACATTTATACCCAAACTCAAGCATTGCCAGCAGATGCACTAGGGCCATGGAATTGGCATGTTGAGTATGATTGCAGCACCTACCAAGGCCAAAGTATCACCCGCACCTTCTCAGTTGTGCCTGCCAATTTCGTCTTTTTGCCGTATACAACCCAATAGCAATTATGAATGATGAGGGATGAAGGCTGAAGAGTCCATGTGGCTATAGGCTATAGGCTTTGGGCTTTAGTTAAGAGGGTTCAGGGGCTAGGGATCAGGTTTACGTAATTATGAGGGATGAATTATACAAACCATGAAGTGCACAAAGAAGGTTTTTAGCCACAGATTATTAGGTTGATTTGTGCTTCATCCCTCATAATTCATCCTTCATACTTTGCTAAGCTTCGGGAGCAAAGACCTTGATTGGCTGATAGCCAGTTTCGCTCAATATCGCAATCGCCACTAATTGGCCAGCTTGATCAAGCAAACCTACTCGTTCGGCAACGCTATCAACTTGTACAACCCGCCCCATACGCACATCGGCTACAACCACCTCAGGCAGCGAGATTAAGGGCCAGTTGGCAATTGCTGCCTGTGGTGGCAAAAGCGCCGCAGCCAAAACCTCAGGCTGCTGATCAAGTTCAGCCAACGCAATGCTGGTGCTCAAATCAAAGGCTCCTGCTCGCGTACGCCGCAAGGCAGTTAGGTGCGCGCCACACCCAAGCAAGGCTCCAATATCGCGGGCCAAGGCTCGAATATAGGTGCCTTTGCTGCAATCGACCGCAATTGTTAATTGCTGCG
Source organism: Herpetosiphon giganteus (assembly GCF_016907925.1). Classification (GTDB taxonomy): domain Bacteria; phylum Chloroflexota; class Chloroflexia; order Chloroflexales; family Herpetosiphonaceae; genus Herpetosiphon; species Herpetosiphon giganteus. The sequence continues at coordinate 80,917 of NZ_JAFBCZ010000018.1, read as the reverse complement.
CATCCCAAGCCAACAAATCAAGCTGCTCGATCGTGATTGGGCGGGCTGGCAACTCGATATGCGTGCCTTCGCGAGCATATTCATACATGCGTTTGCCATCGACTCGAATCGCTGCATATTGCGGCGGCACTTGCTCGATTGCACCACGAAATTGGCTCAAGACGCGCTCAATCAAACCTGCATCAAGCGCAGGAACCGTTGACTCAGCAATTACAGCGCCTTCTGCATCGTCGCTATCGGTGGTGATGCCGAGCCGCAAGGTTGCAATATAGGCTTTGTGATCTTCCTCTTGCAAATATTCGAGCAGACGAGTGGCATTGCCCAAGGCAATTGGCAGCACGCCCGTGGCCATTGGGTCGAGCGTGCCACCATGGCCAACCCGTTTCATGCGCGCAGTTCGTTTGACCACCCGCACCACATCGGTTGAGGTCATGCCTTGGGGCTTATCGATGTTTAAAAATCCATGCAGCATACGCAAATATGGCTCGTCAATGAACGAGCCACAACCTTTCTATTAATTAGGCTAAGGCTGACCGTAACGTGCTCAGCACCAAATCGCGGGCTTCGGCCAAGCCCATTTGCAAGGTTGCGCCAGCAGCTTCGCGATGGCCGCCACCACCCAAATTATGGGCCACGCTGCCAACATCAATTCCAGGCTGCGAGCGCATGCTGATTTTCACCGTGCCATCACGCCGCTCTTTAAACAGCACATAGGCTTTGGCTGTGGCAACGCGGCTGAGATAGGCCGTAATTTCATCGCCAGCCTCATCATCTGCGCCCGTACCTTGTTGCATGGCTTGGGTAAATTCCGTCCAGATAATATCGCCCTCGTCGTGCATGCGCTCAATTGCCATGCCCAAAGCTTTGGCATGGGCAAACGGCTTGCCATACATCATCGAGCGCATAACCTCGTTTAATCGCCCACCGAGTGCCAATAAATCGGCGGCAACGCGCAAAGTGCGCGGGCTAGTATGCGAAGTTTGGAAGCTTTGGGTATCAGTCACCAAGCCCATCAACAAGGCGGTTGCGGTTTCTGCGTCAATTGCTTGGTTCCAAGCTTGGGCCAGCAAGCCCAAAATTTCGCAAGTTGCGGCGGCTTCGGTCATCACCAAGTTTAAAAAGCCTTCGCCGCTATTGGTAGCGTGATGGTCAATCACCAACAATGGGCGTTGGGCCAAATAGGCCCGTTCTGCGCTAAAAATTGGCTCAATCCGCGAGATGCTGCCAGTATCGACCAACACCACTAAATCAACATCGTCTGGCAAACTTGCCCCTTGGCTATAAACCCCAACCTCTGGTGCATCGGGCAAAACCACCGCCAAACTTGGCAGATCGGTTGGCAAAACCATAGTTACCCGACAGCCCATCGCCCGTAGAATGCGGGTTAGCCCAATACTTGAGCCAACTGCATCGCCATCGGGGTTGATATGCGAGGTAACCAAAATATGGCGTGCGGCGGTCATGGCATCACGCAGGGCCGGAGCCGCTTGTTGAATAGTGGTATACAGCATCGTGGTATTCCTTATTCGTCGTCTAGTTTTGGTGGGTTAACCCGCCGTTCTTCGTCCACTTGGTTGAACAGCTTGTCCATATGTTGGCGTGTATCAATCGTTACATCAAGATGAAAATGCAACTCTGGCACAGCTCGTAATTTCATTTGCTGGCCCAGTTCACGCCGCAAAAAGCCTTTAGCCCGATCAAGGGTTGCAATCGAATCTTTGCGCGCTGCATCATCGCCCATCACGCTGACGTTGATATTGGCATGATACAAATCTGGGCTAACATTCACGCTGGTGAGGGTTACAAAGCCCAAGCGTGGGTCTTGAATTTCAAATTGAATCGCGTTGCTCAAAATGACTTTAATTTCTTCGGCAACTTGTTCAACTCGTTTACCTTTTGCCATAACAGTCACTCCCACAGGTTTAATAATGCAGAATGGAGACAAACACACCTGTTACAAACAACAGATCTATTTGTCTCCACTCTACCGGTTAATCAGCGCTTACGAGGTGCGAATAATCTTTTCTTTGCGATAGAATTCCATCGTATCGCCAGCTTCGATGTCGTTGAAGCCATCGACCTGCATCCCACACTCGTAGCCAGAAAGCACTTCGCGCACGTCGTCTTTGAAACGGCGCAGCGAGCCAATCCGCCCGTCGTGCAACACAACACCTGAGCGCAAGACCCGGACCAATGAGTTGCGGGTAACCTTGCCGTCGATCATCATCAAGCCAGCCACAACTTCGCGTGATGGCAAGCGGAAGGTGTTGCGCACTTCTGCAAAGCCATCGGTCACTTCCTTGATCTCAGGATCGAGCATCCCGATCATGGCCTTGTTCAGGTCTTCGATCAATTGGTAAATGATGTTGTAGAAGCGAATATCAATCCCGTTTGCTTCGGCGCTACGGCGGGCAGCAGCATCGGGGCGCGCATTAAAGCCAATGATAATCGCGTGCGATGCCACGGCCAAGCTCACGTCCGACTCGCTGATTGTGCCAGTGCCACGGTGCAAAATCTTGATTTGAATCTCGCTTTGTTTCTCGTTCAACTGCGCCAACGAGTGTTCGATGGCCCCAATTGAGCCTTGTACGTCGGCTTTGAGAATAATATTGAGATCCTTGATTTTGCCTGCTTGAATTTGTTTGTACACTTCATCAAGCGTGGTTGCTTTGCCAAGCTGGTTGGCTAAGTGTTCCATCTGACGTTGGCGTTGGCGTTGAGTTGCCACTTCACGGGCAATCCGCGAATCATCAAGCACTTGCAAAATATCGCCAGCTTGTGGCACTTCCGAAAGCCCGATGATCGAGACTGGCGTTGCAGGTTCGGCGATGCGAATCCGGCGGCCAATATCGGTAAACATTGCCCGAATTTTGCCGTGAGTCGCGCCGACCACCACAATATCGTCTTGACGTAACGTGCCGTTTTGAATCAGCACGGTTGCGACAGGGCCACGACCTTTGTCGAGCTCAGCTTCGACGATTGTACCGATGGCTGGTTTATCGGGGTTGGCCTTCAATTCTTGCAAATCGGCAACCAACAACACCATATCCAGCAAGCCATCGATGTTTTTCTTGTGCTTGGCCGAAATTTCGACATCAGGAACGTCGCCGCCCCAGCTTTCAGTCGCAATCCCTTCGACTGCCAATTGTTGGCGCACGCGGTCGGGGTTGGCCCCAGGCACGTCGATTTTATTGATCGCCACAATCATTGGCACGCCAGCGGCCTTAACGTGGGCGATAGCTTCTGCCGTTTGTGGCATCACGCCGTCGTCTGCTGCAACCACCAAAATAACAATATCGGTGACGGTTGCCCCACGGGCACGCATGGCGGTAAACGCTTCGTGACCTGGTGTATCCAAGAACGAAATTTTACGGCCATGGATTTCAACTTGGTAAGCCCCGATGTGTTGGGTGATCCCGCCAGCTTCGCCTTCAGCAACGCGGGTTGAGCGCACTGCATCGAGCAATTTCGTTTTACCATGGTCAACGTGACCCATGATTGTGACAACTGGTGGGCGAGTTTTGAGATTTTCGGCGGTTTCGGCGCGCAGCGCATCGCCAATATCATCGACCAAGCCAGCCATGCTTTCAGGCACATGCTCGGTGGTTTCAATATCAAATTCTGCGGCAATCACAGCGGCAGTTTCATAATCAAGCTGTTGATTAATATTTGCCAAAATGCCTTGCTTGAGCATTTCTTTGATAATATCAGCTGCGCCAACGCTCAGCGCTTCCGATAGCTCACGCACGGTCATAACCGGAGCAAGCTCGACTGGGCCGCGTGGGCGCGCAGGCGCAACTGGGCGAGCCATCATTGGCGTGCCACGGCCACGACCACCTTGTTGATTGTTGTTTTGGCCGCGTCCGCCGCTGCCGCGTGGTGGAACGCCACCACTGCCGCGTGGAGGAACGCCGCCGCCGCCGCGATTGCCACCAGGGCCGCCGCTACGGTTTTGGTTATTATTATTGCGGTTACCGCCGCCGCCACCACCGCCACCTGTGCGGTTACGGTCGTCTTCGCCGCTACGGGTAGGGCGTGCGCCACCAGACGATTGAGGCCGATTGCGGTTACCACCGCCACCGCCGCCGCCGCCACGGTTGCCACCACCGCCACCGCCGCCGCCGCCACGGTTACCACCGCTGCCGCCGCTGCTAGCAGAGAATGATTTGCGATTGTTTGCGCGATCACTTACGCCATCGCGGGTATTTTTTTGAGAAACTGGCATCTATGGTCCTCCTAATGCCCAACACGAAACTTGTGTTTAAGGGCTTGGGAAGCTGAAGCCAGAGGCGAAGGCAGTGATGCGGCTTAGTTCATCGCAGCCTCCACCGCTGGGTCAGCATCGGGAAATTGATCAGCAATTGTTTGCAGAGCCTGCTGATCAATCGCGCTCAATTCGACGCGCAAGGCTCGCTCTAAGGCCCCGCGCTTTAGCGCATTGGTCCAACATGGGCGTTCAGCACAGAGATATGCACCGCGGCCCGCTTGCTTGCCACTTGGGTCGACCACAACACTTTGGTCGGCCAAGCGTACAAGACGTACCAACTGACGTTTATTATCGGTACGCCGGCAAGCAACACACATGCGCTGTGGCACATGGCGTGGGCGCGGCGACTGCTTTTGAGCAGCCATAGGCTATGCCTCGGTATCCGTCTCGTCGCTCTCGCCAGCTTCATCATCGATGATATAGCTAGCAATGAGCTTGTCATTGAAATAAATATTGAGTTTTTGGGCGGCGGCGCGCAAAGCGACTTCTTCGCCAATAATCTCTGCTGGCAATGGGCCGTATTGTCGCCCTTGATAGGTAACCAAGGAATCGACGCGAACCTTGCGGGTTTCGACTTTGGCGGTTGAAAGCGCTGCTTCTTGCAGCATTTGTTCCGACGCGGCAGCTTCGCGCACTTCGGCAGCAGCGCGTTCTTCCTCAAGGAGTGAAGATGCGCTCTTGATGTCGATGCGCCAACCAACCAGTTTGGCTGCCAAACGAACGTTTTGGCCCTCCTTGCCAATTGCCAACGACAATTGTTTATCTGGCACGACCACGGTGGCCGTTTTCTCGCCTTCATCAAGATGAACTTCGACGACTTGGGCTGGGCTGAGGGCGTTGGCAATAAATACCCGCATATCAGCGCCCCATTGCACCACGTCGATCTTCTCGCCGTTCAGTTCATTGACAATATTTTGAATCCGAATCCCGCGCATCCCCACACACGAGCCAACCGGGTCGATGCCTTCTTGGCGGGCATGGACGGCTACTTTCGAGCGTAAGCCTGGTTCGCGGGCAATTGATTTAATTTCAACCGTGCCGTTATAAATTTCGGGCACTTCCATCTCAAATAAGCGTTTGATCAAATCTTTGTGGGTGCGCGAGGCCACCAAGCGCGGGCCACGGGGATCATCACGGCGGGCTTCCATCAAATAGACTTTAAGCCGCTGGCCATGGCGATAGTTGTCGTGGCTAATTTGCTCTTTTTGCGGCAGAATCGCTTCTGCACGCCCAACTTCTAAAATGACGTTGCCTTTGGCGGTGCGCTGTACGGTTGCCGTAACAATTTCGCCTTCACGATCAAAGTATTCGCCATAAATATGGTCGCGTTCAACTTCTTTGATTCGTTGGAGCACAACTTGCTTGGCAGTTTGAGCGGCAATCCGGCCAAAATCGTCGGGCGTGCTTTCAACATACACGGTTTCGCCAATTTCAACATCGGCCCGTACGTTGCGCGCATCTTCAATGTCGATCTCGAAGCGATCATCCATCACTTCATCGACAACTTGCTTTTCAGCGTAAACTCGAATGCGGCCAGTATTTGGCTCTAATTCAATCTTAACGTCAACGGGTGGTGGATTATTGCCCAAATAACGCCGATAGGCGGAGATTAGGGCTTGCTCGACCACATCCTGCACCGACTCGCGGGGAATGCCGCGCTCGGCGGCAATCTGTGAAATAGCTGCGTAAAAATCACTTTTCATATCTAGCCTCGCTTAGGGGTGCAGTGGGTCAGGTATCGACATAATACCTGCTTTGATGGAGCCACCCTGCGTTGGTTAACCTTGTTGACAAGAAGAAACGTGGGGGACACCCACGTTTCGGTCTGTGTACTTCATACTGATTATAGTATATCACTACCACTAAGGCCGTGCAACCCTAGGGAGTTGGGTAGGCCGTTGGTTGCGAGTTGGGAACTGGGTATTGGCCTGGCTCCAAGGTTGGCTCAACAACTACGTTGCCATCTGCTGGCGTTGGGTAGCTGGCGGGAGTTTGGGCTGGGGCCGGATTGGTTGGTTGGTTGGTAACCGGAGCCGTGGTTGGAGCTGAACCGGTGGTTGAACAACCAGCCAAGAGTGCTAGCACAACAAGGCTAGCCAACATGTGTTTGCGCATCTGTAAGAACCTCCATGGGTTTTCAATCGCTCGTTATGCTACCGTAGCGCCGATAAAAAGTCAAAGCTTTGGCTTAACCGTTGTTAATCTTTTTGGCCTGCGCCGCCCGCCAATCAGCACCAAGCAAGCCAAAGACTACGGTGTCGGTAAAGCGGTTTTCAACAATATCAAAATAGTTCTCGCGCAGCAGCCCTTCTTGATGAAAGCCAACTTTTTCGAGCGCTCGCCGCGAGCCTTGATTCTCAGGGTGAATTTGGGCTTCGACGCTATGCAAGCCAAGGTTTTCAAAGCCAAATTGGAGAATCGCCTGCAAGGCCTCGGTCATAATGCCCTTGCCCCAATAGTGCGCTGCCAATTCGTAGCCAATTTCTGCCCGTGCATGCTCGCTCTCAAATCGCCAAAACCCACCTGAACCAATCCACTCGCCATGCTCGCGTAAGGTAATGGCCCAGCGCACACCAATTTTTTGCTTAAACGATCGTTTGAGACTGTTCAAGCGATTTTCTGCTTGCTCAGGCGTTTCCATTGGCAATTGACCAAAATAGCGCAAGACCTGTGGGTCGGCCATAATCGCAAACATGGGGTCGCGATCAGCTAAAACTGGCTGGCGCAAGATCAGGCGCTCGGTCTCCAACACAGGAAATTGGGCTAAAGCACGATCTAAATCAAGCATATCACCTCTTGTTGTAAACACGTGACGGGCTTTATCAACAATTAATTCAACAGGTTCGTGATTAACGCAAATGACGAAACTCAAACGAGCTTCGTCATTGCCAATTATCGATCAAGCAGTTTAGGCGCGTTTTTTGATCAAGACTTTATCAATCCGCCGCCCATCCATATCGATCACTTCAACATCGTAATCATCCCAAGCCACATGATCACCAACATTTGGCAATCGATGCAGTTCGTTTAGCACATAGCCTGCAATCGTCACAAAATCGTTGGCATCATTAATTGCAATATTTAAACGATCAGCAATTACTGCATAGGATTCAGAGCCGTCGATCAGCCATGAGCCATCATCACGTTTGACCATGGTTTGTTCTTCGTTCGAATCATATTCGTCGCGAATATCGCCAACCAGTTCTTCAAGTACATCTTCGAGGGTCAGAATCCCCGAAATCTGGCCATACTCATCGACCACCAAGGCCATATGCGAGCCAGTTCGGCGAAACAGGCTCAACATTTTGGAAACTGGCTCGTGCTCCAAGACATAGGTTGGCGGGCGCACCAATTCACGTAGTTGGCGTTGGTCGTTGCCCAACATCGATGGCAACACATCCTTTATATAGATCGTGCCAATCGAGCGGTCAAGCGAATCGCCTTCGTAGACTGGCATGCGCGAATAGCCATGTTCAACTGCAATTTTGGTGATTTCAGCAAGTGGCGTATTGGCGCTGACCGCTACCACATCGGGGCGGGGGGTCATCAGCATGCGTGCCGTGCGATCCGAAAAATCGAAAACCCGTGAGATTAACGCTTCTTCGTGCAAGGCCACCGTGCCGCCGGCTCGCCCTTCACGGGTCATATACAAAATATCGTCTTCGGTAACGCTAGAATCAGGTTTTTTGTTCTGGCCAATCAACATCAAAATCAAAGTTGATGAATTGGTAAGCACCCAAACGATTGGGCGGGTGAGCCACGAAAGCCACGAAAGCAACGGCGCAAGGTTGCGCGCAATCGTATCTGCATGCAACAAAGCTAAGCGTTTTGGCACCAGCTCACCAATAATCAACGAAAGATAGGTGATGAGCAATACAACCACCGTAAAGGCAATTGAATCGGCATAACTCTCGAGCGCAGGAATCGTTTTCAGATATTCGGCAAAGGGTTTGCTGATGTTCGCGCCCCCAAAAGCTGCTGCAAACGTACCAATTAATGTGATCCCAACTTGAACGGTGGCTAATAAACGATCAGGTTGGTCGGCGAGTTGCAGGGCCTTCTTTGCCCGAAGATCGCCATCGGCGGCTTGTTGTTCTAAGCGAGAACGCCGCGCCGAAACCATGGCTAGCTCCGATGCAGCAAAAACCCCGTTGGCAACCAGCAATACCAAGACAATTCCTAGCTCGCTGGCTATGTCACTTAGCATTCAATTGTTCCTTTCTCAAATATAGAATGTTCCAGCACAGGTTCTTAAGTGGGATTCCTTGTGCTGTAATATCACAAATTGTACCATTGACTTGGCCTCGCGTTGACGCAGCTTTAGGCTCGATTCGGCAGCTAAATCTAAGAATCATTCTCGTTTGACAGAACCAATAGCGCGACGTATACTCTGCCAATCACAATAAAAACTGTTTTTTCCGTACTAAATGATTTAACTAAACCTTGGCATTTGGAGGTTTCTGGCTCATGTATCGTTGGCTTTGTGCATTAACGCTCGTGGCAGTGCTTTTCGGCTGTGGTGCTGAAGAAGCTGCTCCTACCACGCAACCAACCCAAGCCGCCGCCGCTGGCGAACTTGGCGCAATCAAGACCTATCTTTTGGGCAAAACTGGCGATTTGATCACCAGTACCACCGCTTTGGAAACCGCTAGCCAACGCTATTATGATTTGGCAAAAGCTGCTAATTTCGATTATGCAACGCTTTGGAGCAGCAAGCAAGCTGAGGTTGGCACGACCTTGAACGATGCCAAAGCAGCTTGGTTGAAATCCAGCCCTACCTACGAACAAATGGAAGGGATCGTTGCAGGCGTAAGCAGCTTGGCCGATTTCGACGTAACGCTTGACGCTGGCGCTTCGGCTGAAGAAGGCGGCGATAGCGTGGTCAACTACGATTTGAGCTTGGCTGATGGTCGCACGGTTGCCAAACCAGGCAACTTGTTTGGCGTAACCGAAAGCACGCTCTGGGGCACCTACGATGCTTTCCGCATCACCGATGTTGAAGCCGATATCAACGGCAACGGCACGCTTGAATTTGGCGAATCGTTGCCAGAAGCGAATGTGTTGTTGGCTGCCACCCAAAAGCTCAAAGCCACCGCAACCGAGCTTGATACCGCCGCCAAAGCCTGGGAACCAACCGACAGTGATGCCTTCAGCGCCTTGGTCGTGATGGTGCCAACCATGAACGAATATTTCGATTCGTGGAAGAACTCGCGCTTTGTTGCTGGCGCTAGCAGCACCCAACGCGATTTCGTGGCGATCTCACGTTTGGCCGACATTGGCGATATTTTGGGCAGCTTGCAAGTTGTCTACGACAGCCTTAGCCCCAAAATTGCTACGCTCGATGCCGACCAAGATCGCCAAATCAAGACCAACTTACAAGGTCTGCGCGATTTTGTTGCCGATGTGCACAAAAAAGAACAAGCTGGCCAACGCTTTACCGCTGAAGAAGCCGATTTGCTTGGTGCTGAAGCCCAAAATCGTGCCGATGCAATTACCGGCCAAGTTAGCCAAATTGCTGCTCGCTTGAACGTGAAAATTAGCGAATAAGCTAAAAATTGTAGGTTAGGCTAAAAATCGGTTCCCGAACTGATTCGCAAATCGAACCAAAATAGGTATACTGCTTGTATCACAGGTATACCTATGCGCTCAGTGAGAAAGAAGTTGCGCCGGAGCAAGGTCGATGGAGTTTGGGTGTGCGTCCCTCCATCACAAAACTTAAGCAGTAAAGGGCGTGAACTGTTGGCATACAGTTCACGTCCTTTGTCGGTTTATTTTGCTGTTGCCCATTGTGAGCAGCAGCAAACCACAATTTTAGGAGCTTGTATGTGGTTGCGTCGTTTTTTGCTGGCGTTGGTCGTTGCTTTATTGCCATGGTCGGCCATGGCCGCCGAACCATCACCAGCCCAGGCCAGCGAATCGGTGCGTTCGTTGTTGGTGCAAGCCCAATTATCGCTCACAACTGATGCTGCCAACGCCAAACGTTTGGTCAGCGAAGCCCAAGCCTTATATGATCAAGCGCTGGCCAAGGATTTGACCAGCTTGGCTCCCCAACAGGCTACTGAAATCGCCACACGCTGGGCAGATTTAGATCAAGCCTTGGCTGCGAACGATGTTGCGGCCTTTGCTCAACAGCGCGCCTTGCTCTGGATTGATTTGCTCAAAGCGAGCTATGGCATCGTCGGCCAAGCAATCGATACCGGCAAGCCTGAACAAGCCTTGCAATGGCTGCCAGTCCGCGAGTTTCGCAATGCGACCCGCTTTTCACGCCCCAACGGCGATGCCGCCCGCGCGATCGAGCAATGGAAACAAGCAGCCTATAGCGCCGCCGATGCTCGCATTGCCCTCGATGCCGATTTGTTGGATACCTACCAAGCCAAACTTAACGAAAGTTTGCGCACCCTGCGTAGCGCTGCCCAAAAAGGCAATCGGATTCAACAAGCAGAGGCAGGCGCAGCAATTCAAGGCTATTTTAATATTTTAGAGCCAGCCTATCGTGGGCAACATCCTGATAAAGCTGATAGTGCATTAACCAATGCTCAAGCCTTGCGCGAAGCAGCGCTAAGCAACACCAACCTCGAAACGGCAATTACAACGTTTGAAGGCTCGCTCAGCGGCTTTCGGGCGGCTCCACTAAGCCCAGCGGAACAAGTGCGCCGCGCTGGTCAATTGCGCCGATTCTTGAGCCTTGTGCCTGTTGAATATGAACGTGGCGTGCGCAACGGCCAAGTCACACTTGACCTCGAAATTCAAGAAGCCACGACCTTCCGCAATGGTGCTGCTGCTGCCTTCAGCGACCTCGAAAGCTTGTTGGTCGAAATTGATCCAACTAAAACCCAACAAGTTGCCAGCGATCTACGCGAATTGGAAACAATCCTGACCGCTGCGGCTCAACGCACCAGCGTCGCCGAACCCGATGCAGTGCAAGCCAAAATTGATAGCATTAACACAACCTTGGCTTCAATCATGCCCGCCGAGTGGCAAAAATCGAGCCTCGAAGGCGATTTCGATGTGATCGATTCAATGCTCGATCAAATGGAAAATGCTGTTGCTGGCGATCAATATGATCTGGCCGAATCGGCGCGTTTGGAAGCCTACGCTGTGCTCGAATCTGGCCCAGAAGCGCGCTTGATTGTATTTGCGCCAGAATACAAAGCCCCCATTGAAAACCTTTTTTGGTATGGCAAAGACGAATTTACTGGCCTTGCAGAGTTGATTCGCCAAAAAGCGCCATTGAGCGATATTCGCGCCAGCCGCCAAGCCTTGGATAAACAACTTGATTTGGCGCAAGATGCCCTTGGTGGCTCCAGCACCCCAGAAGCTGTGGCTACCAGCGCTGCCGTGATTGTGTTCCGCGAAGGCTTAGAGGCCGTATTGATTTTGGCCTCGTTGCTCGCCAGCCTCAAAATTGGCGAACAACGCACGTATCGCAAGCCAATTTGGATTGGCGCAGTCTTGGCGATGGTGGCTACTGTACTGACCTGGTTGCTGGCACGCGGCCTGATCAACGAACTGATTCGGCGTGGCGATCAAGAAAAAATCGAGGCGATTGTTTCGTTGATTGCGATTGGCGTGTTGCTGTTGATCACCAACTGGTTCTTCCACAAAGTCTATTGGACAGGCTGGATGGCCAATTTCCATGCCCAAAAACGCCGAATTATCGGCGGCAAAGCTGGGCTTTGGCTAGGTTTGATAACCTTGGGCTTTACCAGCATCTATCGCGAAGGCGTTGAAACCGTACTCTTTTTGCAAGCGCTGGTGCTCGAAGCCAGCACTCAAGTGGTGCTTGGCGGGGTTGCGCTGGGCCTTGGCGGCACAGCCTTAGTTGGCGTGCTGGTCTTTGGTTTGCAAGCCAAATTACCGCATAAGAAAATGCTGATCGTTACTGGCGTGATGATTGGCGCGGTGCTACTGATTATGGTTGGCAACACGGTGCACATTATGCAATTGGTTGGTTGGATGCCGCTGCACCCAATTCGCAGCCTTGAAATTCCGTATTGGGCCAATATGTGGCTAGGCTTCTATGCAACGTGGGAAGGCATTGCCTCACAAGTTGCGGCTGCGGCCTTCGTAATTGGCTCGTATGTGATTGCCGAGCACTTGCAACATCGCAAAACCGATGTTGCGGTTAAACGCCAAAGTGCCCCTGCCAAATAAATTGAATATGCCCTCACCCCCTAACCCCCTCTCCCACTTGACGCGGGCGAGGGGGAGCACCCGTTTTTACCACCAATCATGCAAAAACTACGACATTAAAGCCCCTCTCCCATCGAATGGGAGAGGGGTTGGGGTGAGGGGATCTTCATAACTTCCTTTTGTAAGCTTACCCCAACCCCGCGCATGCCTAGCGTGTGAGGGGCTTTTTCATGCTGTGGATGTCCCAAGAATGATTGCGAACTAAAGGCTTTTTGGTTTGCTGTTTGCGCACGTTTATGCGTGGGTGTGGCTAAAATTAAGTTTGTTAGCTGGAATTCTCAGCAATCTTCATCGCTACTTCATCGTTTATTAATCTTTTATTGACCTTTGGGACGTGGGCAAGGACGTTGTTTCGGACTATCTAGCTTTATAGTGGCCGAGGTTTGAAATTCACCTCTGCTTGAAAGGAGCACACGGTCATGGCAAGTATCAATAAATTACTCGATAAGCCAGGGTTTGGGATCGCTATTTTGCGAATTGTGGTTGGTTTTATTTTCTTTATGCATGGTTGGGAAAAATTCAATGGTGGGATTGAAGGCACTGCTGTCTTTTTGGGCAGCCTTGGGATTCCAGCGCCAACCTTTATGGCAGTTTTGTTGATTGCGACTGAACTGATTGGCGGGATTATGTTGATTCTCGGCCTCTTTACCCGCTATGTTGCAGTGGCTGAAGCAATTGCCATGGTTGTGGCCTTGGTAACTGTGCACTTAGAAAATGGCTTCTCATCACAAACTGGTGGCTACGAATATGTGTTGGCTTTGATTGGGGCAAGCCTTGCCTTGGTCTTGCTTGGTTCAGGCTCATTGGCGCTCGACAACTTGCTCAGCCCACGCTTGACTGGCCGCCAAATTACTGCTCGCGCCTAAAAACTTACAGATACACACTGCGACCCCGCCATGCAGCCTAGACGCATGGCGGGGTTAGCTTTTAATTTAGCAATCGCAGCAACTCCCGCATTCGCAGCAACTCCCGCATTCGCAACAGCTACAGCCGCCTTCGCATAGATCAGCTGCATCGCAACATAAACATGAACATTGACAACAATCACAGCAATCACTATCACAACAGCGGCTGCGCGAGCGATGCGAATGGCGGCGGCTTTGGCAGCAACACAAGGCCGCACCTAAGGCTACATCGCGCTTGCTATCTTGATAATGGCCCTGCGGCGCTGGATGCGAGCTGGCTGGCGGCAACGTGCCAGGTGGTAACATCCCTGGATCGTTGGGATTGTACGGTGGCGGATATTGTGAAGGATATTGTTGGCCTTGGTAGGGCGGTTGTTGTGGATATTGGCCTTGATACTCTGGGTTTTCGTGGGGTTTGAGCGCTCGTGTTGGCCCAGTGTAGGCGCGGTTGGGGTCGCGGCGCGAAGGGTCGTCGTCGTAATCGCTGGCCATGGCTGGCAACAAGGCGGCGGCCACTGGCAATGCAGTAGCGCAGACCAAACTATGGCGTTTGCAAGCCCCAAAAGCTTTTGAGCCAATTGCTGGCAACATATTCAGCAACAGCACTTCAACCAAATGCGCTTGCAAAAGCGTTAAGCGTTGCCAGTGTTGGCGCAAGCTTGCCAAGGCATCGTTGAAAATTTTATGCGCGGTGGTACGCAATTCGGCTTGGGGCGTAGCATTCAAGGCATTAAAATGGCCACGCGCTTGATCTTCGGCAAAATCGCCATAGCTATCGAGCAGCAACATCATGCGCCCATACATGCGGCCCATATGCTCCAGCGGCTCGGCGTTGCTTGGCTGGTTGGCCAAAATCGCGGTATGCCGAAAGGCCGCGCCCACAGCGGCCTCGGTTGGCGCTGAATAGGTGCAAAAATCGGCGTTGGGCAAGGCTTCGACTGCTGCTTGGGCAACTGCTTGTTCGCGCAATAAAGCTGGCTCAAAGCCCAATTCACGGGCGGTTTGCTCTGCCTGCTTATCCCAGCGCTTGGCCACGCCATTGGCAACGAAGGGCACTTTGCCAGCCCAGCCATCGCGGTCGGCCACATTATCCCGCAGCCGAATTGCTGCCATCAGCAAACTGACCGCTGATGCATAGCGCGACCCATGATCATCAGCCGCTACCACATCGAGCGCCCGAAAGCTGCGCAAAGCACAAACACTCGTGCGCCGTGCGCCTTGTTCAGGGCGTTGCGCTTCGTAGAGCGCCGAAAGCAAGGCCGCATCGTAATTGGTGGTGATGCGGGCAACTTGGCCATGCTGATCGCGCAATGTGAGGCACATGCCACAAATATGGCTCCACCAAGCGGCATGGGTTGATTGATCGAGGTGCGGCGAGCACCCACGCAAAACGCCAAACATAATAAGCCCTTTCTCAAAAAGAACATCGCAGAAAATGGCCAGAATTGGGAGAAAATCTTGCAAAAGGTACGTGGTTTAGGGGCTGATTGTTGCGCAAAAAGAGCTTGAGGCAGTAACCCCAAGCTCTATTGCTGATTAAGCGGCGGCTTTGGCTGGCTCGCTTGGATCTGGTTGCCAAGGATTATCCCATTGTTGGTAGCTGCTGGCTGGTGGGCGGCGTTGTAAGGCGCGGCGCAGCACAAACAAACTGCTACAAACCACAATCAAAACAATGCTGGTTAAACGGGCGGTTGAAAGG
The DNA here is from genome assembly GCF_016907925.1 of Herpetosiphon giganteus. Lineage (GTDB taxonomy): Bacteria > Chloroflexota > Chloroflexia > Chloroflexales > Herpetosiphonaceae > Herpetosiphon > Herpetosiphon giganteus. The sequence continues at coordinate 65,853 of NZ_JAFBCZ010000018.1, read as the reverse complement.
CTATCGCCACAGGCAGCGCCGCCAACCCCGCCAGTACACAGCTTATCAACCCGCAGATCTTCGATCCAGAAGCGGCCAATTGAATAGAGCACGCCGTAGATTAGCAATGAATCGCCGTTGCGCAAGCGGCCCCGAAAGCGGCGCTCGATAAACACAATTGCGAACAACACGCCCAAATTCCAGAATGATTCATACAGGAAGGTTGGGTGGAAGCGGGTTGCTGCATCGTATTGTTCGGTGCCACGAATCCGATATTGGGCGGGAATGTTTAAGTTCCAAGGCAGGCCATTATTGACGGGGCCGCCATAGGCTTCGTTGTTGAAAAAATTGCCCCAGCGCCCAATTGCTTGGCCAACGCTCAAACATGGAGCCATAATATCCATCCATGTCAGGGCATTGGTTTTGGTGCGCCACGAGGCGATAATCACCGTGAGCACTGCGCCAACGATTGCGCCGTGAATTGCCAGCCCGCCTTTGGTGGTGTTGATCATGTCGATGAATGGGCCATCGCGATATTGCGGCCACGACGAGGCGACATACCAAATTCGGCCCCCGGCAACGCCCAAAATCAAGCCAACGATCAACCAATCCCACACGATGTTGGGATTATAGCCACGAGCGCGCGCGCGATGCGCACCCAACCAGCCACCCATCATCGCGCCACTCAAAATGGCAATCGCATACATTCGAATAATAATCGGGCCTAATTCAAGCAAATTTGGACCAAACGGCGGTTGCATAGACTCTCCTTAGAACAATTGCTTGGGCCATTGTAGCACGGCCTAATTGAGTGTTTGCTGCCATTCAGCCTCTAACAAACCAAAGGAGCGATTGTAGATTGCCGCATAATTTGCAGCACCAGGCTGACGCTCTCCACCAGAAACATACAACTGATCGAAGGCTTCGCGGCCATAACTGTTAATCAAATAATCGACAAAGCTCGCCCATTGATAGTAGAGCACATTCATGCCGTCGATCCCAACGTTGGCGTAGTGCGTGGCAAGCGGCAAGGCTTGGCCGTTGGCCCGATAGTCGCGGGCAAAACTGCTAAAATCGTTGGCACTGCCAAGCCAATAGCGGCCCGCGCCCCACGTGGCAAAACCCTCGGACAGCGCCAAGTCGGCGCTCAAATGGGCAGCGCCATAGCGATCTTGTTGCAATTGATGCACAAATTCGTGAGCGGCGATATTGACGACGCGACTGCGAGCAACCCCAGCGCAACTATAAATGTAAATTACCCGCACATCGGAGTAGGTCACGCCATGAAAACCACATTGGGCATCCTGGCTAATGACGACGGTCACTCGTTCATTGAGGCGAATATTGGTGCGCTCCTGAACATAATCGAGCGCTGTTTGCAACTCGCCCGCCAATTCGTTGCTTTGGTCTTGATACAGCTCGGTTTCAAGCACCAAATCGATTTGATTGGAACTTCCGGCGGTGTTGCTTTGTTCAATCGCTTGCAAGGTGGTTGGGGGTAGTGGCGTAACTTGGCTTTGCGGCACGCTGGCAGCAGCATCGCTGAAATAGGCACCTAGCGGGGCATAACGAGTTTTTGGTTGATTAAGCTGGTTGACAATTAACAGCAATAAGCCCAAAAGCACCGCAATTGGCCCAAGAGTTGCCCAATCTAATGGTTTTTTTCGTCGCATCGCCAGCCCCAATCTACACATCAGCAGCGGCTATTGTACCATTGGAGTTTCCTGATGAGGGTAGGCTTTATGTTGATTGCGGTTCTTTGTCAATTGATTTGTAATCGACAATTGCTCATAATTAGGTATTGGTTCGCCACCCTTCCGTCCCTCCGCCGGAGGGAAACGCCGGGGGTTTTCATCCCCCAGCACCCCCTAATATGTATCTAGTGGACTGTGATTGTTTTGTGGATGGAGCACAGCGCGAATGGCTGAGCTTTTTGAATTAATTATCCTCAACCAATGCCAACAAACGCTCAAGCTCTGGTAAAGGCGCGTGCCTAAGCTCAGCAAGCGGCGAGGTTAAGTGCTGCATTGCTGCAATCAGGCCTTGAATTGCCTGTTTTTGGGCGAGGGTTGTGGCCGCAAACTGGCTGCGCGAGCCATGCTGGTAGCTCCATGGTCGCTGTTCGATTAAGCGTTCGACTTCAAGCACAATCCGTTGCAATTCCTCCAGCCATGTCGTTACAAACCCATGATCCTTGCGAATCAGATATTTAATCGTGACTGCGCTCATCATCCAAAAAAACGCTACCCGTTCTTTGATTAATTCAGCTGGATTTGGCTCAGCCTGAGGGGCAGCAGCCACGGCAATTGGCTCATGCTCAAACAAGATCAGCGCATCGACTGGGCGCAGCGCCTTGTCAGCTGGAACTAACGTCCAATCCACAATCAAGCCAGTGCCTTGATAGCAGACAAAGCTTTGGGTTCCGCCTGCTGGTGCATTGTGATGGGCCTCGTACAAGGCGGCAATTGGGCCAAATGTTGTAAACAAGGCAGCTCGTTCAGGAGTTGTGGTGGCGCGATTAATCGCTGGTTTGGCGCATAATTGGGCGCTTGCCGCCTCGGCCACTATCACCATCAGATCAAGATCGCTGACTGCATCAGCAGCATTGCGGCCAAAACTGCCAACCAGCCAACCAGCCACAAAGCGCTGATCGGCTGCGAGCGTTGTGCGTAACTGGGCAATTAAACCATCGCGCTGGGTTTGATATTCAAGCAAATCATGCATTAATTAATATCCTACAAATCCAATTCGATCACGGTAATGCCTTTTTCGTCGGCAACGGCAAAGCGCTTGTTTGCTTGGTCGAAGGCGGTTGGCGGGAGCGCTTGGTCAAGCCTGCCAATCATGCTGTGGGTTTGGCGGCCAGTGGCTAACTCGGGCCAACGCTGCACCACTTTGCCGGTTGTGCAATCGAATACTTTGGGATGATCAAAGAAGCCGACCACATAGCGCTCGCTTAGGGCCATGGCCGTGCCCACGATTTCTGCTGCCTGTACAGTTGCCCGAAATTGGCGATTTTCCAAATCGTAGTAGCCAATGCTATGTGCGCCGCGTCGTTGCACCAGCGTATCAACCAAATTTGCATTGAGGTTGGCAAACTCATCGGTGATGATCAGCAGGGTTTGTTCATCTAAAAAGCTGACCGAGCTAATATCAACTTTGATTGGCGGGCAAAAGCCTTCGGTATCGAGAATTTGCGGCTCTGACCATAGCTCATCGACTTTGTAGATTGCCACGGTATGGGCTGGTTGCCATTGCCAACCGGCGCTTACCGCCCAGGTGCCTTTGGGGCTGACGCTCAAGCGCGAATGAAAAATATCAACTGGCTTGCGCTTCCAGCCTTCAGTCAAACGCCGTCCAGTTGCTACATCTTCCAGATCAAGTTGATTGTGCTTATCGGGACAGTGGAGCAGCACATCATTCAAATCGGCATGTTGCAACACGGCTATCGGGTATTCATAACTATCGGCGTAGTAATAACTGCGGTTAATTTCGCGCACAATCTTGCCACTTTTAAGCACCAACCCCTTCGTTCCCAAGCGTTGATAGATGACCACTACCTCGCCTGAGGCCGATTGCACCGCCGCATCAAAAGGATACGGATAGACCGTGGCCGAACGCTTAATCTTGCCATCAAGCTGGTAGCGCGTTCCGCCAGCAACCCAATCGATCAAACTATTATTGTTCCAGCATAACGAGCGCACGTTTGGCGCACTAATGCGATATTCACGATACTTCATACAATCCCCAGCTATTTTTTAACCGATTTGGCTATAGCAGCAGTTGTGCCGCGTTATTCAAATCATTGTAATAAGTCTATTGCATGTGCAGCATTGCTGTGCTATACTTCTGTAACGTTTCAGAAACACAAGCGTTGCTTCAGCGTTTCGTCTGATAATGGTCTTTGGAGCATGTGCGGCAAACACATTCCAAAAACCGAGATTCGCGAGCCGCGCGTGTTCGAAGCATACTCTCCTTGCACTCCCAGCGGATTAGCCTTGATTCTCCCGATGAGGGCTGCTGCGCTGGGAGTGTTTTATTTAAGCGTCGCTGACTTGCCTGAAGCCCAATTTTGCCCTTTTCAGGCGAAAGTCTGATCAATTTTATGGCTGATTATGCCAAAATAGGCTTTACGCTTGCTGCAAAAACAATGCTGCCAAACCCTATGTAGGTGCAAGCGGCGCAAATCGCGGAACCGCTCCCATTGCTTAGCCGTGGTTCGCCATTTTAGCAAGCCTAGCGCTGTTTGTTCGTTGGGCAGCGCAGCAAGGATTGCGCCAGTAAGTTTGGCGCGCTTGTCAGCCTTGCGATACAAGTTGTTTAGAAGGTCGGATTATGCCATCGATTACGATTGAACAAATTGCCGAAATTGCCCAAGTTTCGATTGCGACTGTTTCGCGGGTGCTGAACAACCAGCCACATGTGCGAGCGGAAGTGCGCGAACGGGTGTTGGCAGTGATGGAAGAGCATCATTATACGCCGCAGGCAGCGGCCCGCACCTTGGCAGGGCAACGACCCAAAGTTATTGCGGTGTTTATCTCCGAAACCACCGCGACGATCTTTCGCAATCCGACCTTCTCGAATTTGCTGCAAGGCATGACTGAAGCCTGTAACGCTAAGGGCTACGTTTTGATGGTTTCGCTCGATAGCGCCAATCGGGCTGATGATCCGGCGACCAAATTGTTGCATGGTCGCAGCGTCGATGGCCGCATCGTGATTCCGAATACGATCAATGATCCCTTGCTACCGCAACTGATTGCTGATCGCGTGCCGATGGTGTTGGTCGGCAAACACCCGCTTTTACACCATATTGTGACGGTCGATATTGACCATTTTGCTGGTAGCTATCAAGCGGTTCGACATCTGCTGGCGCTTGGTCATGAATCAGTTGGCATGATTATTGGCTCATTACACACTCCAGCCAGCCATGATCAAATTGAGGGCTATCAACAAGCCTATCAAGAAGCTGGTTTGCCAATTCATCCAGCCTTGATTGTGACGGGAGCAGAGAGCGAACAAGGCGGCCAAAGCGCAATTCAGCAACTGTTGGCTTTGCAACCACGGCCAACTGCGCTATTTGTGAGCAGCGCGGTGATGGCAACTGGCGTGCTGCGCACCTTGCACGAAGCTGGGCTGCGCATTCCCGATGATATAACCGTGGTGTGTTTTGATGATGTGCCAACTGCTGCCAGCCTCAACCCCAGCATGACCTCGTTGCACCAGCCAATGTACGATTTAGGCACGACCGCCGCCAATGTGTTGATCGAAATGATCGAAGGCAAAACCCCAAGCAGCGAAAACACAATCCTGCCAATTAGCATGATCGTGCGCCACGAAAACGATGAATGTTGCGCTGATGAATGTTAAGGAGAAATTCCCTCACCCCCCAACCCCCTCTCCCACTAGACGCGGGCGAGGGGGAGCCGCCAGTGTTCATGGACGAATTGGGCAAGAACCAAGGACTTAAAGCCCCTCGCCCGCGCCACGGGAGAGGGGTTGGGGTGAGGGACTGTCATTAATCAAAAAAGCCCTGCTGCTCGACTGAGCAACAGGGCTGATTTTTTATTCTTCGGCGGGCAAGGGCGCTGGCACATAGCGGCCTTCGACCTTTTCGGCCAATACGAAATACGGGCCGGTGCGCATCCAGCCAAACAACCACAAATCAAGCTCCATCAGCAGCGTGACCAGATACAGCGCCCAGTAAATTGGCGAGTTTTTGGTCAGGTGGCGACGCATTGCGCGCCGGGCCACGATTTCGCGTTGTGCGCCTGCCGAGGCATTAACGGCCTCGTCGGTCAGCACGGGAGCGCTGGCAGCTTTGGCAGTTTTGCGTTTGGCAATCAACGATTCGCCCAGTTTCATTAGCACATGCTCAACGAACGAGGTGAAAACGCTATTCCAAAATACAACTTTAACCGGCTTCAAGCCTGCTTCAACCAAGGCCGCTTCCACATCATCCCAAGTTTTGAGGTCTTTGATGTGGTCGGATTTACGCCGTGCTTCGCGCTCGAAATCGTAAACGCCTTGCTTGACGAAGAATTTGCCCAAGCGCTTGGAAATATTGATAATTGGCTGAATTGGCGACATTTCGCGGGTATTCGAGAAGATTGCCACCCGCCCGCCAACCCGCAACACGCGCGCAGTTTCGACCAAATAATCGTGAATTACATCGCGTGGGAAGTGTTCGAGCACATCGACCGAGAGCGATTTATCGAATGCACCATCGACAAATGGCAAGCGCCGCGAATCAGCTTGAGCCAATTCCATCTCGGCAAGGGCTTGGTCGGCGAAGAGCACCGCTGGGTCGCTGCCAACAATCAAGCCAACTGCATCGGCGTTCCACAAGCCAAAGCGTCCATTGCCACAGGCATTATCAAACACAATATCGGTCGGCTTGAGCGCCAACATGCGCCGAATTTGGCGATGGCGCACGCCTGCTGCCAGCAACGGGGGAGCCATCTCACGATAATCAAGCTCCTCGCCCATACTTTCTTCTTCGGAAACATATTTCGAAATATAATCAAATTCAGTTTGGCGCGGCATTAAATCAATGTAGCCCTTGTGAATGGGATATTCGTTGCGGCAGCCAGCGCAGAGCACATGCTCAGCATACACCGCCAAATCCCGTGAGTTACAGGTAGGGCATTGCAACAACCGATAAAGTTCACGTCCAACCATTGATCGACCTTTCTATTGGCGTAGCATAGAGTGCCGCGACGCGAGCGCTAAATCCACTTTAGACGCGGATCAAGCCCCGAAAGCCGCGTACAGCATAATACGAATCGGCACCACTATGATAGATAAAAACATGGTTATAGCGATAATCGCCGAAGAGCGCGCCGCCATGATCGCGAATCGCGGGCGGAGTTTGAATCCAGCTTGATGTTTTGGTATCGAATGCTCCAAGCTGTTGCAAAGCCCAATAATCTGCTTCGCTCAGCAATTCAATCCCCATTTCTGCTGCCATATCTTGGGCACTGGTTGCTGGTTTATGTTCTTTGCGCGCATTCAGCGCAGCGCGATCGTAACAGATGCTGCGGCGGCCTTTGGGAGTTTCAATCGAACAATCATAAAACAGATATTGATCGCTTGCTGGATCGTAGCCAACTACATCCGGCTCGCCACCAGTGCGCTCCATTTCGTTGAGCGACCACAGTTTGGCCGGTTGGGCCGTTAGTTTTGCTTCAATTTTGGCCCATTCCAGCGATGGATGGCGCTGCATACATTGCTCAAAGCGAGCTTTCAAGCTATGCAACAGAGCTTCGGCAGCTTCCGGCGCTAACGCTGCTTGAGTTGGATCAACACTCTTCATTGTTTATCGTACCTCCGCTGAATTGCTTGGCATTGACGGAGCATAAGCAACTAGGTTTGCGCGAAATGTGCGGCTAACTAGCGTGCTAGTATAGCAGAAATTCCTCAATTGCTAGCGATTTGGGTGCAAATAACTTGATTGTGCTATCATGCTCGCAGAGCGTTTGTTCTCAACTTGTGAGTTTAACCTATGCCTGTTTTAATCCAATTAACCACTGCCGACCACGGCGGACGCGTTTCAACCGGCAAATGTGGCACCGCCGAATGTGGCGTGAGTTGCAATTGTGGTTGCCCATATACCGCGATGGAAACTCGCGGCCATACCGAAGCCATCGAAACCATCGAAGCCCGCTATCCGAATCAATGGCTTGGCTTGGTGATTCCGCCAGAGGAAGATGAATTTGCACCTGAGCGCGCGATGTTGGTGGCCTATTCCGATGATGATAATGAAGTGTGGGATGCGATGAGCCGTGTAACCCACAACCAAGTGGTGCATGTCTACTTTAATGGTCAATATAGCGCTGATTATGCAGATTGGGCGGCGAGCGAGCCTGCGACCTATGGTAGTCGGCTTAGCCAACCATCACCATTCGGCGGCGATATGATTAGTTTGATGCCTTTATGACGATTCAACAAGCTCAACGCCAATTGGATGTGCAAATTCTCGGCATGCTCGATTATCAAGCTGCTTGGGAATTACAACGCCATTTAGTGAGCCAACGCAGTGCCGAAACCATTCCTGATACCTTGGTGTTGTTGGAACATCCAGCAACCTACACGATTGGGCGTTCTGGCGGCCACGAACACTTGTTGGTCAGCCCCGAAAGTTTGCAACAACGCGGCGCAGCCCTGATCGAGGTTGATCGCGGCGGCGATATTACCTATCATGGCCCAGGCCAGTTGGTGGGCTACCCAATTTTGCAAATTCGCGATCATGGCCGCGATTTACACCAATATCTGCGCATGCTTGAAGAAGTGATTATTGAGCTGCTGGCTGAATATGGCTTGAGTGCGCGGCGCTTTCCTGGCTATACTGGGGTTTGGGTTGGCGATCGCAAAATTGCCGCGATTGGCGTGCGCTCCAACACCCGTGGCGTTACCTCGCATGGCTTTGCCCTGAATGTTACGACCAATTTGGATGATTTTGCAGCGATTGTGCCTTGCGGCATTCACGATTATGGCGTAACGTCGTTGGCCGAGCTGTTGCCGGTCGCGCCAGCGTTGAGCGATGTGCAACAACGAATTATTGAGATTTTTGCGCGTATTTTTGATTTGAATTTAATCGAGCCTGCTTAGTCGAGGACTATCGAAACTATGCCAACCATTCTTTCTGTTTGGGCGCACCCCGATGATGAAGCTTTTGGCCCTGTTGGTGTGCTCGCCCAAGCCCGTGCTGCTGGCTATCGGGTTGTGATTATCACTGCAACTCATGGCGAACGCGGCGATATAAGCCCTGAGCTGGAAATCGATCCTGAACACTTGGGATCGGTGCGCCTAGAGGAGCTGCATCAAGCATGTCAAGCAATTGGGGTCGATCGCAGCATCGTTTGGGATTATCCCGATGGTGGCTTGGCTTTGGCAAATGCCACCGAATTGCGCGATAAGATTGTCGAAGTGCTGAATGCAGAGCAGCCAGAAATTGTCTTGACCTTTGGCCCCGATGGAATTTATGGCCACCCCGACCATATTGCAATTAGCATGGCCACAACCCAAGCTTTTGCGCAATATATGGCCTTGAATCCAAGTAGCGAACAGCCGCGCTTATATTATCAAAGTGTCGCGCCAGGCAGCGATCGCGTGATCAACGCTGCGAGTAGCGGTGATTTTCCCGACCCTTTGCCTGCAACCACGATTATTGATGTGAGTGAGTTTGCCGAAACCAAGCGCGCAGCTTTAGATGCCCATGCCACCCAGCGCCACGATTGGCAACAATTTCTCGACAATTATGATTGGTTTAATACTGCCTATTTACATCGCGTCTATCCTTCGTTCGGATTGAACGATCAGCCAGAAACGACACTTTTTGCATGAACACCAAACTCGAAACCAAAGCCCAAGCAACGGCTGGCCGCAGTATTGCGCTAGCCGCTTTGTTATTAATGGTTGGCAATTTTGCCAGCCGCATCCTTGGCCTCGTCCGCGATAAAGTTATCAATCATAATTTTGGGGTTGGCGCAGAAACCAGCCTCTATTCGTTGCTCAGCGCCGTGCCCACCCAGCTCTACGATTTTTTGGTTGGTGGCTTGGTCAGCGCAGCCCTCGTTCCGGTGCTCAGCGATTACATCGATCAGCAGGACGATGGCGATTTGTGGCAAATTATCAACACGATTTTGACTATGCTCAGCCTTGTTTTGGGGGTTTTGGGTGGGTTGGTTTGGCTCTTTGCTGAGCCGATTAATCAGGTACTGGCTTCTAAAATTGTTGCTAACCCAACCATGCTCAGCCTTGGCGTATCGATGTTGCATTCCATGGTCATCGCCGTGGTTTTTATGTGCTTGTCGGGCGTGCTAACTGGCTTATTGCAAGCTCAACGGCGTTTTTCGTTGCCTGCCTTTACCTCGACCGTGTTTAATTTGGCCTTGATTGTGCTGATTTGGTTTTGGCCGCAGGATGCGCGGGTGTTGGGTTGGGCGATGGTGGCTGGAGCCTTGGCCCAAGTTGGCTTACAATTGCCAGCCTTGCGCGCTGCCCGCTTGCGCCCGATGTTGCGTTTGCGCCACCCAGGCGTGCGCCGCATTGGCTTACTGTATGCGCCAGTTGCGTTAGGCATTAGCTTCTCGTTTGTTGGCACCTTGATTGATCGCCAACTGGCAGGCAGCATTGATGATCTATCGGCCTCGTATATGCGTAATGCCACAACCTTTATTCAATTTGCCTTGGGCTTAGTTTCAGCGGCCATCTCAATTGCGATTTTGCCAACCCTCGCGCGGCTCAACAGCGACGGCGATGAAGCAGGGTTTCGCCGCATCTTAGGCATTGGGCTAAAAGTGGTGTTGCTGCTGATTGTGCCGATGTTGGTGATTTTTGGCTTGCTGGGCGAGTCTGTGCTGCGGATTTTGTTTGAAGGTGGCAAGTTTAGCCCAGAAAATACTCGGGTTACAGCGCTGGTGTTGCTGGCATATTTGCCAAGTATGCTGGCGGCGGCAATCGATCAGCCATTAATTTTCGCTTTTTATGCTCGCAAAAACACCTTGTTGCCCAATTTGGTGCAAGCTCCGGCGATTGCCAGCTACTTTTTGGTGGCTGGTTTGAGCTATCGCCATTGGGGCATGTATGGCCTGATTGCTGGCAATGTGGCTCAATTAACGATTCACGCCTTGGTGATGGCGGTCGTGGCCCATCGGCGCTTACGGGTTTTTGATGGCCAAGCCATGCTGCTCGCTGTCGCCAAAATAGCCATGGCGGCCTTGGTCATGGCCGCAGCATGTTGGGGTTTACTGCAATTGTTGCCAACCACACCGAGCAAATTGAATGCGCTGTTGGTGCTGATTGTGGCGGGCGGCGGCAGTGGCTTAATCTATTTGGGCTTATTGTGGTGGCTCAAACTCGATGCGCTGCAATTTTTCAGCGAAGCCCTGCAACGTAAATTCAAACGCAAAGCTGCGTAAACGAAAAACGGCGGAGTTTGTGCTCCGCCGTTTTTTGAAGAAACTCATTATTTACGCCGAAAGGTATATTCGATGCCTTGTTGCAGCGTGCTATAGGTCACAACACTGCGCAAATCAAGGCCCACGCTGACGATGGTTTGGGCAATTTCAGGCCGCAAGCCAGTCAGCACCATGCGCGCCCCAAGCAGCTGAATTGCTTGCGAGGTTTGTACCAACAACGAAGCCACATAAGTATCCAAGACTGGCACGCCCGTAATATCGAGAATCACAAAATCGGCGCGATATTTGCCAACCCCCGATAAGACCGCCTCGGTCATCCGTTGCGCCCGTTGCTGATCGAGTGCGCCAATCAAGGGTGCAACCAACACTTGATCATTGAGCGGAATCAACGGCGTTGAAAGCTCATCGAGCAAGTTTTGTTGCAGGCTGATAATCTCGGTTTGCAGCCGCTCGCGCTCGCGAATATCGTGTTGATGGGTGCGAATTTCTTGGCGCAACTTAAGCTCGGTCATCAACAATTCAGCAAATTCGTGCAAAATATCAAGTTCGTCAGCTGTCCAAACTCGTGGTTTGCTATCGATCACACAGAACGCGCCAAGCACATGACCATCGCTGCGAATCGGCATGCCAGCATAGCTAATTACACCCAAATCGGGGATGGCAAGGTTATCGTGAACTAAAGGATGTTCGCGGGCATCGGTAACGATCAACTCACTGCCATTGCTGACGACATGTTGACAAAATGAATGGCTCAAGGGTGTTTCGCGGCGCTCGGCCCAAGGCTCGCCCAAGCCAACATGGCTTTTGAAATATTGGCGATGATGTTCAACTAACGAAAGTAATGAAACTGGTGCTTGCAGCACCTTGCTTGCTAAGCGGGTCAATCGATCAAAGGCTGGGTCGAAAGAAACATCAAGTAGCCCTAGCTCTTGCAGTGTCTCGGTTCGGTCAGCATTGTCAAGCTGCGATCCTGATGCTGAAGACATATGCCAGACTCTCCACATAATAGCGTTACTCAAAACAGTAACAGAGTTATTAAGATTGCACAATTGCCACGATAGGGTAACCATGAGGGGTAGCGAGGGATGAGGGATGAGGGATGAAGGATGAAGGATGAAGGCAATTTCGCCACGATTGAGACGAGAACCAAGAAACGAACACCCCTCGCCCGCGTCCAGTGGGAGAGGGGCTGGGGGTGAGGGAATCAGGCTATAGGCTATGGGAACAAGAATCTGTGGCGAAAAACTTAATCTTCGCGATCTTCGTGTCCTTCGCGGTTTCTGTAACTGTTCTGATCCCTGACCGCTAAATTAACGTGATATACTATAACGCAGTGCGTCATTTACATTCAGGAGTAGCGCCATGCAACGGACAATCGGCTTGTGCCTTGGCGGCGGCGGCGGCAAAGGCAGCGCACATATCGGCGTGCTGCACGAGCTAGAACGAGTTGGCATTCAACCAGATATGGTGACCGGAACCAGCATTGGTGCAATTATTGGCGCAGTTGTGGCGGCGGGCTACAATGCGAGAACCATCGAGCAAGCTTTTCGCTCAACTCCGTTGCGCCGCATTCTCAGCCTCGATCCGGCTAGCTGGGGCTTGATTGGCTCGGAAAAATTGGCTGGCGTGCTCAGTGAATTATTGGGCGACCAGTTAATTGAGGATTTGCCAATTCCCTATGCAGCGGTGGCGGTTGATTTGGTAACCGGCCATGAGATTGTGTTGCAACGTGGCTCGTTGGTTGAAGCAGCGCTGGCGAGTGCTGCCGTGCCTGGCGTGTTTCCGCCGCGCCGCATCGATAAATATATTTTGGCCGATGGCGGCATTCGCAACAATTTGCCAATTGACATAACTCGCCAACTTGGGGCCGAACGAGTGATTGCGGTCAATCTCATTGGCGAATTTGATCAATTCGAGGTCAGTAGTGCTGCCCAAAGTAGCCTTTTTTCGTGGCGGCGTTGGGTTCCACTCACCCAATTGGCCTTGGCTGAACGGGCGATTGGCATTATGGTGCATCAAATTACCTTGCAACGCTTGCGTGAAACCCCGCCCGATCTGCTATTTAGCCCCGATGTGAATCGCATGAGTATGGCCGATTTATTGCACCTTGATGATGGCATTCAGGCAGGAATTGCCTGCGTGGCTGATTATTACGAAGAATTGCAGCAATTGGCACTGTGGCAACGCGGCGAATTAGCCTAAGCCAAAATCGAGTACACTCTAAACCGTCATTGAGCCGACCACGTTGGTCGGAAGGAGTATCTATGCGGTTTATTGGCTATTTTCTCGTGATCTTTAGTTTGGTCGCTTGTGGGGGCGCGACGGCCACAACTGTGCCACCAACTGCGCAAGTTGCCCAAGCAGCCACAGCGACGGCTACTGCTGAGCCAGTGTTGCTCGTGCCATCGGCCACCCCAACCATTCCAGCGACAGTTGCTCCACGTCCACAAGTGACCCCAACCACTGACGATTTGGCAAATGTGCCAGGCGATAGTACAGCCTTTATCGTGATTGACGAGCTGCAAACCTACACGAATCCAACCAAGGCCTTTTCAATTGATGTACCAAGCGATTGGCAAATGCGCAAGGGTGTTAATGCTGGCAATGATGTGCTGATTTGGGGTGAACCCTTCGAACAAGCGTTTATTCAATTGCTGGTGGTTGATGATAGCCAAAACTTGATTACGAATGAGGAAGAGTTTTTAAACGATACTATTAGCCAAATCGTGAGTGATTCGGCGGAGTTTAATCTTGATCAGCCAGTTAAGCAAGCAGATGGCACAACCTATGTTTCATATAGCTTTATTGATAGTCAAAGCTTGCTGGCGGTGAGTGGCGATGGTTATGTGCGCCGCGATGGCAATTATCTTAGCATGATTCAGATTTTGGTGCCGCTTGAGCAATTCGAGAGCTTGCAGCCCGACCTGCAACGGATTGTCCAAAGCTACAAAATCGATCCCAGTATTCCATTGCAATAAAAAAAGCGCAGGGATGGCTCAACCATCCCTGCGCTGGCGCTGAATTTAGAAATCGCAGCCTGTGCGCGTAATGGGCAAATAGGCCTTGAAATCGCCACCTTGCAGTTGCTCTGGAGCATATACCTGTTGGCGTGGTGCTTCTGGCGCAGGGTTTTTGACCCATGCGGTACGCTGCAAGTCTTTGCGGCTCATTGGCCAAGGCATTAATTCGGGCAAATTACGGCCTGGGGTTTCCCAAACATAAATATTGCCAGCTCGGCTATGGGCCAAAATCTCAACATAACAATTGTTGTCAATATCGGCGATGGTTGGTGCAGCTTGAATGCCTTTTTGCGAGCCAGCAGTATTATCGTTCGATGGGCCTTCATTAGGCAACGATAACGGAAAGCCGCTGTGTAAGGTTCCAGTCCGCGCATCGAGCGCGTACAGCCCCACAATTCCCGCATAAACGCGATCAAATGAATAGGTTCCAAACACAATGTCGATTTTGCGATCGCCAGTTACATCGGCAATCGTGACTTCGCTGCCAAAGACTTTGCGGGTTGGCGCGCCAGCAACAGGCTCTTGGGCATAGAAGAACGACCACATTTGAACCCCATTTTCGCGATAGGCGCGAATCGTGCCATCGTCGAAGGTCACGACAAATTCTTTGATGCCATCGCCATCCAAATCGGCAACGACAATCGGATTATTTGGAGTGAAGTTCACATCCAAGGGCGCGCCAGCCCGTTTGGCATCAGTCCAGCCTGCGCGACGGGTGCCGTTTGGCTCGGTCACAATTACCGCGCTGGCAATTTGGGGGTCATAGTTATTATTGGGCAAGCCGTCGGGAGTCCGCACTTTGCCTGCTGCAATAACCTCGTAACTGCCATCGCCATCTAAGTCGGCGACTGCTGGCCCAGAGCGGGTAAATTCCAGATAATCGTGGACATTCCAAGTAGTTTGATTGACGTTGGTATAGGTACGAATTGGCCAGCCTGGATATTGTGCCCCATTACTGTTGTAGCGATAGAAATAGATTTCATCGCGGCCAACCAAAATTTCCGAATAGCCATTGTTATCGATGTCGGCCAAAGCTGGGTGGCCCCAAATGCCCGAGCCTTTTTCGGCACTTTGGGGATAGCCTGTAACCGCAGTACCGTTGGAATACCAGGCATAGACATTTGGCGCAAAATTGGTGTTGCTACCAGCTTCGTTGGTTGTGGTTGCAATCACCTCAAGTTTGCCATCGCCAATAATATCGGCAACTGCCACGTGCACAACTTCGGGGAAATTGCCATTGGTGATGTAGGCCCAATCCATCTCTTTGGGCCAGCCGCTTAGGATTGCACCGTTGCGTTGATAGACAATTACCTTGCCACGTTGACCGACAGCAGTGCCTTTGCCGCGCGTGCCAACCACAATTTCCAGCAAGCCATCTTGGTTAATATCGGCGACCACCAACGAGCCATTGACCCGTGGCGTGTTGGCACATGCGCCGCCAGTCATCCATGGGAAGCCAGGCAGCACTTGGCCATAGATGTTATGGCCCCAAATACAGCCAGTTGCATCGGCGGAGAGAATTTCCGGCGAGCCATCGTTAAACAAATCGACCACGGTTGGCGACGAAAAATAGGAGCCATTGGGCTTGGTTGCTGGGAAGCCAGCGCGCATGTTGTAGGCATTGGTTGCGGCTGGGCTTGCGACGACAGGGGCTTCAGGGTCGTTGGTTTCGAGCGGCTTTGCCGAAACTGTGCTCAGGCTAAAAATAACGAGCAGAACAAACATCATCCTTCGAATGAACATACCAGACACTCCTCCGTGACTGCAAACATGGCAGTTAAATGGAAATAATGGGTAGATCGTGCTATGCTAAGCGCTAATTGACTATAGGCCAACAGTCCTATTCGCCTTTAAAACTTTATTAACAAGTATGTATTTCTTAAGCATTTAGGAATAGCCGATGAGTGATTCGATTTTGGCTCAGGCTGCGCCGCCTGCTGATCAGCGAATTTGGTATGCTGCCGATCCATTGCAATTTGGCGATTTGCGCTTGCCAGCTGGCAATGGGCCATTTCCTGTGGTCATCGTTGTCCATGGAGGTTTTTGGCGCGCTCGCTATGACCTTGAGCATATTGGCCACGTTTGTGCTGCACTGACTGTGCTTGGCTATGCGACGTGGAATATCGAATATCGGCGGGTTGGCAATGGCGGTGGTTGGCCCAATACCTTTTTCGATGTCGCCCAAGCTGCCGATTTTGTGCCTCAGTTGGCCCAAACCTATCCGATTGATGCCCAACGTGTGCTGAGCTTGGGCCATTCTGCTGGTGGCCATTTGGCTTTATGGCTGGCTGCCCGCTCGAAACTTGCCCCAACCAGCCCACTTTGGCAAGCCCAACCATTGCGCTTACAAGGCGTAGTTAGTTTGGCGGGAGTCGCCGATTTGGCCTTGGCTGATCAACGGCGTTTGAGCCAGCAAGCGGTGCAAGAATTATTGGGCGGCTCGCCAGATGATTATCCTGAGCGCTACCATGATGCTTCGCCAGCGGCCTTATTGCCCTTAGGCGTGCCCCAAATTGTGCTGCATGGCACAGATGACGGGCCAGTCCCGTTTGGTATTAGCCAAAGCTATGTTGAGCAAGCGCTGGCTGCTGGCGATGAGGCGCGTTTGGTAGCGTTGCCAAACGCCCATCATTTTGAATTAATCGATCCGTCAAGCCGCGAATGGCCTGCGGTTATGGCTGCGGTTCAGGATTTATTGGCGACTCCATAGGCTTCGCGGGTTTCTTGGCGCAGCAATAACCATAGCCCAGCGATGGGCAAGAGTAATGGTGTAAAGCCATAGCCAATGCCAAAATCGCTCCACACCGTATCCTTGGGAAACCAATCGCGCTCGATTAAGGTCAAAATGCCGACCGTAATCACGCCCAAAAGCTCAACCGCACATACCGCTATGGTCACGCGCCATGCTTGTGGGGTGCGTCGCCCAAAGCCCAAGAAAGCGATTCCATAAATCAACGCGGCGATGGTGGTTAGGCTATAGGCCAGTGGAGCTTGATTGAATTTGGTGGCAACTTGAAACAAGGCTCGCACGCCAGCCGAAATTGCCAGCACACAATAGGCAAAGCGTAAAACCCGACTACTACCTGCTAAAACTTCCGATTCATTGGTTTGATCAGTACGCGCCATTGCGCCACTATCCTTTCAACAACAAAAAACGCCGAGCAACAACGTTGACCTCAGCGTCTAAGTTTTGTATAGCATACCATAAACTTTGGCTGCTTCGAGCAAAAAAATAGCTTATTGGCCGCTTGCTTGGGCAGTTTTTTGGGCCAAAACCCGCTTGAGTACGCTCAAATGTTGGCTCGCTTCTTTAATTAATGCAGAACGCATCAGCGGAGCAAATGGGCGTAAAAACCACTTGAAATCAATCGCCGTGCTAATGATTAATCGCGTGCCTGCTGGCTCAACCACAAACTGATAATCCATATCCGATTGCATTAACGGCGAGCTAATAGTGAATTTGATCTGTTTTGGCGGCTCGTAATGATAAACTTTCAACTGCATTTTCATCGGAATTCCCGCCACTTTGGCGTGTTCCTCGTAGATTGCGCCAACGCCTGCGCCGCTGATGTGTTGGGTATGGGTGACCGGCAGCCACCACTCGCGGTTATTTTCAAACCGACAAACATAGGCAAAGGTCGTCGCTTGATCGCTGCTTAGCAATTCGTTGGCGCTAATGCATAATAGTTTTGGCATGGTTCGTTCTTCTCCACTATTACCCGCCTAATTCTGACATTCCTCGAACTGTAGGTTTAACCCCATCGGGCAAGCCATGGCCCCAAGGTTTAATCCAAACCGCATGTCTGATCAAGGCTTCTAGCTCTTCGTCGCTGCCGTTGCCCCGCAGCGCTGCCCGCAGATCAAGCTCATTATCGCGCAGCAAACACAGGTGTAATTTGCCATCGGCTGTCAGCCGCATGCGATTGCAGGTGGCACAAAACGGGTCGCTAATTGAGCTAATAAAGCCAATTTTGCCTTGCGCCCCAGGAATCTGATAGGTGCGGGCTGGGTCGGCTCCATACCAACCAAGGAAATCGAGGCCCAAGTTGGCTTCAATTTGGCCAATTAATTCGTTGCTCGGCACCACGCCGTTATCGGCGACATCGGCCACGCCAACCAAGGGCATCACCTCGATAAAACGCATTTGCCATGGTTTATCGATCGTCAGTCGAGCCAAATCCAGCACTTCGTGGTCGTTCACGCCGCGTACAATCACACAATTAAGCTTGAGTGGCGTTAAACCAGCTTGTTCGGCGGCTTCGATGCCAGCCCAAACCCGCGCCAAATCGCCGCCGCGCGTGATTTTGCGGAAGTTTTCGGGGTTAAGCGAATCGATGCTGATATTGACCCGTTTGAGGCCTGCGTTGGCCAATTGCTGAGCAATCGGAGCTAATAATAAGGCATTGGTGGTCATCGAAACTTCGTTAATGCCTGGAGTATTGGCAATTGCCTCGACCAGCCCGACCAAATCGCGGCGCAAAGTTGGCTCGCCGCCAGTCAAGCGAATCTTTTCAAAGCCAGTTTGGGCCATAATTCGCACCAAACGAATCAATTCGTCATTGGTGAGCAATTCTGGTTTGGGTGCAAATTGCATGCCCCATTCGGGCATACAGTAGAAACAGCGAAAATTACAACGGTCGGTGAGTGAAATCCGCAGGTAATTAATCCGCCGCCCATGGGCATCGTGGGCAGGGGCGCTGGCGTGGATTTGGCTGGTTTGAGGGCTTTCCAGTAGTTCAATCGGCATCATCGGCTTGCTCTTTCAGACAACAATGACGCATAGCAGCAGCCATGCGTCATTGAAGCGTTGCCAGTGGCAAGGCGCTAGGCCGCCACCATGGTTTCAATACTGATGCGGCCTGCGAGCGTGCGTGCAACATCGCGGAAGGCATCTGCATAGGCATCTTTGGCGCTTTGGGTAACCGCTGGCTGGCCAGTGTCGCCACCTTCGCGAATAGACATACCCAACGGAATTTCGCCTAAGAATGGTACACCCAATTTGGTGCTGGCGGTTTGTGCGCCGCCATGGCCAAAGATGTCGTAGCGCTTGCCAGTGTCAGGTGCGATAAAGTAGCTCATGTTCTCGACGATCCCCAAGATGGGTACATTCAACTTGCGGAACATCTCAACGCCTTTAATCGCATCAGCAAGGGCTACATCTTGCGGGGTGGTTACCACAACCGAGCCTGAAAGCGGAATCGCTTGGGCCAAGGTTAATTGAATATCGCCAGTGCCCGGGGGCAAATCGACGACCAAATAATCGAGCTGGCCCCAATCGACCTCGAATAAAAATTGACGCAACATCGATGAAATCATCGGCCCACGCCAAACCAAAGGCTGGCTATCATCAACAAAATAGCCCACCGAAATGATTTTAATACCATGCGCTTCGAGCGGGGCAATTTTTTGATTTTCGGTAATGCCTGGTTTGCCGCGTGCGCCAGTCATCAACGGGGCGCTTGGCCCATAAATATCGGCATCGAGCAAGCCAACCCGCGCGCCTTCTTGGGCCAACGCGACCGCAAGATTGACCGCGACAGTTGATTTGCCTACGCCGCCCTTGCCTGAAGCTACCGCCAAAATATGGCTCACGCCAGGCACACGGGCTTTATCAGGAATCCCATTGTATGACCGCACGGTGGCGGTAAAATCGACCTCGATTTCGCTTACACCAGGCACTTGGGCCAAGGCTGCGCGTACATCGTTGGCCAACTGGTCCTTGAACGGACAGGCTGGCGTGGTCAGATCGACGAGGACGACGACGCGTCCGCCATCGATGGTCAGTTCTTTGATCATTTTGCGAGCAACTAAATTGCCGCCGAGTTCTGGCTCTTGCACCGTTGCAAGGGCAGCCAAGACTGCCTCTTGTGTTGGCGCATCCGCCCGTTTCCCAAACAAGCCCATGGTGCTATGCGCTCCTATAACAATGATGCGAGTGTCGCGCACCATTGAGCAATCTTGTTATGCTATTTAGAACGATTATAGCACGACTAGCTATGACTTAAGTCGCTGTTGTTAAGGATGAGGGATGAAGGATGAGGGATGAAGGCGTAAGGAGAACAGAGAGCAAAGAACATAGAACATAGAAGCAGTGAAAGTAAAAGGCAGAAATCAAAAATCAAAAGAGAAGAATGAAGGATGAAAGCAAAAATCACAAGCCAAAACCGAGGGGTCAGGGTTATTGGCTGTTGGCTATTGGCGTTGGGCTATCGGCTCTTGGGAACATAATCATACGAATCTGTGCCAATCTGTGGCGAAAAATTTAACCTTCGTGCGCTTCGCGCTCTTCGCGGTTTCAAGCCTTCGTGCTCTTCGTGGATTATTAGTGCAGAGCTAGGGAATTCAGGGGCGAGGGACCAGAGTTCGTGTTTTTTAAGCCTGATCCCTGACCCCCTTATTCCTGATCGTTTATTTATTCTTACGCACGCCAGTGAAGCCTAATGCGCCAGGCCCGATGTGGGTTCCTACAACTGCCCCAATTTCGGCCAGCACAATTCGTTCGGCGGGGAAAATTTCGTTGAGGCTTTGGGCAAACTCTTGGGCTTCTTCCTCGTTGCGCGAATAGAGCACCGCCAACTCTTCGAAGGGAGCCATATTGCGCGCTTCTTCGATCAAGCGGGCGACTGCTTTTTTCTTGCTGCGCACTTGCTCGAAGGGCTTAACTTCGCCATCACGCACGTCGATAATCGGCTTGACGTTGAGTAAGGTTCCCAGCAACGCACGGGTTTTGCCAATCCGGCCACCTTTTTCGAGGTAGCGCAAGGTATCCAAAGCGGCCAGCAAGCGAGTGCGCTCGACGATGCTATGCACCAAGGCTTCAATTTCATCAGCCGATTTGCCTTCTTTGGCGGCGCGGGCTGCCAAAAGCGCTGCCCAGCCTTGCGACATGGTGGTGCTTTGAACATCGATCACCCGAATATCGAAATCGGGCAATAATTCGGCTGCTTGTTGGGCTGAGCGAATCGTGCCGCTTAATTTGCCAGCAATATGAATCGAGATAATTGGCTCGTCGTTGCCAATTGCGCGATACAATTGCTCGAAGGCCCCAACTGAGGGCTGCGACGTGGTTGGCAAATTGTTGCTGGCAACGAGGCGCGCATAAAATTGATCGTGGGTAATTTCAACGCCATCGGAGAACGATTCTGCATCGAAATTAACCGTTAATGGAATCACATGAATGTCGTGTTCTGCTGCCAACCCTGGCGGAATATCAGCAGTACTGTCGGTTACAATAATCGCCACTTGGCCTCCTTCTGGCTTTATTTTCGCCAAATCGTAGCGAGCGGCCTTTGGCTACACTGCCAGCACACTGCTCGCTAAGGGAATAGCTACCCCACGCAGCCGTATAATAGCCTAAAATGGCGCTGCGTGGGGTATTGCTTTGGTTTATTGCATGCTTGGTTGCTGCGCAGTTGCGTTGCGGCGTTGGTTTACTCGATCCCTTCGTAAACCACGACACCCATTGCATTTGGCCCAAGATGTGCGCCCAGCGCTGGCCCATATTCCACAATCATGACCTGATCGCGAGGGTAGATTGGGTCGATCTTCTCAAGCAATTTCTCCACATCATCGGGCGTGGTGCTGTGCATAATCGCCACCTGCTCGACTTTGGGAAAGTCCTCAATAAAGGTAAACAAGCCTTCAATTGCTTTGGCCCGCGTGCGGGTGCGATCGTAAGGCACAATTTCACCATCATCAAGAATCAGCAAAGGCTTGATCCGTTGCATCGAGCCAAGCATTGCCGAGGCTTGCGATAAACGCCCGCTGCGTTCAAGATAATCAATTGAATCAACAAAAAACACCACATGGGTCAATTGAATAGTTTGCATGACCGTTCGATGCACTTCATCAAGTGATGCGCCATCAAGTGCTGCCTTGGCGGCGGCGATCGCCACCATGCCCAAGCCCAACGAGGTCGAGGTGCTATCAATCACCTCAACGCGGGTCAGCGAGGCTGGCAATTTATCGCGGGCAATCGTTGCCGATTTAACCACGCCGCCAAAGCGATTCGACAAGTGAATTGAAAAGACCCCGTCATATTCACGGGAAAATTGACGATAATACTGTTCAAACACTCCTGGTGCTGGTGCAGTCGTATAAGGATACGGCCCACCCTCGGCCATCCGCCGATAAAACTGCTCGTTGCTAATGTCGATCCCAGCTCGCAACGTCTGATCACCAAAATGCACATAGATTGGAATCACGGTGATGTTCAGCTCTTGTGCCAAGGCTGGTGGAATATCAGCAGTGCTATCGGTAATAATCTTTACTCGCGCCATAACCCAACATATCTCCATCGCGCCGTCAGAAACGGGGCTGTGTATCACTCCGCAGAGAGAATGTAATCATAAAATGGTTGTCCGCCGTTTTGCACCTCAACATCAAGCGCAGGGTAGGTTGCGTTGATTTTGTGGGCTAGTGTTTCAGCCTGTTCCGCCGAACATTGTTCGCCATAATAGATGGTAACGATCTCATGGTCGTCCAAATCCATCCTGGCTAAGATGCGATCAATCACGTCGTCGGGCTGATCGCCAGATTCAACCAGTGCGCCGTTGAGCAAGCCAATTGTTTGGCCATCGCGCACTTCAACCTCATTCACGGTAGCATCGCGCACAGCAGTCGTAATTTCCGCCGTGGTAATCGCTTTAATTGCGCGGCTCATAGCCTGCACATTTTCCTCAGCGCCAACCGCATAATTAAAGGCAAACATTGCGGCCATGCCTTGGGGCACGGTTTTGGTTGGAATCACATGCACAACTTTATTGGTTAATTGTTGCGCTTGTTGCGCTGCCAAAATCACATTGCTATTATTTGGCAACACCACAACTGCTGGCTGGGGCAATTTCTCGATTGCCGTCACCAAATCTTGAATCGAGGGATTCATGGTTTGGCCGCCAGTAACCACTTCGCCAACATTTAACGATTCAAATAGCTCACGGAAACCTTGGCCAGGCGCGACCGCGACCACGCCAACATCGCTGACCGGCTCATCGGGCTTGACCCGCGCTGGTTGGCTGGTTTGTTGAGCTTTGGCCTCATGCAGATCGCTGCGCTGTTTATCCATATTGGTAATTTCAATTGCCCCAAGGCTGCCCCATTGCACTGCATAATTTAATGCATCGCCAGGCCGCAAGGTGTGCAAATGCACCTTGATCAAGCGCTCATCGCCAACCGCCACCACCGACGTGCCCATCTCGGCAATCGTGCGCCGAACATCTTCGTACGGGATGTCTTCGCCTTGGATCATAAAGTTGGTGCAATAGCCAAAATCATCGTCGCTATGAATATCGTCAAAAGCCATAGCCAATTGATCGACCGGCGCAACTCGTTGCTCAAGTTTTTCGCCACGGGCAAATGCCTGTGCACCCTCGAAGAGCACATACAAACCTTCGCCGCCAGCATCGACCACGCCAGCGTCGCGTAACATTTTCATCAGGTTGGGCGTATTATCGACCGAAACCCGTGCACCTTTAACAATTAAATCAAGCACGTCGTGCCAGTTCATTTCTGGTTTAAAGCCTGCTCGGGCTGCTTCGCTGGTTTCGCGAATAACCGTGAGCATCGTGCCTTCGACTGGCTTGATCACCGCTTTATAGGCAGTGGTTGAGGCTTGTTCTAAGGCTGCAACCAAGATTTCGGGCGTACAAACCTGCTGGCCGGCCATGCCCTGTGAAAGCCCGCGCAGAATTTGCGAAAGAATCACCCCAGAGTTGCCGCGAGCGCCCATCAAAGCTCCGCGATAAACTCGTTCGGCCACGACAGCGACCGAGGCATCATCCTGCACATCCTTGAGCGCCGCTGTCAGCGTAAGGTTCATGTTGGTTCCTGTATCGCCATCGGGTACAGGAAACACATTTAGGGCGTTGACAGTTGCCACATTCTGGCTAAACCACGCTGCGGCTGCGCGAAAAACTGCCAACAGCCGGCTGCCATCAATTTGATTCTTCGGTGCGCTGTCCACGCAGACCTCCCATTACGCCAAAACGTCGCCAGCGGCTGGGCTGGCCTTCGGTTGCATCTTTTGTTGGTTCTTTGTCTGCTTGCTCAATCCGCAGGCCCTGAACATGCACATTGACCGTAATATTGGCCTCGCCAAGTGCATGCACAACCGCGTACTGAACAGTTTCCATAATATTGCGGGCAACCGTGGCGATCCGTGTGCCATACTCGATGATCACAAACAGATCGATGTTAATTGCCTCGGCACTGACTTGCACGTCAATACCTTTATATTGATCTTCCGGTCGCAACACATGGGCGACACTATCGCGTAAGTTGCGCGGGGCCATGCCCACAACGCCGTAGCACCGCACTACCGCTCCGGCTACCACAGTAGCAATGGCGCGAGAATGTACCTCGATGCGTCCAGCGTCGTTTTGGCGCACATTCGCGAGACTTGTTTTCTCGTTCACTCGAACAGTCCTCGCAACTAGATGGTTCGATGGTCGGCGCTCACGAGCGTCGGTTTTTTGATGAGAATAGCGCGGAACTAACCGCGCTACTGCTGTATGATACTCGATTATGCAAGAGCTAGCATATGCCATAATTGGCTTCAATCTGAAGCCCAATTGGCCTTGATTGCGCTGCATTCAGCCAGCAAACGTGCATAATTTAAAAAGTTGCATCAGAGCGCGTCCTATGGTATAGTCAGCGGGTACAGCCACCAAGGGTGGCTCTTTTTAAGTCTCAACTACGGAGGTCCGCCCATGGCAGTCTGCCAAATGACGGGGAAAAAGCGCTCCTTCGGCCACAATGTGAGCCACGCTAAAAACCGTACCAATCGCTCATGGAAACCAAATATCCAATGGGCTATGGTTGAAGTTAATGGTCAAATGAAGCGAATGAAAGTTAGCACCCGCTATATTCGCACCATGTACAAAGATCGCTAATGGTTTTATCACCGCAGAGGTGCGTTGCGGCAAGGAACCTCGGTTTTGACCGCAACGCATTATAGCGGATAGCTATACCCTTTGCAATAGTTTTTAACTATTATTTGACCTCATTTCAAGCCACTTTTTGATACCTAACAATTCGATAAATCCCCCAATGCATACAATAGTCCCATTGTACACTAGCACTTTACTCCTAACCTATGAAGAAACTTTGAACATCTATAAACTACCCCTTTTGGCTTATTGATCTTGACGAATCTCTTGCTATACTATACTTGTTATACTGTAACTGTAAGAATTACAGTTCGTGGCGTGGTTTTTGCTTCAGACATCATCCAGGATGTTGTAAGCAGCCCGTCACAATCCAGCAAACATCCAAGCTAACCAGACGTAACGTAGTACATTGTATAAAGAATCCTGCGGGTTCAATAGATAGCTTTCGTGCGCCGCCAGCTAGCGAAAGCCATAGTGGGCGTAGCCCAGCGAGCGTGGACGATGACAAAGTATGAAACGATGAATGTAGCAAAAAACCAACCGGAGCTTGAAGATGCCCCTGAGGGCTGGGAGCTTGAGCCGGGTTTTAATGATGAAGACGCAGAATTAGCCATAGTAAACCTACGCCGCAAGAAAACGCTCTATTCCGAGGCTGTCGAAGATTCAGTCCAGATGTATTTGCGTGAAATCGGCGAGGTCGAATTGCTTACCGCCGAGGAAGAAATTACTCTCGCCAAACAAATTGAAACTGGGCGCAAGGCGGAGCTCCAGTTGCAAACCGAGCAATACGCAACCTGGGACGAGCGCAAAGCGCTCGAACGCCGCGTCGATTATGGCAACGAAGGCCGGCGCAAGCTAACTCAAGCCAATTTACGCTTGGTGGTCAGCGTCGCCAAAAAATATATCGGCAATCATATGTCGTTCATGGATTTGATCCAAGAAGGCAATATTGGCTTGATGCGTGCCGTCGAAAAGTTCGACTATCGCAAAGGCAACCGTTTTTCAACCTATGCTACCTGGTGGATTCGCCAAGCAGTCACGCGGGCGATTGCCGAACAAAGCCGCACGATTCGCTTACCAGTTCACTTGAGCGAATCAATTGCGCAAATGCGCCGCGTTGCCTACCAGCTTGAACAAGCCCTGCAACGCGAGGCCACTCCCGATGAGTTGGCCGATGCCTTGGGCGTAAGTTTGCGCAAGGTCAAGCGCATGCTGAATGCCTCGGTGCAGCCAGTTTCGCTTGAACAACCAATTGGCAAAGAAGGCCAAGGTCGGGTTGGCGAGTTTTTGGCCGACGATACCGATGAAGCGCCACTCGAGCAAGCAACGCGCATGATGTTGCACGATGAGTTGGCCGATGCACTTTCGCAATTGCCCGACCGCGAACGCCAAATCTTGCAGTTGCGCTATGGCTTGGCCGATGGCAAACGCCGCACTCTCGAAGAAGTCGGGGCTGAATTCGGGATTACCCGCGAACGTACCCGCCAAATCGAGGCCGAAGCAATGCGCCACTTGCGCCAACCCAATGTTGGCCAACACCTCCGAGCATATCTTGACTAAGCGGTTTTTACTATGGCTTACGAACCCTCGCTACCGTTCTGGTGGCGGGGGTTTGTTTTTGATCCACGAAGGACACCAAGGGACACGAAGGCCGGAAACCGCGAAGGACGCGAAGATCACGAAGGTTAAGTTTTTTAGCCACAGATTGCCCAGATTGTTTGGATTATGTTCTTTGCTCTATGTTCTATGCTCTATGTTCTTTTATTTTTTTCGCCACGAATTGCCCGAATTGCCCGAATACGTATTTTTTGCCACAGATTGACACAGATTTGTGGGATTATGTTCGTGCCAGACCAACACCAATAGCCAATAGCCCATAGCCTATAGCCATACGTTCTCTGCGCCTCTGCGTTAAACCCAAACTTTTAGCCACGAATTGCACGAAGAATTATTTTTAGCCACAGATTGCCCAGATTTGTTTGATTCCTGTTCCTATAGCCTAGAGCCTTTTGATTTTTGCCTTCTGACTTTTGATTCGGCATTTCATCCCTCATCCTTCATCCTTCTGCGCCGCTGCGCCTCTGCGTTAAATTGGTCTCCCGATCCCCAACCCCCGATCCCCACTCTCTACATTCTATCAATATCCAAGCGATCACGCAGGGCATTGCCCAAGAGATTGATCCAAAGCACGGTTGTGGCGATGCACAGGCCTGGAATGATCATTAGGCGTGGCTCACGTTGAAAAAATGTCCGCGATTCGTTAATCAAATTGCCCCACTCTGGAGTTGGTGGGTTGAGGCCAAAGCCAATAAACGACAAAGCCGAGAGATTCAAAATCACGCTGCCAAAGTTGGTCGTGGCAACCACAACAATCGCGCCAAAGAGGTTGGGCAGCACATGCCTGGTTAGAATCGCCAGCGGTTTGACCCCAATGACCTGCGCACCTTCGATATAGGGCATTGCCAATTCTTTCATGATCAAGGCCCGATACATGCGGGCATACCACGTCCAATTGGTCAGCACCAAGGCCAGCAGCAAATTGCCAAACGAGCGCGAGAGAATCGCACTTAGCGCCAAGGCCAACAACACTGCTGGAATTGCTTGCAAGGTTTCAGTGATGCGGCTCAGTAGATAATCAAGCCAGCGCGGTCCCAAGGCACAGCATGCCCCAATGAACAAGCCCAAACAGCTTGTGCCAACGCAGACCAAGGCCGCACCCAATAACGACCAACGCCCGCCAATTAAGATTCGGGCTAGAACATCGCGCCCAAATTGATCGGTGCCTAGTGGATTGCTCAACGATGGCGGGGCCAAACGCTCAGCAACATTCTGCGCCAGCGGATCGACCTGCCAAAACAATGGGCCGATACTGACGGCTACAACCATGAGCAGCAACATTGCCGCTGCCAAGCGACCAAGGCTGCTCAATTGCGGTTTGGTACGTTGCTCATCAGCCTGTTGAGCTTTGGCGATGTTGGCGGAGCCGTGGGTCAAGCGCTGCCATACCGAGGTCAGCGCACCAGTTAGCGATAACATAGATTCCTCCTGCAATCAACACCGCCAAGCCCAAAACTGGCATATCGCCAATTAACGCCGCCTCAACCGCCATGCGCCCAATCCCGGGATAGGCAAAAACATGCTCGATAATCACCGTTCCAGTCAGCAAAAATGCTATTTCTAGGCTAATTGGGGTGATCAAACTGGCAGCAACATTGGGCAGGGCATGGGCAAATAACAAGCCATGTTCCGAGCGACCTTTAGCCCGCGCAGTCACGATGTATTGTTGATTCAGCACATCGAGCGTCGTAGCACGCACGAGCCGCGAGGTCAGGGCAATATTGGGCAAGGCCAAAATAATTGCTGGCAGCAACATACCTTTAAATGTGGCGCTGCCCAAAGCTGGCAACCAACGCAGTTTGGCAGCAAAAACCAAAATGAGCACCAAGCCAATCCAAAAGCCAGGAATTGCCGCCCCGATGACCGCCAACAGTTGCGCCGCATGGTCTAATAAACTGTGGCGTTTGATTGCGCTGAGCAAGCCCAAGGGAATTGCAATGCTCAGCGAGAGCATCAAGGCCAAGCCAGCCATCAGCAAGGTTGCTGGCAAACGCTCACGATACATCAGCCAAACAGGCTTGCCCGAATGGTAGCTGCTGCCAAAATTGCCCTGCACAATGCCGCCAATCCAATTGCTATATTGCTTGAGCAACGGTTGGTCGAGGCCAAGCTCGCGCCGTTTGGCCTCGACCGCTTCGACTGGCGGCGCATCAAGACCGTTGGCATTCAACAGCATGCGGGCTGGGTCGCCTGGGGCAGCATGAATAATCAGAAAGGCCAGCACGCTGACCATCCATAAGACGATCAGCCCGCTTAGCAAGCGCCCAGCAATTTGGCGGAGCAAGCTACTCATTGATTGAGTTTCAATTCCTTGGTAATCAAATACACATCAT
The DNA here is from genome assembly GCF_016907925.1 of Herpetosiphon giganteus. GTDB lineage: Bacteria > Chloroflexota > Chloroflexia > Chloroflexales > Herpetosiphonaceae > Herpetosiphon > Herpetosiphon giganteus. The sequence continues at coordinate 37,099 of NZ_JAFBCZ010000018.1, read as the reverse complement.
TGGGATTTGGCACATAGCCACTGAGGCTGCCCTTGCGATAGGCCGTAATCAGGGGTGGGCTGGCAAGATAGATATTCACTGGATCATTTTTGACTTCGGTTTGAATCCGCTTGGCAATTGCGATCCGTTTGGCATGGTCTTGCTCGGCGCGCAGTTCTGCAAAGGCGCTTTCAATTGCTGGGTTGCTATAGCCAGCGTAGTTGTAGGCCGCACCCTTAATCAGCGTCGTGCCAACCGTGTATTGAGGATCTGGCGAGGTGCCGATTGAATACATACTGGCGTTGAAGTTGCCTTTTTCGACGATTTCGCCAATATCGGTCACTTCCTTGACCTCAACCGCAATTCCAAGCTCTTTCAATTGGGCTTGAATCGCGATTGCCATCAAGGTGATTTCGGCGCGGCCTGGGTAGCTGTGCAAGGTAAATGCCAGTGCTTGGCCATTTTTGCTGCGCATGCCATCGCTGCCGACAATCCAGCCTGCTTGGTCAAGCAATGTGGCAGCTTGGGCGGGATCAAAAATTTGGGCTTCGACAAGTTCAATCCCAACGCTTGCTGGATAGAGATTGGTTGCGACTGCACCTTGGCCATCAAGCGTCGCTTGCAACAAGGCTTGGCGATCGATTGCCAAGGTTATGGCTTGGCGCACCAAACGATCATCAAATGGTGGATTTGCACTATCTAACATAACATAATGCATGCGCGTGCCAGCAACGCTCTGAAGCTCAATATCTACTGGTATGCCGCTGGCCAAATCAGGCGCGACATTGGTCAACATATCCAAATCGCCGCTTTGCAACGCCAACGCACGGGCATTGGCATCGGGAATTTTCTTGACGCTGATTTTTTGCAAGCCTGCCTGACCATCCCAATAATTGGCAAAGCGTTCGAGCACCAATTCTTGGTCTTTTTCGAGGCTAATCGGCTGATACATGCCAGTCAACACCGAAACGCCATTGACCGCAGGCTTGTGAATGACGAAATTCCAGTTGGCAAGGCTATAGGGAATGCTGCCTTCGGCTTGGCTGGTGCTCAAATTCAGGGTGTAATCATCAATCACCGTGGTTTTGCTATCGGCAGGAATGAAGTTTTTGGCGGCACTCAAGTTTTGCCAGCTGCTATTGAATGAGGTAACTACATCGCTAGCCTTGAGTTCGCTGCCATCGTGAAAGCGCACGCCTTGGCGCAATTTAATTTGCCACGTCGTAGCATCGAGCGCGCTGACGCTTTCGGCCAACCACGGCTCAAGCTTATTATCAACAGTAAAGCGCATCAGGGTTTCGCCTGCGCCATAGGTCACCATGTTGTAGCCAGTCGAACCTTGCGCTACATCCAAGCCAACTGGCAAATTGATACCGGTACCAATCCGCAACACGCCGTTGGGATTGGCCGTTTGCTCGCTCGTTGCATTCGTCGAAGTTATTGTTTGAGCTGTTTCGCTGGCTGTGCCACAGGCGATTAACAACTGGATAAGCAGAATCAGCCCTAAAAGCTGAGCACCAAAACGCCGCATTGCCAAACCTTTCATTAGTAATTATTGATATTAAGTATCAACAAGGCGGCAATTGTAGTCGGCTGGGTTTGGTTTGTCAAATGCTTGCGCTAGGCGCTCCACAGCTTGATCAGCTGGCGATGATAGCGTTTGAGCAATGCTTGGAGCAGTTTTGGGCTGTAGCGTTGCAGCCAAAAAAGCAGTCGATCATTGATACTCAGTATAATTTCGCTTTCGCCAGCCAAATAGTGCTGAATAATGTGCTCGCCTACCTGGTTTGGCTCGGCTAGGGGAAAACGGTGGCCGCTTTGTTGGGCCATGGCGGCGGTCATTGCGGTTTTGCTGGCAGGCGGATAGGCCCGCACAACCCTGATTGTGGTTTCAGCGGCGAGCGCCAAGGCCCACGCCTCAAGCGCCGCTTTGCTCAAGCTATACAGGCTTGCGCCGGGCATGGCAACCCTGCTGACCGTGCTGCCAACAATCAAGATTGCTTTGGGCAAGAGGTGGCGGGTAAGCCAAATTGGGGATACCAGATTGGCAGTAATTGCAGCTAAAATGTGCTGTTCAGGTAGTTGTTCAAAAGCTCCGCCAGCGAGGATTGCAGCATTATGAATGATTAAATCGAGCTGAAGATAGCGGTGTTTAATCTGCTTGGCGAGTGTTTGCACCGCCTGCTGATCGCTTAAATCGCAAACGATTGGCCACGCTTGGCCGCCTGCCTGGGTAATTAAGCCAGCACTATGGGCTAGCTTTTCGCGGCGACGGCCAACCAGAATAATTGTTGCGCCCCGTTTGCCCAAGGCCAGCGCCATGGCCTGACCAAGGCCAGTGCCAGCCCCAGTAATCAACACAACCATCGCCAATTCCTAGTAAATCAAGGCCACCACGCCCAAGGTAATGCCAGCGCCCGAGCCAAGCAACACCAACCGATTGCCGCGTTGAATGCGGCCCTCGGCCACAGCTTCGGCCAACGCTAAGGGAATTGAGGCAGCAACACAATTACCACGTTTGGCAAAATTGCTAATCACTTGATCAGCGGTAAAGCCTAAGCGCACTTGCACTTGCTCAATGGCATGGCGGTTAGCTTGATGCGGAATCAAAGCATCGACTTCGTGATTTTGCCAGCCAAGATCGACCAAAAATTGCTTTACAAATTGCTGAAGCTCGCGGAACACAAAGCGAAACGCCAACGGCCCTTGCATCGAAAACCAATTCATGTCGGGCGTGGTGGTGGCTGCATTGGGATGCTGGTTTGAGCCGCCACCACGAATTTGAATCAAATCGCTACCATTGCTCCATGTTGTAAATTGGCTTCGTTCGAGGCTGCTGCTACCATCGCCACGCTCCAAAATAACTGCCGCCGCTGCATCGCCAAATAAAGCTGTCGATTGCCATTCGTTGGGGTCGAGCGCAACCGAAGCGCGTTCGGTGCTGACCAAAAGTACTCGTTTATAAACTCCGCTGGCAATTAAGGGCGCTAACACTTGCAAGCCAAACAGAAAACTTAAACAGGTAGCGTTTAAATCGAAACAGGCGCTGCGGCCTGCTGGTGCTTGTAAAGCCTTTTGCAATAAAGCGGCGGTACATGGAATATATTGATGCATGCCTGCTGCTGCCACCACAATCAAATCGATACTATCAAGCTCGTACTTGGCATCGGCTAGCGCTTGTTGTGAGGCTTGAACCGCCATCGTCAAGGCAGTTTCTTCCACCGCATAACGGCGCTCGGTAATGCCCGTGGTGCGCTCAATGATGCTGGAATCAACCCCAAAGCGCTCGGCCAAGTCGCTGGTGGTAACGATGGTTGCTGGAACGTAAGCGCCGATGCCGGCGATGCGCAGAGGAAACTGCATACTACTACCTCGTCATTAAAAAGTTCAAAACCGTTGCTCTAGCCATGCGATGGCTTGCTGTACGCCATGTTCAGCGGCTAATTTGCTGGCAAGCTGTTGGGCTGCGAGTTGATAATCGGTACGTTCGCTCAAGCTGCGCAACAGCTGCGCCAAGCGATCAATCTGCAATCGATTGGCTGGCACAGGCGCAGGCCCAGTTTTTAAAGCATACACCCGTTGGCCCCAAAAATATTGGTCGCCCAAAAATGGCGTGACCAACGCTGGCTTGGCGGCATGCAATGCGGTTGCCGTTACGCCAGCCCCGCCATGATGCACCACCGCCGCAACCTGCCCAAACAGCCAAGCATAATCCAAGCCATTAGCTGCGAAGCAATTGCTTGGCAAGTGGCCCTGAGCCAAATCACCCCAACCTTGGTTGATAATCAGGCGCAGGTTGGCTTTTTGGCTGGCTGCAATTAGCAATTGGCTTAATTCCGCGCCGCGCTGTTGGCCATGGATCATACTGCCAAAACTCACGGCGATTGGCGCTGGGCCTGCTGCCAGAAAATCACGCACTGCCGCCGGAGCTTGCCAGTTTGGCGCTGGTTCGAGCATCCAATAGCCAGTAATCGAGCCAGCGTTCTGCCAATGTGCAGGCGGCGGCGCAACCAACGCGCTATAGGCATACAAATTTGGCGGCTGAAACTGGCGGCTGCGTTGCCACAGTTGACCGACACTCAAGCCTGGTCGTTGCAAAAGCTGCTGGCGCGCTTGATTGAAGGCCATGCGCAGCACTTGCCATTGCACTTGTTCGGCCAGCGCATAGCTCATGCGGCGATAGGCAGGCCACGCCAATTGCGGCGTAAAATGATGCGCCGTTTGGCTGCTAGCGCCATACGGATGCATATGCGCCACCACCACTGGAATCTGTAAATGCTCAGCCAAATGTAGTGCAGGCCAGATGCCCAAACTTGCTACAATCAAACAATCTGCATCACGACATGCCGCCAACGCATCGGCGATTAATTGCTGAATAATTGGCGGGGTTTGTTGGAGAAATTGTTTGATAATTGCGCCGCGACCTGCTGCCAAACCCGCCGCCATTTGCTCAGGGTCAAGCAAAGCTTGAATCGAGCCAATCAAGGGGGCAAAGCGGCAGTCATAGCTTTCGACCAGCGCCCGATAATCGTGGGCGGCGGCGATGATAACTTGATGGCCTTGGGCCTGCAAACCAAGCGCCAAAGCGATAAACGGCTGCACATCGCCCCGCGAGCCAAGCGCCAAGATGCAATAGTTCATTGCCGAATTACCCGCCGCCGTTTATTCAGCGTCCCATAATCGATTGCGGCAAAATTGATGCTCAAATGATACGCGCTACAACCATATTCGGCTAGTTGACGCTGAATCTGCTGCTCAACCGCTGTACTAATCAATGTAGGATCTGTTGCATTCGCCACGGTTAAGGTGATTTGCAACTGGTCATCTGCTGGCTGGATGATTTGATATTCTAGAATTGCTGGATGCGCCAGGAGAATGGCGCGACGCAAGCTATCAGGGAACATTGCTTGGCGCTGGCCATAAGCGGTGAAATAGCAAATATCATCGCGCCGCCCTTCGATCTGTTCAATCACCGTGAAGCTGCTGCCACAGCTGCACGCTTGCGAACTCAAGCGCAACACATCGTTCAAGCGATAGCGAATAATCGGCTGGGTGCGCCGCCATAAATCGGTCACATACGGCGTAACTCGGCCTTGGCCCAAATCCTCAAAATCCAGCGCCACCAAATCTTCTTGAATGTGCAAACTGCCGTGAGCACACGAAATGGCGAGCAAACCTTCGGTTGCTTGATAGATTTGCTCGATTGGAATGCCAAAAAACCTGCTGAGTTGCGCTTGTTCATCTGAAGCCAACGCATCGGCCACGCTAATCATGCGCTCAGGTCGATGCGTCAATGCGCCATTTTGGGCTGCTGCGAGCAATTGCAACAGCAATGCTGGCGGTGCAACGATAATTGTTGGCTGGTAGGTATTCAGCATTTCAAGCTGCGGCTCAAGCGCTTGGGTCAAATCAAAATAGCGAAATTGAATCAAACGCCCGCCCAATTGTTGGTAAAGATTGCTGTTGGCACGCAGGAAAAAGGCAATTTTGGTTGGCTTGATGTGGTGTAATGTGCGGGCCAAAATCGTGCCAACCCACAGCAATTGCTCGGCGGGGCTAAGCAAAAACAAGCCGCGATGACCCGACGTGCCCGACGAAAGCCCAACCGTCAGATCGCCCAAGCGCGGCACAAAATCACGCTCTTGCTCTGCTTGTTGCGCCAGATCGAAAGCGGCAGCGGCTGGCACTTGTAAGGTATTGAATTCACGAAAATTGGCCATCATCAAGCGTTTATCGACGGTTGGCAAATTGCGCCAATCGCGCAGATCGTGGCCTTGCCAATGCTGGCGATAGAAGGCCGAATGCTGAGCCACCCACGGAATTAATTGCTGCGCTTTGGTATTTTGAAAATCTCGCAAGCGCTGCCGATTCAGCCGCCAACGCCAACGTGCCCGCCCAAAATACGCGCTTGTAATCAACATATCGCTGATGCTCATGCCTTGGCTACCTCGCTGGCATAAATTTCTGGGCAGTGGCAGGGCACAATCAACACCTCAGGGTAGGCTTGGGCAAAGGCGCTCAAGCGCGCCAAGGTCGTTGCCATGGCTTTGGCATCGTCGATCATCAAATAGGTAATTGGGTGCGGCAGCACTTGTTCGCGAATCGCCCGCGAGTGCCATGCACCATCTGCCGCCAGCAACATCGGGCGTTGATTGGCAACATACATGCCAATTTGGCCGCGCGCATGGCCGGGCAATTCGACCAAGCGCAACAGTCCATCGCCAAACAAATCGTGACTATTGCCCAAAGCAAACAACGGCTGATCGTTAAATGCATGAATTAAATGCAGACGTTGGTGCCAAGCTTGGGGAAATAAGCTTGGGATAATGCCCCGCCGCAAAGCATTAATCCCCTGAACTTGGCTGACCAACTCAAACGCCGTTGCCGACAGATACAACTCGGCCTGCGGAAAATCGGCCAACGCGGCTACGTGGTCGGCATGTGCGTGCGAAAGCACAATCCAGCCAATATCGGCGGCGCTCAAGCCATAGTTTGGCAGTTGATTGATCACTTCTAGCGCTGGCGATAAGCGCAGTGGCGTAGCCCGCCGATAGAGCGACCACGGCAAATGCTCGGTTGCGCTGAGCATCGCTTGGCTATAACCAACATCAAACAAGCCCCAACCTCGCTGGGGATGCTCAATCAAAGCCACAACTGCATGGCAATCGATAATTTGGCTGCTGCCATCGCGCACCATATGATATTCGGGCACGCGGCAAATTCCCGTATCCAGCAAGAAAACCTGCATTTAATCCACCTTTGTTGGCTGTTTGAGGGCGGCGATTGTGCGTTGAATGCCAAGCTCAAGGCTAATTTGTGGTTGATAGCCCAAATCGTGTTGAGCAGCAACAATCGAATGGGTTTGGCTGCGCGCCAAGGCCAGCACGCTATAGCGCGTCAACAATGGCTCGCGGCGAGTTACCAGACTAATACTTTCCATTATGCGTGCCATCAACAGGGCCACCGGCAAGGGCATTGGCCGCAAATCGCTCTGCACGCCCAACTCCGCTAGTACGCGCCGAATGACCGCCCACAGTTGCGGATGTTCGGCGTTGGTGATTGTGTAGGCCTTGCCAAGTGCCGCTGGTGCGGTTAACGCCAGCTCAATTGCATGCACCACGTTTTCCACATAGGTTAAATCAACCAAATTTTGGCCAGCGCCAAATTGGCGTAAGCGCCCAGCCCGCGCTGCCGCAATAATCCGTGGCAACAACGCTTGGTCGCCTTCACCAAAAATCGCCTTGGGCCGCAAAATCACGCTTGGCATTGCATGCGCCAGCACCAATTGCTCGGCCTGCTGTTTGCTGGCTGAATAGAGCGAGATTGGCCGCGCCGGATAGGGCGCAGTGTCGACTAAATCCAGCTGATCGTGGCCATTCGAAAGAACGCTTGGTGATGAAATAAACACCAAGCGTCCAACATTGTGCGCAGCACAACCAGCCAGCACATGCGCGGTTCCATCAACATTAATTGCCTGGAAATCACGGCGACTGCCCCACGGTGCCGAAAGTGCCCCGCTATGCACCACCAGATCGCAGCCAGCGCAGGCTGCAATTACCGCCTCGCGCTCGCGCAAATCTGCGATAATCGGCTGAATCCCAGCGTTCACAAGCTGCGGAACCTGCTGCCAGCGGCGACCCAAGCCCAGCACCGTATGCCCAGCTTTGTGCAGGGCCAAAGCGGTGTGCGAACCCAAAAAACCAGTTGCCCCAGTTACTAAAATGCGCATTCTTGCCTACGTCCCAAATTGGCGGTCACCTGCATCGCCCAAGCCTGGCACGATATAGCCTTGCTCGTTCAAGCGTTCGTCAAGCGCCGCCAAATGAATTTCCACGTCGGGGTGAGCGGTTTGCAAACGTTCTACCCCTTCAGGTGCGGCGATTAACCCCAAGAATTTAATCTTGGCAGCGCCCCAAGCCTTCAAAATATCAACCGCAGCAACTGCCGAGCCACCAGTTGCCAACATTGGGTCGAGAATCAAACACACATCAATATCAGGTTGGGCTGGCAATTTGTTATAGTAGGTAACTGGCTCAAGCGAGTTATGGTCGCGATACAGGCCTAAATGCCAGACGTGAGCGGTTGGCAAGAGGTCGATCACTGGCTCGACCATGCCCAAGCCAGCCCGCAAAATTGGAATCAAGCCAATGCGTGCGCCGATAGCGTGGCCTTCCATCGAGCCTAAAGGGGTCTGAATTGTATAGGGCGCGAGCGGCATATCAGCAGTTGCTTCATAGACCAAAAATTGCGAAATTTCGCGTACCAATTCACGGAATTTCTTTGGTTCGCTCTCGACGCGCCGCAGTAACGCCAATTTATGTAAAACCAATGGATGCGATGATACATGTAAGCCCATAACAACCTCAATACTAAAAAACCGCAGATCGTGGCTATTGTATCCCATCTTGACAAACCCCTCTTAGGCATGGTTCAATCAACCTAGCACGTTATACCTTCGCTCCTCTCCATGGAAACGTCTTCTAGTACTTCCATCCCAATCGTTACCTTACCCCTGCATAGCCATAAAGAGTATTGACATATCATAGACGGATACATCCAGTTGCGGCCATAATACAGTTGTTATTTTTCTTACGTCGATGCCTGCAATTAAGCCTGCTAGAAAATATATTTGTTCCAGTTATGTATTATTTTTGTACAGAATATGGACAAAACCTAGACAACATCGACTGGTTGTACTGCGCAAAAAGGAGACGGCTATGGCTCTCGAAGGTAATTTTGCTGATATGCCATTAATTGATTTGATGCATGTATTTCATCATGGGCGCAAAACTGGTCGTCTACTGATTGCGAATGCTCCATTCAAGGCGATGTTATGGTTTTTTGATGGCGCGATCATCAATGCAGGGGTGGTCAAAAATACGTCCCATGAACGGGTAACGTGTGGTGAACAAGCGGTGTTTGATATGCTGGCTTGGGACGATGCCCAATTTGTCTTTTTGCCACCCAACCCGCAAGAAACGGTCAGCGTGCAAATTCAACGCTCAATTGATTGGCTGATTATTGAAGGCTTGCGTCGCCGCGACCAACCACAACGCTTGGCTGGCACGACCAAACTTCAGCCAACCTCGCGTTTGCGCTTGGTACCAAAGCTCAGCCAAGCCAGCGACATCACCCTGACCCTCGAAGATTGGCGCATTTTGAGCCAATTGGTCCAAGAATTAAGCGTGGCCGAACTGGTTGAAGCCACTGGTTGGAATTACGATCAAACTCTCAAAGTGTTGCATCGTTTGATCGCCTTGAACTTGGTGGAGGTGTCCTGCGAGATTGTTGTTTCTCAGCGTTCGCTTAGCCCGGTCTTGATGGCTCCTAACCCTGAGCATATGGTTGAAACTCGGGTGCGTGGGTTGGTTCAAGCTATCAAAGCGCGGCTGCGTCGTACCAGCGCTAGTGCGTAGGAGTGACAATGGTCAATTATAAAATTGTTATCACGGGAGCATACGCGGCGGGTAAATCGCAATTTATTCGCACAGTCAGCGAAATCGATGTCGTTGATACTGATGTTCCCGTGACCCATACCGAAGAAAAAGAGCTCAAACATCATACGACGGTGGGCTTGGATTTCGGCACGTTGACGATTGATGCCGAACAACGCTTGCTCTTATTTGGCACGCCAGGCCAAGAACGTTTTGATTTTATGTGGGAAATTTTAGCTGAAGGATGTTTGGGTTATATTGTTTTAGTTGATAGCTGTCGGCCAGCCCATTTTAACGAGACAATTGTTGTATTGGAACGCTTCGCGGCCATGACCCCTGTGCCATTTGTGGTTGCCGCCACCAAACAAGATTTACCTGGGGCCTTGCCGCCAACGTATATTCGCCGCCGTTTAGGGCTACCAAACGATATTCCGATTCTCGCTTGCGTTGCAACTGATTATGCTGCGGTGAGCGATGTTATTTCAACCTTATTAGATCGAATCGACGTTTTAGCCCAAGATTCATCCTCCTCGCCTGTAACTCACAAGGAGCATTCTCATGGCTAGTCGTTCGGAACAAATTAATACTATTTTAGGCCAATTGGTTACCAATAATGGTAACGATATTAATGGGGCCGCATTAATTAGTTCAGATGGGATTTTGATTAGCTCGCGCATGTCGGCTGATGTCAATGCTGACCGCATGGGAGCGATTGCAGCCACCATGATGGGGGTCACGACCCGCGTGGTTAATGATTTGAAAATTGGTAAGGCCAACGAGGCCATTGTTAACGCCGAAAGTGGCTATCTCTTGGTCATGCCCGTAGCTACCCAAATGATTCTGGCGATCATTCTGCGTCAACACGCCAATCTTGGCATGATTCGGATTGAAGCGCGGGAAACTGGTCGGGCAATCGCCGAACTGATGAGTGCTTAATCAAGGAGGTAGCTCATGGCAGATCGTCAAAGTTGGGGCGTGAAGGGCACGGCCATTCTCACTGAGTTGGTCAAAATGATGGATGTTTCTGCTGCTGAAGCGCAATTGCTCGGCGGCTTACACGAGCGAGCCAAAGCCCAAACCAAGGATTTTACCGATGCGTTTTACAAGCGCTTGCTTGGCCACGCCGCGACCGCTGAATACCTCGATGGCGTTTCGGTCGAACGCTTGACGGGCATGCTTGGAACCTGGTTTAGCGATTTGTTTCGCGGAACGTATGATGAAGCCTATGCCCAACAACGCCTAAAAATTGGCGAAATTCATGTGCGCATCGGCTTGCCTGTGCGCTATCCATTAGCGATGTTAGATATTATTATGCCGTGTGGCGAGCAGATTGCCGCCACCAGCAGCGATCCTGCGAATGCAACTACCGCCTTCCGCAAAGTGCTAGCCCTCGATGTCGCGCTGTTTAATCAAGCCTATGAAGATAACCAATTGGCCCACTTGGCCGATTTGGTTGGCGGCGAGCGCCTCGCCCGTTTGTTGCTCGCTGGGCAATAAGCTGAACCTAGCTCAATTGCGGCGTTGTAACGCGCGAATTTGGGCTAAGCAACCAGCAAAATCCCAAATTAAATCCTCATGTTCGAAGCGTAAAACCTGCCCACCAATTTGGAGCTCAAGCTGATTGAGCAACGGAATTAGAATACATGTGCCTTGCGGCGGCGGATTACCATCGTGTAAGCGCCGCCGCGCTACGTTCATGCCCTCGCTGATTAATTGTTGGCTTAGTTGCTCGATTAAGCTATCACCTAGCCAGAGATCGTTGATCTGTTTGGCGTGAATAAACTGCTGCCAATTGGTGCTAATAAAGGTAATTCGCCGAAAGCGTTGGGCCAAAATTGGCTGGGGCAAGCTTTGCAACGGACCAATTTGGAGCCGCCAATAGCGTTCTTGGGCACGGGGATGCGCTGGTTGCTCGGGGATTAGCTGGCTGCGAGTGGCTTGGCTCACATGATTAATTTCTGCATACCAGCGAATTTGACCGCCCTCAGCACCAAACGCCTTGGTTTGATACCATGCCAAAATGCCAGCAGCCATCCGCCGTGGCGCATGCGCCAACGGAACCCGATACCAATGCTGCTCCTGAATCCGTTGCCAATCTGCTTGGTTATTCAAAACTGCGACTAAAACTGGCGTATTGGCTTCTGGCATAGGCTACTCCACATCAAAAAGTTCAGGCGCAAAGCGTTGGAGATCGCTGCGCGCTCGTTCAAGCGCCAAATCGCCTGCCTTAACCTCAAGCATCAGATCGTAATCGCGCTGGAATGGCAACCGTAGCAGGCTGATTAATTCAAATGGATTGGCCAAATCGCTGTGTTCGTGCCATGTTGGCAACAGCAATTGCTGGCGTTGACCAAGCCGAATTTCGGTTCTCGGTGAGCTAAAATGCACTTTAGGCTTGCGTTGGCTTGGCCATGTCGCCAGCGCATATTCCAAGCCAGCGGCAGCATTTAATTGAGCTGGATTGTAAAGCTGATGATGCAACCAATCGAAAATCACTGGAATCGTGGTTTGGGCATGAATGTGCAACGCATCGAGCAAGCTCCAAACTCGGCCATCGGCCTCTAGGGCTAAGCAATTGAGAACTGCGGAATCAAGCTGCTGCAAACTGGCGACCGTTTGCGCCAAGGCCCAAGCCCGATCGCCATACTGTGCCCCGATATGCACCACAATCACTGGATCATGGCTGCCAAGCTGGGTCAAAAAGCCTGCCGCACTAGTTAAATAATTCAGCGCATAGTGGCGAATATGCTGATCATGGCTATTGAGCAGTACATTGCTTGGCGCATGATAGGTTAGGCGAATCTTGGCCTGTTGGGCATAATTGCCAATTAAGCTGAGTTGATCGGCGGCTTCGGGCCAGCTATTCAGCAATTCATAGGGCCAAGCTGGCAGGCGATAACAATGAATCTGTTGTTGGTCGAGATAGCGCAGCACATCGTAAAGATACAAAACCCATTGACTTAGGCCTTGCTGGTTGGGTGCTTGTAAATCAGGTCGTTTCAAAATGCGGCCACTCAGGCCAAGATAGCGCATTGGTAACTCCACAAAGGCTGGTTTGGGTGAAGATTGCCAGCCTTTGTGGAATGGATGCTATGCAAAACATAGCTGGTAAATCTATTCACTCACCTTGGTTAGATACACTTGATCACGATTTTTGGCATGGGTTGCTGAGCAATTTGCGAAACTGCTCAAACGTTGCATAATAGCTGTTTAGATTCGTTGCTTAGGTTAGGAGTCGGTGGTGGTTGATTCGCAGCAGATTCAATTATTGGCTTTCGATTTAGATGGAACGTTGGTTGATTCGGCACAAGGGATTGTAGATACGGTCAATCAAGTGCTGGTGGAACATGGCTTCGCTGGGGCTGAATATCGCCAGATTGCGCCATGGATTGGCTTGCCATTGCAGGTTTTTTGGGAACGCTTGACCGATTTTGGGCCTGAAAACTATGCCATTTTGACCGAGCGCTATCGTACAATCTATCGTGAGATTGCGATTCCGAGCAGCCGTTTGTTTGCAGGCGTGGCCGAAACTATCAGCGAATTAAAATCTGCTGGCTATCGTTTGACGATTGCTAGCTCGAAAATTACGCCAGTGAGCGCTGCCGTATTGCAGCAAGTTGGCTTATTTGAGTATTTTGATTTGCTGATGGGCAACGATTCGGTAACTCAGCCCAAGCCGCATGCCGAGATGCTGGAAAAAACCTTGGCCTCTTTTGGCCTGAATTCAGCTCAAGCACTGATGATTGGCGACACGACCCACGATATTACGCTTGGCCATAACGCCCAAGTTGCCAGCGTGGCGGTTACAACAGGCACGCATGATGTGGCAACGCTGAGTGCTGCTCAGCCAGCAGCGATCTTAAATCAGCTCAGTGAGTTGCCCGCGTGGTTGGCTCAAAGCGCGCAACGCTGAATGGTACAATAGAGCTATTACTTGAATTGGAGGATTGTATGCCACAATATAAAAATCGGATGTATCGCAAGGAATGGCTTTCGGAACGCCGCAAATTGGCCCGCGCCTTGGAAGGCCTCGAACAAAACTGGGATCTTGAGGCTGAAGGGATTGTGTTGCCAACCGATGACGACGGTACTGCCTTGAGCGTTGAGCAATTGCGCGAGCGGATTGCTGATCTTGATGGCAAGCTCGAACGCTATCCTAATCCGCAAAAATAACGCTATGTTGGCTAATAGGCTATTTTTGCTGAGTTCTTGCATTGATTGGCTAGATGTGTTTCGCCACCCTTCCGTCCCTCCGCCGGAGGGAAACGCAGGGGGTTTTCATCCCCCTGCACCCCCTAAAGGGCAATTGGAGGACAGCAATCGACCGCCGATGGCTAAAAATTCTACAAATGCAATGTTTAGGTTAGCAAAAATGACTTGCGTTAGACCACTGACAGCCGTATCATGGTTTATGGCGGCGACTGTTGATCGATGGGATGAACAGCGGCGACCAACCTAAGGAGTAATCAACGATGATTCGTACCCTCGTGCATGCCAAAATTCACCGCGCCACCGTCACTGGGGCAGACCTCAATTATGTTGGTTCGATAACCATTGATGAGGATCTTTTGGAAGCAGCGGGAATTTGGCCATTTGAACGGGTTCAAGTAGTCGATGTTAATAACGGTGCGCGGCTCGAAACCTATGCAATTGTAGGCGAACGTGGCTCGGGCACAATTCAACTCAACGGTGCTGCGGCGCACTTAGTCAATGTTGGCGATTTGGTGATCATCATGGCCTATGCCCAAGTTGATGCCAAGCCCGAAGAATGGGAGCCAACCGTGGTCTTTGTTGACGAACAAAACGCGATTACCGAGGTCAAGGCCTTGCAGCCTGCTGGTGGTCGTTAGTTGTTGTGAGGAGTGTGCCATGGATTGGGTTTTGGCCCATCCATGGCCTTTTTTTATATGAGCTTACTTGCTGTTGCTGATGCTCAAGCGGCGATTCTTGAGCGCATGACCACCCTCGCCAGCGAATCAATTGCGTTAACTGAGGCTTTAGGTCGCGTCTTGGCCACGCCAATGTATGCCGATCGCGCTGCACCGCCGTTTGCCAACTCGGCCATGGATGGCTATGCGGTGTTGGTTGCAGATTTAGCTCAAGCCAGTGCCGATCAGCCTGTAGCGTTGCAGATTATTGAGCGGGTTGCGGCGGGAGCGGTGCCAAAGCATGAACTGCGGGCTGGCAGCGCAATTCGGATTATGACTGGTGCGCAAGTTCCGGCTAATGCTGAAGCGGTTGTGCCCTTCGAGGAAACCGATGAAGGCCAGCCCAACGCCCAATCTGAAGTTGTGCGGATGTTTCAAGCAACCCAGCATGGCAATAATATTCGCCCAGCGGGCGAAGATATGCAGGCTGGAGCCTTGGTTTTAGGCGCTGGGCAAGTTTTGAATGCTGGCAGCATCGGGGTTTTGGCTACGATTGGCGCGGCTCAAGTGCCAGTGTTTCGCCAACCACGCGTCGCAATTATTGCAACTGGCGATGAGTTGGTTGATGTTGGCGTTGAGCCAAATCCTGGCCAAATTCGCAACTCGAATGGCTATGCCAATGCCGCCCAAGTGCGCGAAGCGGGAGCGGTTCCGATTTTAATGCCAATTGTGCCCGATAATGCTGAGGCCTTGCGCGCAACTTTAGCTCAAGCAGTGGCCGAAGCAGATGTCTTGTTGACTTCTGGCGGCGTGTCGGTTGGCGATTATGATTTAGTCAAGCAAATTTTGAACGAAGTTGGCAAACTGGAATTTTGGCGCGTGCGCATGCGCCCAGGCAAACCCTTGGCCTTTGGCTCAATCAATGGCAAACCAATTTTTGGCTTGCCTGGTAATCCTGTTTCGGCCATGGTTTGTTTTGAGCTATTTGTGCGGCCTGCGTTACGCAAAATTGGCGGCTATCAACAGCTATTTCGGCCTAGCGTTTGGGCCAAATTGCTCGATGCCGATTTGGAAAGCAACGAACGCCGCCAATATTTGCGGGTGATTGTTAAAAGCAGCGCTGAAGGCTTGACCGCCGAATTAACTGGCGCTCAAGGATCAGGCTTAGTTAGCTCGATGGCGCGGGCAAATGGCTTGTTGATTGTGCCAGAGGCAAGTCGTGGCATTATTCGTGGTGAATACGCCGAAATTGTGCTGTTTGGCGAACTGCAATAGTTGATGGAGTACGGCGGATGCCATTTGAATCATTTCAAGATCTGATAACGATGCTGGTGGTAATCGTGGTACTCCAAGTGAGCTTGGCTTTTTTGTTGATTGGCGTGCGCAAATGGCGACCAACACGCTACGAACGCTACCCGCGGATTAGCCTGCCGCCAACCAGCGACGATCGCCATGAATTTCAGTTGTATATGTCTGGCGAAGAGCTGTTTCCGGCGATGCTGCAAGCCATTGAATCGGCACAACGCTTGATTTTGCTCGAAACCTTTATCTTCAAAGGCGATGAATTAGGCCAAAAATTTCGTGATGCTTTGATGCGCAAAGCCCATAGCGGCGTGGCCGTGTATGTGATTGTCGATGGGTTTGCGAATTTGGTGGTGCCACGTAAATTTAAAAAGTTTCCTGCTGAAATTCACTTGTTGACCTATCCTGCATTTCCGCGCTTATCGCAAATTTTCGATATTGGCTCGTATGCACGTGACCATCGCAAACTGTTGGTGGTTGATAGCGACGTGGCCTTTATTGGGGGCTACAATTTAGGTGAATTGTATCGCACCGAGTGGCGTGACACCCACGTACAAGTGCGCGGGCCGATTGTGCGCAATTTGGCCGAGATGTTTGCCTCGCAATGGAATCGCTATCGGCGGCGCTTGCCTCGGCTCAACATCGACCTTGATTTGGAATGGCAATCGACGGTGCGGGTGCAACGAAACGATGCTGGACGTTTGGTGTTTCCAATTCGTTCGATGTATCTCGATGCGATTGAACGGGCTGAGCGTTTTGTCTACATCAGCAACGCCTATTTTATTCCCGATCGGGCGATTTTAGAGGCTTTGGTGCTCACAGCGCGACGTGGGGTTGATGTGCGAATTTTGGTGCCAGCTGAATCGAACCATGTGTTGGCTGATTGGCTGGCGCGCCATTATTTTGAATTTTGCTTGCGCCATGGAATTAAAATTTTTCTGTATGAAAACGCCATGATTCATGCTAAAACGGCGACGATTGATGGCATTTGGTCGACGGTTGGCACAGCCAATCTTGATCGGCTGAGTTTGGCGGGCAACCACGAAATTAATCTTGAAATTTACAATGCGGCTTTTGCTGAACGCATGGAAGCAATTTTTGCCTGCGATATGACCAATGCCCGCGAATTGACCTTGGCCGAATGGATTCAGCGTCCGTGGTATACCAAGGCTGCTGAGTTGGTGCTCTCGCCACTGTGGCCGATTTTATAGAAATGGAGCAAGCATGCTCAAACGCAATGAATCGTTGGCTTTTGGCCGCCCATTTTTGATTACGGTGATTGCGATTGGCTATGTGCTGACCGCACTGGTTGAGATTGGCGTGGCCTTGTTGGGGCGCGTGCCATCCTTCTTGCAGTCGTTTATCTTATCGGAAGATCCAATTGTGTTGGTTGTGACCGCCTGTTTTCAGATTGTGATGGGATTGGCGCTGTTTCAAGGCTGGCGCGTGATGTGGTGGGTGGTGATTATAAGCGCCTATGTTTCGATTGGTGGCTACATTTTAGATGGCTTGTTGGGCGAGCGCTGGGCTTGGGGCGGCATGTTGTGGAATGTGATTGTGCTGGCCTATATGAATTCGCGCGATGTCGAAGCCTTTTTTGGCCGCGAAGTCTATTATTAAGCCTGCAAGGCTTGGGCGATGAGGCCTTCCTCGGTTTCGTGCTGCTTCAGAAAATCGTTAAGATGCGGGCTTTGTCTCCAGCGCAAGGCCATCGGGGCAACTGCTTTGATGTCGTTGGGTGTGGCGCGCAGCCGATCATCAGCAGCAGCACGGGCGCGGGCGGCCTCGAGCAAGACAATTTCAGCCCGATGCGAAGGAATTGCCAACTGAGTAATGATCTGCATGGCATAGCGTTCAGCAGCTTTGGTTAAATGAACCTTGGGCAGCAACTCGCGGGCTTTGAGCACATCGAGTCGCAGTTGGGTGGTGGCTTGGGCATACGCCAGGCGAAAGGCTGTGCGGTCTTGGCGAAAGGCAATGGCGCGGCGATAGATTTCGAGCCGTTCGCGGGCGTTTGGCTGCGGGCCGACCCACACGCGCAGGCCCAAACGATCCAAGATTTGCGGACGCAAGCGACCTTCCTCTGGATTCATCGAGCCAATGAGCACCAAGCGACTTTGATAGAGTTTGACCATTGCCCCGCGGCGCACGAAGGTTTGGCCTTGGGCTGCTGCATCGAGAATCGCATCGATCACCGCGTGATCAAGCAAATTAATTTCATCGACATAGAGCAAATTATTGTTGGCGCGGGCCAAAACCCCTTCTTCGAGCAGGACGCGCTGCTGTTCGATGGCGACGCGCTCGTTCACGCCGCCGACCACATCCTCTAAGCGGGCGTTGAGTGGCAGCTCGATCAAGCGCATGAGATCATCTTTGAGCCGCGATTCGCCGCGTTCGAGGTAGTCGAGGCAGGTTGGGCAGAGGTCGCTCTCGTCGTCGGGTGGGCAATTATTCTCGCAGCGCGAGCGTTTGACTAAGGGCATAATATCGAGCAAGCCGCGCACGGCGGTGGTTTTGCCTACACCATAGGGGCCACTTAACAAAACCCCACCCACAGCGGGATTGACCAAAGCCAAGGTAAGCGCGGTTTTCAGCTCGCTTTGGCCGACAATGCCCAACAATGGGTAGGGTAGCAACTCATTCATAGGGTTGGTTATTTCTCGCTAACGCTGCGGGTTGCCGCAAAAATTTCGAGAATTTCGGTAATCGCCTGTTCGCGTTCGCCCTCGTTGGGCGAGCGAATTGCATTGGTAACGCAGGTTGAGAGATGGCGTTCGAGCACGAGGGCATCGACTTTTTCGAGTGCGCGGCGAATGGCTAAGGTTTGGCGCAGCACATCGATACAGTAGGCATCCTCTTCAAGCATGCGTTGCACGCCACGCACATGGCCCTCGATACTTTTGAGTCGCCGAACTAAGGCTTCAGTTTGTTCATCAATCATGAACTTGACCTAACTACCTATGCTGCTTCAGCAGCAGCACGGGTTTCGTTGACTGGCCGTTTTAAGAAGGCGTGAAGCACCTTGTTAAATTGCGCTGGCTCGTCAAGGAAGGGAAAATGGCGACTTTCTGGCATCACAAAAACTTGCGTGTTGGCCATATCGCGTTGTAAGAAAATATCGGCCTGATTGGGATTGACAATATCGTCACGAGCGCCGTGGACAACCAAGGTCGGAATCGTCAATTGTTCGAGCTCAGGCCGCAGATCGGTGCGCATCATCGAGCCAACGGCGCGGCGTAAACTTTCTTCGGTTGGCTTAACGCTATCGTCGAGAATTTCGCCGTAGGCGGTATCGTTGACATTGCCCAAAAACCAGCGAAACAAAAACTTGGTGACGACTGGCACACGGGCCATTGCTCGCGAAACATACTGATTATCGGTGAGCTTGAGCAAGCCTGAAAGCGATGTACCAACGATGGGAGCACCAATAGCCGCAACTCGGCTAATCCGATTGGGGTGGCGGATTGCAGTTTTGAGCGCGACCATTCCGCCCATTGAGTGGCCGACTAGCGGAACCTTATCGATGCCCATGGCATCTAAAAATCGAATCACTTGATCAGAGAAATTGGTAATGCTAATGCTCTTGGCAGTACTTGTTTTATCTGAATCACCAAAACCCCAAAAATCGAACGAATATGTGCGGAAATCTTTGGAAACGAATTCCATCGTCGGCATCCAATATCGCCACGAACCGAGCCAGCCGTGGAGAAATAGGACTGGACGACCACGCCCAAAGGTCTCGTAATGCACAACTTGGTCATCAATGACGATTACGCTCATGGTGATGCTCTCACGTTGCAGACTGCTGTCAACCAAACTATACCATACCGCCTAAAGCTCGGCAACGCAGCATTGCTTGCTAAAATGGGTTGTGGTTGAGTGGTCGCTGTAGTGTACCTGCGATAAGACGTTTATGTCAATTCTCAAAAGTAGGGTCTACACGGGTGACACATGGGTTGGTTTTGACGGATAATTTCGCAGTTTTGCAGTCTATGAGGTCGTTGTATGCTCGATTTTCGCACTCAGATTCAGGCCTATATTCGGGCGCAAGCCCTGCCGATCGATAAATATAGCCATCAGCCACGTTTATATCAGCTAGCCACCACCCTTGGCGAAGGTTTGGTCTATGATGACGATGTGTTGTATGCGGCGGCATGGTTGCACGATCTTGGGGTCTTTATTGGCCATCGGCCTGCTGACCCAGCCGAATTGGCTGCTTGGGATAATGTGGCCTATGCCTTGAAAATGGTGCCAGATTTATTGCATCAATGGCAATTCCCTAGCGCCAAAATTGCGGCAGTTTTAGCGGCGATTGCTCAACATAGCCCGCAGCAAACGCCAACCAGCCTTGAAGCCAGTTTACTGCGTGATGCTGATATTTTGGAGCAACTAGGGGCGGTAGGAATCTTGCGGATTGTGAGTAAAGTTGGCCGCGATACGCGCTATCGAACCTTTGGTGATGCGTTGGCGACCTTGGAGCATAATCTCCAGACCTTGCCCAGCCAGCTTTGTTTGGCAATTTCGCAGCAATTAGCCCAAGCCCGTATCGCTGTTTTGGCTGAATTTACCACGGCTGCCCAAGCAGAAGCGCAAGGGCAGCCGTGGTAAATTTAGGCTTGTTTATGCAGTTTGAACCAGTAGCCCATGGCGAAGGCTAAGCCAACTCCCAGCACGAGCGCAATGCTGAACCAGAGCAATAATGATGATTCGGACTCAGCTGCTGGCGCAGGAGCTGCTTGCTCAAGCACTTGATCCTTGAGCACTGATGGCTCTAAGCTGATTGTATCGGGCGATGATGTGCCATTCGGCTCAATCAGCGGTTGGTTCAAGCTATTGCCAGCCATGGCGGTTGCTTGTTCAGGGCTGATGCTTCGGGCCATATCGCTTGTATCGCTCATTGGACCTGAGCCAGCAGCGTATGGTAGGGCCGGCGGTGGATAAGCACCAAGCATTGCATCGGCAGCGCCACCAGTTGGTTGTTGCAGCAGTGACATCTCTGGAGTTGGCATGGCTGCGCTTCTTGCCGTGCTCATTGATGGCGCTACAGGATTTTCATTTTCGTTTTGCTGGGATTGAACAGCTGCTGATTCAGTGCTCAATGCCTGCGATTTAGGTGCAATAGTCATCGATTGCTCAGCCTGATTAGTGAGCTGTAAGCCTACTGTCAGCATTAAGGCAAATACGCCAACCACGGTGACCCAACGTGTCCAGCCGCTGAGCCAGAGGCTGCGTTTGGGCGCATGCAAGGCAGGATCGAGCGTAAAACTGCGTGGTGGTCGAACAGGCGGGAGGTCTTGCAACAACGCCTGCATCGAGCGCAACTCGGCAAATTCGACAGCTAAGCTAGGGTCGTGCTCAAGCTGTTGATCCAACTGAGCTTGCTCGGCGGCGCTAAGCTGACCATCGAGGGCTGCCGAAAGAAGTTCTTGGTGTTGTTCAGATATTGGTGTCATTGCATACCCACTTGTGTCGTCATATCAAGCTTAACGTTCGGCAGTTGGCAAAAGTTCCCGACTTTTAAGATAATCGCGCAACTTTGCTCGTGCTCGGCTGAGCCGCGATTTGACTGTGCCCAGTTGGGTATCAGTAGCTGCCGCGATTTCCTCGTAGGCAAAGCCTTGAATATCGCACATAATTAACACTGCGCGTTGATCTTCGGGCAAGGTTGCCAAGCCTGCTTGGATGGCCGCTTGCAACTCGCGATTGATCATGTGCTGATCGAGAGGCAGCGATTGATCTTCAAATTGCTCGCCTGGGCTATCATCGTCGCCAGCAAGCATTTGATCCATCGAGGTGGTGCGGCGGCGTTTTTGGGCGCGCAACACATCGTAGCATGCATTGGTGGCGATGCGTAGCAACCAAGCAGCAAACGAGCCTTCGCGAAAGCGTTTAATTGCCTTAAATGCCGAGATAAAGGTATCTTGGGCCACATCGGCAGCGCTATCGCTATCACCCAGCATGCGATATGCCAAGCCATAGACCCGACCTTCGTACATGCGCACTAATTGATTGAAGGCTTCAACGTCGCCAGCTTTGGCGGCGCTCACCCATTGTCGTTCTGCATCGGTCATGCAGGCCATTCCCCCAAGCCCATAACGGGTTCTGCTCCAAAAGGTGGTCGGAAGCAATAGATCGTATCATAGCATATCAAGGGCCTATTCGTTAGTATCTGGCCCCAACGGTTTGCGCAAAAGATCGAGGAACAATTGGGCTGCATTGGTAATGTGGCGGTCGCGATGATGGACTACGTTATACACCCGCCGCGTTGGCATATTGGCCAAATGCAATTGACGCAAGCGCCCAGCCGCTACTTCGCGGCGCACGGCCATGGCGGGCACTAAGGCGATGCCCAATCCAACTTCAACCGAGCGCTTAATCGCCTCAAGATTGCCAAGCACAATTGGCTGCTTGGGGCGAATTTGCTGCTTGGTGAGCAATTCGCTGACGCTTGCTTGCAACGCCGAGCCTTCCTCGCGCAAGAGCATGCGCCGCCCATGCAAGGCTTCGAGATTAATCTGTTTCAAGCGTGCCCACGGATCATCGGGGCTGACGATGACCACCAATTCGGTGCTGAGAAATGGCATCACGATCAATTGATTATGGCTAATCGGCGAACCAACCAGCGCCAATTCAAATTCGCCAGAAATCACTTGGGCCAGCAATTGCTCGGTGTTACCAGTGCCAATGTGGACGACAAATTCTGGGTGTTCCCAGTTGAAGCGTTGCAGCAAATCGGGCAGCGCATAGGTGGCCAAGGTGTTGCCAACGCCCAAGAGCAAGGTGCGCTCGCTTTGGCCTGCGGCGGCACGTACTGCCTGTTCGGCAATTCGTTCGAGCGCAATCATTTGCTCGGCGTGGGGTAACAGCGCCCGCCCAGCAGCAGTTAGCTCGATGCCACGGCTCAGGCGCTCGAACAAACTCACGCCGAGTTCGCGTTCGAGGGTTTGGATTTGTTGGCTAACCGTTGGCTGCGTGAGATCGAGTTGCTCGGCAGCGCGAGTAAAATTGCGGCTTTGGGCAGCGGCCACAAACATGCGCAGTTTTTGTAAATCCAGCATAGAGTGTTCTCATAGGTGCGATTGTGGTTTGCACTGTAGCACAATTTTAAGCCAAAATAAAAATCGCAGCACTGGTTAAGATGCTGCGATTGAAAACATGCTGTAGGCAAGAAGTTTAAGGTTTGTTATAGTTGCGTTCTTTGGTGACTAAGCGGCCATCGCCAGCATTGACCTCGACCTTGAGCGTAATTCCAGCGCCACTTGGATAGCTATCAGGCACGCTGAAACTGGCCCGATATTGGCCAGCAACCTCTTGGGCGACCTCGCCATAGAAGCTGGTCAATTGCTCTTTGGATGGGGTTTGATAGATCATCGCTTTGGTATCGCGTTGCAAATCTTCCAGCAATTTGCCATCAAATTCTGGGCTGGTCAAGCCAATAATATAGGTAGGAATTTTGGCTTTGGCTGCTTTGGTCACAATGCTATCGTAATTATCGCCTTTGCTGGCGGTATCAGCGCCATCAGAGATCAGCACGATGAAGGTGCGGCCTTCTGCGCGGCGTAATTGGGTGTAGCTGATTGCCAAGGCATCATAAATTGCTGTTTGGCCTTCGGCTTTAAGCTCGGTAATGCTTTGGCGCACTGCGCCAATATCGTCGGTTAATGAGTGATCGACCGTTACCATCGTGCCAAAGTGAATTAAGCCAAGATTGGTGTTTGACGGCAGTTGATCAATAAAATCAAGCGCAGCAATTTTGGCTGCATCTAAACCGCCATCAGTTAAGCCTTCTTTGCTGGGACCCATACTGCCGCTCGTATCCATCACCAACATAATATTGAGCGGATCGCGAATTTTTGAGAGATTGACCCATGAGAAGTTTTCAATTTTATTATTATTTTCAAAGACGCTGACATTTTGGCGTGGGACATCGGTTACGACCCCGGTCGGGCGCATAATACTCAGATACATATCAATATCGGGATAGCCCGTATCATCAATCCGATTAATTTCAACCTCATTGACATCGCCGAGCATAGACAAGCCTGTACCCGGTTGATCGGGCTTGAAATCGGTGCTTGGAGTCCCATTGGCTTTGGCCTGGCCAAACTCAGTATCCGATGCTTTATCCCGCTGCGATAAACCATAGATGACTAAGAACGTAATGATTGCCGTGCTAATTACACCGACCAACCATTTCAGCTTTGAAGGCTTCTTTTTGGCAGTTTGGGTAACTTTGCCCGATAACCAATCTTGGATTTGTTGGCCAAGCTCTTGGGCGCTTGGGCGTTGTTTTGGATTGGCGGCAGTGGCACGTTGTAAAATGCTCGCCAAGTGGCCATCAATTGCTGGCAACATGGCTAAAGGATTCCCTTGGGGTGCAACTTGACCGCTAATCATCCATGCAATTAAGGCTCCGATATAATAGCTATCGCCTGCTGGGCTGGGCTGTTCGTTCACTGGCAATAATTGCGCTGGAATTGGTGCAGCTTTTTGGCCCAAACTGGAATCGATTTTTGGCACAATTGTGCCTTGCGAACCAAGGTCGAGCAAACTTGGGCCATACAAATTGCTACTGGTGAGTGCAGTGCGCTGGCGATGGTTAAATTCGGCGGTTTCGATCAGGCCTAAGGCATATTGGGCGGCAACTGGCGCAGGCAGGCTGCCAGCTGTATCCAAGAGTTGTTGCAGCGATAGGGCCTGAACATCTAAAATAGCGACCTCACTGCCAGCCTGTTCGGCAATTTGTACAACCATTTGTTGTTTGCGCAAGGCATCGGGAATGCGGCTTTCCCACCAAACGAGGTAGGGAATGCCCGCTTTTTTGGCCATAAAAAAACGCCGATGGCTCGACTGCTTGCCACAAGCACCGATGATTTCGAAGGGCGCGGGCAGGTGCGGATAGGTTAACGTAGACATTGCCTCTACACTTTCTACATCAAGTTTTATTGAAGGGGACAAAATTTCTCAAAGGCGATTATATCATGCCATGCAAGTGGCTAGCTATGCGATAATGCTCGTATGAAAAAAGTACATCGACCCAAAATTGTAACCTTAGCTGTACGCCTAACCATAACGATGGTGGCGGTGAGTGTTGTGCCTTTAGCATTAATCGCGATCATTATTCTGATGGGTGTACGGATTAGTGAAGCTGATCGTCGCAGTGTTGAATTAAATAATCAGCTTGAGTTGTATATTGCCTTTGCCGAGCAACTGATAGCAAGCGATGGCGATTTACAATCGGCAACCACTATTCTGCTGAGTCGGCCAATTGGCAATGGCGATGGCGCAATTCGGGTCTTTGGCAGTGCTGGCCAAATCTTTGGGGCCAACGGCTCGAACTCTGCTTTACCAAGTCGAGCTGCTGCTAGCCAATTTGTAACCAGTATTCCAACCGTGTTTGTGGGCGAGGCGCGTGGGCGACGTTATGTGGCAGGACAAGTGCGTTGGCAGCAAAAAGTTGTGGGGGTCGTTGAGGTTTCGCAAAGTGTTGCCGACGAGGATCGCTTGTTGCGCGTGCTGGGCCGTTTTGTCTTTATTTCGATTGCTCTGGCTTTTGCAGCAGCCTTTTTAGGCTCGTCGTTGGTCGCCCGTTGGTTGGCGCGGCTGATTGGCCAATTGCGCGCAACTGCCGAACAAGTGGCCGATGGCGATCTCACCGAACGCGCGCTTGAGCGTGGCCCCTCGGAAATTATTCAGCTTGCGCGTTCGATCAATACCATGACCGATCAATTGGCCGAGCGTTTATCACGGATCGAGCAACAATCGGAAGCGCAACGGCGGTTTTACCGCGATGTTTCGCACGAGTTGCGCACGCCGATGATGGCCTTGGGTGGCTACTTGGAAAATATCGAGGATGCAGAGAACGCCGACGAACAAGCGCAATCGATTCAGGCAATGCAGGCCGAAATTGCGCGGCTTGCCCGTTTGGCCGATGAACTTTTGCGCACTGATGCCCAACCAAGCCTGACCCTCGGCCCCAAGCAAAGCCTTGATCTTGGCGAAATGATTTATGAATTGGTGCAGAATTTGAGTGGGCGGGCGCAACGCAGCGGGGTTGAATTGCTGGCCCAAGTTCCGCCGCGCCCAATTTTGATCGATGCTGATCGCGATCGTTTGAAGCAAGCCTTGTTGAATTTGTTTGATAATGCCTTGCGAGCCACCCCTCCAGGCGGCCAAATTATTATGCGGGTCAGCTTAACCGCCGATCAAGTGGTGATCGATGTTCAAGATACTGGCGAGGGGATTCCGGCGGCTATGCGTGAAGCAATTTGGGAGCGTGGCGTGCGTGGCGCTGAGGGCGGCTCGGGCCTTGGCTTGGCGATTGTGCGGGCGATTCTGCGGGCGCACGGCGGCGATGCAGTGCTTATTCCCAGCGAGCAAGGCGCACATATTCAATTAAGCTTGCCAATTTAATGCTTTGAATAAGTGACAGGTTTTAAAATGCCATTCGCCTCAAATTCTAGAGTGAGGTAACAGGCTGCGACGATTGTGAGCGCGAGCCATGCCAAAATCCTGCTGCACATATTGTTGTAGGCTTGAGGGCTAGCCCAATATTGAATTAACATAATGAATGCGCTTAACCCTGCACTCAGCAACCATGTTCCTGCATTGCAGATATAGTAGGCTTCATTTGTCAGTTCAAAAGCGCGAATCGATAAAGCAAAGCCTGCCGATTCATAGTGCGAACGGTAATAGCGTAAGATCAAGGCAATGCCGATAAACCAAGTTATGCCAAGCCAAATATGTTTTTGCGGATTGAGCGCAAACAAGATGCTGCCATTGAGAAATACGCTCGCAAAAAATATCGAATGCAAAAACTGAATAAATATACCGATTGTTTGATGATCAATTGCTTGGATGAAAGCAACATCTTGCCAAACAGCGATGCTGAACCAAACAAGCGCCAATAATGCTGGCAAATACCAGCCATAAACGATGCTTTGCCAGCGTGGAATTGGTTGAACCGCTGTTGAGACGCTATACATTGCGAAACTCCTGTATCAAAATGTAGTTGACTGCTTATGAGGTTAGAAAGCATCAATGCTTATAGCTCTTGGCTTATCAATTGTTTTAGTTTTTATACTCACAGAACATGTTGCAATAATTGCTAAGGCAAGCCCTGCGACAAGCATTGTGCGCCTAGTAGGGTATGTTTTGGGATTCAGCCAATGCTGAACGACCATGCAACCAACGCTCAGCAGGAACCCAATTAAGATCGCCGCTGCATTGTAACTATAATGATTCCCAGGAACTCTGATGTTGAACAAGGCGGGGATCTTGCCAGCCATAACCGATCGGTTGATTGTTTCATACAGTGCCGTGGCCATGCTCAAACCAACAAACCAAATTGAGCAAATCCAAAGGTAGTTTTTTGGTTTGAGCAACCATAAAATCAAACTATTCAGCACGATGCTTGCGATGAATGCAGTCCGCATTAGAATGATGCTTTCAGCAATAATCTCGCTGATTCGAAAATCAAATAGAAGCATGATTGCACTCTTCAGCCACAGAGGACTGGTGAGCCATACAAGCGCCAATAATGCTGGCAAATACCAGCCATAAACGATGCTTTGCCAGCGTGGTTGTGGGTGATCAATGTTGTTTATTGCGACGCTATCCATTGCACAGCTCCTAGCATAAAAGGCTTAGAATGAGTGTAGCAAGCCCAAGCGAGCAGCTAGAGCAACTTTGCAGCAATTTAGGCGCAGCAATAGCGCAATTTCAGAGGCAGCCTGAATGATTCAGCATGAGTACGAGCAGTTAATGAGCGCTGCCGATTGCCAAGCTTCTTATGCGGCAACCCTTGAGCGCTATCCAGTGCAGCGGGTGCGGATCAACGGCCACGAATGGGAAATTTGCGATACTGGCGGTAATTTGCCTGGCTTGTTGATTTTGCCTGGTGGCTTGGCGCGCGCCGATTTGGCTTTTCGTTGGCTGGATCGTTGCCAGCAGCGCTATCGGGTGCTTAGCCTCGCCTACCCCAACACAATTGCTACTTTGGCGGATTTGGCGGCCAATCTGCAAGCCTTATTCAATTATTTGCAATTTGAAGCGAGTTGGATTGTGGCTGGCTCGTATAGCGGCTTGATTGCCCAAGCGCTGTTGCACTATCGCCCGCAATTGGCCCAAGGCTTGCTGCTGTCGGATACTGGTGTGCCGCGGCGTGGGCGTTGGCTTTGGCTCAGTTTGCTGCATCCACTGGTCGCGATCTTGCCATTGGGCTTGGTGCGTTGGCTGTTTTGGCGCGGCACGCAGCAATTTTTGCAGCCAATGGCTACTATTCTGCGGCCATTTTGGGCTGAGCGGTTGCAGCAAAATCTACAAAAAATGCAACGCCACGATTATCTGAGTTTGTTGGGTTGGTGGCGCGAGCTGGATTGGCATTTGGGCGCGGCGCGGTGGCATGGCAAGCTGGCCATGATTGTGGCTGAACACGATGGCTTGTTTGGGCAGCGTGATCAAGCATTATTACGCCAGTATTACCCAACGGCGAGCTATTATCGCGTGCCGCAAGCCCAGCATTGTGCTTCTTTAGCCCAAATTGATGAATATATTGATTATGCGTTGGCGCAGATTGAGGCGACATAATGCGATTGTTGGCCCTGTGGTATTTGCTTGATCGTTGCTGGCGGTGGTTGGTGTTGCGGCGCTTTTTTGCCAAGCCCAAGCCTGCTGCGCCTGATGATTGGCCAAGCATTGATTTAATTCAGCCTTTGACCCATGGCGTATTCGATTTGGCCACAACCTTGGAGCAACGGCTGAAGTTGCGCTATTCTGGCCAGCTTAATCATTACTGGGTGGTTGATCGCGCTGATCAGGCAACATTCGCAGTTTGCTCTGCGCTACAGAAAAACAATCCAAATCATGCAATTACAATCTTGCAAATTGAGCCTGATTGGGGCCGCCTGGCCTCGAAATTGGGTAAGATGCGGGCAGCGTTGGCCCAAGCAAAAGCAGATGTGGTTTGGTTTGTTGATGATGATATAACCTTGCCGCCTGATGGCTTGCGCCAAGCGATTCCGTACCTGTTGCAGCCGCAGGTTGGGGCAATTTTTGGCTTGGCCTGTTATACGAATTGGCAAAATCTGCCTTCGGCGTTGATGAGCAATTTTGTGAACGCCAATGCCTTGCCAAGCTACGTGGGCGTGGCGGCGTTGACCGAGCCATACACGATTACTGGGCATCAATTTGCCTTGCAACGCAGCGTATTTGAGCAAATTGGTGGTTTTGAAGCCATGGATGGGCGGATTGATGATGATCATGAGTTGGCGCGGCGGGTGCAAGCTCATGGCTTGCGCAATCTACAAACGCCATTAATCTACAGCGTTGATAATTATTTTGCCAACCTCAAGGCCTATGGCTTGCAGATGGAGCGCTGGTTTACGATTCCGCGGGTGTTGATGTTGCCCGAGCTTAATCAGCGCGATCGTTTGGTCACTGGCCTGACCAGCGCTGCCCAGCCGATACCACCACTTTTGGCAATCGCAAGTTTGCCTAAAGCAAAGCTGCGGCCTTGGTTGATGGCTTGTTTGGCGGCGCAATTGAGCTTGCACGCTTGGCAAATGCGGCGTTATTGCCAGCAAGCAACGCCGTGGTGGGCTTGGCCCTTGAGCATTTTGGGCACATTGCTTGACCCATTGCTCATGCTCTGGGGCTTGCTTGGCGATGACACCATTGTTTGGCGTGGCGAGCGCATGCGGCTGCGGCATTTGGCAGCAGCACAGTGGTTGAGCAAGGAGCAAAATGATGATTAAACGGCTTTGGCTGCTGTTATGCGGCTTAATGCTTGGCCAACGCTGCTGGAAGTGGTGGCAAGTTTGGCGCTTTTTTCGCCAGCCTACGCCTCAATCGCAGCGCGAGCCAGCAACAACCTTGGTGAGTTTGCTTCAGCCAATTTTGAGTGGCGACCCGCATTTGGCAACATGTTTACGCGCCAATTTGGATGCGCCAAGCAGCTATGCGCGCGAATGGTTATGGCTGATTGATGATAACGATGTGGTAGCGCAGCAACTTTGCCACGAACTCCAAGCAGAATATGCCAACCAAACAATTCGCATTATTAGCTTGCCAGCTCCTGCAGAGCGCGTAAACCCCAAAACCTTCAAGTTGATTGCTGGTTTGGCGCAAGCCCAAGGCCAGATTATTTGCGTGCTCGATGATGATACCAGCCTGCCAGCTTATGGCTTGGAAGCTTGTTTGCCATGGCTCGATCAAGCGGGGGTTGGCTTGGCGTTTGGCTTACCCTACTATCGTTCATTTGATAATGCTTGGTCGAGTTTGGTGGCGCTGTTTGTCAATAGCAATAGCTTGCTGACCTATGTGCCCTATATTCAAGTGAGCGAGCCATTTACGATTAATGGCATGTTCTATGCGTTGCGGCGCGATGTGCTGGAGCAATTGAATGGCTTCAATGGCCTAGAGCATATTTTGGCCGATGATTTTGCGGTGGCGCAACGGGTTAAACAGGCTGGCTTGGGCTTGCAGCAAACCTGCATGCGCCATGCAATTCGCACGACCGTGACCAATGCTCAGCGCTATCGGAGCTTGATTCAACGCTGGTTTATTTTTCCGCGCGAATCGTTGTTGCGCCATTTGAATCGACGCGAACGCAGTTTGTTGTTT
Organism: Herpetosiphon giganteus; assembly: GCF_016907925.1. Classification (GTDB taxonomy): domain Bacteria; phylum Chloroflexota; class Chloroflexia; order Chloroflexales; family Herpetosiphonaceae; genus Herpetosiphon; species Herpetosiphon giganteus. The sequence goes on along the minus strand of NZ_JAFBCZ010000018.1, from coordinate 6,894 downwards.
TGTTTAGTGATTGTACCAACCCTGTTTCCCTTACTTTTGGCAGTGGTAACTGTGCTGCGCCCAAGCCAACGCCAGCGCTGGTTTAGTGCGATCTACACGCTGCTTGGGCTATTGAATTTTATCCAAATCGATCAGCACTATCTTGAGCAATCCACACCACGCCGTTATTGGCTGCTTGTGCCATTTTTAGAATTGCTGATTCCCGTGCAATTGATTCAAGCCTTGCTGGCCCCGCAACGCATCGTTTGGCGCGGCCATGTGATGGATGTGGAAAAAGGCGGCGCATTTCGGTTTGTGCAGCGTAGAAACGAGCAATGAGTTTTGATCCACGAAGCGCACGAAGAGCACGAAGAGCGAAACCGCGAAGAACGCAAAGATCACGAAGAAGGGCTATTGGATTTTGACTTTCATGCTTCATCCCGCATAATTCATCCTTCGGTGCTCTGCGCCTCTGCGTTAAAAACCAGCCGTTTTAGCCACGAATTGCACGAATTACACGAATAAGCATTTGGGACTCAATAGCTTAAACCTTCGTGCTCTTCGTGTTCTTCGTGGTTAAATAAATCCCATTATCTGATCCCCGATCCCCTAGCCCCTGGCCCCTCGCTAATGATGCTCAAGGCTCAAATTAATATCGGCAGGCGTGAGATACAACTGGGCCTTGCCTTGGCTGAGGCTCGCAATTGCCTCTTGACGGCGCAGAATATTGAAAATCGCCAGCTTTTCGCTGATTGGCAACTCGTCGCCGAGGCCTTGGATAAACGCATGGACCCGTTCGGCTTCGGCCAAACCATGGGTTTCAGCTTCTGCTTGGGCGATGCGACGCTGCAATTCGAGCAAGCGGCTGCGGGTTTCTTGGGCCACAATTTCGCCCTCAAGTTGCTTGACCTTGATTTCGTTCTCGCTCTCTTGCTTTTGCAGCCGATTGAGCCGATTGGTGGTTTCTTGAATAATTTCTTGCAGCACGCGCTGAGTATTGGGGTCTTTGCAGGTAATTGAGCGCACTTCGACCGAATGCAATTTTACCCCACGCTCTGCATAAAAATCGTCTTCGGGAACAATTACTGCATCGCGCACAATGCTATTGAAATTGGCTAAAAAGCGTTCTAGGCTAGTTTGCGAAACAGCTTGGATGATGGCGCTACGAGCGTGGGCGCAAATATCGCCTGGCGCATCATCGGTGCTCACAATCATGGCCTCAACATCGGCCAATTGCCAGAAGAAGGTAATATCGATCAAAATTTCGACATTATCTTGGGTGCGGGCTTCGAAGGCATACCACATAAATTTTGGCCGAATATCCAAATGGGTGATGACTAAATTGCGTTTATCTTTATGCAAGCCTGACGACCAGCGAAAGGTCACCAAATCGGTGTAGGGTTCGAGGAAGAATGAGCGATCGCGTTGGCTGCCACGGCGAAATTGATAGCGTCCATCACGATCTTTAATCACCACAACTTCATGATTTTCGAGCAAAATTCGTTGGCGATGCTCAATCACTTCTTGTTCGGCGGTGGGAATAAAGACTTGCGGCGTGGTGATGAGGTTTAATTGGCCATCGGTGGTGCTGCGCACCAAAACAGCGTGATGCTCATCGATATTGTAGCCAGCCTCAATCGCGCCAACTTGAATCTCGTTGGGTTGGAGATAGACGCTTTGCTCGCCGCGCTCAACCCGCAATTGGCCCGTGCTGCGATCCAAAATGCGGGCATATTGATTTTTCTTGAGCGGGATTGCCAAGAGAATTTTGCCAAGCTCTTCGTAGGCGTTGGGAAAGAGCAGTTGTGGGCCTCGTTCGAGCCGCACTTGGCCGCTCAACGAATCAGTGACATAGACATATTCGGTTGGGCCAAGCACCAAACCGCTACGCCGCGTAATGCGTTCGAACGGTCGGGCGGTATAGCGTTGCGGCCCATTGACCGTCCAACGGCGGCTAAAACTCTCAACTAATAATTGTTCATCAGCTTGAACGTAGTAGATCCAAGGAATAATCATTGTGTCCTCCGCTGCTATGCTAGGGCTAGCATACACTGCGGCTGTGACAATTGCTATGACATGGATTACAGGGATGAAGGATGAATTATGAAGGATGAATTATGAAGTCAAAGGGCAAAAGGCAAAAATCAAAAGTCAAAAGGCAGAAATTTAACGCAGCGGCGCAGAGTTGCGAAATCATGAAGGATGAGATGCTAACAGAATATAATCGCAACAATCTGTGGCGAAAAAATATTCGTGGAATTCGTGCAATTCGTGGCTAAAAAGTTTTAACGCAGCGGCGCAGAGTTGCGAAATTATGAAGGATGAAGGATGAAGGATGAGATGCTAACGGAATATAATCGCAACAATCTGTGGCTAAAAAGTTTTAACGCAGCGGCGCAGAGTTGCGAAATTATGAAAGATGAAGGATGAAGGATGAGATGCTAACGCAATATAATCGCAACAATCTGTGGAATTTGGGGCGAAAAAACTTAACCTTCGTGCCCTTCGTGGATCAAACACTTAACACAGAGGAATGATATGGCTATGATCTGGGGGAACCACGAGGCCCATGCTCCCCTCGCCCGCGTTTTCGTGGGAGAGGGGCTGGGGGTGAGGGCATGCATCTCAGTCATACCGAACTTCATAGCTCCAATGGCCTGACCCCAACTACAGCCCCCGATCCCCAATGCTTAAAAATCCGGTTCGAGGAACAAAACGAGCGGAAAACCCAGATCGCGGGCGCGGCTCTGAGCGCTATACACGCGCGAATTGGCCTCTTTGAAGGGCAAAATCGTCACCAAGGCATGACCCTTGAGATGGGCTTCGAGCATAATGCTGCTGGCTTTTTCAAACGATTGCTCAAAGATCTTTTCCAAAACCCAGACCACCACTTCCATGGGGGTTATATCATCGTTTTGCAAAATCACCCGATAGGGCTTTTCCAATTCCTCATCGCTGAGCGTGATAAAATCTAGCTCGACATCAGTGGTCGTTTGTGGTTCGGCGGTTGCCACATCCCGTGGTGTATTCATTGGTTGATTGACCTCACTTTTTGGAGACATGATAGCATGACCAAGCGACTCTCACCACAATTATTAATTTATGGCTATGCCCAAGGGATCTTTCCCATGGCCGAGGATGGCCAAATCTATTGGTATGATCCCGATCCACGGGCGATTATTCCGCTTGATGAGCGTTTTCATGTGGCGCATTCGTTGCAACGTACAATTCGCCGCCAAACCTTTGAAATTCGCTTTGATACGGCGTTTCGCGAAACCATGCAAGCCTGCGCCGAACGCGACGAAACCTGGATCAGCCAAGAATTTATCGAGGTTTATAGTCAATTGCATGCTGGTGGTTTGGCGCATAGCGTCGAGGCCTGGCAAGATGGCGAGATGGTTGGCGGCTTGTATGGGGTTAGCTTGGCGGGCTTGTTTGCTGGCGAAAGTATGTGGAGCAAAGTGCGCGATGCCAGCAAAGTTGCTTTGGTAGCGTTGGTCGAGCGCTTACGGGCTGGCGGCTTTCAATTGCTCGATACTCAGTTTATCACGCCGCATTTGGCAACTTTTGGAGCTTATGAAATTCCGCGCAGCGACTATAAACAACTGCTGGCCGAGGCGTTGGAGTGCAGCGCAAGCTTTTGAACGCCTGCGCTGCGCCGCTGGTTAATTGCGAAACCAATCCACCATCGAGCGAATTCCCTCTTCGATTGGCGTGGCTTCAATCCCGAAGGTTTGGCTAAACGCGCTGCTATCCATCACAAACGGCGCTTGCCACTCATACATCATCTCAACTGTTTCGGCAATTTCTTTGACAAAGCGCCCAAGTAGCCAAACCATCGTCGTGTTGATCGTGCGATAGCCAACTGGCTTGCCCAAAATCTTGGCCAAGATTGCCACAAACTCGCGCTGGGTCAGCGCAGCTGGGCTGGGCGCATGCCACGGACGGCCCAAACCGCGATCATCGCTGCCCAAAAGCGCCATGGTTGCACCAATATCATTGACATAACTGAAGCTGTGCGGCATATCTGCATTGCCAAGCAAGGTTGCTTTTTTGCCTTGCAAGGCTGGTTTTACCACCTGATCGCCCATCAGTTGATATTCTGGGCCATAGAAATTTGAGGCCCGCACGCTGGTGGCGCGAATTCGGCCAGCCTGATGGGCTGCAAACAGCTGTTCGCTCATTTGGGCGCGCAGTTTGCCTTTGCGGGTGTGGGCGGCAAATGGTGTTGCTTCGGTCATTGGCTGCGTGCTGCGGCCATAGCCATACAAATTTTCCATCACCACCAGCCGCGCATTGCTTTGGGACACGCCTGCGATCACAGCCGCTTGCATGGCCGGAAATTTGCTCGTCCATTCGTAATAGGCTGGCTGGGCGCATTGGTAAACGCTGGCGGCATCGCGGGCTTGCTGTGCGACAAATTGCTGATCGTAAATATCGCCAGCTAGCACTTCAACGCCCTCTGGCAGATGGCTGGCTTTGCCCGAACGATTGATCATTCGCACCTGTTTGCCTGCGCTAACCAAACAGCGGGCGGTCGCTTTGCCAATTGGGCCAGTGCCAAAAATAACGTGTAATTCGCTTGTCATTTGAAAATTCCTTATTAATTTTGGCAACAGCAAGCTCAGCCTTGTTGCCAAGGCCAATTTAAGTCTCATTGCCAGGTTGATTAAGTTAAGTCGTGAAAACCAAAACTGTGCAGCATCTCCATCACCCGATGGCGATAGAACTCCTCAGCATTGCCAACATTCGAGCTAAGATGCCCATACAAATCCAGCATAATCAGGCCATGAATTTGCGTCCAAAGCGTCATCACAACATACATCGATTCAAGTGAGACTGGATAGTTATTTTGGGTAATCATGGCGGTCATGCGTTCAGCACAGGCCTCGGTCATGACAAATTCGTTGAGGCTCGATTCGCCAGCTTTGATGGCTAAATCGGCCAAGCGTACTGGTGTGACAAACGTGCGTACCACGGCAGGTACGGTAATTTCGCGTGGGGCGTTATAGCCTGGAATTGGATTCCCATAGATCAGTTGAAAATCGATTGGATGCTCAAAAGCCCAGCTGCGATAGGCCTCAAGCACAGCCAATAAGCGGCCTGCCTTGGTCTTGGTTCGGCTTTTGAGTCCGACCTCATCCAAGCGGTCGGCCAAGCTATTAAAACTATCAGCGATTAAGGTTGTAATCAGGTCGTCCAAGTTGGCAAAGTAGTGATACAGCGCCGGTGGACTCACCGACAGCACTTTGGCAATCCCTCGAATTGATAAACCTGCTGTGCCATGCTGCGCCATAAGTTGCCGCGCTGCTTGCTTAATTTGAACGGTTGTTTCAGCATTGAGTACATGATTCCGCGTTCGCGCCATTCCAAAACCTCAATAGATTTACAGTGTAAATCTATTGAATGAATTTACACTGTAAATCGAATACTGTCAAGACCTAAAAAAGACCAATCGTGGCAAGCGCCAGATTGGCTTTAGTGTAGCATTAGCTGGCGCTTGATTCGATTAAGTGCTGCGTTGGTTGAGGGTTGCGCTTACCTCGCCACGATGAATTGCGCCCGTCCAGCGTTGCAGCAACAAAAATGTTAAGCGATCGAATTGGGTATCGATTACAGGAACGTGCTGGGTAATCGTCCGCATGGCGCTGTTGAGCGCTTTAAGATAGCGTAGCGCATATTTCCAGCGGGTTTGGGGCACGCCCATCCATGCCGCCACCTCAGCACCTGCCAAATGCTGAATCAATGCGGGAACCATGCCATCGAAAAAACGGCTTGGTAATAGCCCCGTATGCATTGCCAGCAGCGCTTGGGTCAGTTCGCGGCCCTCATCCGAAGGGCCATGCTGACGGTTCGAAATGCTATAGGCCAAATCCTCGGCTTCGGCGATTGAGCATGGCAAGCTGGCAGGATCGATGCCAATCAAGCTGCCAATCAGATTCCATGTATACAGAAAATCCTCTGCTTGCTTTTTGTCAATGCGATAGCCAAGTTGCTCCAAGCCCCAAATTACGCCATACGAAAACACCATTAGCGTGCCCAACATATCTTCTTGGCAAATTGGCACCCCCAGTTCGCTGTGATTCCATTGGCCAGCTTGGTCAATTTGGTAGCGCACAGCGGCGTGCATCAGGCGCACTTTTTGAATGATCTGCGACCCGTCGCCATTGGCTTGCAAAGCATTTGGTTGCAAAACTGCCATGACAAAATGGCCCGATTCGGTGACGCGGCGGTAGGGTTCGGTTTGCAAGCGCTGGGTTTGGGTGAGCACTTTGACCCCTTTTTGGGCCGCATAACAGCCAACCAACGCGGCGGTTGAGAGCACAACCGTAATTGCCATGCCATAGCGGGCAAAAAAAGCTGCCCCATTATTAATTCGTTGCCAATCGATCGTTGCAGGAGGGGTGGAATGTTGTGCGAGCCATGCAATGAGCAGCGGCGGCAAATCGTGGGGCCATGGCTGGTCGTTTTTGGTGATTTGGCGCAGCACTTGGCTTACACGGGCTAAATCGCCATGAGCAGCCAACTGGGCAATTAAACTATCGGCGGCAGGGTCACCGATTGGGCGCAACGCTTCAAGGTATGCTTGGGTGTAACGCATACTTCCCCTTTCAATTCTCCAACGATCAGGGTAGAGCCAAGCTTAGTGGCTGGTATGACCGATGTGCATAGAAAGGGTGAAATGCTCGTGGCCAAAGGATCTATGCTTGGCTAGTATCATAGGGGTGTTTGGCAGCCCGTGCAAGCGCCTTAAGTCCGATAAATTTATTAACTTTTGTTAATAGATGAATTGCGTGAGTTAACCAACCCCTTACCCTTTCAAGGGTTTAAGGGCGGACAGGTTGAGGAATAGCTATCAATAGATGTTAGGCCATTTCCAAGCCCAGTCGTCTGCCCCGCATCACCGTCGTTGCC